>NZ_JBFBFB010000028.1:0-1318 GCF_040683935.1 Streptomyces sp. NPDC093085 | reverse complement strand
CGTGCGGTAGGTAAATCCGTCGCACATGAGTCTGAGACCTGATGCCGAGCCGATTGTGGTGAAGTGGATGATCCTATGCTGTCGAGAAAAGCCTCTAGCGAGTTTCATGGCGGCCCGTACCCTAAACCGACTCAGGTGGTCTGGTAGAGAATACCGAGGCGTTCGGGTGAACTATGGTTAAGGAACTCGGCAAAATGCCCCCGTAACTTCGGGAGAAGGGGGGCCATTCTGGGTGATGGGTCTAGCATCCTGAGCTTGGGGTGGCCGCAGAGACCAGCGAGAAGCGACTGTTTACTAAAAACACAGGTCCGTGCGAAGCCGTAAGGCGATGTATACGGACTGACGCCTGCCCGGTGCTGGAACGTTAAGGGGACCGGTTAGCTGCTCTTCGGGGTGGCGAAGCTGAGAACTTAAGCGCCAGTAAACGGCGGTGGTAACTATAACCATCCTAAGGTAGCGAAATTCCTTGTCGGGTAAGTTCCGACCTGCACGAATGGCGTAACGACTTCTCGACTGTCTCAACCATAGGCCCGGTGAAATTGCATTACGAGTAAAGATGCTCGTTTCGCGCAGCAGGACGGAAAGACCCCGGGACCTTTACTATAGTTTGATATTGGTGTTCGGTTCGGCTTGTGTAGGATAGGTGGGAGACTGTGAACTTCGGACGCCAGTTCGGGGGGAGTCGTCGTTGAAATACCACTCTGGTCGTGCTGGATGTCTAACCTGGGTCCGTGATCCGGATCAGGGACAGTGTCTGATGGGTAGTTTAACTGGGGCGGTTGCCTCCTAAAGGGTAACGGAGGCGCCCAAAGGTTCCCTCAGCCTGGTTGGTAATCAGGTGTTGAGTGTAAGTGCACAAGGGAGCTTGACTGTGAGACCGACGGGTCGAGCAGGGACGAAAGTCGGGACTAGTGATCCGGCGGTGGCTTGTGGAAGCGCCGTCGCTCAACGGATAAAAGGTACCCCGGGGATAACAGGCTGATCTTCCCCAAGAGTCCATATCGACGGGATGGTTTGGCACCTCGATGTCGGCTCGTCGCATCCTGGGGCTGGAGTCGGTCCCAAGGGTTGGGCTGTTCGCCCATTAAAGCGGTACGCGAGCTGGGTTTAGAACGTCGTGAGACAGTTCGGTCCCTATCCGCTGCGCGCGTAGGAGTCTTGAGAAGGGCTGTCCCTAGTACGAGAGGACCGGGACGGACGAACCTCTGGTGTGCCAGTTGTTCTGCCAAGGGCATGGCTGGTTGGCTACGTTCGGAAAGGATAACCGCTGAAAGCATCTAAGCGGGAAGCCTGCTTCGAGATGAGGACTCCCACCCCC
>NZ_JBFBFB010000026.1:0-4048 GCF_040683935.1 Streptomyces sp. NPDC093085 | reverse complement strand
CCTTCATCAGCGGGGACCAGGTCGTGGAGAGCGAGTTGGTCAGCGGCTGGAGGGTCGGGGCCGGGTCGACGCGCCTGTACGGTACGCAGTCTTCATGGCCGGCTCCGGTTCTTTGTCCCGGGCGTCCTGTTCACCGTCGAGTATGCCGGGCGCGGGGTGATCGGGGTGACCTGTGACGGGTGCGCCGGGATCGTCTTCGACCCGGCGACGCGGGTCGGGGTGGTGTGGGGTTTCGCCGGGCACGGTGTCACCGTGACGCGGCTCGCTGTCCGTACCCTCCTGGACCGGGCCCGCGGCCGGGACACCGGGCTGGCCCGGCTGCCGTGGAACGGCCACGACTGCGGCGGCTGGGAGCCCGAACCGCTGCGCTGGCTCGGCGTCCACACCGTGTGCCGGCTGTTCGGCGGGGGCTGTTCGGTGTGGTGGCGGGGGTTGTGCCGTTGTTGTCCGTGGTGGTTGTCGTGGTGTTGGACGCGATCATGCGGGGCCTGGAGGGCGGTTTCGGTCCTGCGCTCGTCGAGCCGTGCCGTGCCGTTTTCCGGCCGTTGAGCGGGTTCCTGTTTTTCTGTGTGGTCGGTGGCTGCTGGAATGTCTCCGAAGCAGGCTGGGCCGGCTGGAGGTCCGTGCCGCCCGGGGTGCCCCGTTCGTCGGCCGTACGTCACACCGGTCACACCGGTCACGCCCGTCGTCCCTGTCGCGTCTGTCGTGTGCAGGGGTACGCGGAAGCGCCGGGGCGGCAATGGTCGGGGTGTCGGCGCGGCCGATGGCGTTGCCCGGGATGGCCTCCAGCGGCCATGTGCGGGCGGGGCGGCCGGCTGTGTTCGGCGGCGTGTGCGGGTCTCGCTGGACACGGTGGCGCGGTTCGTCCGGCGGGCGCGGTTCGTGCGTCCTTGGACGTGTCCGGGTGTGTGGCGTGGGTTCCGGGCCGGCGTGTTCGCCCGGAGCGTGCCCCGGATGCGTGGGGGTGCCGGCCGGTCGTCCTGCGGTCCGTCCGGCGGTCCGGGGTCCGTGCCCGGGATGCCGGCCGGTGGCCGGTGGCCGGTGGTTGGTGGGGGCAGGGGGTCGGGATGGGGGGTGCGGGGGTGGCGGGGTGCGGGTGGCGGGTCGGGTTGCGATCGTTCGGGGCTGTTTTTGCACGCGGTTGCGCGTGTCTGGAGCGGAGTTGACAGGTATTAGCGTTCGGGAATGTCGGTAACCGCAATCTGCTTATTAACGGACAGTAGCGGTGGATGGCCGGTGGGTGAAGCGCTAGCGTCGTCACCCAGTCGGCCCGGCGAGAGGGGCCGACCGAGACCGGCCCTGTCGCGGGGCCACCACACCAGAGCCGGACTCGTTCGTATGCCACACCCCGAAGACTCAAGGAGAACTGTGTCCTTTGACTCTTGCCCCGTACCTCCCGAGGGCGGTCCGGCGGAGCGTTCCGACGTTAGCATCCCTCCGGCACGGGAGACCGAAACCCATGAGCTGCGTGACAGACTGGTCAGTTGCCCGGCAGGGCTGCTGATCGTCGCGCCGGTTGCCGGTGTTGTCCTGATCCTGCGCCCCGAGACGGCGGAAGTGGTTCTGGGGGCCGTGGCCCTCGCGCTGACCGCGCTGGGCACGTCCCGGCCCCGTCACCAGCGGCGTCGCTGGAACTAGCGCCGAAGGCGCCGGGGGTGTGCGGTTCGCGTGCCCCCGGCGTATCCCGGTGCGCCGCTTCGCCGTCCGCCGCGCCGCGGGCGGCTCCCAGGGGCCCGTGTCCCCGTCTCGCCGGTCCGGAAGTTGCCGTTTCCCGGACCGGATTCTCAGAAGTAAACATGAGTGCGAAGGATCGTCCGTATGACCCCGAAGGGCCCTGCCGGGACCTTTTGCATCGGTCCGGGATGCAGTGTCACGTTCACGCGGAAGTCCGGGGCGGGACGCCCCCGTCTCTACTGTTCGGACGCCTGCGGAGCCCGTTACCGGAAAGCCAATCCCCAGGCCGACAACACCGAGGACGCCGTCGGCGCGGCGCGCGCGGCCGGGGACCTGGCCGATCTCGCCCGGCGTCTTCTCGAAGCGAGTGAGCGCGGCGACGCCCCGCGCGCGCTGGCCCTTTTCTGTGAGTGTGATCAGGCACTCAAGGAGACCCGGAAAGCCCTTGTCGTCCTGGGCCGCAGCAGCAAGATGAAAACCTCCGAGATCGCCGCCGTCCTGCACGTGAGCGTGGACAGTGTGAACCGTATGGCCACGACCTACGTCAACCGCGAGCGCCCGGCCCCGCCCCGTGTCCCGGTCCCGCGGATCCGGCACCCCGAAGTCGCCTCGCCCCGTCCGCGTCGTCCTGCCGGCGGCACCGGCGGCATGGACGGCAGCGCTCCCGGACAGGGCCCCGCCGCCATCCTCACCAGCGCTCTGTCCCACCTCCAGCGCATCAGCGGCAAGACGCACAAGACGCTCGCCCTCGACGCCCGGGTCGATCCCTCCTACATCTCCCGGATCCTCAGCGGCGAGCGGATGCCTTCGTGGAAGGTCACCCGCTGCATGACTCTGTCCTGCGGGGGAGACCCCGCCGAACTGCGCCCCCTGTGGGATGCCGCGCGCGGCTACCGGGTCGCCAGACCCTCCACCCTGCACGCCGCCCTGCGCGGTCTTCACCTGGCCGCCGCGCAGCCCACCGTGGACCACCTCCACACCCGCACCCGTCTGCCCGCCGCCGACATCACGGCCGCGCTCCACGGCGGCCGCCTGCCGGACTGGCCCACCGTCAAGGGTCTGGTCACCGCGCTCCACGGCCAGCCCGAGTCCATCCGCCCCCTGTGGGACGCCGCCCAGGCCGCCGCCCCCGGCCACCTGGCCCTGACCACCTGCACCATCCAGACCGGAGCGTTCGGATGACCACCACCATCACCCCGCCCCCGGCATCTCCCTGCCCGCCCCCGGCACCCTCCTGCCCGCCCCCGGCACCCTCTTGCCCGCTACTGGCATCTCCCTGCCCGCCCCCGCGCCCGCGCCCGTTCACCGCAACTGGCCCGGACATCACCCTGCCCGCCGAATTCCGGGCCTTCCACGCCCTGCACCACCACGCCTACCTCTCCTACGCCACCGCCCACACCCCCGCCCACACTCCCGCCCTCGCCGCCGACCTCGTGCGCGATGTGTTCGGCCACCTCGCCGTCCACTGGTCCGCTCTCCTGAGGAGCTCCAACCCCACCGCCACCGCCTGGGACCACGTCGCCGCCCACATCGCCCGCCGCACCCCACGCCTCCTCCTGCGCACCACGTCCCCGCTCCAGTACCAGCTGACGGTCCTGCACCACCTGGCCGGCCTGTCCGTCACCGCCGCCGCCGAGACCACCGGCCGTGAACACGCCACGGTGCGCTGCCTGCTCCAAGCCCCCCACCACCGCCCGCCCGCAGGCCGCCCTCGACCCGTCTTCGATCCGCCGTGTACGTTCCCGGCGGGGGCCTTTGCTCAGGGAACCGCGTGAGCGGGTCCGGCCCCCCCGGCGCTGTTCTGTGCCGAGGTCCCCGGCACCTTTCCGGGCACCGGGGAAGCCCGGGCCGAGGGGAAGCCCGGGCCGAGAGGGGGCCCGGGGCGAGAGGGGCCCGGGCCGAGGGGGAGCCGGACGCCGCGGATCCGGCCGCAAAACGGCGGGGACGGTGGCCGACCCTGGAAACGACGGCGCGCGATCGCCGCCGGTGATGTGCCGGGAGCAGGTGGCCGGGTCTGCCGGCCCCGAGAACTCCCGGACGGTCGTGACCGGTTGCGGACAGGTGGGCCTGTGCCCCCCATGGCACCGTCACCGTGGCTGTGCCCGCTTACAGCCCGGCCGTGATGTACGTGATGTACCGGACTGTGTCCAGGGTGGGGTCATGCCCGCCACAACGCCCGCCCCGCCGCTGTTCGTTGATCCCGCCGCGCCGGGCGGCGACCCGTACTCCCCGTACGCCCGGCTCCGTGAGGCCGGGCCCGTCCACCGGATCACGGGGGCTGATGGTCTGCATGAGGACGTCAGCGGAGAGTCGTCACCTGGATGTCAGTGGTATAGCCCGAGTGACCTGCTAGTTCTCACTGTCGGGTGGTGAC
>NZ_JBFBFB010000025.1:0-51535 GCF_040683935.1 Streptomyces sp. NPDC093085 | reverse complement strand
CCGCCGGCATCTCGCCTTCGGCCACGGCATGCACCAGTGCCTCGGCCAGTGGCTCGCCCGGGTCGAGCTGGAAGTCGCGCTCCGTGCCTGTCCCTTCTCCTTCACCTGCCAGAACACCAGCTCTCCCTCGAAGTCGAGGTTGCACCACCATGACCGCCACCACCAGCGACGCGATCCGCGACGATCGGGCCTCCGTCGACAAAGCCATCAGCCTGCTGGCTGCGCTCGGGGACGGCACGAGCAGGGAGGTGGGTGTCAGCGAGCTCGCCCGGCGTGCGCATCTGAGCAAGTCGACCGCCCACCGGGTGCTCGGACTGCTGGAGCGCAACGGAGTCGTCGAGCGAGTCGGAACGGATTATCGGCTCGGCGAGCGGCTTCACCGCCTCGGGCGGTCCGTGTACGCCCCGGGTACCGAGCACGTCCGGGATCTGCTCCTGCCGTTCCTGGCGGACCTCTACGAGGGGACGCGTCAGACAGTTCATCTGTCGGTGCTGCACGGCTCCGACACGGTCTGCCTGGCCAAGCTCTACGGCCACCACGCTGCCTCCGTGCCGTCTCGCATCGGGGGCCGGCTGCCGGCGCACGCCACAGCCGAGGGCAAGGTGTTGCTCGCCCACAGCCCCGATGCCGCCGCTCAAGCATTGTCGGCGTCGCTGGAGCGCCTCACCGCGTACACGATCACCGACTCCGGGTCGCTGAACCTGGAACTCGGGCGCGTCCGTCGCGAAGGTGTCGGGTACGACGACCAGGAGAGTCGGACCGGTCTGAGCTGTGTCGCCGCTCCGGTCCTGACGCGCGACGGGCGGGCCGTCGCCGCGTTGTCCGTCACCGGCCCGTGCGGCCGGATCGACATACGTCGGTTCGACAGCGAGGTACGGCGGGTCGCCGCGGCCGCGTCGCAGACGTGGAACTCTCGGGCGGAGCATGCCTCCCGTCGGACGACCGGCTGGTAGCGGTAGGCGCCGGACCGGAGAGCGGATTCCGGGACACTTGGATTCCGGCACACCTGCTATGCGCGGACCCGGTTGCCTCCCTTCCTCGGTTCGAACCCGCTGAGAGAGGCGCGCAGTCCACAGATGTACCTGTCACGCGGCTGTGCGGATCCCGGGCGAGTGTCGCCCCTCGACGCGGTGATCGCCGCGCTGCCTATCACGCTTCTTATCTGGAGGTGGCCGTGACGGAGGTCGCCAGACCGTCTACCCGGCGCCGGGGAGCGGTTGGAGGGCACGGTCCTTGACGCGGCCTGGGAGCAGCCGGCCGAGTGCGGCTACCCCGCCTTCTCGATCGAGGGGGTGGCGGCCCGGGCCCGGACCAGTACACCCGTCCTGTACCGCCGGTGGTCCTGGAACTCCTGCGTGCCGCCGTTCGTCGGCACAGGGACAAGTTCCCCCTGAGGGTGCCGGACACGGGCAGTCTGCGCGGTGACGTCGTGGCTCTGTCGAGGGAGATGAACGAGCGCCGGGCCGGACTCGTCGCACTCGTCAGTGCTCGTCTCGGCACTTACTACGCGCTGACCGGCACCAGTCCTGATGACGTGCGGCGGGAGCTGATCGGAACGCGCCTGTCCCTGATGAGGGCCGTCCTTGAGCGGGCCGTCGCCCGAGGTGAGGCGGATCCGCTCAGGCTGACGGCGCGAGTGACAGGTCTGCCCTTCGACCTGTTCGCGCACGAGCTCACGATGACGCTGCGCCGCTCGGCGACGATGCCATCGCGGGGATCGTCGACGATGTGTTCCTGTCGATCGTCTCGTTCGGCCCGACGTCTCCGGCCCCTTCCGCCTCGCGCGCCACCGGGCGCCGCGGAGGAGGGGGCTCTGTGCGTGTCCCAGTCGTGCCTGCTGGAGGGTTCCCGACCCAGCGCGATACAAATGGCCCCCTTCGTCCGGTTCTCGGCGTCAGTGGCGTGGCCGACGGTGTCACTGTGCCGACCGCGGCGGGCCCGGCGATGGCACCGGCGATCGACCACCAGGTCGAATCGGACCGGCGCCGCCCGGCACATGACTCCTGGCAGATGATCGGCAGCCCGGCGCCGAGACCTTCGCCGGGCATCCTTCGGGATCGAATTGGCTTGGCCACTTGATCAATGTTGCCTCAAGTTGACATAGTTCTGATGCGCACTCTGGGATTTCAGGAGGACATGGCGTGCTGACAGCGCTCGATCGCGGCGATATACCCGAAGGCCTTCAGTTCTCGTTGGGATACACATCTCCATGGAGAACCAGCGCAAGCTGCTGGAGTCCGCAGGGGCCACGTTCGAGAACGTATTCCGATCGAACTGGTATCTCACCGATATCCGCGACTGGGATGCGATCGCCCCTGTCCTCGCCGAGTATTTCGGTGGCGAGCTCCCTTCTCCACAGGTGATCGAGGTGGCACGGCTGACAGCGAAACCGGGTATCCGCCTGGAGCCCGACCTGTGGGCTTCCCGTCCGCGCGGCTGAGGCCCCGTCCGTGTGCCGTGTCAAGATCTTGGTGCACGACGGGCGGCCAAAAGGTAAGGCCGCTTGACCAGTTACTCGACCGTCGGGACAATTGATCGATACGGATCTGTTCTGAAGGGGGCACCAGTGGTGCGACGCGGCAGCAACGGCGACGAGAGCCTCGACGTCACAGGCATCGCCCCGATCTCGATACCCAGGTTGTCGGACACCATCGCCGACCAGATCCGTGACCTCATCGTGAGCCAGGATCTGAAGGAAGGCACACGCCTGCCCTCGGAGCGGTTGCTCGCGGAACGCTTCGGGACCAGCCGCCCCACTGTCAGCCAGGCCATTCGCACCCTGTCGCTGATGGGGCTGGTCGAGAGCCGGCGCGGATCGGGTGCTTATGTGCTCCGCCGGCCCGACCAGAGCGAGTCCGCCGCGGGGACACTGCTGACCGCGAACGCCGACAATCTGGAGCACCTCCTGGAACTGCGGCTGTGGCTGGAGGGGCTCGGGGTGCAGCAAGCCATCGAGCGGGGCCCCGAGGGCGGCATCGCGAAGGCGCGCCAAGCCCTGCAGCGACTGACGCAGAGCGTGGGCGAGACCTCCACCTGGATCGCCGCGGACACCCTCTTCCACGCGACGCTCGTGGACCTGGTGGGTAACCCGGTTCTCACACGGATCTATGAGCAGGCCCACACCTCGTTGCTCGAATACGAGTACAAGGAATGGGTGGAGAACGACGAGGTGCCGGCCTGGCTCGCGCCTGCCGCTGCCGACGAGCAGATGGCACTGCACGAACCCATCGTCGACGCCCTGGAACGCGGGGACGTGGACGCGGCTCTCGCGGCGGTGCGACGGCACAACGACGTGATGCGGGAGCATCTTCTGAGTCGCTCCGCGGATTGATCGTGCGCTGAGCGCGCTTTTCGGGGCTTGGACTCGCCATGATCGACATCATGGCCAGAGGAGGCAGGCGCGGCGTGGCCGGTCCGGGCTGCCGGACCTCCCGAGGGGGCGCCCGCCCTGTCTCCGAAGTTGTCGGACGCCAGGAACCGATGTGGCCGGCGTGCGCGGGTCGTCGGTGCCGGTGGGTCGTAGGGTGACGGGGCGCGGCCGGGATGCGACAGCATAAGAAGCGCATGCATATCTTATTGAGGCTGGCCGGGCCCAAGAGGCGGGACGGTCTCTCTTGGGGGTGAGCGCGGGCCACCGCAACATGGAGAGGACCGTTCGATGACGGAGAACACTGACGACCGCGTCTGGGTGATCAACACGATTACCGTGCAGCCAGGCAAGGCACAGATCGTCGCGGATCTACAGGTGGAGCTGGTCGACGAGGTCAAGAAGGACTGGCCGGGCTTCATCAGCCAGCACACCTTGATTGCCCTGGACGGCAGTCACGTGGCGACGGTAGAGGCGTGGGCGGACTTCGCCACCCTCAAGGCGATCGTCGAGGACGAGAGGCTGCTCGAGTACCGGGCGCGGATCGCGGAGCATGCCACCTTGGCGCCTGTGCCGTACAAGGTCGTCGGAGACACGACGGCCGCTGAATGACCATGGCCGCGGGGCCGCGCGTCCGGGCGAAGCCCCTGAGGCTCCCCGGGCTTTGGGGCGCCGACCACGTACTCCAGTGTGACATGGAGTTCTAGGCAGTTTCGTTTGGATCATCGGGCGGACCATAGGAAGATTCCGCCGATGTTGGACGGCCAGGTAGATCATTGCGGTCTTGTCGTAGCGGGTCGCGATGCCGCGCCACTGCTTGAGGCGGTTGATGCACCGCTCGACGGTGTTCCGCTGCTTGCAGGCCTCGCGGTCGAAGCCGGGCGGCCTGCCTCCGTGGCTCCCGCGCCGGAGCAGGTTGGCCCGTTGGTCCGCGGGGACGGGGATCACGGTGCGGATGCCGCGCCTGCGCAGGTGTTCACGGATGGCGCGGGAGGAGTACGCCCGCCCTGTCGGCCAGGACCACGTCCGGCCTGGTTCGCGGCCGTCCGCGCGGACGGGGGACACGCAGGCGGGCCGTCACCGCGGTGAAGGCGGGCGCGTCGCCGGCCTGGCCCGCGGTGAGCACGAATGCCAGGGGCGGCACCGGCCGTCTGCGGCGAGGTGGACCTTCGTGGTCGGTGGGCCGAGGGAGCGTCCGACGGCGTGGCCGTTCGGCTCGCCCGCCGGGGCCCCTTTTTGCGGGCCCCGGCGGCGTGCTGGTGTGCGCGGACGATCGTGGAGTCCACCGAAACCGCCCAGTCCAGGTCCTCGGTACTCGACCGTCATCCCTCTGATCGGCAGGAGGTGAGCAGGACCGACGGATAGTTCGATCGCTCGAAGAGACCCGCGGCCGATCGGGTGAGTTCGTCGAAGATCTTCGCCTCGTCGACGCCCACCAGCCGGCCGTTCTCCTTGACGAAGCGGCCATCGACGAGGACGGAGTCGACATTGCTGGTATCCATGAACTGAACCACTGTTCCCGCCGCATGGTGGACGGGCCAAGCGTTGAGTCGCCGGGCATCGAGCACGACCACATCGGCGCGTTTGCCGGGAGTCAGCGAACCGACCTTGTGCTCCAGGTGTGCCGCCCGTGCCCCTTCGACAGTGGCCATCCGCAACATGTCGTAGGCGTCGAGTGCGGGTGGCACCGGAGATCCTCCGACGAACTCGCGTTCGTGTCGACGGCTCCGCTGCAGAAGGAGCGCTGATCGCGTCTGGGTGAAGAAGTCGACAGGCCCAAGGGACACGGCATCGGTACTGAAGGCGGGTCGGATGCCATGGTCCAGCGCGGACTGCATTGCCGTCCACCCCATGCCGAGTGTCTGCTCGACGATGCACGAGATGCTGACGTGGGCTCCGGCCCGGGCGATGGTTTCCCAGGTGCTGTCGGCAAGGCCGAGACAGTGGATGTAGGTGTGCCGGGGACCGGTCAGGCCTTCCTCGGCCAGAGTCTCCAGGAGATGTCCGGTCTCGGCGTTGTTGATGTGCGCGTAGTAGGGCAGGCCCAGATCGCGGGCCAGCCGGACCACCTCGCGGTCCAGCAGAAATCCCAGTGCCGGAGTCACCAGTGCGTCGTCCGAGGTGAGGCGTTGCCCCACGATCCGGTGGATGTCGTGGGGATAGGCGTACGCGGGATCGGGAACGTTGTCGCCCGATGTCGAACTGAGCGCGAAGACGCCCCGGATGCCCGAGTCGATCAGTCCGTCGATGGCGGCGTCGCTGTGCATCGGTGTGTAGGACGACTGCGAGGTGTCCACCACTGTGGTGATGCCCGCACCGAGGCATTCGAGACCGGCCGCCAGCATGCTCCAGTAGACGTCTTCCGGAGTGTAGTGATGAAGGATCGCACCGGCGCCTTCCCGGGACTGCCGGAAGTAGTCGGCCGCGAGAGCATCGGACCAGTAGGACCGCAGGGCCGTCTGGAACATGTGGATGTGTGAGTTCACGAAGCCGGGGATGACGATCTTTCCCCGGCAGTCGACCGTCCGTGCGTCGGCGGCGAGACCGGGGCCGACGGAGACGATCCGCCCGTCCTCGATCAAGATGTCACCGGTGCTGAAATCACCGATCGCGTCGTCCATCGACAGAACGATTCCGTCCTTGAGCAGTACCCGGGAGGTGGTCATATGGGCTCCTTCGATTGTGCTTCGAGCACAAATGGATCTGCTGGCTTTACCGAGTGCCGCGCAGTCCCCGGCTCTTGACGTCAAGTCGGGGGCTGCCGGCGTCTTGCGGGTCGAGCGCCGCAGGGCTACGACATCCGCACGACGAATTTCCCCCCGGCACCGGCTGCCACCCGCGGCCACGCCGTGGGCACGTCGTCGATAGAGACCTCTTGGACGGGAAGCGCCAGTGGAGCGTCCTCGGCCATGTCGAGGAGCCGCCGGAACGTGGTGATGCGCTGCGCACGAGTGGTCCAGGCACCGGAGTGCCCGGCCGGCCGGACTCGCTTGTTGCGGAGCGGCTGGGCGCTCATGGGTGTCTCGAAAGCGGCCACGCCTCCGAAGTTGATGAGGACACCGTCGGTACGGAGCGCGTGGACGGCCGCACGCGCGGGCATCCCCCACAAGGGTTCGAGCACCACGTCGAGTCGGCCGTCGGAGGCTTCCACCAGACTGCGGCGGAGGGCTTCCTCGTCGTCGCCGAGCCGTACGAGCGCATCCGCGCCCAGTTCCGCCAGCGGTTCGAGCCGGGATCTGTCCCGGCCCGCGGCTATGACCCGTACCGCGCCCAGCCGCTTGGCGATCTGCACGGCGAGAGTCCCGACCGCTCCGGTCGCCGCCATGACCAAGACCGTCGCGCCTTCGACGGTGCTGCCGACCTGTCGGACGCGGTCGAGGAGCGACAGTGCCGTGCTGCCGGGGCCTCCGATGGCGGCGATGGCGATATCGCCCAGTGCGCCCTTGATCACGGACAGCTGTGCCTGTGAGGCGGCGTCCGGCTTTTCGGGGATGAACACGTACTCGGCCAGCGCCCCGTCGCGTCCGTAACCGGGGTGGATGATTGCGACGCGGACCCGGGTTCCCGGTGCGAGTGAAGTACTCCGCTCCACGACTCCAACGCCTTCGAGCCCGGGTACATAGGGCACCTGCGGGGGGCCGTCGAAGAACCGTCCGGCCGCGATGTGCAGATCGACCGGATTCAGGCTCGCGGCGTTGATCTTCACCAGTGTCCCGTCGGTTCCGGCACGGGGAAGGGGAACGTCTCGCAGGACCGGAGGCCGCCCCGCGGATTCGATGACAGCGGCTCGCATCAGTGGAAGTCCTTCCGGAACACGTCTTGGGCGGACCTCGCGAGCGACCGATCCCTTTCGGCCGAGCGAGACCGCGTGCGAACAGTGCGGGCTTGGTACGCGGGGGAGAGGCATGGGTGAGCCGACGGGGCCCGCGGGCGCCTCAGACGATCGCCATGACGTCGGCGGGGTCCTCGCCCAGGTCCTGCAGGAGGACCTGCGCCGCATCACGACCGGGGATCCCCGTCACGGCGCCACTCACACTCGTGGTGCCGCCCGTGCGGTACAGGCTGGGCGTGGGTATCCGATGGCCGGCCCATCCGGGTACGGGACGCTGGTTGCCACTGAACGCGTAGCTGCGGTCGCCGCCGTGGAGACCACCGCCAGATCATGTGCTGACTCCCGATGCGCCACCGGATCAGGGTCCACGTAGATCTGTCCGTGGTCCGCGACAAGACCCCGTTCGTCGAACATCAGCACCGGATTCGGCCGGATCAGGGTGTGTCCCGTGGCGCACGAATCGATCATGTAGTCGGGCCCCAGAGGCCGTTCGGGCGCCACAGCGCCACCGGGTATGTCCCGGGCGTCGAGCACGAGGCACCGGTAGCCGGCCTCCGCGAGACAGGCGGCGGTGATGAGGCTGTTGTGCCCCGCGCCGGCGACCACGACGTCAGCTCTGTAGTCCATGTCCGGATATCCTCTCCGAGTTCCGGCTTTGTGAGATATCGACGATCCCGGAAAGCCGCTCGTGTCCAGTGGTGGACGGAGGGGCGCCGGGTGGCCTTACGATTCCCTGTTGGCTATGTGGCTAGGCCAATATTGATGTCCCGGTGGTCATTCCTGTCAACCCTTCCGGCGCGAACCAAGGCCGACGGCCGGGATCTCTCCGTTCGTTACAGTTCATCCATGTCAACGACCACGCCGCGCTGGCTCAACGCCGAGGAGCGTCGCGCCTGGATCTCCTACGTCGACAGCACCACCTTGCCGGGCGACCACCTGGACCGGCAGCTGCGTCGTGAGGTCGGGATCACCCACGCCGACTACGCCCTGCTGGGGCATCTGGAGTCGGCGCCCAGTGGGGCGCTCGGAATGTCCGAGCTGGCTGAACGCCTCAATATCACTCGCAGTCGTCTGACACGTGCCGTCGCCCGGATCGAACACGCGGGTTACCTGGAGCGCCTGGACCATCCCACGGACCGCCACGGCCAGCTCGCCGTCCTCACTGTGGCGGGTGCCGCCCTGCGTGAGGCTGCGGCCCCATCTCACGTGGAAGCCGTCCGGCAGGCGGTATTCGACGACCTCGCACCGGAGCAGATATGTCAGTTCATCGATACCCACGAAGCCATCACCGCCGCGCCCCAGGACTCTTCGGCGGACTCCCTCCCGTGCATCGGCGCTGAGTCGCAGGGGCGGGTAAGGGGGCCCGCGTCGGCGGCGGGCGCGGTCCTGACGGTGCGCTCCTGGCCGGCTGCCGCCACGGTCGTGGCCCGCCGCGTGGACGTGTCCGACCGGCTGCGCCCGCATCCTCGACACGTGGGAGGCGTTCCTGCGGCGCAGCGATCGGCTCGTCCGGCCCAGGCCCACCGGCACGGCGCTTCGTCGAGGTGTTCGTCGTCGCCGTCCGCTCCGGAACCCAGCCGCGGCCTTCCGGCTCGGCAGCTGGCCTCCCGAGCCCTCCTCACCGGCGAGGCCCCGGTCTCCGTCGTCGACCAGGGCTCCCTCGTCCGCCGTGTGAAGGTGGACGGTGGGTAGCAGTCACCGGGGCCGCCTCGCCGGGTGTGAACGGTTGGCGCTTCGCGAGCCGGCCCGGTCCGCGCCGTCGGCCGCACGGATATCCCGGCATCGGCGGTCGTCCACGTCCCGCCACCGCCGCTCGGCCGGGGGACCGACACGGTTCACGCCGCTTCCGGCCCTCGGTCGCTCTTGCGGCCCGTCTTGCCCCACGGGCTGCACAAGCATTGATATCGGAAGCGGAATGCAAGGCGCGGTCGCCGATGCGGCCCGGGATTTCCCTGGCCGGAAATGACAACGAGACCGACCGCCACGGCAATGTTCCCTCCGGCTCCCCCTTCCTAAGGGCTCACAGAGAATCAACCTGTTGCTTCCCCCGATCCGGCTCGTTGGTGTGGTATACGAATCTCGGAGTCGACTCGTCACCAACTCGCGGTGAAGTTTGAGGTGTTGTTCCCGCATCTCGACGAGCGGCAGCGACGGCTGATGATGGGAGCTGAGGCCCGGATCCTGGGGCATGGCGGTATCCGGGCGGTCGCGCGGGCGGCCCAGGTCAGCGAGACGACGGTCCGCAGGGGCGTGGACGAGCTGGAAGCCGGCGAGGAGCCTCTGGGCCGGGTCCGCAGGCCCGGTGGTGGCCGGAAGAAGGCCGTGGACCTTGATCCGGGTCTGCGGCTTGCCCTGCTGGCCCTGGTGGAACCTGATGAGCGGGGTGATCCGATGTCGCCGCTGCGGTGGACGGTGAAGTCGACCAGGAGCCTCGCGGCCGAGCTGACCCGTCAGGGGCACCGGGTGAGCGCGGACACGGTCGGGGACCTGCTGCGTGCGGAGGGCTTCAGTCTGCAGGCCGGCGCCAAGACCATCGAGGGCAAGCAGCACCCCGACCGTGACGCCCAGTTCCGCTACATCAACGAGCGGGCCAGACAGCACATGGACGCCGGGCAGCCGGTGATCAGTGTGGACACGAAGAAGAAGGAACTCGTCGGTGGTTACAAGAACGCGGGCCGCCAGTGGCGGCCGGCCTGTGAGCCGGTCCTGGTCAGGACGCACGATTTCCTGGACAGGCAGGGACCGGGCAAGGCGATCCCGTACGGCACCTGTGACATTGCCGCGAACACCGGCTGGATCAGCGTCGGCACCGATCACGACACCGCCGCGTTCGCCGTCGCCTCGATCCGCCGCTGGTGGCAGGCCCGCGGCTGGCATGACTACCCGGCCGCCGCCCGCCTGCTGATCACTGCGGACGCAGGCGGGTCCAACGGCCACCGCACCCGGGCCTGGAAGACCGAACTCGCAGCCCTGGCCGTCGAGACGGGCCTGGACATCACGGTCTGCCACATGCCGCCAGGCACCTCGAAGTGGAACAAGATCGAGCACCGGCTGTTCTCCTACATCTCCATGAACTGGCGCGGCCGGCCGCTCACCAGCCACGACGTCATCGTGAACAGCATCGTGGCGACCACCACCCGCACCGGGCTGAAAGTCCACGCCGAGCTCGACCCGGGCACCTACGACACCGGCATCAAGGTCACCGACAGCGACATCGACGCCCTGCCCATGCACAGGTACCGCTTCCACGGCGACTGGAACTACAGCCTTCACCCGCAACCTCGCGACACCACCAGCTCAGCCACGAACCCGCGGCCGGCCGACCGCACCTCCCCGCAGCCCTGCATCGGGTGTCTGCGCAATCCGGAGCTGACCGGCATGCCCGAACCAGCGCTGGACGAACTCATCAACCAACTGACCCAGGATCTGGACGAGTTACGCGAGCGAGGACAGCTCCGGCAGCGAGGAGGTGAGCGCATCCGTGCTCGTGGTGCCGGGGCCAAGGACAAGCTGACCACAACCGACAGAGTCCTGGCCACCGTGCTCTACCAGCGCAAACTCGGCACCCGAGACCTGCTTGCCCAGCTCTTCGGAGTCAACGGCAGCACCCTCACCAGGGCCGTTCGCCAAGTCCAGCCCCTCCTGGCCGAGTGCGGCTGCACCATTCCACCCTCCACAGCCAGATTCCGCACGCCCGCCGACATCGCCGCGTTCCTTGCGAGCAGCAGCCCCACCGAGATCAAATCAGCATGTTGATTCTCTGCAAGCCCTTAGAACTCCTATCGCAATGACTTCGAGCGTCTCCAGCAGATGAGAGCGCATCCGAGGGTGAGGAAGGCTTCGTGGATGTCGTCGCGGATTTCCCAGCGGATGCGCAGGCGGCGGAACCAGTGCAGGTGGGCGAACGCGCGCTCCACGACCCATCGTTGGGTGCCCAGGCCGGAGCCGTGCCCGATGCCCCGGCGGGCGATCAGAGGCTTCACACCGAGATCCCTGACCAGGCGGCGGTACTTGTCGTGGTCGTAGCCGCGGTCGCCCAGCACCACGTCCGGGCGGCGCCGGGACGGCCGCGTTTGCCCGGTACCGGCGGCACGGCCTGGAGGAGCGGGATGAGCTGGGTGACGTCGTTGCGGTTGCCGCCGGTGAGGGTGGTGGCGAGCGGGATGCCGGTGGCGTCGGTGATCAGGTGGTGCTTGCTGCCCGTCCTGCCCCGGTCGACGGGGCTTTGTCCGGTCTTGGCTCCCCCCTTTAACGCCCGGATGTGGGAGCCGTCGACCGCCGCACGGGAGAAGTCCAGGGCATTCGCGCCGCGCAGCTCGGCAAGGAGGACCTCGTACAGCCGGGACCAGACCCCTGCCCCGGTCCACTCGGCGAGGCGGCGCCAGCAGGTCATGCCCGACCCGAAGCCGAGTTCCTGCGGCATGCTCCCAGGCGATCCCGGTGTGCAGGACGAACAGGACGCCCTGAAACACCAGCCGGTCCGGATGCCGCTTACGACCCGGATGCCGAGTACGCCGCTCGACCTTGGGCAGCAGTGGCTCAATCACCGCCCACAGCTCGTCGACTTCCCACGGCTTCGGCCGCGCCACCTCGCACCCCCGGATCATCGGTCCCGGAGTGATCCAACCACCTCGGAGATCCTTTCGTTAGGAGTTCTTAGCGGGACCTTGGCCCGGAAATGCCCCGGAACTGCTGGTCAGAGCTGGGATATGATGGGAGATACCGGGAGTAAGGGCGCGTTTCGACTCGCTGCTTAGATGTGCGCCGAGAAGGGCGCCTGCCGGGCATCTGCCCTGGTCAGGCGCCCTTTTTCTGCGTCTAGAAGAAGCCCAGCTTCTTCGGCGAGTACGACACCAGAAGATTCTTCGTCTGCTGGTAGTGGTCCAGCATCATCCGGTGGTTCTCGCGGCCGATGCCCGACTGCTTGTAGCCACCGAAGGCCGCGTGGGCCGGGTAGGCGTGGTAGCAGTTGGTCCAGACGCGGCCCGCCTGGATGGCGCGGCCCGCGCGGTAGGCCGTGTTCGTGTCGCGGGTCCAGACGCCCGCGCCGAGGCCGTACAGGGTGTCGTTCGCCGTCTTGATCGCGTCGTCGAAGTTGCTGAAGGACGTCACCGCCAGGACCGGGCCGAAGATCTCCTCCTGGAAGATCCGCATCCGGTTGTGGCCCTCGAAGATCGTCGGCTGGACGTAGTAGCCGCCCGCCAGTTCGCCGTCGTACTCGACGCGTTCGCCGCCCGTCAGGATCTTCGCGCCCTCCTGGCGGCCGATGTCCAGGTACGAGAGGATCTTCTCCAGCTGGTCGTTGGAGGCCTGCGCGCCGATCATCGTGTTCGTGTCCAGGGGGTTGCCCGGGACGATCGCCTCCGTACGGGCCACACCCGCCGCCAGGAACTCGCCGTAGTGGCCGTCCTGGATCAGGGCCCGGGACGGGCAGGTGCACACCTCGCCCTGGTTGAGGGCGAACATCGTGAAGCCCTCCAGCGCCTTGTCGAGGAAGTCGTCGTCGGCCGACGAGACATCGTCGAAGAAGAGGTTCGGGCTCTTGCCGCCGAGTTCCAGCGTGACCGGCTTGATGTTCTCCGAGGCGTACTGCATGATCAGCCGGCCCGTGGTGGTCTCCCCGGTGAACGCCACCTTCGCCACCCGCGGGCTGGACGCCAGCGGCTTGCCCGCCTCGACGCCGAAGCCGTTGACGATGTTCACCACACCCGGCGGCAGCAGATCCGCGACCAGGCTCATCCAGAGATGGATCGAGGCCGGCGTCTGCTCGGCCGGCTTGAGGACCACCGCGTTCCCGGCGGCCAGCGCCGGGGCCAGCTTCCACGCCGCCATCAGGATCGGGAAGTTCCACGGAATGATCTGCGCGACCACCCCCAGCGGCTCGTGGAAGTGGTACGCCACCGTGTCGTCGTCGATCTCGCTGAGCGTGCCCTCCTGGCCGCGCAGCACCCCCGCGAAGTAGCGGAAGTGGTCGACGGCGAGCGGGATATCGGCCGCCAGGGTCTCCCGGACCGGCTTGCCGTTCTCCCAGCTCTCGGCGACCGCCAGCTCCTCCAGATGCTCCTCCATCCGGTCGGCGATCCGGTTCAGCACGCCCGCCCGCTCCGTCACCGGGGTTCTGGCCCACGCCGGTGCCGCGCCGTGCGCCGCGTCCAGGGCGCGCTCGACGTCCTCGGCGGTGCCCCGGGCGATCTCGGTGAACGGCCGCCCGTTGACCGGACTCGGGTTCTCGAAGTACTGGCCCCGGGCCGGCGGTACGTACTCGCCGCCGATCCAGTGGTCGTAGCGGGACTCGTACGAGACGATGGCGCCCTCGCTGCCGGGCGCCGCGTAACGGGTCATCTCTCTGTCCTCCCGGATCTCTCGGCGCCGCCCGCCGTCGGACGCGCCCGCGGCACCCGCCAGGGGACGCCGCCTCTGCCGCACGCTAGGCATGCGTACGTTGCAAGCAGGTTGCCTCAGCCACGGTCATCCGGCGCCCGCTTGGCCGCTCTTGATCAGGTCTGCGCACTTCTCGCCGATCATCATCGTGGTGATGCAGGGATTGACCGTCGTCAGCAGCGGCATCACGGACGCGTCCGCCACCCGCACCCCGCGCACCCCCTTCACCCGCAGCGCCGGATCGAGCGGCGACGACGGATCGCCGGGCGCCCCCATCCGTACCGTCCCCGCCGGGTGGTACACCGTGTTGTGGGTGTCACGGATGTACGCGAACAACTCGTCGTCCGAGCGCGCCCCCGGCCCCGGTGCCAGCTCCGCCCCCGCCCACTCGGCCATCGGCGCCCCCGCGACGATCTCCCGGGCGAGCCGCAGCCCGTACGTCATCACCCGGATGTCGTGCTCCTGCGTGAAGTACCGCGGATCGACCTCGGGCTTGTCCCGGAAGTCACGCGTCCGCAGCCGGACCGTCCCCCGGGAGCGCGCCCGTGTCACGTTCGGCGTCAGACAGAAGGCGTTCTCCGAGGTCGGATACCCCCGCCGGAAGGTGTTCAGGTCGAAGGGGACGGACCCGTAGTGGAACATCAGGTCCGGCCGGTCGAGCCCCGGCTCCGTGTCGGCGAAGATCCCGATCTCCCACCACTGGGTGGACGAGGTGACCATCGGCCGCTTCGCCTCCCACATGATCACGCCCTCCGGATGGTCCTGGAGGTGGGCGCCGACCCCGGGGGAGTCCACCCGTACATCCACCCCCATGTCGCGCAGATGCCCGGCCGGGCCGATACCGGAGAGCATCAGCAGCTTCGGCGAGTCGATCGCCCCGCAGCACACGATCACCTCCCGGCGCGCCCCGACCGCACCGGTGTGGACCGTGTCGGGCTCCAGATACTCGACTCCCGTGCACCGTCCGTCGGCGTCGAAGGTCAGCCGCTCGGCGGTGCGCCCGGTACGGAGCTCCAGGTTCGGCCGGCTGCCGAGCAGCGGGTGCAGATACGACACCGAGGCGGACGAACGCGTCCCGTCCTCCCGCGCGTTGATCTGGAACCAGTGCGCCCCGCGCACCACCGTCGCCCCCGTGTTGAACGGTGTGACGGGGATGCCCGCCGCCGCGCACGCCGCCAGCAGCGCGCCGCCGCACGGGTCGTCCGGCGGTACGGTACGGATGGTGACCGGGCCCGTGCGGCCATGGTGGTCACCGGGTGCGTCGTTGGTCTCCAGCCGCCGGTAGAGCGGGAAGCACTCCGCCGCGCTCCACCCCGTACACCCCAGCGCCGCCCACTCGTCGAGGTCCTCGGCGGGCGCCCAGAAGGCGATGCACGAGTTGTGCGAGGAGCAGCCGCCGAGCACCTTGGCGCGGGCGTGGCGCAGAAAGCTGTTGCCGTTCTCCTGCGGCTCCACGGGATAGTCCCAGTCGTACCCCGACGCCAGCAGCGCCATCCACCGGTCGAGCCGCAGCACGCTCTCGTCACCGACGTCCGAGGGGCCCGCCTCCACCACGCAGACCGTGACCTCCGGGTCCTCGGCCAGCCGGGCGGCGACGACGGCTCCCGCCGTACCGCCCCCGACGACCACATAGTCGAAGGAGTCGAAGGAGTCGAAGGAGTCGAAGGCGTCCTGCGCGGGGTTCTCCGGGACCATCGCTGCTCCAGGGCTGGAAGGGGAGGAGGGGCGTGCGAGCAGAGCAGGGGGCGTGCGAGCAGGGGAGGGGCGCGGTCACGGGGAGCGGTGTGCCTCCAGTACGCCGGTGCGCCCCCGCTGGACGAGCCAGTAGTAGGCGAAGCCGCCGCCCGCGACAATGCCGACGAAGAGGAACGCGCCCCACCGCAGATACCAGTGGTGCGGGCCGGTCGCGTTGTAGACCTCGGGGCGCGGCCAGGCCAGGTTGAGCGACATGGCCGCCCCCCACACCACCGCGAGGACGTTCACCGGGAGCCCGAACCGGCCGAGCGAGAAGTGCCCCTCGGCCGGCTGCCACCGGCCGCGCAGCCGCCGGACCAGCATCGGTACGGTGACCATCAGATAGGCCAGGTAGATCATGATGATCGCGATACTGGTGATCACCGAGAAGATCTGCGGCTGATCGATGTTGATCACCAGGATGACGACCGCGACGGCCCCGATGAAGACGGCGGGCACCACCGGCGTCCCGAACCGGGGGCTGACCCGGGCGATCCACGGGGACGCGGGCAGACAGTTGTCCCGCGCCATCGCGAACGCCAGCCGGATCCCGGCCGCGTGCACGGCCAGCGCGCACACCGTGATGGCGACCACCACGCACCAGAGCACGATCTGCCCGACCGTCGTGCCGAGGGTGGTGAGCACGACGTACTGCAACCCGTCGGCGGCGAGACCGGGCGCGTGCAGGTCCGGTACGGCGAGCAACGCGAAGAGCAGGATCAACCCGCCGATCAGGAACGAGGCGCAGAGCGCCCGCAGGATCGCGCGCGGCGCGTTGCGGCTCGGATGGAGCGACTCCTCGCCGAGCGACGACGCCGTGTCGAAGCCGTACATCACATACGCGGAGGCCAGCGACGCGGTCAGAAAGGCACCGAGGTAGCCGAGCGACTGCCCCGCCCCGTACTGCCCGGTCTGTACGATCACGCCCGGACCCCGGGTGATGTGCGCCGCCAGCAGCCCGATCAGGACGACCGCGGCGATCAGTTCGATCATCACCCCGGCGGAGTTGATCTGCGCCATCAGCTTGACGCCGAAGGCGTTCACGAGGGTGGTGAAGACGATCAGCACCGTGCCGAGGAGCACGGCGTTGGCCGCCGCGTCGGTCGGCCCGGTGCCGTCCCCGACGACCTGGAACACGGTGGAGATCTGCGGCAGCGTGATCTGGTACGCGAGGGCCACCGCGGCCAGCGAGACCATCGTGGCCGTCGCCATCATCCACCCGCCCAGCCACCCCAGATGCGGCCCGCCGAGCTTCTTCGACCAGTTGTAGACCGAACCGGCCACCGGATAGCGGGCGGCCAGCTCGCAGAAGCAGAGCGCCACCATGAGCTGGCCGAGGAAGACCATCGGCCACGACCACCAGTAGCCCGGGCCCGCGAAGGCGACCCCGAAGTAGAAGAGCTGGAACGTGCCGGTCAGAATCGAGATGTAGCTGATCCCGGCGGCGAAGGTGTGAAAGGTGCCCAGGGTGCGCTTCAACTCCGGCTTGTAGCCGAACGCCTGGAGCGAGGCGTCGTCCTCCTGGCTCTGGAGCTCGCCGGGCGCGGCGGTCCCGGCCGCCCCGCCCTTCTGATCCGGTGACCCTTCCCCCGGCCCGCCGGTGCTCACGCGAACCACCGCAGCGGCTTCGGCGCCAGATTGCGCCATACGTGCTTGGCCTCCTGGTACTCGGCCAGCCCCGCCGGGCCCAGCTCCCGCCCGACGCCGGACTGCTTCATCCCGCCCCACTCCGCCTGCGGTACGTACGGCTGGAAGTCGTTGATCCATACGGTGCCGGTCCGCAGCCGTGCCGCGACCCGGTGCGCCCGGCCCTCGTCCCGCGACCAGACCGCGCCGGCCAGCCCGTAGACGGTGTCGTTGGCGAGCGCGACCGCCTCCGCCTCGTCGCGGAACCGCTCGACGGTGAGTACAGGGCCGAACGATTCGTCCCGCACCACCGACATCTCCGGTGTGCACTCGTCCAGCACGGTCGGCAGATAGTAGAAGCCGTCGCGCAGCGCCGGGTCCTCCGGGCGGGCGCCGCCGCAGCGCAGCACCGCGCCCTCGGCGAGCCCGGCGGCCACATACGCCTCGACCTTGGCGCGGTGCGCGGCGGAGATCAGCGGGCCGGTGCGGGCGTGCTCGTCGAACGGCCCGCCCAGCGGGATCGCCCGCGCCCGCGCCACCACGTCCGCCACGAACGCGTCGTGCAGTTCCTCCTGGACGAGCAGGCGCGCGCCCGCCGAGCAGACCTGGCCCGAGTGGAGGAAGACCGCGGTCAGCGCGTAGTCGACCGCCGCGTCGTAGTCGGCGTCGGCGAAGACGATGTTCGGGTTCTTCCCGCCGAGTTCCAGGGCGATCTTCTTCACGGTCGGCGCGGCGGCGGCCATGATGTGCCGCCCCGTCACCAGACCGCCGGTGAACGACACCATGTCGACGCGCGGGTCCGTGCTGAGCGGCCCGCCGGCGGTCGGCCCGGCGCCCAGCACCAGGTTGGCGGCCCCGTCCGGCAGCCCCGCCTCGGCCAGCAGCCGCATCAGCAGGATCGCGGTGTGCGGGGTCAGCTCACTCGGCTTGAGAACGAAGGTGTTCCCGGCGCCGAGCGCGGGGGCGACCTTCCACGCGGTCTGGAGGAGGGGATAGTTCCACGGGGTGATCAGCGCGCACACCCCGACCGGCTCGTGCACCACCCGGCTGTCCACCGCCGGATCCCCGGTGTCCACCACCCGGTCCGTGCCGCCCGCGCCCGTCAGATGGCCGAAGTAGCGGAAGCAGCGCGCGATGTCGTCCATGTCGTACGCGCTCTCCACCAGCCGCTTCCCGGTGTCCAGCGACTCGGCCCTGGCCAGCGCCGCCTTGTCGCGCTCCAGCAGCCCGGCGACCCGCAGCAGCAGCGCGGCCCGCTCGGCGGCCGGGGTGGCGGGCCAGGGGCCGCGGTCGAAGGCGTCCCTGGCCGCCGCGATGGCGGCGACGGTGTCGGGCGGCCCGGCCTCGTCGACCGTACCGACGAGGGTGCCGTCCGCCGGGCAGCGGATCTCGCGCACCTGCCCGCCGGACGCGGCGGTCCAAGCGCCGCCGATGAACAGCTCCGGCATACGGGCTCCTCCGGTTCCGGTACGGCACGCCCGGGAGTTCCGGTGGATCAGCGGGGCGTTCCCCGGGGGCGCTCTCCCCACCGACAGTAAGGAGATATGTCCGGTTCTGCCTGCGGGGGAGGCCGGGCGATGGTCCGTTCCCTACGGTCCGTGGAGCCTGTACGGACGGGGCGGCCCGTACGGACGGGGCGGCCCGTACGCACGGGCGGCCTGTACGGACGGGCGGCCTGTACGGACAGGAGCCCTGTGCGGACAGGAGCCCTGTGCGGACAGGAGCCCTGTACGGACAGCCCTCGCGACCGTACGGACGGCGTCAGGCCCGTTGCCACCCGTCGAGTTCCTCGACCCGCGCCAGCGCGGCAGGACGCTGCGGTACGGGCAGGACGCGGGCCAGCTCCCGCCAGACCGCCAGGTCGTCCTCGCCCCAGGGGCTGTACGCCCAGTCCGCCAGCAGCCCCGGGTCCCCGCGCGCGATCAGCGCCGCCCGCACCTGACCGGCCAGCCGCCGCCGGAGCCGGACGACCACGGGGGCCCGGGAGGCGGGCAGCAGCGGGCCCGCGTACGCGCACATCGCCGAGGTCACCGAGCCCGAGGCCAGCCGCCGGGCCACCGTGTCGAAGTCCGCGTCGACCCGGGCCGCCAGCCGGTACGGGCGCGAGCGCAGCAGCTCCGGGCCGAGCAGCCCGCGCAGCCGGGAGAGTTCGGCGCGGAGTGTGACCGGGGTGACCGTCTCGTCCTCGTACAACCCGACCAGCATCTCGTCCCCGGTGACGCCCTCCGGGCGGTGCGCGAGCAGCGTCACGATCTCGCTGTGCCGCCGGCTCAGCCGGATCTTCCGCCCGCCCGCCACGAGCAGAGCCTCGTCCCGGCCGAGCGAGGAGAGCCGTACCGACCCCGGTTCCGGCTCGGTCGCCACCAGCGCCAGCTGCGACTCGGCGGCGCGTGCGACGGCGGCGACGAAGGCCAGGCTGTGCGGATGGGCCAGCCGGTCCCCGCCGGTGATGTCGACCGCGCCCAGCAGCCGCCCGCTGGCCGGGTCGTGGACCGGTGCCGCCGCGCAGGTCCACGGGTGCACGGGCCGCTGGAAGTGCTCGGCGGCGAACACCTGCACGGGACGGTCGACGGCGAGCGCGGTCCCCGGCGCGTTCGTCCCGGCCACCGCCTCCGACCAGCGGGCCCCGGGAACGAAGTTCATCCGGCCCGCGAGCCGCCGCGTCGTGGTGTGCCCCTCGACCCAGAGCAGCCGGCCGTGCGCGTCGCAGACCGCGACCAGATGCTCGCCGTCCATGGCGTACGCGCCCGTCAACTCCCCGATGAGCGGCCGCACCCGGGCGAGCGGATGCCCGTCGCGGTACGCGGCCAACTCGTCGTCCGAGAGCTCCACCGCCGCAGTGCCCTCCGGGTCGACACGGGCCCGCGCCGACCGCTGCCAGGAGTCCGCCACCACGGGCCGTACGGGCCGCTCCACCCGCCCGGCGCTCGCGAACGCCTCGTACGCCCTCCGCAGCGCGCCCCGGCGCTCCACCGGGTCGGCGCCCGTACGCAGGGCCACCCAGGCATCGGACACACGGCCTCCCCGGTCGGATTCCCCCCCCCGGACCCGACCATCGTCACCCCGGCACACCGGCACGACAAGCGTTCTGCGGGGAGCGGTGGTCCGACGTGTCCGCCTACCCCTCCGCCCCCGCCTCCGTTCCCGCCCCCGCGACGGCCTCCGCCCCCGCGACCGCCTCCGCCAGCGCCGTGGCCGGGTCCGGGGCCGACGGGCCCGCCGGGGTCCAGCGAGGACCCTCCTTCCGGTACGGCCACCACCGTCCGTCCTCCCCGTACCGGAGCTGCGCCCCGCTGCCCGGTACCGTCCAGCGGCCCCGGCCCGCCGCGCGCAGCGCCGGGCGGTCGTCGTCCTCCCACGCCGCGTCCAGCGCCGCCGCCGCACGGGCCAGCGCCTCGGGGCCCGGGGGCCGCTCCCCCTCCAACACGGCCAGGGCCGCGACGCCCCCGTACCCCCACGCCCGTACGGCCAGCTCCAGCTCCGCCCGCCGCCGCCCGGTCCCCGGCGCCAGCCGGTGCGCGTACCGATCGCCCCCGGACGCGGCGGCCAGCCGTACGCCGTCCTGGCGGAGCGTCAGGGGCGTCAACTCCGGCTCCGGAGGGGCCTGGTGGTGGTCCGGCGCCGGCGCCTCGTTCAGCAGACGGAGCGCGCGTGCCGCCGCGTCGGCCGCCAGGAACTCCAGCGCGCCCGCGTCGACCCCCGCCGGCGGCGCGTCCTCCGTGTCGAGCGCGGGCGGCCGGCCGGGTCCGTCCGGCGCCGCCGGGGGCGCGGGCAACGGCGGCAGCGTACGGTCCGCGGCGAAGGCCACCGAGGCCGGCACCCCCACGGGCCCGCCGGAGAGCGCGGCGCCGGGCTCCTCCGCCGGGCGGGTCCGCGCGGCCCGCGCCACGCCGCGCACCTGAAGCTCGTCGAGGAGCGCGCGCTCGCCCCGCCCGCGCATCAGGAGCAGCAGGAACGGATCCTGGTCGAGCAGCCGCGCCACCTGGTAGCAGAGCGCCGAGGAGTGCGGACAGTGGTCCCACGCCTCGCAGCCGCACTCGGGCTCCAGATCGCCGATGCCGGGCAGCAGCTCGATCCCGGCGTCCGCCGCGTCCTCCAGCAGGTGCGGCGGCATCTCCCGGTCCAGCAGCGCCGCGACATGGCCCGCCCGGTCCACCGCCAGGTCCAGGAAGCGGTCCCACTCCGCCGCGCTCAGCCGCCGCAACAGGACATCGCTGCGCCGGGCCGTGCCGTCCGGGTCCTGGACGACCGCGGTGATCCGGCCCGGCCGTACGGAGACCGCGCCGACCGCGCCCTCGCGGGCCGCCTTCCGCCCCTTCTTCAACTGTCCTGCGTCGAGCGCCGTGTCCTCCAGCGCCCTCAGCCAGACCTGGCCCCACCAGGTCCGCGCGAAGCCACGGCCCCGGGCCGGGGGGAGCGCCGCGAGGGTCCGTACCGTCTCGTCCTCCGCACCCTCGGTCCCGGTGTCCTTGCGCGTGTCGTACGTCATCGGGTGCCCCCTCGCAGCTCCACCAGGTCCGCCAGCTCGGCGTCGGTCAGTTCGGTCAGCGCGGACTCGCCGGAGCCCAGCACCGCGTCGGCCAGCTTCCGCTTGCGGGCGAGCAGATCCGCGATGCGGTCCTCGACGGTCCCCTCCGTGATCATCCGGTGGACCTGCACAGGACGGTGCTGCCCGATCCGGTACGCCCGGTCCGTGGCCTGCGCCTCGACCGCCGGATTCCACCAGCGGTCGAAGTGCACCACATGCTCCGCGCGGGTCAGATTCAGCCCGGTGCCCGCCGCCTTGAGCGAGAGCAGGAAGACCGGCACCTCGCCGCGCTGGAGCCGTCCACCATCGCCTCCCGCTCCGGGACCGGCGTGCCGCCGTGCAGAAACCGCGTCGGTACGCCGCGCGCCGCCAGATGCGTCTCCAGCAGCCGCGCCATCCGTACGTACTGCGTGAAGACCAGCACGCTCGCGCCCTCCGCCAGAATCGTGTCCAGCAACTCGTCCAGCAGCTCCAGCTTCCCCGAACGGCCCGTCAGCCGCAGGCGCTCCCCGTGCTCCCCCTTCTCCGCCTCCTCCTTCAGATACTGCGCCGGATGGTTGCAGATCTGCTTGAGCGAGGTCAGCAGTGTGACGATCAGACCGCGTCGCTCCATGCCGTCCGCCACCGCGATCGCCTCCAGCGTCTCCCGCACCACCGCCTCGTACAGCCCGGTCTGCTCCGGCGTCAGCGAGACGGCCCGGTCGGTCTCGGTCTTGGGCGGCAGTTCGGGCGCGATCCCCGGGTCGGACTTCCGGCGGCGCAGCAGGAACGGCCGGACCAGCGCCGCCAGCCGCTCGGCCGCCGCCGGGTCACTCCCGCTCTCGGCGGGGTGCGCGTAACGGGTGCGGAAGGTGCCGAGCCGTCCGAGGAGCCCGGGGGTGGTCCAGTCGAGGATCGCCCACAGCTCGGAGAGGTTGTTCTCGACCGGGGTGCCGGAGAGCGCGACCCTGGCCCGGCCGCCGAGGAGCCGGAGCCGCCGGGCGGTCGCCGCGTACGGGTTCTTGACGTGCTGCGCCTCGTCGGCGACGACCAGACCCCAGTCGACGGTGGCGAGCCGCTCCGCGTCCAGCCGCATCGTGCCGTACGTGGTGAGCACGAACTCCCCGTCCACCAGGGACTCCAGGGTCCTGGCGGTGCCGTGGAAGCGGCGTACGGGCGTGCCGGGAGCGAACCGTTCGATCTCGCGCTGCCAGTTCCCCAGCAGCGAGGCGGGACAGACGACCAGGGTGGGCCCGGCGGCCGACGGCTCGCCCTGCCGGTGCAGATGGAGCGCGATCAGGGTGATCGTCTTGCCGAGGCCCATGTCGTCGGCGAGGCAGCAGCCGAGGCCGAGCGAGGTCATCCGGTGCAGCCAGTCGAGCCCGCGCAGTTGGTAGTCGCGCAGGGTCGCGTCGAGCGCCGCGGGCGGTCCGATCACAGGTTCGGTGCCGGCGGGGTCGGCGATCCGGTCGCGGAGCGCGGCGAGCCATCCGGTGGCCCGGACCTCGACCCGGCGGCCGGCGGCCTCCGTCGAACCGGTCAGCACCGCTTCGAGCGCGTCGACCGGCGTGACCTGGGTGTTCCGGCTCTCGCGGGCACGCCGTACCTCCGCCGGGTCGATCAGCACCCACTGGTCGCGCAGGCGTACGAGGGGGCGGCTCGCCTCGGCGAGCCGGTCCAGCTCGGCCCGGCCGATCGGCGTGTCGCCCAGCGCGAAGTGCCAGTCGAAGGCGAGCAGCGCGTCGGCGGAGAGGACGCCGGGGGAGCGGGAGTCGGGGGAGGCGGAGCCGAGGGAGCGGAAGGGATCCGGGTTCCGCCCGTCGCCGTCCCGCTCGCCGGGGTCCGCGAGGGTGTCGTACGGGGTATGGGAGGCGTGGGGGCTGTACGGGTCGTACGGGTCGTACGGACCGATGACGGCCCGGGCGGTCAGGGTACGGGCCAGCTCCCTGGGCCAGTGCACCTGGACGCCGGCCGCCGCGAGCGCCCCGGACGCCTCGCCCAGCAGCTCGGTGACCTCCTCGTCCGCGAGGTCGAGCGCGTCGGGCGCGGCGGCGGAGAGCAGCGGGGCGAGCGCCGGCCAGGCCCGGGCGGCCCGGCGCAGGGCGAGCAGGGCGTCCAGCCGGGCGCGCGGGGCGAAGCCCGTGACGGCGGCGCCGGACCACACATCGGCGGCGTCGGCGACGATCGTGGGGTCGCTGACGCTGTGTATCTGGAGCACGGCGCGGAAGACGGCGCCGGCCGGGTCCGCCGGAGCGGCGCCCTCGCCCGGATCAGCCGCCTCGCCCGGACCGGCCGCCTCGCCCGGACCGGCCACCTCGGGCAGGCCGGTGACCTCGACGCGGAGCGAGAGCCGTACGCCCGCGTCGTGCCCGGCGGCCACATCGGCCGTCCAGCCCCGGAGTTCGGGGAAGCGGCGCCGGGGGGTCGCCGCGGGCGCGGCGAAGGCGTCGCCCCCGGCGAGAACCGGTGCGGCGGGGGTACGCGGCAGGGTGTCGGCGACCGCGTCGAGAAAGTCCCGCAGCAGTCGCTCGGGCTCGGGCAGCATCAGCGTCCCTTCCCCGGGCTCGCCCGGTCCGGTGGCTTCGGAACCGCCGGTTTCGCGTACGGCGGCGGTCGTGGGCCGGGGAGCGGACGGTCCGCCCAGCGGTACGGCGTGGGCGGTCGGCGGCATCGCGGCGGCGAGCGCCCGTACCCGGTCCAGGTCCCGCGCGGTGAGCGGACCGGCCCGCCAACTGTCCTGGTCGGTACCGGTGAGCCCGGGCAGCAGCAGTCCCCGGGCCGCGAGTTCGAGCGCGAGCAGGGCGGCCGAACCCCAGAACGCGGCCGACGGCGAGGCGCCGGGGGCGGCACGGGCCCGGGTCAGATACGGGAGCGCGTCGGCGACCGGCGTCAGCAGTGCCGTGACGGTGACGAGACGGCACTCGGGGGTGACGACGGCCAGCTCCGCCAGGGTGCCCGGGACGCCGTCGGGGCCCAGGCGGCCGCCGGGGGCTTCGGGAGGGTCATGGGGATCCCAGGAGGCGATCCGGCCGGCGCGGGCCGGGTCACCGGGGAGGAAGACGACGGAACGGCGGGCGGGTCCGGTGGTCCAGGGGGTCCGGGAGGGCGGTGCCGCAGGGAGGCTGTGCACGGCGAAAACACATTCCTCAAATTTGACTAGTGGAGCTCTGGGGCGCCGAGGGTACCCCATCAGCGCCCCGCCCGGAGAACGCCGCCGCCGGGCCGTGACGCACCCCGGGCCCGCCGACCGCGTCCCGCCGGCCGGCCGGGGTGGCGGGCGGCACCCTCGGCCCTCCCGAAAACCCCCCGTAGTTCCGGGGGTTGGCGCCATGGTCCCCGCCATCCGCGCCACCGTACGTTTCTGGAGGTCAAGCGGGGCACGCGCGACTTCTTCCCCGCTCGCCCCGTCCCAGAGCCGCCTTCCACCACCACGCCATCCCGCCACCACACCGTTTCGCCAGCACGCCATCCCGCTACCACGCCGTTTCGCCAGCACGCCATCCCGCTACCACGCCGTTTCGCCATCACGCCCACAGACCGGAGACCGACATGCCCCGAGCCGCCACAGCTCCCACCGACTCCGCGACCCCGGTCGCGGGGCCGCCCCCCGCCCCCGGCGCCGCAGCGCCGCGCGCGGGCAGCGACTTCGCGCCCCTCCTGCGGACGGTCAGGGAGCAGGGGCTCCTGGAACGCCGCACCGCCTGGTACGCCCGGGGCATAGCCGTCAACTTCCTCCTCCTGGGCGCGATCGTCGCCGGGCTGGTCCTGATCGGACCTTCCTGGTGGGCGCTGCTCCTGGCGCCCCCGCTCGCGGTCGTCTCCGCGCGGATGGCGTTCATCGGCCATGACGCGGGACACTCCCAGATCACCGCCGACCGGAGGAAGAGCCGGCTGATCCAGCTCGTCCACGCCAATCTGCTGCTCGGCATGAGCCAGGAGTGGTGGAACGACAAGCACAACCGGCACCACGCCAACCCCAACCACCTCGACAAGGACCCGGATGTAGCCGCCGACATCCTCGTCTTCGCCCAGCACCAGACCGAGGGGCGCACGGGGCTGCGCGGTTGGCTCACCCGCCACCAGGCCTGGCTGTTCTTCCCGCTCACCACGTTGGAGGGCATCGCCCTCAAGGTCTACGGCTTCCAGGCGGTCTTCGCGCGTGGTGAGGGCGGCCGAGCCGACCAGGACGACCCGGCAGGTCAGCCCGTTCGGGCCGGTCAGGGCGGCGGCGAGCCGCGCCGGATGCCGCCGCGCCGGAGGGCGACGGAGGGACTGCTGCTCCTGGCGCATGTCGTCGGCTACGTCACCCTGCTGCTGACCACGCTCACCGTCTGGCAGGCCCTCGTCTTCGCTGTGATCAACCAGATGATCCTGGGACTCCACCTCGGCATGGCCTTCGCGCCCAACCACAAGGGCATGGAGATGCCCGACCCGGAGAACAGCAAGGACTGGGGCCATCTGCGCCGCCAGGTCCTCACCTCGCGCAACGTACGCGGGGGGCTCTTCACCGACTGGTTCCTCGGCGGGCTGAACTACCAGATCGAGCACCACCTCTTCCCCAGCATGCCCCGCCCCCACCTGCGGCTCGCACAGCCGCTGGTCCGGGCGCACTGCCGGGCGCTCGGGGTGCCGTACACCGAGACAGGGCTGGTCGACTCGTACCGCCAGGCCCTCGGCCACCTGCACGAGGTCGGCGAGCCGCTGCGCGCGAGCGCATAGGCGAGCCGCTGCGCGCGAGCGCATAGTGGAGTGGAACTGGCGGACGACCGCGCACGTTCACCGACTGGGAACGGAGCGGCCGCCACGCCGCGAAGGAGGCGTCGAGATGTCGACAAGCGCGAAGATCGCCATCGGGGGAGTAGCCGTTGGCCTTCTCCTGACGCCATTGATCGGATTCTGGTTCGCACTGCTGGTGGTCGTCGGGGTGCCCACCGCCGCGTATCTGATGCTGGACCCGTCGCAGCGCCGGAGGCTGCGCAGGATCAGCCGCAAGGAGCTGGGCCGCTGAGGGGCGACGGCTGCTGAGGGACGACGGCCGCTGAGGAGCGCCCAGCGGAGTTCCGGTCCCGGGGAACCGATGGTCCGGTCCCCGGGTCCGGAATTCCGTTTCGGGATCGCTCGGGCGAACGCATATGGTCGGGGGCTGTGCAGCACTACACCGTCGCCACCGTTGCCCTCGACCACCCCGACGCCGTCCGGCTCAGCGACGAGGTGCAGGCGGAGTACCGCAAGCGCTTCGGCCACGACGACACCACACCGCTGAGCCCCTCGTACTTCGCCGCGCCGAACGGACTCTTCCTCGTCGCGTACCGAGACGGCGCCCCCGTCGCCTCCGGCGGCTGGCGCGCCCAGGACACCACGGACGACGGATATCTCGGCGGAGACGCCGAGGTGAAGCGGATGTACGTGGTCCCCGAGGCGCGCGGACGCGGGCTGGCCCGCCGCATCCTGGGCGCGCTGGAGGAGAGCGCGCGGTCGGCGGGGCGGCGGCGGATGGTGCTGGAGACCGGCGACGTGCTCCCCGAAGCGGTACGGCTCTACCAGTCCAGCGGCTATCTGCCGACCACGGGCTTCGGCTTCTACCGCGACCACCCGGACAGCCGCTTCTTCCAGAAACCACTCTGACCCCGACCGGCCCGACCGGCCCGACCGGCAGGACACCGCGCCTGGGGCCCGGCGGACCGGACACCGGGCCGCCCTTCCGGGCGCCGGTAACCGGGAGGGCGCCGGACCTGGGCCACTGGACTCCGGGACTCGTCTCGGGCCGATCTCACTCCTCGCCCTGGGTGCCGGAACCGGGCGCCGGGACCTGGGCCCCTCTCGGGCCGGAACCGGGTGCCGGACTCGGCGGAGCCGGGGGCCGGGCCTCGGGGCTGTCCGGGGGCTCGGGGTCCGGGATCCGGGCCGGTCTCCGATCGGGCTCCCGGGGGTCTGCTCGGGCCCGCCCCCGGAGGCCGGCCTCTCTCGGGGCGCGGTCATCTCACGTGGGCGGTCCGTGCGACCCGCGTGGGGCGTCTCACGTGGGTCGTACGGCGATCTCGTCGAGCGCCGTGAGCAGCCCCGGCAGCTCCGGGCCGCGCCCCACCGGCAGTACCTCGCCGGGCTCCCCGTCCAGCAGGACGAAGGCCATGTCGTCGGTCCTGGCCACGAAGGACCAGCCGGGGCCGTCGGCGCGGAGCGACCGTGCCTCGCCGGGGGCGAAGCCGGAGCGGACCCGGCCGAGCGGCGGTGCCGTGGCAGTGGCGTCGACGTAGGCCCGTAGCTCCGCCAGGACCCGTACGACCCCGGGGTGCGAGGGCGCCGGCGGGTGGCCGGTGCCGCCGGCTGCCGGGCGCCCGCCGGAGGCGTCAGGGGTCTCGGCGCGCACGGCGTCCATGGCGGCCCCGGCCTGCGCGGAGGCCACCGCGTCTGGCGCGTCCCCGACGTCCCCGACGTCCCCGGCGTCCTCGGCGTCCTCCGCCTCGTCGAACCGCTCGCGCCACGACGCCCATTGGGCCGCGACCTCGTCCGCCCCGAGCCGCCGCTGGGCCGGCCCCCACGCCGAGGTGTCGGGCGGGGTCAAGGGCAGCCGTACGACACCCTCGGGCCCGGCTCCGGACCCGGGCCCGGCGGCGCCCCCGTCCGGCTCCGGTCCTGATCCCGTACCTTGCCCCGGTTCCGGAGCCGGTTCCGGAACCGGATCGTGCGGGGCGGGAACCCCCGGTGCCGCGACCGCCAGCGCCATGGGCCAGCCGGGCAGCGCGCACACCACGGTGCGTTCACCGGGGGAGAGGTCGTACTCCATACCGCAGTCCCAGGACGCGATCGCGACGGCGACCAGGGAGACGTCGTCCACCACGACCGTCCACCGGGCCCCCGTACCGTCCTGGCCCAGGACCAGCCCGTAGCCACCCGGGTACGGCACGAGCCCGAGGGCGCCGCACGCCTCCGGATAGTCGTCGCCGAGCACGGCGGGGAAACGGGCCGGCGTCAGCAGCGCCGCGGTCAGTACGTACAGCGCGTCGTCGTCCACCGACTCCTCCGTCGCGGCCACGGCACCTCCCCGATCCCGTTCGTCCGACGGCGCGCTCCGGCCACCGTCCGTCCAGCCTGTCGGCGCACCCTAGCCAGTCGCCGCCTCGGGCGTCGAGGGGAAGGGACGGGGAGGGGACCGGGAGGGGGCGGGGAGGGGGCCTGAACAGGGGCGCGGGGGGTGTCAGTCGGCGCGTACCGCCAGCGCGAGGAAGCGCGTGTCCTCGTCCGTGTACGCCTCCATGCGCCAGCCGGATCCGGCCAACAACGGGCCGAGCCGGTGCTCGGCGCGGAGGTCGTCCTCGGTGATCCGCCGCCCCTGCCGGGCGGCGAGCGCGGCCCGGCCGACGGGGTGGAACAGCGCCAGCCGGCCACCCGGCCGCACCACCCGGGCCAGCTCCCGCAGATTCTCCCGGGGGTGGGGCAGGTGGGCGATCAGTCCGGCCGCGAACACCGCGTCCAGCGCCCCCGAACGCACCGGAAGCCGGGCCACATCGGCGAGGAGCAGGCGCCCCGCGCGGTGTCGTCCGGCCCGTACCGCCTCCGTCAGCATCTCCGGGGTCAGATCCGCGCCCAGAACGGTGCCCTCCCGGCCCACGGCGTCCCGGAGCGGCGGCAGCGCCCGCCCCGTACCGCATCCGGCGTCGAGCACCGCGTCGCCGGGGCGCGGCCCGAGTTCGGCGACGGCGGCGGCGTAGGCGGGGCCGTCGTCCGGGAACCGGGCGTCCCAGCGCGCCGCCCGCTCGCCGAAGAACTCCCGTACGTGTGTGTGGTCATGGGGCATGCCGCCATGATCCCCCAGGACCGGGCCCCTCAGTCCGTCATGTCCCCGTACGCCGTGACCTTCTCGACCCGTACGCGGACCACCAGCTCGCCCGGGACCCCGTTGCGCCGGCCGAACTCCTCGGCGCGCTCCTCGCCCACATAGCGCGCGGCGACGCGCGTCGCCCAGTGGAGCAGCCGCGCGGGGTCCTCGTCGATCTCGGCGCGGCCCCGGATCGTCACGAAGCCGAACGGCGGCCGCTCGTCGTCCACGCAGAACGCCAGCCGCCCGTCACGCAGCAGATTGCGGCCCTTCACGGTCTCCCGGCCCGTGTTGAAGACGAGATCGTCCCCGTCCAGGACGAACCAGACCGGTGCGATATGCGGAGATCCGTCGGCCCGTACGGTGGCCAGCTTGCCGGTGCGCGTGCCCTCCGAGACGAAGGCGTGCCACTCGTCCTTGCTCATCTCTGTCGCCATGGCCGCATCCTCTCGCGGGAGATGGCGCGGCGCGATGTGACGCACCCCTTTCGGATGGTGACGGCCGCCGCTTGCCCGGAGGCGGCCGGTGCGGAAGGCTACGGGCGTTCGTGGACATGGGGAACAGTTGAACGGGGAGGGACGGGCATGCCACTCGAAAAGGGACTTGACTGGTTGCTGGACGACCTGACGGAACGGGTCGAACACATCAAACACGCGCTGGTGCTCTCGAACGACGGGCTGGTGACGGGGGCCAGCACGGGGCTGGAGCGCGAGGACGCCGAGCACCTCGCGGCGGTCTCCTCCGGGCTGCACAGCCTCGCGCGGGGATCGGGACGCCATTTCCAGGCGGGCAAGGCCCGGCAGACGATGGTCGAGTTCGACGAGGCGTTGCTCTTCGTCACCGCTGCGGGTGACGGCAGTTGCCTCTGTGTGCTGACGACGGCGGACGCGGATGTCGGCCAGGTCGCCTACGAGATGACGTTGCTGGTCAACCGGGTCGGCGAGCATCTGGGCGTCGCGGCGAGACAGCCTGACCCGACCCAGTTGAGCGGCCTCTGAGGGGTTTTTCCTTACCGAATTACCGAGTTGTCCACAGGCGGGTTGTCCACAGGCCGGGCGGGCGGGGCCGCTGACACGCTACGGTCGTCACCGAGAGTAGTCATCACTCACGGGAGGACGGCCATGTCCATCAGCGAGACACGGATCCACGGCAGGACGGCGAACGGCGGCGAGGGAGCGCGCGGCGACACGCGGGCGAGGTACGGCCCGGGGGCGCGCGCCGCGAGGCCCGGGGCGCGGGCCGCCACCGGGGGCGGGACCGCGGCCAGGGCGGCCGCCCCGGCCGGGGGCGGGACCGAGGCCAGGTCGGTGGCCGGGGGCCGGTTAGGGACGGGCGCGGGGTTCGGCGCCGGGTTCGGGACCGAGCCGCCTACGGAGGCGGAGGAGGCCGGGCCCGGGGCGGTCGGACTCGTCCGGGCCGCGCGGGAGCTGGAGTTGAAGCGGGGCGAGTTCGAGCTGGCGGTTCAGCTCGGGCATGTCCGCGCCGAGCCGGGGCCGGCCGTCGGCCGACGCCAGGTCAGCCGGCGGGAGATCGCCCGGCTCCGGGCGGACGAGGGGTTCCCGGACGCGCTGCGCGAGCGGGTACGGACGGTGGGCACGGCCGAGGGAGCGGCGCTGCTCTCCGTCAGCCCGGCCCGGTTCACCCGGCTGGCGAAGGCGGGCCTCGTCGCGCCGGTGGACTTCTACCTGAACCGCTACCGCGCGGTGGTCTGGCTCTATCTCGCCGACGAGCTGCGGGCGATCGCGCGCCGCGAGTCGCGGCGGCTGCGCGCCGTCCGGCTGCCGCGCGGGCTCTGTGCCGGTGTCGACGAGAGCGACGACCGGCGCGCGCGCAACTGGCGGGGGCGGCGTATCGGTCACCTTCTGCACGGGAGCGAGGACGCCTGGGAGCGGGCGGCCATCGTGGCGTGCGTCCTCGACTCGGCGCATGTCGCCGAGTTGGTGGCGGACCCGTACGAACGCGCTTATCTGAACCGGCTGGCGCCTGTTCTCTTCCGTGCCTACCCGGAGTCCGAGGCGGCGCGGTCGACGGTGGGGCGGCTGCTGCTGGCGGACCATCCGGAGGAGATCGGCTGGCACCGGGCGAGTCTGGAGGCGCTTCTGGAGGAGGCGCGGGAGGCGCGCCCGGCGCCGGGGGCCGAGGGGCCCACCGTGCGGGCGGAGGGGGCGGGGCCACCGCTCGCGGTTCCGTCCGGCGGCCCGCTCGGCGGGCTGCTGACCCGGCTGGGGGTGAAGCGGGAGCGCGGGGCCGTGCCCGCCGCCCGGGGGGCGGGCGGTGCGCACGGGGGAGGCTGAGCCGGCGCGGGCGACGGCGGGGGAGGAGGTGTCACTCGTACGGGGTGGATGTGCGGCCCCCCGGGCGCCGCGGGGGCTCACGAACGGGGGGTGCGGTCCGGGCCGGGTTGACCGGACGGGGAGGTGACGACGGAGCGCTCCTCGGAGAAGGCGCCGAAGGTGCCGTCGGGCAGCTTCGCGCGGAGCTTGACCCGAAGGGTCTCGCCCGGTGTCGAGCCCGCGTGGACGGTGTAGGTCGCCCTGCCCTGGGGTGCCTTGTCGCCCCAGACCAGGGTCGTGGCGAACTTCCCGTTCAGATGGATCTCGTAGGCGGGTATCTCGCCGTCGGTCTCCGGCGCGAGCCAGGAGAGGTCGACGTAGTACCCGCCCTGGGCGGCACGGACGGTGGCCTTCAGGTCGGTCGGCGCCGTGTCGGGGTCGTCCCCGGGGCCGTGCGGGGTGGTGATCTCGACGGCGGAGCTCTCGGGTGAGGTGTTGTCGGCGGCGTCCCGGGCGACCACGGTGAAGCGGTAACGGGTGCCCGGGCGCAGGGTGGTGAGACGGGCCGAGGTCGCGTCACCACCCACGCTGTGGATCTTGGACCCGCCCTGGTGGATGTCGTACGAGACGATGCCCTGCCCCTCCGGGGCCCGCTTCCAGGTGAGGCGTGCCCCCTGGGGGCCGTCGCCGGTGACCCGCACCCCGGTGGGGCGGGCGGGTGGCTCCTTGTCCTCGGCGACGGCCGCGGGCGTGGAGACGGAGACGCGCGCGCTGGGCGGGGAGACCGTGCCGTCGGTCCCTCGGGCGCGGACGGTGAAGGTGTAACGGCTCGACGGGGAGAGCCCGGTGACGTCGACCATGGTCGTCTCCGCCGGGACGTCCTCGACCTTGGTGTCGTCACGGTAGACGGCATAGCCGTGGACGCCGTCGTCGGCCGTGGCCGGGGTCCACATGACATGGGCGGAGGTGGCGCTGCCGGCCTGGACGGTGACGCCGGAGGGGGCCGCAGGGGCCGCCGCGCGGTCCTGGCCGGCGCCGCACGCGGCCGTCGCCAGCAGGGTGACGGAGACGAGGCCGTACATGGCGGTGGAGCGCAACCTGGTCATGGCCGTGTCCTTCACCCCGGGGCAATGGTCTGGACCATATATGGCACAGATGGCGGGTGCACATCAAGAGGAAGCGGGGGTGAGGTACGTGACGTACGGGACGGAGCACCGGGTGGACCACGGGTCCGGCCACCGGACGGATGCGGAACGGAGGGGTGGCGCGATGAGGGCGGGCGAGGGGGGCCGCGGGCGCCGCCCTGCCCCGGCGGGGGCGGGGCCGGGCGGCGGGTGCCCGTGCGGGGGGTCGTCCAGGGGGCCGGGGTCAGCTCGTGCGGTGGACGAGCTGGGTGGCCAGCTCGTACCGTGCGCCGACGATGGCGAGCTTGCCCTCGGCCACCCGTGCGGCGAGATCCGGCTCGGCGGCGAGACGGTCGCGGACCTGCGCCACGTTCGCGGTCACCGTGGCGTCGACGCGCGCGGTGCCCTCCTGCGAGTGGTCGATCGCGGGCTTGATCTGATCGGCCAGGTACTGGATGTGGGCCGGGAGTTCCTTGCCCGTCTCCTCCGCCTCGACCGCCGCGGCGACGGCGCCGCAGGACTGGTGGCCGAGGACCAGGACCAGCGGTATGCCCAGTTCGAGCACGCCGTAGCTGATGCTGCCGAGCACGGCCTCGTCCAGCACCTCGCCGGCCGAGCGCACGGTCATCAGGTCGCCGAGCCCCTGGTCGAAGACGAGCTCCGGCGGGACCCGGGAGTCGATGCAGCCGAGGACGACGGCGAACGGGTGCTGGCCCGAGATCAGTTCGGAACGTATGGCCCGGGTCTCGTCCGGGTGCTGCTGGCGGAAGTTCCGCCAGCGCCGGTTGCCGGCGGCGAGTTCGGCAAGTGCCTCGTCGGCGGTGGCCGGGCGTCGCCGGGTGGCGTGGGCGGGCGGGGCGGCGTGGGCGGCCGGGGCCGTCAGCGCCACCCCCGCGGTGGCGGCCGTTCCCGCGAGTGCCGCGCGGAGCACCGAGCGGCGTGCGGTGCCTGTGGTGGGTGTGGGTCTCTGGGTGTTCTTGATCAATATCACCGGCGGAGACTAACTGTGGCAGCCTTGGCCATTACTTCTCCGAGGAGAATTGTTGACGCATTCTTGAACCAAAGCGCCTGCGTATGCAAGGAATTGGCGGTGCGGTCCGATTGCGTTCACCGCTCGGTCGGGTGGCCACGGGCCGCTTCGGCGGCGGGCTGTGGTTGCATGGTCCGGGTGAACCGACAGACTATGCCAGCGGCTGATGACATCCCGATGTGTGATGTCCGGCGACGCGACGCGGGTGACCTCGACGCATGTGTGAGCGTGCTCGCCGAGGTGCACAAGGTCGACAGCTATCCGGTGAACTGGCCCGCGCTGCCCGCCGATTGGCTCGCACCGCCCGAACAGCTCGCCGCGTGGGTGGCGGAGCTCGACGGGCGGATCGTCGGCCACCTCGCGCTCTCCCCGCCGGTCGCGGGCGATGTCGCGCCCGCCCTCTGGGCCGAACACTCCGGCGCGGCCCCGGCCGAAGTCGCCGTCGTCACCCGCCTGTTCGTCGCCCCGGACGCCCGCGGCCATGGCATCGGCTCCCTGCTGATGTCCCAGGCGTTACGGGAGGCCAGGAGCCGAGGACTGCACCCCGTTCTGGACGTCGTGGCCGCCGACACCGGATCCGTGGCGTTCTACGAACACCTCGGGTGGACCCTGCTGGACACCGCCGAGCAGCGCTGGAGCCAGGAACAGACGGTCACCGTCCACTGCTACGCGGCCCCGGTCAGGCGGGCCGACCGGGCGGGCCGGAGTACGTGACGGGTGCCTACCGGAGCCACCGCACCCCCCGCCGCCAGGGGCCGGACCGCCCAGGCCCTAGGCGCCCTGCTCCAGGCGGCGGGTGGAGCTGCGGACCACCAGCTCCGGCTGGAGCACCACCGAGCGGTGCGTGTGACGGGCCGCGTCCGGCCCCGTCTCGTCCATCAGCATCTCCGCGGCCGTCCGCCCCATCGCGTCCGCGGGCTGCCGTACCGACGTCAGCGGGACGACCGCCGCCGCCGCGAACTCGATGTCGTCGTAACCGACGATCGACACATCGCCGGGGACATCCACCCCGGCCCCGTACATCGCCTGGAGCACGCCCAGCGCCAGCAGGTCGTTGGCGCAGAACACCGCCGTCGGCCGCTCGGCGAGACCCAGCAGCCGCGCCCCCGCGTCGATGCCCGAGGCGACATCGAGCCGCGCCGTCTCCACCTGGCGCAGCGCCTCCGGCTCCAGACCGGCCTCGCGGAGCGCCGCCAGCGCGCCGGTACGGCGGTCCCGGCACTGGGGCAGCGACATCGGGCCGCTGATGTACGTCACCGAGCGGTGCCCCGCCGCCAGCAGATGCCGCACGGCGAGCGCCCCGCCCGCGACATCGTCCACCGAGACCGAACACCCCTCCGACGCGGGCACCGCCCGGTCCACATGGACGAACGGGATGTCCCGGCGCGCGAACTCCCGTACGTTCCGCCCCGACGCGTCCGCCGGGGTCAGCAGCACCCCGCGCACCCGCTGCTCGGTGAAGAGCGCCAGATACTCCGCCTCCTCGGCCGCGCTGCCCGCGCTGTTGCAGAGCATCACCCCGAGCCCGGTCTCCCGCGCCGCGCGCTCGGCACCCTTGGCGACGGCCACGAAGAACGGGTTCGCCATGTCGAGCACCAGGATCGCCAGAATCCGGCTGGTGCCCACCCGGAGCTGCCGGGCCGTCTCGCTGCGGACGAAACCGAGCTGGTCTATGACCGCCCGTACCCGCACCCGGGTGGCTTCCGACACCTTCTCGGGCCGGTTGAGCACATTGGAGACGGTGCCGACCGAGACACCGGCGAGCCGGGCCACGTCCTTGATGCCGACCGTCTGCGCCACGCGTCCTGCCTGTCCCTGTCACATCTCGTTGGTGCTCCGTCGCTGGTGCCCCGCCCCGAGTGGACCATCATATCGGGGCCCGCACACCCGGCCAGGTGCCGTACCGGCCGCGCGCAGGGGTCAGCCGTGCGGGTCAGCCCCCCGCCCCCGCCTGCGCGATCCGCGCGGCGGCCCGGTCCCAGGCCGCCCGCCCGGCCCGGTCGGCGGCGGGCTCGTACCGGCGCGGCTCCACCGTCGCCCGCAGCAGCGCCCGCAGCTCCGGCAGTCCGCCGGCCACCGCGCCCGCCGCACGCGCCTGCACCAGGACATTGCCGAGCGCCGCCGCCTCCGCCGGGCCCGCCACGACCGGCAGCCCGCAGGCGTCCGCCGTGAGCCGGCAGAGCAGCGTGTTCCGCGCGCCGCCGCCCACCACATGCACCGTGTCCACCGGGTGCCCGGAGAGCCGCCGCGCGTCCTCGATCGCCCGCCGGTGCGCCAGCGCCAGTGAGTCCAGCACGCACCGCGCCGTCTCGGCCGGACCCCGGGGCGGCGGTACACCGAGGGCCCGGCAGGCCTCCGCGATCCGGCGCGGCATGTCCCCGGGCGCCAGGAACACCGGGTCGTCCGCGTCGACGAACGACCGCAGCCCCGGCACCTCGGCTGCCTCCGCCAGCAGCCGGTCCAGCGGCTGCGGATCGCCCTCGGCCGCCCAGGCGCGCAGGCACTCCTGGAGGATCCAGAGCCCCATGATGTTCCGCAGATAGCGGACGGTGCCGTCCACCCCCAGCTCGTTGGTGAAGTTGGCCCGTCTGCTCTCCTCCGTCAGCACCGGCGCGGCCAGCTCCAGACCGGCCAGCGACCAGGTGCCGGTGGCGATGTACGCGAACCGCTCGCCGGAGGCGGGCACCGCCACCACCGCCGAGGCCGTGTCGTGCGAGCCGACTGCCGTCACCGGCACCGGGCCGGCCAGCCCCGTCTCGGCCAGCACCTCCGGCAGCAGCGTCCCGGCCGGTGCGCCCGGCGTCCGCAGCGGCGGGAAGAGCGAGAGATCGATGCCCAGCGGCTCGGCGACCGACCGGGCCCAGTCACGCGTCCGGGGGTCGACGAGTTGCGTCGTGGACGCGTTGGTCAGCTCCGTGCCCGCCTCGCCGGTGAGCCAGTAGGTGATCAGATCCGGGATCAGCAGCAGCCGCTCCGCCGCGTCCAGCGCCGCGCTCCCGCGCGCCGCGGTGAGCTGGTAGACGGTGTTGAACGGCAGATACTGGAGCCCCGTCGCCCCGTACAGCTCGGCGGGTGACAGCACCTCGGCGACCTTCGCCGCCTCGCCATCGGTCCGCGCGTCCCGGTAGTGCACCGGATTGCCGAGCAGCGCGCCCGACGCGTCGAGCAGCCCGTAGTCGACGGCCCAGGTGTCCACCCCCACGCTCGCCGGCGCCCGCCCGGCCGCCGCCCCCGCCGCCCGCAGCCCGTCCAGCACCCCGCCGTACAGGGCCAGGATGTCCCAGTACAGCGTGCCGGATGTCCGCACCGGACGGTTGGGGAACCGGTGCGCCTCCTCCAGCCGCAGGGTGCCGGCGCCCCGGCCCGAGACATGGCCGACCATGACCCGGCCACTGGAGGCACCCAGGTCGACGGCGGCGAAGGGAAGCGTTTCTGTGGGCGACACGGGCGGACCTCAGGGACGAAGGGGCGGAAGGGGCGGACGGGCGCGGGGGAAGCGGGAAGGGGGAAAAACGGCGGGGCGCGGCGGCGACGGGGGAGCGGCCGGGCGGCGGGGCGGCCGGGCGACGGGGAAACAGACATCGGCCCGGCCGACCCGACCCGATCCGCCCCGGCCCCGCCGACCCGATCCGGCCCGGCCTGGTCGGCCCGGCCCGCTGACCCGCCCCGCCCCGTCCGCCCGGGTGTCAGCGCAGGAATGCCGCCGCGACACCCGCGTCCACCGGGATGTGCAGCCCCGTCGTATGGCTCAGCTCACCGCCCGTCAGGACGAAGACGGCCGCAGCCACATGCTCCGGCAGCACCTCCCGCTTGAGGATGGTCCGCTGGGCGTAGAACTCGCCGAGCTTCGCCTCCTCCACCCCGTACACCGCGGCGCGCTGCGCCCCCCAGCCGCCCGCGAAGATCCCCGAACCGCGTACCACCCCGTCCGGGTTGACCCCGTTGACCCGGATGCCCGCCCCGCCCAGCTCGGCGGCGAGCAGCCGTACCTGATGGGCCTGGTCGGCCTTGGTCGCGGAGTACGCGATGTTGTTCGGGCCGGCGAACACCGCGTTCTTCGACGCGATGTAGACGATGTCCCCGCCGATCCCCTGGTCGGTCATGACCCGGGCCGCCTCCCGCGAGACCAGGAACGAGCCGCGCGCCATGATGTCGTGCTGGAGGTCCCACTCCCCGGCCGTCGTCTCCAGCAGCGGCTTGGAGATCGAGATCCCCGCGTTGTTGACCACCAGGTCCACCCCGCCGAAGGCGAGCACCGCCGCGTCGAACGCCGCCCTGATCTGCGCCTCGTCCGTCACATCGACGGGGACGGCGACCGCCCGGTCCGCGCCGCCCAGCTCCTCGGCGACGGTGGCCGCGCCGTCGGCGTCGCGGTCCGCGACCACCACGCACGCGCCCTCGGCGGCCAGCCGGCGCGCCACCGCCCGGCCGATCCCCGAACCCCCGCCGGTCACCAGCGCCACCCGGGTGGCCAGCGCCTTGGGGGCCGGCATCCGGCGCAGTTTGGCCTCCTCCAGCTCCCAGTACTCGATACGGAACTTCTCGGACTCCTCGATGGGCGCGTACGAGGAGACCGCCTCCGCACCCCGCATCACCTGAATGGCGTTCACATAGAACTCACCGGCCACCCGGGCCGTCTGCTTGTCCTTGCCGAACGAGAACATCCCCACGCCCGGCACCAGCACGATCGCCGGGTCCGCCCCGCGCATCGCGGGAGACTCCGGGGCGGCGTGGCGCTCGTAGTACGCCCGGTACTCCTCCCGGTAGGCGGTGTGCAGCGCGGCCAGCCGCTCCCGCATCTCCGCCACCGGCGCGGCGGCCGGCAGGTCGAGCACCAGCGGGCGCACCTTCGTACGGAGGAAGTGGTCCGGACAGGAGGTGCCCAGCGCCGCCAGCCGCGGGTGCTCGGCGCGGGAGAGGAAGTCGAGCACCGCCTCCGTGTCCGTGTAGTGGCCGACCTGCGGCCGGTCGGTGGAGGCCAGCCCCCGGATCAGCGGGGCGAGCGCGGCGGCCTTCGCCCGTCGCTCGGCCTCCGGCAGCGGCTCGTACCCCTCCTGTACGGGGCCGAAGGGCTCGGGCGCGCCACGCTCCGTCAGAAACGCCTCGGCGGTCCGGATGATGTGCAGCGAATTCCGCTCGCACTCCTCGGAGGTGGCGCCCCACGCGGTGATGCCATGGCCGCCGAGGACACAGCCGATCGCCTCCGGGTGGGCCGCCTTGACCGCCGCGATGTCCAGGCCGAGCTGGAAACCGGGGCGCCGCCAGGGCACCCAGACCACCGTGTCGCCGAAGCACTCCGCCGTCAGCTTCTCGCCGTCCGCCGCGCAGGCCAGCGCGATCCCCGAGTCGGGGTGGAGATGGTCCACATGGGCGGCGTCGACCAGCCCGTGCATCGCCGTGTCGATGGAGGGCGCGGCCCCGCCCTTGCCGTGCAGGCAGTAGTCGAACGCCGCGACCATCTCGTCCTCGCGCTCGACCCCCGGGTAGACCCCGGTCAGCGCGCGCAGCCGGTCGACCCGCAGCGCGGCCAGACCGCCGGCGGTGAGGGTGCCCAGATCGCCGCCCGACCCCTTGACCCACATCAGCTCGACATCGTCGCCGGTCACCGGGTCGGTGGTGGTTCCCTTGGCGGAGGTGTTGCCGCCGGCGTAGTTGGTGTTGCGCGGATCGGCGCCGAGCCGGTGTGAACGGTCGAGGAGGTCGGCGGCCGCCGGGTGGAGGCTGGGCTGGTCGGTCATCATGTCCCTCGGTGAGGTGCGGACTTCGGGCGGGGCGGGAAGGCCGGATGGGAGGCCGGTGGAGGAAGTGGACGGAAGGCGGCGGGAAAGCCGGACGGACGGCCGGGTGGAGAGAGCGGACGGAAGGCGGACGGCATAGGCGGGCGGAAAGCGGGACGGGACAGCCGGACGGGAACGCCGCGGGTCGCCTCAGGCGCCCCAGCCCGCCTGGGTCCCGCCGACCCGTTCCGCGACGATCTTCTCGCCGTATCCGGAGGCGTGGTACGCCGCGACCGGGTCCGCGTCCGCGCCCAGTTCGACGCGGGCCTCGGCCACCAGCGGGCGGACATCCGTGTCGAAGGCGTCCATCAGCACCGCGTTGGCGCCCAGCACATCGCCCGTACGCTGCGCGGCGGCCAGCGCCTCCGCGTCCACCAGCAGCGCCTTCGCCGTGGCCTCCTGGACGTTCATCACCGAGCGGATGATCGCGGGGATCTTCGCCTCGATGTTGTGGCACTGGTCCAGCATGAACGCGGTGTCCTCGGTGTACCCGCCGCCCCGGATCACCTCGTACATGATCCTGAAGAGCTGGAAGGGGTCCGCGGCGCCGGCCATCAGGTCGTCGTCCGCGTAGAAGCGGGAGTTGAAGTCGAAGCCGCCCAGCTTCTTCTCGCGGAGCAGCATCGCCACGATGAACTCGATGTTGGTGCCCGGCGCGTGGTGCCCGGTGTCCACCACCACCTGTGCCTTCTCCCCGAGCTTCAGACAGTGCGCGTACGCCGTGCCCCAGTCCGGCACGTCCGTCGCGTAGAACGCCGGCTCGAACAGCTTGTACTCCAGCAGCATCCGGTGGCCCTCGCCGAGCCGTTCGTACACCGCCGCCAGCGCCTCGCCGAGCCGCCCCTGCCGGGCCGAGATGTCGTCCTGGCCGGGGTAGTTGGTGCCGTCGGAGAACCAGAGCTTCAGATCGCGCGAGCCGGTCGCCTCCATGATGTCCACGCACTCCAGCAGATGCCCCAGCGCCTTGCGGCGCACGGCGGCGTCCGGGTGGGTGACCGAGCCCAGCTTGTAGTCGTCGTCCTGGAACACGTTCGAGTTGATCGCCCCGATCCGCAGCCCCAGTTCGCTCGCGTACCCGGCCAGCGCGCCGTAGTCGTCGACGCGGTCCCACGGGATGTGCAGCGCCACCGACGGGGCGACCCCCGTGTGCGCGTGCACCCGCGCGGCGTCCGCCAGCTTCTCCTTCGGGGTACGCGGCACGCCCTGCTGGGCGAAGACCTTGAAGCGGGTGCCGGAGTTCCCGAACGCCCACGACGGCGTCTCGACTGCCTGCGACTTCAGTGCCGCCTTCACAGCGGACACGGCGGATCGACCCGTCATCTCTCAGCGCTCCCGTGGTGCGGACTCGCGGGGCGAGTCGGTGTCACGAACCTTTATGAATCGTTTCATCGCGTGAAGTTAGGGGAGCGCCCCACCCCTGTCAACCCTCCGCGCGGCGCCGGTGAACGCGGGTACACCTACCCCCGTCGGGCCCGCTTCAAAATGTCGAGCACACCCCATTGACGGCGCGGACGAACGCCGTTTAGCTTCCGTGCAACCTCATTGAAACCTTTCAGGACGGGTGGCAGGACGCGCCCCGCTCGCCGAGGAGCACCGAGGAGCACCCATGAACGAGCCCGCCCCGGACCCCGGCCGGGACCAGCCACCCGACCCGGCGCGCGCCGACCCCACGCCGGACGCCGACCCCGCCCCCGTCCTGGCCCTGCGCGGGGTGAGCAAGTCCTTCGGCGCCGTACGGGCGTTGCGCGACGTCTCCCTCGACCTGCTGCCCGGCGAGGCACACGCCCTCGCCGGGGAGAACGGCGCCGGCAAGTCCACCCTGATCAAGACGCTCGCCGGGGTGCACCGGCCGGACACCGGCGCGGTCCTGCTCGACGGCCGGCCGGTCGTCTTCCACGGCCCCGCCGACGCCCGGGACGCCGGCATCGCCGTCATCTACCAGGAGCCCACGCTCTTCCCCGACCTCTCCATCGCCGAGAACATCTTCATGGGGCGTCAGCCGCGCCGGGGTCTCGGCCGTATCGACCACAAGGCGGTACGGGAGACGACCGCCGCCCTGATGAGACGCCTCGGTGTGGAACTCGACCCCGACCGGCCCGCCCGCGGCCTCTCCATCGCCGACCAGCAGATCGTGGAGATCGCCAAGGCGCTCTCCTTCGACGCCCGGGTCCTGATCATGGACGAGCCGACCGCCGCACTCACCGGCGGCGAGACCGCCCGGCTCTTCTCCGTCGTCACCGCGCTGCGCGCCGAGGGCGCCGCCGTCCTCTTCATCTCGCACCGCCTGGAGGAGATCTTCGGCCTCTGCCAGCGTGTCACCACCCTCCGCGACGGCCGCCGGATCTCCTCCCGCCCGCTCGCCGGGCTCACCGAGGACGACCTCGTACGCTCCATGGTCGGCCGGGAACTGGGCGAGCTGTACCCCAAACAGCCGACCGCCGTCGGCGAGACCGCCCTCTCCGTCCGCCGACTCACCCGCGAGGGCGTCTTCCACGACATCTCCTTCGACGTACGGCGCGGCGAGATCGTCGCCCTGGCCGGCCTGGTGGGCGCCGGCCGCAGCGAGGTGGCCCAGGCCGTCTTCGGCGTCGACCGGGCCGACGCCGGCGAGGTCCTGGCCGGCGGGCGCTCCCTGCCGCCGGGGTCGCCCACCGCCGCCATGGCCGCCGGGCTCGCCCTGGTCCCCGAGGACCGGCGCCAGCGCGGCCTGGTCATGGACCTCTCGATCGAACGGAACATCGGCCTCACCGGCCTCGGCCGGCTCGGCAGGGGCGGTCTGGTCCGTACGGTCCTGGAGCGCGGCCGGGCCGCCGACTGGGCGCTCCGCCTCCAGCTCAAGTACAACCGGCTCGCCGACCCGGTCGGGGTGCTCTCCGGCGGCAACCAGCAGAAGGTCGTCCTCGCCAAATGGCTGGCGACCGAACCCGCCGTCCTCATCGTCGACGAACCCACCCGCGGTATCGACGTCGGCACCAAGGCCGAGGTGCACCGGCTGCTCTCCGCTCTCGCCGCCGACGGACTCGCCGTCCTGATGATCTCCTCCGACCTGCCCGAAGTCCTCGGCATGGCCGACCGGGTGCTCGTCATGCGCGAGGGCCGGCTCACCGCCGAGATACCCCGGGCCGAGGCCGACGAGGAGACCGTCATGGCCGCCGCCACCGGCCTCGCCGGAAAGGCGGCGGCATGACCACCCTGACCGACCGTCCCGCCGCGCCCCCCGAGGACACCACCGCCGCCCGCTCCCTGGTGGACACCGTCTTCCGGGCCCGGGAGATCAGCATCGCCGGAGCGCTGGCGCTGCTCATCCTCGGCACCTGGCTCGCCAACCCGCGCTTCCTCGACGACCAGGGCGTCAAGGACCTCCTCCTCAACGCCTCCATCCTGGTCCTGCTCGCCGTCGGCCAGTCCGTCGTCGTGGTCACCCGCAACATCGACCTCTCCGTCGGCTCGGTCGTCGGCCTCTCCGCCTTCGCCTGCGGCAAGTTCGTCGCCGGTACCGACCACGGCGTCCTCACCGTCCTGCTCCTCGGCACCGTCCTCGGCGTGGCCTGCGGCGCGGTCAGCGGAGCCCTCGTCAGTTTCGGCCGGGTCCCCGCCCTCGTGGTCACCCTCGGCATGCTGTACATCATCCAAGGGCTCGACTACTGGTGGGCCCAGGGCGACCAGATCGGCGCGGCCGACGTCCCGGCAGCGATCCTCGGGCTCGGCAGCGGAAGCGTCCTCGGCATCCCCTACCTCCCGCTGATCTCCTTCGCCCTGCTCGCCGCCACCGCGTACTTCCTCCGCTCCTACCGCTCCGGACGCGAGCTGTACGCCATCGGCTCCAGCCCCGAGGCGGCCCGGCTCGCCGGGGTGCCCATCCGCCGCCGGATCCTCGCCGCGTACGTCTTCTCCGGCGCCGTCGCCGGATTCGCCGGCGCCCTCTGGCTCGCCCGCTTCGGCACCGTCGTCGCGGACAACGCCCACGGCTGGGAACTCACCGTCGTCAGCGCCGTCGTCGTCGGCGGCGTCGCCATCACCGGCGGCACCGGCACCGTCTGGGGCGCGGCGCTCGGCGCCCTGCTCCTCACCACCATCGGCAGCGCCCTGGTCGTCCTGAAGGTCGACGCGTTCTGGCAGGGCGCCATCACCGGCGCGCTGCTCCTCGCGGCCATCAGCGTCGACCGGATCGTCGCCCTGCGGATGACCGCCGCACTGAGGAAGAGGAGCGCCCGCCATGGCCATGGCGCCTGACACAGCGGCCGCCCCGCGGCCCCCGGCGGCCGGACCCGGGCAGCGTCCCCCGACCCCCGGCGAACGGATCCGGGCGCTCGGGCTGCGCTGGGACACAGCGGTCGGCGCGCTCCTCGTCGCCGTCCTCGTCGCCGGCCTCGCCACCACCGACGGGTTCGCCTCCGGCGAGAACCTGGCCTTCGCGTTCAACGACATCGCCGAGGTCGCCCTCATCGCCCTGCCCATGACCCTGCTCGTGGTCTCCGGACAGGTCGACCTCTCCGTCGCCTCCATGCTCGGCCTCGGCAGCGCGCTGACCGGCGCCCTGTGGAACGCGGGCTGGGCCTTCGAGACCATCGTCCCGGTCGTGCTCGCCGTCGGTGTCGCGGGCGGGCTCCTCAACGGCTGGCTCGTCACCCGGGTCGGACTGCCCTCGCTCGCCGTCACCATCGGCACCCTCGCCCTCTACCGGGGCCTCGCCTCGGTCGCCCTCGGCAGCGACGCCGTCACCGACTTCCCCCGGGTCTACGCCGACTGGGCCGTGGACACCACCACCCTCCCCGGCACCTTCCTCACCTACCCGGTGCTCCTCTTCATCGTGCTGGCCGTGATCACCGCCGTAGTCCTGCACGCCACCGCCTTCGGCCGCGCCCTCTTCGCCATCGGCGCCCAGGAGGAGGCCGCCTACTTCGCCGGGATCCGCGTCAAACGCCTCAAGCTGATCCTCTTCGTCCTCACCGGGGCGGTCGCCGCCTTCGCCGGGGTCGTCTTCACCCTCCGCTACGGCAGCGCCCGCGCCGACAACGGCCTCGGCTTCGAGATGCTGGTCATCGCCTCCGTCCTGCTCGGCGGCGTCGACTTCGACGGCGGCAAGGGCACCCTCTTCGGCGCGGTCGCCGGGGTGCTGCTCATCGGGGTCCTGAAGAACCTGCTCACGCTCAACGACGTACCCAACGAGGTCCAGGTCATCGTGACCGGGGTGCTCCTCGTCGCCTCCGTCCTCACCCCCCGGGTCATCGCCGCGGCCGTCGAACGACGCCACCGGCGCGCCCCCGAATCCTGAGCCCGCCGCTGTCGCGAACCTCCCGAAAGGTCCAGTCCGCCATGCTGATACGTACCGCCGCCCGACGCCGTGCGGCCGTCACCGCCGCCACCGCCTGCGCCCTCGCCGTCGCGCTCACCGCCTGCGGAGGGACGACCAAGGAGAGCGCGGCGAAGGAGACTGCGGCGGCCGGCTCCGGAGCCACCGCCGACCCGGACGCGCCGCTGAAGAAGGGGCTCAAGCTCGCCTTCCTCCCCAAGCAGATCAACAACCCCTACGAGAAGATCGTCGACGAGGCCGGGATCGCGGCGGCGGCGGAGTACGGCGGCACCGGCAAGGAGGTCGGCCCCTCCGACGCCAGCGCCTCCTCCCAGGTCTCGTACATCAACACCCTCGTCCAGCAGCGGCAGGACGCCATCCTCATCGCCGCCAACGACCCCAACGCCGTCTGCGGCCCGCTCAAGCAGGCCATGAAGAAGGACATCAAGGTCGTCGCCTACGACTCCGACACCGCCAAGGACTGCCGGCAGCTCTTCATCAACCAGGCCAGCTCCGAGGAGATCGGCCGCAGCCTCGTCCAGCACCTCGGCGAACAGATCGGCTACAAGGGAAAGTTCGCGATCCTCTCGGCCACCCAGAACGCCACGAACCAGAACACCTGGATCGAGTTCATGAAGGACGAGCTGAAGCAGCCGAAATACCAGGACATGGAGCTGGTGAAGGTCGCGTACGGGGACGACGACGACCAGAAGTCCTTCCAGCAGACCCAGGGACTTCTTGCCGCCTACCCCGACCTCAAGGGCATCATCTCGCCCACCACCGTCGGCATCGCCGCCGCCGCCCGCTACCTCGGCGACTCCTCCTACAAGGGCAAGGTCGTCCTCAACGGGCTCGGCACCCCCAACCAGATGCGCGCGTACGTCAAGAACGGCACCGTCGAGCAGTTCTCCCTCTGGAACCCGGAGGAGCTCGGCTATCTCGGCTCGTACGCCGCCGCCGCGCTCGCCTCCGGGCAGATCACCGGCGCCGAGGGCGAGAAGTTCACCGCCGGCAAGCTCGGCGAGTACACCATCGGCAAGGACGGCGAGGTCATCCTCGGCGAGCCGACCGTCTTCGACAAGAAGAACATCGACAAGTTCCACTTCTGATCGGAGCGGCTCCCATGGCACGCGTCTGTTTCCTCCTCAAGGTCCGCCAGGACCGCATCGACGAGTACCGCGAGCGGCACACCGCCGTCTGGCCGGACATGCTCCAGGCGCTGAGCGCGTGCGGCTGGCGGAACTACTCGCTCTTCCTCCGCGAGGACGGCCTGCTCGTCGGCTATCTGGAGACCGAGGACTTCGCGGCGGCCCAGGCAGCCATGGCCGCCACCGACGTCAACGCCCGCTGGCAGCGCGAGATGGCCGGCTTCTTCGAGGCGCTCGACGGCGCCACCCCCGACGCGGCCATGCGCCCCCTCACCGAGGTCTTCCACCTCGCCTAGCGCCGCGCCCGGCCATGCCCCCGGACCAAGGAGAGAACCGCGCATGAGGCCCCTGACCGCCGTACTCCCCGCCCTCGCCCTCCTCGCCACCGCCGCCCTCCCCGCCACCGCGGAGGCGGCGGACCCCGCGCCCGCCCTCACCCGGATCGCCGACACCCGGCTCGACAGCCAGGCCGTCTACTTCGTCTCCTACGACGGCCTGGTCAACAACAACTCCTTCCAGAAGAACGGCCTGCTCACCTACCGGGGATACCAGTACGCCGCCTGGTACACCGCCGACCGCTCCGCCGTCGTCGGCCGCCGCGCCCTCGGCGCCACCGCCTGGCAGACCGTCAAGCTGCCCCACCAGCTCACCGTCAACGACTCCCACAACGTCATCTCCATGGGGGTCTCCCGCGTCGACGGCCGGCTCCACCTCAACATGGACTCGCACAGCGACGGCTTCTTCTACGTCAAGTCCGCTGCCGGGCTGATGGACAACCCGGCCTCCACCGCCTGGACCGGTGACCGGTTCGGCGCCGTCCAGACCAGCCTCGACGGCCTCTCCCTCACCTCCCAGTTCACCTATCCGCAGTTCGTCGCCACCCCCGAGGGCCGCCTCCAGCTCAGCTACCGCGTCGGCGTCTCCGGCAACGGCCGCAACGCGCTCGCCGAGTACGACGGCACGAAGTGGACCGCGCTGGGCGAATGGGCGGGCTCGACCGGCACGTACACCAGCGAGCACGGCTCCAGCACCGCCCGCAACATGTACCTCCACGGCATCGACTACGGCCCCGACGGCCGGCTCCACGCCTTCTTCACCTGGCGCGAGCAGAACAACGCCGTCATGTGCGCGAGCGGCGGCCTCACCAACCACGACACCGGCTACGTCTACAGCTCCGACCGGGGCCGCACCTGGCGCACCGCCACCGGCACCGTGGTCGGCACCACCGGCGGCTCCGACCAAGTGACCGTGGGCGACGCCGGTACGGTCGCCGACCCGCTCAACCCCGACCACTCCCTGATGAACCAGGAGAGCCAGGCCACCGACACCGCCGGGCTGCCGCACGCGATCATCAGCTATGTCCCGGGCCGCTTCGGCCAGTGCACCACCGACTACGTCGCCGACCGCACCGCCAACGGCCGCGCCTTCCACCTCTACCGCGACGCCGCCGGCACCTGGAAGAAGACCGAGATACCGGTCCCGCTCGCCTCCACCCAGCGCACCCATCTCGTCCTCGACCGGTACGACAACGCGTACGCGGTCATGCCGTACGGGCGAATTGTCGCCGCCTCCAAGGAATCCGGGTACACCGACTGGAAGACCCTGTTCGACGGTGCGGGGCTCAACGCCTTCGGGGAGGTCGTCGTGGACGACACGCGCGTCGCCCAGGACGGGGTGCTGTCGTTCATGTACCAGCAGAAGTCGAGCGGCACCACCCCGTCGGCGATCCGCGTCATCGACTTCCGGCTGCCGTCCTGACGCACCGTCCCGCTCCGAGAGGCACGGAGGAACCGCCATGAGCCCATTCGACCCCGCCTCCACCCGCGCACCCGCCGCCACCGCCACCGACGCCGCCCCGCACGCCCGTACCCCCGCCGTCGCCCGCCGCCCCCGGGTCGGACTGGTCGCCGGCGGCCTCGGCGACTACTGGCCGCAGTTCCCCGACCTCCTTCCGCAGCTCCGCCGCTCGGCGGCCCGGGTCGCCGAGCGGATGGGGGAGTTCGACGCCGACGTCGTGGACGCCGGCTTCATCTCCGACGCCCGTGAGGGCGCCGAGGCCGCCGAGAAGCTGCGCGCCGCCGGCTGCGATCTGATCGTCGGCTTCCTCACCACCTATATGACCGCCACCATGCTGGTCCCGGTCGCCCAGCGCGCCGACGCGCCCGTCCTGCTGATCAACCTCCAGCCCTCCCCGGCCATGGACCACGCCACCTTCGACACCGGCCAGTGGCTCGCCTACTGCGGGGCCTGTCCGCTCCCCGAGATGGCCAACGCGTTCGAACGGGTCGGCGTGGAGTTCCGCTCCGTCTCCGGGTATCTGGAGGACGAGCGGGCCTGGCGGCGCATCGGCCGCTGGATCCGCGCCGCCGGGGTGCGCTCCGTGCTCCGCTCCGGCCGCCACGGTCTGATGGGCCATCTCTACCCGGGGATGTACGACGTCTCCACCGACCTCACGATGGTCCCCGGGCAGCTCGGCGGCCATGTCGAGGTCCTGGAATTCGACGACCTGCGGGTACGGGTCGAACGGGTGACCGAGAGCGAGGTCGCCGCGAAGCTCGCCGAGACCCGGGAGGTCTTCGAACTCGCCGACTCCGTGGTCGAGGAGGACCTGGCCTGGGCGGCCCGGGTCTCCGTCGGCCTCGACCGGCTCGTCGCCGACTTCGACCTGGACTCCCTCGCGTACTACCACCGGGGACTCGCCGGGGAGATCCACGAACGGCTCGGCGCCGGCATGATCCTCGGTTCCTCGCTGCTGACCGCGCGCGGGATCCCGGCCTGCGGCGAGTACGAACTGCGCACCTCCCTGGCGATGCTCATCGCCGACCGGCTCGGCGCGGGCGGCTCCTTCACCGAACTCCAGGCCCTCGACTTCGACGCGGGCGTGGTCGAGATGGGCCACGACGGCCCCGGGCACCTCGCCATCAGCGCCCGCCGCCCCCTCCTGCGCGGGCTCGGCGTCTACCACGGCAAGCGCGGCTGGGGCGTCTCCGTCGAGTTCGACGTACGGCACGGACCGGTCACCCTGATCGGCGTCGGCCAGAGCCGCGCGGGCCGGTTCCGGCTGATCGTCGCCGAGGGCCAGGTGGTCGACGGGCCGCATCTGACCATCGGCAACACCACCTCCCGCGTCGACTTCGGCCACGACCCGGGCGAGTGGACCGACGCGTGGAGCGCCAGCGGCGTCGGCCACCACTGGGCGCTCGCCACCGGGGCGCTCCTGCCCGAACTGCGGGCGCTCGCCGGAGTGACAGGCCTCGACCTCGTGGAGGTCACCGTCTGATGCGCCGCCCGGTGGGGATCAAGGACGTGGCCGGCGCGGCCGGGGTCTCGGTGGGCACCGTCTCGAACGTGATCAACCGCCCCGACTCGGTCACCGAGGAGACCCGCCGGCGTGTCCGCTCCGCCATCGAACGGCTCGGCTATGTCCGCACCGAGTCCGCGCGCCGGCTGCGCGGCGGCCGCAGCCGCATTCTGGCCATGCTCGTCCTGGACATGGCCAACCCGTTCTTCGTGGCCGTGGCCTCCGGGGCGGAGCGTGCGGCGCGCGCCGCCGGGCTCGGCGTGATGCTCTGCGACAGTGCCGGGTCCCCGGCCGAGGAGGCCACGTATCTGACGCTCTTCTCCGAGCAGCAGGTACGGGGCGTCCTCGTCACCCCGGCCGACCTCAGCGGCGGCAACCTCGACACGTTCCGCCGGCACACCATCCCGTTCGTCCTCGTCGACCGCGCCCTCGACGGCGCCGAGGGGTGCTCGGTCTCCGTCGACGACATCGGCGGCGGCGCCCTGGCCGTACGCCATCTGCTGCGCGCCGGCCACCGCGACATCGCGTACGTCAGCGGGCCGATGCGGCTGCCCCAGTGCCGCGACCGGCGGGAGGGCGCCCTGCTCGCCCTCGCCGAGGCGGGGCTCGGACCCGGCGCGCTGCGCCAGGTGGAGGCCGAGCGGCTCGATGTCGCCGCCGGCCGGGACGCCGGGGCGCGGCTGCTGGGCCTGGACCCCCGCCCCGGCGCGGTGTTCTGCGCCAACGACCTGCTCGCGCTCGGGGTGCTCCAGACCCTGTACCACGCGGGGGTACGGGTCCCCGAGGACCTCGCGCTCGTCGGTTACGACGACATCGAGTTCGCGGCGGCCGCCGCCGTGCCGCTGACCTCGGTACGCCGTCCCGCCGGGCGGCTCGGCGAGGCGGCGGCCGAGCTGCTCATCGAGGAGACCGGGGAGGGCGCCGCGGCGCACGTCCACCGGAGGATCGTGCTCCAGCCCGAACTGGTCGTCCGCACCTCGACATTGGCGCGTTCTCGACGTGGACGGCCGGTAAGTGACGCCGTGACACCTCCCACTTGGTCTAGACCTTGACAGGTGCACGCGATTCCGGTTGGTTCTGTCTCAACCCCCCATGGCGAGCGGCCGATCGCGGTTGCTCGCGCGAAGGAGTGATTCGTTTGAGACAGCGCGTACTCTCCGTCCTGGCGGCCGTGGCCGCCACCCTGGCCTTCGTGATCTTCCTGCCGGCCACCTCGGCCTCCGCCGCGACCTGCGCCACCGGCTGGTCCTCGTCGGCCGTCTATGTCGGCGGCGACTCCGCCTCGTACAACGGCCACAACTGGTCCGCCAAGTGGTGGACCCAGGGCGAGGCCCCGGGCACCTCGGACGTCTGGGCCGACCTCGGCGGCTGCGACGGATCGAGCCCCGGCGGCGGCTCGGGCGCCAACTGCGACTACCCCGCGTGGGCGGCGGGCACCTGGTACAACGCGGGCGCCATCGTCCGCTACACCAACGGCAACCTCTACCGGGCCGAGCACGAGAACCCGGGGTACGACCCGGTCATCTCCACCTGGTACTGGCAGCCCTACAGCTGTGACGGCGGCACCCCGCCGACCGACCCGCCGTCGGACGGGTCCTTCGTGGTCAGCGAGGCCCAGTTCAACCAGATGTTCCCGAACCGGAACTCCTTCTACACCTACAACGGGCTGACCGCCGCGCTCAGCGCCTACCCGGGGTTCGCGAACACCGGCAGTGACACGGTCAAGCGCCAGGAGGCCGCCGCGTTCCTCGCCAACGTGAGCCATGAGACGGGTGGCCTGGTCCACATCGTCGAGCAGAACACCGCCAACTACCCGCACTACTGCGACGCCAACCAGCCCTACGGCTGCCCGGCGGGCCAGGCCGCCTACTACGGGCGTGGTCCGATCCAGCTGAGCTGGAACTTCAACTACAAGGCAGCGGGCGACGCGCTCGGCATCGACCTGCTCAACAACCCGAACCTGGTCCAGACGGACTCGGCGATCTCCTGGAAGACCGCGCTCTGGTACTGGAACACCCAGTCGGGCCCGGGCACCATGACCCCGCACAACGCCATGGTCAACGGCTTCGGCTTCGGTGAGACCATCCGCTCCATCAACGGCAGCATCGAGTGCAACGGGGGCAACCCCGGGCAGGTGCAGAGCCGTATCAACCTCTACCAGAGCTTCACGTCGATCCTCGGGACCACCCCGGGATCCAACCTGAGCTGCTGACACCGGACCGCTCCCGGGCGGTACGGCGGCAGCCGGCAGGGCCGGGGGGGGGGGGGGGGCGGCCCCCCCCCCCCGCCCCCCCGGCCGGGAGCACCCCCCCCCCCCCCGAGCGAG
>NZ_JBFBFB010000024.1:0-55082 GCF_040683935.1 Streptomyces sp. NPDC093085 | reverse complement strand
CGTCCGGCCTGGCGGCCCGGCCGCCCCCCCCCCCGGGGGGCCCCCCCCCCCCGGGCGGGGGGGGGCCCCACCACTCCGTTTCCGCAACCCATGATCAACGCATTGTTACCGGTCCGCAATGCGAGGCGGCTCACACCACAGCGGGCACGCCGGTTACATTCGACGTCAACAAATGGTCAACACCCTTTAAAGAAAAGGCAGTTGACATGGATGTGCATGATGGGGCACCCGGTGACGAGTGAGCCGTACGTCACCTTCCCGGACGTGGAACAGCTCGTCGTCGACCTGATCAAGGACCGCACCGAACTGGCGGGCGCCATCGTCGATGTCCAGCCGCCCTCCGGATTCGACGGCTCTCAGCGCGCCGTGCTGGTCTCACGGGCGGGCGGGGCCTGGGCGGAGGACCCACGGCTCGACAACCCGCTGGTCGATCTGGAGGCGTACGGCCCGGACAAGGCGGCGGCCCACGCCGTCGCCCTGGTCGCCCGCGCCCTGCTGCTCCAGCTCCGGGGCGTGGGGTACGGCGCGGCGACCGTACTCGACGTGGTCGAGGAGGACGGGCCCCGCTGGCTGCCCGACTACCGCCACGCGACCGCCAACCGTTACGTGTCGACCACCCGGCTGACCATCCGCCCCGGCTGAACTCCATGCGCTGAGCCCTGGAGCCGCGCACCGCGCCACCTCGCACCTGGCAACACATCGCCCCAGTCACGCCCAACTCCCAGCAAGGAGCAGTGATGGCCGGAACGAACGCCAACGAGATCCGGGTCGCCGGCAAGGGCCGGGTCCTCATCGCACCGCTCGACACCCCTCCGCCCACCGACATCAGCACGCCATGGGGTGCCGGCTGGAGCGACCTCGGCTACACCACCACCGACGGGGTGAAGATCTCCAAGAAGGACAAGCTCGACCCCCTCGACACGTGGCAGAACGTCAGCGCGGCACGGTTCATCTATTCCGACCGCGATCTCAGTTTCAAGTTCCAGCTCCTCCAGCTCAACGAGGAGACCCTGCCGTTCTTCTTCGGCGGCGGAGACGTGGCGGAGACCGCGGAAGGGTCCGGGGTCTATCGCTACGAACTGGCGTCCGAACCCAAGTTCGACGAACGCATGCTCGGCCTGGAGTTCGCCGACGGTGACGACGTCACCTACCGCATGGTCATCGCCCGCGGCCAGGTGACCGAGACCGAGGAGATCTCCCTCATCCGCACAGCTCCCGTCAAGCTCGGTGTCACCTTCACCGCACTCGCCACGGCCGATGACGCGCCGCTCGCGACGTTCCTGATGAAGGACCCCAGCTTCAGCGCCGCCTGAGAATTTCCGCCGAGCGCACCGAGGAGTTGTGACCATGCCCCGCTTCAACGTCAACGCGGCCCGTGCCCAGCGTCTCGAAACGCTGGGGAAGGAATGGGAGTTCGAGGTGGACGGAACCGTGTTCCGGCTGCCCACCGAGTTCCCGCGCTCCATCGCCAAGCAGATCGCGGCCCTGGAGGACAACGACATCGACGGGCTGCTCGCCCTGCTGCTCGGCGCCGAGCAGTTCGAACGCTTCAGTACGTACGACATCAGTGTCCAGGACGTCTCCGCGATCCTGGAGGCGTACGGCAGCGAGACAGGCATGACGCTGGGGGAAGGCTGAGCCTCGGCGCGCTGGTCGACGAGCACGCCGAGGCCCTGGAAGCGGATCTGCTCCGCCACTACGGAGTCGACCTCCTCGACTGGTACCGCGGCAGCCTCTCCTCACGGCGCCTGCGCGTCCTCACCGAGCATCTCCCGGAGGACTCGGCCTTCGCCCGTGCCCTCCACGGCGAACAGGCGGAGTGGACGCTCACGGACCATCTGCTGGCGGCGGTCGTCGACCACCTGGCCGTCGCGAACTGGATGTTCGCGACGGTCAACCGCGACGAGGACGCCGACCCGGCACCGTACCCGGATCCGGTGCCGCGCCCGGGCGGAACCGGGGTGACGACCGACCCCTCCGGCGCGGATGTCCCGTCGCGCGGTGCGAGTGCGGCGGAGATCGTGACGTTCCTGAATTCGCCCTGACTCACCCGCCCGTGAGGAGGATCCCATGACCGAGAACCCCTTCCCGTCCTGGTTCCGGACAGGCCCCCTGTCGAAGGAGTTCAGGAAGGCCATCGAGGATTCCCTCGACGTGAAGAAGCTGTGGGAGTCCCTGGAACTGCATCGCCGCAAGGCCGAGCTGACGGGGGTGGCCGTCGGCGGCACCGCGTTGAAGGCCGAAGGGACGGGCATGGCCGTCGGGGGCACCGTGCTGAAGGCCGAAGGAACAGGCGTGGCCGTCGGCGGAAACCTGTTGAAGGCCGAAGCCAACCTGGCCACCTTCCAAGCCGACGTGTTCAGGGTCGACGCAGTATTCAGGGACATAGTGAAAAATCGCCTGGAAACCTCGAACGCTCTCCGGGAGCTGCGGAACGACTTCCCCAACGCGACCCGGCAGCAGATCAAGGACTTGATAGACCCGACACAGCTCCGGAAGGATATCCAGAACCTCAAGAACAAAGTGAGGGAGAACCACCAGAAAGCCCAGTACACCGACACTGCACTCACCAGAATATTGCCCAGGATCGCCGCACTCGAAGCACGCACCACTGGAAGTGCGCAGCGCCCCGAGCAACTTCGGCGCGCCATCGACGATTACAACCGCGCACTCAGCCGGTCCCATCCGAACATGAGAGTTTTCCTCCAGGAGATCCACAACATCGCGAACAATCTCCGCTGACATCGGAAGGAGGTGCATCCCACCATGAGAACCGCATTGATCCAGGCCAGCGGCGCACTGACCCGTTTCCGGTCCGCCCTCACCCAGGCGAGCAGCTCCGGGAACCGACTGCGCGACTCCACACGCCAGAACAGTGCCGAAATGCAGCGACTCGCGGGATCCGCACGGCAATCCGCAACCGGCGTTCAGAACGCCGCGCGCAACGCGGGGGCGAGCGGCGGGCTGTTCGGCCGGCTGACGGGCGGAGTGCGTGGCGCGAGCACCGCGATGCGAGGACTCAACACCGCGATGAAGGCGAATGTCATGGGCGCGATCCTCGCGCTGCTCATACCGCTCATCACCAAGCTCGTCGAAATGGCCATGCGGTCCAAGACCGTGCAGGCCGTCGTGCAGAAGGCGATGCAGGTCATGGGTCAGGTGATGAGCGCCACCATGCGCGCGGGCTCCGCCGCGATCGGCTGGGTGGTCAACGCGGCGAAGAGGATGTTCAGCTGGCTGAAGGCGAACTGGCCGCTGCTGGTGGCCATCCTCGCCGGCCCCATCGGCATCGCTGTGCTGATGATCGTGAAGCACTGGAACCGGATCACCTCCGCCGTCGGCGCGGTACGGAACGCGATCGTCAGCAAATGGAACGATGCCATGGGTTTCCTGCGCGGCATCCCCGGCCGGATCTCCAAGCTCTTCTCCGGGCTGGCCGCGACGCTCAGGAACACCGGCGGACATCTGATCCAGGGCCTCATCAACGGAATCATCGGAAAAGCCTCGGCGCTCACCTCCACCATCAAGAATTTCGTCATCGACAAAATCCCGGGTCCCATCCGTCGCGGCCTCGGTATCTCCTCACCGTCCACCCTGATGATGGGGTTCGGCCGGGACGTCGGCGAAGGGCTCGCCCTCGGGATCGAGGGCACCGGCAACCGGGTCTCCGGCGCCGCCGGACGCCTCGCCACCGCCACCGCGCGCGGTTTGATCTCCCCCGGCTACGGCCTCGCCGGTACGAGCGTACGCGCGGCGGGCCGTACCGGCGGCGCCGGCAACAGCCCCGTCACCGTCCATGTCCACCCGCGCCCCGGGCAGTCCGAGTACGAGATCGGTCGGATCACCGCCCGCGAACTGGCCTGGGCGGGCAAGCGGTGACCGGGCACCCGCTCCAGCAGCCGGTGTTCGAGGTCGACGGGTGGGCGGGGAACACCGTCGACGAGGCAGGCGTCGAGTGGTGGGTCACCGCCGAGCAGGGCTGGGCCTCCACTCCGCCCGTCCGGCTCGCCCTCACCGACCGGCCCGAGCGGCACGGCGCGTTCGACGCCCCCTCCTACCGGGGGCCCCGCGTGATCACTCTGGAGGGCACCGCCGTCGCACCCGGCCGTGCGGCGAAGGAGGCCGCCAAGGACCGGCTCGCCGCCGTACTCGCCGACGGCACCGCCCTGCTCCCCCTCGTCGTCACCGAGCCCCACGCCTCCCGCCGCGTCCTCGTCCGTCTCTCCTCCGAAACCAAGATCACCGACCGTAAGGCGGGCGCCTTCGAGTTCTCGCTGGCCATGACCGCGCCGGACCCGCTGCGCTACTCCGCCCGGCTCAACACCCGTACCTGCACACTGCCCTCGTCCAGCGGCGGCCTCGTCTTCCCCCTGGAGTTCCCGCTGGACTTCGGTCCCGGCTCCTCCGGCGGCCGGCTGGTGCCGGAGAACGCGGGCACCGCCCCCACCTGCCCGGTCTGGCGGATCAGCGGGCCCTGCGTCGACCCGGTCATCACCAACACCGCCGGCGGCGCGGACCTGTCCTTCGGACTCACCCTCCAGGAAGGCGACTATCTGGTCGTGGACACCGACGCCCGTACGGTCCTGCTCCAGGGCACCGCGTCCCGCCGCTCCACTCTGCTGCCCGGCTCCGACTGGTTCCCCCTCCCACCCGGCCCGACGCCCGTTCTCTTCCGCGCCCGTGCCTACGAACCAGCGGCCCGGCTCACCGCCGAATGGCGTGACGCATGGCTCTGACCCCGACGGCAGGGACGCGCCCGTACCTCCGGATCCGTGCCGACCGTGGCATCCCACAGAGCAGAGGAGAGGCATCCCCATGACCACGCCCACCCCGGAACGCGACTCCGGCTGGATATCCGGCGGCCTCGTCGACGCGGAGGACGCCCGCCTCGCCACGGGGGTGCTCGCGGCGCCCGGCGGCGGTCCGGTCCAGGCCCGCAGCGGCATCCGGCCGGCGCCCGGCGACCCCGGCAGGGTACTGGCCACCCCCACCGCGTCGGGAAAGGTCACCGTCAACCCGTTCCAGGCCGTCATCCAGGGCACCGCGGCGACCGCGGCCGGCGCCTATCTGGTCACCCTCGACCGTACGAAGACCATCGACGTGCTCGGCCCGTACCCCGCCGACCCGACCCACCCCCGCCAGGACCTGGTCATCGCCCGGCAGCGCGACGAGCAGTACGGAGACGCCGCCACGACGATGACCGTCGAGCTCGTGAAGGGCACCGCGGCCCCCTCCCCCACCGACCCCCCGGTGACCGGCGACCACATCCCCCTCGCCCGGATCAGAGTCGCCGGCAACGCCACCGCCGTCACCAGCGTCGAGGACCTGCGCCCGTGGACCGCGGCCGTGGGCGGCATCATCCGGGCCGCGGGGGAGGCGGGCCGCCCCACGGCCCCGTACAGCGGCATGTACATCCACCGCACCGACACCAACCACCTGGAGTCCTACGACACCACCGCCGGCTGGCGCGCCGTCAACGACGACACCGGCTGGACGCCCCTGCCTCTGGAGGCCAACTGGCAGCCGTACAACGCCCAGGAGGCACCGGCTGTACGCCGGGTCGGGGCGGTGGTGTATCTGCGGGGCGGTGCCACACGGCTGAACTCCTCCGCCGCCGGTAACGCCACGCTCCTCTACATCCCCGCCGGTTTCCGGCCCGCCGTCGCGCATCGCTGGTACGGGCCGACCACAGGCAGCTCGACGCTGTTCGCCTGCGAGTTCGCGCTCTACGGAGACCGGCTCGCGGTGTGGCCCGATACCAATTCCGTACCCACAGGTACCTCTCTGTTCATCGGAACGACCTGGCTGACCGGCTGATGGCCCGCTACACCTACTACACCGCCGACCTCGCGACTGGCGCGATCTCCGACGAGCTGCCCCTCTACGACGTCACCTTCAGCACCGAACTGAACGAGGCGGGGGAGTTCCGGGGCCGGCTCCCCCTCGGTGACCCGAGGGTCACCGTGCACCGGCCACGTGAACTCACCGAACCCGCGCGCGCCGCCCTCTACGTCGAGCGTGACGGCATCCTTGTCTGGGGCGGCGTGATCTGGACCGTCAAGTACGGCTCCGCCGACCGGCACCTGGAGATCAGCGGAGCGGGGTTCCTCTCCTACTTCGACCATCGACGCGTTCTGCCCGCCGACTTCGACCCGGCCGTCACCGAACTGGCGTCCGTAGGAGTCACGTTCACCGATCACGACCAGTCGGACATCGCCCGTGACCTGGTCCGTCTCGCCCAGGCGCACCCGGGCGGCGACATCCGGGTACGCCCCGACTCCGCCGCCCGGTCCGGAATCCCCCGCACGCTCGGCTTCCCCGGCGGCCAGCTCAAAAGCACCGGCGAGGCGCTGCGCGAGCTGGCCAGTCTGGAGGACGGTCCGGACTTCCTCCTCGACGTGGCGTACGGGTCCGACGGGCGCCCCGTCCGTCGGCTGCGCGTCGGCACGCCCCGGCTCGGCCGGCGGAGCACCGGGCATGTGTGGGAGTACGGCGCCAACCTCACCGGGTACACCTGGCCGGTGGACGGCGCCTCGACAGCCGTACGGGTCTTCGCCCTCGGGGAGCAGCGGCCGGGCGGGGGCGAGGACGGGGACGAAGGCGGGGGCGAGAGCGAAGGCGGTCAGCTCGTCGCGGTCGCCGAGGACCTCACCACCGGGAGGCCGCTTCTGGAGACCGAGGTGTCGTACGTCCAGATCTCCGACCCCGAGGTGCTGCGCTCGCAGGCCCGTTCGGCGCTGGCCGCGGTCTCCGCCCCCGTCGTCCTGCCCGAACTGACCGCCCGCGCCGACCGGGAACCACTGCTCGGGTCCTACCAGGTCGGCGACGAGGCCACCGTCGTCGTCAGGGATGTCTTCTTCCCCGACGGCACCCAGTTCGACGTACGGATCACCGGCATCGAAGTCACCCCGGGAAACGACGCGGGCGAGGAACAGGTCCAGTTGACCGTCACCCCGATCAGGAGGCTTCCGTGACCAGGATCAACCGCCCCGACACCCTCCTCACCGAGCTGCGCGACATCAAACGCCGCCTCCATGCCCTGGAAACGGCACAACGCGCCTCCGCGACGCCCCGGTCCACGACGCCCACGGCCATGGGCGAGAACACGGCCGCTACCGGGCCGGCCCCCGAGTCCGGGAACGGTGGGACGGAGCCGGCAGACCGGACCGTCGCGTCACATCCGGAGCAAGGTCCGGAACAGGAGCAGGAGCCGCGCTGACCGGAAGACGGCCTGCCGGCCAGGCGCCCCCGCCGATCCCTCCTCGTGGCCCCTGTGTGTCCCCTGAGTGTCCACTGGATCTTGGTCCGGACGTGTGAAAGGGGGCCGCCACTCTGGAGTGGCGGCCCCCGTTCTTCTGTTCCCGCAGGTAGAAACGGTTCTCTGCGAGAGCCCTGCGGTGGGGCGGGTGGGGCTCGAACCCACGACCGACGGATTATGAGTCCGCTGCTCTGACCGGCTGAGCTACCGCCCCTAACGGCGCGTCGCGCACATTTGTGCGCGCCGTCTGCCGCAGCATAGCCGGTCATACGATCTCCTGCCTCGGATGGTCGGCACACTTGACCATGAGGACCCCGCCATGCGCCGCCCGGTTCCCGGAACCTCTCAAGTCCCCCGTACGAGGGATCAGTTGGGCGTCATGGGGACGACGAAAAGGGACCCCTGAGGGTCCCTTCCGGCGTTTCCGCTCCCCCGGCTGGACTCGAACCAGCAACCCTCCGGTTAACAGCCGAATGCTCTGCCAATTGAGCTACAGGGGATCGCGCTCCCCCGACTGGACTCGAACCAGTAACCTGCCGGTTAACAGCCGGCTGCTCTGCCAATTGAGCTACAGGGGATTGCTGCGTTTGCACCGAACGTACCTAGCCCGGCTCTCCCGGGCGGCGCGCGTTCGCTGCGACACATACATTAGCGCAAGCAGGGGGGTGCTCCGCCAATCGGTATCGTGGCGGTTCACCCTGCGTGATCCCGGTCCAGGACGGGGTAGGCGGAGGGCACAGACCTACAAGGGCCTGCCGTCCGGCGCCGGGCGCTCGGGACACTGATCACGAAGGAAGGCTGGGCAGCCATGTTGTACCGCCTCAGTTTCATCGCCGGGTTCGCCTGCGGGTACGTCCTCGGGACCCGCGCGGGCCGTGAGCGTTACGAGCAGATGAAGAAGACGGCCCGGGAGATCGCCCAGAACCCCGCGGTGCGCAACGCCGCCGAGTCCGCCGCGCGGACCGGCCTCGACGTCGCGGGCCGCGCCTACGACTCCGTGAACGGCGCGGTCGGGGACAAGCTGCCCGACTCGGTGGCCCAGCGCGTCCGCTCGCTGCGGGAGCGGAGCCAGAACGGTCTGGACGACTGGGGCACCAGCAACACCTGACCGGCCGGAGCGCGCGGGCCCCCGCGCGCGTGCGGCAGAATCGGGTGTCATGGGAATAGTCGCCGGGTTGGACAGTTCGTCCGGGTTCACACGCGTCGTGGTCTGCGACGCGGACACAGGTGCCGTACTGCGGCAGGGGTACGCGCAGCATCCGGTCGATCCCAAAGCCGTCGAGGTCGACCCCCAGGTGTGGCTCCTGTCCCTCGGCGAGGCGGCCTCCGGCGGGCTGCTCGAAGGCGTCCAGGCCATCGGTGTCGCGGCGCAGCAGGACGGGATGGTCACGCTCGACCGGCAGGGCAACCCCGTGCGGGCCGCCCTCATCGGCAACGACAAGCGCGCCCAGGTCGCCGCCGCCGATCTGATCGACGCGCTGGGCGGCCGGCACGCCTGGGCCGAGGCGGTCGGCTCCGTACCGCAGTCGAGCCGGCTGGTGGCGAAGTTGCGCTGGCTGGCACGGACCGAGCCGGAGTCGGCGCACCGGACCGCGCTGGTGCTCCAGCCGCACGACTGGCTGGTCTGGCAGCTTCTGGGGCGGCCCGCGCGGCGGACCACGGACCGGGGCGCCGCCTCGGGCACCGGCTACTGGTCGGCCCGTACGGAGTCGTACCGGCCGGATCTGGTGGAGCTGGCCCTCGGCCACCAGGCGGCGCTGCCGGATGTGCTCGGCCCGGCGGACGCCGCCGGGACGACGCCGGAGGGGCTGCTGATCTCGGCGGGGACCGGCGAGACGATGGCCGCCGCCTTCGGGCTCGGGGTCGGGGTCGGGGACGCGGTGGTGTCGCTGGGGGCCTCGGGCTCCGTGATGGCGGTCCACCACGAGGCGGTCTCCGACCCGTCCGGGCTGATCACCTCCTTCGCCGACGCCACCGGCATGCACCTGCCCGTGGTCCACACGCTCAACGCGGTCCGGGCGCTGCGCGGCACGGCCGAGCTGCTGGGGACGGCGGATCTGGGCGATCTCTCGGAGCTGGCGCTGAAGTCCACACCGGGCTCCTCGGGGCTGGTCTTCCTGCCGTATCTGGAAGGTGAGCGGACCCCGCGGCTCCCGCACACGGCGGGCACGCTGACCGGGCTGCGGCGCGAGTCGATGAAGCCGGAGCATCTGGCGCGGGCCGCGTTCGAGGGGATGCTCTGCTCGCTCGCGGACGCGATGGACGTGCTGCGGGGGCGCGGGGTGGAGGTGCGCCGGGTCTTCCTGCTGGGGGCCGCGGCGGAGCTGCCCGCCGTCCAGGCGCTGGCGCCCTCGGTCTTCGGCGCGCAGGTCGTCGTACCGCAGCCGGCGGACTACACGGCGCTGGGCGCGGCCCGGCAGGCGGCGTGGGCGCTCGGGGTGGCGCGCGGGACGCACTCCCCGCAGCAGCCGCCGGCCTGGCAGGGCGCCGCGGCGCAGGTCTTCGAGCCGGGGGAGGACACGGCGGTGGGGGCGGCGGTACGGCAGCAGTACGCGGCCACGCGCGAGCAGGTGCATCCGGGGGCGTTCGGGCCGGGGGCCGGGACGGCGGGGTGACGGGGGTGCTCGGGGTGACGGGGGTGACGGGGGTGCTCGGGGTGGTGCTCCGGTGACGGAGGTGCTCGGGATGGTGCTCCGGTGACGGGCTGACCGGCTGACGGGCTTCGGGGCGGGGGCTGCACGCCTGGCTCGTTCCGGCACGCGGTGGCGCGTGGCGGGCTCGTGGTGCGCTTTGCGTACGGTCGTTCTGTACTGCCGGTTGTTGTTCTTGACCGGTCCTTGGACGAAAACCCTTGGGGTTCCGCGGGGGGTTTGACGCAAGATGGAGCGTCGGGACCCCCTGATCTTCGCCGGCCGGTCGTGGCCGTTCGGCCCAGTTGGTTCCCTGCCGACACCGGGCTGAACCTCAGTCGAACTCCGATTGAACCCCAGCCGACCCGAGCCGAATCCGAGAGACCGCACGTGCTGCTACGACTCCTGCGAGCCCATCTCGCCCCGTACAAGAGACCGATAGCCCTGCTGGTACTGCTCCAGCTCCTCCAGACCATCGCCACCCTGTATCTGCCGACCCTCAACGCCGACATCATCGACAACGGTGTGGTGAAAGGGGACACCGGCTACATCCTGAGCCTCGGCGGCTTCATGATCGCCGTCAGTGTGGCGCAGGTCCTGTGCAACATAGGCGCCGTGTACTACGGGGCGCGGACCGCCGCCGCGCTCGGCCGGGACGTGCGGGCCGCCGTCTTCGGGCGGGTGCAGAGCTTCTCCGCCCGTGAGGTGGCCCACTTCGGGGCCCCTTCGCTGATCACGCGTACGACCAATGACGTCCAGCAGGTGCAGATGCTGGTCCTGATGTCGTTCACGCTGATGGTGTCCGCCCCCATCATGTGTGTGGGCGGCATCGTCATGGCGCTCGGCCTGGACGTCCCGCTGTCGTCGGTGCTGCTCGCGGTGGTGCCGGTGCTCGGGATCTCCGTCTCCCTGATCGTGAAGCGGATGCGGCCGCTGTTCCGCACCATGCAGACGCGACTGGACACGGTCAACCGGGTGCTGCGGGAGCAGATCACCGGGAACCGGGTGATCAGGGCGTTCGTCCGGGACGAGTACGAGAAGGGGCGCTTCAAGGAGTCCAACACCGAGCTGACCGATGTCGCGCTGTCGACCGGCCGGCTCATGGCGCTGATGTTCCCGACCGTGATGACGGTGGTGAACCTGTCGTCGATCGCCGTCGTCTGGTTCGGCGCGCACCGCATCGAGAGCGGCGGGATGCAGATCGGGGCGCTGACCGCGTTCCTCGCGTACCTGATGCAGATCGTGATGGCCGTGATGATGGCCACCTTCATGTTCATGATGGTGCCGCGCGCCGAGGTGTGCGCCGAGCGCATCGAGGAGGTGCTGGACACCCGGTCGAGCGTCGTACCGCCCGAGGAGCCGATACGGGAACTCTCGCGCCATGGCCACCTGGAGATCCGGGACGCCGAGTTCCGCTTCCCCGGCGCCGAGGAGCCCGTGCTCCGGGAGGTCTCGCTGGTCGCGCGGCCCGGGGAGACGACCGCGGTCATCGGGTCGACGGGGAGCGGGAAGTCCACGCTGCTCGGTCTGGTGCCCCGGCTCTTCGACGCGACGGGCGGGGAGGTGCTGGTCGACGGTACGGACGTACGCGGCCTGGACCCGGCGCTGCTGGCGAAGACCGTGAGCCTCGTACCGCAGAAGCCGTATCTGTTCTCCGGGACGGTCGCCACGAACCTGCGGTACGGCAATCCGGAGGCGACCGACGAGGAACTCTGGCACGCGCTGGAGGTGGCGCAGGCCAAGGAGTTCGTGACCTCGCTGGAGGGCGGCCTGGACGCGCCCATCGCGCAGGGCGGCACCAATGTCTCCGGCGGGCAGCGGCAGCGGCTCTCGATCGCGCGGACGCTGGTGCAGCGCCCTGAGATCTATCTCTTCGACGACTCGTTCTCGGCGCTGGACTACGCGACGGACGCGGCGCTGCGGGCCGCGCTGGGGCGGGAGACCGCGGAGGCGACCGTGCTGATCGTCGCCCAGCGGGTGTCGACCATCAGGGACGCGGACCGGATCGTGGTGCTGGACGAGGGCCGGGTGGTGGGCGAGGGCCGCCACCACGAGCTGATGGCGGAGAACGAGACCTACCGGGAGATCGTGCTCTCCCAGCTGACCGAGGCGGAGGCGGCCTGATGAGTGGTCCAGGTGGACGCATGATGGCGGCCGGTGCCGGAGCGCAGCAGTCCATGGACTTCAAGGGGTCCGGTAAACGGCTGCTGCGACGGCTGGCGGTGGAGAAGGTCACCCTGTCGTGGATGGTCGGGGCGTCGGTGCTCAGCGTGGCGCTCTCGGTCTGGGCGCCGAAGATCCTCGGGCACGCGACCAATCTGATCTTCGCGGGCGTGATCGGCCGGCAGACCCAGGGCGGGGTCACCAAGGAGCAGGTCGTCGCCGGGCTGCGGGCCAAGGGCGACGACGGGCTCGCGGATCTGCTCTCGGCGGTGGACTTCACCCCCGGGCGCGGGATCGACTTCGGCGCGGTCGGCGAGGTCCTGCTGATGGCGCTCGCCGTGAGCATGGGCGCCGGGCTGCTGATGCTGGTGGCGAGCCGGCTCTCGATCCGGGCCATCAACTTCACGGTGTACCGGATGCGCGAGGACATCCAGGCGAAGCTGTCGCGGCTGCCGCTCTCCTACTTCGACCAGCAGCCGCGCGGCGAGGTGCTCAGCCGGGCGACGAACGACGTGGACAACGTCTCGCAGACCTTGCAGCAGTCGATGGGCCAGCTCATCAACTCCCTGCTGACGATTGTCGGCGTCCTGGTGATGATGTTCTGGATCTCGCCGCTGCTGGCGCTGGTCGCGCTGGTGACGGTGCCGCTCTCGGTGTTCGTCGCCGCCAAGGTCGGCAAGCGGTCGCAGCCGCACTTCGTGCAGCAGTGGAAGGTCACGGGCTCGCTCAACGCCCATATAGAGGAGATGTACACCGGGCACTCCCTGGTGAAGGTCTTCGGGCGGCAGGAGGAGTCCGCGGAGAAGTTCGGCGAGGAGAACGAGAAGCTGTACGAGGCCGGTTTCAAGGCCCAGTTCAACAGCGGCATCATGCAGCCGCTGATGCTCTTCGTCTCCAACCTGAACTATGTGATGGTCGCGGTGGTCGGCGGGCTGCGGGTGGCCTCGGGGACGCTGTCGATCGGCGATGTCCAGGCGTTCATCCAGTACTCCCGGCAGTTCTCGATGCCGCTGACCCAGGTCGCCTCGATGGCCAACCTCATCCAGTCCGGGGTGGCCTCCGCCGAGCGGATCTTCGAGCTGCTGGACGCGGAGGAGCAGGAGCCGGACGCCCCGGCGGTGGAGCGGCTGCGCGAGGCGCGCGGGGAGGTCGTGCTGGACGGTGTCGCGTTCCGGTACGAGGCCGACAAGCCGCTGATCGAGGACTTGTCGCTGGCGGTGGCCCCCGGGCAGACCGTGGCGATCGTGGGGCCGACGGGCGCCGGCAAGACGACGCTGGTGAACCTGCTGATGCGGTTCTACGAGGTGACCGGCGGCCGGATCCTGCTGGACGGCACGGACGTGGCGAAGATGTCCCGGGAGGAGCTCCGCTCCGGCATCGGGATGGTGCTCCAGGACACCTGGCTCTTCGGCGGGACGATCGCGGAGAACATCGCCTACGGGGCGGCGCGCGAGGTCACCCGGGAGGAGATCGAGGAGGCGGCACGGGCCGCGCACGCGGACCGGTTCGTACGGACCCTGGCGGACGGCTACGACACCGTCATCGACGACGAGGGCACGGGTGTCAGCGCGGGTGAGAAGCAGCTCATCACGATAGCCCGCGCGTTCCTGTCGGACCCGGTGATCCTGGTCCTGGACGAGGCGACCAGCTCCGTCGACACCCGTACCGAGGTGCTGATCCAGAAGGCCATGGCGCGGCTCGCGCACGGCAGGACCAGCTTCGTCATCGCGCACCGGCTCTCCACGATCCGGGACGCCGACGTCATCCTCGTGATGGAGCACGGCTCGATCGTCGAACAGGGCACGCACGACGAGCTCCTGGCCGCGGACGGCGCGTATGCCCGGCTCTACCAGGCGCAGTTCGCGCAGGCGGTGGCCGAGGTCGACTGAGGGAGGCCGGGGGCGGCTTGAGGCGGCTCGCGGCGCCTGACGGCCGCTGAGGGCGGCCGGGGGCGACGGCCGTCCGGCCGGCCCGTACGTTCCCGCCCCCCTTCCTGTCGGGGGTCCCGGGAACGTACGGGCCGGTCAGTCCAGGTAGCCGCGGAGCTGGTCGGCGTAGGCGTGGTCGCGGAGTTTGCCGAGGGTCTTCGACTCGATCTGGCGGATGCGTTCGCGGGTCACGCCGAAGATCCTGCCGATCTCCTCCAGGGTGCGCGGCCGGCCGTCGTCCAGGCCGTACCGCAACTGCACGACCTTGCGTTCGCGTTCGCCGAGCGTGGAGAGCACGGCGTCCAGGTGCTCGCGCAGCAGCAGGAAGGCAGCGGACTCGACGGGGGACGCGGCGTCGCCGTCCTCGATCAGGTCGCCGAGCGCGACATCGTCCTCCTCCCCCACGGGCGCGTGCAGCGATACGGGCTCCTGGGCGAGTCTGAGGACCTCCCGGACGCGGTCGGGGGTGAGTTCGAGGTGGGCGGCGACCTCCTCGGGGGTCGGCTCGTAGCCGCGCTCCTGGAGCATCCGGCGCTGGACCCGGACGACCCGGTTGATCAGCTCGACCACATGGACCGGGACCCGGATGGTGCGGGCCTGGTCGGCGAGGGCGCGGGACATGGCCTGCCGGATCCACCAGGTCGCGTACGTGGAGAACTTGTAGCCCCGCGCGTAGTCGAACTTCTCGACCGCTCTGATCAGGCCCAGATTCCCTTCCTGGACGAGGTCGAGCATGGTCAGCCCGCGCCCGACGTACCGTTTGGCGACGGAGACGACCAGCCGCAGGTTGGCCTCGATGAGGCGGCGCTTGGCCATCCGGCCGAGGACGACCAGCCGGTCGAGGTCGAGGGCGAGTCCGGCGTCGAGCGCGGTGTCGAGATCGCCGGCGGCGGCCAGCTTCTCCTCGGCGAAGAGCCCGGCCTCGACGCGGCAGGCGAGTTCCACCTCGTCGGCGGCGGTGAGCAGCGGGATCCGGCCGATCTCCCGCAGGTACTGCCGGAAGAGGTCGGAGGAGGGCCCGCCGGTGTCGGCGCGGGTGCCGGGACGCCCGGCGGGCTCGGGCTCCGGCGCGGGTACGAGGGGCGGCTCGGCGGGCTCGGTGAGGGGTCCCTGGCCGTGGCCCCAGGGGGGCTCGGATGTCTCGGGACGGTGGTTCTGCCTGCTCTGCGGCGGTACGGTCAGGGTCGGCGTCAGGGTCAGGGTCCGGGTCTGCACGGGGGGCGACCTCCAGGGTGATCGCTGCCGGTTCGGGGGGTACGGCAGCGGGACGGGGGCGGCCGGGCCGCCGTCCGTCCCGTACACGATGAGCGGATCCGCGGGGGTGGGGGGTCCGTCGGACGATGGACGGGCCGCGCTCCGAGGACTCAGGCACCGCACCCCAGTGTGGGGGACGACACATCGCCGCCACGAGGGGCGTGCGGCGTTTTTCTGAGTCCGGTCCGTAACCGGGCCGTTACCGGGGCGTCAGAGCGCGTCCGCGCCCCGGGCGCGCAGGGCCTGTCCGTACTGCTGGAGCACCCACAGCTCCTGCTGGACGGTCTCGTACCGTACGGGGTCGCCCTGGCTGCCCAGTCGCGTCAACGTGCCGGTGACGTCCTGGATGCGCCGGTCCACGGCGCGCAGCCGGACCTGGACGAGTTGCTGGCCCGCGTAGACCTCGTCGATGGTCTTGCCCCGGAAGACCTCCACGGCCAGCTCCGTGACCATGGCGCGGACCACGTCGTCGGGGGCCGCCTCGCGGACCCTGGCCAGATACTCGGGGGCCGACTGGAGCCCCGACTCGGCCCCGCCCGCGTCCTCGACGGCGCGCCGCACGGCGGCGTACGGCGCGGCGGTGAACTCGTCCTCCCCATAGGCGTCGAAGGCCGGGGAGACCAGTTCGGGCCGCTGGAGGGCGAGTTTGAGCAGCTCGCGCTCGGTGCGGTGGGCGGGGCTGCGCAGGGTCAGCGCGGGTCCTGAGGGGCCCCGGCGCTGCTCGCCCTCGTACGGCTGCGGAGCGCGCCGCCCGGGGCCCGGGGCAGGGCCGGATCCGGGCCCGGTGCCCGGTCCCCGGCCGCCCCGGTCGCGGGCCCAGCGGGCCACCTGGGCGACGCGCTTGACGACGAACTGGGTGTCGAGGATGCCGAGGATGCCGGCGAGCTGGACGGCCACCTCGTGCTGGGAGGCGTGGTTCTTGATCCGGGCGACGATCGGCGCGGCCTCGTCCAGCGCGGCGGCGCGGCCGGCCGGGGTCTCCAGGTCGTACCGGGAGACGATCTGGCGGATCGCGAACTCGAAGAGCGGGGTGCGCGGTTCCGCCAGGTCCTGGACGGCGGCGTCGCCCTTGGCGAGCCGCAGGTCGCACGGGTCCATGCCGTCGGGGGCGATGGCGATATAGGTCTCGGCGGCGAACTTCTGGTCGTCCTCGAAGGCGCGCAGGGCCGCCTTCTGGCCGGCCGCGTCCCCGTCGAAGGTGAAGATCACCCGGGCGCTTCCGTTGTCCATCAGAAGGCGGCGGAGGATCTTGATGTGGTCGCCGCCGAAGGCCGTGCCACAGGTGGCGATGGCGGTGGTGACCCCGGCGAGATGGCAGGCCATCACGTCCGTGTACCCCTCGACGACGACGGCGCGGCTGCTCTTGGCGATGTCCTTCTTGGCCAGGTCGACGCCGTAGAGCACCTGGGACTTCTTGTAGATGGCCGTCTCGGGGGTGTTCAGGTACTTCGGTCCGTTGTCGTCCTCGCGGAGCTTGCGGGCGCCGAAGCCGACGACGTCGCCGGAGATGTCGCGGATCGGCCACATCAGGCGGCCCCGGAAGCGGTCGATGGGGCCCCGGCGGCCGTCCTGGGAGAGCCCGGAGAGCGTCAGCTCCTTGTCGCTGAAGCCCTGGCCGCGCAGGAAGCGGGTGAGATGGTCCCAGCCGGCCGGGCTGTAGCCGACGCCGAAGTGTTCGGCGGCCGCCTGGTCGAAGCCGCGCTCGGCGAGGAACGTACGGCCGATGGCGGCCTCGTCGCCGGAGAGCTGGTCCTGGTAGAAGCGGGCGGCGAGGCGGTGGGCCTCCACCAGGCGGGTCCGCTCGCCGCGCTGGCTCGTCGGGTTGTACCCGCCCTCCTCGTACCGCAGCGTGATGCCCGTCTTGGCGGCGAGCCGTTCGACCGTCTCGGAGAAGGAGAGATGGTCGATCTTCATCACGAAGGCGATGGTGTCCCCGCCCTCCTGGCAGCCGAAGCAGTGGAAGAGGCCCTTGCCCGGACTGACCTGGAAGGAGGGGGACTTCTCGTCGTGGAAGGGGCAGAGCCCCTTCAGATTGCCGCCGCCCGCGCTGCGCAGCTGGAGGTATTCGGACACGACGGCGTCGATCGGGACCGCGTCCCGGACCGCCTTGACGTCGTCATCGTTGATCCTGCCTGCCACGCGAGAATTCTACGGGGAGGCGCCGACAGCCCGGGACCGGTGTGGACGGCCGGGGGCGAGCTTCGGCCGGGGGCGGGCTTCGGCCGGGGGCACGGCCCGGGGCTACGGTCGCGGGCCCAGGGCGGAGAGGGGGACGGCCGGGTCGGCGAGGGCCTCCGGGTCCACGGGGGCGCCGGAGCGGATGAGGCGCTGGATGTCCTCGGTGACGTCCCAGACGTTGACGTTCATGCCGGCCAGTACGGTGCGGTCCTTCAGCCAGAAGGCGACGAACTCGCGCTTCCGGGCGTCGCCGCGCACCACGACCTGGTCGTACGAGCCGGGCGGTGCCCACCCCGAGTACTCCAGGCCGAGGTCGTACTGGTCGGAGAAGAAGTACGGGACGCGGTCGTAGGTGACGTCGAGGCCGAGCATGGCGCGGGCGGCGGCCGGGCCTCCGTTGAGGGCGTTCGCCCAGTGTTCGACGCGGATCCGGCCGGCGGTGTCCGGGGTGCCCCAGGCGGGCAGCGGGAGGGCGGCCACGTCCCCGGCGGCGAAGATGTCCGGGTCGGAGGTGCGCAGTGCGGAGTCGACGGCGATGCCGCCGCCGGTGGCCCGGTCGGCGAGGGTGAGCCCGGCGGCCTCGGCGAGGGCGGTGCGCGGGGCCGCGCCGATGGCGGCGAGCACGTCGTGCGCCGGATGCTCCTCGCCGTCGTCGGTACGGGCCGCGAGGACCATGCCGTCCTGGCCGGTGATCTCGGTGAGCCGGGCGCCGAAGTGGAACCGTACGCCGTGTTCCTGGTGCAGGTCGGTGAAGAGCTGGCCGAGTTCGGGGCCGAGGACGCGGTGGAGCGGGGTCGCCTCGGGTTCGACGACGGTGACCTCGGCGCCGTAGGCGCGGGCCGCCGCCGCGACCTCCAGGCCGATCCAGCCGGCTCCGGCGATCACCAGATGGCCGTTGTCGCGGCCGAGGGCGGTCAGGACCTGGCGGAGCCGGTCGGCGTGGGCGAGCCGGCGCAGATGGTGGACGCCCGCGAGGTCCGTACCGGGGATGTCGAGGCGGCGCGGCTCGGCACCGGTCGCCAGGAGCAGTTTGTCGTACCGGAGGGAGGTGCCGTCCCCGAGGTGGACACACCGGGCGTCCCGGTCGACGGCGGTGACGGCCTGCCCGAGGTGGAGCTCCACCTGGGCCCGCGCGTACCAGGCGGGCTCCTGGACGAGCGCCTTGTCGCGCTCCTCCTTGCCGGCCAGATACCCCTTGGAGAGGGGCGGGCGTTCGTAGGGGTGGTCGCGCTCGTCACCGATGAGGATCACCCGGCCGGTGAAGCCCTCCGCACGGAGGGTTTCCGCGGCCTTCGCCCCGGCCAGCCCTCCGCCGACGATGACAAATGTCCGGTGTGCGTCGACCACTTGATGCCTCCTCTTCGTGCTGCCGCCATCTGTGAGCGTCCCGCACGGAGCGTGATGGCGAAAGAGGGAGCGCTCCACGGGCCTGACTCTCGACCGGATCCGACGGGGTCCGGCGTGATCCGGTTCCTTTCGTACACGTACGCGGGGGACGGTGGGCGCAAGGCGGACGTCAGGAGGGGCGCGGGTCGCTCATTCGCGCCGGACGGGTCAGTTCCGCGTGGAGGGTGCGGGCCGTCGCGTCGGTGAGCGAGGCGATCTGGTCGACGATGACGCGCCGGCGCGCCCGGTCGTCGGCGGCAGCGGTGAACAGGGCACGGAACTGGGGGTCGAGCCCGAGGGGCGCGCGGGCGGTGAGCGCCTCGGCGAGTTCGGCCAGGACGACGCGCTGGTCGGCGCGGAGGGCCTCCTGTTCCGCGCGCTGCATGACATACCGGTCGGCGACGGCCTTGAGGACGGCGCACTCGTGGCGGGCGGCGCGCGGGACGACCAGTTCGGCGGCGTACCGGGTGAGCGGTCCGGGGCCGTACCGCTGCCGGGTGGCCTGCTCGGCGGCCTCGCAGAAGCGGCCGATGAGCTGGCTGGTGGCGTCCTTGAGGTGGGACTGGGCGAGGGCGGAGCCGTCGTGGCCGTGCGGCCACCACGGGCGGGCCATGAGCCGGTCGAGCGCGGCGGCCAGTTCGTCCGGCGCGGTGCCGGCGGGTACGTAGCGGCCGATCGCGACCTCCCAGATGCCGCTCCGCTCGGCCGCGGAGGAGAGCGCGGCGGGGTCGACATGGCCGGCCCGCAGGGCGTCCTCGAAGTCGTGGACCGAGTAGGCGACATCGTCGGACCAGTCCATGACCTGCGCCTCGAAGCAGGTCCGGTCGGCGGGTGCGCCCGCGCGGGCCCAGTGGAACACCGGCAGGTCGTCCTCGTACACCCCGAATTTCACCGAATCGGGATCGGTGGGATGCGCCCCGCGCGGCCAGGGGTATTTGGTGGCGGCGTCGAGCACGGCGCGGGTGAGGTTGAGTCCGACGCTGACGAGGGCGCCGCTCTCCGGGGAGCGGACGAAACGCTTCGGCTCGATCCGGGTCAGCAGCCTCAGGGACTGGGCGTTGCCCTCGAAGCCCCCGCACTCCGCGGCGAAGCCGGCGAGGACCTGCTCGCCGTTGTGGCCGAACGGGGGGTGGCCCATGTCGTGCGCGAGACAGGCGGTCTCGACGAGATCGGGGTCGCAGCCGAGCGCGGCCCCCAGTTCGCGCCCCACCTGGGCGCACTCCAGGGAGTGGGTGAGCCGGGTGCGGGGGCTGGCGTCCCACTCCTGGCTGCGTGAGCCGGGGGTGACCACCTGGGTCTTCCCGGCGAGGCGCCGGAGCGCGGCGGAGTGCAGCACGCGCGCGCGGTCGCGCTGGAAGGCGGTGCGGCCCGGGCGCTTGTCGGGTTCGGGGTCCCAGCGTTCGGTGGACCGGGCGTCGTAGGCGTCGTGGGGAGGTGCGGTGGTGCGTGCCATGCACCGACCGTAACCGGCGGGCGGGGCGGTGGGCCCGGCGGGCGGGCGTGGCGCACGTTACGCGGGGGCGGCGAGGAGGTGGCGCGGGGGGCGCGGAGTGCCGGGTGTGACGGGTGGGGCGGCGAGGGCCTCGTCGTAGCGGTGCAGCAGCAGCCGGGCCATCGCGGGATGCGCGCCGAGCGGGGCGGTGGCGATCCAGGGGGCGCAGGCGGCGGTGCGGGTGGCGAAGTGGCCGGGGGCGGTGAAGTACGAGGCGACGGCGGTCCGGTGGCGGCCCCGGGCGGCGAGGGCGCGCAGCGCCTCGGGGACGGTGGGCGAGGCGGCGGAGGCGTAGGCGGGGAGGACCGGGACGCCGCCGAGGCGTTCGCTGAGCAGCGCGGCGGCCCTGCGGGTGTCGGCGGCGGAGTGGGGGTCGCGGGAGCCGGCGGCGGCCAGCACGACACCGGCGGCGGGCGCGGGGGCGGGGTTACGGGCCGGGTGCGCGGGGGCGGCGGGCGCGGGCCAGCCTGCTTCGAGGAGGCGGTCGTACAACGCCTCGATCAGCAGCGGGTGCGGGCCGAGCGGGGCCGCGACCCGGGTCTCCAGCCGGGGCGCGGCCGCCGCGGCGAACGCGGGCAGGTCGTGTTTCACGTGGAATCCGCGGCTCAGCAGCAGGGGTACGAGGACGGCCCGGCCGGTGCCGAGGGAGCGCAGGGTGTCGGGGAGCGCCGGCCGCTCGATCTCGATATGGCCCAGGCGTACGGCCAGGCCGGGGCGGCGTTCGCGGACCCGCTCCAGCAGGGTGGTGATGGTGCGCAGGGCGCGCGGGTCGCGGCTGCCGTGGGCCACGACGACCAGGGTGGGGTGGTCCGTCATGGGCCGATCGTGCCCGGCCCGGATTGCCGGGCCGTTGCATGGTCATGACGGAAGTTTTCCACCGCCTCACAGGCGCCGGAGGCGGCTGTCAGACCCCGGAGGCGGCCACCGGGCCCGCAGACCTTCGGTCGGCGGGCCCGCGCACGCGCTCTCCGATCCCTGCTTTCCCCGCTCACCCGACGCTCACCCGGGCTGTTCGGGCAAGCGGGGAAAGTGATCGCGTCGTCCGCGCCGTGCCCGCTATCCGACGGCCAGGGAATCCAGGGCCGCCATGGTCTCCAGGGAGAGCAGGCGCGCGTTCTCCAGAGCGGCGACCACCCAGCGGCCGTCCCGCCACACGGTGACGAACAACTGCATGGAGAAACGCGTCGACGGCGGCTCCTCCTCGCCCGGCATCTGGATGCCCACCCGGCTGTGGACCACGCCGACGCCGGGGCTGACGATCCGGGCGAAGTACACCTCGCCGCGCACCAGTCGGGACCCCTTCATCACCGTGCCCAGGAGCGCCTCGTGCGCCGTGACCGCCTCCGCACGGCTCCGGTAGACGGTTCCTTCGAGTTCCGCGAAGAGCACGTCCTCGGCGAAGTCGGCGAAGAACCCGGCGACGTCCCCACGGTTCCAGGCCTCGTACATCCGGCCCGGAATGGCGCTGATCGCCTCGACCGACTGCTCCTCGGCTGACCGCTCCTCGACCGACTGCTCCATGTCATCACCTTTCCTTGATGTGTGCGCCACCATCCTCACCGGGCCGGGCGGCGGGGTCCTTGACTGTCCGCGCACCCTTGCTGGACGTCAGCGCCGCCGCGTTGTAGCCGTACGTCGTCTTGAAGAGCCTGCTGAAATGCGCCGGATCGGCGAATCCCCAGCGGGTGGCGACCGACGCGACCGTCCGGCCGCTCAGCGCCAGGTCGGCGCGGCACCGCTCCAGGCGGCGCCGGCGGATGAGGGCCGCGACGGTCAGCGGCTGGTCCTCGAAGAGTTTGTGGAGCCGGCGTACCGAGATGTGGTGCGCCTGTGCGATGCGGGCCGGCCCGAGATCCCGGTCGGGCAGCCGCGCCTCGATGTACCCGAGGACGCGGTTGCGCAGAGCCTCGTCGGGGCTCGGGCGCACGTCGTCCAACTGGGCTTCGAGCGCCACCGAGATCAGCTCGATCACCGCGGCCGCCGACCGGCCCGCCTCGCCGGCCCGGAATCCGGTCAGCGACCGGGCCATGTCCCGCGCGAGCGAGGACACCAGAGCCCCCGGGCCCTGGTTGCCTCTGATGCGTACGCCGAGCAGCCGGGCGGCGTCGCCGGGGCGCAGCCGCAGCTCCCGCCGGGGCACCAGCATGGTCACGTGCCTGCCGGCGGTGCCGGCGAACCGGACCGGCCGCGCGGGGTCGATCAGAACCAGGTCGGTCGGTCCGAGTTCGGCGGTGCCACCGCCCTGCTCGACACGTGCCCGCCCTCGTGTCATCAGGTCGATCTGCCACAGTTCCTCGTCGACGGCGCGGGCGCAGCGGTCGTCCCTGAAGCACTCGCCCTCGGGGGTGACCAGCTCCACCAGCTTGAGAGGACCGAGTTCACCCGCCACGATGCCGGCCCGGATCTCCCGGCTGTCGTGCCGGCCGCCGAGCACGGGCGGCAGCCCGCTGGCCAGGCGCGTCTCCTGGAAGGTCTCGATATCGGTGATCACGGATTCCACGGTAGCTTCAGCCGGCTGACGTCCAGCCCGCGCACCAGATGGTGGCCTGAGCGTCAGCGTCGATGTCAGACCCCCCGCCTACTGTGATGGAAGTTCGAAAACCAGAGGTCGGGGAGGGGGTCCTGCCATGGGCTGGATCGAGACGACGGGCGGGTACACCGTCGCGCTGGACGGTGCGAAGGTGCTGTGCCGCAATGCGAAGGGGCGGCTGCTGAAGCAGGTGCCGCCGAAGCTCAGGGACGACGCCGAGGTGGTCCGGCTGCGGCAGCTCTCCGAGTGGCTGGAGCGGCACGAGCAGGAGTGCCGGGAGCAGGTGGACGGCTGGCTGGTGCGGTCGCTGCCGGTTCCGGTGGGGCTGCTGGCGCGGGTGTGGCCGGACGAGGCGTGGCAGGCGGTGCTCCGCGATCTGGTGGTGGCGCCGGTGGCCGGTGACGGTTCGCCGGACACCGGGCGCGCGGGTTTTCTGCGGGACGCGGATCCGGTGCGCGGGCTGGGCGTCGTCGATCTGGACGGCGACTCGGCCTGGTGGGACCCGGCGGAGGTGGAGCGGGTGCTGCTCCCCCATCCGGTGCTGCTGGAGGAGCTTGAGGAGCTGCGGGAGTTCGCGGCGGAGCTGGGGGTGGAGCAGCGGGCGCAGCAGCTCTTCCGTGAGGTGTGGCGGAAGCCGGGTCCCGGGGCCGCGGGGCCGGCCGGGGCCACCGGGGGCACGGCGGCCGACGGCGCGGCGGGCGCGGCGGCGGCGTACGGGTGGCGGGCGTACGCGGACGGGAAGTTCGCGCAGCTCCGGCACGCCACGGCGCGGGCGGTGCAGCTCGGTTACCGGGTGCGGGGCGGCCATGTGGTCTGTCCGCTGGTCGAGGACGGCCGTGCGGTGGAGGCGGCGTACTGGCTGGGCGACGACTACCCGGAGGCGGAGACGCGTACCGGGGCGCTGGAGTGGCGGGATCCGGCGGGGCGGCGGCTGCCGCTCGCCGAGGTGGGGCCGGTCGCCTGGTCCGAGGGGGAGCGGATGGCCGCGTCGGTGTACGCGGGCCGCGTGGTCGAGAGTGACGAGGAGAAGGCGCTGTGAACGACGTACGACACCAGGGGACGCGGGCTCCCGGCGGGACCGCCGGGGCTACGGGGGCTACGGGGGCTACGGACGGGGCGGCTGATACGGCCGGGGCGGTGGCCGCGCGGCTGCTGGACGCGGGGGCGGTGCTGCCGTACGGGCCGGGCGAGGGCGACGGGGACGGCGGGGGCGCGGCGGGCGGCGATGTGCTGACGGCGCGGGCGTACGGGCATCCGGCGCTGGACGGGCGCACGGTGGTGCGGCTGGTGCCCGAGGCGATCGGGGCCGCCGAGGACCTGTCGCTGGAGTATCTGGGGTTCGGCGAGGGGCGGGCCGAGCGGGTCGGCCGGGTCAGGCGGCAGTCGCTGGGCTTCCCCGCATGGGCTCTGGTGAACGATCCGGGCAACGGGCACCACGCGCTCGCTGTGGTCAAGGAGATGGAGCGGCTGACCCGGCTCGTCGCCACCAAGCCGGGGCTGGCGAAGGAGGGGTTCGACGAGATCGGGGCGCGGCTCGACCGCTCCGTACCGCACTTCCTGCCCACGTTCTACGAACAGGTGGCGCGGCTCTTCCTGGGCGTCGAGTCCCCGCAGCAGGCGTCGGTGTTCTTCGGGAAGGCGCGGGCGGCGGAGCAGCGGCACGCGCTGGCGGTGGACGAGGCGCGGCTGCGCGAGGTGTTCCTGGAGTTCGCGGAGGCGGGCGCGCTGAGCGGCAAGGCGCTGCGCGAGCATGCGAAGGGGCTGACGGACCGGCTGTCGCCGGAGGAGGCGTACGCGGAGTTCCTGACGGTCTCGCGGGAGCGGTGCGCGGCGGGTCTCGCGCCGTACGCGGGGATGCTGGAGGACCTGCGACGTCTCGCCAGGGGCGCGGGTCTGGACGCGGGGGCCGAGGAGCGGGCGCTGCTCGGGGAGATCATCCACCTGGGTCCGATGAACCGGGCGGCGGGCAGCTTCTGGAAGTCGGCGCTGCCCGCGCTGACCAGGCTGGCGGCCGAGGACCGCGCGGTGCGGGAGCGGCTGCTGGCGCTGCTGCCGACCACGGGCGGGGAGCACCCGGAGCGGTTCGACGCCTCCTGGCTGGAGTTGCTGGACGAGTGCGGCGCGGTCGAGCTGCTGCTGGACGGGACGGTGCCGGCCGCCGCGTGGCTGTCGGGGTGGGCCGCGCACCGGCGGCGCGGCTGGCGTGACGCGCCGCGCGTCCCGGCCGAGCTGGCGCTGGTGGAGCGGCTGCGGGACCGGCTGGTGGCGGACGGCACGCCGGTACGGCTGCTGGGCCACGGGTGGCGCTCCCGTGCCGATCTGGATCTGCTGGACGCGTGTCTGGCATGGGGGGTGCCGGTGGTGGGGCCGGACCCGGGGGCCCGCCATCTGGATCTCCAGCACTGGCTCTCGGACCCGTCCGAGGGACGCCGGGATCTGGCCGCGCTCGCCGGGGACCCCCGGTTCACCCGCATCCTGCGGGCGGGCGTGGAGGAGGCCGCGGACACCCATGGCGCCACGGAACTGCTGGAGCGGATCGTCGCGCTGCCCGCGCTGCGCTCGGCGCTGGTGGGCTGGTTCGACGAGCGGGCCGAGGAGTTGTCGCGTCCGCTGGGACTGCCGGGGCTGGACGCCCAGTTGGGGCGGCTGAGCCACTTCACCGCGCCGTCGGTGCTGGCCACGGCGCCGGAGGCGGTCGCGCGTATCACGGCGGTCTCGGCCGCCCCCGCGCTGGCGCGGACGCTGCGGGCGGGCGTCCTGGACGAGCTGGGCTGGCCCGCGCTGGAGGAGGCCCTGCCGGGGCTCGGCGGGGTCGGCCGTGACCCGTCCCGGCACTGGGCGGAGGACGACTGCTACCGCATCGGCGACGCGTGGCCCGCGCTGCTGGTCCGGGTGGGCGCGGAGGCCGTGGCGGTGGGCCCCACGGGGGTCGTGGACCGGCGGACCCTCGTCCTGCCGTCCCCGTCGGGCCGGGGCAGGGACGGGATGGTCATCCGCTATGCGGGCGGCCAGTGGCTGGTCGTCCAGGGGCATGGGGCCGAGCGGCGCGGGGTGTGGTCCGGGCGCCCCGCCGAGGTGTTCACCCCCGACGGCGATCTGCCGGAGCACTGGTCGTCCCACCGGGACGCCTCGCTCGAACTGCCCGACGGGGGCCGCTGCTTCGGCGGCCGGCCGATCCACCCGGGGGACACGTCGTTCGCGCTGGAGCGCCGCCCGGTCGCCTCGGACGGTATCTCGGTCTGGGTGCTGCACGAGGACCAGTGGTGGGAGTACGACCCGGAGTCGGCGCGCCGGGGCCGGGTCTCGGTGCCGGGCTTCTTCGGCTCGGCTCCGGTCGACGGGGATGGCGTACGGCTGGTGGAGCGGGCGTGCCAGTTGCTGCCGGTCCGGCCGGGACAGGAGTCCTCCCCGTTCGGCACCAAGGACGGGCTGCTGGGGTGGTGGGTCGTCGAGGACCGGAAGGCGGGGACGGTGACGGCCTGTTCGGTGGACGGCGGCCGGAGTCCGGCCGTCACCCTGCCGCGCGGCGCCTCCCCCGGTGGTCTGGGTGCCCCCTACCCGCTGCCGCCGCTGCGGCTGCCCGCCGGGGCGGTGCTCCATCCCCGGGAGTCACGGGGGTACCGGTCGGATGTCGAACTGTACGACGCGGACGGCCTGTTGCTCGCCACGGTGCAGGAGGGCGCGGCGGGCGGCGCGCACGCCCAGGGGACGCCGCTCGTGGTGCCGACGGTGCACTGGCATGCGCTGCGCCCGCGCGACGAGCGGGGTTCCGCGGCGCTGCGCGCGGTGACCGACGAGGACGCGGCGGCGCTGCTGGCCGCCGTGGGCGACGGGCCGGCCGGGGAACAGGACGAGGAGCGGGACGAGGAGCGCGCCCGGGCGGCGGAGGCGGCCGTACGGGAGGTGCTGCCCCAGGTCACGCACCCGGGGCTGGTCGCGGGGGTGGCCGGTCTGGTGGTGGAGGCGGCGCGGCACGCCGGGCGGCTCAGGGTCCTCGCGGAGCAGGCCGCCCGGGACTCCGCCGTCGTGCGGAAGGTGGCGGTGGAGCACGCCTTCGACGAGGTGCTGGAGGAGGCGTTCCAGGGGCTCGGCCGGAGTCCGTACCGCTATTACGGCTCGGCGGACCGGTCCGCGGGCGTCCTCGACCAGATGCGGCGGCTGCACGAGGCGGTCGCTTCGGGCCCGGTGACGGACCCGTCGGAGGGGCACGCCGAGCCGATGGACTCGCCCCTCGGGTGGGCGTCGCTGTGCGGGGCCGGTATGGCCGCGCTCGCGGTGCGGGCCGCCGCGCCGACCACGGAGGAGCGGCACCGCGCCGGGCTGCTGGAGTTCCTGGACGCGGCGCTCTCCGTGACGGCCGGAAGCCTCGAAGGGGCGGGCGGGGCCGACGGTGACGCCCTGCTGATCGACCCCCGGGGGCGGCTGCGCACGGTGGAGCTGGTGGCCCCGCAGAAGGGGCGCGGCAGAGCGTCGGCGGGGCAGGTGCGCGCCGAGGGGGCTCGCCGGCTGCTGGTGCTCGGCCATCAGTACGCCGACGGGGACGACGCGGTGTGGCACGCCGTCGAGTACGACCCGGCGGGGGCGTTCGGCGGCTGGGCGGGGGCGGCGGTACGGAGCTCCCAGGTGCTGGGGGCGCCGGGCGATCCGGTGCGGGCTCCCTCCGTACGCCGCATGGTGGAGCTGGTGCGGGAGCGCGGGCCGCTGCCGTACCGCCCGGAGTGGGCCGTGGAGTTCGCGGACCGGGTCGGCACGACCGCCGTCGCCGCCGCGCTGTTCCAGCTCGGCTCGCCCGGGGTGGGCCGCTATGGGGAGACGGAGGTGCTGGGCGCCGAGCATCTGGAGCCGCTGGGCGCGAAGAGCGCCGAGGTCCGGGTGGGGCGGGCGGCGCTCGCCGTGGTGGGCCTGGCCGAGCGGTGCGCGTACACGGCGCTGCTGCTCCCCGCCGACCCGGCGGAGATGGCCGGGGTGTGGGCGGACGGCTTCCCCATGGGGCCCGCGGCGGAGGCGTGGATCGCGGCGCGCGGCCGGCGCCGGGTGACCCCCGCGTGGCTGGTCCGGCAGATGGTGGCCGAGCTGGGCGGCGGTGTCGAGGTGAACGACGCGCTCAACCCCGGACTGCTGCCCGCGCTGTCGGGCCGTACCACCCAGGGCATGGTCGAGGACGAGCTGACGGCGGCCCGGCCCGAGCTGCTGCTGACCGGGCGTGAGCTGCGCGGACTGGTCGACGCGGTGCGCTGGCTGGCGTACCGGCTGCCGTACGGGGACCCGCTGCGCGCCGTCCTGCCGGAGACCGTGCGCGCGGTGCGGCGGCGGCTGGCCGACCCGGGGCTCCTGCTCCACCTGGAGGTCAGCAGGGACGACTCCTGGAACGCCGTGGCACCCCGGCTGCGCGAGGCCCACGGGGTGGGCGCGGAGCAGGGGAAGGGCGGGACGAAGCCGTTCGAACTCTCCCCGGCCCTGGTGCTCGTGCCGGACCGGTACGGGAACGACGAATCGGTCTGGGTGCGCCCGTCGGCCGTGGACGGACCCGACCACCCGGACCTGCTGCTCCTGGCGGCGACGGCGGGCCACTCGCCCTCGCTGGCCGCGCTGCGGACGGTGCTGGGCGAGGGGTTCCTGGAGCTGGTCTCGGCGGACGGCGAGCCGGGGGCGCAGCAGCATCCGGGGCGCAGTGTGCCCGCGCTTGTGGGTGAGGTGACCGGGCGGACCGGGCTCTCCGAGGACGCGGCCGCGCTCTATCTGATGCTGCTCGCGCTGCCCGACCCGACGGACCGGAACCAGGTCGCCTGGACCGGCTGGAAGCCCGCCAGGATCAAGCGGGCCCGGGCCGAACTGGCCGCCACCGACCTGGTGGTGGAGGCCAAGCGGGCCAGGGCGGGGCGCTCGCTCTTCCTGCCCGGGGGCTGGCAGGAGGCGTCCGCGCCGGTGCTGCCCTCGGAGAGCTGGAAGGCGCCGCTGGTGGATGCGGACATAGCCGGGTTCGTGGTCGCCCACCGGCCGGTGGAGCGCCTCTTCGAGACGGCGTGGCGGCGGGTCGTGGAGGGCGACGCGCCGGGTTACGAGGAGTTCCGGAGCCGCACCGGACGCGGCCGCCGGGGCGGCACGCGATGACGGCCCGGGGAGCGGGCGGCGGCACAGGTACGGGTACCGGGAAGGACGGGGTGGAGATGGGCGCGGAGACGGCGGCGGAACCGGATACGGATACGAGGGCGGAGCCGGGTACGGGTACGGATATGGGGGCGGCTTCCGGGGCGGGCGCGGGGCGGCAGGTCGAGTTGCCGGAGGACCGGTTCGCGGCGGAGCTGGCGTTCCTCGCGGCGTACGACACCGGGCCGCGCCCGCCGGGGTGGCGGCTGACGCCGCGCGCGGTGGTGGACTTCATCTGCGGCTCCGGCGAGGAGCCGCTGCGCGCGCCGGGCGGTGAGCGGCTCGTCGTCACCCGGAAGTTCGTGGGTGACCGGGCGCTGGTGGAGCGGTGCGTGGTGACCCTGGCGGGCGAGCGCGGGCTGCTGCTCGTCGGCGAGCCCGGCACCGCCAAGTCCATGCTCTCGGAGCTGCTGGCCGCCGCCGTCTGCGGCACCAGCACCCTCACCGTGCAGGGCACCGCGGGCACCACGGAGGACCAGCTCCGCTACGGCTGGAACTACGCGATGCTGCTGGCCAAGGGCCCGAGCCGGGAGGCGCTGGTGCCCTCCCCGGTGCTCTCGGCCATGACCCGGGGCGCGGTGGCCCGGGTCGAGGAGGTCACCCGCATGCTGCCCGAGGTGCAGGACGCGCTGGTGTCGCTGCTCTCGGAGCGGCGGATGTCGGTGCCCGAACTGGCGGGCGGGGACGGTACGGAGTCCACGGTGCACGCGGTGCCCGGGTTCACGCTGATCGCCACGGCCAACCTCCGGGACAAGGGGGTCTCCGAGATGTCCGCCGCGCTGAAGCGGCGGTTCAACTTCGAGACGGTCGGCCCGATCGCGGATCTGGAGGCCGAGACGGCGCTGGTGCGCGCGCAGGCCACGGCGGCGCTGGCGCGCGGCGGCGCGGAGCTGCTGGTGGACGACGCGGTCCTCGAAGCGCTGGTGACGGCGTTCCGGGAGCTGCGGACCGGGCGGAGCGCGGAGGGGTGGGAGATCGAGCGCCCCTCGACGGTGATGTCGACGGCCGAGGCGGTCCATGTGGCCACGTCGATGGGGCTGGGCGCGGCGTATCTGGGCGGTGGCCGGGATGTCGTACGGACGCTGCCCGGCCATCTGCTCGGCACCGTGCGCAAGGACGATCCGGCCGACCACGCACGGCTGCTGGGGTACTGGGACGGCCCGGTCAGGCGCCGCGCGGAGGCGGGGTCACCGCTGTGGCGGACGCTGTGGGGGCTCCGTGATGAGCTGGGCTGAGGCCGAGAGGAGCGGGGGCGCGCGGGGCCGGGGGAAGCGGGGCCAGGACGTGCCGGGGCAGGGTGTCCGGGGCCAGGAGGTGCCGGGGCAGGAGGTGCCGGGCCAGGAGGTGTGGAGCGACGGTGTGCCGGGCCTGGGCGTGGGGGTCTGGGACGAGGCGGGGGTCGTGGCGGCGCTGGATGTGCTGGCCGGGTGCCGGGAGCCGTATCTGATCGGGGTACGGCACCACTCCCCCGCGCTGGCCGCGGCCGTACCGGCGATGCTGGCGGCGGCGGCACCGGAGGTGGTGCTGGTCGAGCTGCCGGAGGAGTTCGGGCCCTGGCTGCCGTATCTGGCCGACCCGGAGACGGTGCCGCCGGTCGCGCTGGCGGGCGCGCGGGGCGGCGGCGCGGACGGGGAGCCGGGCGGGGGGCTGGTCTTCCTCCCCTTCGCGGAGTTCTCGCCGGAGCTGGCGGCGATCCGCTGGGCGCGGGCGGCCGGGGTGGAGGTCGTCGCCTGCGACCTGCCCCTGTCGGCACGCGAGGCGGAGCGCACCGGGTCGCCCCAGGAGACGCCGGGGCCGGAGGGGGCTTCCGGGCCGGCGCCCGGGGCACTCGCCGCCGCGCTGCGCGCCCGGGCCGGCGGCCGCCCGGGGGACGATCTGTGGGACCGGCTGGTCGAGGCGGTGGCCCCCGGCTCCGGTGCGGAGGCGCTGCGCCGGGCGGCGCTCCTGGCCGGCTGGGCGCTGCGGGCGGACGCGGGCGCGGTGGACCCGTACGACCTGCGGCGTGAGGCGCATATGCGGCGGCGGCTGGCCGAGCACCGGGGCCGCCGTACGGCCGCCGTGATCGGCGCCTTCCACGCCCCCGCGCTCCTGCCCGGTGGCGTGCTCGGCACGGAGGTCCCGTCGGGCAGGGCATCCGGCGGGTTCTCGGGTGACGGTTCCGAGGGCGGATCCGATGTCGGTTCCGGGGGCGGATCCGGTGACGGTTCCGGGGGGCCGGTGATCTCTCTGGTGCCGTACGCGTACGCGCTGCTGGACGAGCGGTCCGGTTATCCGGCCGGGATCCGGGATCCGGAGTGGCAGCGCGGGGTCTTCCTGGCCGGTGGGGACCGGGCGGTCCTCGACGAACTGCTGACGGAGAGCGCGGTGCGGATCTGCGCTGCCGTACGGGAGGCCGGGCATCCGAGCGGTCCGGTGGACGCCCGGGAGATCGTCCGGGTGGCCCGGGATCTGGCGGCGCTGCGCGGGCTGCCCGCCGCCGGGCGGGGGGAGCTGGTGGAGGCGGTGGAGACCGTGCTGACCCAGGGTCAGTTGCTCGGCCGGGGCCGGGTCGTGGCGGCGGCCATGGAGGAGGTCCTGGTCGGTTCGCGGCAGGGCCGGCCGGCCCCCGGGACCCCGCGTTCGGGTCTCGGGCCCGCGGTCGAGGCGCTGCTGGCCGCGTTGTCGCTGCCCTCACCGGCCGACCCGGCCCGCCGTGAACTCCGGCTCGACGCGCACCGGAGCGAGCGGGACCGGCGCCGGGAGGTGGCGCTGCGCAGGCTGGCCGCCTGCCGGATCCCGTACGGGGAGGAGGGCGCGGTCGCCGGGGTGGGCGAGGCGGGGCCGCTGACCACGCGGTGGACGGTGGAGTGGACGCCGTCGACGGCGGCGATGCTCGATCTGACGGGTGCCCACGGGGTGACGCTCGGCCAGGCGGCGGCCGGGCTGCTGCGCCGTCGGCGCGCGGCGGAGCGGCGCGCGGGCGGGCCGACGGCGGCGGAGGTGCTGACCGGTCTGGAGGAGGCGGCGCAGTGCGGGCTGCCGGAGGTGGCGGCGGAGCGGCTGGCGGAGGCGGCGGAGGTGCTGCCCGCTTCGGGCACCCTGCCCGAGGTGCTCGCGGGGCTCGCCCTGGTGGACCGGCTCCGTGCGGGGCATCTGGCGGGGCTGCCGGCCGGGTGGGAGCGGGTCGCGCTCGACGCGGCGTACAAGGAGCTGGCCACGGCGGGGGTACGGGCGCTGGACGGTCTGGCCGGTTCCACGGCCCCGGCGGACGCGCGGGCCCTGGTGGCCCTGGCGGACCGGGCGACCGGAGGGGCGCCGGGCGGGGGCGCGGGCGTGGGGCTCCGGCTCGATGCGGCGCTGCGGCGGCTGGACGAGGAGGGGACGCCCCTGATCCGGGGCGCGGCGGGGGCGTCGCGGGTTCTCCTGGGCCTGCGGGAGGCAGCGGAGTTCGGGGTGCGTCTGGCATCGCGCGTGGACGGCGCGACCACCCCCGCGCTCCGCGCCGACCTGGCCGCGTTCCTCCACGGCACCCTGCTGGCTGCGGGCCCGCTCCTGGAGACGGGGCGGACGCTGGATCCCCTGCTGGACCGTGTCGAGTCCCTGCCGGACCGGGGCTTCCTGGACCGGCTGCCCGCTCTGCGCGCGGGCTTCGACATCCTCTCCCCGGCCGCGCGGTCCCGGCTGCTCGCCGCGGTGCGGGAACGTACGGGACAGGACGCGGCCACGCTCTCCCCCGCGCTCGCCGACCCGGCCATGGCGGCCCTCCTGGCCACGGCCGACCTGGCGGGCCGGGAGGCCCTGACGGCACGGGGCCTGGGCGAGGGCGACGGCGATCGGGAAGGCACCGGCAGGGGCAGCGGCGGTGACGGCGTTGACGGCGGAAAGGCGGAGGCGGACGCGGCGAGCAGGCCGCCCGGAGCCGGGGCACCCGGGGCCGGGGCACCCGGGGCCGGGGTGGGCAGGGCCGGAGAACCCGCAGCCGGAGCAGGCAAGGCCGGAGCACCGCTGGCCGAGGGCCACGAGGCCAGGACCCACCAGGCCGAAGCCCACAGGGGCGGGGGCCACCAGGCCGAGGACCACGAGACCGGGACCCACCAAGCCGGGGCCCACCAGGTCAGGGGCCATGGCGTCGCGGTTTCCCCGGCCGGGGCGCCCGTGACCGCCACGGCCGGGCGGCCCGGGGTGGAGACGGAGGTGCCGGGCACGGGGACGGGCGGGACGGAAGGGGTTGGCGGGGGAGCCTCGGCGCTTGAGGCCGGGGTGCGGTGGCGGTTGCTGCTGGGGAAGGGACGGGGGTTGAGCGGCCGGGCGGGGCGGATCGCCGGGGCGCTCGACGAGTTGTACGGGTACGGGCGCGGCGAGGGGGCCCGGGGCGAGGATCGGCAGGTGTCCCAGGGGGGCGACGGGGCGCCGTATCCCGATGTGCGGGCCTGGTCCGAGGAGCTGGCCGCGCTCTTCGGGCCCGGCGTGCGCGAGGAGGTGCTCGCCGCCGCGGCCGACGCCGGCCGGTTCGATGCCGCGCTGGAGCTCGACCCGGCGTCGGCCCGGCCTTCCGTGGAGCTGCTGCGCACCGTCCTGTCGTACGCCGGTGGCCTCCCCGAGCAGCGGCTCGCCCGGCTACGCCCTCTGGTGGCGCGGCTGGTCGCCGAGTTGACCCGGGCGCTCGCCCATCGGATGCGCCCCGCGCTCACCGGGCTGGCGCACCCGCGCCCGACCCGCCGCCCCGGGGGCCCGCTGGATCTCCCCCGTACGCTGCGCGCGAATCTGGCGACGGCGCGCCGGGACGCGGCGACGGGCGCCGTGACGGTCCTGCCGGAGCGGCCCGTCTTCCGCACCCGGGCCCGCAGGTCCACGGAGTGGCGGCTGATCCTGGTCGTGGACGTCTCGGCCTCCATGGAGGCGTCCACGATCTGGGCCGCGCTCACCGCCTCCGTACTCACCGGGGTCCCGGCGCTCAGTACGCACTTCATCGCCTTCTCCACCGAGGTGGTGGATCTGACGGACCAGGTGGACGATCCGCTGAGTCTGCTCCTGGAGGTCCAGGTCGGCGGCGGTACGAACATCGCGCGCGGGCTGCGGCACGCCCGTTCGCTGGTGACCGTGCCGTCGCGCACACTCACCGTGGTGATCAGCGACTTCGAGGAGGGCGGCCCGGTCTCCCCGCTGCTCGCGGAGGTCCGGGCACTGGTCGACTCGGGCTGCCATGTCCTGGGGTGCGCCTCGCTGGACGACAAGGGGAGGCCGCGCTACTCGACGGGGGTGGCAGGGCAGTTGGTGGGGGCGGGCATGCCGGTCGCGGCGCTGAGCCCCCTGGAGCTGGCCCGCTGGGTCGGCGAACGCGTAGGAGGGGTACGGCGATGAACGGTTCCACCACGGCGGACATGTCCGGGGCCACGCCCGGAGCCATGTCCGGGGCCACGCCCGGAGCTATGTCCGGACCCGCGCCGGAACCCATGTCCGGGGCCCCGTCCGGGGGCGTGGCCGTACTGCCGCCGGTGGCCCCCGACGTGGCCGCCGGGGCGCTCGACCTGCTCCCCGCCCGGCTGCGCAAGCGGGTGGACGGGGCCGTGGCGAAGGCGGCCGGCTGGCCGGTGGCGGCCACCCCCGAGGGGGTCCTCGTCCGGGTCGCCGAGGACACCGCCGTCACGCTGCGGGTGACGGGCGGGATCGTGGCCGACGCGGGGAGCGCGGTCTGCGACTGCCTGCTCGCCCCGGCCTGTCTGCACCGCGCTGCGGTACTCTCCCTGGCCCCTCTCGCCCAGGGCGAGGGAGAGGGCGAGGGAGAGGGAGACGGGGTTGGGCCGGCGGAGGAGCCTGCGGCGGCAGTGGAACCTGCGGCGGCGGAAGAAGGGGAAGTCGACGGGGGTGAGGGCCCCGGCGGCTCCGTCTCGCTCAGCGGCGCCCAGCGGGACGCGCTGCGCACGCTCGGGGGTGTCGCGACGGCCGTGCTCGTCTCCGGGGTGTCCGGGTCCGGCGCCGTGCACCGGGCCGAGTTGCTGCACGCCGCGCACTCCGCGCGGCTCGCCGGGCTGCCCCGGCCGGCCGCCACCGCCGTACGGGTCGCCCGGCAGCTCGGGGAGGCCCGCTCGGACGACCCGGCGTTCCGGCTGGCCACGCTCTCCCGGGACCTGGCCGACGTGCTCGACCTGGTGCGCCGCCCGGCCGAGGCGGCGGTGCCGGCGCGCCGCGCCTACCGGCCCGAGGGAGCGCTGCGGCTGTACGGGGTGTTCACCGAACCGGTGGTCACCGCGTCCGGTTACGCGGGGGCCACGGTGTACGCGCTCGCCCCGGACGGTGCGCTCCGTACCCGCTCCGATGTGGCCCCCGGCGGCCCCGAGCGGGCCGTACAGGCGTCCGGGTCGCCGCTGCCCGGCGGTTGCGCGCTCACCCTGCGGGAGCTGGGCGCCGGCGGCGGGGCGATCCTCACCTCGGCGACGGTCTCGCCGGACGGCCGGATCGGCGGGGGCGGGCAGGTGCGTTCCGTACGGGCGGCGGGGGCGGGGTGGCGGGACGCCCCGCTGAGCGCGCTCTGGGAACGGCCGCCCGCCGCGCAACTGGCGGCGGCGCTGGCCTGGCTGGCCGAGCCCCCGGACTCCCGGGGCGCGGGCGGCGACCTGCTCTTCCTCGACGGCACACTCACCGGTCCCGGTGCTGGTCCCGGCACCGGCACCGGCACCGGCACCGGTGGCACGGACGGTACGGGGTTCGCCGTGGCGGGCGGGCCCGTGGTGCGGCTGGCAGCGCCGGACGAGCGGCCTGAGCTGCCGTACGCGGAGAACCTGGCGCTCTTCGCCACCCGCCCCGGGCTCGCGCTGCGGCTCGTCGCCCGGGCCGTCCCGGACCGCCCCGACGTGGTGCATGCGCTGGCCGCGTCCTGGACGGGCCATGACGGTGAGCCCGTACGCGCCGACCTGGGCCTGCGCCGGCTCAACCGCTCGCACCTGCCCGCCGTACGGAACCCGCCGCCCGCTCCCGCCGGGCCACCCTGCTCCCCGGCGCTCCCCGTCGAACTGGACCTGTTGCGCAGGGCCGTGGACCGGGCGGTGGCGGGCGGGCGCGCGGTCGCCGCGGCGGCGGTGGACGACGACCTGCCGCGCAGGCTGCGGGCCGTGGGCCTGGCCACGGGCGCGCAGCGGGCCGCCGCCCTGGCCGAGGCGGCGGCGGACCGGCGCCATGACGCGCTGGGCCGGCTCCTCCCCGCCGACCCCGAGGGCTTCGCCCTGGCCTGGCTGGCGGCGTCGGTCTACACGGCGGCGGCGACGGAGGCGCTGGTACGGGCGGCATGGGAGCCCCCGGCATAGGCGCGGAGGGCGGAGGGCGGAGGGCGGAGGGCGGAGGGCCGGAAACCTATCGGCGCGGGTGATCGTCGTACAGGAGACAGGAGAAGGGCCCGGCCCGGCCCGTGAACACCCCAGGGGGGACCATGCCGTTGCCGCGACCCGCGCGGATACCCGACGCGGTGAAGGGGCTGCTGGGCGCGGCGAGGCGGCTGCTGGGCGGCGAGCCGCGGGCCCGGCGGCGGCGCGCCGTGCAGGTGGTCATGGTGGGGTGCGCCCTGGCGCTGGCGCCCTCGACCTGGCTGCACGCGGCGGCGGACGGCCGGATCCGTACGGTGGCGGAGGCGCCGGCCGAGGATGTCGCCGTGGTCTTCGGCGCGGGGCTCCGGGCCGGGCGGCCCACGCCGTATCTGGCGCACCGGCTGGACACCGCCGCCGAGTTGTACCGCACGGGGAAGGTGAAGGTCGTCCTGGTGACCGGGGACAACAGCCGGGTGGAGTACGACGAGCCCGATGCCATGCGCGGCTACCTGGTCCAGCGGGGCGTGCCCGACCGGCACATCGTCAGCGACTACGCCGGGTTCGACACCTGGGACTCGTGCGTACGGGCGAAGAAGATCTTCGGGGTCGAGCGGGCGCTGCTGGTGACGCAGGGGTTCCATGTCCGGCGCGCGGTGGCGCTCTGCGGGGTGGCGGGGGTCGAGGCGTACGGGGTCGGGGTCGCCGAGCCGCACGACGCGACCTGGTACTACGGCGGGGTGCGGGAGCTGTTCGCCGCGGGGAAGGCCCTGACCGACGCGGCCACCGACCGCCGCCCCACCTACCTCGGCCCGGCCGAGCCGGGGGTGACGGCGGCGCTGGCCGAGGGGCGGGAGGAGGAGCAGGGGTAGGGAAGGGGCAGGGAAGGGGCAGCTCCGTATCGCGGGGTCAGCCGCCGTACGGGCGGGACGCCTTGGCCTCCCGCAGGGCCAGGGCCCACCAGGCGAGCTGGTCGAGCATCGTCGTGGCCGCCGCGTCGCAGCGGGTGGGGTCCTTGGGGCGGCCCTCCTCGTCGAAGAGGGCGCCCGCGTTGTGGAAGGAGACGGTGTCCCGGACGGTCACGGCGTGCAGTTCGGCGAAGACCTGCCGGAGCTGCTCGACCGCGCGCAGGCCGCCGGAGATCCCGCCGTACGAGACGAAGGCGACCGGCTTGGCCTGCCACTCGGCGTGGTGCCAGTCGATGAGCGACTTCAGGGGTGCGGGGAAGGAGTGGTTGTACTCGGGCGTGAGCACGACGAACGCGTCCGCCTCGGCCAGCGACGCCGAGACCTTGGCGAGTCCGGCGCGGGCGTCCTCCGCCAGGTTGAAGGAGAGCACCGGCGGCAGCGCTGCACCGGCGAGGTCGATCAGCTCGACGGTGAAGTCGGCGCGCGACGCGACGCGGGAGAGGAACCAGTCGGAGACGACGGGCCCGAAGCGCCCCTCCCGGTTGCTCCCGAGAATGACGGCGAGCTTCAGCGGGGCGGGGGCGGACGGAGAGACGGGTGCGGAGGTAGGGGCGGGGGTGGGGGTGGAAACGGGGTCGAGGACCTCAGTCGTAGGCATGGGAGAAGCCTGCAACCTCAACAAAGATTGAGGTCAACCCTGGCCGGCCCCACCCCGGCCCCACCCCGCCCCCTCCGACATACGGTGGACGGCATGATCACCCCTTCCGAGAGCGCCTCGCAGAGCGCACCGCCCGGTCTCACCGTCGAGGTCGACGGGCGCCCCGCCACCGCCGACGACCTGCGGCTGCGCGCCCTCGACTCGTACGGGCACTTCACCGCGCTCCAGGTCAGGGACGGCCGGACCCGTGGCCTCGCGCACCACCTCGCCCGGCTGGACGCGGCGACCCGGGAACTGTTCGGCACCGGGCTGGACGGTGCGCGGGTACGGGAGGTGCTGCGGCACGCGCTCGGCGGGGTACGGGCCGCCTCGGCCCGGGTCCATGTCCACCGGCCCGCCGACGCGCCCGAGCCGACCCTGATGGTGACCGTGGCCCCGCCCGTGGCCCCGGCCGCCCGGCCGCAGGGGCTCATGTCGGTCCCGTACCAGCGGCCCGTTCCGCATATCAAGCACCTCGGGGGCTTCGCCCAGATCCACTACCGGCGGCTCGCGGGGCGCGCGGGGTTCGACGACGCGCTGCTGGTCGACGCGGCCGGGGTGGTGTCGGAGAGCGCCATCGCCAATATCGCCTTCTGGGACGGCACGTCGCTGGTCTGGCCGGACGCCCCGGCTCTGACCGGTATCACCATGGCGCTGCTGGAGCCGCTGCTTCCGGCCGCCGGGATCCCGTGTGTACGCCGCGAGGTCACCCTCGCGGGACTCGGCTCGTACCGCGCCGCCTTCCTCACCAACTCGCACGGGATCGCACCGGTCGGCCGGATCGACGGGACCGTACTGCCGGGCGACGAGGCGCTGTCGAGGAGGGTGAGCGAAGTCTACGAAGGGGTGGCGTGGGACGTGATCTGAGGGCGCGCCACCCGGACCCGGCACGCGGCCCCGCGCCTCACCCCGACCACTGGTCGAACGCCAGCTTCGCGACCAGCGAGAAGACCACGACCAGCAGCACCCCCCGGACGAACTCGCTCCCCTTGCTCAGCGCCATACGCGCGCCCACCATCCCGCCGGCCAGGTTGAAGAGCGCCATCACCCCGGCGAGCTGCCAGAACACCGTGCCGTGGTACGCGAACATCGCCAGTGCCCCCGCGTTCGTGCAGATGTTCACGACCTTCGCGGTGGCGGAGGCCGTCACCAGATCCAGGTGGAGTATCGCGGTGAGCCCCAGGACGAGAAAGGTTCCCGTACCCGGTCCGAAGAGCCCGTCGTAGAAGCCGATGCCGCCGCCCACCAGCACGATCGCCAGCACCGCCCGCCCCCGCCCGACCGGGCCGCGCCGCTGCTCCCGGCCGAAGCCGGGCCGGAGCAGCACGAACGCGGCGACCCCCAGCAGCACCACCATGATCACCGGGCGGAGCGTCTCGCTGCTGATCCCGGCCGCGAAGAACGCGCCGGCCATCGACCCGGCGAGCGCCATGAGCCCGATCCTGACCGCCGCCCCCACGTCCACCGGCGCCCGGCGCGCGTAGGTGATCGCCGCGCCCGTCGTGCCGACGATGGCGACGGCCTTGTTGGTGCCGAGGATGTGCGCGGCGGAGACCTGCGGAAGGCCGAGCAGGAACACGGGCAGGAGCAGCATCCCGCCCCCGCCGACCACCGCGTCGATCCATCCCGCCGCGGCGGCGGCGAGGCAGAGCAGAAGGATCACTGTCAGGGATATGTCGGGCATGGCCGCGACCTTAGGGAGCGGATACATGGCCTGTCCAACGAGTACGTGGAACGAGTACCTGGCACGAGTACCTGGCACGAGTACCTGGCACGAGTACGCGGAACGAGTTCCCGGCCCCCTCACACCCACCCCCCGCCCGCGCTGAGCGCAGCGTTCCGTCCGGGAAACGGAGGCGATGCGGACGGGTAACAGCCGCCCCGCAGGCTTCCGGACACGACCAACCGATGGAGGCCCCGAGATGTCCACCCCCACGATCGTGGTCGTCGGCCACGGAATGGTCGGCCAGCGGTTCCTGGAGGCCCTGGCCGAGCGCGGCGTGACCGGGCGGGCCCGGGTCGTGGTGCTCTGCGAGGAGCCCCGCCCCGCCTACGACCGGGTGCGGCTCACCTCGTACTTCGACGGCCGTACGCCCGAGGACCTCACCCTCCTGGAGCCGGACTTCCTCGCCGCGAACGCCATCGAACTCCACCTCGGCGACCCGGCGGAGCGCGTCGACCGCGCCGCCCGTACGGTCACCTCGCGGGCCGGGCGGGTCTTCCGGTACGACACGCTCGTGCTGGCCACCGGCTCGTACCCGTTCGTGCCGCCCGTGCCGGGCAAGGACGCGACCGGCTGTTTCGTCTACCGCACCATCGAGGACCTGCTCGCCATCGAGGAGTACGCGATGACGGCCCGCACCGGCGCGGTCGTCGGCGGCGGACTGCTCGGCCTGGAGGCGGCGGGCGCGCTCAAGGGGCTCGGACTCGCCACGCACATCGTGGAGTTCGCGCCCCGCCTGATGCCCGTCCAGATCGACGAGGGCGGCGGCACGGCGCTGCTGCACACGGTGGAGGAGATGGGCCTGACGGTGCACACGGGCGTCGGCACACGGGAGGTGACGACGGACGCCGAGGGGACCGTCACCGGAATGGCGCTCTCCGACGGCTCCTCGCTCGCCACCGACCTCGTCGTCTTCTCGGCCGGGGTGCGCCCCCGGGACCAGTTGGCGCGGGACGCGGGGCTGGCGGTCGGGGAGCGCGGCGGCATCGTGGTCGACGCGTGGTGCCGTACGTCCGACCCCGCCGTCTTCGCGATCGGCGAGTGCGCGCAGGCGGTGGACGGCCGGGTGTACGGGCTGGTGGCGCCCGGATACGAGATGGCCACGACGGTCGCGGACGTCCTCGCGGCAGCCGATGTCCCCACGGCAGCCGGTTCCTTCGCGGCCGGAGGCGACCCCGAGGAGCCGGCCCGAACAGGCTCAGCCGTCCCGGCCGGCCCCGGCCCCGGCTTCACCGGCGCCGACCTCTCGACCAAGCTCAAGCTGCTCGGTGTGGACGTCGCGTCGTTCGGTGACGCGCACGGCGCCACACCCGGCGCCCTCGATGTCGTCTACGCCGACCCCCGCGCCGGGATCTACAAGAAGCTGGTGGTGGACGCGTCCGGCACCCTGCTGGGCGGGGTGCTCGTCGGCGACGCCGAGGCGTACGGCACCCTCCGCGCGCTCACCGGGAGCGTTCCGCCCGTCGCGCCCGCGCAGTTGGTGCTGCCCGCCGGGCTCGGCGCGCCCGTCGCGATGGGCCCGGAGGCGCTGCCCGACGAGGCCGTCATCTGTAGTTGCCACAACGTCACCAAGGGCGCCATCGACCCCTGCGGCTCGCTCGCCGAGGTGAAGAAGTGCACCAAGGCCGGCACCGGGTGCGGCAGTTGTGTGAAGGTGATCGGCCAACTGCTGGCGGCGAACGGCAACGGGCCCGCCGACCACGGGCTCTGCGGCTGCTTCCCTCACACCCGGGGCGAGTTGTACGAGATCATCCGCACCCTGCGCCTCACCTCGTACGCCCGGCTGCTCGACACGCACGGCCGCGAGGGGGCACGCGGCGGGGACGGCTGCGAGATCTGCAAGCCGGCCGTCGCCTCGATCATCGCCTCGCTCGCCCCCGCGATCGGCGCGAGCGGCTATGTCCTGGACGGCGAACAGGCCGCACTCCAGGACACCAACGATCACTTCCTCGCCAACATCCAGCGCAACGGGTCGTATTCGATCGTCCCCCGGATTCCGGGCGGGGAGATCACCCCGGAGAAGCTGATCGTGATCGGTGAGGTGGCCCGGGACTTCGGCCTCTACACGAAGATCACCGGCGGCCAGCGGATCGACCTCTTCGGCGCCCGCGTGGACCAGTTGCCCCTGATCTGGACCCGGCTGGTGGACGCGGGCTTCGAGTCGGGGCACGCGTACGGGAAGTCGCTCCGTACCGTCAAATCCTGTGTGGGGCAGACCTGGTGCCGCTACGGCGTGCAGGACTCGGTGCGGATGGCGATCGACCTGGAGCTGCGCTACCGGGGGCTGCGCTCGCCGCACAAGCTGAAGTCGGCGGTCTCCGGGTGCGCGCGCGAGTGCGCCGAGGCGCGCGGGAAGGACTTCGGGGTCATCGCCACCGCCAACGGCTGGAACCTCTACGTCGGCGGGAACGGCGGCGCCGACCCGCGCCACGCGGAGCTCCTGGCGCAGGACCTGGACGACGCCGGGCTCGTACGGCTGATCGACCGGTTCCTGATGTTCTACATCCGCACCGCCGACCGGCTGGAGCGCACCTCGGCATGGCTGGAGCGGATCGAGGGCGGACTCGACCACGTACGGGACGTGGTGGTCCATGACTCGCTGGGGCTCTGCGCGGAGCTGGAGGCGCTGATGGCGGCGCATGTCGCGGGATACCGCGACGAGTGGGCCGAGACCATCAACGACCCGGAGCGGCTGCGGCGGTTCGTCTCCTTCGTCAACGCGCCCGACGCGCCGGACCCGACGGTGAAGTTCGTACCGGAACGCGACCAGGTCAAGCCCGACCTGGTCCTCCTCACCCTGGAACCCCTGGAAGGGGCGAACGCCCGATGACCGGATCCTCCACGCTCGGAGACAGCACCCTCGGAGACAGCACCCTCGAAGGCAGCACCCTCGAAGGCAGCACCCTCGACGTGCTGCTCGGCGACGACGAGTGGTACCCCGTCTGCGCGCCGGACACGCTCACCCCGGGCCGCGGGGTGGCCGCGCTGCTCCCGGACGGCCGTCAGGTGGCGGTCTTCCTGGACCGGTCGGGACGGCCGTACGCGATCTCCAACCGGGATCCGTTCTCCGGGGCGTATGTGCTCTCCCGGGGGCTGACCGGAACGCACGAGGGGCGGTTCTTCGTGGCGTCGCCGCTGCTGAAACAGCGCTTCGAGCTGGCGACCGGCCGCTGCCTGGACGACGAGGAGGTCGCCGTCCAGGCGTACGAGGCCCGGCTGCGGACGCGCGTACCGGCCACCACGTAGGTACGTCCGTACCGCGGAGGTGAGCAGGTACGTTACGACGTGGCGCAGGCGCTGCCGTTGAGGGTGAAGCCGGTGGGCGCGGTGTTGACGCCGCTCCAGGCGCCGTTGAAGCCGAAGGAGACCGAACCGCCCGCGGCGATGGCCGCGTTGTGGGCGGCGTTGACGGCGGTGACCTGGCTGCCGGACTGGGTGAGGGTGGTGTTCCACGCCGAGGTGACGGTCTGGCCCGAGGGCCAGGTCCAGCGCACCGTCCAGCCGCTGACCGGGGCCGTACCGGTGTTGCGCACGGTCACCTCGGCGGTGAAGCCGGTGTTCCACTGGCTCTGCACGGTGTACCCGACCGCGCATCCGCCGGCCGGGTCCGTACCGCCGCCCCCGCCGCCGTCCCCGCCGCTCCAGCCGAGGGCTTCGGCGATCCCGTAGTAGGCGGGCTTGGGCTGGAAGTTCTCGTCGTACGGGGTGGCCGCGCCCTGGCCCGGGAAGGTGCCCGGGATCCAGGAGTCGGAGTCGGTGAAGCCCCAGGCGGTGACGCCCTCGCAGCGGGAGACGGCGAGGCAGGCGGCGGTGACGGCCCGGTACTCGTCCTTCTGCTGGGCGAGTTTGGCGTCGGTCGCGGGAAGGGTCATCCGGATGTCGAGTTCGGTGATCGCGACGTCCACGCCGAGATCGGCGAAGCGCTGGAGGTTGGCCTGGAGGGTGGCGGGCACCTGGCCGAGGATGAGATGGCCCTGGAAGCCGACGCCGTCGATCGGCACGCCCTGCGCCTTGAGGCGCTGGACCAGGGAGTACATGCCGTTGCTCTTGGCGCCCGTGCCGTCGGTGTTGTAGTCGTTGATGTAGAGCTTGGCGGCGGGGTCGGCGGCGCGGGCGGCACGGAAGGCGTCGGCGATGTAGGACTCGCCGAGCTGGGTGTAGAACTTGCTCGCCCGCATCGTGCCGTCCTCGTTGAGCGGCTCGTTGACGACGTCCCAGTGGTCGATCCTCCCGGCGTAGCGGGCGGCCTCGGTGGTGACGTGGTCGGTCATGATGGTGCGCAGTTCGCTGTCGCCGAACGTGCCGTTGGCCAGCCAGTCGGGCATCTGGCTGTGCCAGACGAGGGTATGGCCGCGCACCTTCTGCCCGTTGGCGGCGGCGAAGTTCACCACCTGGTCGGCGCCGCCCCAGTTGAAGCTCCCCCGGGTCGGCTCGACGGAGCCCCACTTCATCTCGTTGCCGGGGGTGATGGAGTTGAACTGGGCGCCGGTGATGGCGCCGTATGTGCCGGTGAGTTTGGAGGCGGTGACGGCGGTGCCGAAGTAGACCCCCTTCGCCGCTGCGAGATCGCGGAGCACGGGGTCGGCGGCGTGGGCGGGTGCGGCGAATCCGACCGCCGCGACGGCGGCGGCGGTCAGGGCGGAGACGGTGGCCGCGACGCGGGCGGCGACGGTACGCCGCCGGCGCCGGGTCATGGCGCGGAGATTCCTCACGATCGTCCCTTCTCGTGGAGGCTCCCACAGCGAGGTTTCGGAAAGTTCCCTGAAAGTTTCGACGGGTGCGGGGAGGAACGTAGAGGCGCGGCCGGGCTTCGTCAACGGCACCGGCACCCGACACCCGACACCCGGCACCGGCACCGGCACCCGGCGCTACGAGCCGGTCCGGCGGTTCGCCGCGTAGAGGCCGTCCGCCGCGGCCCGGCCGCTCAGCAGGGCGGCGCCGAGCGGGGTCACCGTGTGCAGCACGGCGTTGCCGTGGCGGAGGGTGGCCACGAGGCCCGACTCGCGCAGGACACCGGCGTGCTGGCTGGCCGAGGCGAGCGAGACGCCGGTCCGGAGGGCGAGTTCGCTGGTGGTCGCGCCCTGGCCGATGGCCCGGAGGACCGCCGAGCGGGTGTGGCCGAGGAGCCGGCCGAGCGAGGGGCCGCCGCGCTCGGCGGCGGCGGGCGCGTCGGAGTGGGTGACCGGGTAGACGAGGACGGGCGGCAGGGCGGGGTCCCGCTGGACGACGGCGGTCGAGCGGCAGAAGAAGGACGGCTGGAGGAGCAGTCCGCGTCCGTCCAGCCGCAGTTCGCGCTCGACGGGGTAGTCGGCCTCCAGCACGGTGCCGTTCCAGCGCACCATCGGCGGGAGGGTGGCGAGGAGCCGGCCGGCGCCGCCGTCGAGCAGGGCCCGGCCGCGCAGCGCGCGGTCGGCGTCGACCCGGGCGCGGATCCGGGGCCAGTACGGCTCGACGGCGACGCGGTGGTACGTACGGATGGTGTCCACGAGGTGGCCCAGGCACCCTGGTCCGCCGTCGGCGAGGGTGGCGAGCCGGCCGCCGGGATCCTTGCGGGCCGGGCGACCGGTACCGGCGGCCACCAGGGCGAGTTCGGCGCGGACCCGCTCGGACGGGGTGGCCCGGAGCGCTTCGAGCCCCGCGTCCATACCGAACCGGCCTTGCGCGGGGGTGAGGAAATCCGGGAAATAGCCGCGCTGCGGAACGAGCGCCGAGAGCAGACTCGTTTCCCCTTTCAACTTGCTCCGTGTTTCTCCGCGCCATTCTCCGTAGACAAGCGGCCCGCGCCGATCCCTTATTCGATGAAAGCTGAGAATCGTCTCCCATAACGGATCGGGCCCGGCCGCCATCCTGACCCCGCCCAGGTCGTTTCCGGTGAAATGAATACGCAGCATCCCGTCCCCACCTGTTTGCCCCACCATCGCGCCCCGGCACCGAGTATGCACGCCATCACCGGCTGTTACCACGGTGTTTCAGCCACACTTGAAACGCCTGGCGGACGCCGGTCGCCAGACGAAAAGCTGTACCTCGTCGGGCATGAAACCCGAACGTCCGAAAGGGTGTGCCGAAGGCCGTGGGGGGCTTTGCGCACCTGGCGGCGGTCGGTCGGGTTGCGGCTCCATGCCCGGCTCGCGTAATGGCACGGCCGGTGGGTGGGGATCCTCCGGCCGTGCCCCTTCCCGATGGTTTCTTTCGGCATTTCCGGCAGGGGAACCGGCACGGGCACCCCGGGACCCGGGTAGGCTATTTGCATGGGAGCGCAAGTTACGCCGTGGGATTCAGCCGGAGCCGACCGGGCGGTGGCGGTGCTGAAGGCGGTGGCCGACCCGTCGCGGTACCGGCTGCTGTGGGCGCTGAGCCGGAGCGAGCAGCCGGTGAGCGCACTCGCCGAACTGCTGGGCGCGCATGTCGCGGCGACCTCCCAGCATCTGGCGAAGCTGCGGGCGGCCGGTCTGGTCACCTCCCGGCGCGAGGGCACGCGGATCTACTACCGGGCGTCGGGCGCGCATGTGACGGGCCTGCTGGAGGAGGCGTCCCTGGCGGCGGACGCGGTCGGCGACCCCGTCACCCCGGCCGCCGCTCCGGACGGCACGGCCCCCCGCGAGGAACCGGCCCCGGCCACCGCCCGTCAGGGCGTACGGATGCCGACGCCGGTACGCCCCCACCAGCACCCGGCCCCCGGCCGCTGACGGCACCCGCCCGTACCTCTCCCCCGCGCCCTCCCCGCACATCACCTGCCCTCGCACATCACCTGTCCCCCTCGCATCCCCTGCCCACCTGCCTCCTTCACGCCTCCCGGGGTGGGGGTGCGTCCCCGGGTGCGTCCCCCTCGTCGAGGCGGTACTCCTCCGGTTCGGCGTCGTATGCGTACAGTTCGGCGTAGCGGCCCCAGTCGGTGGCCACCTCCAACTGCCGGGTGACCTGTTCGCTGGTGAAGTGGTGGGCCAGGACATCCCGGAAGAAGCCGGCCCGCAGGGTGCCCTCGGGGCTCTGCCGCAGGCTCGTGGTGATCAGGGTGACCAGCGGGGCGCCCAGTACGGCGGCGGCGAAAATGGTCTTGGACTCCTGGACATCGGCCCCGGCGAAGGCGGTGCCGCGCTCGGTGAGGACCAGGTCGTCCCCGCTGATCTTCGCGAATCCGAGCAGGTCGAGGGCGTCCACGATAGGCAGGATGTCGTCGATCTCCAGGACCAGATCGTCCGCGAGATCGGCGAGATCGCACCGCCCGCCCTGGTGCAGCACCATCTCGGCGAGGCCCGAGAGCCCGTCGACACTGGCGGTGGGCAGCGGGGTGTTGGCGGCGGTGCGCCGGTCCGCCTCGACCCCCTCGGGGCGGCCGGGCAGCCGGGTCTCCCTGGCCCGGCCGGTCATGGTGCGGTAGACGCGGTCGATGAGCTCCTCGAAGGCGGCGGAGTGCCGGTCCCGGGGCCGGTCGAGGCCGACCTCGAAGGACTCCCGGATCGTGCCGTACGGCCGCGAGCCGAGCACGACGATCCGGTCGGCCATCAGCACCGCCTCCTCGATGTTGTGGGTGACCAGCACGATGGCCCGGGTGGGGAACTGGCCCGACTCCCACAGCTCCATCAGCTCGCCGCGCAGGTTCTCCGCGGTCAGCACGTCCAGCGCGGAGAACGGCTCGTCCATCATCAGCACATCGGGCTCCACCACCAGGGCGCGGGCGAAGCCGACGCGCTGCCGCATCCCGCCGGACAGCTCCTTCGGGTAGGCGGACTCGAAGCCGTCGAGGCCGATCAGGTCGATGGCCCGCACGGCTGCCTCGGCCCGCACGGCGGCGGAGACGCCCCGGGCCTCCAGGCCGAGTTCGACGTTCTGCTGCACGGTCAGCCAGGGGAGCAGCGCGAAGGTCTGGAAGACCATCGCGGTGCCGGGGTTGGCCCCGGTCAGTGTCTCGCCCCGGTAGGTGAGCGTCCCGGAGCTGGGCGGCAGCAGGCCGGCCAGACAGCGCAGCAGGGTCGACTTGCCGGAGCCCGACTTGCCGAGCAGGGCGACGATCTCCCCGGCGCGGACCTGGAGGTCGATCCCGGAGAGGACGGGGAGTTCGCCGTCGGCTCCGGCATACGACTTGGTGAGGGCCTCGGCGGAGAGCAGCAGCTCACCGTCGGCGGCCCGGGGGCGGGGCGCGGTGGCGCCGTACGGGGTGCGCGGGGCACGGTCGCCCCGCAGCAGGGAACGCAGGGATCGCGGGGCCATCGTCGGCTCCTCTCTCGGTCACAGGCTGTAGCGGGTTTCGGCCAGGCGGTACAGGCGGCGCCAGACGAGCCGGTTGAGCCCGACGACGTACAGGCTCATCACGGCGACCCCGGCCAGCAGATGGGGGAAGTCGCCGCTCTCGGTCGCCTTGGCGATATACGCGCCCAGGCCGGTGGCGGTGAGGGTGGTGGCGCCGAAGGTGACTACCTCGGCGACGATCGACGCGTTCCAGGCCCCGCCCGACGCGGTGATGCCGCCGGTCACATAGGACGGGAAGATGCCCGGGATGATCAGGCGTCTCCAGCGCTGTCCGCCGCGCACCCCCAGGTCGTCCATGGCCTCGCGGAGGTCGGTGGGGATGGACATGGCCCCGGCGATCGTGTTGAACAGGATGTACCACTGGGCGCCGAGCGCCATCAGCAGGATGCCGCCCACATCGAGGGAGAGCCCCGTCCTGAGGAAGAACCAGACGGCCAGCGGGAAGAGGAAGTTGGCGGGGAAGCTGGCCAGGATCTGGACGAGCGGCTGGGCGACCCGGGTCAGGCGCGGTGAGAAGCCGATCCGGACCCCGACGGGCACCCAGATCACCGTGGCGACCACCACCAGGACCACGACCCGGCCGAAGGTGGCGAGGCCGAGCAGCAGCGGTTCGCCGAAGACCCCGAGCCCCGTGCGGTCATGGAGGTAGCGGCCCAGGTCGAACAGGCCCCAGACGATCGCCACCCCCGCCACCAGCGCGAAGACGATATCGCCCGTGCGGCGCCGGAGGGGGTGGACGACCAGCGGCCGGTCGTCGGTGCCGAAGATCCGGCCCGCCCGGCTCGCGGCCAGCCCCGCCGGCCGGAGCAGACGCCCGAGCAGCCGGGGCCAGTTGGAGCGGCGCAGGAAGTCGAGGACGACGGAGCGCTGCACCTCGCCCGCCTCGGACTGCTCGTTCTTGAACCGCTCGGCCCAGGCGGTCAGCGGGCGCCAGAACAGGAAGTTCACGGCGACGACCAGGAAGGTCATGGTGGCGATCGCATAGCCGACCTTGGCCAGGTCGCCCTCGGCGATCGCGGCGCCCGCGTAGGAGCCGACGCCGGGCAGGGCGTAGTTCTTGTTGTTGACGCTGATCGCCTCGGAGGCCACCAGGAAGAACCAGCCGCCGCCGAAGCTCATCATCCCGTTCCACACCAGCCCGATCGCGCCCGACGGCAGCTCCACCTTCCAGAACCGCATCCACCGGGTGAAGCGGAACGAGCGGGAGAGTTCGTCGAGTTCGCGGGGGAGCGAGATGAGGGAGTGGTAGAAGCCGAAGGTCATGTTCCACGCCTGCGAGGTGAAGATCGCGAAGATCGACGCGCACTCCAGGCCCAGCACCGAACCGGGGAACAGGGCGATGAACCCGGTCACCGCGACGGTCAGGAAGCCCAGCACGGGCACCGACTGGAGGATGTCCAGCGCCGGGATCAGGATCCGCTCCAGCCGCCGGCTCTTGGCCGCCGCGTACGCGTAGACGAAGGTGAAGGCCAGGGAGAGGGCCAGCGCGAGGAACATCCGGAGCAGGCTGCGCGCCGCGTCGTAGGGGAGCTCGGCGGGGTCGGTGCTCACCCGCACCGACTCGCTGGGGTGGAAGGAGACCGTGGTCCCCTGGCCGACGCGCAGGGTCACGTACAGCAGGACGAGCACGGCAGCGGCGACGACCAGGTCCACCCAGGAAAGCCGGGGCCCGCGCCCGGCGAGGGGTGCGGAGAGTTCGGCGCGCGCGGGGGTCCGGTCCGTACGGAACGACATCACCGGCCTCCCCTCCCCACCATGCGCACAGCGCCGAGCCATGCCTCGCGGCAGCACGCCGGAGGCCCGTCCCGATCAAGCGTGCCCCTTCTTGCGTCGATACGCAAATACCAATCACCTCCCTCACCCGGACGAGTGAAGAGCGGCGAGAAGCCAGAGGTCAGAACGGGAGAGGCAGGAGAGACGGGAGAGACGGGGGTGACAGGAAAAAGGGGGCGGGCGCACCGCACAGTGCGCCCGCCCCTCCGTGCCCGGGACCGCCCCCGCCGGCCCGGGCGAGGGTGAGGAACGGGCCGGCGCGGCGGTCCCGGTGGCGCGTCGGCTAGCGCGAGTCGCTGCCGCTCGACTCGCCCGCCGCGCGGCCCGCCTCCAGGCGTGCCACGGGGATCCGGAACGGCGAGCAGGAGACGTAGTCGAGGCCGACCTCGTGGAAGAAGTGCACGGACTCCGGGTCGCCGCCGTGTTCGCCGCAGACGCCCAGCTTGAGCCCGGGGCGGGTGGCCCGGCCCGCCGCGACGGCGTCCCGTACCAGCGAGCCCACGCCGTCCCGGTCGATGGTCTCGAACGGCGAGACCCCGAAGATGCCCTTCTCCAGGTAGGCCGTGAAGAAGCTGGCCTCCACGTCGTCGCGGGAGAAGCCCCAGACGGTCTGGGTGAGGTCGTTGGTGCCGAACGAGAAGAACTCGGCGGCCTCCGCGATCTGGCCGGCCGTCAGCGCCGCGCGCGGCAGCTCGATCATCGTGCCGAGCGCCAGCTTGAGGGCGCAGCCGCTCGCCCGCTCGACCTCCGCGATGACCTGCTCGGCCTCGTCCCGGACGATCTCCAGCTCCTGGACCGTGCCGACCAGCGGGATCATGATCTCGGCGCGCGGATCGCCCTTGGCGTTCTTCCGCTCGGCGGCGGCCTCCGCGATGGCCCGTACCTGCATGGCGAAGAGCCCCGGGATGACCAGCCCGAGCCGTACCCCGCGCAGCCCGAGCATGGGGTTCTGCTCGTGGAGCTTGTGGACGGCCTGGAGGAGGCGCAGGTCGTTCTCGTTGTGGTCCTTGCGGGCCTCGGCGAGGGCGACCCGTACCGAGAGTTCGGTGATGTCGGGCAGGAACTCGTGGAGCGGCGGGTCGAGGAGCCGGACCGTCACGGGGAGGCCGTCCATCGCCTCGAAGAGCTCGATGAAGTCCTTCTTCTGGAGCGGCAGCAAGGCACCCAGTGCCTCCTCGCGCTCCTCCTCGGTGTCGGCCAGGATCAACTTCTCGACCATCCCGCGCCGCTCGCCGAGGAACATGTGCTCCGTACGGCAGAGCCCGATGCCCTGGGCCCCGAAGCGGCGGGCGCGCAGCGCGTCCTCGGCGTTGTCGGCGTTGGCGCGCACCCGGAGCCTGCGGCGGCGGTCGGCGTACGCCATGATCCGGTGAACGGCCTCGACCAGTTCGTCGGCGTCGTCCGCGCCCGCGTGCATCCGGCCCTCGAAGTACTCCACCACGGGGGACGGCACGACGGGGACCTCGCCGAGGTAGACCTTGCCGGTCGAGCCGTCGATGGAGACGACGTCGCCCTCCTCGATCACGGTCGTGCCCACGGTGAGCCGCCGCGCCTTGGTGTCGACCTCCAGCTCCTCGGCGCCGCAGACACAGGTCTTCCCCATGCCGCGGGCGACGACGGCGGCGTGCGAGGTCTTGCCGCCGCGCGAGGTGAGGATCCCCTCGGCGGCGATCATGCCTTCGAGGTCGTCGGGGTTGGTCTCGCGGCGGATGAGGATGACCTTCTCGCCGGAGCGGGACCATTTGATCGCGGTGTACGAGTCGAAGACGGCCTTGCCGACGGCGGCGCCCGGTGAGGCGGCGATGCCCCGGCCGAGCAGTTCGCGCTTGGCCTCCTCGTCGAAGCGCGGGAACATGAGCTGCGCGAGCTGGGCGCCGTTGACGCGCTGGAGCGCCTCGGCCTCGTCGATCAGCCCCTGGTCGACGAGTTGGGTGGCGATCCGGAAGGCGGCGCCGGCGGTGCGCTTGCCGACCCGGGTCTGGAGCATCCACAACTGGCCGCGCTCGATGGTGAACTCGATGTCGCACAGGTCCCGGTAGTGGTTCTCCAGGGTCTCCATGATGGCGAGGAGCCGGTCGTACGACTCCTTGTCGATGGTGGCGAGTTCGGCGAGCGGGACGGTGTTGCGGATGCCGGCGACGACGTCCTCGCCCTGCGCGTTCTGGAGGTAGTCGCCGTAGACGCCCTGGTGGCCGCTGGCCGGGTCACGGGTGAAGGCGACGCCGGTGCCGCCGCCTTTCGATGTCGCCGTCGGGCCGAGGTTGCCGAAGACCATGGAGCAGATGGTGACGGCGGTGCCGAGGTTGCCGGGGATGCGCTCCTGGCGGCGGTAGAGCTTGGCGCGGTCGGTGTTCCAGGACGCGAAGACCGAGCGGATGGCGAGGTCCATCTGCTCGCGCGGGTCCTGCGGGAAGTCGCGGCCCGCCTCCCGGCTGACGATCTTCTTGAAGTGTTTGACCAGCTTCTTCAGGTCGGCGACGGCGAGATCGACATCGGTGGCGGCGCCCTGCGCCCGCTTGGCCTCCTCCAGCGCCTCCTCGAACAGCTCGCCGTCGACGCCGAGCACGGTCCTGCCGAACATCTGGATGAGCCGGCGGTACGAGTCCCACGCGAAGCGTTCGTCGCCGGTCTGCGCGGCGAGTCCGGCGACCGAGGCGTCGGAGAGCCCGACGTTGAGGACGGTGTCCATCATGCCGGGCATGGAGAACTTGGCGCCGGAGCGGACCGAGACCAGCAGCGGGTTGTCGTGCTGACCGAGCTTCTTGCCCATCCGGGTCTCCAGCGCGTCGAGATGGGCGCTGACCTCGTCGCGGAGGGCGGCCGGTTCCGTACCGGTGTCGAGGTACGTGTTGCACGCCTCGGTGGTGATGGTGAAGCCGGGCGGGACGGGGAGCCCGAGGTTGGTCATCTCCGCCAGGTTGGCGCCTTTGCCGCCGAGGAGATGCTTCAGGTCTTTGTTGCCCTCGGTGAAGTCGTACACGTACTTCTCGGAGGTGGCTGCGTGGGAAGCTACGTGGGAATCACTGGTTTCCGGCACGGTGTTGACTCCTCGGCGACGCGGTGGCTGACCTGGCTGGCGAGGAACATACCCAGATCGAAGGCGCCTGGGTACGGCCACTTAACTGTCATACGGCCTTAACCGCGCGTCCGCCACCGGATCGAAAGCGGCCCCCGGACGACAGGGGGCGCGGCGCCTCGTTCACCCCTCGAAGCGGGCATGACCCGGAGATGACCAGCCGCGCTCATTTGAGCGCTGACATCGACGTCTGTTTTCATTTCTTGAAGACGGAAAGGGTGGCACCGAGTGCCACCCTTTCCGTCTTCAATGCACGGGGAACGGAGTCAAGATCCGCTCATCTGAGCCAGGGCCACATCAAACGTGGCGAGAATCACCCCCTTGACGCACCCCTCGGGCGCGCCGTCATCGCGCCCCCAGTGCCGCGCCCAGCACCCCGAGGTCGACCTCCTCCAGGCTCCGCGCGAAGGAGCGCCCGGCCCCCTCGGGCACCGGCAGCAACGACGGCACCACCAGCACCGCGGACCCCGCGGCGACGGCGGAGGCGGTGCCGTCCGGGGAGTCCTCCACCGCGACACAGGCGCCGGGGTCGAGCCCCAGCCGCTCCGCGGCCGCCCGGTACGGATCCGGGTGCGGCTTGGTCCGTACGGTGTCGTCGGCCGAGAGCGTGAAGGCGAACGGGACATCGGCCAGCGCACCGTGCACCACCGCGTCCACGACCGTCCGGGGCGAGGCACTGACCAGCGCGAACGGCACCCCGGCCGACTCCAGTTCGGCGAGCAGCCGGCGGGCGCCGGGACGGGGCGGCGCCCCCGCGTCGACCCGCCGGAAGAACCCCTGGGAGAGCGCGGCGGCGACCCGCTCCGGCGCCGCCGGATCCGTCGCCCCCGTGACCCTGATCAGATGAGCGGCGGTGTCGGCGACGGCCCGGCCGACCACCTCCGGCGCGTCCGCGCCGGTGAGCCGGTGGCCGAGGCCCGCCGCGACCTCCTCGGCCGTCTCCCACCACAGCACCTCCGTGTCCACGAGGGTGCCGTCCATGTCGAAGAGCACGGCGGCGGGCCGCGCCGTCATCCGCGCCCCTCGCGCGCCGGTACGACGAGCACCGGGCGGCGCGCCGGTTCGACCCGGGCGCGTACCCCCGGCGTGAGCACCCCGGCGTCGCGCGACGGCACATCCGCGTGGACGGCGGTGGAGCCGGGGAGGTCGAGCAGGACCCGGGTGACCGCGCCGAGGAAGGAGGTGGAGACCACCGTGGCGCTGCCCGCGGGGTCGGCGGTGGCGGTGATGTTCTCGGGCCGTATCAGCACCTCGACGGCGCCCCCGCCCGCCGGAACCTCTCCGTCCACGGGCAGCGTGACCCCCGCGACCAGCACCGAAGCACCCTCGCCCGCGACCGCACCGCCACCGTCGCTGTCGGCCCCGGTACCGGCCCCGGTACCGGCCCCGGTCACCTCCCCCGGCAGCCGGTTCATCGTGCCGACGAACTCCGCGACGAAGGCGGTGGCGGGCCGCTCGTACAGTTCGGCGGGCGGCGCGCACTGCTCCAGACGGCCCGCGTTGAGCACGGCCACCCGGTCGGCCATGGAGAGCGCCTCCTCCTGGTCGTGCGTGACGAAGATGGTGGTGATGCCCAGCGAGAGCTGGAGCCGCCGGATCTCCTCGCGCAGGGTGAGCCGCACCTTGGCGTCGAGCGCCGAGAGCGGCTCGTCCAGCAGCAGGACGCGCGGGCGCAGCGCCAGCGCGCGGGCGAGCGCGACCCGCTGCTGCTGGCCGCCGGACATCTGGTGCGGGAAGCGGTCGCCGTGCTCGGGCAGCCCGACCAGGTCGAGGAGTTCGGCCGCGCGGGCGCGCCGTTCGGCGGTGGAGACCTTCCGTACCCGCAGCCCGAAGGCGACGTTGTCGCGGGCGTTGAGGTGCGGGAAGAGGCTGTACGACTGGAAGACCATGCCCGCGTCGCGGCGGTTGGCGGGGACGCCGGTGATGTCCTCGCCGTCCACCAGCACCTCGCCCGCGTCGGGGTGTTCGAAGCCCGCGAGGACCCGGAGCGCGGTGGTCTTGCCGCACCCGGAGGGGCCGAGCAGGGCGAGGAGTTCACCGGGTTCGGCGGTGAGGTCGAGCCCGTCGAGGGCGACGGTGGGGCCGAAGGCGCGCCGCAGCCCGCGGAATTCGACACGGGCGCCGGATGCCTCCGTACGCGCCGCGGGCGGTCCGGTGGTGACCGCGGTGGTGGGGGACATGGGGCTACTCCTTCTCTGGGACGGGGGACGCGGCAGACGCGGCGGACACGGACACACCGGACGCGGACGCGGCGGCGGAAACGGAACCAGCGGCGGAACCAGCGGCGGAAGCAGACGGCGAAGCCGCCCCCGCGCCCGCGCCCGCACCCGTCCCCGGAGCCGACGACGCGGCGGCCGGAGCGGCCGGGGGGGGGGGGGGGGGCCCCCCCCCCCCCCCCCCCCCCCCCCCCCCCCCCCC
>NZ_JBFBFB010000023.1:0-60822 GCF_040683935.1 Streptomyces sp. NPDC093085 | reverse complement strand
GCTGTTGAGTTCTCAAGGAACGGACGCTTCCTTCGTACTCACCCGGACCATAGTCCGAGGCTTTCCTCCGGGCGCTTCCCTTCGGTACTTCTTTATTTTTGCTTTGTTGCTGTGTTCCGTTTTTGCGTTTCCGACTCTATCAGATTCATTCGGCGGTGTTTCGCTTCCAGAATTCCGATGGCCTTTGGAGTGGCCTTTTGCCTTTCGGCTGTCCACTACTTTAACCGAATCCCCGCCCCGCTCATAATCGAGCGGTCGGGTCCGGATTTCGGCATGCCGAAAGAAGACCCGTCAGGGTTTGATCACTAGTAGTGGGTGGCCGCTGCGGAGGCTGTTCTGCAAACAGGCTCCGTGGAAAGCGGCTCGGGCTACGTTAGGCGGGCCGACCAGCGGAGTCAAGTTCGGCGGCGGCGGGGGGCGTGGGCCCGGTACGGGCTGACCGAGGGGTCGCCGTCGATCCAGAAGCGCCAGGGGTGGTGCGCGCCGTCGCCGCCGACTCCTGTGCGGGGACCGCTGCGGACCTGGTCTTTGGTGACCGGGGTGCCGGTGAGGACGGACAGGGGGTGGTCCGGGCCCGCGCAGACGTCCGCGCCGTTGAGGGCGCGGTCCACGTCCAGGGCGGTGGCCAGGCGGGCGGGGCCTTTGGCGAGTTCCCTGTCGTGGCGGGCCGAGAATCGACGTTTGCGGGTCAGCTCCGCGCCCATGACGATCTCGCCGGCCCGGAGCAGGACCCCGCTCGCGTGCCCCTCGGGGCCGCACACCAGGTTGAGGCAGTGCCACATTCCGTAGGTGAAGTAGACGTACGCGTGGCCGGGCGGGCCGAACATCACCGCGTTGCGCGGCGTGCGGCCCCGGAAGGCGTGCGAGCCCGGGTCCACCTCTCCCGCGTACGCCTCCACCTCGGTGAGCCGGAGTTCGATCGGGCCGTCCGGTGTGTCCCGTATCAGCACACGGCCGAGCAGGTCGGGGGCGACCTCCAGGACGGGGCGGTCGAAGAATTCCCTGGGTAGCGGCATACGGTCGGGACTCGCCATCATGACGCCCGAGCGTACCGGGGGAACTGTCCCTGCCCTGATGGCGTATGTAAGGGGCAGGGATCTGCGGGATCCGACGGACAAGTAGGAGTGGGACATGGTCTTCAAGAGGGTGCTCGCGAGCCTGGGTGCGGGCGGGGCGTCCGTCGAGACGGAGCTGACCGAGGTGAACGTGGTACCCGGCGGGGTCGTCCAGGGCGAGGTGCGGCTGGAGGGCGGGTCCGTGAGCCAGCCGATCCGCGGGCTCTCCATCGGTCTCCAGGCGCGGGTCGAGGCCGAGGGGAGCGAGCAGGAGACCAGGGAGGACATCGAGTTCATCCGGGAGACCATCGGCGGCGCGTTCGAGGTGGAGCCGGGGGCCGTGCATGTGGTCCCGTTCGGCCTGGAGATCCCGTGGGAGACGCCCGTCACGACGATCGAGGGGCATCCGCTGCGGGGCATGCACGTCGGGGTGACGACGGAGCTGGACATCGCACGGGCGCTGGACGCGAGCGACCTGGACCCGATCAACGTCCACCCGCTCCCCGCGCAGCAGGCCATCCTGGACGCCTTCGTCAACCTCGGTTTCCACTTCAAGAGCGCGGACCTGGAGAAGGGGCACATCCAGGGGACGCGGCAGCGGCTGCCGTTCTACCAGGAGATCGAGTTCTTCGCGCCGCAGCAGTACCGGGGGCTCAACGAGGTCGAGCTGACCTTCATCGCCGACGACCGGGAGATGGACGTCGTGCTGGAGATGGACAAGAAGGGCGGGCTGTTCAGCGAGGGCAGCGATTCGTTCCGTGTCTTCCAGGTGGGCCTGCACGACTTCCACTCCACCGACTGGGCCGCGTACCTCAACCAGTGGCTCGCGGAGGTCGGCGGGCGCCGCAACTGGTTCTGAGCCGAGGCCCGGTGGCGGAGCTCCGGTGGAGGGCCGCTGGTGGAGGGCGGCGGTCCGGTGCGTCCGATGCCGGTGCGTCCGGTGGCCGGTGTACGAGGGGCACTAGGCTCGTGGTTCCAAGAGCACATGGCTGAGACGGCGGGGCCCGCGGAGCAGAGCGGGAGCTGCCGGGATCCGGAGGTTCAGACGTGACCGAGGCGACGAGGGCTCCCCTCCCCCATGCCTTCCATCCGCCGGTGCCGTCGTTCACGGTGGTGAGCGACGACATCGCGCCCGGGGCGGTCCTCAAGGACGCCCAGGTGCAGGCCGCCGGGAACACCTCGCCGCATCTGCGGTGGGAGGGGGCGCCGGCGGGGACCGGAAGTTACGCCGTGACGTGCTTCGACCCGGACGCGCCGACCGGCAGCGGGTTCTGGCACTGGGTGGTCTTCGACATTCCGGCGTCGGTGACGGAGCTGCCGGCGGGGGCCGGGACCGGGCCGTTCGCCGGGCTGCCCGAGGGGGCCGTACACGCGCGCAACGACTACGGGACCAAGGACTTCGGGGGCGCGGCGCCGCCGCCCGGGGACCCGGCGCACCGTTATGTGTTCACCGTGTACGCGGTGGACAGCGAGCGGCTCGGTCCGGACAGCGATGCCACGCCGGCGGTGGTCGGGTTCAATCTGCGCTTCCACACGCTGGCGCGCGCGCAGCTCATCGGGGAGTACGCGGCACCTTCCGGGGGTTGAGCGTTTGCTCGGTGTTTGCCCTGCCCTGGTCTTGGAGAGATCAGGGCAGGGCATTTTTTATTGTGTTGTCCCTCTCGGCATGCCCGGCCAGAGTTGATCCAAGCCCGCAGCCTTGTCGATCGGGGCGGGGCCGGTGAACACGGGAGGTGGACGGTAATGCGGGACACGCTGGTACTCAACGCGAGCTTCGAACCGCTGTCGACGGTGACGCTCAACCGTGCGGTGGTGCTGGTCCTGCAGGACAAGGCCGTGGTCGAGCAGGCCCATCCCGGTCTCCGTGTGCGTGCCGCCGCGGTGGAACTTCCGGTGCCCCGGGTGATCCGGCTCTGCCGTTATGTCCGGGTGCCCTTCCGAAGACAGGCTCCGTGGTCACGGCGAGGGGTCCTGATACGGGACCAGCACCGGTGCGCCTACTGCGGCCGGCGGGCGACGACGGTCGACCATGTGGTGCCGCGCTCGCGGGGTGGCGCGGACAGCTGGCTCAATACGGTCGCCTCGTGTGCCGAGGACAACCACCGTAAGGCGGACCGTACGCCGGAGCAGGCGGGGATGCCGCTGCTGCACACGCCGTTCGTGCCGTCCCCGGCCGAGGCGATGCTGCTGTCGCTGCGGGTGGGCGAGCGCTCCGAGCTGCCGGGGTGGCTGGCGGGCGTACGGGAGCAGTCGGCCGCGTGACCCGCGGGTCCCCGTGGTCTCGGGGAGCGGGGTGCGGGGTGCGGGAGCGCGGGAACAGAGGAGTACGGGAGGCCCGTCGGGCGGCCGGACAGGGCCGCCGGACGGGCCTCCCGTATGTCGGGGCGTCGGGGCGCGGGCGTCAGCCGTAGCGGCGTACGAGGAGCTGGACGAGGGCGACCGTACCGACCGCGACGACCAGCCCCCGGAGCGCGGCGGGCGGCAGTCTGCGGCCGAACTTGGCGCCGATCTGGCCGCCGATGGCGGAGCCGACCGCGATGAGGACGACCGCCGTCCAGTCGAACTCCGCGACGAAGAGGAAGAAGAGCGCGGCCACGCCGTTGACGATGGCGGCGAGGATGTTCTTCACCGCGTTGAGGCGCTGAAGGGTGTCGTCGAGCAGCATGCCCATCAGGGAGAGGTAGATGATCCCCTGCGCCGCGGTGAAGTAGCCGCCGTAGACGCTGGCGAGCAGGATGCCGATGAAGAGCAGCGCGCCGCCGTTGGGCGCGGTGGTGGTGCCCTTGCGGGCGCGGCGGCTCTGGACGGCGCGGGCGATACGGGGCTGGAGGATCACCAGGATCACGGCGAGGGTGACCAGGACGGGGACGATGGTCTCGAAGGCCGTGGAGGGCAGGAGCAGCAGCAGGGTGGCGCCGCTGAGTCCGCCGAGGAGCGCGGCGACGCCCAGGCGGCGGACGCGGGGGCGCTGGCCGGTGAGTTCGGCGCGGTAGCCGATGGCGCCGCTGACCGAACCGGGTATCAGGCCGAGGGCGTTGGAGACGGTCGCGGTGACCGGGGGGAGCCCCGTGGCGAGGAGGACGGGGAAGGTGATGAGCGTGCCGGAGCCGACGACGGTGTTGATCGCCCCGGCGCTGATCCCCGCCGCGAAGACGGCGAGCATCTCCCAGATGGTCACGGTGCGGTGCCCTTCGTGCTGTACATGTTCGGCAGGCCGCCTGCTGGTCTTACGGGTCCTGCTGGGCCTACGAGTCCCTACGGGTCCTACGCGGGTCCTGCCGGGCCTTCTCGGTCCTGCCGGGCCGTCTCGGTCCTGTCGGTCCTGTCGGTCCTGCGTCCTGCCGGACCGGCGGAAGCCGCCGAACATGGCGATCGGTGGTAGATGCGAGATGCACCTACCACCGATCATGCATGAAGGAGGGGCGGGGTCAGTCGAGCGGGGTGTTCTGCCTGCGCTCCTTGCCGGTGTTGAAGCCGGGCATGCCGCCGCCGAGGTTGTCGAAGGCGCCGCTGAGTCCCTTGAGGGCGTCGCCGATCTCACTGGGCACGATCCAGAGCTTGTTGGCGTCGCCTTCGGCGATCTTGGGGAGCATCTGGAGGTACTGGTAGGCGAGGAGCTTCTGGTCGGGGTCGCCGGCGTGGATCGACTCGAAGACCGTGCGGATCGCCTGGGCCTCACCCTCGGCGCGCAGGGCGGCGGCCTTGGCCTCACCTTCGGCGCGCAGGATCGCGGACTGCTTCTCACCTTCGGCGGTGAGGATCTGCGACTGGCGGATACCTTCGGCGGTGAGGATCGCGGCGCGCTTGTCACGGTCGGCGCGCATCTGCTTCTCCATCGAGTCCTGGATGGAGGTGGGCGGCTCGATGGCCTTCAGTTCGACGCGGTTGACGCGGATGCCCCACTTGCCGGTGGCCTCGTCGAGGACGCCGCGCAGGGCCGCGTTGATCTCCTCGCGGGAGGTGAGGGTGCGCTCCAGGTCCATGCCACCGATGATGTTGCGCAGGGTGGTGACGGTGAGCTGCTCGATCGCCTGGATGTAGCTGGCGACCTCGTAGGTGGCGGCCCGGGCGTCGGTGACCTGGTAGTAGATGACGGTGTCGATGTTGACGACCAGGTTGTCCTGGGTGATCACCGGTTGGGGCGGGAAGGGGACGACCTGTTCACGGAGGTCGATCCGGTTGCGGATCGAGTCGATGAACGGGACGACGATGTTGAGGCCCGCGTTGAGGGTGCGCGTGTAGCGGCCGAAGCGCTCCACGATGGCGGCGCTCGCCTGCGGGATGACCTGGATGGTCTTGATCAGGGCGATGAATACAAGCACCACCAGGATGACCAGGACGATGATGATTGATGACATCGCGTGTCTGGGGCCCTTCTCTGCCGGATGTTCTGATGATCCAGTTTCTCAGACCGGGGGCGAACTTGGTTACCGTTCGGGCCGGTTGAGTCACCGTGACTCTCTGTCGTGGAATCTCCGCTGTGGAATCTCCGCCGCTCGGTGGAGTCTCCGCCGCTCACATGACGACGGCGGTGGCTCCGTCGATCTCGACCACGTCGACCTGCTGGCCCGGCTCGAAGGTGCCGTCCTCGTCGTAGGCGCGCGCCGACCAGATCTCGCCGGCGAGTTTGATCCGGCCGTTCCTGGCGTCCACCCGTTCCAGGACGATGGCCTGGCGGCCTTTGAGGGCGTCGATCCCGGTGGCGGAGCCGGGACTGGTGGCGGCGCGCTGCCGGGCCGCGTACGGGCGTACGACGGCGATGAGCGCCACCGACACCACGACGAAGACCAGGACCTGGACCACCACGCCGCCCCCGAGGGCCGCGGTGATCGCGCCGGCGACCGCACCGGCGGAGAACATGCCGAACTCGGGCATCGCCGTGATGACGAGGGGAATTCCCAGGCCCACGGCGCCGATCAGCCACCACACCCACGCGTCGATTTCCACATGTTCATGGTAGGGGCGCGGGTCCCTCTCCCGACAGGGGCGATATCGGGTCAGAACACGGCGGGTTGAGGAGGCGTCAGCCGAGCGGCAGTCCGTGGGCCGTCCAGCGGTCGCCGGCCCGCTCGACGACGAGCGGGAGGCCGAAGCAGAGGGAGAGGTTGCGGGAGGTCAGCTCGGTCTCCATGGGGCCGGCGGCGAGGACCTTGCCCTGCCGGATCATGAGGACGTGGGTGAAGCCGGGGGCGATCTCCTCGACATGGTGGGTGACCATGATCATGGAGGGGGCGTACGGGTCGCGGGCGAGCCGGCCGAGGCGGCGTACCAGGTCCTCGCGGCCCCCGAGGTCGAGTCCGGCGGCGGGCTCGTCGAGGAGGAGGAGTTCGGGGTCGGTCATCATCGCGCGGGCGATCAGGGTCCGCTTGCGCTCGCCCTCGGAGAGGGTGCCGAACCTGCGGTCCAGGTACTCGCTCATGCCGAGCCGGTCGAGGAAGGCGCGGGCGCGCCGCTCGTCCTGCTCGTCGTAGTCCTCGTTCCAGGTGGCCGTCATCCCGTACGCGGCGGTCAGGACGGTCTGGAGGACGGTCTGGCGCTTGGGGAGCTTCTCCGCCATGGCGATGCCCGCGATGCCGATGCGCGGGCGGAGTTCGAAGACGTCGACCCGGCCGAGCCGGTCGCCGAGGATGGAGACCTCTCCCGAGGTCGGGAAGAGGTAGCTGGAGGCGAGGTTGAGCAGGGTGGTCTTGCCTGCGCCATTGGGCCCGAGGATCACCCAGCGCTCGCCCTCCTTGACCGACCAGGAGACATCGTCCACCAGAGCGCGTCCGTCGCGGACCACGGTTACGTCCACCAGCTCCAGTACATCGCTCATGAGCGCGTTGTCTCCCCATGCAGTCGTCATGCAGTCGTCTTGAGGTTTCCGGGTGCGCCTGTGGACGCGTCCCCCCAGGGAAAACCTACGCCACCGGTCGAGTGGTCCGGCCGTGAGGTCCGTTCCCTAGGCTGGGGCCATGCTTTCGCAACCACGCTCAGGACTGCTGGCCGCATGGGGAAATGCCCTGCTGGCCGGATTCGTATCGCCGGACGACGCCGTGCTCGCCGTGGTCGGCGGGGACGCGTCGCACCGGGTGGAGGGGGTGCCGGGCGAGGCGGGTCCGGTGGGGCTGACGCTGGCGCTGGGGCGGCTGCGGGCGCTCGGGGTGACCGGGTACCGGATCGCGCTGCCCGCGCCGGGGCATCCGCTGGGGCTGTGCGGGCCGCCGGAGTTCAACGCCCGTGCGCTGGAGGCCGAGGAGGCGGTGATCGCGGTGGGGGCGCCGTGGGGGCTGGTGCCGGAGGTCACATCGGTGGGTCCGGAGGGCGACCGCCATGTGGAGGTGGTCTGGCACTGTCTACCCGTACGGGAGGCCCCGCCGGCGGATGTGCCCTCGCTCGGGGAGGCGGAGCGGGAGCTGGCGGAGGCGCTGCGGGAGGCGACCGCGGTGCTCTCCGGGCTGGACGTGGCGGCGTCGGGGCCGGTGGCGGAGGCGATCGTGGACGCGTACCGGGCGCGGGCCGGGGCGGGCGGCGAGGTGCTGGCGCCGGGGTATCCGCAGCGGGCGGCGCGGGTGCTGGAGCAGGCGCGGCGGGTGGGGCTGCTGGTGGAGCTGGCGTACGAGCACGGGCACGGCGGGGCGGTGAGCGCGTCGGAGATGGCGGCGCGCGGGGCGGCGCTGCGGCCGGTGGAGCGGTACGCGCGGCGGGCCCAGGTGGCCTCGTACAACGCGTATGTGGAGGAACGGGAGCGGGGCCTTCCGCCGGTCTCCTGAGCGGGACGGGGGCGGCCTTGTACGCGGGTGGGGGCGGGCGGCCTCGTACGCAGGCGGGGGCCGATCCCGCACGCGGCGTAGGCCCAGCCCCGTACACGGACGGAGGCCAGCCCCGTACACGGACAGAGGCCCAGCCCCGTACACGGGCGGGGGGCCGCCGCCGGGTGCGGCGGCCCGTGACATCCGCTGGGGTCAGTGGTTGACCGAGTGGTTGCCGAACGCCGGGTTGAGCAGGCCGATCACGGTGACCGTGTTGCCGGTGACGTTCACGGGGATGTGCACCGGGACCTGGACGGCGTTGCCGGAGCCGACGCCCGGGGAGTGCTGGGCCACACCGTTGGCGTGGGCGCCGCCCTCGGTGGCGAACGCGGCGCCGGCCGAGGCGCCCGCGGCGAGACCGGCGGTGACGAGGACCAGGGCGGCCTTCTTGGCGACCTTCATGGGTGTTCCTTAATGAATCGGATCGCGAATCGCATCGCGTGATCAACTGACCGGCCGCCGCGGGGCGCGGCGGCACGCTCTGGAGAACGCGCGGCCCCCGTCCGGGATACGCCGTGTGGGTGACATACACCCGACGGTATGAATCTCGGATCGGAAGATGACCCTCCGTTTGCCTCCCCGCCCCTCCCTGTGGGAGGGGTTCAGCCGGTCACCCCGTGCCGTACCGCCCAGAGCGCCGCCTGCGTACGGTCCGCGAGGTCGAGCTTCATCAGGATGTTCGACACATGCGTCTTGACCGTCTTCTCGGAGAGCACCAGCGCGCGGGCGATCTCCCGGTTGGAGCGCCCGTCCGCGATCAGGGTGAGCACCTCGCGCTCCCGCTCGGTCAGCGAGTTCCCTCGGCCCTGCCCCATGGCCGGCACGTCCTGCGCCAGCAGCGCCCCCGCCACCTCGGGCTGGAGCAGCACATGCCCCGCGTGTACGGAGCGGATCGCACCGGCGAGCGCGTCCGGGTCGACGTCCTTGTACACGTACCCGGAGGCCCCGGCGCGCAGGGCGGGGACGACCGTACGCTGCTCGGTGAAGCTGGTGACGATCAGGACCCGGGCCGGGTTGTCCAGGTCGCGGAGGGTGCGCAGGGCCTCGATCCCGTCCGTGCCGGGCATCTTGATGTCCATGAGGACGACATCGGGGCGGAGCTCCTCGGTCCGGGCGATGCCCTCGGCCCCGTCGGCGGCCTCCCCCACGACCTCGATGTCGGGCTGGATCTCCAGGAACGTCCGGAGTCCGCGCCGTACCACCTGATGGTCGTCGACGAGCAGCACCCGGATCGCCCGGCCACCGCCCGGGGCGCCGTCCGTGGTGGCGCCGTCCGCCGGGGTCCTGTTCTCCGGAGCCTCAGCCACCGGGCACCTCCATCTCGATCGTGGTGCCCTGTCCGGGCGCCGACTGCACACGGAGCCTGCCGCCCACCCCGCTCGCCCTCGCCCGCATGGAGACCAGCCCGAGGTGGCGCCCGGCCCTGCGGACCGCGCGGGCGTCGAAGCCCTTGCCGTTGTCGGTGACGCTGAGCACGGCCCCCTGGGCGCGGCGGGCCAGCGTGACCCCGACGCGGTTCGCGCCGGAGTGGCGGAGCGCGTTGTGCAGCGCCTCCTGCGCCACCCGGAGCAGCGCCTCCTCCTGGGCGGCGGGCAGCGCGCGTACGGCGGAGCTGTCGAAGGTGACCCGGGCCGAGTGGGCCCGGTCGAGGACCTGCACCTGGGTACGGAGCGTGGCGACCAGGCCGTCCTCGTCCAGGGCGGCGGGGCGCAGCTCGACCACGGCGGCGCGCAGCTCGTCGGCGGCCTCCGCGGCGAGGACGGCCACCTGCTGGAGCTCGCCCTTGGCGCGGGCGGGGTCGCGGTCGACCAGCGCGGCGGCGGCCTGGGCGGTGAGCCGGAGGGAGAAGAGCTTCTGGCTGACGGCGTCGTGCAGCTCGTGCGCGAGGCGGGAGCGCTCCTCGACGATGGTCAGCTCGCGGCTGCGCTCGTAGAGCCGGGCGTTGGTCAGGGCGATGGCGGCGTGCTGGGCGAGGATCCCGAGGAGTTCCTCGTCCTCCTCGGTGAAGCCGCAGCCGCCGGCCGGGCGGGGGCAGCGCTTGTTGGCGAGGAAGAGCGCGGCGATGGTCTCGTCGCCGTCCCTGACCGGCATGCCGAGGAAGTCGGACATGTCGGGGTGGGCGGCGGGCCAGCCCCCGAAGCGCGGGTCGCGGCGTACGTCGGCGAGGCGCTCGGGTTTCTCCTCGTGGAGCATCGCGGCGAGGATGCCGTGCTGGCGCGGGAGCGGGCCGATGGCCTTCCACTCCTCCTCGCTGACGCCGTCCACGACGAACTGGGCGAAGCCGCCGTGGTCGTCCGGCACCCCGAGGGCCGCGTACTCGGCGTCGAGGAGTTCGCGGGCGGAGACGACGATCGTCTGGAGGACGTCGTGCACCTCCAGGCGCCTGCTCATCGCCAGCAGCGCGGTGCTCACGGCCGCCAGGCCGGAGCGGGGTCGGTGGCTCATGTGGTCACCGTACCGGCGGGACGGTACGAGGCGTATCGGACCGGGGCCGGTCCTGTGGCCGGGCCGTTCGGCCTAGGGCGAAGGGCCCCTCGGGTCCGGGCCGGCGCCCGAGGCGGCGCCGACGGGCCCGTTCCTACGGTGGTCGCGATGTTGGGGGCACCGGGACGGGTGGCCCCGTACAAGCGCGGCGCGAAGGAGCGGACGTCATGCCGGTAGCGGTCATCACGGGGGCATCGAAGGGGCTGGGGCGGGCGCTGGCCGAGGGGCTGGCGCGGGAGGGCTGGGACCTGGTGCTGGACGCCAGGACCGGCTCCGTACTGGAGGAGGCGGCGGAGGCGGCCCGGGCGCACGGGACGCGGGTGGTGGCGCTCGCCGGGGATGTGACGGACGCCGCGCACCGGGCCGCGCTGGTGGCGGCGGCGGCCGGGCTCGGCTCGCTGGATCTGCTGGTCTCCAATGCCAGCGCGCTGGGCGCGGAGCCGCTGGTCCGGCTGGACGCGCTGCCGCTGGAGGGGCTGCGGGCGGCGCTGGAGACCAATGTGGTGGCGGCGCTGGGGCTGGTACGGGAGGCGCTGCCGCTGCTCCGGGCGAGCGCGGCGGGCACGGTGATCGCGGTCAGCTCGGACGCGGCGGCCGAGGCGTACGAGACCTGGGGCGGGTACGGGGCGTCCAAGGCGGCGCTGGACCACCTGGCGGCGGTGCTGGGAGTGGAGGAGCCGGGGCTGCGGGTCTGGGCGGTGGACCCGGGGGACATGGGGACGGAGCTGTACGCGGCGGCCGTACCGGAGGACCGGGATCCGCGCCCGGCCCCGGAGTCGGTGGTGCCCGGCTTCCTGCGGCTGCTGGAGCGGCGTCCGGCGAGCGGGCGGTACGCGGCGCGTGACCTGGCGGGGGCGGGGGCGTGAGTACGGGAACGGGGGAGGCGCCGGGGGCGCGGGAGGTACCAGTGGTACGGGAGGGACAGGAAGTACAGGAGAGACAGAAGAGACAGGAGGGACGGGAAGAACGGGAGGCACCGGGGATGCCCGCGTCGGCGGCGATTCCGGGGATGCCCGCGCCGCCCGCGATTCGGGCGATGCCGGAGATGCCGGTGCCGCTGGCGATTCCGGAGGTGCCCGAGGAGTTGTCGGCCCGGGTCCCGGCGGAGGGGCGCGGGGCGGGGCGGGACGATGTGCGGCTGCTGGTGTCGCGGGGGACACGGGTGAGCCACCACACCTTCCGGGAGCTGCCGGGGCTGCTGCGGGCCGGGGATGTCCTGGTGGTCAACACGTCGGCGACGCTGCCCGCGGCGGTCGACGGGCGGACCGGGCCCGAGCCGGGCGGCGAGCGGGTGGTGGTGCACTTCTCGACGCGGGGTGACGACGGCCGGTGGGCGGTCGAGCTGCGCACGCCACGGACGGCCGGGGCCGGCCCGGGGCCCGGGACGACGTCGCCCAGGGACGGGGGGCCGGCGGGGATGGCGGTGCGGCTGCCGGGCGGGGAGCGGGTGGTCCTGGAGGAGCCGCTGGACCCGGCGGGGAGCCGGCTCTGGTGGGCGCGGATCCCGTACGGGGACGTACCGGGGCTGCTGCGCCGCCACGGACGGCCCATCCGGTACGGGTACACGGAGCGGGACCAGCCGCTCTCCGCGTACCAGACGGTCTTCGCCCGCCCCTCCCCCGACGGCGCGGGCTCGGCGGAGATGCCGAGCGCGGGACGGCCCTTCACCGGGGCGCTGCTCGCCGAGGTGGTGGCCCGAGGGGTACGGATCGCCCCGCTGGTCCTGCATACGGGGGTCGCGTCGGCGGAGGCGCACGAGCCGCCGTACCCGGAGCGCTTCGCGGTGCCGGAGGAGACGGCGCGGCTGGTGAACGGCGCGGCGGCGGCCGGCGGCCGGATCATCGCGGTGGGCACGACGGCGGTGCGCGCCCTGGAGTCGGCGGCGGGCGAGGACGGGGTGGTGCGGCCCGCCGAGGGGTGGACGGAGCTGGTGGTGACGCCCCGGCGCGGGGTGCGGGTGGTGGACGGGCTGCTGACCGGGCTGCACGAGCCCGCGGCCTCGCACCTGCTGATGCTGGAGGCGGTCGCGGGGCGGGACGCGCTGGTCCAGGCGTACACGGCGGCGGTGCGGCGGGGCTATCTCTGGCACGAATTCGGGGACGTCCACCTGATCCTTCCCCGCACCCCCTGAAAATCGCTCACGCTTTGAATTGCCGGAGCAACACCAGGTCATTTCGAGGGGGGCCCGATGTGAGCCCCGGCATAGGACCTACATCACTTACGAGGGGGCTTAGTCGACGGATAGCGGGCCGCGTGAGCACGGCATAAGCGGACATTGGGGCGCCTTCCGGGCGCCCCTTCGCACTATCCGGGGTCGTACGTCACACCTTTGCCAAGCCATTTTGCGGGCGCTAACAATTGCCGACGTCGCCGCCGAGATGGCTGGCCGTCCGGCCTCCGCGACTCCCGCTATCCGAAGAGGTACGTCTCTATGTTCTCGTCACGCACCCCTGGCCTCAGTCGTCTGAACAAGACCCACAAGGCCTCGATCGCCGGCGTCGCAGCCGCCGGAGCCGCCGCTCTGACGCTCACCCTCGTCCCCGGGGGCCACAGCTCCGAGGCCACGCCCGAGGCCCAGGCCAAGTCCAGCGCCGCTCATGTGGCCTGGAACTCCGCGACGAACGGCAAGCAGGCGTCGACCGTCCAGACGATCATCGCCAAGCAGCACACGAACGCGCTCGACGGTGTCGCCAAGGTCAAGTCCGACTCCGGGGCGAAGGCCAAGGCGGAGGCGGAGCGCGGCACGTCCGGCGCCGCCAGCCGTTCGGCCGTCCGTAAGCCGATGTACCCGAACAACCTGGACGGGTGGATCCGCGAGTCCCTCGCGATCATGAAGAAGCACGGCATCCCGGGCACGTACAACGGGATCCACCGCAACATCATGCGCGAGTCCAGCGGTAACCCGAAGGCGATCAACCTCTGGGACATCAACGCCCGGAACGGCATCCCCTCGAAGGGGCTGCTCCAGGTGATCCCGCCGACCTTCAAGGCGTACCACGTCAAGGGCACGAAGTTCGACATCTACAACCCGGTCTCGAACATCGTCGCGGCGTGCAACTACGCGGCGGACAAGTACGGCTCGATGGACAACGTCAACAGCGCGTACTGAGCCGGCGCCGACCGGCCGGCACACCCGGACCGGCGCGACCGGACCGGCACCGACGCCGGAGGGCGGCACCCCCACTGTGGGGGTGCCGCCCTCCGGCGTGTTCCGGTGGAGCGCCCTGGCCTCGCGCCCGGCGCTACTTGCGCATGACCTCGGGCTCGTGGCGGCGCAGCAGGCGGGCGACGGCGAAGCCGCAGGCGACGCCGATCACCAGCAGGACCGTGATGTTCATGAACCACTGGCCGGCGGAGTGGGTCCACAGCGGGTCCAGGTTGGTCGGGTCCTTCATGTCCCACGGCGCCATCAGGTGCGCGAGGTCGAGCGTGGTGCCCGCGCCGGCGATGGCCCAGCGGGACGGCATCAGCCAGGCGACCTGCTCCAGGCCCGGCGAGTCGTACACCTTGAAGAGGACGCCGGTGAAGACGACCTGGACGATCGCGAACATCACGAGGAGCGGCATCGTCTTCTCGGCGGTCTTCACCAGCGAGGAGATGACCAGGCCGAACATCATCGAGGTGAAGCCGAGCGCGATCACGACCAGGCAGATCTCGACGGCCGGCGGCAGGAAGAGGCCCTCCGCGGGGAGGTCGCGGGGGAAGAAGCCGATCGCGCAGATGATGACGCCCTGGATGGCCGTGATCACACCGAGGGTGATCACCTTGGACATCAGATAGGCGGAACGGGAGAGCCCGGTGGCCCGTTCCCGTTCGTAGATCACCCGTTCCTTGATCAGTTCACGTACGGAGTTGGCCGCGCCGGAGAAGCACATGCCGACCGTGAGGATCAGCATGATCGTGCCGGCGGTGCTGTTGAACCGGGACGGCGGCGTGGGCGGGGCGAGCCCGAAGTCGGACGGGATGACGGTGCTGACCACGCCGAGCACGGCGGGCAGGATCAGCATCAGCCCCATGAAGCCCTTGTCGGAGGCGATCACCGAGGCGTAGCGGCGGATCAGCGTCCAGAGCTGGGAGCCCCAGCTCTGCGCCTTCGGCGGGCGCATCTGCTGCGGCGGGGGCATGTGGACGGACTGCGCGGCGACGGAGTCGATGTCCGCGGCGTACATCTGGTAGTGCTGCGAGCCGCGCCAGCGGCCCGCCCAGTCGTAGTCGCGGTAGTTCTCGAAGGCGGAGAAGACATCGGCCCAGGTGGTGTAGCCGAAGAAGTTGAGCGCTTCCTCGGGCGGGCCGAAGTACGCCACGGCGCCGCCGGGGGCCATCACGAGCAGCTTGTCGCAGATGGCCAGCTCGGCGACGGAGTGGGTGACCACCAGGACCGTACGGCCGTCGTCGGCGAGGCCGCGCAGGAGCTGCATGACATCGCGGTCCATGCCCGGGTCGAGGCCGGAGGTCGGCTCGTCCAGGAAGATCAGCGACGGCTTGGTGAGCAGTTCCAGGGCGACGGAGACGCGCTTGCGCTGACCACCGGAGAGCGAGGTGATCTTCTTGTCCTTGTGGATGTCGAGCTTCAGCTCGCCGAGCACCTCGCCGATACGGGCCTCGCGCTCGGCCTCGGCGGTGTCGCCGGGGAAGCGGAGCTTGGCCGCGTACTTGAGCGCCTTCTTGACGGTCAGCTCCTTGTGCAGGATGTCGTCCTGCGGAACGAGACCGATGCGCTGGCGCAGTTCGGCGAATTGCTTGTAGAGGTTCCGGTTGTCGTAGAGGACATCGCCCTGGTCGGCGGGGCGGTAGCCGGTGAGCGCCTTGAGCAGGGTGGACTTGCCGGATCCCGAGGGGCCGATGACGGCGATCAGCGACTTCTCCGGGACGCCGAAGGAGACGTCCTTGAGGATCTGCTTGCCGCCGTCGACGGTGACCGTGAGGTGGCGGGCCGAGAAGGAGACCTCGCCGGTGTCGACGAACTCTTCGAGGCGGTCCCCGACCAGCCGGAAGGTGGAGTGGCCGACGCCGACGATGTCGTTGGGGCCGAGGAGCACGGTGCCGGACTTGGCGATCGGCTGGCCGTTGACGTACGTGCCGTTGTGCGAGCCCAGGTCGCGGATCTCGAAGCGGCCGTCGGGCGTCGCGGTGAACTCGGCGTGCAGGCGGGAGACCTGGAGGTCGGAGACGACCAGTTCGTTCTCCAGCGCACGGCCGATGCGCATGACGCGGCCGAGGGCGAACTGGTGGAACGTGGTCGGGCTGCGGTCACCGTGTGCGGCGCCGCCGCCGGCCCCGCCGGGCCGCTGCTGCGGAGTCCCCTGGTGGTGCTGTGGCTGCTGTGCGTACTGCGGCGCGGGCGCCTGCCCGTGCTGCGCCTGCTGGGGTACGGGGGCCTGGGCCTGCTGCCAGCTCTGCTGCTGCGGCGGGGCGGCCTGCGGCTGGCCCGCCCATCCCTGCGGGGCCTGCGCCTGCTGCGGCGGGGCGCCCTGGGCGGCGGCACCGGCCTGGGCGCTGTACGCGGGGGCACCGGCGGCGCCCCCCGGGGCGGTGAGGCTCACGCGGGGGCCGTCCGTGGCGTTGCCGAGGTGGACGGCGGAGCCCGCCGCTATCTCCACCCGCTGGACGCGCCGGCCCTGTACATACGTGCCGTTGGTGGAGCCGTGGTCCTCGATGACCCAGGCACGGCCTCCCCAGCTGATGGTGGCGTGACGCCACGAGACTCGGGCATCGTCGATCACGAGGTCGCCCTGTGGATCGCGGCCGAGCGTGTACGACCTGGACTGGTCGAGCGTCCAGGTCCTTCCGTTCAATTCCAGTACGAGTTCCGGCACTCCATGCCCCACTTGTTGTCCCCCGAGTTTCCCCCATCGCAGGGAGTCTAGGGATGGCGAACATCGTGAGGAACTATTTCAGGCTCGATCCCAGGTTTGAAAGCCGGGTTGTACGCAATACCGGCACAAGCGTGTAACAGCCCACGGACAGGTGAGCGCACCTCGCACACAAAGCGCGCCAACGACACCAAGGCGGACAGAACACCGCCGCTTCCGCCCCCGTCACCTGCGCTCCGGCCCGGATCCGCCGCGTCCCGGGGTGGATCCGGGAGGTCCCGGGGGCAGTTCCGGGCGGCTTCCCGGGCCCCTTCGGGGTGGCCGGGAGGGCGATTCGACCGTCGTTTTCCGGCCAGCCGGAGGGCGGCGGGGGCAGCGTAACGGAAGCCTGGAATCCGATACGCCGGGCACTTCCGGCGGCGCGCGCCCGGTTCTGGGCGGGTTCCGGGGCGGCCGGGAGGGGCAGGCCGGGGTGTTCCGAAAAAGGACGGCCCGGCCGTAGCCGCAGGTCACCGTCTCCCCTCCGGGCCCGGGCCGTCCGGTACGCGGGACCGTTGGCCGGTTTCCGCGCCCCGCCCGATACGGTGGAACCACCATGAGCGCAACTCAGCCCCGTCTGAACTCCGACGTCCCGACCCTCCTCGTCAAGATCTTCGGGAAAGACCGCCCGGGGATCACCGCCGGGCTCTTCGACACCCTCGCCGCCTTCTCCGTCGACGTGATCGACATCGAGCAGGTGGTCACCCGTGGCCGTATCGTCCTGTGCGCGCTCATCACCGCGCCGGTCACGGACGGTGCCACCGAGGGTGAGCTGCGGGCCACCGTGCACAGTTGGACCGAATCCCTCAAACTCCAGGCCGAGATCATCTCCGGTACGGGTGACAACCGGCCGCGCGGCAGCGGCCGTTCCCATGTCACCGTCCTCGGCAACCCGCTGACCGCCGAGTCGACGGCGGCCATAGCCGCCAGCATCACCGCGACCGGCGGCAACATCGACAGAATCTTCCGGCTCGCGAAGTACCCGGTCACGGCGGTCGAGTTCGCCGTCTCCGGGGTGGAGACCGAACCGCTGCGCACGGCGCTCGCCACCGAGGCGGCCGGGATCGGGGTGGACGTCGCCGTCGTCTCGGCCGGGCTGCACCGCCGGGCCCAGCGCCTGGTGATCATGGATGTGGACTCGACCCTGATCCAGGACGAGGTCATCGAGATGTTCGCGGCGCACGCCGGCTGCGAGGACGAGGTGGCCGAGGTGACCGCGCGGGCGATGCGCGGCGAGCTGGACTTCGAGGAGTCCCTGCACGCCCGGGTGGCGCTGCTGGCCGGGCTCGACGCGTCGGTGGTGGAGAAGGTACGCGCCGACATACGGCTCACCCCCGGCGCCCGCACCCTGGTCCGTACGCTCAAGCGGCTCGGCTACCAGGTGGGGGTGGTCTCCGGCGGGTTCACCCAGGTCACCGACGCGCTCCAGGAGCGGCTCGGGCTGGACTTCGCCGCCGCCAACACCCTGGAGACCGTGGACGGCAAGTTCACCGGGCGGGTCACCGGCGAGATCGTCGACCGGGCGGGCAAGGCGCGGCTGCTGCGCCGGTTCGCGGCCGAGGCCGGGGTGCCGCTGTCGCAGACGGTCGCCATCGGTGACGGGGCGAACGACCTCGACATGCTGAACACGGCCGGTCTCGGGGTGGCCTTCAACGCCAAGCCGGTGGTCCGCGAGGCCGCCCACACGGCGGTGAACGTGCCGTTCCTGGACACCGTGCTCTACCTGCTGGGGATCACCCGTGAGGAGGTCGAGCTCGCGGACTGCGAGGACGGCCTCGACGAGGGCTTCGAGGAGCTGGCGGCACCGGACCGGAAGCCGGCCCCTGGCCGGGAGGGCACCACGGCGGGCTGAGCCCGCGCCCGTACACCCACCGCACACCGTCCGCGCGTCCACCGCGCACCCTCCGCACGGCGTGGGAGAGCCCCGGTGCGGAGCGGCCGCCATCCGGCCGCTCCCCGTACCGGGGCTCTTCCGTTCCGCGTACCGGGGACCGGGTCAGCCGCGCGGGGTCCAGAAGTCGGCGAGCGTGGCCACGCCGTGCTCCACCGACTTCCATGTGCCGTCGAAGGTGAGGACGGCGAAGGCGGCGGTGGGGAAGCCGCTCCGGTTCATCCGCCCGAGCGTGTCCCCCTCCGCCTCCCCGGCGAGCGCGTCGGCCAGGGCGTGGGTCACCGGGTTGTGGCCGATGACGAGCAGGTTCCGTACCTCGTCCGGCACCTCGTTCAGCAGGGCGATCGCCTCACCGAGGCTCGCCTCGTAGAGCCGGTCCTCGTAGACGGTCTTCGGGCGCTGGGGCAGCTCCGCCACGGCGAGCTTCCAGGTCTCGCGCGTTCTGGCCGCGGTCGAGCAGAGAGCCAGATCGAAGGCGATCCCGGTCGCGGCCAGCTTGCGGCCGGCGACGGGCGCATCCGCACGGCCCCGGTCGGCGAGCGGCCTGTCATGGTCGGCGACATCCGGCCAGTCGGCCTTCGCATGGCGGAGGAGGACGATCCTGCGGGGTGTTTCGACGCTCATGCCTCTCAGCTTCGCATGAAATGAGCCAGCGGGCGCAGGGTTGTTGACGTGCTCACCCGGCACGGGTGAACGCCGCGACGGCGGCTGACCAGCAGCGGCCGAACCCGGCCGGTCCGGGCCCCCCTAGCGGGCCAGCGTGAGATGGAGCTGGCCGAGGATCCGGCCCACCGCCGGTTCCGTGCTCGCGGCGTGGGCCTGGCCTGGCTCGGCGACCAGCAGGAACAGCGCGACGAAGGCGATGACGGGCAGGGCGACGGCCCACCACGGCAGCCGGAGGTCGCCCCCCGCTGAGGCGTACGGAGCGGACCGGGAGGACAGGGCGGACGACGGGGCGGACGGAGCGGAGAGTGAAGGGAGGGAGGAGGGGGCCGGGGGCCGGGAGTGGGTACGGGCCTGCATGGCCGCCTCCGGGGGTCGGTTGGGAGGGATCGGTGATCCGCGATGGTTCAACGGTACGGATCGAGCGGTCCGGTTCCCATCAGGTGACCCACCCACCTGACCCTGAGACCCGCCCCCTAGGGGGTAGGGGGTTTCCCCTACCCCGGTGTCAGGGGTGAGGTCAGGTCGAGGGGCTGGCGATCGTCGCGATGATGCCGATGATCACCGTGATCCCGGCGATCACGCCGAGCAGGAGCAGCAGGTTCCGCTGGCCGTTCTGGGGGTTCGGGTCAAGGACAGGCATGCGGTCAGTCTCCCATTCGTACTTCGTCCTCGATCGTCCGGTCCCGCCCCGCGACGACACCGGCCACCATCTGCGGCACCAGCAGCCCCGCCATCAGCGCGACCGGCAGCCCCCAGCCGCCGGAGTGCTGGTAGAGCACGCCCACCAGGACGGGGCCCGGGATCGAGATCAGATAGCCGACGCTCTGGGCGAAGGCGGAGAGCCGGACGACCCCCGCGCCGCTCCGCGAGCGCAGGCCGATCATGGTGAGGGCGAGCGGGAACGTGCACCCCGAGATGCCCAGCAGCACCGCCCAGAGCCAGGCGCCCTGGGCCGGCGCGACGGCGACCCCGGCGTACGCGATCAGCCCGCAGACCCCCAGGACCACGACGATCGGCCCCTGATTCCTCATCCGGGTGCCCAGGCGCGGGATGACGAAGCTCATCGGAACGCCCATGACCATGATCACGGCGAGCAGCACCCCCGCGGTGCCGGCCGGGACCCCGGCGTCGCGGAAGAGCTGCGGGATCCAGCCCATGGTGATGTACGCGCCGGTGGCCTGGAGCCCGAAGAAGCAGGCCAGCGCCCAGGCCGTACGGCTGTGCCGGAGCCGGGGCCCCGGCGCCTCCGTACGCGCCCCGTCCCGCGCCCCTTCGCCCGTACGCGCCCCGTCCCGGCCACCGCCCCGGGCGGCCCGCGCGCCTCCCCCGGCGTGGTCCGGGGCGGCCGAGGGGCCCCGGCGGTCGCGGAGGAGCGCCGGCCACGGCAGTACGGCGGCCACGCCGAGCACCGCCCACATGGCCAGCCCGGTGCGCCACCCGCCGCCCAGCGCCCGGGTCAGCGGGACCGTCAGGGCGGCGGCCGACGCGGTGCCGACCGCCAGGGCCATGGAGTAGAGGCCGGTCATGGGGCCGACCCGGTCCGGGAAGTGGCGCTTGACGATGACCGGCATCAGGACGTTACCGACGGCGATGCCCATGAGGGCGAGGGCGCTGACGGCGAGGAATCCGGCCGTACCGCCGGTGAAGGGCCGTACGGCGACTCCGACGGCGATCGCCGCCATCCCGGCGAGGACCACCGCCTCGGGCCCGGCGCGGCGCGCCAGCCGGGGCGCGGCGAGGCCGAAGACGGCGAAGCAGAGCGGCGGCACGGAGGTGAGGACACCCGCGACGGTGCCGCTCATGTGCAGCCCGGTCCGCACCTCTTCGAGGAGGGCGCCGAGGCTGGTGATGGCGGGGCGGAGGTTGAGCGCGGCGAGGACGAGCCCGGCGACGAGCAGGCGCGCGCGCCACGGCGAGCCGGCCGTCGGAGCGACCGGGGAGACCGGGGCGCCCGAGGAGACCGGAGCGGCCGAGGGGGCCGGCGGCATCACCGAGGCAGGGGACGTCACCGATGCCGGCGGCGTCACCGCTGCCGGGGACGCGGCCGGCGTGGCTATGCGGTCCGGGTGCGGCTGGGGCGGGGCGTAGGACTCGTCAGGCATGGGCCCCATCATAGAATGATGGGATGAATGAGTCCCCACGCGCGGGTTATCCTTCGGCTCCGAGACGAGGAGCACCATGGCACTGACCTCCCCCCGGCGCTCCGCGCTCTCCGATCAGGTGATCATCGAGCTGCGGAACCAGATCACCTCGGGCGCGTGGCCCGTCGGCTCGCGCATCCCGACCGAGCCCGAGCTGGTCGAGGAGCTCGGGGTGGCCCGTAACACCGTCCGCGAGGCGGTCAGGGCGCTCGCCCACAACGGGCTGCTGGACATCCGGCAGGGTTCCGGTACGTATGTCGTCGCGACCAGTGAGCTGGCCGGGGTGATGCAGCGCAGATTCGCCGGGGCGGACCCCCGGCACATCGCCGAACTCCGCGCCACGCTGGAGCCGTCGGCGGCGCGGATGGCCGCGCTGCGCCGTACGGAACGCGATCTGCGGCAGCTCGACACGTTGCTGGCGCGGCGCGAGGAGGCCTGGGGGTCGGGGGACGCGGAGGCGTTCGTGACGGCGGACGCGACCCTGCACATGGCGTTCGTGGCGGCGTCCCACAACGAGGTGCTGACCGCGCTCTACGCGGACCTGGGCCATCTCCTGCGGGACTGGCTGCGCGGCCGGCTCCACGAGGACGGAGGGCGTCAGCTCCGTCCGGAGAACCATATGGACCACGCGCGGCTGGTGGAGGCGATCCGGGCGGGCGACGCGGAGCGGGCGGAGGCCGAGGCGGCGAGCTACACCAGCCACTGCCTGGTACGCCAGGTCCCCGCCGACCTGACAGGTCCCCGCTGACCTGACCTGGCCTGACCGGAGCGGGGCGACTCGATCCCGTACGACCACCGGGCCCCGCACACTGCCCGGCCACCCGGTCCCGTACGCACGCACTCCCGTACTCCCTTACGCACGTACTCCCGTACGCACGGAGGCCGCGCGCCGCCCCCTCCGGGGACGGACCACGCGGCCTCCGCACACGTACGCCTACGGATGAGGCACCCGCGTATCAGGCGCCCATCATGTGCACGCCACCGTCGACGTGCACGATCTCGCCCGTCGTCTTCGGGAAGAAGTCCGACAGCAGACCGACGACGCCGCGCCCGGCCGGCTCCGGGTCGGTGAGGTCCCAGCCGATCGGGGCGCGGTGGTTCCAGACGTCCGCGAGCGACTCGAAGCCCGGGATGGATTTGGCGGCCATCGACTTGAGCGGGCCCGCCGAGATCAGGTTGCAGCGGATGTTCCGCGCGCCCAGGTCCCGCGCGAGGTAGCGGTTGGTGGACTCCAGGGCCGCCTTGGCGACGCCCATCCAGTCGTACTTGGGCCAGGCGACCTGCGCGTCGAAGGTCAGGCCGACGACGGAGCCGCCGCGCTCCATCAGCGGCAGGCAGGCCGTGGTGAGGGACTTCAGGGAGTACGCCGAGACGTGCACCGCCGTGGAGACGTCCTCCCAGCTCCCCTCCAGGAAGTTGAAGGCGCCCTGCGGGCCGAAGGCGATCGAGTGCACGATGCCGTCGATGGAGGCGCCCTCGCCCTGGTGCTCCCGGATCTTGTCGGCGAGGCCGTCCAGGTGCTCCTGGTTGGTGACGTCCAGCTCGATGACCGGGACGGGCTTGGGCAGCCGCTTGGCGATGCGCTCGACGAGCGAGAGCCGGCCGAAGCCGGTGAGGATGACGTCCGCGCCCTCCTCCTGGGCCACCTTGGCGGCCTGGAAGGCGATGGAGGACTCCGTGAGGACGCCCGTCACGAGAACGCGCTTGCCGGCGAGGATTCCACTCATGTGATCAGTGACCCATGCCCAATCCGCCGTCAACGGGAATGACGGCTCCAGTGATGTACGAGGCTTCGTCGGAGGTGAGGAACCGCACCGTCGCGGCGATCTCCTCCGGCTGCGCATAACGGCCGAGCGGCACCTGCGAGACGATGCCCGCGCGCTGCTCGTCGGTGAGCACCTTCGTCATGTCCGTGTCGACGAAGCCGGGCGCGACGACGTTGAAGGTGATGTTCCGCGAACCCAGTTCACGGGCGAGCGAGCGGGCGAACCCGACCAGACCGGCCTTGGACGCGGCGTAGTTCGCCTGCCCCGCCGAGCCGAGCAGGCCGACCACGGAGGAGATCAGGACGACGCGGCCCTTCTTCGCGCGCAGCATCCCGCGGTTGGCGCGCTTGACGACACGGAAGGTGCCGGTGAGGTTGGTGTCGAGGACGGACGCGAAGTCCTCCTCGGACATCCGCATCAGCAACTGGTCCTTGGTGACGCCGGCGTTGGCCACCAGCACCTCCACGGGACCGTGCTTCTCCTCGATCTCCTTGTATGCCTGCTCCACCTGCTCGCTGTCGGTGATGTCACAGCGCACCGCGAGGCAGCCCGCCTCGACGATCTCCTTCGGCGGCTCGCCGGAGCGGTAGGTGATGGCGACCTTGTCGCCGTTTTCGGCGAAGGCACGGGCGATGGCGAGGCCGATGCCCCGGTTTCCTCCGGTGACGAGAACCGAGCGGCTCAACGGATCAGCCTTTCCTCAAGGGGTCTGGTACCCCTGAAAACCTATCGGCCCGCCCCTCCCCGCGGGGAAGCGCCCCCTGACAGCACCGGGGTGCGGTCCCTGTCGGATCCCTACAGAAACGAGCGTACGCACCGGAGACCCCCGTCCGGGTCCCCGGTGCGTACGACCGTACTTCCGCGCGGCGCGGAACGAAGGCCTCGGCGCGGGCCACCGTCGACGCGGCGGGGGCGGGGGCCGCGAAGGCGGTGCCCGTGCCGACCGCGACGCCCCCGGTGGCGATGGCGGCCGCGGTGGTGGGAGAAGCAGACGATCGTCCTCGTGACAGCGGGAGACGTAGGCCCCGGACGTACGTTTCCCCGGTCGGGCATCGGGCTTTGCGGTCACGGGCCGTCCCTGTGAATGATTCACTGCGGGCCCATGGACAGGTGTGAGAAGCAGACCGTGAGGAAAGAGAGGCATCCGTGCCCCACGAGGTAGATCAGTCGTTTCTGGCGCTGCCGCTGCGGGCGCTCGCCGATGCCGCGCTCGCGCGGGCGCGGGCGCTCGGGGCGGAGCACGCGGATTTCCGGTTCGAGCGGGTGCGTGGCGCGTCCTGGCGGTTGCGGGACGGGAAGCCCGCCGGTTCGTCGGACACCACGGATCTCGGGTACGCGGTGCGGGTGGTGCACGGCGGGGCCTGGGGGTTCGCGTCGGGGGTGGATCAGACCATGGACGCGGCGGCGCGGGTCGCCGGGCAGGCCGTGGCGATGGCCAAGCTCTCCGCGCGGGTGATCGCCGCCGCGGGCTCCGACGAGCGGGTGGAGCTGGCGGAGGAGCCGGTGCACGCCGAGAAGACCTGGGTGTCGGCGTACGAGATCGACCCGTTCACCGTTCCGGATGAAGAGAAGAGCGGGCTGCTCGCCGAGTGGAGCGAGCGGCTGCTGCGGGCGGAGGGGGTGGCGCATGTGGACGCGTCGCTGCTCACCGTCCACGAGAACAAGTTCTACGCGGACACGGCGGGCACCGTCACCACCCAGCAGCGGGTACGGCTCCACCCCCAGCTCACGGCCGTCGCGGTGGACGGCGAGAGCGGCGAGTTCGACTCGATGCGGACGATCGCGCCGCCGGCCGGCCGGGGCTGGGAGTATCTGACCGGCACCGGCTGGGACTGGGACGCGGAGCTGGAGCGGATCCCCGGGCTGCTCGCGGAGAAGATGCGGGCGCCGAGCGTCGAGGCCGGTACGTACGACCTGGTCGTCGACCCGTCGAACCTCTGGCTGACGATCCACGAGTCGATCGGCCACGCCACGGAGCTGGACCGGGCGCTGGGGTACGAGGCGGCGTACGCGGGGACCTCCTTCGCCACCTTCGACCAGCTCGGCACGTTGGCGTACGGCTCCCCGGTGATGAACGTGACGGGCGACCGCACCGCCGAGCACGGGCTCGCCACGATCGGGTACGACGACGAGGGCGTCGCGGCGCAGTCGTGGGACCTGGTCAAGGAGGGCACGCTCGTCGGCTACCAGCTCGACCGCCGGATCGCCAGGCTCACCGGGCTCGGCCGCTCGAACGGCTGCGCGTACGCCGACTCGCCGGGGCATGTGCCGGTGCAGCGGATGGCGAACGTGTCGCTGCGGCCGGATCCGGGCGGGCTCTCCACGGAGGACCTGATCGGCGGGGTGGAGCGCGGGATCTATGTGGTCGGCGACCGGTCCTGGTCGATCGACATGCAGCGCTACAACTTCCAGTTCACGGGGCAGCGGTTCTTCCGGATCGAGAACGGCAAGCTGGCGGGGCAGCTCCGCGATGTCGCCTACCAGGCGACGACCACGGACTTCTGGGGCTCGATGGAGGCGGTCGGCGGCCCGGGGACCTATGTCCTGGGCGGCGCCTTCAACTGCGGCAAGGCCCAGCCGGGGCAGGTGGCTGCGGTCTCGCACGGGTGCCCTTCGGCGCTCTTCCGCGGAGTGAACATCCTCAACACGACTCAGGAGGCGGGACGATGATGACCGGGGCAACCAACCTTTGCTGGGGGTCCGGGGGTCGCCCCCCGGGAAAGCACCGCACCACGCAGGAGGCCGGGCGATGAGCGCCAACAGCCGTGTCGGCGCGCCGCACGAGATCGTCGAGCGTGCCCTCGAACTCTCCACCGCCGACGGGTGCGTGGTCATCGCCGGTGAGCACTCCTCCGCCAACCTCCGCTGGGCGGGGAACGCGCTGACGACCAACGGGGTCACCCGGGGCCGTACCCTCACCGTCGTCGCGACCGTCGACGGGGGCCAGGGCACCGCCTCCGGGGTGGTGTCGCGGTCCGCCGTCACCGCCGACGAGCTGGAGCCGCTGGTGCGGGCCGCCGAGGCCGCCGCGCGGGGGGCCGGGCCCGCCGAGGACGCGGGGCCGCTGGTCGCCCCGGACGGGGCCGGGTCCGCCGGCTTCACCGCGCCGCCCGCCGAGACCACCTCCGCCGTCTTCGCGGAGTTCGCGCCCGCGCTCGGCGAGTCCTTCGCCCGGGCCAGGGACGGCGGCCGGGAGCTGTACGGCTTCGCCCAGCACGAGCTGACCTCCACGTATCTGGGTACGTCGACGGGCGTACGGCTCCGCCACGACCAGCCCAGCGGCACCCTGGAGCTGAACGCCAAGTCGCCCGACCGCACCCGCTCCGCCTGGGCGGGGCGGGCCACCAGGGACTTCACCGATGTGGACCCGGCCGCCCTCGACGCGGAGCTGGCCCGGCGGCTGGCCTGGGCCGAGCGGAAGATCGAGCTGCCCGCCGGGCGGTACGAGACGCTGCTGCCGCCCACCGCCGTGGCCGATCTGCTGATCTACCAGTACTGGTCCTCGGCCGCCCGGGACGCCGCCGAGGGCCGTACGGTCTTCTCCCGCCCCGGCGGCGGCACCCGCGTCGGGGAGAAGCTGTCGGAGCTGCCGCTCACGCTCCGCAGCGACCCCGCCGAGCCCGGTCTGGAGTCCGCGCCGTTCGTGATCGCGCACTCCTCCGGCGACGACGCCTCCGTCTTCGACAACGGGCTGCCGCTCGCCCCGACCCGGTGGCTGGCCGACGGCACCCTGGAACGGCTGGTCACCACCCGGCACAGCGCCGCCCTGACCGGACTGCCGGTCGCGCCCGGCGTCGGCAATCTGATCCTGGACGGCGGGGGCACCCGCTCGCTGGAGGAGATGGTCGCCGACACCTCGCGCGGGCTGCTGCTGACCTGCCTCTGGTACATCCGCGAGGTCGATCCGGCGACGCTGCTGCTCACCGGGTTGACGCGGGACGGCGTCTATCTGGTCGAGGACGGCGAGGTGGTCGGCGAGGTGAACAACTTCCGGTTCAACGAGTCGCCCGTCGACCTGCTGTCGCGGGCCACCGAGGCCGGCCGTACGGAGCGGACGCTGCCCCGCGAGTGGGGCGACTGGTTCACCCGGGCCGCGATGCCCGCGCTGCGCGTACCCGATTTCAATATGAGCTCGGTCAGCCAGGGCGTATGACGCCCATAGACTGACGTGAGATCCCCGGCCCGTCCGCCCCGGACGGGCCGCATCATTCATGAGGAGAGAGACGACCGTGACGGACATCGTCGACGAGCTGAAGTGGCGCGGGCTGTTCGCCCAGTCCACCGACGAGGACGCTTTGCGCAAGGCGCTCGCGGACGGTCCCGTCACGTTCTATTGCGGTTTCGACCCGACCGCGCCCAGCCTGCACGTGGGACACCTGGTGCAGGTGCTGACCGTACGGAGGCTCCAGCAGGCCGGGCACCGGCCGCTGGCGCTGGTGGGCGGGGCCACCGGGCAGATCGGTGATCCCCGGCCGACCGCCGAGCGGACGCTGAACGACCCGGAGACCGTGGCCGGCTGGGTGGAGCGGCTCCGGTCGCAGATCGAGCCCTTCCTCTCCTTCGAGGGGCCGAACGCGGCGACCATGGTCAACAACCTGGACTGGACCGCGGGCATGTCCGCGATCGCGTTCCTGCGCGACATCGGGAAGCACTTCCGCGTCAACCGGATGCTGACGAAGGACTCGGTCGCGCGGCGGCTGGAGTCCGACGAGGGCATCAGCTACACCGAGTTCAGCTACCAGCTCCTCCAGTCGATGGACTTCCTGGAGCTGTACCGGCGGTACGGCTGTGTCCTCCAGCAGGGCGGCAGCGACCAGTGGGGCAACCTCACGGCGGGGCTCGACCTGATCCACCGGCTGGAGCCGGAGGCCGAGGTGCACGCGCTGGCGACGCCGCTGATGACGAAGGCGGACGGCACCAAGTTCGGCAAGACGGAGGGCGGCGCGGTCTGGCTCGACCCGGAGCTGACCACGCCGTACGCCTTCTACCAGTTCTGGCTGAACGTGGACGACCGGGACATCACCCCGTACAGCCGCATCCTCAGCTTCAAGTCCCCCGAGGAGCTGGCGGACCTGGAGCGGGCCACCGAGGAGGCGCCGCACGCGCGGGCCGCGCAGCGGGCGCTGGCGGAGGAGCTCACGACGCTGGTGCACGGCGCGGAGCAGTGCGCGGCGGTCGTCGCGGCCTCCCGCGCCCTCTTCGGCCAGGGCGAGCTGGCGGAGCTGGACGAGGCGACGGTGGGCGCGGCCCTGGCCGAGCTGCCGCGCGCCGAGGTCGCCGAGCTGACGTCGGTGGTGGAGCTGCTGGCGGCGGTCGGGCTGGCGCCGAGCAAGTCGGCGGCGCGGCGGACCGTCAAGGAGGGCGGCGCGTACGTGAACAACGTGAAGGTCGCGGACGGCGAGGCCGTTCCGGACCGTACGGAGCTGCTGCACGGCCGCTGGCTGGTGCTGCGCCGGGGGAAGAAGAACCTGGCGGCGGTCGAGGTCACCGGGGTCGCTGGGGCCGGCGGGGTCGCTGGGGCCGGCGGGGCTACGGAGGCCACGGCGGGCTGATCCGGCCGGACCGGGTGTGACGGCCGGGTACGCGGGGACAGGTGCCCCGCGTACCCGGCCGTCGCGCTGTCGGGCTGTCGCGCTGTCGTCGCACCGGTCGGGCGGCAGGCGGCCCGGCGTCGCTTCGGGGGCGGTCGCCCCTCAGATGTGCTCCCGGGTGCCGTGCGTGCCCTTCTCCCCCCGGATCGCGTGCCAGAGCCTGGCGCCCAGCGCGACCACGATGATGGCCCCGACGAGCTGGAGCACATGCCGGGTCCAGTCGACGCCTCTGGTGTTGGCGACGCCGAGCCAGCCGGCCACGGCGTTGCCGAGGATGCTGCCCAGGATGCCGAAGAGCGCCGTCAACCACAGGGGGATGTTCTGCTTGCCGGGGATGATCGCCCTGGCGATCAGGCCGAGCACCAGGCCCACGACGATGACCCACAACCAGCTCATGGTTGCCTCCTTAGGCCGCGCGATATGCGCATGAGGGCCAGTCTGCGGCGATCGGCCATACGGCGCATGTCGGACGCGGCCGTACGGAGCGCCGCCGGGCGGCGCCGGGCGCGGTGCGGGCGCGGTACCGGTCGTGGGGCGGGGCGCGGTGCGGGCGCTGCGGGGGTGCCCCCTCTCGCGCGGCCGGACGGTGGGCGTACCGTGAAGGGGGTCCGGTCCGGCAGGGCACCGGCGGCGGAATCGGGGTGGTGGGCATGGCCCGGAAGCGGGGCGGTACGGAGGTCTTCCGGATCACCGGGGCCCGTACGGGACTGGCCGAGGACGTCCGTGGCCGGCAGCGCCGTTACGTGATCTCGATGACCCTGCGGACGGTGGCGGTGATCGCCACGGTGGCCCTGTGGAACGTGCAGCGTCCTGTCGCGATCGTGACGCTGGCCCTGGGGGTGCTGCTGCCCTATGTGGCGGTCGTGGTCGCCAATGCCGGCCGCGAGAGGTCCCCCGCGCTCCCCGGCACGTTCGTCGCAGCGCCGGCACTGCCGCCGATGATCGCGCCGCCGGTTGCCTCCGCAACGGCGGCGCCGGGGCCGACGGCCGACGGTGGTACGGGCGCTGAGCCGCCGTCAGCGGCGGGCGGCGGGAACTGACGGAGCGTGGCCCGGCCGGGGGAGATCCGGGGAAGAGCGGACTCCTGGCCTCCGCAAAGCCCGGGGAAAGCCTCAAGAAAAGCTCAGATGAATCGTGAAGTTCCGGTGCACGGCACCCCGTTGTGCGTGACATACTTTGCAAGCGCTCCGCATCCCCCGTCGGAGCGACGGACCGACGCCGGGCAGCTCCCCCCGTGGCTGCTCGGCGTCGCCATTTCCGGATCCTGCCGGGCACATCCGCACACTTTCCGGCCACATCCATGATCTTCCGGTGAACCTTCTGTGCACATCTCCGCCGCCTTCCCGGGAGGTCCCGCCGGGCCGCGGCACTAGAGTGGACGGGTGAACCTCCCGCTCTTCCCGGCCCCCGAACCCCCCGACGACGCACCGCCGGTCTGCTCGGCGAAGGGGTGCCGGACCCCCGCCGTCTGGGTCCTCGCCTGGAACAACCCCAAGCTGCACACCCCGGAGCGGCGCAAGACCTGGCTGGCCTGTGACGAACACCGGGAGCACCTCGCGCACTTCCTCGGCGTACGCGGCTTCCTCAAGGACGTCGTGACGCTCACGGAATGGGAGCGGGAACACGGGCCCGGACAGGAACCGGGACACGAGCCGGGACAGGAACACGGGGGACGCTAGGGCCCGCTCAGCCCCCGATCGCGGACATCGGCCGGTCGGGCTGGAGGAACGCCGGGTCGTCCAGCCCCGAACCGGCCTTCTTCCCCCACATCGCCAGCCGCCACATCCGGGCTATCTCCTCGTCGGAGGCGCCGGAGCGGAGCGCCTCGCGCAGATCGGTCTCCTCGCGGGCGAACAGGCACGTACGGACCTGTCCGTCGGCGGTGAGCCGGGTGCGGTCGCAGGCGCTGCAGAACGGGCGGGTGACGGAGGCGATGACCCCGACGCGGTGCGGCCCGCCGTCCACCACCCAGCGCTCGGCGGGTGCCGAGCCCCGGGCCCTCTCGCCCTCCTCGGTCAGGGTGAAGCGGGTGCGCAGCGAGGCGAGGATGTCACCGGCCGTGACCATGTCGTCGCGCTTCCAGCCGTGCTGCGCGTCGAGCGGCATCTGCTCGATGAACCGCAGCTCGTAGCCGTGCTCCACGGCCCAGGCGAGCAGGTCGGGTGCCTCGTCGGCGTTGAGCCCGGGCATCAGGACCGTATTGACCTTGACGGGGGTCAGCCCCGCGTCCCGGGCGGCCCGCAGCCCGTCGAGGACGTCCTGGTGACGGTCGCGGCGGGTGAGGGTCTTGAAGGCGTCCGGCCGCAGCGTGTCGAGCGAGACGTTGACGCGGTCGAGCCCCGCGGCCTTGAGCGCGGCGGCGGTACGGCGCAGCCCGATGCCGTTGGTGGTCAGCGACATCCTGGGGCGCGGTGCCAGGGCCGCGCACCGCTCGACGATGGAGACCAGCCCCGGCCTGAGGAGCGGCTCACCACCGGTGAAACGGATCTCCTCGATCCCCAGACGGGTCACGGCGAGACCGATCAGCCGGACGATCTCGTCGTCGGTCAGCAGGTCGGTCTTGGTGAGCCACTGCAAGCCCTCTTCGGGCATGCAGTACGTACACCGCAGATTGCACCGGTCCGTGAGCGAGACACGGAGATCCGTCGCAACCCGGCCGTAGGTGTCGATGAGCACGGCGGCTCCCTCCCGGTGATCGGATCCGGCTCCTTCGAGCGTACGCCAGACGACTGACAACGAGGCCGCGTCGCGGGGTGTGCGACGCGGCCTCGGACCGGACACCTCCGTGAAACCGTACGGTCCCGGTCAATGCGCCCCGTTCAGTGCGCCCCGTTCAGTGCGCCCCGTTCAGTGCGCGCCGTTCAGTGCGCCCCGGTGCCGGTCAGCGACTTGACCTCCAGTTCGGCGTACTTGCCGCTGTCGGGCTCCTCCTTGGAGAGTACGGTGCCCAGCCACCCCAGCAGGAAGCCGAGCGGGATGGAGATCAGCCCCGGGTTCTCCAGCGGGAAGAAGTGGAAGTCGACCCCCGGGAACATCGAGGTGGGCTTCCCGGAGACCACCGGTGAGAAGAGCACCAGCAGCACGGAGGCCGCCAGACCGCCGTAGATGGACCAGAGGGCGCCCTGGGTGGTGAACCGCTTCCAGAACAGGCTGTAGAGGATGGTCGGCAGGTTGGCCGAGGCGGCGACCGCGAAGGCGAGCGCGACCAGGCCGGCCACGTTCAGGTCGCGGGCGAGCGCGCCGAGCGCGATGGAGACGACGCCGATGGCGACGGTCGCCCAGCGGGCCGCGTTGACCTCCTCCTTGTCGGTGGCCTCACCCTTGCGGATGACATTGGCGTAGATGTCGTGCGCGAAGGACGAGGAGGAGGCGAGCGTGAGCCCGGCGACCACGGCGAGGATGGTGGCGAAGGCGACCGCGGAGATCACCGCCAGCAGGATCGCGCCGCCGGTCGAGCCCGCGCCGCCGCCGATCTCCAGGGCGGTGAGCGGTGCCGCCGTGTTGCCCGCCTTGTTGGAGGCGGTGATGTCGTCGGGCTTGAGGAGCGCGGCGGCACCGAAGCCGAGCACGATCGTCATCAGGTAGAAGGCGCCGATGATGCCGATCGCCCAGATGACCGACTTACGGGCGGCCTGCGCGGTCGGCACGGTGTAGAAGCGGATCAGGATGTGCGGCAGCCCCGCCGTGCCGAGGACCAGCGCGATACCGAGCGAGAGGAAGTCCAGCTTCGAGGTGGCGGTGGCCCCGTACTTCAGTCCGGGTTCGAGGAAGGCCGCGCCCTTGCCGCTGTTGCTCGCCGCCGTGCCCAGCAGGTCGGAGAAGTTGAAGTGGAACTTCCACAGGATCAGGATCGTGATCAGCAGGGTGCCCGCGATGAGCAGGACGGCCTTGACCATCTGCACCCAGGTGGTGCCCTTCATGCCGCCGATCGTGACGTAGACGATCATCAGCACGCCGACCAGCGCCACGATGGCGATCTTCCCGCCGTCGCTGGTGATGCCGAGCAGCAGCGAGACCAGCACCCCCGCGCCCGCCATCTGCGCCAGCAGGTAGAAGATGGAGACGACGATGGTGGAGGTGCCGGCGGCGGTACGGACCGGGCGCTGGCGCATCCGGTACGCGAGGACGTCGCCCATGGTGTAGCGGCCGGAGTTGCGCAGCGGCTCGGCGACCAGGAGCAGCGCGACCAGCCAGGCGACCAGGAAGCCGATGGAGTAGAGGAAGCCGTCGTAGCCGAAGAGCGCGATGGCCCCGGCGATACCGAGGAACGAGGCGGCGGACATGTAGTCGCCGGAGACCGCCAGACCGTTCTGGAAGCCGGAGAACTGCCGTCCGCCCGCGTAGAAGTCGGAGGCGTTCTTGGTCTGGCGCCCGGCCCACACCGTGATGATCAGGGTCGCCACGACGAAGAGCCCGAAGAGCGTGATGATCAGCGGGCGGTGCTCGCTGGCGTCCCCGGCCGCGGCGAGGTGGACCGGCGCGGCCGGGCCGGTGAGGAGGGTGACGGGGTGGCTCATGCGTCGGCCTCCATACGGGACTTGATGGCCTCGGCCCGCGGGTCGAGCTTCCTGGCCGCGTGGCGCGCGTAGTACCAGGCGATGAGGAAGGTGGTGGCGAACTGCGCGAGGCCGAGGACCAGCGCGACGTTGACGTTGCCGAAGAGCTTGGTGCCCATGAAGCCGCCCGCGTAGTTGGACAGCAGGACGTAGAGCAGGTACCAGGCGATGAAGGCGACGGTCAGCGGAAAGGCGAAGGAGCGGTAGGCGCGGCGCAGTTCGCCGAACTCCTCGCTCTCCTGGACGGCGGCGAACTGGGCCGTCGTGGGGTGGGCGGTGGCGGCGGTGCTCTCGGCAGTGATGCTGTCGGTGGTGGTGCTGGTGTCGGCGGTGGTGCTGGTGTCCGTACCGCCCTCGGGCGGCGGCGGTGTCTCGGAAGCCACGGACTCTCCTCGTGACGCGGGTGCGGTGGGGTGGGGCATGGGGGCTCGGACCTCACAGTGGGGTGCGGGTACTGGTCCCCCTGTCAACGGCACGGAGGGCGGGGCGAAGCGGTTCAACACCGGCCTTTTTCTTCCGGGATGGCCCCGGGATCGTTCCGGGATGGCCCCGGGACGGTTCCGGGACCGGTCGGGGGAAGGCGCGGAAGGCGCTCGCGGAGAGCGCGGAAGAGCGGAAGAGAAGATCGGGGAACGTTCCTCGGCTGCCATTGATGACGACGGCCCGTCAGCGTTAACTTCACTGGTCATGTACTCGTCGTCCCCGCGTAGTCCGCGCCGGGACGGCTCTCACGGATGATGTGGAGAACCCATGGCTCATCTGGGATCCAGACGGCGGCGTGTCCTCGCGCTGCCCGCAGGTCTGGCCCTCACGCTCGCGCTCGGCTTCGTGCCGGCCGGTACGGCCTCGGCCGCCGGTACGGCCGGGGAGGCCGGTACGAGCGCCGCGGGCGGCCCGGCCGCGACGGACAGCCCCGTCGTGACGGACGGACCGAAGCTCTCGTACGTGGTCAACACCCACGGCGGGCGCGCGGTCCTCGCCTCGGTCGAGAAGGCGATCACCAAGGCCGGCGGCACGGTGGTGACCTCGTACGACCGGATCGGTGTCACCGTCGCCACCTCGCGCAACCCCGATTTCGCGAAGACGATCCGGAAGGTCAAGGGGGTCGACTCGGCCGGTGCGACGCGTACCGCGCCGCTGCCCTCCCAGTCCACGCAGGACCTCGGCGCGCCGCGTGAGGTGACGGCCGAGGAGATCGCGGCGGCGACGGCGAAGGCCGAGCGCGCCAACAAGGCGGCGTTCGCGGCGGGGCGGAGCGCGAAGGGCGCGGAGGGCCAGCCGACGGCCCAGGACCCGCTGGAGCCGTTGCAGTGGGACCTGCCCGCCATCAAGGCGGACAAGGCGCACGAGAAGACCCTCGGCAGTCCCAAGGTGACGGTCGCCGTCATCGACACGGGCGTCGACGACACCCACCCGGACATCGAGCCGAACTTCAACCGGGCCGCCTCGGTCAACTGCGTGAGCGGCAAGCCGGACACGGCGGACGGCGCGTGGCGCCCGGCCACGGGGGAGAGCCCGCACGGCACCCACGTGGCCGGTGAGATCGCCGGGGCGAAGAACGGCATCGGCATCACCGGCGTCGCGCCGGGCGTACGGGTCGCCGGGATCAAGGCGTCCACCCCGGAAGGGTTCTTCTACGCCGAGGCGGTGGTGTGCAGCTTCGTCTGGGCCGCCGAGCACGGCGTGGACGTCACCAACAACAGCTATTACACCGACCCGTGGTACTTCAACTGCACCACCGACCCGGACCAGAAGGCCCTGGTCGACGCGGTCGGCCGGGCCACCCGCTACGCGGAGGGCAAGGGCACGGTCAACGTGGCCGCGGCGGGCAACGAGAACTACGACCTGACGACCCCGTCGATCACGGACACCACCAGCCCGAACGACTCGACGCCGGTCGAGCGGGTCGTGGACACCAAGAAGTGCTTCGACATACCGACCGAGCTGCCGGGCGTGGTGACGGTCTCGGCCACCGGCGCGAAGACCCTCAAGTCCTCGTTCTCCAACCACGGCCTGGGCGTCATCGACGTCGCGGCCCCCGGCGGCGACTCCACCGCCTACCAGACCCCGGCCCCGCCGGCCACCAGCGGCCTGATCCTCGGCCCGCTGCCGGGCGGCAGGTGGGGGTACATGGCCGGTACGTCGATGGCCTCCCCGCACGCGGCGGGCGTCGCGGCGCTCATCAAGTCGACGCATCCGCACGCGCCCGCCGCCGCGGTCAAGGCGCTGCTGAAGGCGCAGGCGACCGGGCTGGCCTGCCCGGAGGCGTACGACATCGACGGTGACGGCGAGATCGACGCGGTCTGCGAGGGCGGCGCGAAGTACAACAGCTTCTACGGTGCGGGCCTGGTGGACGCGCTGGCGGCGGTCCGCAAGTAGAGGCTGCCGATCCGGTGAACCGGACGCGCGGGCCGTCGTCCCCACATCACGGCGGCCCGCGCGACATCACGGCGGCCCGCGCGCGATCCCGTACGCCTGACACCTGACGGCCCGGCCGACCGTACGATCAGACGTACCGTCAGATGAACCGGCGTCGGGGGAGGCCGCTGTGTCAGGTCCGGAAGTGCTGCTGCTGCGTCTCGCGGGTACGGTCGCGGGCGCCGTCGCCAAGTCCCTGCTCACCCCGCGCCCCGGCGCCGCCCTGGTCGAGAACCCGGTCCGCCCGCTCCCCCGCCCCCGCCCGCGCGCGGTGGGCCAGGAGGACCCGCACCGCCTGGCGAAGGCGCTCGCGGGGCGCCTCTCCGCCGCGTACACCGCACTCCCCGAGCACGAACGGCAGGCGGCGGCCGACTCCGTACAGGACACCTTCACGGCAGCGGGCCCCCTCGACGCGGACCTGCTCTTCTCCCTGGACCTGGACCCGGCCCGGCTGACCGCCCGCCTGAGGGCCCCGGCGGCGGGACTCAGCGAACGGGCCATCTCCCTCTACGACGAACTGCTGGCCCTGTGCTGCGCCCACGTCATGGAGCAGTTGACGTCGCACCCCTCCTTCGCGGCGCGGGCGGCGGTGGAACAGACACGTTCGGCGGGGCGCACACGCGAACTGGTGGAGGACGTACGGGACCGCCTCGGCCCGCGCCCCGCCTCGGCCGCCGCCGCCTTCGAGGAACGGTACGCGAGGTACCTGGAAGCCACCCAGAGCCGCCTGGAACTGTACGGGCTGACACTGGGCCGGACGGCGGGCGAGTGGCCCCTCGACACGGCCTACATCAGCCTCGCGGTCACCGACGACCGGGACCGGGACAGCGCCCGGGACGACGACAGATGGTGGGAGCCGCACGGGGCCGCCGTGGCTCCCCGGGGCCCCGTCAAGGCCGAACAGGCGCTGCGCGGCACACGGCGGGCGGTGCTGCGCGGCCCGGCGGGCTCCGGCAAGAGCACGCTGGTGCAGTGGCTGGCGCTCAACGCGGCCCGGCGCACCTTCCCGGCCGGGCTGGCGGAGTGGAACACCTGCGTCCCCTTCGTCCTGCGGCTGCGCGCGTTCACGACCTCGGACGAACTCCCGCTCCCCGCCGACTTCCTGAGCGCGGCGGGCGTACCACTGAGCTCCTCCGCCCCCGCCGGATGGGCGGAGGACCTGCTGACGAGCGGCCGGGCGCTGGTACTCGTGGACGGCGTGGACGAGGTCCCCACGCGGCTGCGGGACCGTACGGAACGGTGGCTCAAGTCCCTGATCGCGGCCTTCCCCGAGGCGCGGTACGTGGTGACGACCCGGCCGTCCGCCGTCCCCGAGAACTGGCTGACGGGCCACGGCTTCACCGCGCACTCGCTGCTCCCGATGGACCAGAGCGACCTCCGCGCGTTCGTCGCCCACTGGCACGACGCGGCCCGCCAGGAGTCCCCGGCCCCGCCGGACGCGGCACAGCTCGGCACGTACGAACGCTCCCTGCTCCAGGCGGTCACGGCCCGGCGCGACGTGGGCCGGCTGGCGACGAACCCCCTGATGTGCGCACTGCTCTGCGCCCTGAACCGGGACCGAAGGATGCGCCTGCCGCGCGCCCGCAAGGAACTGTACGACGCGGCGCTCGACCTGCTGCTGGTACGGCGGGACACGGAGCGCGACGTGATCGGCGTCGAGGGCGTCGACCTGACCCGGGACGAACAGACGGCGCTGCTCCAGCGGCTGGCGTACTGGCTCATCCGCAACGGCCAGGTGGAGGCGGCGCGCGAGGAGGTCGTGGAGCAGGTCGGCGAGTGGCTGGCCGCGATGCCCCAGGTGGAGGGCGACGCGGAACAGGTCTTCGCGCACCTGCTGATCCGCAGCGGCCTCCTCCGCGAACCGGTCCCGGGATCCGTGGACTTCGTCCACCGCACGTTCCAGGACTACCTGGGCGCGAAGGCGGCGGTGGAGGCGCGGGACTTCGGGGTGCTCGTCAGCCATGCGCACGACGAGCAGTGGAACGACGTGGTCCGGATGGCGGTGGGCCACGCGCGGGCCGACGAGCGGGTGAAGCTGCTCCGGCAGTTGCTGCGGCGGGCGGACAGGGGCCGACGGCACAGGAGCCGGCTGATCCTGCTCGCGGCGGCGTCTCTGGAGCATGCGCCGGAGCTGGATCCGGGGGTGCGGGAGGAGGTTGAGCGGCGGACTGAGGAGTTGATTCCGCCGCGTGATCCTGAGGAGGCCGAGGAGCTGGCTAAGGTGGGTCCGCTGGTGCTGGAGCTGCTGCCGGGGCCTGAGGGGCTGGATGAGGACAGCGCGGCGGCGGTGGTGCGGACGGCCGGGCTGGTGGGGGGTGATGCGGCGCTGGAGGTGATTTCCCGGTTCCGGGAGAACGAGGATTTCCTGGTCGGGGTGGAGGTGTCGTCGGCCTGGGGCAACTTCGCAGCGGATATATATGCCCGGTCGGTTCTGGCTCCGCGCGATTCGAGTGGTGCCATCCTCGATGTACGGACGGAGGAACAGCTCCATGCGCTGCGGCTGCTCCCGAAGGTTCGCGAGCTCTCTCTCCTCGGTTCCCTCCCCGATCTGTCGCCTCTGAGCGTTCTCCCCGCGCTCGAAGCGCTGTATGTCGGTGACAATCCTCTGGTCACCGATCTATCTCCCTTGGCGGACATCGCCTCCCTGCGCGCGCTGAGCCTGATTCGCTGCGCGGCGCTGCGGGACCTCTCCCCGCTGCGGCGGCTGGGCCGCCTCAAGAAGTTCTTCCTCAACTCCCCCGTGTCGGTTGCCTCGGTCGCCGAACTCTCCCTCGGCCCCCGGCTTACCCATCTCTTCCTGGGCAAGGATGCCGCTCACCTGAAGCTGGACGGAGTCGGTCGCCTGCCGGCACTCCGCGACCTGTCGGTCACTGGCGCCCGGCAAGTCGACGAACTGCGCGTTCTTCCCTCACCGCTCCCCCTCACCACTCTTCATCTCATCGAGGACGACAGCTTGAGCCTCACATGGCTGGCCGACTGGGGCTCGCTGGCCGAAATCCAACTGTCGGACTGCCACATTGCGGACGGGCTGGAGCCCTTTGCCCACCTCCCGAAACTCAGGGGCCTCGTCCTCTCCCAATGCACACACGCCACCGGGGTGCTGGACCTGTCCCCGCTGGCCACTGTGGACAACCTGAAGATCCTGTTGCAAGGAAACACACCTGTCCGTGGCGAGGAAGCGTTCCCGCCGGACCAAATCATCCGCTACGACTAAACCCCCACCGCCCCCAGCAACGCCCCCGCCCCATAAGTCACCCCCATCGCCAGCGCCCCTCCGGCCACGTTACGGAGCAGCGCAGGCCCCACCGCCGCCGCGCCCAGGTGGGCGCTGCCCCAGCCTGTCAGGCAGAGGGCGGCCAGGACCGACAGGACCGTGATCCAGAGGCGCAGGGAGGCGGGCGGGAGGACCATCGCCAGCAGGGGGAGCAGCGCGCCCGCGGTGAAGGCGAGGAAGCTCGCGCCCGCCGCGTGCCAGGGGTTGGTGAGGGCATCGGGGTCGATGCCCAGTTCCACGCTCGCGTGGGCCCGCAGGGCGTCCCGCCGGGTGAGTTGTTCCGCCGCCTCGCCCGCCACCTCCCGCGAGAGGCCACGTGCCTCCAGCAGCTCCGTCAGCTCCTCCAGTTCGGCCCGGGGCTGCTCGCGCAGTTCCCGCTTCTCGGTCTCCAGGGCCGCCTTCTCCGAGTCGCGCTGGGTGGATACGGATACGTACTCCCCCGCCGCCATCGACATCGACCCGGCGAGGAGTCCGGCGAGCCCCGCCGTGAGGAGCGTGGAGCGGGAGCCCGTGGCGCCCGCGACGCCGACGACGATGCCGGCCGTGGAGACGATGCCGTCGTTCGCGCCGAGGACGGCCGCCCGCAGCCAGTTGAGGCGGGCGCCGAGGGCATCACCGTGGGGTTCGTCGTGGGGTCGGTCCTGGGGCCCGTCGTGGGGTTGCTGATGAGGGTCGCCGGGTGGTTCGTCCCGGTTCGTGGTGTCGTTCATCCCGTCAAGATCTCACCCCGGGGGCCCGTGGCCCCCGTACCGACGTGCCCCGCAAGGCCCTTGACGGGGCGGCGGTGACGGCTGACCGAGCGACAGGAGTGTCGGTGGCGGCCCGTATTCTGTGTGACCATGCTTGACGACCAGACGCAGACGACCTCAACGGCCTCAACGGGCTCAGCGGCATGGCCGACCGCCTATCCCCAGGGGTACGCGGTCGTCGACGTCGAGACCACCGGTCTCGCCCGCGACGACCGGATAATCTCCGCCGCCGTCTACCGCCTGGACGCCTTCGGCGAAGTCGAGGACCACTGGTACACGCTCGTCAACCCGGAGCGCGACCCCGGGCCCGTGTGGATCCACGGGCTGACGAGTGAGGTGCTGGCGGACGCGCCGCTCTTCCCGGAGGTGGCCGGGGAGTTGGCCGAGCGGCTGGACGGGCGGGTGCTCGTGGCGCACAACGCGATCTTCGACTGGTCGATGATCGCCCGGGAGTACGCCCGCGCGCAGCGCACCGCGCCCACCCGGCAGCGGCTGTGCACCATCGCGCTCTCCAAGGAACTGGGACTGCCGCTGCCCAACAACAAACTGGAGTCGCTGGCCGCGCACTTCGGCGTCGTACAGCAGCGGGCGCACCACGCGCTGGACGACGCGCGCGTGCTGGCGGAGGCGTTCCGGCCGAGCCTGCACGCGGCGGCGCGGGGCGGCGTACGGCTGCCGCTGCTGGAGTGCCGGCCGCTGACCGAGTGGTCGGAGGGCCCGGCCAGGCCCCGGGTCGGCTATCAGCCGTCGTACGGGAGGACGAGCTGGCGCCCCTCGCGCAAGCGGCCCCCGTGCCCCTACCCGAACCCGGGGCGGTATGTGCCGGGCGGGTCGCTGCGGCAGGGGATGCGGGTGGCGTTCTCCGGGGACACCTCCGTCGACCGTGAGCTGCTGGAGGACCGGGCGGTGGAGGCGGGGCTGCATGTGGCGACGAGCGTGTCGCGGCTGACCAGTCTGCTGGTGACCAACGATCCGGACTCCTCGACGTCGAAGACGGTCAAGGCGGCCTCGTTCGGCACCCCGGTCGTCGACGAGGCGGCCTTCACCCAGCTCCTGCGGGACGTGACCCCGGCGGAGGGGTGAGGCGGGGGGGGGGACGAACCCCAGGTGCGGAGTACGTCCCCGGGTGGCCCCCGGCGGAGCCTCCCCGGGGGTGTACCAGTGCGGCGCCCCGCCCCCGTCGCCACCCCCGGGTCGGGCGCCCGAAGCCCCCCGGGTACCGTCGGAGGCGTGTACCGCTTCCTGTTGTCCCGGCAGTGGGTGATCCTCACCCTCCTCGCCCTCGCGCTCATCCCCGCGATGATCGAGCTGGGCTTCTGGCAGTTGCACCGCCATGAGCACCGGGTCGCCCAGAACGCGCTGATCGCGGCGAACCTCGCCGCGAAGCCCGTCCCGGTCACGGAGCTGACCTCCCCCGGGCACACCGTCCCGCGCTCCGACTACTGGCGCACGGTCACGGCCACCGGGACGTTCGACACCGCGCACGAGGTCGTCGTACGCCGCAGGACCTCCAACGACGACCGGGTCGGCTACCACGTCCTGACCCCGCTGATCCTGGACGACGGCCGGGCGGTCGTCGTCAACCGGGGGTGGATCCCGGCCGACGGCGACCAGCGCGATTTCCCGACTGTCCCCGCGCCGCCTAAGGGCGAGGTCACCATCGCGGGGCGGCTCAAGGCCGACGAGACCTCGGCGGCCACCGGCATCCGGGACCTCGGGGACCTGCCGCCGCGTCAGGTGATGCTGATCAACAGCGACCGGCAGGAGAAGGCCCTGGGCCGTACGTTCCTCGGCGGGTACATCGAGCTGACCTCGCCCGCGCCCGAGGGCGGCTCCCCGCAGCTCGTCCAGAGCCCCGACGACAGTTCGATCGGGCCGCACATGGCGTACGCCGTGCAGTGGTGGCTCTTCGTGGCCGCCGTACCGGTCGGCTGGGGGATCCTCGTACGGAACGAGCGGCGCAACCGGCTCGCTGCCGCAGCGAAGAGCGCGGCGAAGGCGGAAGCGGAAGCGGGCAAGGAGAGCGCGGAGTCCGAGCCGGCGCCCGCGAGCGCCTGAGGGCGCTCCCCCGCCCCCTGTACTCCCCGCCCCGTACTCCCGCTCCCCTCCGCCGATCACCCCCGCCTCCATCCCCCCCCGCCCCGCCGTCATCCGCCTGCCCCACCCCGCTGCTTAGCGTGACGGCCGTACGGGAACAGCCCTGGCGTGACGCAACGCATCGAGGACTACGCGCTCATCGGCGACCTCCAGACCGCCGCCCTGGTCGGCAGGGACGGCTCCATCGACTGGCTCTGCCTTCCCCGCTTCGACTCGGCGGCCTGCTTCGCCGCGCTGCTCGGGACCGAGGAGAACGGCCACTGGCGGCTCTCCCCCGCCTCCGGCGGTCCGTGCACCCGGCGCGGCTATCTGGGTGAGTCGCTGGTGCTGGAGTCGGTGTGGGAGACCGAGACCGGCACCGTCAAGGTCATCGACTTCATGCCGCAGCGCGAGCTGGCCCCCGAGATCGTGCGGGTCGTCGAGGGGGTCAGCGGCACGGTGGAGATGTCCGCCACCCTCCGGCTCCGCTTCGACTACGGCTCCGTCGTGCCCTGGATGCGGCGTTCCGAGGGCCACCGGGTGGCGGTCGCCGGGCCCGACTCGGTCTGGCTGCGCAGCGAGCCGCCGGTGAAGACATGGGGGCAGCACTTCAGTACGTGTTCGACGTTCGCGGTGGAGGCCGGTCAGAAGGTCGCCTGGGTCCTCACCTGGCACCCCTCGCACGAGCCCCGCCCGACCATGATCGACCCGTTCGAGGCGCTGGAGAACAGCCTGGAGGACTGGCGGAACTGGGCGGCCGCCTGCTGCTACCGGGGCCCGCACCGGGCGGCCGTGATGCGCTCGCTGATCACGCTGAAGGCGCTGACGTACGGCCCGACCGGCGGCATCGTCGCCGCGCTCACCACGTCCCTGCCGGAGGAGCTGGGCGGCGTACGGAACTGGGACTACCGCTACTGCTGGCTGCGCGACTCCACCCTGGTGCTGGGGGCGCTGGTCTCGGTCGGCTATCTGGAGGAGGCGGCGGCCTGGCGGGACTGGCTGCTGCGGGCGGTGGCCGGGGATCCGGCGGACCTCCAGATCATGTACGGGCTCGGCGGTGAGCGCCGGCTCCCGGAGAGCGAGCTGCCGTGGCTGAGCGGCTACGCGGGCTCCGCCCCGGTCCGTACCGGCAACGGCGCGGTCGACCAGCTCCAGCTCGACGTCTACGGGGAGGTCATGGACTCCCTGAACTTCGCCCGGACGGCGGGGCTCGCCTCGAAGCCGCACGCCTGGAACCTCCAGCTCAGCCTGCTCGGCTTCCTGGAGTCGAAGTGGCGCGAGCCGGACGAGGGGCTGTGGGAGGTGCGCGGTCCGCGCCGGCACTTCGTGCACTCCAAGGTGATGGCGTGGGTCGCGGCGGACCGCGCGGTGAAGACGCTGGAGGACGACCCCACGCTGCGCGGCGACGTCCAGCGCTGGCGGGCGATGCGCGACGCGGTCCACCGGGAGGTGTGCGAGAAGGGGTACGACCCGGTGCGCAACACGTTCACCCAGTCCTACGGCTCCCGCGAGCTGGACGCGGCGACCCTGCTCATCCCGCGCGTCGGCTTTCTGCCGCCCGACGATCCCCGGGTGATCGGCACGGTCGACGCGGTACGGGATGAGCTGGGCGAGGGCGGTTTCCTGCGCCGGTACAGCGCGGAGGGGGCTCCGGTGGACGGGTTGCCGGGGGGTGAGGGAACGTTTCTGGTCTGCTCGTTCTGGCTGGCCGACGCGCTCCATCTGACGGGGCGCACGGCGGAGGCCGAGGCACTCTTCGAGCGGCTGCTCACGCTCCGCAACGACGTGGGGCTGCTCGCCGAGGAGTACGACCCGGTGGCGGGGCGGCAGCTCGGCAACTTCCCGCAGGCGTTCAGCCATATCGGCCTGGTGGTGACAGCGCTGACGCTCTCGGGGGTGGAGCTGGACGCGGGTCAGGGCACGGAGGCCGGGGACGGGACCGCTGAAGGGGCCGGCGCCGAAGGGGCAGCTGAAAGGGCCGCTGAAGGGGCCGCTGAAGGGGCGGCTGAGAAGGCGAAGGGCGGGAACGAGACGGAGAGCGAGGAGGAGGGGGACGACAGCGTGGGGGCGGGCACGGCAGGATAGGCCCATGGATCTTGGACTGAAGGACCGCGTCTACATCGTCACCGGCGGCTCACGCGGACTGGGCCGCGCCACCGCGGCGGCGCTCGTGGCGGACGGCGCGAAGGTGGTCGTCTCGGGCCGCGACGAGAAGAGGGTGGCCGCCACCGCGGCCGAACTGGGTCCGAACGCGCACGGGGTGGCCGCCGACAACGCCGACCCCGAGGTGGCCGGGCATCTGATCGGCGCCGCCCGGGAGCGGTTCGGCCGCTTCGACGGCGTGCTGATCAGCGTCGGCGGCCCGACGCCGGGCTCGGCGGCGTCCAACACGGACGAGCAGTGGCGTACGGCGTTCGAGTCGGTCTTCCTGGGGGCGGTACGGCTGGCCCGTACGGCGGTGGCGGAGCTGGGCGAGGGCGGGGTCGTCGGCCTGGTGCTCTCCGGCTCGGTCCATGAGCCGATCCCCGGCCTGACCATCTCCAACGGACTCCGTCCCGGCCTGGCCGGTTTCGCGAAGTCGCTGGCGGAGGAGGTCGGCCCGCGCGGGATCCGGGTGGTCGGCCTGCTGCCGGCCCGCATCGACACCGACCGGGTCCGCGAACTGGACGCGCTCTCGGGCGACGCGGACGCGGCGCGGGCGGCGCAGGAGTCCCGGATCCCGCTGCGGCGGTACGGGACACCGGAGGAGTTCGGCAGGACGGCGGCGTTCCTGCTCTCCCCCGCCGCGTCCTATCTGACCGGCGTGATGCTCCCGGTGGACGGCGGCGCCCGGCACGGCTTCTAGGGCCAGGAGGGCACCAGGGCCAGCCGCGCGGGCCCTGCCACCCAACTCCCCCCAACTCTGCCCCCAGCTCCCCCGTCTCTCTCCCCCGTCTCTCTCCGCCGCCTGCCCTCTGCCGCTCAGCTCACCCGCTCCGCCCGGTGCCGCACCGCGCGGAGCCGTACCACCGCGGGCAGCACGCCCAGCCCCGCCGAGCGCCGCGCCTGCTCCACGGACGAGTCCGTCAGCCGGCGCAGCGTGGTGCGGGGCGGCGCGTGCGGCTCCAGGAGGAGGGCGACCCGGGCCGACGGGGCGGTGCGGCGGCCCGTGAGCCGTACGTCGGCCCGGGCGACGCCGTCCAGGGACTCCGCGTCGTCGGCGAGAACGTTCTCCAGCGCCCGGCCGCGCAGCACCGCGCCCTCCCCGTCGCCGCTGTCGACCAGGATCTCCGGCAGCCTCGGGCGGCGGAGCTGGGCGAGGAACCACCACAGGGTGAGAAGAACGAGGACCGCCAGGACGGCGATGACCACCGGCCACGACCAGCCGTCGGCGCGGTACCTGATCCGGTCCGCGCGGCTCAGCAGGACGGCGCGGGGACCGGCGTACGGCCACCAGGAGGGCACCCCCCACCCAACCCCGGCCGCGAGGACCGCGCCGCCCCAGCAGAGCAGCACGAGACCGACGAGGGCCAGCAGCACCCGATTGACCAGACGCGTCATCCCGTCACCCCTTCCACCTGCTTCGTTCCTGCCACCAGTTCAGTCCTTCCGCGCGGGCCGGTGGACCCGTACCCGCAGCCCCGGCCTCCGGTCGAGGCCCAGCTCGCCGATGCCGTCGTCCAGCACCTGTTCCAGATCGGCCCGTACGTCGGCCAGGGGGCGGAAGTGCGCGGTGGCCGAGACCGTGGCCCGGGAGCGCCGCAGCCGTACGGTGGCGGAGCGGACCCCGGAGACCTCCATCGCCCGGTCGCGCAGGGCCAGTTCGGCGGCCTGGCGGTCGAGCCCGGCGCGTACGGTGGCGGACTCGCGGCGCATGGGGAGCAGCCGGCGCAGCCCGGGGGTGAGGGCGAGGGCGAGCAGCCACAGGCCGAGGAGGACCGCGACGGCGGCGGCGACGAGGACCCACACCTCGTCCAGGGGCTGCCGGCCGAGCTGGTGGGCGAGGGCGCGGCGCCAGTACATGGCGTGGTGTCCGGCGCGTACGGCCGCGATGTCGTAGAGCAGCAGTCCGGTCGCGCCGAGCAGGACCAGGGCGGTGAGCGCGGCGGGAACGCGACGGCTGGACCAGAACCGCCCGGCGCGCCCGACCCGCTCGCCTTCGCCCTGGAGAGCATCACCACCGGCGTCACCGCCGACATCACCGCCGTCGCCCCCACTGCCGCCGCCGCTGCCATCCCCGCCGTCGCCCCCGTAACCGTCGAGGGTGGGCCTGCGCCCCTGCCCGGCGAGGACGGCGCGCGGGTCCGTGCCCCGGATACGTTCCTGGTCGACCTCCGGTCCCGGCTCGGGCTCCTCACTCATCGGAGCCTCCCCTGCCCGGCACGGTGCGAGCGGTCGGCGTGGAGGTGCTCGACACGTACGTCCACCTCGGAGGTCTCCATCCCGACCAGGGTCCTGACCCGGTGGACGACCTGGCTGCGCACCGCGCCGCACCGGGAGCCGATGTCGCAGGGGTACTCCAGCTCGACGCCGACCCGTACCCGCGCGCTGTTCTGGCGCACCGTCACGGAGGCGTGCGGCGGGGCGCCGCCTTCCGGTACGCCGTCGAGCGCCTCCCTGGCCGCCTGTGCGGCGACCTTCGCGACGACCCGGTCGGCGATCGTGGTCGCGCCCCGTCCGCCCGCCGCCACCCGGGCCTGTCCCGGCCGCCCCGGCCCCTCGACCGCGCGGTCACCGGCCACCGGGGTCACCGCCGCCGGTCGTCGCGGTCACGGGGGCGGAAGAACTCGCCGGGTTCCAGGTCCCCGTCGACGAACTTGCCCGCGATGAAACCGATCGCGCCCAACACGGCCACCACCACAAAGGCTCCGAACCCGCCGAAGTATCCGGCGAATCCGAGCACCATCCCGGCCACCAGGCCGATCGCTGCCATGCTCATCCTGCGCACCTCTTCCCCTGCTCGGTCCGCTTCGCTGCCCGTCGGGCGCTCCTACTGGAGCCGGGACTCCGACTCGTCGTCATCGTCCTCGTCCGGCAGCTTCACGTCACTCACCGCGATATTGACCTCGACGACCTCCAGTCCGGTCATCCGCTCGACGGCGGCGACGACGTTCTCCCGTACGGAGGCGGCGACTTCGGTGATCGAGACGCCGTAGTCGACCACGATCTCCAGATCGAGCGCCGTCTGCACCTCCCCGACCTCGGCCTTCACACCCCGGCTGACGGCCTTGCCGCTGCCGGGGACCTTGTCCCGTACGGCGCCGAAGGTGCGGGACATCCCGCTGCCCATGGCGTGCACGCCGAGGACGTCGCGGGCGGCGAGACCCGCGATCTTCTCCACGACGCCGTCGGCGATGGTCGTACGGCCTCTGGTGGCCGGGGCGCCGCCGCCGCGCCTGGTGACGGGGGAGGCTCCGCCGCCCTTCTCCTCGGACCGACTGCGGGGTGCGGTGTCTGACATCGCCGTTCATCCCTTTCCGCGCGGTGATTGACTCCTTTGCCCACATTAGGTGCGCTTGCCCGCCCCCGCGCCGTGGATGCGGCAAGGTGGAGGGATGACGACTGGGCAGGGCGGCGAGGGCTGGACAGCGGCGGTACGGCGACGACTCGCCCTGGGCGGGCTCCTGGCGCTGGGCGCCCCGGAGGACGGCACCTGGCTCGCCGAACGGGCCGCCACGGCCGAACTGCGGCGCGCCGCGGCGAGCGTCCCCGGGGCGGTGCTCGGCACCATCCGGATCGCCCTGACCGACCCGGACGCGACAACCCCTCCAGCGGTGCCCCCGCCACCAGGCGCCCAGCCACCGGGCGCGCTCCGCATCACGGCGGACTTCGCCGCCGCCCCCGACGAGCCCCTGCCCGCCCTGTCGCGGCGGCTGCGCGCGGCACTCTCCGCCCGCGCGCGGGAGGGCCTGGGCCTCCGCGTCACCGAGGTCGACCTGCGGGTGACGGAGCTGCTGGACACCGCGCCGGAACCGCCGGCACCCACTGAGCCGGTCGAGCGAACGGCCACCCCACCAGGCGACCAGCCGGGCACCACAGCGGCAGCCGTCCCCGGGGTCGCCCACCTGACCGGGGTACTGGGCGCCCCGGTGGTCACGACGGAGCCCGCGGAACCAGCGGGGCCGCACCCCCGGAACGTACGCGTCGAACTCGCGACGGCACCGGGCCACCACCCCCTGACCGTGGCCCGCGCGGTCCGCACGGAACTGACCCGCACCACCGGGGAGCCCCTGACGGTCACCGTGGTGGTAACGGCGGTGGAGGCCCCACCGCACACCGGCCGGACGTGAGCGGCGGCCGTATGGGCGGGGCCTCCTCCCAAGCCGACCCCTTCTCCAGCCGCTGACGGGTCAACCCGTGGACGTGACCGGCGAACGGTGACAGGCAGCTCCGGTCATCCGTTCCGCCAGCAGCAGCGCCAGGGGGCCGCCCTGGAGCAGGAAGCGGCCCTGGGCTGCGGCCTGGACGGCGTCGCCCATGGGCCACCACATCAACGTGAAGTCCGCTTCGCTCGGCGTGAGCTGCTGTGGCCCGCACGTGAGGTCCTGGGCCAGGAAGAGATGGATGCGGGCCGGGGAGTCCAGGGTGAGCGCGTACGAGCCGAGGGGGCGCCAGGTCTCGGCGGTGACACCGGCCTCCTCCCTCAGCTCCCGCCGCGCGCACTCCTCCGGCGTCTCACCACTCTCCCGGCGCCCTCCGGGCAGGAACACGTACTCGCCGCCATGCTGGGGGAACGCTGCGGTCAGGACGGCGACCATGCCGTCCGCGTCCCGGGCCACGATGACGGAGGCGTCGCGTGTTGCCTCCCGCTGGGATGTCTCGGTCATGGCCCGGGAGCATGGCCGCCCACCCGGCAGGGGTTCGTCGGTCATCCCGGAGCCTCCGTCGCGCAGAGCTGCCGGGCGTGCTCGATGGCCAGCTCCTGGCTGGCGGGGGCGCTGGTGACACGGACGTATCGGATGTTCTCCTCGCGCAGGAGATCGTGGGTGTGACGGTCGACCAGCGTGCGGTAGCGGGCGTCGTGGCCGTGCTTGCGTTCCACGGGGAGGGTCGGGTCGAGAACAGTGGCCAGGAGAAGGTCGTAGGTGCGGCCGTGGGCGGAGGCAAGCCGGTGCGGCGCTTCTCGGTCCGCCTCCGGGGCGGATTGCCGGTGCCACTCCTGAGCGGCGCGGAAGTAGGCGAGCGCGTCCCAGCACGCTCGGTCGGCGAGCACGACCTGTACAGGGCCATGCTCCAGTCGGGCTGTGACGGCCATCTCGTCGGCGATGCCGGTGGCGATGACCCACGTGGTGGAAACGACGGTGTGGTGCTGCATCTTGGGCAGCGGCACGAGGGCGGCACGCCGACCGAGCTTGCCCGTGCGGGCCACCGGAATGCCCTGGTCGCGCAGCTCCGTCTCGATGCGACGCATCAGCAGGGTCTTGCCGGTAGAAGGGGCTCCCATCACACCGATACGGAGGGGAGAAGGTGAGGTCACCACAGGGTGGGCTCCTGTTCTGGATCGGGGGCTCCGGGGAGGCCGGGCGGTACGGCGACGGCGACGAGTTGGTCCCAGCTCGCGTAGTGGTCGGCCATGGCGATGAGGAGCTGTGCGGTCGCGTAGGCGTCGAAGGTCGCGCGGTGACGTTGCGCGGGGGCTTCGCTCAGATCCGGCGCCGCGTGTTCGATCAGGGCGTCGAGGCTGTACTTGGCGAGGCCGGGATAGGTGGCCCTGGCCAGCCGGAGCGTGTCGAGTACTCCGGCCGGCTGCCACTGCGGAAGGTGCGCGGAGAGCACCCTGTAGTCCACGTGCGCGTTGTGGGCGCAGATCCACGAGGCGCCCAGGAGCGTATGGACCTGGTCGGCGATCTCCTGCCAGCCCGGCGCCTTCTCCAGCCGCTCGTTGGTCAGACCGTGGACGCGTGCGGCAAACGGGGTGACGGGGCGGTGCGGCTTGGCCACCCACGCCCCTGCCGTGCCCGTGTCCGGGCGCCCGTCCCGTACGGGGAGGGCGGCGACCTCTACAAGGTCGGGCGGGTTGGTGCCATTGCCCTCGACATCGACAACGAGCAGCGGGGGCCAGGAGGAGAAGTTCATGTGCCGGTGTTTCCGTTCTCCGCCGTCCAGCCGATGGGGGCCCGGCCGTGCCGGCGGTGGTGGTGGGGTTTGGCTCGGTCGTGGCACTGGTAGCCGAAGCCGTGCTGGAGGTAGTAGCGCGGCGGCTCGTCCAGTCCCTCCACGACCATGGCACGGTCGTTGACCTCGATCGGACCGGTCGCTCCGAGACCTCGCGCTTCCCGGCTGACGTTCGCCGGATCGGGCTTGACCCACGCGGCCCGGCACTTGGCGACCTGTTCGGGCGGACAGATGTCGCACAGTTCCCGGATGCCGTAATGCCCGTTGTAGTCGGCTTCTTCATGGGCGTAGGCCACACCGCAGGAGGTTTTGCGGAACAGTGCTCCCCAGGACTTGTCCCGCTCGAAGGCGTCGAGGATCCGCTGCTCGGCGGCCTCGGGCATGATCTTGCGCCGGGCCGTCTCCTCGTACGGCATCGTCAGACCGTGGGCCTCGTAGTACGCGGCGATCTCGTCGCGGAAGAACAGGCCGGTGAACACGGTGGCGTGCGCGTGCCGGGACAGTTCCCGTGCACGTGCGATGTCGGAGTCGGAGTCGTTGAGGCCGGGCACGATGGGCCGCCAGTACAGAATGGTCCGGTACCGCTCGGAGTGTTCGTAGAGGGTTCGCAAACTCTCGGCGGCGATGCCGCTGTCCACCGGCTCGATAGCGGGGTCCTGGATGTTCGAGTGTGTGACCAGGACGGTCAGGCGCAGCTTCGTGAAGCTGTTGAGGACGGCGCAGTCCTCGGGCGCGACACGCCAGCGTGTGATGATCAGGACGTGATTGGTCAGGCCACGGTCGTCGAGCTGTCGCAGGACGTCGAACACGTGGGGTTTGACCACGGGGAGCATCGGATCGGTGGCCCGGTTCAGGAGCTGAATCGGCGTCTTGTGCGGTCGGAAGTAGGCATGGCCGACGAGTTGGCGTACGGCTTCCTCGTCACTCATCAGGCGTCGCGGGACCTTCATCTCGAAGTTCCCGAAGAGGTGCCGTACGCAGTACCCGCAGTCCAGCGGGCAGCCGACGATCCAGTTCAGCGAGAGTCCTGACTTGCGGTACTCGATCACGTCCGCGAGGTCCGGCTTCAGAGTGCCGATCTGGTCGGCGGGCATGATCGGCAGGGCTCGGCGAGTACCCATGGCGGGAGTGCTCATCATGATCTCCTGGGAGTTCAGTTTTCGGCGGGGCCGCTCGGTAACGGAAGGTTTGTGAGAAGGCCGCGCCGACCGGCGCCGTACCAGGTGCCGAAGTCGCGGCGTGCCGCGTTCGCGTTGTCGGAGGTGTGCACGAGGTTGCGGACAAGCCGTTTCTCGGCGAGTGCCGCCTTGAGGCTGTCGTCGCCGAGATCGCCTCGGATCGTGCCCGGAGCAGCGCGTGTGGGGTCGAAGTGGCCCAACAGATTGCGCAGCCGGGTGTGCACGCCCGGCTCAGCGCGGGCGAGCGCGACAGTGACCTGTCGTCCGGCGTACGCCTCGTCGAGGCATGCGGGGATATCCCGATCGGGGAACCAGTCGGCGTCCACCAACAAGTCCCAGTAGTGCACGTGGACCTGCCAGGGCCGCACGGTGACCTCGCGCCGGTTCGTGACCGTAGCGCCTTCGGCGGCGATCCGTTCCAGCACGGCATCGACCAGTCCGCGTTCGACCGCGTCCGGCTTGCACAGGATGACGGCCCAGCGGCCGAAGTCGATGCCTTCTACGACGGCACCGCTCGGCGGCTTCCGGCTCACTGCCGGTTTCCGGGGGGCGCGCAGGCCGCCCATTTGTGTTCGAGTAGCCAGCGAAGCCCCGGATGCAGGGCATCGAGCACGTCGCGGCTCACCGTCTCGGTCCGGTCGTGCTTGATCTGGCGGTAGACCTCGAACAACAAGATGGTCTGCTGCCAGTACGCGTCCATATCCAGGCCCGCGATGTCGTCCGCGCCGTACCGAGCCTTGTTCGTGCGCAGCAGTTCCTCGTGTTCGAGGATCTGCGTGATGGTGGCAGGGGTGGTCTCCGCCGACATCGCCGGGAACGGAAAGTGGTGCGGGTGGCGTCTCATGTCCGCTTCGTCCAGCACCCTCCTGACGCGCTCGGCGTTCCGGTCGTTGACGTGTGCGGAGCCGATGAAGTGGGTGTACGTGCCCAGCTCCAGACCGAGTTGCACGGCCGCGTATTCCTGGATCATCGTGAAGCTGAACACATCGGACAGCAGGCCACAGTCCAGGTCGTTGGCCCGCATGGTGCAGACCATGTGCAGGTGTCCGCCGCGGGCGAGCAGGTGCAGTCCGGCCAGACACGCCACGTCGGGGTTGTCCCTGACCGCCAGCTCAGAGGCGGAGAAGACAGGGAGATACCCACGCTTGCTGTCGGTCTCCGTACGGAGCAGTTTCAGGACACGGTCGAACGGCGAGGCGGTGTCGCCGGCGGCGGGGTTGAACAGGGTGTGACCGTAGGCGGACCCGCCGAGGGTGACCCCATCGGGGGAGCTGGACCGCATTGAACGGGCGTAGTACCCGATCATCTCCAGGTCACGGCGGCCGGCCAGGTACCAGAGCGCTTCGGCGAACTGGAAGACAGGGTTGATCTTCCGCGTGGCCAGGTAAGGGAGCCTCTGGCGGGGGTCGGGCAGTCGGAAGCCCACGCCGATCACTTCGCGGGCGTCGTTTCCTCGGGCGGTGATGTGGTGCTCGGCGTTGTTCGTGGCCAGTTGCAGCAAGTCGAGGTACGCGCCTTCAACGCTGCGATAGGGCGAGGTGATGAGCATCATTTCTCCAGGTCAGCGGAGATCCGTGAGTGCGGCTGATGAACAGGGACTGAGTTCTGTGCTGGAACCGCCTGACGGTTCCTCGTGCGACTCCGGACGACTGGGGCCATCGGCAGTCATTCGGCCAGCAGGGCCAGAGCAATGGCTGTCAGCAGTCCGGCGATGTCCGCGACCAGCCACCAGACTTCCCAGTGGCACATCAGCGGGTGGTGATGGTCAGGGGCCAAGGGAGAGCCCGTACGGGGGTGGCGGCCGGTCACCGCGCGCCACGGGGGTTCGGGTGGCACCCGTTCTCGCAGATCCACAGACGGAAGAGCAGACCCCGGTAGCGCACGTCGCCGAGCACCTGGCCGGACATGCCCAGGTGCCGGGCGCAGCGGGCGCAGTCGATGGCCATCTGCTGCCGGGGCCTCAGCCGGGTCAGGTCCGGCAGGGAGGGGGAGGCGGGATCAGCGGTCACTGGGCGGCCTCGACACGGAGCTCCGCCCAGACCTCTTTGGCCCATACGCACCTGCCGCGTCGGTGGAGGTCGTAGCCCCAGCGGTCGGCAATCGCGTCGATGAGGAGCAGACCGCGACCGGACTCGTCGTCGGCAGCGGCCAGGCCGAGTACCGGGAGTCGCGAGGGCGCGCGGTCCACCACTCCGATGCGTACGCGCCGCGTGGCCGGCCGTCCGACCAGCAGGCGGATCGAGGGGCAGGTGGTGTGCCGGGCGGCGTTCGCCATCAGCTCCGACGTGATCAACACCGCGTGGTCGGCGACGTCGTCGAGGCGCCATACGGAGAGCGCGTGGCGGACGAGTCTGCGTCCGGCCTCGGCCGTCTCCGGCTCGCACGGAAACGTTTGACTGTAGGCGGGGTGGCCGACGGGGGCGGCCTGAACATGGGTCCTGAGACGCGTCATGGGTGGAGCCTTCGTCGTTGTCTCGGCGGCGCCCGGCTCGGCCCTCGGGGTTTTCTCCGGGACGGAAGGGCCGTCAGCAGCCGCTCATATGGCGTTGCTCGCGGCCGGTAATCAGACAACTCCCGTTTTCCGTAAGGCGGTTAGGGTGATCGAACGGTATCCACCGGAATGCCCTAGGGTGATTTGACCTCCCTTTGCCTGACAGGCGGGAACCGTGCCGTTACGGTGCGGATATGCACGCCACGCGTAATACGGCTCTGGTCGCATGGATGACCGAACACGGGCACAGCTCCAACAGCCTGGCCGATGCCGTCAACGGGGCCGTCGAACGGCTCACCGGGCGGCCCGGCGGGCTGGACGGTTCATCGATCCGGTCCTGGAAAGCGGGCCGGGTCAAGTGGCCGAAATCGGCCACCCGCAAGGCCCTTGAGGACGTCACCGGCCTGACTGCCGTCGCCCTGGGGTTCGTTCCACGAGGCCGGAGTCCGGTCCCTGCGGCTCCGCCGCAGGACGGCCATGGCGTGAAGGACCGCACCCTCGTCGGCGGTGCCGCTGCCGCCACGACAACGGCGGCAGCGCCCGGCACGCCTTCCCGCCGCATCGGCATGAGCGACGTCGACCGTCTTCGCGTGCGCTTCGTCGAGGTCATCGCCACAGACCAGCGCCACGGCGGACAGCTCGGTGTCGAACGGCGGGCCGCCATGCTCGCCGACGAGGCGCTGAACCTACAGAACGCGGGAAGCGCGACCGAACGCGTACGCAACAGCCTGTACGCATGTGCGGCGTCGTTCCGCTCCTCGGCGATGTGGGCGGCGATCGACGGCTGCCGCTACGACGACGCGAAGGCACACATGCGCGAAGCGCAGGCCCTCGCCGAGATGTCCGGCGACCAGACCATCAAGTTCCGCATCTGGAGCCACACGGGAACCATGTACCGGCATCTGGGCCGCCCTGTCGACGCGCTCGCCGCCAACGATGTCGCCCGTAACCTGAACATCGCGTGCCGCGATCCGCTCTTCGCCTCCCTGGGACATGCTCGCCACGCCGCCACGTACGGCCTCACCGGCGACTCCGCAGCCGTGCGGCGCTCCCTCGGCCGTGCTCAGGACGCGCTCGAACGTGCGGATCCGGATCTCGCCCGGCCGGTGTGGATGGCCGCGGTCCGCAGCGGAGCGGAACTGGAAACGCTCGCTCTCGCCGCGCACTTCCGTCTCGGAGACTTCGAACGGGCCGAGACGCACGCCCACCGGAGCCTGACCCTGCTCGGCCCCGGGATGCGGCGCGACCGTGCCATCAACACCGCCCGGCTCGCCGTCGCCCAACTCGGTCAGGGCGATGCCGAACTGGCTGTCGGCACGGCGATGAAGGTCCCCTCCGACATCGCCGCCCAACACGCCAGGGTGACGTTCCTGTTGCAAGAGTTCGGGGCCGCACTGCGCGCCACCGCACCGGGCAGCACCGCCGCGCAGTCCTGGACCGAGCACGCCGTCGCCGCCCGGAGAACCACGGCCTGACCACAGCCCTCGCCATCCGGATACGTTCTCCGGCCCCGCTCCCGCCCGAGGCGATCTGATCGACGTCTACGCCGACGTGCGCGCCCCGCTGCTCCACCTCCCGAACTACGCGGTGACCGCTTTCGGCGAGCGTCTGGACCGGCACGGGGCCGAGCCAGGGTTCGTCGCCGTCCTCGGGTACGCGGACGGGCACCCGGTCGGCTATGCCTACGGCAACACGATCGAGCGCGGCGACCGGTACTGGCAGCGCACCACCCCGGCCCCGGCGGATGAGTACACCGAGCGTCCGGCCGTCGCCCTGAAGGAGATCGGCGTACGCACCGCGTGGCGTGGCACAGGGACCGCGTCGCGCATCTTCGACGCCTTCCTCGCCCCGCGCGAGGAGCCGTACGTCACGCTCATGGTCAATCCGGAGGCCGGTGACGGGAAGGTTCACGCGCTCTACAGGTCCTGGGGTTTCGAGGACATCGGGCAGAGCCAGCCGTCAGCCGCCTCGCCGGTCCTCACCGTGATGGTCCGCGCCACCCGCTGACCAGCCCCAGCGGGGCAGGAAACGCCCCTTGTAGGCGCGCCGAGGCCGGCCCCCGGCGGAGAGCCCGCCGGCGACCGGCCGGAGACGCGTGCTCAGGCCACGATGAGGGCGATCCCGTACGCCACCGCACCGGCGCAGAGCGCGAAGCAGAGGTACGCGCCCGCGCGGGCGGCGAGGGGGGCTCGTCCGGTGGCGGTGGCGGGGGTGGAGGCGGCGGCGGAGGTCGCGGCCGGGGTGCTCGGGGCGGTGGGGGAGTCGCGCCGGGCGAGGCCGACGACGCCCAGGGCGAAGAGGCCCACGAGGCCGACCGTCGCCACGAGGCTGACGCCGAAGACGGAGCCGAGCGCCGCCCAGTCGATCTTCATACGGTCGCTCCCTTGGAGGGCGTGGCGGAGGGGGCGGGGGTGGAGGTGGCAGCGGGCGCGGGGGGCGGGATGGTGGCCGTCAGGTTCTGGGCCGTGGCGCCCGCCGGGGGCGGCGGCGTGACGGCCGCGATGGCGGTGGTCACCACGCCGGCCGGCTCGGTGCCCCCTGCGGACGTGCCGGACCCGGCGGACGCGTCCGGCGTCGGCTCGGCGGTCACGTTGGTGTGGTCCACCGGGCGGCGGCGCGAGGCGAGCCAGATCGCGGCGGAGGCCGTGACCAGCAGCACCGCGACCACCGTGACGCCCCAGTCGCCCTGCCCCGTGAGGAACTCCGCGCCCGCCGCCACCAGCCCGGCGGCCGGCAGGGTCAGCCCCCAGGCGACGAACATCCGGGTCGCGGTGGACCAGCGGACCACCCCGCCCTTGCGGCCGAGCCCCGCGCCCATCACGGCGCCGGAGCAGGACTGCGTGGTGGAGAGCGAGAAGCCCAGGTGCGAGGAGGCCAGGATGACCGTGGCGGCGCTGGTCTGGGCGGCGAAGCCCTGCTGCGGGCGGAGGTCGGTGAGGCCGCTGCCCATGGTCCTGATGATGCGCCAGCCGCCGAGGTACGTGCCGAGCGCGATCGCGATCCCCGCGGAGAGGATCACCCACATCGGCGGGTTGGAGCCGGGCGCGAGCACCCCGCCGGTGACCAGCGCCAGCGTGATGACGCCCATCGTCTTCTGCGCGTCGTTGGTGCCGTGGGCGAGCGAGACCAGCCCGGCGGAGGCGATCTGACCGGCCCGGTACCCCTTGTCGGTCGCCTTCTCGTCGCCGCCGGCGACCCGGCCGATCCGGTACGTCAGCCGCGTCGCCAGCATCGCGGCGACCCCGGCGACCACGGGGGCGGCGAGCGCCGGGATCAGCACCTTGGTGACGACCACGCCGCCGTTGACGCCGGAGGCGCCGACGGACATCAGCGTGGCGCCGATCAGACCGCCGAAGAGCGCGTGGGAGGAGCTGGACGGGAGCCCGAGCAGCCAGGTGAAGAGGTTCCACAGGATCGCGCCGACGAGCGCCGCGAAGATGACTTCCGTTCTGATGCCCTGTTCGTTGATGAGCCCGCCGGAGATCGTCTTCGCGACCTCCACCGAGAGGAACGCCCCGACCAGGTTGAGCACCGCCGACATGCCCACCGCGACCTTGGGCCGCAGAGCACCGGTCGAGATGGTCGTCGCCATGGCGTTGGCGGTGTCGTGGAAACCGTTTGTGAAATCGAACACGAGAGCTGTCACGATCACAATCGCGAGCAGCAGGGTGATGTGTTCCATTGACCCAGGACCCAGGCAATCGTTCGACGTCGTTGGCCTAGGTGAACGTAGGGAGCCAGGGTGAACGGAGGATGAACTGAGAAGGTATTCAAGGTGTCCCTCCCTGTGAGTTGCCCAGGAGTTGACCAGAAGTTGTCGAACGGTTCACCGCTGTGCGCGGCGGCGTACGGGGACGTATGGGCGCGGCGCACGGCGGCTGGCAGGATCGCCGTATGACGGATGAGCGGATGGGTGACGCCGGGGACGGGGTCGGGAACGGAGCCGGGGACGGGGGCGGAGGCGGGGACGCCGTGGCCCGGGGGTGGGCGGAGCTGGTCGCCACCGCCCGCAGGACCGCCTCCGAGGGGCTGGTCGTCGGCACCTCGGGCAATGTGTCGGTACGGGTCGGCGAGCTGATCCTCGTCACCCCCAGCGGCGTACCGTACGACCGGCTCGGGCCCGGTGACGTGGTCGCCGTCGACGGAGAGGGCAATCAGGTGCTCGGTGCGCTCGCGCCGACCAGCGAGCTCCCCCTGCACCTCGCGGTCTACGGCGCCTCCGACGCGACCGCCGTCGTGCACACCCACGCCGTGCACGCCACCGCCGTCTCCACCCTCGTCACCGAGCTGCCGCTGATCCACTACATGGCGGCGGCCCTCGGCGGCCCGGTCCGGGTCGCCCCGTACGCCCTCTACGGCTCCGAGGAACTGGCCCGCCACACCCGGGCGGCGCTCGCGGACCGTACGGCCTGTCTGCTCGGGAACCACGGCACGGTCGCGTACGGCGCCACCCTCGACCAGGCGTACGACCGGACCGCCCAGCTCGAATGGATGTGCAGGCTCTGGCTCACCGCCAGCGCGCTCCCGGGCCGCACCCCCGCGCTGCTCACCGAGGAGCAGGTGGCGGAGGTGGCGGAGAAGCTCAGGGGGTACGGTCCGGGGCGCTCCTGAGGGCACGTACGGTCCCGGCCGCCCCTGATGCCCCCGGCCCCGCACTCAGGCCGCCCCCCGCCCGCCCCGCGCCCCTGACGGCCCCCGTCCGGTCGCCGCTCCCGGTCCCGGTGGGGAGACTGGGGGCGTGCGCCCGGCAACCGCGACGGCAGTGGCCGTCACCACACTGTTCGGGGTCGGCGCGGCCGCGGTCGCGGCCGGCCGGTACGCCGCCGATGCCGCCCTCAGGGCACCGTCGGGGCGACCCCTGCCCAGCGACCAGAAGATCACCGTGCACGCCACGGCCGCCGGGCAGGTCACCCTGACCCGCTCGCTCGCCACCCTGCGCCCCGGCCGGTACGGCATCGAGGGCGGCGGCGCGCATGCCGTCGTCGGGCCGGTCCTGGAGGGCGTCCCGCACGCCGCCGACACCGTGGTCCGCCGCCTGGAGCGGGTGAACCACGGCACCCTCGTGCCCGGCACCCGGGTCCGGCTCACCCCGCAGACGTACACCGGCGACCCCCGTACCGCCCTCGGCCTCGCCCACCAGGACGTCTGGGTGCCGGGCGAACTCGGCTCCCTGCCCGCCTGGTTCGTACCGGGCCCGCGCGACACCTGGGTGATCACCGTGCACGGCCTCGGCACCACCCGGGAACACCCCCTCAACGTCCTGGAGTTCCTCGCCGCCCAGCGGCTGCCCGTCCTCGACCTCGGCTACCGGGGCGACCCCGGCGCGCCCCGCTCTCCGGACGGCCTCAACCACCTCGGCGACTCCGAGTGGCGCGACCTCGACGCGGCGATCCGGTACGCCGTCCGCTTCGGCGCCGAGCGCGTCGTCCTGCACGGCTGGTCCACCGGCGCCTCGATGGCGCTGCACGCCGTCGGCAACTCCGCGCTCAGCGAACGGGTCTCCGGGCTGGTCCTCGACTCGCCGGTGCTCGACTGGGAGGCCACCGTACGGGCCCTGGCGAGCGCCCGCCGGGTCCCCGGGCCGCTGCTGCCGCTCGCGGTGCGCTCGGCCCAGGGGCGCGCCCAGCTCCACGGCGACCGGCTGCTGGAGGCCGCCGACCCGCGCAACCTGCACGTACCGACGGTGATCTTCCACGGCCCCGGCGACACCATCGCCCCCTGGGGCCCCTCGCGCGAACTCGCCGCGCACCGGCCCGACCTGGTCACCCTGCACACCGTCGACAACGCCCCGCACGGCGCGATGTGGAACGCCGACCCCGACCGTTACGAGGAGCTGCTGCGCCGCTTCCTCACCCCCCTCATGTAGCGTTCCGTCCTTCATACGGCGGACGCTCCGCCCGTACCGCGCCGGCCCCCGGCCCGGACGGCGACCGCCCCGTCCGTACGGTGCTGCCGCACGCCCCGAAACCCGGTGGCGCCGACCCCGCCCGGGCACCCCCGGCGCGCCTCCGCTTTGTTTCTCTGCGCCGCCTTCACGCCCCCGCGCCGAAGATGCCACCATCGGGGGCGCCCCCGCACCACACCCCTCCCCACCTGCCCGAACAGCCGTCCGACATATCTCGCGCCCCGCTGGGAGCGCTCCGCACGAGAGACCCCTTCCGCCCTTCCGGTACCGCCGAAAGGGGTTCCGTTTGGGCTTTCGGGCGGTCACCGGGAAGACTGCCCCCGTGACGTCCCGAAAGCCTGATGAGCAATTGGCGCGCAACTCCCGACTCCAACTCGTCCGCGCACGGCCGTTGACCGCGGCCCCACGGGCCGTGACGGACCGGCGCAGCCGCCCGGCGCCACGTCCGCCGGAGGGCACCCCGCCCCGGGCCGAGCTGGCCCGGCAGGCACGCGCGGTGCTCGCCGACGCGGTACGGGTGGCCCGCTGGGCCGCCGTCGACCGGGCCCCCGGATCAGGACCGCTCACCGAGGCGGCCCGCGAACGGGCCTGTACGGCACTGGAGTTGACCCCCGAGCAGGTGGGCGCCGCCTGGGACAGGGCACGCCTGGCCGGCCTCGTCGAGCTGCACGACGGCGCCGTACGCCCCGGCTGGCGGCTCCAGGCCTGGGACCGCGACGACAGCGCCGTCCAGCGCGGCTGGGTCGCCCTCTTCGACGCCTGGTCGCTGCTCCACCCCGGCCCGGCCGATATCGCCCCGGGGACCGTCGCCGAGGTCATCGAGGCCGTCCCCCAGGTGCTCTCGCTGCTCCATCTCTCCGCCGGGCCCGTCCTCGCACCGGCCCTGCTCGACCTGCTCCAGCAGCGGGTCGCCGAACTCCACGAGGGGCGCTGCGAGGTCCCGTACGGCCCCCAGCCCACCCCCGCGCCCACCTCCGCCGAGCCGCAGGCCGTGCGGGCCGAACAGGCGGCGCAGGCCGCGCAGGCCGCGCAGGCCGCGGAACCGGTCGACCAGGCCCTGCTCCCGCCGCTGCTGGACTGGGCGCTGGACGGGCTCGCCGCCGTCGGCGCCCTCACCCGGGGCGACGGGGACGCCACCCTCACCCCGCTCGGCAACTGGGCGGTCTGGGTCAAGCTGGAGCAGATCTGCGTCGCGGCGCAGAGCCCCGCGGGCAATATCGAGCAGTCCGCCGAGCACATGCTGCGCGGCTGCGCCCGGCTCACCCCGGGCCCGGCCCGCGCCGAGTACCGGGCCTGGCTCGCCGCCCGTACCGTCGGCAGCGCCGTCTCCGAACTCCTCACCGTCGCCCGGGGCGAGGACGCCCTGCTGCGCGGGCTCGCCTTCGAGGCGCTGCGGGTGGTCGGCGCCCCCGCCGAGGCGGAGGTGCGGGCCGCCGCCCACGACACCTCGCTCCGGCCGTACGCGCTGCTCTGGCTCGCCGAGTACGAGGGCGCCGATCCCGAGGAGGCCGCCGAGGTGCTGACCCGCGAGGAGTCCACCTGGCTCTGGGTCGACACCGCGGCGGCCGTCGCCGACCACGGGGAGAGCGATCTGCTGGTCCGGCACCTGGAATCGGCGGTCCAGGGCAATGTGCCCGCCCTGCTCGCCGAGGTCAGGGCCCTGGGCCATCCGCGTACGGTCCAGGTGCTGGTCGCCCTGGCCGCCGCGCACCCGGACCCCGCGCTGGCCAAGGCGGTCCGCAGGGCCGCCTTCCAGGTCCACACCGGAGGCCACTGACGCCGGTGCCCCGTCGGGGGGTGGGGGTACGGTCCCGGGGCGCCCCGGGACCGGACCCCCCCCCAGC
>NZ_JBFBFB010000022.1:0-85748 GCF_040683935.1 Streptomyces sp. NPDC093085 | reverse complement strand
GCGGCCCCCCCCGTTTAAAACACGTCCCCCGTCCCCCCCGCCCGCCGCGGGGGGGGGGGGGGGGCGGGGGGGGGGGGGGGGGGGGCGGGTACTCCCCCCGCCCCCCCCGGCCCCTCGTCCTGTCAGACCCCCGCCGGAGCCTTGTCGACGGTGCTGCCGGCCTGGACCGTCACGGCGGGCACCGCCGGTTCCGCCGCCCGCTCCCGGCGCCCCCGGGCCAGCTCCGCGTTGAACTGCGCGCCCGCCAGCAGCGACAGATTGGTGACCCAGAGCCAGACCAGGAAGACGATGATCCCGGCGAGCGAACCGTAGAGCCGGTTGTACGTCCCCGCGTGCGAGGTGTACACCGCGAACCCCGCGGAGGTCGTCAGCCAGAGCACCACCGCGAGAATCCCGCCCGGCAGCGCGCGCCGCAGCGTGCGCGTCCCGTGCGGGCCGGTACGGAAGACCATCAGCACCAGCACCGCCGCCAGCGTCAGCAACAGCGGCCACTTCAGCGCGTTCCACACCATCCGCACCGTCGTGCTCATCCCCAGCATCCGCCCCACCGCTTCGGCGGCCTCGCCGGTCAGGACCAGCGTGAGCGCGCTGGTCACCAGCAGCGCCAGCAGCGCGCACGCGGTGAGCGCGATCCGGGGCGCGGTACGCCACGGCGGCCGGTGGTCCACCGCGCCGTGCATCGCGTGCAGCCCCCGCCGGAACACCCCGAGATAACTCGACGACGACCAGAGCGCGCCCACCGTGCCGAACGACACCAGCAGCCAGGCCGCCGAGCGCTGACGCGCCATCTCCTCCAGCACGCTGTGCACCAGCGGCCGGGACTGCCCCGGCACGATCGCCGCCACATGGTTCGCCAGCTTCCCGCTCGCGTCAGGACCGGCGAGACCGATCGAACAGACGGTCACCAGCAGCGCCGGGAAGATCGCCAGCACCGCGTAGTAGGTGAGCGCGGCGGCCCGGTCCGTCGCGTCGTCGTGCCAGAGCGCTATCGGCGTACGCTTCAGCGCCCCGGCCAGCAGACTGCCCGGGGCCTCCTCAGGACGCGCCCCCTCCAGGCCGTCGCCGGAGCGCGACGTTCCCCCCTGCCCGGGTTCCTCGGCGGACAACTCTGCCTCCCGCAAACTCGAATGCGCCGTACGGCCGACACCCGACCGCAGGTCACAGCCTGCCTCATCACTCCAGCGGAGCACGCTCCGGACCACGCCCCGCGCGACCCAGGCTGCTGATCCTGTACCCCGTTCCGCGCCGGGCAGCGCCATGGATCCGGACCCGTGCGTCCAGCCGCAGCGGAGCCCCGCTGCTCCGGGCATCCGCCACCACCCCGGCGGCGAGCGAGGCCAGCAGCCGGGCCGGGTCGGCGTCGGGCTCCGGATGGACGTCGACGGTGGCCAACAGCCGCCGGGGCCGCCCGGAGAGCCGCACCCGGGCCCGCGCCACCCCCGGCAGCCGCTCCGTCTGCTCGGTCATCGCACGCGCCAGTGCCCCGGCACGCACCCCGAGCCCCGGAACGGGCAGCGCCACCACCCCCGGCTGCCGGGTCCGCACCTGGGCCAGCAGCCACCACGCCAGGGCGAGCACCGCCACGGCGAGGACGGCGATCACGGTCGGTGTCCACCACCCGTGCTCGCGCGCCCTGGCCAGCGCGCCCCGGTCGGCCAGCACCAGGTCCGGGCCGGCCGCCGGCCAGCCGCGCGGCAGCCGCTCCCGTACGGCGGCGTTCCCGGTCAGCGCCCAGAGGCCCGCCCCGGTCAGCCCGGCGCCCGCCACGGTCAGCAGGGTGCGGTTGACGGCGTTACGCGGCCGAGGCATCGGAGCCCTCCTTCTCACCCGGAGCGGAAAGCGCCGCCCCGGTCCGGTCGTCGGGGAGCGGCGGCCCCGCGGGCTCCCGGCCCGGGGCCCGCCAGTGCGCGTCGGGGGAGACCCGCACCCTGATCCGGACCGGCCGCGCCAGGGCGAGCCGGTCCACCACCTCGGCCGCGGCTCCCCGTACGGCCGCCCGCGCCTCGTCCAGAGCGCCGAAGCCGACCGTCGCACGGACCACCACGGCCCGGCGGCCCACCCGTACCCGGGCCAGCGAGACGCCCCGCACCTCGGCCACACCGTGGTGCACCAGCGCCCGCGCCGCCGACCGGTCGATCGCCGCGGGCATCCCGCCGTCCGGGGAGACCATCGCGAGCCGGCCCCGCAGCCCCGGGGCGACCCCGGCCACCAGCAGCCCGAGCCCCGCCACGACCGCCACCGCACCGGCCAGGGTCACCACCGTGTCCCCGGGACCGTGCGCGGCGAGCCACCCGAGCAGCCGGATCCGCGCCCCGCTCGCCGCGGAGCCGAGCGCCACCGCGACCACATCCGCGAGCAGCACCCCGCAGAGCACCGCACCGGCCCCGGCGACCACCGCCGCCGGCACCCGCCGCTCCGACCACGGCCGCCACACGCGCCGACGGACGCCCGCCGGCCCCATGGCGACGGACTCCACCCCGGCCCGCGCCGCGCCGCCGGGGCCCGCCTCGGTCGGCGAGTCGCCGGGGCCCGCCTCGGTCGCCGCATCGGCGGCCCCACGCGGCTCCGGCACCATCCCGCCGCGCGGGGTGAGCCGTCCGATCCGTACCTCCGTACGGCCCACCGTCAGCCCCGTCAGTTCGGCGGTCCGCGTGGTGACCTCCTCCTGGAGCCGGGCCCCCGCGCTCTCCAGCGGGGCCGGATAGGCCAGCCCGACATCGAGGCGGAGCCGCCAGGAGCGACCGCCGCGCGGTTCCGCCGCGACCCGGAGGACCTCGCCGGACGGGCCCAGCGACCGGGCCGCCGCCCGGGTGGCGATCCTCCGCACCGCCCGGTCGGCCACCCGGGTCGTCCCCCGCTCCGCCGCCTCCGCGCTCACCAGCGTTTCCGTTCGCCCGGCCGGAGCAGCTCGCCGAGCCGGCCCTCGTCGGCGAGCCGGCCCACTCCGTAGCCGACCGCGCCGACCGCGGCCACCAGGAGGAAGGCCGCGAACCCGCCGAACCAGCCCGCGAAGCCCAGCGCCATCCCGGCGAACAGCCCCACCACGGCTGAGTTCATCCCTCACCCCGCCCTTCGCTTCGTTTCGATCCGATCGATGTGCCCGCCGGTCACGGTGCGGCGTGCCTCACTCGACCCGCCCCTCGGCCGGAGCCGCGTCGCCGTCGTCCTCCGGGAGATGGACGTCGTTGATGGTCACATTGACCTCGACGACCTCTAGACCGGTGGTCCGCTCCACCGCGGCGATCACGTTCTCCCGCACGTCACGGGCGACATCGGTGATGGGCACGCCGTACTCCACGACCAGGTCCAGATCGATCGCCGTCTGCCGCTCGCCCACCTCGACCTTGACGCCGCGCCCCACGTTGGGACGGCCGCCGGGCACCCGGTCCCGCACCGCGCCGATGGTCCGCGAGAGACCGCCGCCCATGTCGTACACGCCGGGGATCTCGCGCGCCGCCATACCGGAGATCTTCACGACCACCACATCCGCGATGGAGGTCCTGCCGCGCGTGGCCGCCGGCTCGTCCGCGCCGACGCTCCCCGCGCCCACGGTGGTCGAACCCGCGCCCGTGGCCTGCCCGCTCACGGCCTTCTTGGTGGTGACAGGTGCTTCCTGGGTCGTCGTCATGGCACAGCCTCCTGAATTCTCGTCGGTTCCCCGGCTCTCCGGGGCTCTCCATTCGTTGGACACCCCGCCGGCCGGAATGTCACGCGGGTTCCCCGACTTTCTCTCCGCAGACCTCGACGGACCCCTCCGGGGAACTCCCCGGAATTCCGTGCGTGACATCGCGCCGTGCCGGGTGTCCAAACGGATATGCCGTGCCGTACGCCCGATCGGGGGTACGGGGAAGGCGTCGAGAGGAGTCGGTGAGTGCCCGGCAACGGGAATCAACTGTCGGCCCGCGCACCGGACCAGGTCCGGGAGCCGGACCGGGAACCGGGCTGGCCGGACGACGGTCTGCTGGCCGTCCGCGCGGGCGAGGGCGACGAAGAGGCGTTCGAGACGCTGGTGCGCCGGCACACTCCGGTCATGCTCCAGCTCGCGACCCGTCTGCTCGGCAGCCGTACCGAGGCGGAGGACGCCGTCCAGGACGCGTTCGTCAGCGCCTGGCGCAAACTGCCGGAGTTCCGCGGCGCCTCGGCGTTCCGCACCTGGATGTACCGGATCACCACCAACCGGTGCCTCAACCAGCTACGGGCCCGCCGCCCCGCCGCCGACCTGGACTCGGTACCGGAACCGGCCGCACCGGAACACCAGTCCTCGCCCGTCCGGGTCGCCGAGTCCCACGCGGCCACCCGCGCCCTGGCCACGGCGATGGCCGGGCTCTCTCCCGAACAGCGCGCCTGCTGGGTGCTGCGGGAGCTGCACGGCATGAGTTACGAGACCATCGCGGAGACGGTCGGTATCAGCCTTCAGGCGGTCCGCGGCCGGGTCTTCCGAGCACGCCGCTACCTGACGGAGGCGATGAGCGCATGGCGCTGAACGCGCATCCCGGCCGCCACGGGGAGCCGGAGGGGACACCCCGAGGCATCCCGGCAGCGAGCGGGGGGACCCCACCGGACGGAGCGGGGGCACTGGACGGCGCGGTGCCGCCCGAGGAGGAGACTCTGCCCTGCGGGCGGCGGCTTCTCGACGTCTGGGAGGCCTGGGACGCGGGGGAGGCCGCCGCCGACCCGCACCTCGCGCACTGCCCGCACTGCTCCGCCGCCCTGGCCGATCTCGCGGCGCTGGACGACACCGTGCGCCGGGCCCGCGCCGAGGAGCCGGACGCGACGGACGGGGCGGCCGAACTGACCGGCCGGGTCATGGACATCGTCCGGCTGGAGCTGCGCCCGGGGCGGACCCTGCCGCTGGGCGCCCCCGAGGAGGACGACTGGATCGTGGAGGCCGCTGCGGCCCGCGCCTTCCGCGCCGCCGCCGAGACCGTACCGGGCGTACGGGCCGGGAGCTGCCGGATCACCCCGGTGGAACCGCCCGGCGGCGGTGGCGGTACGGGCGGAGGCGGTACGGGATCCGGCGGTACGGGCCGGATCGCGGGCCGGGGGCCGGTCGAGGTCCGTCTGGAGGTCGCTGCGGGCCTGGTCCTGCCGCTGTGGGAACTCGCCGAGCGGGTGCGCGCCCGGGTCGCCGAGGCGGCCAGGGACGCCATCGGTATCGACGTGGCCCGCGTCGACGTCCGGGTGGTCGACCTGCTGGACGAGGCGGACCACGACATCCACGACATCCACGACATCCACGACGTCCACGGCGCCCACGGCGCCCACGGCGCCCGGACCGCCCACGACGAGGAAGGGGGAGACCGGTGACGACCGGAGAGAAGATCCCGGCGGAGCTGGCCAGGGTGGCCGCCGACGCCGTACGGACGGTGCCCGGGGTGGCGTTCCTCCGCCCCGGCTTCGCCGAACTGCTCCGCGCCTCCGCCGCCTCCCGCGCCGGACGGCTGATCGCCAGGACCGCCCCGAAGGCCACCGGGGTACGGGTCCGCCCGGTACCGGCGGGCGCGGGCGGCGCGGGGTTCCATCTCGACCTCCAGCTCGTGGCGCGCACGGGGCACCGTACGGCCGATGTCACCCGCGCCGTACGGGCCGCGGTGCGCACGGCGGCCACCGAGGTACTGGGGGAGCCGGGGGAGCGGGTCACGGTCACGGTGACGGTCGTCGGCATCGTCTGACCCCCGCTCACCCGCCCCGCTCACCTGCCCCGCGCGCCGGGCGGACCGCCCCCGCGCGCCCCGCCGCCGGGCCGGAACCGTTCCCGCCCGCCCTCGTTGTCCCGTGCGGGGCGGGTCCGGCCCGGACCCGCACGGCACCACGAGAGGCAGGTCCCATGCCCGGCGGAACCCCGGCGGCCACCACCCCGCCACGGTCGCGCGCCCCCTACCGCACCCGGCGCCATGTGCTGCGCGCCCTGTTCACCCTCGCCACGGTCGCGGGCACCTCGGCGGCCCTGGTCCCCGTCGTCCTGGCGGGCCGGGACCCGGCCGGCCGGAACACCCTCCGGGAACCGCACCGCGAGGGCTCCGCACCCCTCCTGCCGGGACCGCCCGACGGGGTGGTGGTGGAGACGTACCGGGGACGCCATATCCACATCGGCCCGGACACCACGGCCCGCGCCGCTACCGCCGGCCGTCCCGGCACCCCCGGCGTCGCCCCGCCCGAGATCCTGATCGACGGCCGGCCGCTCCAGGTGATGCGGCGGGCCGACGGCAGCTATCTCACCGTGGCCGACCACTCCGCGTCCTTCCCGACCCCGCTCCACGCGGCCCGCGCGGCGGTCGACGCCCTCGCCGGCGCCCCGCTGGCGCTCGCGGGACCGCTCCACGGCGCCCACCCCGGTCCCGGCCAGGGGCCGGGCCCTCACATCTGACGGCGGGAGCCCCCAGTGGTGTCCATCAGGAAGAACCAGCGGGATCTCACCGGCGCCGAGAAACGGCGCTTCGTCACCGCCGTGCTCGCCCTCAAACGACGCGGCGAGTACGACGAGTTCGTCCGCCTCCACACCCACTACTACGTCACCGACGCGGAACAGGGACCGCGCACCGGGCACATGGCCCCCACGTTCCTGCCCTGGCACCGGCGATTCCTGCTGGAGTTCGAACAGGCCCTCCAGCGGATCGACCCGAACGTCTCCGTCCCGTACTGGGAGTGGACGGCCGACCGGACCCCCGCCGCCGCCCTCTGGGGCGAGGACTTCCTCGGCGGCACCGGACGGGCCGGCGACCACCAGGTCACCACGGGCCCGTTCGCGTACCGCACCGGCGACTGGACGCTCCAGGGAAAGGTGCTCGCGGTGAAGTACCTCACCCGCGACCTGGGCCGCCCCTCCGCCCCGGTCACCCTCCCCACCCGGGACGAACTGGCCTGGGCGATGAACGAGACGGTCTACGACGCACCGCCCTGGGACTCCACCGTCCCCACCGGCTTCCGCAACCGCCTGGAGGGGTGGAACGCCGGCGACGGCGTGCGGTGGCGCAACCACAACCGCGTCCACCGCTGGGTCGGCGGCCATATGCTCGGCGCCGACTCGCCCAACGACCCGGTCTTCTGGCTCCACCACGCCTTCGTCGACCTGCTCTGGGACCGCTGGCGCGCTCAGCACCCCCGGGCCGGGTATCTGCCCAGGACCCCGCTGGGCGCCGGGGACCCCCAGCACGGCCGGGCGCTCAGCCTGGAGGAGCCCATGCCGCCCTGGAACGTCACCCCGGCCGCGCTCCTCGACCACCGGAGCCACTACCGGTACGACCGCTGACCGCCCCCCGGCACGGCGACGGCCTCCCGCGCACCCGCACGGGAGGCCGTCTCCTGCCCGGACAGGCAGGCGGTGGGGCCGGACTCAGCCGCCGTAGCCACGGTGGTGGCCGCCGGACAGGTTGGCGCACTTGTTGCCGAACGCCGGGTTGAGCAGGCCGACCACGTCGACCGTGTTGCCGCACAGGTTGAGCCCGAGGTGCACGGGCACCTGGACCACATTGCCGGACAGCACACCGGGCGAGCCGATGGCAGCGGCCTCGGCACCGGCGTCGGCAGCGGCCATACCGGCGCCACCCGCCAGGACGGCACTGGTGCCGACGAGAACAGCGGTTGCCTTCGCGATACGCGACATCAAGTCTCTCCTTGAACATTGCGGGCCCGGCCGCCGGATGAGCGGCCGTCACGCACTTCAACGCCCCCGTCCACACGGGGTAACGGAGAACACGCCATTCGATTCCGCTGCCCCGGAGCATCACCCGCACGGCGCAGCGCCCGGTGCCCGGAACCCCGCCCGGGAAGTGGCCCGGCCCGATCGGTGAGAAGGTGGCCCCATGGCCGATCGGGGCGTACCGCCGGCTGCCGCACCCGCGCCGGACGACTGGCCGGCCCGCCCGGACCGGAGCCTGGCCCTCAACCACATGGGCGGCTTCGACTGGGATCTCGACCGCGGGGTGCTCCACCTCGACCCGGCCGCCCTCACCGTGCTCGACCTGCGCCCCGGCGAGTACACCGGCGACCCGGCCGCCCTCACCCGCCGGATCCCGCACGCCGAGGCCGCCCGGCTCACGGCGCTCGCCGGGCGCGCCCTGCGCTCCGGCACCGTCCGGCAGGGCGCCTACTTCCGGGTCCGGCTCCGCGACGGCACCCTCCGCTGGACCCACGCCCAGGCCCACCTCGGCCGCGACCCGGAGGGCCGGGCCCACCGGGTCATCGGGATCGTCCGGGTCGCCGAACGCGAGCTGGCCCAGGCCGCGGCGCGGACCGACCTCACCGAGGCGCGCCGCCGGCTCACCGGGGTGGTCGCCCGCACCACCGCCCTGCTCGCCCGCGCCGCCAGCGTCGAGGACGTCCTGGACATCCTGCGCGACCCCGAGGCCCTCGGCCGGCTCAACGCGGTCAGCGTGATACTCGGGGTGGTCGAGGGCGGCCGGATCCGGCTGCTCGCCGAGGGGTACCCCGGCGCCCATGTACCCGATCTGCGCTACACCCGGCTGGCCGACCCGTACCCGATGAGCGAGGCCCTGCGGGACCGGCGGCCCGTCCTGATCACCTCGCGCACGGCGTTCCGCACCGGCTACCCGCTGCTCTGGCCGTACATCGAGGCGCTCCCGGTCGAGTCCGGCATCTACTTCCCGCTGATCGCCCAGGCCACCCCGATCGGCGCGCTCGGGCTGCTCTCCTCGCGGCCCGGCGCCTTCGACGACGAGGAGCGCACCCTGCTGCTCGCCCTCGGCAGCGGTATCGCCCAGAGCCTCCAGCGCGCCATGCTCTACGAACAGCGCCACGACCTCGCCATGGGCCTCCAGCAGGCGATGCTGCCCCGCCGGATCCCGGAGGTGCCGGGCGCGCTGACCGCCGTACGGTACCGGTCGGCGCGGCTGGGCCGGAGCGTCGGCGGGGACTGGTACGACGTACTGCCGCTGCCCGGCGGCCGGGTGGGGCTGACCATCGGCGACGTCCAGGGCCATGACACCGACGCGGCCGTGGTGATGGGCCAGCTCCGGATGGCGCTGTGGGCGTACACCGCCGAGGGCCATCCGCCCGCCACCGCGCTGGCCCGCGCCTCCGCGCTCCTCCGGGAGCTGGACACCGACCGCTTCGCCACCTGCACCTATGTGGAGGTCGACCTGATCGGCGGGGAGCTGCGGATGGTCCGCGCGGGCCATCTCGACCCGCTGCTGCGGCGCGCCGACGGACAGTGCGAGTGGCTGGCGGCCGAGGGCGGGCTGCCGCTCGGGCTCTCCGCGGAGTTCGCCGGGCACGGCGGCATCGGCTACCCGGTGACCACGGGCCTGCTCGGCCCCGGCGAGACACTGCTGCTCTGCACCGACGGCCTGGTGGAGCGGCCCGGCACCGACCTCGGCGAGAGCCTCGAAACGCTCCGGGAGGCCGTACGGACCGGCCCCGCCGACCTCTCCGCCCTGGCCGATCTGCTCTTCGACACGGTGGAGGAGCCCGGGGGCGGCGACGACATGGCCCTGCTCCTGCTCCGCCGTGACGGCCCGTGAGCGCCGTGCATCCGGAGGCCCGGAGGCCCGTCACGTCCGCAACTCCCTTGCGGCGGGCGTGACCTGACGGGGGCCTTCGCCGTTGACGGTGGGGCCCCGTCACCGCGTGTTCTCCGCACCGTTTCCGCGAACCCCTGGTTCATTGGCGTGAGCACGGCAATCCTGGGGCCACCCAGGGCTGCCGCCCCCGTGGCGGGCGCCCCTCACCCGTACCCGTCACCCAGGAGACGCCGTGGGCCCAGGCCTCGCCCGGCGGACCGCCGTACTGATCGCGGCCGTCACCGCCCTCACCCTCGGGGCCGGCGCCCCGTCCGCCGCCGACTCCACCACCGACCCGCACCCCCGCACCGCCGCCGAGATCCTGCGCCCCGTCGCGCCGCCGCCCGCCAGCGCGGCCGGCGCGGGCGCCGGATCCGGCGCCGCGCCCCGCTCCGTGGCCGACGGCGACGGCATCGAGACCGCCCGCGCCTCCCGCCCGGTCGCCCCCGGGGTCCGGCTCACCTCGTACGACCGGCTCGAATCCGACAAGTGGCTCCGCGTCGCCGCCCTCTCCGTCGACCTGCGCAAGGCCGGGGCCGACTACCTCTCCACCGGACAGGTCTCCGACCGCCGTACGGTCTCCGACCTCGCCGCCCACCACGACCCCGGCCCCGGCCGGCGCACCGTCGCCGCGCTCAACGGGGACTTCTTCGACATCAACGAGACCGGCGCCCCGCTGGGACCCGGTATCGCGGACGGCCGGGTCACCCACTCCCCGCAGCCCGGCTCCCAGCAGGCCGTCGGCATCGGCCCCGGCGGTGCGGGCCGCGTCCTCAAGCTCTACTTCGACGGCACCGTCACCCTCCCCTCCGGGCCCCGCGCCCTGGAGGCGTACAACGCCGCCAACATCCCCGCCGGCGGCATCGGCGCCTACACCGCGGGATGGGGCGCGGCGGACCGGGCGCTCACCGTGGACCGGGCCACCCCGGTCACCGAGGCCGCCGTACGCGACGGCCGCGTCGTCTCCGTCACCGGCCGGCCCGGCAGCGGACCCGTCCCCGCCGGCACCACCGTGCTGGTCGGCCGGGAGGCGGGCGCCGAGGCGCTGGCCGCGCTCCGCCCCGGCGACCCCGTCGACCTGGAGTACCGGCCGCGCACCGACGACGGCGGGCCCGTGCCGCTCACCGCGGTCGGCGGCCGGGAACTCCTCGTCGTGGACGGGAAACCGGTCGGCCACGAGGGCGAGGGCAACAACGCCACAGCGCCCCGCACCGCCGTCGGCTTCTCCCGCGACGGCGCCACCCTGTACGTCCTCAGCGTCGACGGCCGGCAGGCCGACAGCGGCGGCGTCACCCTCACCGAACTCGGCCTGATGATGGCGCGGGCCGGCGCCCACAGCGCGCTCAACCTCGACGGCGGCGGCTCCTCCACCCTCCTCACCCGCACCCCCGGCAGCTCCGCCCTGACCCTTGCCAACAGCCCCTCCGACGGCAGCGAACGCACCGTCCCCAACGGGCTCGCCCTCACCGCCCCCCGGGGCAGCGGCCGGCTCACCGGCTTCTGGGTCGAGCCCCGCACCCCCGCCTCCGCCGCCCCCACCGCCGACCCCGTCAAGGGCGGCCACCCCGAGCGGGTCTTCCCCGGGCTGACCCGCCCCCTGACCGCCGCCGGATACGACGAGACCTACGGCCCCGCCACCGGGACCGCACAGTGGCGGACCCTGCGCCCCACGGTCGGCCGGATCGACCGGAACGGCGTCTTCACCGCCACGGCCCCCGGCACCACCGGGGTACGAGCCGAACACGGCCGCGCCCACGGCGACCTGGAGCTGACGGTGCTCGGACCGCTCGCCCGGATCGACTCCACCACCCCGCGTGTCGGGCTCGCCGACGCCGGCGCCACCGGCACCTTCGGCCTCGTCGGCCGGGACGCGCACGGCACCAGCGCCCCCGTCGACCCCCGCGATGTCCGCCTCGACTACGACCGGACCCGCTTCACCGTCACCGACGACGGCCGGGGCTCCTTCCGGGTCACCTCGCGCACCGCCACCGGCGGCGGGATCGTCACCGCGACCGTACGGGGTGTCAGTACCGCTCTCGCCGTCAGCGTCGGCCTCGACGAACACCCCGTCACCGGCTTCGACGACGCCGCCTCCTGGACCTTCTCCCAGGCGCGGGCGGACGGCTCCGTCGCCGCCACCCCGGACGGACACACCGGCACCGGACTCGCCCTGACCTACGACTTCACCCGCTCCACCGCCACCCGCGCGGCCTACGCCGCCCCGCCGAGCCCCCTCCCGGTCGCCGGACAGCCGCACTCCTTCACCCTCTGGATCAAGGGCGACGGCAAGGGGGCGTGGCCCACCCTCCACCTCAAGGACGCCCAGGGCTCCGACCAACTGCTGCGCGGCCCCTACGTCACCTGGACCGGCTGGCGGCAGGTCACCTTCGAGGTACCGGCCGGCGCCCCGGCCCCGCTGAGCGTGGTCCGCTTCTACCTCGCGGAGACCGCCGCCGCCCAGCAGTACACCGGCCAGGTCGTCATCGACGACCTGGTGGCCCAGGTGCCGCCCACCGTCGACCTGCCGGTGACCCCCCGCGCGGCCGACCCGCTGATCGCCCCGGCGGCCCGGGTGAACGGCCGCGACTGGCGGTTCGCCGTGATGTCCGACGCCCAGTTCGTCGCCCGCGAACCGGAGAGCGCGATCGTGGCGCAGACCCGTCGCACCCTGCGCGAGATCAAGGCCGCGAAGCCGGACTTCCTCGTCGTCAACGGCGACCTGGTGGACGAGGGCGCCCCCGCCGACCTCGACTTCGCCCGCCGCATCCTCACCGAGGAGCTGGGGGACGCGGTGCCCTGGTACTACGTCCCCGGCAACCACGAGGTGATGGGCGGCACCGTCCAGGACTTCGTCGCCCGCTTCGGCCCCGCCCAGCGGGTCTTCGACCACCGGGGCACCCGCTTCGTCACCCTGGACACCTCCAGCCTCACCCTGCGGGGCGGCGGGATCGCCCAGATCGCCGCCCTGCGGGCACAGCTCGACGCGGCGGCCCGCGACGACCGCGTCGGCTCGGTCATGGTGATCGAACACGTGCCGCCCCGCGACCCCACCGTCCAGCAGGCCAGCCGGCTGGGCGACCGCAAGGAGGCCGCCCTCCTCGAACAGTGGCTCGCCGAGTTCCGCCGTACGACCGGCAAGGGCGCCGCGTTCATCGGCTCCCACGTCGGGGTCTTCGACGCCTCACGGGTGGACGGCGTGCCGTATCTGATCAACGGCAACTCCGGCAAGGCGCCCGCCGCCCCGCCCGGGGAAGGCGGCTTCACCGGCTGGTCGCTCGTCGGCGTGGACCAGGTCACCCGGGGCGCCTGGACCGCCGCCCGGGCCCGCCCGTGGAACGGCGGACCCGACTGGGTCTCCGTCCAGACCCGCGCCCACACCGACGCGCTGCGCCTCGACACCCCCGCCACCCTGGCACCCGGACGCTCCGCACCGGTGACCGCCACGGTCACCCAGGGGGCCAGGGACATCCCCGTCGGCTTCCCGCTCAGCGCCGACTGGACCGGCTCGCTCAATCTGCGGATCGGCGACCGGAGCGGCCTCCGCCCCCGCCATGCGGCGCTCTTCGACCCGGCCACCGGCACCCTCACGGCGCTCAGGCCGGGCACCGTCACGCTCGCCGTCACCGTCAACGGGGTCACCCGGCGCGCCGAGATCCGGATCGCCGCCGCCGGGGCCGCTACCGGGACCGCGACCGGGGCCGCGACCGGGTGACGCGCTCCCCGGGGCGCCCGCCGCACCGACGGCGGGCGCCCCGGGGAGAGTTCACCCCCGGAACGCGGCGACGTGGTCCCGGGCCCAGACGCAGTACGGCCGGGCCGGGCGGCCCAGCAGGCGCCGTACCGTCGGCTCCACCCGCGCCTTCGCCCCCGACGCCTGCCGCGCCGCGCTCTCCAGCAGCGCCTCGGCCACCGGGCGCGGCCAGCGGGCGAGCAGCGCCCCGTACGCCTGCTCCCGGTCCACCTCCACCAGCCGCAGCGGCCGGCGCAGCAGCCCGGAGACCGAGGCGAGCTGCTCGGCCGGGGTGATCGCGGCGGGCCCGGTGAGCGGGAGGGCACCGCCCTGCGGGACGCCGCCGGTCAGGGCCAGCGCGGCGACCTCGGCGAGATCGCGCGGATCGACGACCGCGTGCGGCGCCGAGCCGTGCGCCACCCGCACCACCCCGCTGGTACGGATCGACCCCGCCCAGCCCAGCGTGTTGGACATGAACGCCCGGGGCCGCAGCACCGTCCAGCCGAGCCCCGAGGAGCGCAGCACCTCCTCCGCGCCCCGCTGCCAGCGGGTGATCAGATCATCGGCGCCCGGGTCCGCCACCGCCAGCGCCGACAGCTTCACCACATGGCGGACGCCCGCGCGCCGGGCCGCGGCCACGAAGTGCTCGTCGTGCGCGGGCGCCAGCGGATCCGCCGTCACCAGGAACGCCGCCCGCACCCCGGCGAGCGCGGCGGCCAGCGAACCGGGGTCCCCGAAGTCACCGCCCACCGCCTCCCGGCCGGGCCCGGCCAGCCGCGCGACCCGGCGCGGGTCCCGGGCCAGCAGCCGGACCGGCTCCGCCGTGGCCAGCCGCTCCGCCACCAGCCGCCCCACGGTCCCGGTCACCCCCGTCAGCAGGATCACCGGACCACCGCCCCGCACGTCATCCGCGCCCCGCCGGAGCCGGCCGCCCCGGACCCCGCCGCGCCCGGCCCCGGGCACGCGGCCCGGCCCGCCCCGCTCCGTCCCGTACACCACCTCGTACACCACAAGAACCCCATGGGAACCATCGTTCCCGCAGGCGGCGCCCGGTGATGTCCCGCGCGCTCCCAGCGCCCCCTGAACGGGCGATTCCGGCGGCGCCGCTTCCCCACGTTCCGTAGTCGCGCATGGAATCCTGACGGCTCTTCGGTCCCCGCGCCGATCTGTCCCCGACCCGCGGCCCACCCGCACGGCCCCCCGTCCCTCCCCGGTTGCGGGGTGGTGACCGAGCCCCGAGTGTGGGCCCCAGTTCCCAGCGAACACGAACGAATGGAGAGAGCGCGTCGTGGCGACTCTGTGCAAACCCGCGGTCTCGGTCCCCGAACACGTCATCACCATGGAGGACACGCTCGACCTGGCGCGTTCCCTCCACGCGGACCATCCGCAACTGCCCCTCGCGCTGCGGCTCATCAAGAACACCGGGGTCGCCAAGCGGCACATCGTCCAGCCCATCGAGGAGACGCTGCGCCACCCCGGCTTCGAGGACCGCAACATGCTGTACGAGGCCGAGGCCAAGCGCCGGGTGCCCGAGGTCGTCCGGCGCGCCCTCGACCACGCCGAACTGCGGCCGGACGACATCGACATGATCGTCTACGTCTCCTGCACGGGCTTCATGATGCCCTCGCTCACCGCCTGGCTGATCAACACCATGGACTTCCCCGGCCACACCCGGCAGCTCCCGATCGCCCAGCTCGGCTGCGCGGCCGGCGGCGCCGCCATCAACCGGGCCCACGACTTCTGCCGCGCCTACCCCGGCGGCAATGTCCTGATCATCGCCTGCGAGTTCTGCTCGCTCTGCTACCAGCCGACCGACCTCGGCGTCGGCTCGCTGCTCTCCAACGGCCTCTTCGGCGACGCGGTCGCCGCCGCCGTCGTACGGGGCACCGGCGGCACCGGCATCACCATGGAGCGCAACGGCTCCCACCTGGTGCCCGACACCACCGACTGGATCGCCTACAGCGTCCGTGCCACCGGATTCCACTTCCTGCTCGACAAGCGCGTGCCGACCACGATGGAGCCCCTGGCGCCCGCGCTCCGCACCATGGCCGACCAGCACGGCTGGGACGCCACAGGACTGGACTTCTACATCATCCACGCGGGCGGCCCGCGCATCCTGGACGACCTCAGCCACTTCCTCGAAGTCGCTCCGGAGGCCTTCCGGTTCAGCCGGGGCACGCTCACGGAGTACGGCAACATCGCCAGCGCCGTCGTCCTGGACGCCGTACGCCGCCTCTTCGACGAGGGCGCCGTGGGCGACGGCGCGCGCGGCATCGTCGCCGGGTTCGGTCCCGGCATCACCGCCGAGATGGCGCTCGGCCGGTGGACCCGCTCGGGGGCGACCGCCGAACGCGGCGCCACCCGGGGGGACCTGCTGGAGACGTCGGTACGCGGCGCCGGCTCCCGCGCGACGGCCCCCTCCGTCCGGTGACCGCCCAGGGCCGGCGCCCCGGCGCGCCGGACCGCCCCGAGGCGCCGCCCGCCGCACCCCGGCCGGCGGCGCCCGCCCGTACGCTCCCGTCCACCGTCCTGGAGCACCGCATGACCGATGTGATGCCGTCCGAAGGGCTGATCGTCCCGCCGGGCGGAGGCACCACCATCCTCACCCCGGCGCAGGAGGTCACCTTCAAGGTCACCGGAGCCCACTCCCGGGTCTCCTCCAGCTTCGAGGTCGTCGTCCCGCCCGGCTTCGACGTCGGCGCCCACCGGCACACCCACAGCGAGGAACTCTTCTACGTCCTCGACGGCGAACTCGACGTCCTCGCCTTCGAACCCCGCGTGCTCACCGGCGACGACTGGCGCCACTGGGAGTCCGCGTCCGGCCTGAAGGCCGTACGCGCCACCCCGGGCACCGTCATCGTCGTACCGCCCGGGTGCCCGCACGCCTTCGCCAACCGGAGCCAGGCCCCCGCCCGGATGTTCTTCCAGGCCTCCCCGCCCTCCGACCACGAACGGTACTTCGAGGAACTCCTCGACATCCTCAAGGAGGACGGCACCCCCGACCCGGCCGCCATCGCCGATCTGCGGCTGCGGTACGACATCGAACAGCTCACCCCGCTCCGCCACGATGGCTGAGCCCAGGGACTCCGCCCCGGCCACCCGGCGCCCGCACCGGTGGCCGGCCCGCCCCCGGCGCCGGGGCCGGACCTGGCGCCCGGTCCTCGCCGTCACCCTCGTCGTCGCCGCGCTCACCGCGGGGTGGCCGCTGATCGCCGCCACCCTCGGCGACCGCCAGCGCCTCGCGGCGGGACAGACCCTGCGGCTCGGCCCGGACGACGAGGTCGCCGTCCTCCGGGTCGCGGGCCACGGCTGGGGGCTCAGCAAGTCCGCCAGCAACCCGGACAGCGACTACACGCTCTCCCGCGACGGCGTCGGCCTGGCCGCCCGGTACGTCCCCCTCGCCGGCACCTCGGACCCCGGCGCCCTCTGGGAAGGGCTGGCCAAGGTCCAGTCCGTCGCCGACAGCGGCAGCCGGCTGGGCCCCGCCCGCCCGCTCCCCGGCGTCCCGGGCGCCCTCGGCCGCACCGGCACCCTGACCGGCGGCGACCGGACCGGATCGGCCACCCTCTGGCTGGCACCGGGGCGCGGCTACGCCGTCGAGATCATCGTGCAGGCCGGGCCGGGGGCCGCCCCCGGCGCGGTCGCCGACGCCACCGCCATGGCCCACGGACTCACCTTCGCCCAGGGAACCCCATGACCGCACCCGCCACCGCGCCCCCCGCGCCCTCCCGGATCCGCTCCCTGCTCACCTCCGTCCGCTCCTCCTGGCGGCAGTGGCCCGCCGTCTGGGCCTTCACCGTCCTCTGCCTGATCGGCCTCTTCCTCCTCCTGCGCGACTTCGGCCCCGTCATCCGGGTCTTCCCCGGCTCCGCGCTCCTCGCCCTCGTCCTGCTCGCCGTCACACTCGGCATCGGCGAGGCCCTCCTCTCCCGGCTCCGCCCCTTCCGGGCCCCGCCGCCCCTCTGGGCATGGAGCGGCATCCTGTGGGGGGCCACCGCGGCGGCCGGCTGTGCCGTCACCGCCAACACCGGCCTCCAGGGCGTCTGGTACCGGACGGCCGGCATCGGCTTCGGCGCCGAGTGGGCCGCCGCCCTCACCGCGCCGCTCAACGAGGAACTCCTCAAGGTCTGCGGCGTCGCCCTGATCGCCCTCGCCGCCCGGCCGCTGGTGCGCGGTCCGCTCGACGGCTTCTTCCTCGGCGCGTTCACCGGACTCGGCTTCCAGGCCATGGAGAACTGGACGTACGCCATGAACGCCCTGCTGCTCGGCGGCGGAGTCGACGGCACCACCGACATCGCCCAGTCCTTCGTCACCCGGGTCGGGGTGACCGGACTCGGCTCGCACTGGGCGATGACCGCGGTCTCCGGCACCGGCGTCGGCATCCTGCTCGCCCACGACGACCGGCCGATGCGGCGCCGGATCGCCCCGGCCGCCGGCTGTCTGCTCACCGCCATGGGCATGCACTGGCTCTTCGACTCGCCCCTGCTCGGCTCCACCGGGGGCCTGGTCGCCAAGGTCGCCGTCAACTTCCTCATCGCCCTCGGCTTCGCCCTCGTCCTCCGCCACCGGGCCCGGCGCCGGGCCCGCGCCTTCCTGCTCTCCCCGGGCACCCCCCTCTCCATCGACCTGCTCACCCGGCGCTCCCGGCGCGACGCCCTGCTCCGCCTGGAGCCCGCCCGCCGCCCCGCCGCCGAACAGCGCGCCTCCGCCTACCTCGGCGTCGTCGAGGAACAGGCCGTGCTCTGGGGCCGCCCGAGCGGACCGTCACACACCGGGGACCCGTAGCATGATCGTATGGAGCAGCGCGCATGGGACAGGACAGGGCGGCACCTCTCCGCCATCGGACTCGGCACCTGGCAGCTCGGCGCCGACTGGGGTGAGGTCACCGAGGCGGACGCCCTCGCCGTGCTGGACGCGGCCGTGGAATCCGGGGTCACCTTCTTCGACACGGCCGACGTCTACGGCGACGGGCGCAGCGAGCGGCTCATCGGCCGCTATCTGAAGGAGCGCCCCGACGCCGGGGTGTTCGTGGCGACCAAGATGGGCCGCCGCGCCGAACAGCGCCCGGAGAACTACACCCTCGCGAACTTCCGTACCTGGAACGACCGCTCGCGCGCCAACCTCGGCGTCGACACGGTGGAGTACGTACAGCTCCACTGCCCGCCCACCCCCGTCCACTCCTCGGACGAGGTCTTCGACGCGCTCGACACCCTGGTCGCCGAGGGGCGGATCGCGGCGTACGGCGTGAGCGTGGAGACCTGCGCCGAGGCGCTGACCGCGCTCGCCCGCCCCGGGGTCGCCGGGGTGCAGATCATCCTCAACCCCTTCCGGCTCAAGCCGCTGGAGGAGGTAGTGCCGGCCGCCCGCGCCGCGGGCGCCGCCGTCATCGCCCGCGTACCGCTCGCCTCCGGGCTGCTCTCCGGCCGGTACACCGCGGAGACCGTCTTCGCCGCCGACGACCACCGCGCGTACAACCGGCACGGCGAGGCCTTCGACCAGGGCGAGACGTTCTCCGGTGTCGACTACGCGACGGGGCTCGCCGCGGCGGCCGAGTTCGCCGCCCTCGCCCCGGCGGGCGCGACCCCCGCCCAGACGGCGCTGGCCTGGATCGCCCAGCAGCCCGGCGTCACCAGCGTGATCCCCGGCGCCCGCTCCGTCGACCAGGTCCGCGCCAACGCGGCGGCCGGCGCGCTGCCCCCGCTGGATCAGGCCACCCTGGAGGCCGTACGGGAACTGTACGACCGCCGGATCCGCGCCTCCGTGCACGGCCGCTGGTGACCCCCGGCAGCGGGGCGAATGGGTGATTGTGGGCCGAAAGCGCTCCCGGCCGAACGCCACAGACGCAAGAGTTGGTTGTTTCTGTGGCTGTATCGCGTCGCGCCCTGTAACGTCTTGATCAAGCTGTCGTGGTTCCGAAGTACCGCTCGCCCGTGACGTGCCGTCACGGGCGTTTGTGCTGTTCAGCGTCTCTCAGGACCAAGGCGATCACCTCCGGTTCCCGTACCGTGCGGGAACCTCGCGTCCCTTGAATTGGAGACCCATCATGGCCAACGGAACAGTGAAGTGGTTCAACTCGGAAAAGGGCTTCGGCTTCATCGCGCAGGACGGCGGCGGTCCGGACGTGTTCGCGCACTACTCGAACATCGCCATGACCGGCTTCCGTGAGCTGACGGAGGGCCAGAAGGTCACCTTCGACGTCACGCAGGGCCAGAAGGGCCCGCAGGCGGAGAACATCCTCCCCGCCTGACGCTCCCGCACCGGAGTACCAGGGCGCCGGCCCGGTGGATTCGTCTCCACCGGGCCGGCGCTTTCCGTAGGGGCCGCCCGCCGGGACCGCGCACGGGTCAGGCGGGGGTGAGGTTCCAGGCGTCGATCACCGGGCGGCCGTGCTCGGTGGCGAGCCGGGAGACGGTCCCCGTCGCCAGCCGGAAGAGCGCGCCGGCCGCGGGCGCGAGACCGAGATACCGCGCCGTGAGCACCCGCAGGACATGCGCGTGGGCGACCAGCGCGACATCGGCGGCGTCCGGCGCTTCCAGACCGGTGAGCGCGGCGCCGAGCACCCGGTCGACCCGCTGCCCCACCTCCCCCGGGGACTCGCCCGGCTGCCCGGCGGGGCCCGGCGCGACCCCGTCCGTCCACAGGTCCCAGCCGGGGCGGGTCCGGGTGATCTCGGCGGTGGTGATCCCCTCGTACCCGCCGTAGTTCCACTCCCGCAGATCCGGCTCCACCCGGTACGGGGCCAGCCCGGCCAGCTCCGCGGTGCGCCGCGCCCGGGCCATGGGGGAGACCAGGGTGAGCCCGATCCGGCGGCCCCGCAGCAGCGGCGCCAGCGAACGGGCCTCCTCCTCACCGCGCCCGGTCAGCGGCAGATCGGTGTAGCTGGTGTGCTGCCCGAGCCGGGACCAGGCGGTCTCCCCGTGCCGTACCAGGATCAACTCGCCCATGGGTGGCGCCTGCCTTCCTCATATGCCGTATATGCCGGTCATCCGCTGCCGGTGCCAGTCTCTCGCGTTCTTGACGGCCGGGCCGCCCGCCGCCACTGTGGTGCACCACCCGGAGTGTGATCCACCAGGCCGCCCGGTCCGCCGGCCCGTCGGCCTGCCCGCTCGTCGCCCGATGCCGTGCAACGAACGAGGGACCCGCCGGGGTCCCGGGGACGGGAGCCGCGCCATGTCCGCCGAACTCATCTCGATCCTCGTCCTGGCGGCGGTCTTCGTGATCGCCACCACCCGCTCCATCAACATGGGAGCGCTCGCCTTCGCGGCCGCGTTCGGCGTCGGGGAACTCGTCGCCGGGCTCGACGCGAAGGGCATCTTCGCGGGCTTCCCCGGTGATCTCTTCGTCGTGCTCGTCGGAGTCACGTATCTCTTCGCGATCGCCCGCGCCAACGGCACCACGGAGTGGCTGGTCCATGGCGCGATACGGCTGGTGGGCGGCCGGATCGCGCTGATCCCCTGGGTGATGTTCGCGATCACCGCGCTGCTGACCGCGATCGGGGCCGTCTCCCCGGCGGCCGTCGCGATCGTCGCGCCGATCGCGCTGAGCTTCGCCGCCCGGTACGGCATCAGCCCCCTGCTGATGGGGGCCATGGTGGTACACGGGGCCCAGGGCGGCGGCTTCTCGCCGATCAGCATCTACGGGACGATCGTCAACGGCATCGTGGAGCGGGAACACCTCCGGGGCAGCCCGCTCACCCTCTTCCTCGCCTCGCTGGTGGTCAACGCCGTGATCGCGGGGGTCGTCTTCGTCTGCTGCGGCGGGCTGAGGCTGCGCGCCACCCGGCCGGATCCGGCGGGCCGGGCGGAGCCGGCGGGCAACGGGGCCGAGGAGGAAGCGGGCGAGGGGGCCGGGGAGGCCGAGGGGGAGGGAAGCCCGCGGCTCACGCCGCCCCGTATCGCCACCCTTGTCGCGCTGGCCGCGCTCGTGTTCGCCGTCCTCGTCCTCGAACTCGACGCCGGGCTCACCGCCATCACCCTCGCCGTGGTGCTCAGCGCCTGCTGGCCGGCGACCAGCCGCCGGGCCGTCGGGGAGATCGCCTGGCCGACCGTCCTGCTGATCTGCGGTGTCCTCACGTACGTCGGTGTCATGGAGGAGATGGGCACCATCGACTACGCGGGCCACGCCGTCGGGGACATCGGCGTTCCGCTGCTCGCCGCCGTCCTCCTCTGCTACATCGGCGGGATCGTCTCCGCGTTCGCCTCCTCCGTCGGGATCATGGGCGCGCTCATCCCGCTCGCCGTGCCCTTCCTCGCCCAGGGCGAGATCGGCGCGATCGGCATGATCACGGCGCTCGCGATCTCGGCCACCGTCGTGGACGTCAGCCCCTTCTCCACCAACGGTGCCCTGGTCCTGGCCGCCGCGCCCGATGTCGACCGTGAGCGTTTCTTCCGGCAGCTCATGGGCTATGGGGGGATCGTGGTGGCGGTGGTACCCGCCGCCGTATGGCTCCTGCTGGTGGTGCCGGGCTTCGGCTGACGCGCCGCCTCCGGGTGCCGCCCCTGTCCGCTCACGGCAAGGAGACCGACGCGTGACCCCTCTCTTCCCGGCCCTGGCCGACCGTGCCCCGCGCCCCGCGCTGCGGTTCGGCGACCGTACCCTCACCCACGCCGAGGTGGCCGAGGCCGCGGGCGCCCTGACCCACCGGCTCGCGGGGGAGCGGCGGGTCGCGGTCTGGGCCACCCCCACCCTCGACACGGCGGTGGGGGTGGTGGCGGCGCTGCTGGCCGGGGTGCCCGCCGTCCCCGTCAACCCCGGGAGCGGCACCCGGGAACTCGCCCATGTCGTCGCGGACAGCGCCCCCACCCTCGTCCTCGCCGCCCCCGGTGAGCCGCTGCCGGACGCGCTCGCCGCGCTCCCGCGCCTCGACGTGGTGGCGGAGGCCCCGGCGGCGGGCGCGGTGGCGGGACCGGCGGTGGACCTCCCCGAACCGCCGCCGGAGACCCCCGCGCTGATCGTGTATACGTCGGGCACCACCGGGCCGCCCAAGGGTGCCGTCCTGCCCCGCCGCGCCCTCACCGCCACCCTGGACGCGCTGGCGGACGCCTGGCGGTGGACCGCCGACGACGTCCTCGTCCACGCCCTGCCCCTCTTCCATGTCCACGGGCTGATCCTCGGCATCCTCGGCCCGCTCCGCCGGGGCGGCTCGGTGGTCCACCTCGGGCGGTTCGACACGGCGGCCGTCGCCCGGGAACTCTCCTCGGGCGCCACCATGCTCTTCGGCGTCCCCACCATGTACCACCGCATCGCCGACGCGCTCGACGGCGACCCGGGCCTCGCCGCCGCGCTGGCCGGCGCGCGGCTGCTGGTCTCCGGATCCGCCGCGCTCCCCCTCCACGACCACCGCAGGATCACCGGGGCGACCGGCCGCCGGGTCGTCGAGCGGTACGGGATGACCGAGACCCTGATGAACACGTCCGTATGGGTGGACGGCCCGCCCCGGACGGGGACGGTCGGGGTGCCGCTGCGCGGGGTCGAACTCCGGCTGGTCGACGAGGAGGGCGCGGCCTTCGAGGCGTACGACGGCGAGAGCGTCGGGGAGATCCAGGTCCGCGGGCCGAACCTCTTCACCGGGTATCTGAACCGCCCCGACGCGACCGAGGCGGCCTTCACCGACGGCTGGTTCCGCACCGGCGACATGGCGATCAGGGACCCCGACGGCTCGGTCCGTATCGTCGGCCGGAAGGCCACCGACCTGATCAAGAGCGGCGGTTACAAGATCGGCGCGGGCGAGATCGAGAACGTCCTGCTGGAGCACCCCGGGGTACGGGAGGCCGCCGTCACCGGGGAGCCCGATCCGGACCTCGGCGAGCGGATCGTCGCCTGGATCGTGCCCGCGGACCCCGGAAACCCGCCCGGCGAGCGGGAGTTGGCCGACCATGTGGCGGGGCAGCTCGCCGCGTACAAGCGGCCCCGCACCGTGCGCTGTCTGGACGCGCTGCCGCGCAACGACATGGGCAAGATCATGAAGCGGGCGCTCCATGGCTGACCGGCGCACCGCGCGCGAGGCGGCCGCGATGGTCCTGGGCCCCGGCACAGGCACCGAACTCCCCGACCCCGGCGGATCGTTCCCGGTGGACGGGCCGCTGGGGTGGCAGGGGTACGACGCCACGCGGGCCCGCGCGGCGGAGCGTACCGGCGAGCGGGAGTCCGTGGTCTGCGTCACCGGCCGGATCGGCGCCACCGAAGCGGTCGTGCTCTCCTTCGAGTTCGGCTTTCTCGGCGGCTCCCTCGGCGAACGCACCGGTGACCGGCTGGAGTCGGCGTACCGGCTGGCCCGCGAGCGGCGGCTGCCGGTGGTCTCCCTGATCGCGACCGGCGGCAGCCGGATGCAGGAGGGGATGCGCGCGCTCCGCCAACTCCAGCGGGTGGCCCGCGAGATGGCGCTGACCCGGGCGGCCGGACTGGCCCAGCTCGCGGTAGCGCGCGATCCGACGACGGGCGGCGGCTGGGCCACCCTGGGCGCGGGCGCCGATGTGGTCCTCGCCCTGCCCGGCGCCCAGATCGGCTTCGCCGGGTCACGGGTCCGCCCGCCGGGCGCCGACCCGGCCGCGTACACCGCCGAGGCCCAGTACGCGGCCGGGCAGCTCGACGCGGTGGTCCCGGAGGCCGGGCTGGCCGCCGCCGTCGGCCGCTGGCTCGCGCTGCTCACCGGCGGGACGGCGGAGCCCGGGCCCGCCGAGCCGCCCGCCGCTCTCGGGCGGGGGACCCCCGGCGCGGGCCGCTCCCCGGTCACCGGCTGGGACGCGGTGGTGGCGGCCAGGGACCCCGGGCGCCCGCGCGCGGAGGCGTACGTGGCGGCGTACTTCGACCACAGCGAGGAGATCCGGGGCGACCGCTGCGGGGGCACGGACCCCGGGATGCGGTGCGGGTTCGGGCGGCGCGGGGGACGTACGGTCGCGTACGCGGCGCAGTGCGGCACCGCCACGCTCCCGGCCGGGTACCGCACCGCCACCCGGCTGATCCGGCTCGCCGAGCGGCTCGGGATCCCGGTTCTCACCCTGGTCGACACCCCCGGCGCGGCCAACGACGAGGGGGCGGAGCGCGCCGGGGCGGGGGCGGCCCTCGCGGAGCTCTTCGCCGCCGTGGCCACCGCGCGGGTGCCGGTCACCACGCTGCTGATCGGCGAGGGCGGCTCGGGCGGTGCGCTCGCCCTGTCGGCGCCGGAGAACACCTGGGCCACCCCGGACAGTTACTTCTCCGTCATCGCGCCCGAACTCGCCACGGCCATCCTCAAGCGCGACCCCGGGCGGATACGGGCGACGGCGGACCAACTCCGGCTGCGGCCCACGGATCTCGTCTCGCTGGGGGTGGTACGCGGCATCGTCCCCACCCAGGGAGGAGCGGGCGGGTGAGCGGGCGGCCGAGGGGCCGGGTGAGCGCGCCGATTCTCATGGGCCTCTCAGCAGCTCTTAAGACAATCAGCCTAAGCTGAGGGGTGTGACAGACACGACGCCGCCCGGCTGGCATCCCGACCCGGGGCACTCAGGAGACGGTCCGCGCAAGGAGCGTTGGTGGGACGGGTCCGCCTGGACCGACGAGCTCCGTGACACTCCCGCCGCCCAGGCGGCACCGCCGGCCCTGCCGCCGTACCCGCCGGGACCGCCCCCCGTCGCGCGGAAGAACGGCCGGCGGATCGCGCTCGGGGTGACCGCCTCGGTCGTGGCACTCGCCATCGCGGGCGGCTTCTATCTGCTCGGCCGCGACGCCGGCCACGGCGACCCGGTGGGCACGGCGGGGCCAGGACCGTCCGCCGCGCCGTCCCGGCCGGGGGACGCCGCCCCCGACCTCCCCGGCGGCGGCTCCGGCGGTTCGGGCGGCCAGGACGGCGGCTCCGGCGGGGAGAGCGGCGCGCCCCGGCAGCCCAGGACCGAGGAGGGGTACGCCACCGACGCGGCCAGCGGCATCAGCCTGCCCGTACCGGACGGCTGGACCGGCGAGTCCGGCCCGGTCGGCGCCGGGCTGACCACCGGGCCCTACGACTGCCCCGGGGAGAGCGGCGAGCAGTCCTGTGTGCGCGGCGGTGTCTTCTCCGCCCCCGCCGTCGCGCTGAAGCTCACCGCGACCACGGCGAAGGCGGCGGCCGAGCAGGACATCGAGGCCAACGCGGAGGAGTCGTACGGCGGCGACACCTACGGGAAGATCGCCTCGCACGAGGAGCTCAAGTCCGAGGCCGTCACCGTCGCCGGACAGCAGGGGTACCTGGTGCGGTGGAAGGTCGTCACCGCCCGGGGCGACAACGGCTATGTGCAGTCGCTGGCCTTCCCCTCCCCGTCCCGGCCGACGCTGCTGGTCGTCGTGCGCTCCGGCTTCGACGACAACGCCAAGGCGCCCAAGCTCTCCGTGATGGACGAGATCACCCAGGGCATCAAGCAGGCCGCGGGGAGCGGCACGGGGAGTACGGGCCGCGGGGTCTGACCGCGTGGGGACCGGCCGGGGCCGGTCCCCGGCGCCGGTCAGTACGTGGCGCGGCCGGCGGTGGGGCCGGCGGGCCGTACGGTGACGGCGGTGCCCAGGGTCTCCGGGCGGCAGGCGTACGGCAGCGCGTCCAGCGGCCGGTCGGCGCAGAAGCGTGCCATCAGGTCGGCGAAGTCCGCGATCCGTTCGACCGGGGCGAGATGGTCGGTCTCCCCGATGGTCAGGAACCGGGCCTCCGGGAGTGTCGCGGCCACCTCGCGCCCCATCGCCGGCGTGGTCAGCGTGTCGTGCTCACCGGTCACCACCAGGCTCGGCACGGCGGGCACCGGCTCCGGGCGGTACCACTCGTGGCGCATCAGCCGGGTGTTGTGCTCCGCCGACTTGGCGAGCTCGTCGGGGGCCTGGCCGGCGATCTGCTGGTACACCAGCCGGGAGACGGCGGCGTGCTTGCGGACCACGCCGGTCCCGGGGGGCGACATGAAACACTCCGCCAGTTCGCGGGCGATGGTGCCGGTCTCGCCCCGTTCGATCATCACCGCCCACCGCTCCATCGCCGCCGCGTAATCCGCCGGGATACGCGGCGTCATGCCCACCAGCATCAGCCGGGCGACCATCGCCGGATAGTGCTGGGCGAAGCGGACCCCGATCGCGCCGCCGAAGCAGGCGGCGACCAGATTGACGCGCGGCACGCCCAGCTCGTCGAGGAGATGGCGGACCACGGCGGCGAGGAAGTCCACCCCGTACGCGGCGGGCAGGAAGTCGGCCGTACCGTACCCCGGCAGGTCCACCGTGATCACCTGCCCCACCGGACTCAGCCACTTCTCGTGCCGCACCCAGGAGTTGCGGTCCTGGGAGGAGCCGCCGAGGACCAGGAGCGGTTCGGTCACCGGCGTGTCGCAGCGCACCACGCGACACGTGTAGCGGAACCCGGCGAAGACGAGATCCCGCTCCTCGACCGGGCCGCCCGCGCCCCGTACGCCTCCGTCGTGCGCCTGCCCGGGGATGACCGGGTGGGCGCCGGGCGACTCGTGGTCGTGGGCGAGAGCGGTGTCGATCGGCATGGGTGACTCCAGAGCTGCGGGACGGGCACGAACGTCCCTGCCTAACAGCCGGTTCGCGGAGTGTCCGCGACAGTACCCCGATCGTGGGCGCGTCGCGGGCGGGGAGCCGCTGGTGGATTCGACTCTCGCGCAGCCGGTCGGCCGGGTGACGGGGTGGCCGGGCGGCCGGCCGGTCGGGTGGTCGAGCGGTCGGGTGGCCGGGCGGGTGAAGCGGTGGCCGGTGCCTGTCGGCAGGCTTGACTTCGAGCGTGCTCGAATTCGTAGCCTGCGTCGCATGACATCCGCACAGAACGAGGCAGCACCGCACCGCACCCCGCAGCACCCGATCGGATCCGGGTTCGGCGCCGACAGCACCGCGCGGGAGGTGGTGCGCGGCATCGACCTCGGCGGCAAGCTGGCCCTGGTCACCGGCGGCTACTCCGGCCTGGGCCTGGAGACCACCCGCGCGCTCACCGAGGCCGGTGCCCGGGTCGTCGTGCCCGCCCGGCGCCCCGACGCCGCGCGGAAGCAACTGGCCGGCATCGAGAACGCCGAGGTCGACGAGGCAGACCTCGGCGACCTCGACAGCGTCCGGGGTTTCGCGGAACGCTTCCTCGCCACGGGGCGCTCGCTCGACATCGTCATCAACAACGCCGGGATCATGGCCTGCCCCGAGACCCGGGTCGGCCCCGGCTGGGAGGCCCAGTTCGCCACCAACCACCTCGGCCACTACGCCCTCGTCAACCGGCTCTGGCCGGCGATCGCGCCCGGCGGGGCCCGGGTCGTCTCGGTCTCCTCCGCCGCGCACCACAACTCCCCGGTCCGCTGGGACGATGTGATGTTCGAGCAGGGCGGCACGTACGACAAGTGGCAGGCGTACGGCCAGGCGAAGACGGCCAACGTGCTCTTCGCCGTCCATCTCGACGCGCTGGCCAGGGAGTCCGGCGTACGGGCGTTCGCGCTCCACCCCGGCGGCATCCTCACCCCGCTCCAACGCCACCTGGCCCGCGAGGAGATGGTCGCGGCCGGCTGGATCGACGAGGACGGCAACCCGCTCGACCCCGCGTTCAAGTCCCCGGAACAGGGCGCGGCCACCCAGGTCTGGGCGGCGACCTCGCCCCGGCTCGCCGACGAGGGCGGCGTCTACTGCCAGGACTGCGACATCGCCGGGGTCGCCCCGGAGGACGGCTCGTCCCGCGCGGGCGTACGGGGCTACGCCATCGACCCCGAGCAGGCGGCCCGCCTCTGGCGCCTCTCCGCGGAGCTGACCGGCGTCGACGCGTTCGCCTCCGCCAACTGAACACCGGACCGACCACCGGGCCGGGGCCGTTGACCGCCCCGGCCCGGCCCTCGGCGCCTGGCTCCCCGGGGGCCTGACCGGGCGGACCTGGCTCCGGATCCCGCCGGTCGCCGGTCGCCGGTCGCGCGCTGGTCGGGCCCCCGCCGGGCCGTGGCACGCGGGCCGCGCCCGGGCTCCGGCGGCAGGGGCCGGGCCCCGGTGGGAGCCGTGCTCGTCGGACGGTGCGAACGAGCCCCGGCGTGTCGTGTTCTCCCGGGACACGCCCGTCACCGGTCGCGGCCCGCGTGCCGTACGTCGCGCGACCTGGCGGAGGTCGCGCGACACGCCGTACGCCCCTCAGGCGCTCTCGCGGCGTACCAGCGTCGTCGGCAGGACCACATGGCGGCGGGGGCGGTCGAGGTCCGCGATCTCGTCCAGGAGCAGGCGGGTGATGGCCCGGCCGATCTCTTCGGACGGCTGGTCCACGCTGGTCAGCGGTGGGACCGTATGGCGCGCCACCATCGAGTTGTCGAAGCCCACGACCGCCACGTCCTCGGGGACACGCCGGGCCCGCGCCCGGAGTTCGGTGAGCGCGCCCGCCGCCATCACGTCCGACGCGGCGAAGACCGCGTCGAGGCCGGGACGCCGTTCCAGGAGCGCGCGCATCGCGGCCCGGCCGCCCTCCTCGGTGAAGTCCGCGGGGGCCACCAGGGATTCGTCCGGGGCCAGGCCCCGTTCGGCGTGGGCCTCGCGCCAGCCGCGCAGCCGGTCGCCGCCGACGTCCATGTCCAGCGGGCCGGTGATGGTGGCCACCGCCGTACGGCCCTGGGCCAGCAGATGGCGTACCGCCTGGGCCGCGCCGCCCGCGTTGTCGGAGCGGACATGGCTCAGCGGCTCCCCGACGGCCCGCCGCCCCGCCAGCACCGTCGGTATCCGCAGCTTCTCCAGGAACTCCGGCAGCGTGTCGTCCCGGTGGACCGAGACCAGCAGCACCCCGTCCACCCGGTGCGCCTCCACGAACCGGGTCAGCCGCTCCCGCTCCCGCCGGTTGCGGACCAGGATCAGCAGCAACTGCATGTCGGTGTCGGCGAGTTCCGTGCTCACCCCCCGGATCACCGCGGAGAAGTACGGCTCCGAGGCCAGCCGGCTCTCCGACTCCGGGATCACCAGCGCGATGCTGTCCGTCCTGCTGGTCACCAGCGAGCGCGCGGCCGGATTCGGTACGTACTTCAGCTCCGCGATCGCCGCCTCGACCGCCGCCCGCGCCTTCGCGCTCACGCCCGGCGCGCCGTTCACGACCCGCGAGACCGTGCCACGCCCCACCCCCGCGAGCTGGGCCACCGCTTCAAGAGTTGGCCTTCTGCCGGGCGGTTTACGGCTGCTCATCACGTCTCCTGACTCTCGCCCCCGGAGGGCGCCGGGACGCCCACCAGGAGATTGTGCTGGCCGACGCCGGATCCGGCCGAACCCGCCCTGGATTCGGACACATTCACGCAACGGAACCGACTTCGACTCTTGACACAGGCCGGTGTTCACCGAAGAGTCTTCCACAACCCGTTGGGAGCGCTCCCAGTTTCTGTCAGGAGCGGTCTCCCAGTCAGTCGAACGTGAGCCGTGGCCGCGCCCTTCCGCGCGCCGCCGCCAGGAGGAACACACATGGGCACTGCCCGCAGACGCTTAGGGTCCACCCTCGCCGCCGTGACCTCGGTCGCGGTCTCCCTCGTCCTGGTCGCGGGCTGCTCCAGCGGCTCGGACGCGGACAAGGCGCGTACGGAGGACGGCAAGACCGTCATCACCATGGGCCTCTTCGGGGTCATGGGGATCAAGGAGACCGATCTCCTCGACCGGTACATGAAGGAGAACCCGGACATCGTCGTGAAGGCGGATGTGGCGGGTGACGAGCAGAGCTACTACACCGCGCTCCAGACCCACCTCACCGCGGGCAGCGGCCTCAAGGACATCCAGGGCATAGAGATCGGCCGGGCCAAGGAGCTGGTGGACACCCGCGCCGACGCGTTCGCCGACCTCTCCAAGGACGGCGACCTCACCCACTTCCTCCCGTGGAAGTCGAGCCAGGTCACCACCAAGGACGGCAAGCTCCTCGGCCTGGGCACCGACATCGGCCCCATGGCCGTCTGTTACCGCAAGGACCTCTTCGAGCAGGCCGGACTCCCCACCGACCGTGAGGAGGTGGCGAAGCTGTGGGCGGGGGACTGGTCCAAGTACGTCGACGCGGGGCGGGACTTCAAGGCGAACTCGAAGGACAAGAAGGTCGCCTTCATGGACAGCGCCAGCGGGCTCTTCAACGCCATGATCTACGGCGGTGACAAGCAGTTCTACGACAAGGACGGCAAGCTGGTCTACCGCGACAACCCGGTCGTCACGGACGCCTGGAAGCTCTCGGTGGACGCCGCGCGGTCCGGACTCACCGCCCGGCTCCGCCAGTTCCAGCCCGGCTGGGACCCGGGCCTCGCCAACGGCACCTTCGCCACCGCCGTCTGCCCGGCCTGGATGCTCGCCCACATCAGCGAGAAGGCGGGCCCCGCCAACAAGGGCAAGTGGGACGTGGCCAAGGCGCCCAAGGGCGCCAACTGGGGCGGCTCGTTCCTCGGGGTGATGGAGAGCAGCCCGGTCAAGAAGGAGGCGGAGAAGCTCGTCGCCTGGCTGACCGCGCCCGAGCAGCAGGCGTACATCTTCGAGAAGCTCGGCAACTTCCCGTCGTCGAAGAAGGCGATCGACACCCCCGAGGTCTCCTCCGGCACGTCGCCCTACTTCAGCGACGCGCCGATCGGCCAGATCTTCGGGGACGCGGCGAAGGAGATCCCGGACGAGCAGATCCTCGGGCGCAAGGACGGCAGCATCAAGGACACCTTCTCGGCCGGGCTGCAACTGGTCGAGCAGGGCAAGAATCCGGACGAGGCCTGGAAGACCACCGACGAGCGCATCGAGAAGCTGACGCGCTGACGCCGTTCCGCCCGCGGGACCGTCGCGGGGCGCCGGTCCCGGGCCCTGCCCGCCCCGCCGGCCGGTCCCGCCGTCGGCCCGCCGGCGCCGTCACCACCGGGCCGGTCCTGCCCCGACCACAGGTCAACGGCCCGGTCCGGCGGTACGGGTGGCCCCGTACCCCCAGCAGCACGGGTACCACCGCCACCCCTCCCGCCGGACCGGGCCCGCCCCACCGATCACTCCACCGGAAGGAAGCCCACGTGGCCACCTCCACCCCCGCCGCCCCCACGGGCGGACGCCCGCACCCCGCGTCAGCCGGTCCTCCCGCCCCGGGCGGCACGGGGGGCGGGGCGTCCCGGCAGGCACGGCGTAACCTCCTGCACCGCCTGGACATCGGGGCGGTGCCGTACGGCTTCATCGCCCCGTTCTTCCTGATCTTCGCCGCCTTCGGGATCTACCCCCTGCTCTACACCTTCTGGATCTCCCTGCACCGGGTCGAACTCGCCACCATGGACACCATGGAGTGGCGCGGGCTCGCCAACTTCACGGAGCTGATCGCCGACGACCGGTTCTGGAACGCCCTCACCAACACCTTCACCATCGGTGTCATCTCCACCGTCCCGCAGTTGCTGATGGCGCTCGGCCTCGCCCATCTGCTCAACTACCGGCTCCGCGGCTCCGCCTTCTTCCGGGTGGCCGTCATCACCCCGTACGCCACCTCCATCGGCGCCGCCGCCCTCGTCTTCACCATGCTCTTCGAACGCGACTTCGGCATGATCAACTGGGGGCTCGGGCTCCTCGGCATCGACCATGTCGACTGGGAGAGCCAGAAGTGGCCCGCCCAGCTCGCCGTCTCCACCATCGTCATCTGGCGCTGGACCGGCTACAACGCCCTTCTCTACCTCGCCTCCATGCAGGCGATACCGAAGGACCTCTACGAGTCCGCCGCCATCGACGGCGCGTCCCGCTGGCAGCAGTTCCGCACCGTCACCATCCCGGGCATCAGCGCCACGATCATCTTCACCATCGTGCTCTCCACCATCGGCGCCACCCAGCTCTTCGGTGAGCCGCTGATCTTCGGTCAGGGCCCCAACGGCATCAGCGGCGGCGCCGACAACCAGTACCAGACGCTCGGTCTGCTGCTCTACGAAGAGGGCTGGAAGAACTACCAGATGGGGCGGGCCTCGGCGATCGCCTGGGCGATGTTCCTCATCCTGATCCTCGTCTTCGTCCTCCAGCGCCTCGTCGCCCGCTTCACGTCCCGTACGTCCTGACCAGGGAGCAGCACCCCCATGACCACCGATATCGCACAGGTCCGGGCGGGCGTCGGCGACCGGACCACCCCCCGCCCGCAGACGCGGGGCGGGCGCCGGTTCGCGCGCGCCCTGCGGCCGGGCGCCGGGCGGCAGCACCACGCGGGGCCGCTCGCCTATGTCCTGCTCGGATTCGCCGCGCTGGTCTCCCTCTTCCCGCTGTACTGGACGATGGTGGCCGCCTCGACCGACAACACCCGGGTCTCCCAGACCCCGCCGCCGTTCCTGCCGGGCCCCAACCTGCTCACCAACCTCGGGACGGCGTGGCGGGACGCCGCGATGGGGCAGGCGATGGTCAACAGCCTGATCGTCGCCGGGGTGATCGCCCTGTCGACCGTCTTCTTCGCCACCCTCGCCGGCTTCGCCTTCGCCAAACTCCGCTTCCGGGGCCGCAACATCCTGCTCATGATGGTCATCGGCACGATGCTGGTACCGCCGCAGCTCGGCGTGGTGCCGCTCTTCATGATGATGGCCGACCTCGGGTGGGGCCAGCGGCTCCCGTCCGTCATCTTCCCGACCCTGGTGAGCGCCGTCGGGGTCTTCTTCATGCGCCAGTATCTGAAGGAGGCGCTGCCCGACGAACTCATCGAGGCCGGACGGCTGGACGGCGCGCACTCGCTCCGCATCTTCTGGTCCATCGTGCTGCCGATCGCCCGGCCCCCGATGGCCGTCCTCTTCATGATCACGTTCGTCCACGCGTGGAACGACTTCTTCTGGCCCTTCATCGCGCTGGACATGACCAACCCGACCGTGCCCGTCGCCCTCACCCAGCTCAGCGCGGGGTATGTCCGCGACCAGTCCGTGATCATGGCCGGCGCGCTGCTCGGCACCCTGCCGCTGCTCGCGATGTTCATCGTCTTCGGCCGGCAGATCGTCGGCGGCATCATGCAGGGCGCCGTCAAGGGCTGACCGTTCCGGTACGGGGCGGCCGTACCGTACGGGCCGACGCCCCCTCGGTCCCCGGTCCCGCGCCCCTCCTCGACCCACCCACGCACCACACCGTTCGATCTCTGCGGAAGGACCCTTGTGGCCACCTCAGCACCTCCCACCGGGCGCGCCCTGGACCCTGCGGTATCCCCGGACGCCGCGGCGCCGCTCCGCTTCCCGCCGCACTTCCTCTGGGGCACCGCGACCGCCGCGTACCAGATCGAAGGCGCCGTCGACGAGGACGGCAGGACCCCCTCCATCTGGGACACCTACTCCCACACCCCGGGCCGGGTGCGCAACGGCGACACCGGCGACATCGCCACCGACCACTACCACCGCTGGCCCGAGGACATCGAGCTGATGTCCGGCCTCGGGGTCGGCGCGTACCGCTTCTCCGTCTCCTGGCCCCGCGTCCAGCCCACCGGACGCGGCCCCGCCTCGGCGAAGGGGCTCGACTTCTACCGGCGGCTCGCCGACGCGCTGCTGGCCAAGGGCATCGAACCCGTCGTCACCCTCTACCACTGGGACCTGCCGCAGCACCTGGAGGACGCGGGCGGCTGGCCCGAGCGGGACACCGCGCTCCGCTTCGCCGAGTACGCGGGTCTGGTCGCGGACGCGCTGGGCGACCGGGTGAAGACCTGGACCACCCTCAACGAGCCCTGGTGCAGCGCCTTTCTCGGCTACGGCTCGGGCGTGCACGCCCCCGGCCGTACCGACCCCGCCGACGCGCTGCGCGCCGCGCACCACCTCAACCTCGGCCACGGGCTCGCCGTCGCGGCGCTGCGCGAGCGGCTGCCGGAGGACGCCCGGATCTCCGTCACCCTCAACCTCCACCACGTACGGCCGCTCACCGACAGCGCGGCCGACCGCGACGCCGCCCGCCGGATCGACGGCCTCGCCAACCGGGTCTTCACCGGCCCCATGCTGGGCGGCGCCTACCCCGCCGATGTCATCGAGGACACCGCGTCCGTCACCGACTGGTCCTTCGTGCACGACGGCGACCCGGCCCTCATCCACCAGCCGCTCGACATCCTCGGCGTCAACTACTACTCGCCCACGCTCGTCTCGCACCACGACGGGCCGCCCCTCCACGGCGCCGACGGGCACGGCGCGAGCGACCACACCCCCTGGCCGGGCGCCGACCACGTCGCCTTCCACCAGACCCCCGGCGAGCGGACCGCGATGGGGTGGACGATCGACCCGAGCGGACTCTACGAACTGCTGCTGCGGGTACGGGACGACCACCCCGGGCTGCCGCTGATGATCACCGAGAACGGCTCGGCCTTCGACGACTACGCGGGCCCCGACGGCGCGGTCCGCGACCCGGAGCGGGTCGCCTACCTGCACGGCCATCTGACCGCCGTGCACCGGGCGATCGAGGCGGGGGCGGACGTGCGGGGGTACTTCCTCTGGTCGCTGCTCGACAACTTCGAGTGGGGGTACGGCTACAGCAAGCGCTTCGGCACGGTGTACGTCGACTACGCGACCCAGCGCCGCATCCCCAAGTCCAGCGCGCACTGGTACGCGAAGCTCACCCGGAACGGGACGCTGCCGCCGCGCGACTGACCGCGCGAACCGGCCGGGGGCGCAGGCCGGGGGAGGAGAAAGGGGGGAGGGCGCGGTTCCGGTGACCGGGGAGGCACCGGGGCCGCGCCCCGCTCCGGCGAGCGGAACGCCCGGGGGCGGGGCTGTGCCCGGCCGCCCGGGTTGAGCGGGACATGACGTGTCTTTGGGTTTCCTTTGGCCGGCGCATGTCCCTCTGATGAACAGTTGATCGCAAGAGTGAACGGTACCCGTGGGCCCCAACCAGGCGGCCCGCAGCGCCGGTTCACGCGTGCCGGTGCCCTCACACCGCAGGGGGTTCCATGAGATCCAGCCGACCGCGCCCGCGCACCGCACTGACCTGGGCGGCGACCCTGCCGCTGGTCGTCGGTGCCCTCGCGCTCGGCGTCCCGTCCGCAGGCGCCGACACCGGGCCCGCCGGACGCGACACCCTTCACGGCACCCAACCGCTCTGGGCGACGCCCCGCGCCGACCGGGGCGGCGTCCCCGCCACCACCCCCGTCACCGCCCGCGTCTATCTCGCGGGCCGGGACGCCGCCGGGCTCGCCCGCCTCGCCCGTGCGGTCTCCGACCCCGGGAACGCCGCGTACGGCCACTATCTGAGCGCCCGGCAGACCGAGGAGCGCTTCGGCGCCACTCCGGAGCAGACAACCCGGGTCACCGCCTGGCTGACGGCGGCCGGACTCAAGGTGACCGCCGCCAACAGCCGTTATCTGACGGTGCGCGGCGACGCCGGGGCCGCCGGAAAGGCCTTCGCCACCCATCTCCGCCACTACACCAAGGACGGCCACACCTACCGCGCCCCGGACACCACCCCCTCGGTCCCCGGCGCGCTGAACGGCGCCGTCCTCACCGTCACCGGTCTGGACAACGCACCGCACCGGGCCACCCACGACGACACCCTGCCGCCCCCGGACGACGTCTTCCGCAACGCCGGCCCGTTCTCCTCCTCCTACGGCTCCCGGACCGACCCGAACCTCCCCTCCGCGTACGGCACGAAGGCCCCGTACGCCGTGAAGGGGTACACCGGCAAGCAGCTCAGGGCCGCCTACGGGGCGAAGAACCACACCGGCAAGGGCGTCACCGTCGCCATCACCGACGCGTACGCCTCGCCCACCATCGACCAGGACGCCCGTACCTACGCACGGCGCAACGGCGACCGGGCCTACCGTCCCGGCCAGCTCTCCCAGCTCGTACCGTCCGACTACCGGTACACCGAGGAGTGCGGCGCCGCCGGCTGGTACGGCGAGGAGACCCTCGACGTCGAGGCCGTGCACGCGGTCGCGCCCGAGGCGGACATCCTCTACGTCGGCGCCTCCTCCTGCCTCGACGACGACCTCATCGACGCGCTGGGCCGGATCGTGGACGGCCGGCTCGCCGACATCGTCTCCAACTCCTGGGGCGATGTGGAGTCCAACCAGACCCCCGCCTCCGCCGCCGCCTACGACCAGATCTTCCAGCGCGGCGCCGTCGAGGGCATCGGCTTCTACTTCTCCTCCGGCGACTCCGGCGACAACGTCGCCGCCACCGGCACCAAGCAGGTCGACATCCCGGCCAGTTCGGCGTGGGTGACCGCGGTCGGCGGCACCTCCCTCGCCGTCGGCAAGGGCGACACGTACCAGTGGGAGACCGGCTGGGGCACCCTGCGCGCCCCGCTCTCCGCCGACCGCACCCGCTGGGACGGGTTCCCGGGACCCTTCACCTCCGGCGCGGGCGGCGGCACCAGCGCGACCGTGCCGCAGCCCTTCTACCAGCGGACCGTCGTCCCCGGCCGGCTCGCCCGCGCGCACGGCGGCGCCCCGATGCGCACCACCCCCGACATCGCGGCAGTCGCCGACCCCAACACCGGCTTCCTGGTCGGCCAGACCCAGACGCTCGCCGACGGCACCCTCGGGTACGACGAGTACCGCATCGGCGGTACTTCGCTCGCCGCCCCCGTCATCGCGGGCATCCAGGCGCTCGCCCAGCAGGCCCGCCACGGGGTGCCGGTCGGCTTCGCCAACCCCGCGATCTACCAGCGGTACGCCACCGCCGCCTACCACGACGTGACCGACCACCCGCTGGGCGCCGGGCGCGGCCTCGCCGTCGTACGGAACGACTTCGTCAACGGGCAGGACGCGGCGGACGGCATCGTCACCTCCGTACGCACCCTCGGCGCCGACAGCTCGCTGGCGGCCGTCGCGGGCTACGACGACGTGACGGGCGTCGGCACCCCGGCCGGCGGCTATCTCGCCTCGTACACCCCGCCGGCGCACGCGCGGCGCTGACGGTACGGGAGGGGTGGTACGGGAGGCCCGGTCCTCCCGTACCACCCCCGCGCCGTTCGCAACGCGCCCGCCACCGGTACGTGGCGGTGGCGTCGCCTCCCGGCCATCCCCTCCTGCGAGCCTCCACGAATGCTCGCCCTGAACGCCGATGTGAAACCCGATCGCTGCCGGATCGTGGGGCTCGTGGGGACCGTCGCGCTGACCGCGGGCGGTGTCACCGCGGGCGCCCTGCCGGTCCGTGACACGCCGCTGCCCACCTCGGGCCGGGGCGCCCTGGGCCTGCTCTGCGCGTACTTCGGGCTCGTCCTGCTCATCGCCGCCTGGTGGTGGCTGGGGCGCGCGGTGCGCTCCGCGCGCCCGCCCGCGCCCCGCGAACTGCTCACCACGCTCGCCGTCTGGGCGGCGCCGCTGCTGGTCGGGCCGCCCCTGTTCAGCCGGGACGTCTACAGCTACCTCGCCCAGGGCGCCATGGTCGACACCGGGATCGACGTCTACCGCCACGGGCCCGCGCTGCTGGGCGGGCCGCTCGCCGCCGAGGTCGCGCCCGTCTGGCTGCACACCCCGGCGCCGTACGGTCCGGTCTTCCTCGCCGTCGCCGCCAGGACCACCGACCTCGTGCCCGACCAGCTCGCCCCCACCGGGCTCTCCTCCGGCGTCCTCGGGATGCGCCTGGTCGCGCTCCTCGGCGTCGCGCTGATGGCCGTCTTCCTGCCGCTCCTCGCCGACCGCTGCGGGGTCTCCCGCGCGGCCGCGCTCTGGCTCGGCGCGCTCAACCCGCTCGTCCTGCTCCACCTGGTCGCGGGCGCCCACAACGACGCGCTGATGCTCGGGCTGCTCGGCGCCGGACTGGTCGCCGCCCTCGGCGCGCTGCCGCTCCGCGCCACCGTCCTCATCACGCTCGCCGCCCTGGTCAAGGCGCCCGCCGCCCTCGGGCTGCTCGCCGTCGCCGCCCTCTGGTCCGGCCAACTGACCGGCCGCGCCCGGGGGATCAGGGCGATCGCGCTGACCGGCGCCGTCGCCCTCGCCACCACCGCCCTGGTGACAGCCGTCACCGGCACGGGATACGGCTGGCTCGCCACCCTCAACACCCCCGTCTCCGCCGGAAACTGGTCCCTCACCAGCGGACTCGGCCGGCTCAGCGGCGCCCTGCTGGACGCGGCCGGCACCGGCCTCGGCGAACTGGCCGTCCCCGTCTGGCGCTGGTGCGGCCTCGTCGCCACCGCCGTCGCCGTCGGGGTGCTCTGGCTGCGCAGGGAGCGCCTCGGACCGGTGTACGCGCTCGCCCTCAGCCTGCTCGCGGTCTTCGCCCTCGGCCCGGCGTTCCGCCCCTGGTACGCGCTGTGGGGGCTGTTCCTGATCGCCGCCGCCGCGCCCGAGGGCCGGGTCAGGCGGTGGGCCGCCGGCGGCAGCGGGGTGCTCGCCCTCGCCCTGCTGCCCAGCGGCTCACCACCCGACGCGCTCCAGCTCACCCTCGCCGTCGGCGGCGGGGCGCTCGCGCTGCTCGCCCTGTGGTGGATGTTCGAGATGTCCGACCCGGCGACGCTGCTCTCCCGTACCCGGACCGCGTCATGAGCGCGGCACCGCTCCGGCGCGCCGTGGCCACCCCGGTCCGCCGGGCGCTCACCGCAGGTCTCCTCGCCGCCGCCACCGCCGCCTTCCTCGCCCTTGTCCCGCTCCACCGGGACTTCTTCGACGTGGCCGTCTACTACGGCACGGTCGACGACTGGGTGCACGGCGGCCGGATCTACGACTACCTCAAACCCGGCACCCACTACGGGTTCACCTACCCGCCCTTCGCCGCCGTGGCGATGGTGCCCATGGCGCTCGTCCCCTGGCCGGTGGCGGTCGGCGTCAGCATCCTGCTGAGCGCGCTGGCCTCCGCGCTGCTGCTGCACTGGCTCGCCGTCCCGGTCGTCCGGCGCGCGCTGGCGGCGCGGCGGGGGCGTACGGACGGGGCGGGTGCGACGGACGGGGTGCGCGCTGCGGACGGGGCGGGTGCGACGGACAGGACGCGCTTTGCGGACGGGGCGGGTGCGGCGGACCGTACCGGCGGCAAGGGCGCCGGGGGCGCGGCCGGGGGCGGCGGGGCCGCCGACGACCCGGTCGGGCGGGAGTGGTTCGTCCTCACCGTCACCGGGTGTCTCTTCGCGCTCCTCGAACCCGTCCGGGACACCTTCAGCTTCGGCCAGGTCAATCTGGTCCTGGTGGCGCTCGTCTTCGCCGACGCCCGGCTGCTGGCGGGACGGCACGCCCGGTACGCCGGGATCGGGATCGGCCTGGCGACCGCGATCAAGCTCACCCCCGGGCTCTTCATCGGCTATCTCCTGATCACCGGACGGCGGCGGCAGGCCGCCGTCGCGGGCGGTACGGCGGCCAGCGCCACCCTCCTCGCCGCCCTCGTCGACCCGGACGCCTCCCGGGCCTTCTGGACCGAGGCCCTGTGGGACACCGACCGGGTGGGCGAACTCGGCTATGTCTCCAACCAGTCGCTCCAGGGCGTCCTGGCCCGGCTCCAGCCCGACCACCCGAGCCGTGCCCTCTGGGCCGTCTGCGTCCTCGTGGTGCTCGCGCTCTGGGCGTACCGCGCCCGCGCCGCCGCGCGCGACGGCGACGACCGCGCCGGGTTCGCGCTGACCGGCCTCGCCGCCTGTCTCGTCTCCCCGGTGACCTGGGTGCACCACCTCGTCTGGCTGATCCCGGCGCTGATCGTCCTGGCGGACGCGGTGTTCGTACGACCCCTGCCGGGCGAGCGGCGGCGGCTCGGACGGGCGGTGTGGACCGCGCTGTACGTGGTGCTGTGCAGCAGCGTCGTCTGGCTCTGGCGGTGGGACTCGACCGGGCCCGACGCCGTCCTCGGGGCCAACGCCTATGTCTGGATCACGCTCGGGCTGCTCCTCGTGGCTCCCCGCCCGACCGCCCGCCGGGCGGCCCGCGCGGACGCTCCCGTCCCGGCGGAGGCGCCGCACCCGATCGGCGGAGACGTGGCACCCTCCCGGAGCTGACCGCACGGCCGGTGGTTCCGCCCCGTCCGACCGGGAAGACGAGATTCCGGAGGACCGGCCACGCCCTCCGGATACGGCAGAGGGCCGTATTTCAGCAACTTTCGGGTATATGTGCGATGAAGGGGTTTGTGCCGGGTATACGCGGTCGGGTATCGCGCGAGGCGAAGGGACAGGTGGAGTACATGTCCGAGCACTTCCAGAACTCCGGGGAGACGCCGCCACGACGCGGGCGCCCCGGCGCACCCGCCCGGCGCGCCGGAGGCCGCCGGGCGTGGCGTACGGCGGCGCTCGCCGCCACCGCGACCCTGCTGGCCGTGGCCACCGCCGCCTGCGGCAGCGGCGGGGGCTCCGCCGGCGGCTCGGCCGACCCGGCCCCGTCGGCCTCGGCCGGCGCGCCCTCGGGCACCGGCGCGGCGGGGGAGCCGAGCGCGGCCTCCGCCGGCGCCGACTCCTCCGGAGGAGCCTCCTCCGGTGGCGCCTCCGCCACCGCGCCGAGGACGACGGACACGGCGGGCTCCGCTGCCCCCTCGGCGCCCGCCGCGCCCTCCGCAACGGGGAACTCCTCCGTCGGGACCCAGTCGGCCACCTCGTACGCCCGCTGTACCGCCGCCCGGCTCGGGCTGAGCCTGAGTTCGCCGAACCCCGGCGCCGGGCAGGTCTACTACGATCTGCGCCTCGTCAACAAGGGGTCCGCCCCCTGCACCCTGCGCGGCTTCCCCGGGGTCTCGCTGCTCGCGGGCGACGGCGCCCCCATCGGCCGTCCCGCCACCCGGGAGGGCGGGCAGCTCCCCGCCGTCAACCTGAAGCCCGGCGTCACCGCGTATGTCACGCTGCACACCCTGAACCAGGGCATCAAGGGCGACTCCTGCTGGGCCAGGCCCAGCCTGCTCCAGGTCTATCCGCCCGGCTCCACGGACGCGATGACGCTGGCCACCTCGGAACCCCGGGTCTGCGGGGACACCTTCACGGTGGGGGCGGTCAGGGCGGACTGAGCAGCCGGGCCACGGCCGCGCGGGCCTGGTGGGCCGGGGCCGGGTCGCCGCTGATCGCGGCGGTCACCATGGCCCCTTCGGCGAGCAGGAAGACCGGCTCGGCCACCGGCACCCCGGTGGCGCCGACCCAGGCCCCGAGCTGGTCGCGGAAGGCCCGCTTGTGCGCCCTGACCTCGGCCAGCACCGCCTCGGACGACGCGCCGAGCTCACCGAAGGCGTTGATCCAGGCGCACCCCCGGAACCCGGGCTCGGCGAACCACCCGGCGAGCCAGTCGAAGACCGCGAGCACCCGCTCGTACGGGTCGGCGACCCGCTCCACATGGGTGGCCAGATTCCCCCGCCACCGCAGGTCGCGGCGTCTCAGCATCGCCACCACCAGCTCCTCCTTGGTGGCGAAGAACCGGTAGATCCGCTTCAGCGGAAGCCCGGAGGCCGCGCGGATCTCGTCCATGGAGACCGCGCGGACGCCCCGCGCGTAGAGGAGCCGCTCGGCCGCGTCGAGCAGTTCCTCGCGGTCCCGGCGGTTCCGCTCCTCGGTGATCGGGGCCGGCATCCTGGGCTCCTTGACGTCGAGAACGCTCGTTCTCTACCTTGCTGAGCGCTGGTAGAGAATAGACGTTCTCGTTATACGTTCTCCATACGAGGAGGCCCCTCCGTGCCCGAAGAGCGCCCGCCGTTCCCGCCGTTCACCCGCGAGACCGCCCTGCGGAAGGTCCAGGCGGCCGAGGACGCGTGGAACACGCGCGACCCGGAGCGAGTCGCCCTGGCGTACACGCCCGACTCGGTCTGGCGGAACCGGGACACGTTCATCGGCGGGCGCGAGGAGATCGTCGCCTTCCTGACCGCCAAGTGGGAGCGTGAGCGGGAGTACGCGCTGCGCAAGAGCCTCTGGTCGTTCGACGGGAACCGGATCGCCGTCCGCTTCCAGTACGAGTGGCACGACGACGCGGGCCGGTGGTGGCGCAGTTACGGCAACGAACTCTGGGAGTTCGACGAGCGCGGCCTCATGCGGCGCCGCGAGGCGAGCATCAACGACGTCGCCATCGACGAGGCCGACCGCCGGATCCACGGCCCGCGCCCCGAGGCCGAACACGGGGCGGACATCCCGCTCCGGTGACACCCGCCGCTCCCGTGCCGGCCGTCCCCGACGTCGGCCGTCACGGGAGCGGGGACCGGGGGGCGGGGGGCGGGGATCCGGAGCGGCGCGGGCGTCAGAGCGGCGGGGCGGCCTTCGCGATGCGTTCCGCCTGGGCGCGCAGCGGGGCGACGACCGTCTCCTCCAGCTCGGACGGGGCGAACCGGGTGGCGGGGAAGAGCGTGGAGAGCGCGGTCGGCGGGGCGGCGTCCCCCGGCACCAGGACCGCGACGCCCGCCATTCCGACGTCGAGTTCGCTCGTCGACCAGGACCAGCCGCGCTCGGCCGCGGTGGTGAGCTGCTCCCGCAGGACCGCCCGGTCGGTCACCGTGTGCGGGGTGTAGGCGCGGATGTCCGCCGTCAGGAGATACGCGTCCAGCTCCGCCGGGGGGAGATGGGCCAGCAGGATCCGGCCCGCCGAGGTGACATGGGCCGGTGAGCTCTCCCCGATCGGGATGTGGAGATGGAGGGTGCGCGGGGCGTTGGCGCCCGCGACATACCGGACGTCGTGCCCGTCCAGCACCGCCATCAGCACCGACTCGCCCACCTCCCGGCTCAGTTCCCGGATGTACGGCTCCACGGCGGCCACGCCCAGGTTGGCCAGGTAGGAGAAGCCGAAGTCCAGCACGCGCGGCGCGAGCGAGAAGCTCCGGCCGCTCTGTGCCACGTACCCCAGATCGGCCAGCGTCAGCAGGATCCGCCGGGTGGTCGCCCGGCTGAGCCCGGTGGCCTCGGCCACCTCGGTCAGCGTCCGGTGCTGATGGCGCGCGTCGAAGGCGCGGAGCACCTGGAGCCCCCGGTCCAGCGACTCAAGAAAATGCTCTCCCCGCTCCTGCGGCGCCATGCCCCGGCTCCTTTCGGTCACGTCGATCATAGGAGCCCCCTGAGGGAGCCCTGTGCGAGAGCCCCTGAAGAAGCTCCTGGTACGACCCTTGACACCCTTCCCCGGCATATCTACGGTCACGTTTCAGCCGAGTTTCGGAGAGCGCACTAAAGTTCGCTCAGCGAACACAATGGAGTGTCCATGAGCACACCCGTCATGTCCAGCGGGACCGATGAGCGCCAGGCGCGCCGCGCCGCGTTCGGCAGCTTCGCCGGCGCCGTCATCGACTGGTACGACTTCATCCTCTACGGGCTGGTCGCCGCGCTGGTCTTCAACACCGAGTTCTTCCCCGACGTCAGCCCCGCCATCGGCACCCTCGCCGCGTTCGCCACCTTCGGCGTGGGCTTCCTCTTCCGCCCGCTCGGCGGCATCGTCTTCGGTCACTTCGGCGACCGGATCGGCCGCAAGCGGATGCTCGTCCTCACCATGGTGATCATGGGCACGGCGACCACCCTCATCGGCTTCCTGCCCGGCTACGCCACCATCGGCTGGTGGGCCCCGTTCCTCCTCGTCGTCCTCCGGGCCGTCCAGGGCTTCGCGGTCGGCGGCGAGTGGGGCGGCGCCGCGCTGATGGCCGTCGAGAGCGCGCCCAAGGCCCGGCGCGCCTTCTACAGCAGCGGCGTCCAGGTCGGCTACTCGGTGGGGCTGGTCATCGCGACCGGCTTCGTCCTGCTGATGAGCAGTGTCACCACCGACGCGCAATTCCTCGCCTGGGGCTGGCGGGTGCCCTTCCTCGCCAGTGTCGTCCTCGTCGCCATCGGGCTCTGGGTACGGAGCCGGGTGCAGGACGCCCCCCAGGTCGTGGAGCAGGTCGAAGCGGCCGAGACCACCGCCGCGGCCCAGGGCAAGCGCCGTATCCCGCTGGTCGAGGCGTTGCGCGAACACCCCCGCGCCTTCGCCCAGATCTTCGGGCTCCGCCTGGTCGAGCTGGTGTCGGGGTACATCGTCACCGCCTTCGCCCTCAGCTACGCGACCAGCGAACTCGGTTACTCGCGGCCCTTCATGCTCAACGTCGGCCTCCTCGTGGGCGCGCTGGGCATCCTCACCATCCCCGCGTACGCCTATCTCTCCGACCGGATCGGCCGGCGCCGGGTCTACCTCACCGGGGCGGTCGCCGGTGCCGTCCTCGCCGTCCCCTTCTTCCTCGCCCTGGAGAGCGGCTCGAAGATCGCCACGGTCATCCTCGCCGTGCTGCTCTTCAACGTCGCCCACGACCTCGCGGTCAGCGTCCAGCAGCCGCTCTTCACCGAGATGTTCGGGGCCGAGTACCGCTACAGCGGCGCGGGCGTCGGCTACCAGTTCGCCAGCGCGATCGCGGGCGGCTTCACCCCCTTCATCGCCGCCGCCCTCGCCACGCTGACGGACGGCTCCTGGCACCTCGTCGCCCTCTACCTCTTCATCGGCTGCGCCGTCTCGGCCGTCCTCGCCTTCAACCTGTCGCGCGACCACACCCCCACCCCGGACCGGCGTGCGCCCCGCAGGGAGCCCGAGCCGACGGCCGGCGCCTGACCCCCCGTCCACCGACCGCGCCCACCCCTCCACCGAAAGGCCCCGTTGTGCAGCGGCCCGCTTCCTTGCGCACCCTCCTCGACGCCCCCGGCATCGTCAGCGCCCCCGGCGCCCCCGACTCCCTCACCGCCCGGCTCGTCCAGGCCGCCGGGTTCCCGGCGGTCTACATGACCGGCTTCGGCGCCACCGCCGGCCGGCTCGGCACCCCCGACATCGGGCTGCTCAGCCAGACCGAGATGACCGAACACGCCCGCAACATGACCCGCGCCGTCACCATCCCGGTCATCGCCGACGCGGACACCGGATACGGCGGCCCCTCCAACATCGAGCGGACAGTGCGCGAGTACGTCCAGGCCGGGGTCGCCGCGATCCATCTGGAGGACCAGATCGCCCCCAAGCGCTGCGGCCAGATGGCCGGGATCCGGCTCATGGACGCGGCGGAGAACGTACGGCGGCTGCGGTGCGCTGTCGAGGCGCGCGGCGACGACGACCTGCTGGTCATCGGCCGCACCGACGCGCTGCCCGCCGCCGGGGTGACCGAGGCGGTCCGGCGCGCGCACGCCTACCAGGAGGCCGGGGTCGACCTCGTCTTCGTCGACGGCATCAAGCACATCCACGAGGTCGAGGCGGTCGCCGAGGCCGTCGAAGGACCGAAGGTCGTCTCGCTCGTCGACGGCAACGAGACCACCCGGCTCACCGCCCAGGACCTCACGGACCTCGGCTTCTCCGTCGTCCTCTACGCCGTCACCACCCTCTTCACCGCCACCCGCGCGGTCGCCGACGCCCTCGGCCACCTCAAGGCGGCCGGCACCCCGCTCGGCGGCCCGGCCCAGCACACCTACGGCGAGTTCACCGAACTGGTCGACCTCGCCCACCACCAGGACCTCGACCAGCGCTTCGGCGCCTGAGCGGGGCGGGAAGGCACCATGAGCACCACGACTTCCACGGCGACCACGTCCACGGCCGCCACCCCCACCGCCGCCATCCCCACCGTCGTCGTCACCGACTACGAGTTCGCCGATCTCGCCCCCGAGCGCGCCGTCATCGAGGGCGCCGGCTTCCGGCTCGTCCCCGCCCAGGCGAGGACCCCCGAAGAACTCGTCGCCGCCTGCGCCGGCGCCGACGCCGTCATCAACCAGTACGCCCAGCTCACCGCCGAGGTGATCGGAGCGCTGCCGAAGGTACGGGTCATCTCCCGCTACGGCATCGGCCTCAACACCATCGACGTCGACGCCGCCACGGCCGCCGGGATCATCGTCGCCAACGTCCCCGACGGCTCCCTGGAGGACGTCTCCGACCACACCTCGGCGCTGATCCTCGCGCTCGCCCGGGGACTCGGCCCCTACCGCGCCTCCCTGGCGGCGGACGGCTGGGACTACACCGTGGCCGCCCCGCTCTTCCGGCTCCGCGGCCGGACGCTCGGGCTGCTCGGATTCGGCCGTATACCGCAGTACGTCGCCCGCAAACTCGCCGGATTCGGGCTCCGGGTCCTGGCCAGCGACCCGTACGCGGACCCCGCCGTCGCGGCCGGCCTCGGCGTGGAGCTGGTCGACACCGAAACCCTGCTGCGCGCCGCCGACTTCGTCTCGGTCCACACCCCGCTCACCCCCGAGACCACCGGGCTGCTGGGCGCCGAGGCGTTCGCCCTGATGAAGCCGACCGCCTACCTCGTCAACACCGCCCGGGGACCGGTGATCGACCAGGACGCGCTGGTCGCCGCCCTGGAGTCGGGGCGGATCGCGGGCGCCGGGCTCGATGTGTTCGCCACCGAGCCGCTGCCGGCGGGACACCCGCTGCGCACCCTCCCCAACGTCCTGCTCTCGCCGCACTGCGCCTGGTACTCGGAGGACTCCGAGGCGGAGATACGCACCAAGGCGGCGAGAAACGTGGTGGAGGTGCTGACGGGCGCCCCGCTCACGTACCACGTCAACAAGGACGTCGTGCCGCGCCGGGCCCCGTCGGCCTAACCGGAGAGGCGCGCGCCGGTCCACTCCGGGGTCAGCCGGATGTACTGGATCGCGCGCCGGTGCCGGGTGAACGCGACATGCAGGGTGCCGTCCTCGTCGGCGGCGACGGTCGGATAGGACAGCTCCCGGTTGAGCCCGTCCCGTGAGTTGTTCGTCAGGCAGTAGCCGTCGCCGGTCGCCAGGTCGTGGCGGACCGGCCAGGTCACCCCGCCGTCCGAGGAGACCGAGAGCGAGAGCGGCGCGCGCGGGGCGCCCCAGAAGGCCCCTCCGTCCCCGGGCGTCCCGGCCGTCTGCGGAGCCGTACCGGTGGGCGGCGCCGCTCCCTCCGGTACGCCCGCTCCCTCCCGTACGCCCTCGTCGTCGATCTCGTCGTACAGCGACTCCCGGCGCTCGGTGGCGTCGGCCGCGCTGCTGGGGTTGTGGACCAGCGCCAGCCGGCCGTCGGCCAACGGGACGAACTGGACGGAGGAGTTGTTGTTCGGCACCGCCAGCGGCTCGGGCGCGCTCCAGGTCAGCCCCTCGTCCCGGGAGACCGACCGGTGCACCGCGTCCGCCCGGCGGCTGCGGAAGAGCGCGATCAGCGTCCCGTCCGGCAGCGGATGGACGTTCATGTGCACCAGACCGGTGGAGCCGGGCACCGGACGCTCCGTCCAGCTCGCGCCCGCGTCGTCGCTGACCATCACCGCGCTGGTGTCCCGCCCGCCGGACCAGCGCTCGCCCGGCACCGAGGGGCAGCGGAAGACCGGCAGCAGCCACCGCCCCGACGGCAGCACCGCCACCGGCTGGCGGACGAAGATCCCGCCGCCGGGTGTCGCGGGGAAGAGCACCCGGGGCGCTTCCCAGGTCGCCCCCGCGTCCCGGCTCACCCGGCACCGTACCTCCGCCGTGTCCTGACGGCCCGCCCGCTGCGCGGTGTGCAGCAGCCACAACGCGCCCGAGGGCGCCGCGAAGAGCACCGGGTTCTGCTCGGAGCGCGTGGCGTCGGCGGAGAGCCGGACCGGCGCCGACCAGGCCGCACCGCCCGGCCCCGGGGCCTCCCGCGCCAGCCGCGCGAACCAGACGGAGATGTCGCCCACCCCCTCCTGCGTCCCGGCGAACCAGACACAGCCGAGGTCGCCACCGGGCAGCCGGGCCAGATTCGCCGCGTGGTTCTGTACGGCGGGCGCCGACAGCAGCGCCTCGGCACGCCCCGGCTCGGCGGGATGCGGGCGCACCACCCCGTCCGCGCCCTCCGCGCCGCCCGTCTCGCCCGGCGCCGAGGTCATCGGGGCTCCCCGCCCTGGCCGTCGTCGTCCGGGCCGTTCCCGTCCACGCGGCCGGCGTCCGGGAGCGCGTCGGCGAGGTGGCGGCCCGCGATCTGCTCCAGGTGGGCCAGGTCGCTGGAGACCGTCGCGAAGGTGAACCCCTGCGCCAGCCGCGCCGCCGCGCTCGCCCCGTCCGCGTTGTGGATCCCCGCCGCGATCCCGGCCGCCGCTGCCGCCTCCCGCACCGTGACCAGCGCGGCCTCGAACCGGTCGGCCACCGCCGGGTCCGTCGAGGTGGCACCGCCGATGGCGATCCGCAGATCGGAGGGGCCCACATAGACCCCGTCCAGCCCCTCGGTGGCGCAGATCTCCGCGACGTTCGCCAGCCCCTCGGCGGTTTCGATCATCGCGAGCACCACCGTCTGCTCATGCGCCTCGGCCGGATGGGGGCCGATCCGCAGGGCCGAGCGCATCGGCCCGTACGAGCGCCGCCCGACCGGCGGATACCGTACGGCGGCCACCGCGTCCGCCGCGTCCCGCGCCGTGTCGACCAGCGGCACGATCACCCCGGCGGCGCCCGCGTCCAGCGCCCGGCCGATGGGGGAGGGGTCGTTGGCCTCGACCCGGACCAGGCCGACGGCGGTGGAGCCCTTGGTGTCGATGGCGGTGAGCGAGGCGAGCAGCCCGGTGTACTCGATCAGACCGTGCTGCGCGTCGAGCGCCACATAGTCGTAACCGAGACGCGCGATGCGCTCGGTGGAGACCGGGGAGTCGAGAACGGACCAGTAGCCGACCAGCCGTTCACGGGCGCGCAGCGCGGCGGCGAAGGCGGCGGGCGTACCGGGCGTGGAGCGGGTCATGGGCGGGACTCTCCTTGGGTGTCGGGGCGATTGTCGGGGCGGGTGTCGGTGTGCCGAGTGGGCCGTGCCGGGGCGTCGGGTCCCGGGTACGGGCGCGGGGTCAGCGGTGGTAGGCGGGCATCGGGCCCCGGAGCGCCGCGCCGACCTCCTCGCAGGCGGCGGTGGTCTCCGGAGCGAGCGGGCCCGCCTGCGCCGCGGCGATATTGGCCCGCAGCTGCTCGGTGCGCGAGCCGCCGAGGAGCAGCGCGTCGGTGGAGGGGCGCTCCAGCAGCCAGCGCAGCGCCAGTTCGGTGAGCGGGATCCCGGCCTCGGAAGCGATCCCGGACAGCCGCTCCACCGCGTCGAACAGCCGCTGGTCCCAGTACCGTTCGCGGTACATCGCCGCCAGCCGGGAGTCCCCGAACCGGCCCGATTCCGGGGTACGGGCGAAGGAGTGACGCCCCGTCAGCAGGCCGCCGCCGAGCGGGTTGTAGACCAGGGTGCGCAGCCCGGAGACCGCCGCGTACTCGACGTACTCCTCCTCAAGGCGGCGCGCCAGCAGGTTGTGCAGCTGCTGGGCTACGACCGGGCGCGGCGCGCCCGACGCGTCGGCCACGCGGGTGAGTTCGGCGATCTGCCAGGCCGAGTGGTTGGAGACGCCGAGGGCGAGGATCTTGCCCTCGGCGGCGAACTCCGCGACCGCGCCGAGGGTTTCCTCGACCGGCGTGGAGCGGTCCGGCTGGTGGAGATAGAACAGGTCGACATGGTCGGTGGCGAGCCGCCGCAGACTGCCCTCCAGCGCGGCGCGCATCCCGGCGGCGGAGAGCGGGGCGTGGCCGCCCTGGTCCGGGTGGGGGATACCGGCCTTGGTCGCCAGGACGATCCGGTCCCGGCGCCCCGGCAGCAGCGTGGCGAGGATCCGCTCGCTCTCGCCGCCCGCGTAGCCGTTCGCCGTGTCGACGCCGGTGATGCCCGCGTCCAGCGCGGTGTCGAGCATCGCGGCGGCGCCCGCCCGGTCGACGGTGTCACCGAAGGTCATCGTGCCGAGCACGAGCCGGGAGAGCGGACGGTGCAGGCCGGGCAGGACGAGCCCGGGGGTGTCGGGTCCGGTGGTCACGGGAGATCGCCTTCCGGTACGGGGGTGGGGGACGCGGGGGCATCGGCGGTGGTCGTCGTACGGGCGCCGGGCTCGCCGGCCGGCTCTGCGTGGCGTGCGGGGGTGAGCAGGTGACGGGGTTTGACGCCCCGGACCGTGGTGGGGTCGAGGGCGGCCCGGCGCAGCGCCCGGGTGTACGGCTCGGCCGGGGAGGCGAGCACACCGGCGGTCGGGCCGCGCTCCACGACCCGGCCCGCGCGCATCACCACCACATCGGTGGAGATCTCCCCGACCACCCCGAGATGGTGGGCGATGACCAGATAGGCGATGCCCGTCTCGCGCTGCAACTCCCGCAACAGCTCCAGGACCTGGGCCTGTACGGAGACATCGAGCGCCGAGGTGGCCTCGTCGCACACGAGCAGGTCGGGGCGGGAGGCGAGCGCGCGGGCGATACCGATGCGCTGGCGCTGCCCGCCGGAGAACTCGGGCGGTCTGCGGTGCAGCGCGGTGGCCGGCAGGCCCACCCGGTCCAGCAGCTCGGCCGCGCGCCGCGCCCGGCGCGCCCGGTTCGCCTCCCCGGCGATCCGCAGCGGCTCGGCCACGATCTGCTCGGCCGTCAGATGCGGGTCGAGCGAACCGTACGGATCCTGGAAGACCATCTGCACCCGCCGCCGCAGCGGGCGCAGCCGCCGCTCCGGCAGCGCCGCGATATCCGTACCGTCCAGCAGGATCCGGCCGGACGCCGGGCGCAGCAGCCGTACCAGCGCACGGGCGAGCGTCGACTTGCCGCACCCCGACTCGCCGACGACGGCGAGCGCGCCGCCGCGCTCCAGGGTGAGGCTCACCCCGTCGACGGCACGGAGCGGGCCGCGCGCGGTCGGGTACTCGACCACCAGGTCCTCGACGCTCAGCAGAGGCGCCTCGCCGGACGCGGCGTGCCCGGCCGCCGAGCCGCCGGCACCCAGGGCGCTCACGCCGTCACCCCGTGCGGCGCGGCACCGTCCGGCGCGTCCTCGTCCCAGGGGCCCAGCCGTGGCACGGCGGCGAGCAGGGCGCGGGTGTACGGCTCGGACGGCGCGTCCACGATGCGGGCCGCGGGGCCCGACTCCACGAACGCTCCGTCCCGCATCACATGGATACGGTCGGAGACGACCCGGGCCACCCCCAGGTCATGGGTGATCATCAGCATCCCGAGGGACTCCCGTTCCTGTAGCTCCATCAGCAGGTCGAGCACGCCCGCCTGCACGGTGGCGTCGAGCGCGGAGGTCGGCTCGTCCGCGATCAGCAGCTCCGGCTCACCGGCCAGCGCCATCGCGATCAGCATCCGCTGGAGCATGCCGCCGGAGAACTGGTGCGGATACGCCGTCCACCGCGTCCCGGGGTGCGGGATACGGACCTGGGCGAGCAGCTCCGTACCGCGCTCCCGCACCTCCGTACGGGAGAGCCCGGGGTGGCGCAGCCGCAGCGCGTCGCCGAGCTGGCGGCCGATGGTGTGGACGGGGCTGAGCGCGGTCATCGGGTCCTGCGGGATCAGCGAGACGGTGCGGCCCCGGACCGCGCGGGCCGCCGCCGGATCGGCGAGGACATCGCGCCCGGCGATCCGTACCGCGCCCGAGAGCACCGCCAGCCCCTCCGGCAGCAGCCGCAGCACGCCCATCGCGGTCGTCGACTTGCCGGAGCCGGATTCCCCGATCAGGGTGACGGTCTCGCCCCGGCGCACCGTGAAGCTCACCCCGTCCACGGCGCGCACCACCCCGTGCGCGGTGATCAGCTCGATCTGGAGCTCCTCGACCTCCAGCAGCGGCACCCCGCCCCCTGCTCCGGCCCCTGTCCCGGCTTCCTCGGCGGCGGCCCCCGAGCCGGTCGCGGTCGTCGTACGGTCCATGGCTCAGGCTCCCTTCCCGGCGCGCGCGGCACGCGGCGCCCGCACCGTACGGGTCCGCTCGCGCAGCCCGTCGCCGATGAGGTTGACGCCGACCACGAGCAGCACGATGGTCAGCCCCGGCAGGGTCACCAGCCACCAGGAGGTGGTCAGATAGTCCTGGCCGTCCGAGATGATCCTGCCCCAGGTGGCGAACGGCCGCTGCGGGCCCGCCCCCAGGAAGCTCAGCGCGCTCTCCAGCAGTACGGCCTGGGCGAGCAGCAGCAGGACGACGAGCCCGGCCGGGCGGATGATGTTGGGGATGACATGGCGGCCCAGGACCGACCAGCCGCGCAGCCCCAGCACCCGGGCCGCCGCGACATACGGTTTCTCCCGCTCCACCAGGACCAGCGAGCGGGTGAGCCGGGCGACCTCCGGCCACTGGGCGACGGCGATCACCGCGGTGATGACGGGCACCGAGGGCCCGAAGAGCGCCACCACGAGCAGCAGCATCATCAGCAGGGGCAGCGCGAGCTGCGCCTCCAGCAGCCGGGAGACCACCGTGTCGACCCAGCCGCCGAAGAACCCGGCCGCCGAGCCCGCCGCCACCCCGATCACCCCGGAGACCAGGACCGCGAGGATACCGACGGTCAGCGAGACCTGGCCGCCGTGGAGGATCCGGGAGAGCAGATCCCGGCCGAGCTGGTCGGTGCCGAGGAGATGGCCCTCGCTGAGCGGCGGCAGCCGACGCCGGGAGAGGTCCTGCGCGTCGGCGCCCGGCAGCGGCAGCACCCGGGCGAGCGCGACCGGGAGGACGACGAGCGCGGTGCAGACCGCGCCCGCCCACACCTTGATCCGGGCGTCGCGCCGCCGCCGGGTGGCGGTGGCGCGGGCGAGCGCGCGGGCGGTCACCGCGCTCGGCCGGGCGCGCTCCCGCCCGGATCCGGGCGCGCCGGGCGGCGGGCCGGGGGAGGCGGCGGTGGGAGGGGCGGTGGTCATGGCTCAGGCCGCCTTTCCGAGGCGTACCCGCGGATCGAGCAGCGGGTAGGTGAGATCGACGAGGAGGTGGACGAGGATCGCGAGCACCGCCGTCACCAGCACGGTCGCCTGGATCAGCGGATAGTCCCTGGTCTCCAGGGCCCGCACCACCAGCGAGCCGACCCCGGGCCAGCCGAAGACCACCTCGACCACGACGACCCCGTTGAGCAGCGCGGCGAAGCGGGTGCCGAGGGCGGTGACCAGTGGGACCGCCGAGTTGGCGAGGGCGTACCGCCAGATGAGGACGGACTCGGAGAGGCCCCGGGAGCGGGCCACCGTCAAGTACGGGGAGTCGAGCGCGGCGCTCATCTCGCGCCGTACCAGCCGGGAGACCAGGGCGAGTTGGAGCACCGCGACGGTGAGCGTCGGCAGGACGAGCCCGCTCCAGGAGGTGAACCCGGAGGCCGGCAGCACGGGCACCACCACCGCGAAGACGGTCAGCAGCATCACCCCGGTCCAGAAATCCGGCATGGACTGACCGGCGATGGTCAGCACATTCGCGCCCAGTTCGCGCTTGGTGCCGGCCCGGCGCGCCATCCACACCCCGAGCGGCACCGCGACCACGGTGGTGACCGCGATCGCGGAGACGGCGAGGGTGACGGTGTACGGCATCCGGTCCAGCACGACATCGAGGGCCGGGGCGCGGAAGGAGTAGCTGGTCCCCAGGTCGCCGGTGAACAGCTCGCGCAGGAAGATCCCGTACTGCGTGAACAGCGGCCGGTCCAGGCCGAACACCTCCCGGACCCGGGCGAGATCGGCGCTGGTCGCGTTGGGCCCGGCGTACGCGGCGGCCGGATCGCCCGGCGCGAGGCGCACCAGCAGGAAGACGGTGGTGAGGGTGAGGAAGACGGTCAGCAGGCTCTGGCCGAGGCGGCGGGCGAGATAGGTCGGCACGGCTCAGCCCTCCAGCCGGACGGCGGCCAGGTCGTACGAGTTGATCGGCAGCAGCGACAGACCGCGCACCCGTTCCCGGCGGGCCAGCAGCGTCTTGGGCGCGAACGCCCAGAGGCTGGGCCAGGTCTCCCAGACGGCCTGCTGCACCACGGCGAGCTGCCGGTTCCGCTCGGCGTCGTCCACCTGGGTGGCGGCGGCGGTGAGCCGCCGCTCGACCGCCGGGACGACGTACCCCATGAAGGCGTCGCCGGTACGGTCCTTCGCCGCGGTGCCGCCGTACATCCCCTGGAGCATGGTGAGCGCCTGGCCGGTGGGGCTGCCGTAGCCGTTGCCGATGACGTCCCAGTCGCCGGCGCGCCCCTGCCGCCAGGCGAGGATGTCGCCACCCGGTTCGAACTGCCGGAGCGTGGCGCGCACCCCGACCGAACCGAGCATGTCCACGACCGCCTCCATCACCGAGGCGTCGGCGGCGAACTCGCCGGACTCCCAGATGATCCTGAGCCGCAGATCCGCCGCGCCGAGCGAGCGGAGCAGCGCGCGGGCCCGGCGCGGGTCGTAGCTGTACGCGCCGGTGCGCACCGCGCCTTCGAGGGCGAGCGGCACCACCCCGCCGGCCTCCTCGGCGGAGCCGCTGAGCACCCCGTCCACCAGGGCCGCGCCGTCGATCGCGTACGAGAGCGCCCGGCGCACCCGGGAATCGGCGAGCGGAGTGCCGCGCGGTTTGCGGAAGTTGTAGAAGAGCTGGCACATCCGGACCCCGGCGGTCTGCTCGACCCGTACCCCGGGGAGCCCGGTGAGCTGTTCGGCCGAGTCGGGGGTGAGGGTGTCGACGACATCGAGTTCCCCGCTCCGCAGGGCGACGACCCGGCCGGACTCCTCGGGGACGAAACGCACCCGTACGGTGTCGATACGGGGCCGGGGTCCCCAGTAGCGCGGGTTGCGGCCGAGGGTGTACTCACCGGCGCCCGCGTCGGCGCCGAGCACCCGGTAGGGACCGGAGCCCAGCCCCGAGCGCAGCTCCTCGGGGCGGTTGGCGGCGGCCGGGGTGATGTGGATGTTGGCCATCAGCCGGTCGAGGACCGGCACGGGCTTCCCGGTGTGGAGGAGGAAGGTGCGGGGCCCGGTCTTCTCGACGGTGGGCAGTTCGGGGAAGAGGCCGAGCAGGAAGGAGCCGTTGACCTTGCCGTACATCGCGAGGGCGGTGGCGACGTCCTCGACGGTGACGGGGGAGCCGTCGGAGTAGTGGACGCCCTGGCGGAGCCGGACCGTCCAGACGGTGGGCTCCGTCATAGCGAAGCGGTCGGCGAGCACCAGACGGGGCTTCATGCCGGGGCCGATCCGGGTGAGCGCCTGCCGTACGGCGCGCTGCACGGTGACGGCGGCGTCGAACTGGTTGAGCTTGTTGTCCAGGCTCACCAGCGAGCGGTTGAGACCGAGGGTGAGGGTGCCGGGGCCCGGGGCGCCGGTGGGGCCCGCGCAGGCGGAGAGCGGGGCGAGGGCGAGACCGGCGCCGCCGAGGGCACCCCAGCGCAGCAGGGTGCGGCGGCCGATCTCGGGGTGCGCCGCGTGCGCCGCGAGTGCCGCATGTGTCGCATGTGCCGCGTGCGCTCTGTGCGCCATGTGCGGGGGAGCGTCGGAAGGGGCGCTCCGAGGGGTAGGGGTCATCGTCGACCTTCTCGGGTTCCGGGGTGTCCGGCCGGGCCGGTACGAGACCGGTGCGACCCGCACCAGCAGGTGCCGCGCCGCACAAGGTGGCACGATTGCGCGAAGTGCGCAAGAGGTCTCGCGCACTTCGCGCAAGCTGTGTCATCATCGACCACCGAGGCGGTCCGCCGGGGGCGCCCGAGGAGGTTTCCGTGTTCCCAGAGCAGGCCGGCGACGCGCCACGCGGCGACACCGCTCCCTCCGTGGGGCGGGTGCTCGCCCTCGCCGACGACCTCTCCGGCGCGGCGGAGACGGCGGCGGTACTGGCCCCCGGCGCCCGGGGCCGCCCGCCCCGGATCCTGCTGGGTCCGGGGGACTTCGTGCCGCCCGGCCCTGGCGAGACGCTCGTGGTGGACCTCGACACCCGCCGCCTCGTGCCCGCCGAGGCCGCGCGCGCCGTGGCGGCGGCCGTGGCGTCCGCCGCCGCCGGCACCCTCCTCCTCAAGAAGATCGACTCCCTGCTCCGGGGCAACCTCGCCACCGAGACCGCCGCCTACGCGCGGGGCGCCGCCGGGCTCGTCATCGCGCCCGCGCTCCCGGTCGCGGGCCGTACCGTCCGCGACGGCGTCGTCCACCTGCGCGGCACCCCGCTCCACGAGACCGGCGCCTGGCGCGCGGAACCCCGCCCCGCCCCGCCGTCGGTGGCCGCCGCCCTGGCCACCACCCCCACCTCCCTGGTCCCCCTCACCGCCGTCCGCACCCCGGTGGCCGTCCTGACGGAGCACCTGCGCACGCTGATCGCGACGGGCCACCACCCGATATGCGACGCGGAGACCGACGCGGACCTGGACGCGATCGCCGCCGCAGCGCTCCGACTGGGCCCCGGGGTACGCCTGATGGGCACCGGCGGCCTCGCTGCGGCGGTGGGCCGTGCGCTCGCGGCCGGGCCGGCCGTGCCGGGCGCCACCCCGCTCGGACCCGCGCCGGACACCCGGCCGTCCGCCCCCGCCGACGGCCCGACACCGAAGACCGCCTGCGGCGCCGGACCGGCGCCGGGCCCTGTCCTGGCCGTACGGGCGCCGGGCGTGTCGTCGGCCGGGGCCGGGGCCGGCGTCGGTGTCGCGGGCGAGGTCGCCCCCGATGCCGGTCCGGTGCCGAGCGCCGCCCCGGCCGCGCCCCGCGCCGCGCCGCCCGGGGCCGTTTCCGATGCCCCGTCACCCGGCCCCGCCCGTACCGACGGACGCCCCCTGCTCGTCGTGGTCGGGACCGCCGAACCCGCCGCCGTTGCGCAGATCGCGCAACTCGTCGCCACCGGGGCGCGCCATCTCCCGCTGTCGGCGGAGGCGCTCGCCGCGCCCGGCTCCCGGGTGCCGTTCGGCCTGGCGCCGGGCGGGATCACCGTCGTCAGCGTCGACCGCGCCCACGGACTCCGGACCGGCGCCGCCCGGCAGATCGTGGCCGGGCTCGCGCGCGCCGTCGCCGGGGCGTGGACCGGGCCCGGTGCCCCCGCCGACCTCGTGCTCACCGGCGGCGAGACCGCCCGGAGCGTGCTCGACGCGCTCGGGATCACCCGGCTGACCCCGGCCGGGCAGATCCACCACGGCGCCGTACGGTCGCGCGCCGACGACGGGCGTACGGTCGTCACGCGCCCCGGGAGTTACGGCGACACCGGATCCCTGCTGCTGATCGCCCGCGCCCTGCGCCCGGGCGGGCCCCCCCGCGACGGCCGAACCGTCCGTCCAGTCACCCGTAGCGCAAGGAGAGTTCCTGTGAACGCAGCCCCGACGACCGCCGCCGGGCAACCGGCCGGCACCCCCGTCCCGCCGCTCCCGGTCATCGCGGTCACCATGGGCGACGGCGCGGGCATCGGCCCCGAGGTGATCGTCCCCGCGCTGCTCCACCCGGACACCGCGGCCCGCTGCCGCCCCGTCGTCGTCGGCGACGCCCGGCGGCTCCGCCAGGCAGCGGCGCTGCTCTCCCGCGACTGCGAGATCGTCCCCGTCGAGGCCCCCGCCGAGGCCGAGTTCACCCCGGGCCGTATCAACGTCATCGACCTCGGACTGCTCCCCGTCGACCTCCCCTGGGGGCGGCTCTCCGCCGTGGCGGGCGACGCCGCCTATCAGTACGTACGGGTCGCCGCCGAACTCGCCGTCTCCGGCGCCGTGCACGGCATCTGCACCGCCCCCCTCAACAAGGAGGCCCTGCACGCGGCCGGTCATCTCTACCCCGGACACACCGAACTCCTCGCCCACCTCACCGGGGTCGAGGAGGTGTCGATGATGCTCTCCACGCCGAAGGTGAAGGTCATTCATGTCACCACGCACATCGGGCTGATCGACGCGGTCCGCCGCATCGAACCCGGCCTCGTCGAACGCACCGTGCGCCGCGGCCACGAGGCGATGGTCCGCGCCGGTGTCCCCGCCCCGGTCATCGGCGTCTGCGGGATCAACCCGCACGCCGGGGAGAACGGCCTCTTCGGCTACGGCGAGGAGGACGAGAAGATCGTCCCGGCCGTCGAGACGCTCCGCGCCGACGGCATCGACGCCGTCGGCCCGCTCCCCGCCGACACCGCCTTCTTCCTCGCCTCGCGCGGCGACTACGACCTGATCGTCGCCATGTACCACGACCAGGGCCACGGCCCCGTCAAGGTCATGGGCATCGAGGCGGGCGTCAACCTCACCGTCGGACTCCCCGTCATCCGTACCTCCGTCGACCACGGCACCGCCTTCGACATCGCGGGGACCGGCCGGGCCGAGGCGGGCAGCATGGTCGAGGCGCTGCGGCAGGCCGCGGAGATGGCCACCGCCCCGGTCCACTGAAATCCGGCCACCGGGTAGCGGGCCGAGAGGGGCCCGGGGAAGGTCCGGAAAGAGGTCCCGAGGAGCAGACGCCCCTCGGGACCTCCCTTTTTGTGCGTGTTCGCACGGGCGCATCGTATTGATGCTCAACAAGCGTTTTCCTTCCGATTGCGGGACGCCGTGGAGGAATGTTCCGTACGGAATACCGAACAACAGGTGTGCGGCAGGGTCGACTTTCCGCCGGGGGGTTACTAGGATGTCCGACAAGATCTTGGCGCCGCCATTGTCGAAACCCTCCAGGATTATTTGGGTGTTGTTCATGGGTGGGTAAAGCACAGTTAATTCCTCTAGGCACTTTTGGACGTATCGCGCCGTTGAACAGCGGATACGGGGGAGTAGGAAATCCGTGAGGTCCGGCAGAGGTCTGAACCACAGAAAAAAGCGAGGGAATTCGCTCTGTGGCTGTCCCGGCGGCGTGGGGTACCCGTACTTCGGTACTTTCATGCTTCCCGGGCGCGAGTGCTGACACGAGGAGCGGGGGTCGCGTGCGTTTCCAGCTTCTGGGCCCTTTGAGCATTGCCGAGGGCCATGACGTTGTTGTGCTCAAACCGTCCAAGCCGTCCAGTCTGCTGGCGGCTCTGCTCCTCCACCCCGGCACCGTCGTCTCCACCGGCTATCTGCTGCGCGCCCTGTGGGACGACGACCATCCGGCCACGGCGAGGGCCGCGCTCCAGAGCTGTGTGCTCAGGCTGCGCCGGATCTTCGTCAAGTACGGTGTCGCCGGCCAGGTGATCGAGGCGGTGCCCGGCGGCTACCGGATGAACGTGGACGCGGCCACCCTCGACCTGGTGCGGTTCCGGACGCTGGTCCGCGAGGCCGGCACCGCCGGGGACGCCGAGGGCGAGCTCTACCGGCTCAAGGAGGCCCTGACGCTCTGGCAGGGCCCGCTGCTCGCCAATGTGCCGTCCCCGATGCTCCACCGCGACGAGGTGCCGGTCCTCACCGAGGAGCGGCTGCGCACCCTCGAACGGGCCTGCGACATCGAGCTGATGCTCGGCCGGTGCCGGCAGGTCCTCGTCGACCTCTGGGAGGCCGCCCGCCGCCACCCCGGGAGGGAACGTTTCTCCGAGCAGCTCATCGAGGCCCTGTACCGGACGGGCCGCCAGTCGGAGGCGCTCGCCGAATACCGCGCCGTGAAGGGGCGGCTGAAGGAGGAGCTGGGCATCGACCCCGGCCCCTCCCTCCAGCGCCTCGAACTCTCCATCCTGCGCGGCGACGACCTCGGCCCCGCCGCCCTCGACCCGGCCCCGCACCCCCTGGAGCTGGCCGCGCCGTCCCGGGCCGCCGCCCTGGCCCCGGCGACGGACGGCCGTACGGAGGAGGGCGGGGAAGGAGCGCCGGAAGGCGTACGGGCCGATCCGCACCCCGGGGCGCCCGCGGCCGCGCCGCCGTCCGCGGCCCAGGTGGCCCAGGCGGCCCCGGCGGTCGCGGGGGCCGTTGCTCGTCCGGTGCTTCCCGTCGCGCCGGTGCCCGCCTTCACCGGGCGCGCCGCCGAACGTGCCGCGCTCACGGCCCGGCTGACCGCGTCCGCCCCGGGCGGCGCCCCCCTCGTGGTGGTCTCCGGCGCCCCCGGCATCGGCAAGAGCGCGCTGGCCCGGCAGTGCGCCCACGACACCCAGGACCACTTCCCCGGCGGTGTCACCTTCGTCGCCATGAACCACCTCGACGGCACCCCGCTCACCGCCGACGAGGCCCTGGCCCGGCTGCCGGACCCCGGGGCGGTGAGCGCCGGCGCCCTGCTCGTCCTCGACGATGTCACCACCGCCGACCAGGTCCGCCCGCTGCTCGCCACGGTGCCCGGCGCCGCCGTGATCGTCACCAGCCGGCGCGGACTCGCCGGGCTGATGGCCACCCACGGCGGCACCGTCCACCGGCTCGCCCCGCTCGCCCCCGCCGAGTCCCGGCAACTCCTCACCGCCACCCTCGGCGCCGAACGGGTGGCGGCTGAACCGGCCGCCGCCGGTGAACTCGCCGACGTCTGCGGCCACTTCCCGCTCAGCCTGCGGATCGCCGCCGCCCGGCTGCTGACCCGCCCCGGGCTGCGGATCGAGGACTGTGTCCGCTGGCTGGCCGAGGACCCGCCCGCCCGGCTCTCCCTCGCCGACGACCCCCGGATGTCCGTCCCCCGGGTGTTCGGCGCGGCGCTCGACCGGCTGGACCCGCCCCGCCGCGAGGCCTTCGGCCGGCTCGGCTTCCGGGAAGGGCTGCTGGTCCCCGTCGACGCCTTCGGCGACTCGGCGGAGGCCGAGGAGACGCTGGAACGGCTCGCGGACGCGGGGCTGCTCGAAGAGGGGCCGCCCGGTCCGTACCGGATCCACCCACTGCTGAAAATCTACGCGCGTTGGCAGGCGCGCGACCAGCACACCGGCAAGGCGGCCACCGCCGCCCCCTGAGTGCTCTCCCGGGCGCCCGCCGCCCCCTCACCGCTCTCCACTCCCGCCCGATCAGGCCACCGTGACCACGTATCCAGGGGTGTCATCTCTCATGGGCTCAGCGACCTACGAAGCCGTTGCCTCCACCAGTCCGCGCATCCGCCGCGACGTCCTGTTCACCGAAACACCGGACGGTGTCCTGTTCCACAACGCGGACGGCGGGTTCCAGCTCACCGCGCGCTCCGCCTACCGCTTCGCCACCCTGATCGTCCCGCACCTCGACGGCACCCACTCCGTCGCCGAGATCTGCCGGGGCCTCGGCGACCAGCAGCGCGCCATGGTCGGCGAACTGGTCCACAACCTCTACGAACGGGACTTCGCCCGCCCCGTCCCGCCCCCGGCGCCCGCCCCCGACGAGCCGGCCGTCCCGCCCGAGGCGGCCCGCCGCTTCGCCCCGCAGATCGCCTACGCCGACCACTACGCCGACGACGCCGAGCGCCGCTTCGCCCGCTTCCGCGCCGCGCGGGTGGCCGTCCTCGGCGACGACCCCGTCGCCCGCTGGTGCGCCGTCAGCCTGATCCGCAACGGCTGTGCCACCGTCGCACTCCACCCCGCGCTCGGCGCCCGGCACACCGAGGCGATCGAGGCCGAGGCGCGCGAAGCCGCCGCCGACGGCTGCCCCGTCGACCTCCCGCGCCTCGCCTTCGGCGGCTCGGACCTCCTCACCGCCCCCGACACCGCGCCGGCCTGGGCGGACCTCGACGGCTACGACATCGTCGTGGTGACCGGCGGCCCGGCGGCGCCCCGCCGGATCCTCCCGCTGCTCCGCGCCGGAGTCCCCGAGGGCCGCACCCTGCTCCCCGCCTGGTCGTACGGGCCGCAGGCGGTCGTGGGCCCCCTGATGACGGCCGGCACGGCCGGCTGCCTCTGCTGCGCCGTGCTGCGGGTCGGCGCCCACGACGGCGCCGCGTACGCCGCCGACCTCTGGCAGAGCGTGGCCCTGCCCGGCACGGAACCGGCCGGCGAGACGCCCGGCGGGCCGCTCGCGGCGATGCTCGGCAATCTGCTGGGGTACGAGATCTTCCGGCTCACCACCGGCGCCCTCCCCGCCGAGACCGCGGGCCAGGTCGTCGTCCAGGACATGCGCTCCCTCGACGTCACCGCCGAGCCGCTGCTGCCGCACCCCCGCTGCCCGTTCTGCGCCCCGGCCGCCGCCGCTGCCGACCTGGGCGGCGCTCCCCAACTCCCGGTGGATCTCGGCTCGGTGGGGACCACGGGGCCCGCGCTGCCGACCGCCGAGACCGCCCGCGAGGCCGACGAACTCGTCGCGGAGCTGAACCGCCGCGCCACCCTGGTCCGGCCGCGCGTCGGCGTCTTCACCCGGTTCGCGGACGAGCCGGTCACCCAGATCCCGCTCAAGGCCGGTCTCGTCGAGTTCGGCCTCGGCCATGGAGCCGCCCGCCGGATCGCCGCCTTCGACGTCCACCATGTCGCGGGCGCCCGGATCCGGGCGCTCAACGCGGCGGCCGGGGTCTACGCGGAACATGTCGTCCCCACCGACGTGGTGGCGGGCGCCCGGCTCGACGCGGAGCGCGCCCGTTCCCGTACCGTCGACCCCGCCGCGCTCACCCTCGCGGCGGGCGCCGCCCCGGCCGCCGGGCAGGTGACCGCCTGGACCCGGGGAGCCTCCCTGCTCACCGGGGAGCGGGTGCTCGTCCCGGCCGCCGCCGTACGCACCTTCGGGCCGCACAACGCGGAACGGCTCTACGACGCCACCTCCGCCGGGACCGGGGCGGGCGCCGCCCTCGCCGACGCCGCCGCCGAGGCGCTGCTCTCCGCCCTCGCCCACGACGCGCTCGGCCGGGCCCTGCGCGGGGCCCCGGTCCACCGGGTGGACCTCGCCGCCCTCGCCGGGGGCGACGACGCCGAACTCACCTTCCTCGTACGGTCGGCGGAGGTCCTGGAGGCCGGGCTCGACCTCGTCGACCTCGGCGAGGACGGCCGCTCCGGGGTCCATGTCCTGCTCGCCAGAGGGGCCGGCCACTGGGCCGTCGGCGCCGACACCGGCCGGCAGCGGGCCGCCGTGGCCGCCGTACGGGACCTGCTCGGCCTGATCCAGCTCGGCCGGGAGGAGAGCGCGGGCGCCTTCGACACCGGCGACCCGCTCCTGCGCGACCTCGACGCCACCACCCTCCACGCCACCGGCGCCCCCGCCGCCTCGCCCCTCGGCGTACCGGCGACGCCCTGGTCCGAGGTGCTCGACCGGCTCAAGGCGGCCGGGCGGGACGCGCTGCTGGTGGAGACCGGCTCCGCGGACCTGGCCGCCGTCGGCCTCACCACCGCCCGCGTCCTGCTCACCACGGAGGAACCCCGTGGCATCTAGCACCCTCGACGCGCCCAGCGACGCGCCCGGCACGGAACGGGCGCCAGGACAGCCGGAGCCGGACGGGGCCGGACACCCCCTGCTCGGGCCGCTCCGGCGCGCCCTGGCCGGGCTCGGCGGGCCCGAGGCCGTCCTCACCACGCTCGGCGCCCATGACGCGTTCGGCCCCGGGGCCCCCACCGAGGTCCCGGGGGCGGGCGGTGGTGTCCCGGTCCAGGTGTACGGCGGCCATGCCGTCGTCGGCCCCCTGCCCCCGGCCGGGTCCGAGGACCGCGCCCCGGGGAGCGCCGGGTGCGCGCACTGTCTGGCCCGGCGCTGGCAGGCCGTACGGTCGGTGGCGCTCCGCGACGCCCTCGAACGCGGCGGCGCCACCCGGGCGGCGGGCCCCTCCCCGTACGCCATCCCCTTCGCCGCGGACGCCCTCGCCGCCCTCATCACCGCATGGGCCGCCCAACGTACGGGCGCCGAGGGGCCGTTCCCCGAGATCCGCCTGCTCGACCTGCGCACCCTCACCGTCCGGCACTACCCCCTGGTGCCCGACCCGGAGTGCCCGCGCTGCGCCACCCCCCGTACCGACAGCGCCGAGGCGGCGCGGTTCACCCCGGGCCCGGCGCCCAAACACCGCCCCGGCGCCTTCCGGGTCCGCCCCGTCGAGTCGTACGCCCTCTCCGTCGCGGCCTTCGCCAACCCGGTCTGCGGCGCGCTCGGCCCCTCCGTCGTCCACGACATCTCCTCCACCTCCACCTCCGCGACGATCGGCTGCTTCTCGATGCGGGCGGGCGACTATCTGCGCGAGACGTTCTGGGGCGGCCACGCCGACACCTTCGACCGGAGCGACCGCATCGGCGTCCTGGAGGGGATGGAACGGTACGCCGGGATGCGGGCGCGCTCCCGGACCACCAGCGTCACCGGCACCCTCACCGAGCTCGGCGCCACCGCCGTCGACCCCCGCGAAGTCGGCCTGTACGCACCGGAGTTCTACCGCGCCAACCCCCGGGTGCGCCCCTTCACCGCCGACCGGGAGATCCCCTGGGTCTGGGGGTACTCGCTCCGGGACGACGAACCGAGGCTGGTCCCCGAGGTCCTGACGTACTACCACGCACCCGGCCTGGAGAACCGCTTCGTCCAGGAGAGCTCCAACGGCTGCGCCTCCGGGGGCCGGCTGGAGGAGGCGGCCTACTTCGGGCTCATGGAGGTCATCGAACGGGACGCCTTCCTCCTCGCCTGGTACGGGCGGCAGCCGCTGCCCGAGATCGACCCGGCCACCAGCGCCCGCCCCGCCACCCGGCACATGGTGGACCGGCTCGCCATGTACGGCTACCGCGCCCGGTTCTTCGACACCCGGATCACCTTCCCCGTCCCGGTCGTCACCGCCGTCGCCGAGCGCTTCGACGGCGGCCTCGGCCGGATGTGCTTCGGCGCGGGTGCCGGACTCGACCCCGAGTCGGCGCTCGACTCGGCGCTCTGCGAGATCGCCACCGACGCCGTCAACCTCCAGGGCCGCACCGAGCGCGACGAACCCCGGCTCCGCGCCATGGCGCACGACTTCGACCTGGTGACCGCGCTCCACGACCACCCGCTGGTCTACGGCGTCCCGGAGATGGGCGAGCACGCCGGGTTCCTGCTCGACCCGGACACCCCGCACCGGCACGGCATCCCGCCGGGCCCGCCCCGCGCGGTGGCCGACCTGCGCTGGCCCGACGGATCCGGGGCCACCGCATCCGCGGACCTCGGCGAGGACCTGCGGCGGTGTGTCGACGCGGTGGCCGCCGCCGGCTTCGACGTGGTCGTCGTCGACCAGACCCTGCCCGAACAGCGCACCCTCGGTGTGCACACCGTCAGTGTGCTCGTCCCCGGGCTGCTGCCGATCGACTTCGGCTGGTCGCGCCAGCGCGCCCGCACCATGGGACGGATGCGCACCGCCCTGCGCACGGCGGGGCTGCGCGCGCACGACCTGCGGCCCGAGGAGCTCAACCCGGCCCCCCACCCGTTCCCGTGAACCGCCCCGGCAGCCGTCCCGCGCACCCCCGTCCCGCGCGCCCCGGACCCGCACCACCCGGCCCGGCGCACCCCCGCACCCGTACCGCCGTTCCCGCCCCACCCGTCGTACCGCCGAGCAGCGTCCAGCAGAGAGGAGGGTCCCGTGGGCTACGCCCATGAGTACGCCGACGCGATCATGCACCGCGGCAGGATCCCGATGGAGCCCGCAGATTTCGTCCCCGACTGGGCGGACCGGCCGAGGAAGGCCAAGTTCTACCCCGGCGTCGAGTCCTTCCCGCTGCCCGACCCCGAACTCCCCGCCGGGGCCACCCTGGCCGCCTCCTTCCGGCGCCTCGGCGGCGCCCGCACCGCGCCCGGGACCGGCCGGCACCCCCGCGCCTTCACCCTCGACGCGCTCTCCGGGATGCTCCGCGACTCCTACGGGCTCACCGGCCGCAGGCTCGGTGTGCAGACCAACACCGACCTCGCGGCGCTGCCCCACTACACCCAGGCCAACTGGTCGCGCGGCACCGCCTCCGGCGGCGGTCTCTACCCGGTCAGTGTGTACTGGGTCGCGGGCCCCAGCGGCCCCCGCACCCCCGGTATCCACTACTACAGCGCGCCCCACCACGCCATGCAGCGGCTGCTCACCGGCGATGTCACCGGCGAGGTCCGCGCGGCGCTCGGCCGGCCGGGCCCGGGACCTGACCAGTTCCTCGTCCTTGGCATCAAGTACTGGCAGAACGCCTTCAAGTACAACAGCTTCTCCTTCCACGCCGTGACCATGGACCTCGGCGCGATCCTCGCCACCTGGCGGCTCTGGGCCCGCGCCCAGGGCCTGACGGTCGAACCGGCCCTCTGGTTCGACGAGGTGCGGCTCAGCAGGCTGCTCGGCGTGGACCACGAGGAGGAGGGCGTCTTCGCCGTCGTCCCGCTCACCTGGGACACCGCGGGCACCGCAGGCCCGGCACCGGACCCGGCGTCCGGCTCCGCGCCCGGCCCGGCGCCCGAGGCGTCCGGCGGAGAGCCCGCCGGAACCCCGTCCGTACGCCACACCGACCACGAACGCTCCCGCACCGTCCTGGACTTCGCCACCTTGCGCCGTATCCACCACGCCACCACCGAGGGCGCCACCGACCGGCCCGCGCCCGGCGCGCTGGCCCCGGCCGCCGCCGTACCGCCGCGCTCCACCGGCACCCCGGTCCCGCTCCCCGCGCCCGAACTCCCCTCCGCCACCGTCCGCGAGGCCCTGCGCGAACGCCGCAGCAGCTTCGGCCGCTTCGACGCCCGCCGCCCCGTCACCCCCGCCCAGCTCGGCGCCACCCTCGCCGCCTGTGCCGAGGCCTGCCTGGGCAGCGAGGCCGAACAGCCCGCGGAGCCCGGGACCGAGGCGCCCCGGCTCGTCACCCAGTACGCCTTCGTCAACCATGTCGAGGGGGTCGCACCGGGCGCGTACGCCTACGACCCCGACGCCCACGCGCTGCTCCCCGTCGTCCCCGGGGCGCCGGGCCCCTTCCTCCAGCGCAACTACTTCCTCTCCAACTACAACCTCGAACAGGCCGGTGTGGTGATCGTCCCGACCATCCGCACCACCGCCGTCCTCGACGCCGTCGGCGATCGCGGCTACCGCCTGGTCAACGGGGTGATCGGGGCCGTCGCCCAGACCTTCTACACCGCGGCCACCGCCCTCGGGCTCGGCGCCGGGGTCGCCCTCGGCTTCGACAACATCTCGTACATCGAGGAGCTGGACCTCGAACGCACCGGTGAGAAGCCCCTGTTGATCATGTTGCTCGGCAACGAGCGCCCGGCGCCCGCCGACTTCCGCTACGAGATCGTCTGACCGGGACAGGGGGGACAGAGCCATGACGACACCCGGAACCGGAACGGATCCGCTCACCGTGCACACCAGCCGGCACACCCATTGGCATCCCGGCCGCCGCTTCATGCTGCGCGTCGCCGGGCTGCCGGTCGAATCGGTGCGCGCCCTGCGCTGCGCCGACAGCCGCCGCTGGGCGGACCAGGTACTCGACGCCGAGGAGCGGCTGCGGAGCCGGGGCGCCGCCCTCGGCGACCTGCTCCACGACCTCGTGGGCACCACCGGCACCGCGGCGGACGGCGAAGGCGCCCGGCAGCGCAGGCGGTTGCTCGCGCTGCGCCGCCAGATCTTCAACAACCGGCTCCCCGCCGACCCGGAAGGCGCCGTCCGTCTCGTCGCCGCGCTCGACCCGGACGCGGCCGGACCCACCGCCGCCTGGCTGAGCGAGCGCGCCGAGCTGGAGCGGCTCCGGGCCGAGGGGGAGCCGCTCTTCGCCGCCGACCTCGCCAGGACCCGCGCCGCGCTGCGCGGACTCCTCGCCGAGGACCGGCTGCGCCACGGCCTCCAGCTCGCCTCCCCGACCCTGGACGGACAGCTCGACGGCTACCTCCGCCAGACGGGAGGCACAGGAGGCACGGAAGGCACGGAGGCAGGCACGGGAGGCGCGGCAGGGGCCGGGCCGGGGGCGGTCCCCGGCAAGCGGCTGCGGAAGATCGAGCGCGCGGTGCTCTCGTACCTCTACCGCACGGCCTGCAAGACCAGCCCCTTCTCCACCTTCACCGGGGTCGCCGCCGGCACCTTCCCGGCCGGCAGCGAGGAGGGCGCTGCCGAGGACCGGACCCCCGAGGAGGGCGCCCCGCTCCGCCTCGGCGAGCGGTGGACCAGCCATGTCCGGCTCAATGTGGTGGTGCTCGGCCGGTTCGCCGAACTCCTCCTCGCCGACCCGGAGCGCCGGGGCGATCTGCCGGTACGGCCAGCCTCCGGCTGGGAGCGGGACGGCGACCGGGTCCGCTACGTACGCCAGTCGATCGCCACCGGCGACGACTCGGCCGCCGTCACCTTCGACGCGGTCAAGGACCGGCTCTTCTTCCTCCGCCGCAGCGGCGCCCTGGACGAACTGCTCGCCCTCTTCGACGGGGACGGGGAGGTGCGCTACCGGGATCTGGTCGAGCGGCTCCGTACCGTCCACGGCGCCGAACCCGCCCTCTGCGAGAGCTATGTGGCCGCCCTCCTCCAGCTCGGCCTGGTCCGCGTGCCCTGTCTGGACACCGACGTGCACACCGCCGACCCGCTGCGCTCCTTCCGCACCGCCCTCACCGCGCTCGGCCGCCCCTGGGCCGACGAGCTGGCCGCCGCCCTCGCCGGACCACAGCGTGCCGTCGACCGCTTCCCCGCCGCCGGCCACGCCGAACGGGCCCTGCTCCTCGCGGAGTTGCGCGCCGGACTCCGGGCCGCGCAGCGCGGGCTCACCGGCGGCGAGGCGGCCACCCTGCCGCAGACCCTGCTCTACGAGGACGTCAGCGCGGGCCGCGAGCTGACCTCCGGTCCCGGCGGCTGGGCCGGACCCGGGGAGAGCGAAGCCCTGCGCTCCGTCGAACGGATCCTGCCCGCCTTCGACCTGACCCTCCCGCAGCGCGTCACCTTCAAGGGGTTCTTCCTGGCGCGTTACGGCAGCGGCGGGCGCTGCGACGACCTGCTCGGGCTCGTCCACGACTTCCACGAGGACTTCTTCGAGCAGTACCTCACCTTCGCCGCCAAGCGGCGGCCGTTCGACGACCGGGGCGCGTACGTCCCCGAGGAGAACTGGCTCGGCCTGCCCGGGATCCGCGCCGTCGACGCGGCCCGGCGCGCCTTTGTCGACCGGATGCGCCAGGCGTGGGCGGACGGCGGTGACCGGGCCACCGAGATCCGGCTCGGCGAGCGGGACCTCGACCCCGTCGCCGACGAACTCGCCCCGCTCGCAAGTGACTTCGTACCCCAGTGCCACCATCTGCAACTCGCCCGCACCGAGCCCGACGGGCCGCCGCTGCTCGTCCTCAACCGCTCGTATGGCGGACTCTCCTTCCCTTTCAGCCGGTTCACCCATGTGTACGACACGCCCGACGAGGCGGGCCGCCCCGGTACCTTCTCGGCGGGGCTGCGCGCGACCGCCGAGGCCGTCACCCCGCCCGGCGCCGTGCTCGCCGAGATCACCGGGGGAGCGGTCACCAGCAACCTCAACCTCCACAGCCCGCTCACCGGTTACCAGATCGTCTGCCCCGGCGAGACCTCCTCGGTCCCCGAGGAGTGCCGCATCCACCTGGACGATCTGAGCGTCGAGCACGACGCGGCCACCGACCGGCTCGTCCTGCGCTCGGCCCGGCTCGGCCGCGAGGTGGTCCCGGTCTACCTCGGCTACCTCGTGCCGCTCGCCCTGCCCGAGATCCCGCGCACCCTGCTGCTGATGTCCCCCACCTCGATGGCGCCCCTGGACGTGTGGAGCGGCGTCCCGGCGGGCGAGGCCCGCGACGGGGTCACCACCCGGCCCCGGGTGCGCCACGGCGATGTCGTCCTCAGCCGGCGGAGCTGGACCACGACGGCGGGCGCGCTGCCCGTCCGGCGTCCGGGCCCCGGTGCCGGTCCGGCCCCCGGCCGGGGCGCCGGCCCGGGCCCGGCACCCGGCTCCGGCACGGACCAGGAGCGTTTCCTCGACTGGCAGCGCTGGCGGCGTGCCCACGGGGTGCCCGACCGGGTCTTCGCGACGGTCTCCTCGGGACCCCGGGGCGGCGCGGGCGCCAAGCCGCAGTACGTCGACTTCGACAGCGCGCTCTCCCTCACCGCGTTCGAGGCGCTGACCCACCACCCGGACGACCGGATCGTGCTGCGCGAGGCGCTTCCCGGCGAGGACGGGCCGTATGTCCGCACCGAGCGCGGACACCATGTCGCGGAACTCGCCGTGGAGACCTTCACCACCACCACGGACCGACCGACCAAGGACGTATCGCCATGGCAGAGCTGACCCCCGCCCCCGCCTCCGCCCCCGCACCGGCGCCCGGCCCCGCCGGCGCGGGGGAGTGGCAGGCCCTCCACATCTTCTACGCCGCCAACCCGCAGCCCCTGCTGGTGCGCTGTATCCGGCCGCTGGTCGCCGAGCTGACCGCCGAGGGGCTGCTCGCCGGGCACTTCTTCATCAACTACTGGCTGGAGGGCCCCCATGTCCGCCTCCGGCTCCGACCGGCGACCCCGGCGGCCACCGCCGAGGTCGTACGCCGAGCGGAGGAGGCCGTCACCGCCTTCCTCCGCGCCCGGCCCGCCCTCTACGAGGTCGACTCCGGATTCCTCAACGAGTTCTACAACACCCTCTTCGAGATCGAGTTCCCGGAGGGCGACCGGGGCGCGTTCCTGGACGCCGAGGGGCGGATGAACCTCCGCCCCAACAACTCCTTCTCCCACGAGCCGTACGAGCCCGAGTACGGCAAGTACGGCGGCCCCGCCGGGATCGCCCTCGCCGAGTGGCACTTCGCCCACTCCAGTACCCTGGTCATGGACGCCTTCCACACCATGAACCTCCATCTCCGCACCGTCCTGCTGGGCACCTCGGCCCAGTTGATGATGGTCATGGCCGGCTGCTTCCTCCCCGACGAGGAAGAGCTGGGCGGCTACCTCGACCGCTACTACGAGTTCTGGCACGCCGCGTTCCCCGGCACCGGCTTCATCGGCTCGAAGGAGTACGACCGCAATTACGCCGAGACCGCCCCCGGGCTCGCCCGCCGCTTCACCGCCATCCGGGCGGCGCTCCGCACCGGCGAGCTGGCACGCCTCCCCGCCTTTCTCCGCGGCTGGGCCGAGCACTGCCTCGAACTCCGTTCACGGGCGGAGGAGCTGGCCGTCCGGGGCGAGCTGGTCTTCCGCTCCTGGGACGGCACCCGCGACGAGCGGGTGAGCGACCCCGCCGTCGCCCTGCCGCTGCTGCTCTCCCCGTACATGCACATGACCAACAACCGGCTCCATGTCACCATCCGCGACGAGGCGTACCTCTCCCATGTCCTCGGCCGGGTCCTCCGCGAGGAGAAGCCGTGACCACACCGCAGGGAGAACTCCTCTCGCACAGACCGGCGTTGAGACCCGAGATCCTGCTCAGCCCCGCCCTGCTGCACGGACCCGCCACCGTCCACCTCATCAAGGAACCCACGGCGGGCGCCGCGTTCGAGGTCGGCGAGAAGGAGTACTTCCTGATCTCCCGGCTCGACGGGGTCCGCACCCTCGCCGAGATCGGCGACGAGTACGCCCGTACGTACGGCAAGAAGCTCGCCGCCCCGCACTGGCAGCGCCTCCTCCAACTGCTGGGCACCCGGGGCCTGCTGGCCGGCGGGCCGCCCCGCCCCGAGCCCGCACCCCGCGCCGCCGGCGGGCCGTTCCGGGGCACCGCCCTGCGCGGCACCCTGCGGCTGGTCGCCGACGCCCACGCCACGACCACCCGGCTCCACCGGGTGCTCAGGCCCGCGCTGCGCGCCCCCGTGCTGATCCCGCTCGCCGTCCTCGTGGCGGCCATGGAGGTGGTGCTCGCCGCGCACCTGCCCGAACTCGCCCGCGACACCTGGTGGCTGGTGCGTCACCCCGCGCCGCTCGTCGCGGTCTGCACCCTGCTCTGGCTCTCCACCGCGCTCCACGAACTCGCCCACGGCATCGCCGCCCGCCACCACGGCGGCACCGTCGGCGAGATCGGGCTGCGCTGGCGGCTGCCGGTCGCCGTCATGTACTGCACCGTCGAGAACTACCGCTATCTCGCCCGCCGTTGGCACCAGCTCGTGGTCGCGGCCGCGGGCGCCTACGCCAACCTGCTCTTCCTCCTCCCCTTCCTCGCCTGGTGGGCCGCGCTCCCGCCCGGCGACCCCACCCGCCGGGTCCTCTCCGGGCTGCTGCTGCTCGGCAGCGTCCTCGGAATGGTCAACTTCCTTCCGCTGCCCCCGCTCGACGGCTACACGATGCTCGGCCACGGGCTGCGCGTCTCGGCCCTCGCGCCGGAGAGCGGACGCTATCTGCGGCTGCGCCTGCGCGACCGGGAGGCCGCCGCCGCATACCCGCCACGGGCCAGGACCCTCTACCTCGGCTACGCCGTCGGGTCCGCCCTGTTCGTGGCACTCCTCCTGGCGGCCCTGGCGACAGGGCTCGTCTTCCTGCTGATCCGCTGACCCACCACACCGTTCCACACCACCGATCCACAACCCCGAGGGGCGCAGAACCACATGAGCGAGGCCAGGACCACCGCGTCCGTGCCGCACGAGCCGTCCGCCGATCCGGCGATCGTCGTCGAGGAGATACGCAAACGATACGGGGACCACCAGGCCGTGGCCGGGGTCTCGCTGACCGTCGGGCGCGGGGAGTTCTTCGGGCTCCTCGGCCCCAACGGCGCCGGCAAGACCACCCTGGTCGAGATCATGGAGGGGCTGCGCCGCCCCGACTCGGGCACCGTCTCGGTGCTCGGCCACGCGCCCTGGCCCCGGGACATCGGCCTGCTGCCCCGGATCGGGGTGCAGACCCAGTCGTCCGCCTTCTTCGTCCGCCAGACGGCGCGCGAACACCTCCGTACCGTCGCCGCGCTGTACGGGGCGGGCCGGGAGGCCGCCGACCGGATCCTGGAGACCGTCGGGCTGGCCTCCCGGCGCGACGTACGGGTCGAGGACCTCTCCGGCGGCCAGCGCCAGCGCCTCGCCATCGCCTCCGCGCTGGTCCACGGGCCCGAGCTGATCTTCCTGGACGAGCCCACGGCCGCGCTGGACCCGCAGGCCCGCCGGGACCTCTGGGAGGTGCTGCGCGCCCTCAAGAGCGAGGGCCGCACCATCGTCTACACCACCCACCACCTGGACGAGGCCGAGGCGCTCTGCGACCGGGTGGCGATCCTCGTCGGCGGCTCCGTCGTCGCCCTGGACTCCCCGCACCACCTCGTCACCGCCGCCGCCGCGCCGACCCGGCTGATGGTCCCCGCCGAGCGGATGACCGAGGAGGAGGCGGCGGCCCTGCCCGGGGTCGACCGGGTCACCACGCAGGGCGGCTCACTGGTCCTGGAGACGGCCGCGTCCGGCAAGGTCCTCCAGGCCGTCGACGAACGGATCGGCCTGGACGGGGTACGGACCCGTACCGCCACCCTGGAGGACGTCTACCTCCAGCTCACCGGCGCCACGCCCACCGGCACCGCCACCGGCGCTCAGCCCACCGACACCGGCACCGGCACTCAGCCCACCGACAGCAAGCACACCGACACGACGGAGCACCAGGCATGAGCGCCTACGCAAGCCTGACGGGGGCCGGCTACCGCGCCCAGGTCCGCGACAAGGCCACCCTCTTCTTCACCTTCGCCTTCCCGCTCCTCTTCCTGGTCGTCTTCGGGCTGATCTTCCGGGGCCAGGACGTCGAGGAGACCTCCCGCCCCTACATCGCGTACATCGCGCCCGGCGTGATGTCCTGGGGCGTCGCCAACGCGGCCGTCTTCGGGATCGCCTTCACCCTCATGCAGTGGCGCCGCGACGACCTGCTCCGGCTGATCCGGCTCACCCCGACCCCGCTCACCTCGGTCCTGGCCTCCCGCTATGTGCTCGCCCTCGGTGTGGGCGCCGTCCAGGCGGCGGTCTTCGTCCTCGTGGCGATGCTGCCGCTCTTCGGCCTCGAAGTGGACCCCCGGTGGCCGCTGGTGGTGCCCGTCCTGGTGCTCGGCATCACCGCGTTCCTCACCATCGGGGTGATCATCGGCTCGTACGCCACCACCCCCGAGGCGGTCGCGGCGATCGCCAACTGCCTCATGGTGCCGATGGCGTTCGTCTCCGGCTCCTTCCTGCCGCTCGACCTGATGCCGTCCTGGCTCCAGACCGTCTCCCGTGTCCTGCCGCTGCGCTATCTCAACGACGGGGCCTCCGGCGCCCTCACCGGCCGCGGCGACCTCGCCGGCATCGCGCTCTCCTGCGGCGGACTCGCCGTGTTCACCGTGGTCTTCGGGGCGATCGCGCTGAAGACCTTCCGCTGGAGCGACTCGGCATGACCGCGACCACCGCAAGGACCGCTCGCCCGCCGGCCGGTCATGACCCGCTGGAGGACGCCTGCCGGGCGCTCCAGCGGGCACTGACCGCCCGGCGGGCGCCGGCCGGCGCGCCCGGCGCCTCGGACGCCTCCGACGCACCCGGCGCGCCCCCGGTGGCGGTCGTCCCGCTGGGCGCCGCCGATGTGCTCGGCCACCGCGCCGGCGACCCCTACGCGGCCGTCCGCCCCACCGCCACCGTCCACCTCACCACCCGCGAGGTGCTGGTGGGCCCGTGGGGCGGCGACGGGTCCGCGCCCGCCTGCGGCCAGTGCCTGGCCATGCGCTGGCAGCGGCTGCGCACCCGTACCGAACGCGACGCCCTGGAGACCGGCACCGGCACCCGTGCCACCGGGAGCTGGCCGGAGCTCACCCCGTACATCCTCGACGCGGTCGACGCCCTCCACCGGGCCGCCGTAAGCGAAGGACGGGTGGAGCCGCCGGGGCGCGGCGCCCCGGACCGGGCGCTGCCCCAGGTCTCCCGGCTGGACCTGGCGACGCTGGAGGTACGGAGCCACCCCCTGCTCCCGGAGCCGCTCTGCCCGCACTGCGGCCCCCGCGACCCCGCCCCGCCGCCGCTCGCCCTCGTCAGCAGGCCCAAGCCCGCCCCCGACGTCTACCGGCTCCGCCCCGCCTCCGGCTACCCGATGCCGGTGGCGGCGCTCGCCAACCCCGTCTGCGGGGCGCTCGGCGCGGGCACCTGGATCAATGTCACCTCGCCCACCACCGCGCCGGTCGCCGGCAGCGTGTTCATGCGCGGCTACGCGGGCCTCACCGACGTCACCTGGAGCGGCCAGGCCAACGGCTTCGACGCCAGCCGCGACCTCGCCTTCCTGGAGGGTCTGGAACGGTACGCGGGCACCCACCGCCGTAACGGCACCGCCCCGCTCGTCGCCGCCCACCGCGACCTCGGCGACCGGGCGCTCTCGCCCGTCGCGTGCGGCCTCTACCCGCCCGAGACCTACCGCGACGACCCCATGGTCGCCCCCTTCGACCCCGGCCGTCCCATCCCCTGGGTCACCGGACACTCGCTGCGCGACGACCGCCCGGTCCTCGTCCCGGCCCGCCTCGTGTACTACAGCGCGGGGCTCGCCGCCGACAACTTCGTCTTCGAGTGCTCCAACGGCTGCGCCATCGGCTCCACCCTGGAGGAGGCGGTCCTCGGCGGGCTGCTCGAACTCATCGAGCGGGACGCGTTCCTGGTCGCCTGGTACGGCAACACCCCGCTCCCCGAGATCGACCTCGCCACGGTGGCCGACCCCACCGTCCGCACCATGATCGACCGGGCCGCCGCGCAGGGGTACGACGTGCACGCCTTCGACAACCGGATCGACCTCGACGTGCCGGTCGTCACCGCCCTCGCGGTACGGCGCGACGGCGGCCCCGGCACCTACTCCTTCGGCGCCGGGGCGAGCCTGGACCCGGCGGCGGCCCTGGCCGGCGCCCTCTCCGAAGTCCTCACCTACATCCCGCACCTGCCCCGCCAGGTGACCGAGCGCCGCGCCGAACTGGAGGCCATGGCCGACGACTTCGGGAAGGTCCTCCATCTGAAGGACCACGCCCAGCTCTACGGGCTGCCCCGGATGACCGAGCACGTACGGAGCTATCTGGAGCCGTCCGCGTTCCGCCCGATGGACGCCACCTACCGGGAGTGGGAGGAGCGGGGGCGCCCGCGCACCGGCGATCTGCTCGACGACGTCGCCCACATCCGGGACGAACTGGTCCGGGCGGGCCACGATGTGATCGTCGTCGACCAGACCACCCCGGAGCAGCACCGCATCGGGCTGCGCACGGTCGCCACCCTCGTGCCGGGGCTGCTGCCGATCGACTTCGGCTGGTCGCGCCAGCGCGCCCCCTTCATGGCGCGGCTGCGCACCGCCGCCCACCGGGCCGGGCTGCGGGCCACGGAGCTGACGGAGCGGGAGATCCGCCGCGTACCGCACCCGTTCCCCTGACCACCGTGCGTTCCGGCCCGCGCCCACCGGCCCGGAACGCACGGACGGGCGGCACCTGCGCGGAAGGTCGCAGGTGCCGCCCGTCCCGGAGCGGCCTGGATCAGGCGCTGCAGGAGGTGGTGCTGGTGGTGGAGGAGCAGGTCGACGTGGAGCTGCAGCTCGTGGAGCCCGCGAGCACGACCTCGCTGGCGTCCGAGTAGTCCGAGATCTCGAAGGTCTCCGACTCCAGCTCCATGATCTCGTCGGCGAGGGAGGCGAGGGTGGTGTTGTCGGCCATGGTGACTCCTCAGTGTCAGCTCTCCGGCCCCGGGGGTTTCCCGGCGGTCCGGTGGTGCGCCGCCGCGAGGACCTGTGGCCGGGCCCCGGCGGCACTCGTATTCCAGCCGACCCCACTGCCACCCGGGCCCCTCTCCCGCTGACCGGACGTGTCAGCGGTCTGTACGCGGCACGCGGCCGGGGCACCGCACGATGGACCGGGTGAACCATGCCGCGCACCCCCCAGAGGCGTACCCCGGAGCGGCGTACCCCTACGAGAACGTGCCCGTCCTCGACGGCCTCCGCGAGATCCTGCGCCCCGCCGTCGCGTTCTGCCTCGATCTCCACCAGCACCCCGAACTCTCCGGCGAGGAGCGCCGCACGGCGGCCCGGCTGGGGGAGTGGCTGCGCACCGCCGGGTACGAGGTGACCGGCGGCCTCGGCGGCCACGGAGTCGTCGGCGTGCTCCGCAACGGCCCGGGCCCGCGCGTCCTCATCCGTACGGAGCTGGACGCGCTGCCCGTCACCGAGAACACCGGGCTGCCGTACACCAGCACCGGACCCGTCGCCCACGCCTGCGGCCACGACGTCCACATGGCCGCCGCGGCGGGCGCCGCCTCTCTGCTGGCCCGCGCCCGGGAGCGGTGGCGCGGCACGGTGGTCGTCGTCGGCCAGCCCGCCGAGGAGACCCTCACCGGGGCACGCGCGCTCCTCGCCGACGGGCTCTACGAGCGGTTCGGGCGGCCCGACACCGTTCTCGCCCAGCACACCGCGCCGCTGCCCGCCGGGATGGTCGCCCACGCGTACGGGCCGATGCTCGCCGGGAGCGCCGGGATCGAGGCCGTGGTGCACGGCAGGGGCGGCCACGCCGGCACCCCGCACCTCGCCGTGGACCCGCTGCTCACCGCCGCCGCGGCGGCGCTCCGGCTCCAGGGGGTGGTCTCCCGGGAGTGCGCCCCGACCGAGCCCGCCCTCCTCAACGTCGGCTCCCTGCACGCCGGTACGGCCGCCAACCTGATCCCCGACCGGGCCACGCTCGGCATCACCGTACGCGCCCTCTCCGAGCGCACCCTCGACCGGATGACGGCCGCGGTGGAGCGCGTCCTGCGGGCGGAGTGCGCCGCCGCGGGCTCCCCCCGGGAGCCGGAGGTCCGTACCGTCGCGCGCTCCCCGGTCACCCATCCCGATCCGGCGGCGACCGCCGTCGTACGCGAGGCCCATGTACGCCTCTACGGCGCCGAGCGGGTGGCACCCTGGCCCCCGTCGATGGCGACCGAGGACTTTCCGCTCTACGGGGACGCGGGGTCCGGAGTGCACGGGGAGGACGGGATCGCCCTCGTGTACTGGATGTTCGGGGTGGTGGGGCCGAAGGTGTGGGCCCGGACACCGGGCACGGCGGAGGAGAAGCTCGCCGCCCTCCCGCCGCACCACTCCCCGGAGTTCGCCGCCGATCTCAGGACGGCGCTGCCCACCGGCATCACGGCGATGACGGCCGCCGCGCTCGCCCGGCTCGGCACTGACCGGATATGACGGTTCGTCAGCCCTCTTACGGGCGGCGGAAGAACGGCCGGACGCCGAAGGAAAGAGGACGTATCGGACGGGGCAGGACATCCCGCCGGCCCTGAACCGTGCACCTTTATCAACAAGTGATCGAAAGGGTGTCTGTCACCCCTCTTTATGGCCATAGTGTCGCCACGAGCGCACATTTTCTGCACGTACATCTCACGGGGTGAAGGGCGCGGCATTCATGCAGGGCACCATCGACGGGTTCAACTACGGTGCCGTCACACCTGTGGCGGCGTATCTCATGGCTGTTCTGGGCGGTGCGTTGGGGCTCCGCTGCACCACCAGGTCGCTCCGGACCGAGGACTCGTGGAAGCCCGGCTGGCTGGGACTCGGTGCGACATCCATCGGCTCCGGCATCTGGACCATGCACTTCATCGCCATGATCGGCTTCCAGGTCGAGGAGGCGCCGGTCAGCTACGACATCCCGACGACCGTGCTCAGTCTCGTCGTGGCGATCGTCATGGTCGGTGTCGGGATCTTCGTCGTCGGCTACCGAGGGGCGACCCGGGCCACGCTGATCACCGCGGGGACCGTCACCGGGCTCGGGGTCGCTGCCATGCACTACATCGGCATGGCCGGCATGCGGCTCAACGGGGAGCTGCACTACGAAACGGTGACCGTCGTCCTCTCGGTCGTGATCGCCGTCGTCGCCGCGACCGCGGCGCTCTGGGCCGCCGTGTCGATCCACGGCTTCCTGCCCAGCCTCGGTGCCAGCCTCGTCATGGGCATCGCCGTGACCGGTATGCACTACACCGGCATGGCGGCGATCAGTGTCCACCTCCAGGGCGGCTCCGGCGGCCACGCGGGCGGCGGTTCGCCCACCTCGATCATGTTCCCGATGCTGCTCGGCCCGGCGGTCTTCCTCGTGCTGGCCGGTGTCGTGGTGATGTTCGACCCGCTCCTCGTCCTCGGCGAGGGCGAGTGGGACCGGCCCGAGGCCGGGAAGGCGGAGCGGAGCGCTCCGCCGCGCCCGGTCTGGCCGCCCGCGTACGACGAGCCCCCGGCCCGCCATCCCGCCGTCCCGCCGCAGGGACCTCCGGCGCAGAGCCGTCCGCCGGCGCAGGGCCAGGGGCAGCGCCCGCGGAGTCCGTACGACTGGTGACCGTCACCCGGTGACGCCGCCCCGCCGCCCGGACCCGGTCCGGGCGGCGGGGCGGCGCCTCACGCGTCCTGCTCCGCCGCCCGGCCCTCGCCGTCCGCCGCTCTGATCGACTCCCGCAGCCGCGCGCTCGCCATCCGCATGTGCTCCGCCATCGCCTCGCTCGCCCCGTCCGGGTCCTGGGCGCGGATGGCCGACAGCACCGCGTCGTGCTCGCAGAGGGTGCCGCTGACCGTGCCCTCCAGATCGCTGACCCGCTCCATCCACACCTGGAGCAGTGCCCGGATCGAGTGCAGGATGTCGCTGAGCACCGAGTTCCCGGCGATGTTCGCCGTCTCCAGGTGGAAGGCGATGTCCGCCTCGATGAACGCCGCGACATCGTTGCCGGCGTCCCGCATCCGCCGCAGATGCTCCTCAAGGCGCGCCACGTCCTCCTCGGTGGCGCGCTCCGCCGCCAGCCGCGCCGACACCCCCTCCATATGGGTGCGGACCTCCACCAGGTCCTGGGTGCGGCGCTGCCCCAGCATCAGTCCCCAGTTGATGGCGCGCGGCAGGAACTCCGAGGTCCCCTCGCGCACGTACGAGCCGGAGCCGGGGCGGATCTCGATGATCCCGAGCACGTCGAGGGCGGAGAGGGCGCCCCGCACGCTGGAGCGCGCGACCCCCAGCGCCTCGGCGAGCTGACGCTCGGCGGGCAGCCGGGTGCCGGGCTTGATGTCGCCTTTGGAGAGATGGTCGAGGAGCCGCTTGGCGACCTCGCTGACCGACGACTCGCGCACCACGGGGCGCAGCAGCCGGGCGAGATCCGGTGATCCGGGCGATTGCTGATCAGGCTGACTGGTCACGGTCACCAGTACACCAGATGGGTGTTCCCCCTGTTCAAAGGTGTCCTGAACGCGTGCCCACGCGCGTCGCCCCGCGCTCTGTCAAGAGTGTCGTGCGTCACTTCAAGAGTGACGCTCGCCACATTGGTCAATTGGTGACCAATTTTCTTCTGGGGGTTACGTTGAAGACACATCAGCCGGTGGAACGTGTTGCGCCTGTTTCGGCCACGTCGATCACCACCGTCTGTGACCCGAGTACGGACAGAGCTGTCCGGCGCTGTTGAGGGAGTCACCATGGGTGCCACCGCGTTGCCATCCGCTGTCGAGAGATCAGCGATCAAGAAGGTCTCGATCCGGCTCGTCCCGTTCGTCGCCCTGATGTTCTTCGTGAACTATCTGGACCGGACGGCCGTCTCCTTCGCGGAGCCGAACGGGATGGGGCAAGACCTCGCGCTCACCGCGGCGCAGTTCGGATTCGCGTCCGGGGTCTTCTTCATCGGTTACATCATTCTCGAAGTGCCCAGCAACATGGCACTCCACAAGTTCGGCGCCCGCCGCTGGCTCGCCCGGATCATGGTCACCTGGGGCATCGTCTCCCTCCTCTTCACCTGGGTGCAGAGCAGCGAGCAGCTCTACGCGCTCCGCTTCCTGCTGGGCGTCGCCGAGGCCGGGTTCTTCCCCGGGGCGATCCTCTTCCTGAGCCAGTGGGTGCCCGCCCGGCACCGTACGAAGGTCCTCGCGCTCTTCTACCTGGCCCAGCCGCTCACCACGGTCATCGGCGCCCCGCTCGCGGGGTGGCTCATCGGCCACCACGGCCTCTTCGGCCTGGAGGGGTGGCGCGTGATGTTCCTCTTCGTCTCGCTCCCCGCGATCCTCCTCGGCGTCATCGCCTGGTTCTACCTGATCGACCGGCCCGCCGACGCCAAGTGGCTCACCCCCGCCGAGCGCGACTGGCTCACCGCCGAGCTGGCCACCGAGAACGCCGGCAAGACCGGCGCCGACCAGGGCCACGGCCGGGGCGCGCTGAAGGAGGCCTTCCGCAGCGGCCGGGTCTGGACCCTCGCCATGGTCTACTTCGGCTTCATCTACGGCCTGTACGCGCTCGCCTTCTTCCTGCCCACCATCATCGAGGGCTTCCAGGAGAGCTTCGGCACCTCCTTCAGCGTCATGGACAAGGCGCTGATCACCGCCATCCCGTATCTGCCGGCCGCCGTCGTCCTCTTCTTCTGGTCCCGGCACGCCACCCGCAACGGCACCCGGACCTGGCATGTCGCGGGCCCGGCCGTGGTCGGCGGCATCTCCATCCCCGTCGCCCTCTACATGGGCTCCCCGGCCGCGACCATCGCCGTGATCACCGTGACCGCGTGCTCGATCTTCGCCGCGCTCCCCGTCTTCTGGTCGATCCCCTCCCGCTTCCTGACCGGCGCCGCCGCCGCGGCCGGCATCGCCCTGATCAACACCGCGGGCAACATCGGCGGCTTCGCGGCCGGCTATGTCACGGGCTGGCTCAAGGACTTCAGCGGCTCCTACACCCTCTCCATGTTCGTGGTGGGCGGCTTCATGATCCTCTCCGCCGTGCTGATGCTGGCCCTCGCCCGGCGCCGCCCCGCCCACCCCTCCGACCAGCCGCTTGCCGAGGTGCACTGACATGACCCGCCTGTTCAACGCCCCCGAGGCCTTCGCCGACGAGGCGCTCGAAGGCTTCGTGGCGGCCCACCGCCGCTGGGTGCGCCCCGTCCCCGGCGGAGTCGTACGCTCCGCCCCGGCCCCGGCCGGACAGGTCGCCGTCGTCATCGGCGGCGGCTCGGGCCACTACCCGGCCTTCTCCGGCCTGGTCGGCCCCGGCCTCGCCCACGGCGCCGCCGTCGGCAACGTCTTCGCCTCGCCCTCCGCCCGGCAGGTCCGTACGGTCGCCGAGCACGCCCACACCGGCGGCGGCGTGCTCCTCATGTACGGCAACTACGCGGGCGACGTCCTCCACTTCGGACAGGCCGCCGAGCAGCTCACCGCAGACGGCGTCGAGACCCGCACCGTCGCCGTCACCGACGACATCTCCAGCGCCTCCGCCGACGAAGCGGAGAAGCGCCGGGGCATAGCCGGTGACCTGCCGGTCTTCAAGGCCGCGGCGGCCGCCGCCGAAGAGGGCCGGAGCCTCGACGAGGTGGTCCGGGTCGCCCGTCACGCCAACGCCCGCACCCGCTCCTTCGGCATCGCCTTCAGCGGCTGCACCCTGCCCGGCGCCGACACCCCGCTCTTCACCGTCGCCGAGGGCCGGATGGCCGTCGGCCTGGGCATCCACGGCGAACCCGGCATCGGCGAAGAGTCCGTGCCCACCGCCGACGAGGCCGCCGAACTCCTCGTCTCCACCCTGCTCAAGGAACTCCCCGAGGGGATCGGAAGCCCGCGCGGCGAGCGCGCCGCCGTCATCCTCAACGGGCTCGGCACCGTCAAGTACGAGGAACTCTTCGTCGTCTACCGGCGGGTCGCCCAGCTCCTCGCCGAGGCCGGCATCGAGGCCGTCGAACCCGAGGTCGGCGAGCTGGTGACCAGCTTCGACATGGCGGGCGTCTCGCTCACCCTCTGCTGGCTCGACGAGGAACTGGCAGCCCTCTGGACCGCCGGGGCCGACACCCCCGCCTACCGCAAGGGCGCCGTCACCGCCCAGGCCGCCCCCGCCGCCGACACCGGCGGGACCGCCCGCGCCGAGGCGGCGAAGCCCCTGCCCGCCGCCACCGAGGAGTCCCGCGCCACCGCGGCCACCGTGGTCGCCGCCCTCGACGCCGTCGCCGCCACCGTCGACACCCACGCCGAGGAACTCGGCCGGATCGACGCGGTCGCCGGCGACGGCGACCACGGCATCGGCATGCGCCGGGGCTCCGGGGCCGCCCGTACCGCCGCCACCGAGGCCGCCGGGGAAGGCGCCGGGGCCCGTACCACCCTCTACGCCGCCGCCGACGCCTGGTCCGACCGGGCCGGCGGCACCTCGGGGGCCCTCTGGGGCGTCCTGCTCCGCGCCGTCGGCACCGCCCTCGGCGACACCGAGGCGCCCACCGCCCCGGTGGTCGCGCACGGCGTCGAGGAGGCGTCCGCCGCCGTCCAGCGGCTCGGCGGCGCCGAGGTCGGCGACAAGACGATGGTCGATGTCCTCGTCCCGTTCGCCCGCACCCTCGCCGACGCCACCGCCGGGGGCGCCGCCCTCACCGACGCCTGGGACCGCGCCGCCACCGCCGCCGAAGAGGCCGCCCAGGCCACCGCCGACCTCGCCCCGCGCATCGGCCGGGCCCGCCCGCACGTCGAACGGTCCCTCGGCACCCCCGACGCCGGGGCCCACTCCCTCGCCCTGATCGTCCGCGCCGTCCACGGCGTACTCGCCGCCCGCCGAACCACCGCCTGAACCACCACCGAGGAGCACACCCCCCATGAGCGACAAGCTGCGGATCGTCGTCGGATCGGACGACGCCGGCTTCGACTACAAGGAAATACTGAAGAAGGACCTCCAGGAGAACGAGCTCGTCGCGGCCGTCACCGATGTCGGCGTCGACGCCGAAGGACACACCGCGTACCCGACCATCGCCATCGCCGCCGCCGAGCTGGTCGCGCGCGGCGAGGCCGACCGCGCCCTCCTCGTCTGCGGCACCGGCCTCGGCGTGGCGATCGCCGCCAACAAGGTCAAGGGCATCCGCGCCGTCACCGCCCACGACTCCTTCTCCGTCGAGCGCGCCGTCCTCTCCAACAACGCCCAGGTCCTCACCTTCGGCCAGCGCGTCGTCGGCATAGAGCTGGCCCGCCGGCTCGCCGCCGAGTGGCTCACGTACCGCTTCGACGAGTCCTCCGCCTCCGCCGCCAAGGTCCAGCTCATGAACGACTACGAGACCGACGAGGAAACCGCCGCCTGATGTCCGCCCCCACCCTGCTCGGGGTGAGCCTCAAGATGTACTTCGGGCATCACGAGACGCTCAACTGGGCCCGCCGCATCGGCGACATCGCCGCCCGGCACCCCGCCGTCACCGGCGGACTCACCGAACTCTTCGTGCTGCCCGCCTTCCCGGCCATCGTCCCGCTCGGTACGGTCCTGGACGGCACGGGCGTCGCCGTCGGCGCCCAGGACCTCGCCACCGACGACCGGGGCCCCTTCACCGGGGAGGTGTCCGGCCCGTATCTCAAGGAGATCGGCTGCGCCTACGCCGAGGTCGGCCACGCCGAGCGCCGCCGCCTCTTCGGCGAGGGCGACACCGTCGTCGCGGCCAAGACCGCCGCCGCCCTGCGCAACGGCCTCACCCCCGTGCTCTGCGTCGGCGAACTCGACCGCGCCGAACCCGCCGAGGCCGCCGAACGCACCGTCGCCGAACTCGCCCGCATCCTCGACACCGCCGCACAGGACGGCGCCGAGGGCGGCCGGGTCGTCGTCGCGTACGAGCCCCAGTGGGCCATCGGCGCGCCCCGCCCCGCCTCGCCCGAGCACATCACCCGGGTCTGCGCCGCCCTCACCGGCTGGCTCGCCGAACGCCCCGCGTACAGCGGCAGCCGCGTCATCTACGGCGGCAGCGCCGGACCCGGACTGCTGACCACCCTCGGCGAAGGGGTCGACGGACTCTTCCTCGGCCGCTTCGCCCACGACCCGCACGCCGTCGAGGAGATCCTCGACGAGCTGAGCGCCAGGACCGGGAAGGCGGACGCGTAAATGGCCCGTGGACTGAGCACCTACGCCTACTTCTGGCGGATCTCCTCGCGCGCCCCCCGGCCGCTCACCGTCGAGGAGATGCTCCGCGACACCCACGAACTGGGCGGCGAGGTCTTCCAGATCTGCGACTACCCGCTGATCGAGACCTTCGACGCGGCCCGCCTCGCCGACATCCGCGCCACCGCCGAGGACCTGGGCATCACCCTGGAACTCGGCACCCGGGGCATCACCGAGGACCACCTCGACCGCTATCTCCGCCTCGCGGACGCCCTCGGCACCACCCTCGTCCGCTCCATGCTCCACACCGCGGACCACCGGCCCGGCACCGACGAGGCCACCGCACTCCTGCGGCGCGCCGTCCCCCGGTACGCGGAGCGCGGGGTCACCCTCGGCCTGGAGACCTACGAGCAGGTCGCCACCGACGACCTGCTCACCGTCGTCCGCGCCGTCGACGACCCCCACCTGGGCGTCGTCCTCGACCCGGGGAACTGCGTCGCCCGGCTGGAGCGCCCCCGGGATGTCGTCGAGGCCACCGCCCCGTATGTCGTCAACATTCATGTCAAGGACTTCGCCTTCACCCGCAGGGACGGGTGGGTCGGCTTCACCTACGCCGGCGCGCCCCTGGGCGAGGGCCTGCTCGACTACGCCCACCTCGTCGCGACCGTACGGCCCGACGAGCGGAACCTCAACCAGATCGTGGAGCACTGGCTCCCCTGGCAGGACGGCGGGTTCGAGACCACGGCCAGGACCGAGGACCAGTGGACCCGGCACTGCATCACCACCCTTCAGAGGAGTAAGTAATGGCCACCGAGAAGAAGACCGTCGCCGTCATCGGCGCCGCTGGCAAGATGGGCCAGCGCGTCTCCAACAACCTCGTCAAGAGCGACTTCACCACGCTGTTCGCCGAGAACTCCCCGAAGGGCCAGGAGCTGATCCGGGGCCTCGGCCGGGAGCTGACCGACTCCGACGAGGCCGCCCGCCAGGCCGATGTCCTCATCCTCGCCGTGCCGGACGTCGTCCTCGGCACCGTCTCCGAGCAGCTCGTCCCGCTGATGAAGCCCGGCGCCGTCCTGCTCACCCTCGACCCGGCCGCCGCCTACGCCGGCCTGCTCACCCGCCGCGACGACGTGCACAACGCCGTCGCCCACCCGTGCCACCCCTCCGTCTTCCTGGAGCGCACCACCAAGGAGGAGTACGCGGACACCTTCGGCGGCATCGCCGCCCCGCAGGAGGTCGTCGCCTCCTTCGAGGGCCCCGACGCCTCCGTCCGCGAGCTCGCCGAGTCCGTGATCCGGACGATGTACGCGCCCGTCGTGGACGTGCACTGGGTGACGGTCAAGCAGCTCGCCGTCCTGGAGCCGACCCTGGTGGAGACCATCGCCTGCATGGTCGGCGCGCTCCTCACCGAGGCCCTGCACGAGACGGTCCACACCGTCGGCGTGCCGGAGGCCGCCGCGCGCGCCATGCTGCTCGGCCACACGCAGGTCGCGCTCGCCAACACCCTCAAGGGCGACAACCCGTTCTCCGACGCCTGCCTGATCGCCATGGACTACGGCCGCGAGTCGATCGTCAAGGACGACTGGAAGAAGGTCTTCGAGGACGACGAGCTGGACAAGGTCATCACTCGGATGCTCCGCATCAAGGAGATCAAGCGGTAACAGCACCGCATTCCGCTCCGCGCCCCTCCCCGCGCGGAGCACGGCGGTGGGGGGGGCGGGGGCCGCGGGGCCGGCCCCCCCCGCGCCCGGTTGAGCCACGGGGTAGGGGGGGGGGGCGGGCGCCGGGGGGGGGGGGGGGGCGGAGCCGCCCC
>NZ_JBFBFB010000021.1:0-91644 GCF_040683935.1 Streptomyces sp. NPDC093085 | reverse complement strand
GCCGCGCCGCCGGTCCCTGCCGTCCACCCCGTCCGGCGCGGAGTCCGGTCCGTCCTCACTGCCCGCGCTGTCCGGCCTGCGGGTCGGAATGGCGGCGTACGACCGGCGGACCGAAATGCCGGGCCTCATCAGCTCCTTCGCCGGATCACTGGTCTGCCTCGTCCGCCCCTCGGGGCATACCTGGCAGGCCACGTTGAACGCGGTGCGGCCCGCGACGGAGCGGGAGCGGATCCAGCTTCGTGCCCTGGCCGAACTCCACCGGAGGCAGCGGCCCCCGGCCACGCCTCCCGCCCCGGCCGCGCCTCCCGCCCGGCGGCGCCCGGCATGAGCAGCGCCCAGTTCTACAACGTGACCGTGGTCTGCGAGGGGCCCACGGCCAGCGGGACCCTGGTACGGGTTGTTCTCGCCGCCCGGCAGGCGGTGACGGCGGACACCGCTCTGGTCTTTCTGCGTCAGCAGGCCCGGCGTATCGCGGACGGGCTCGACCCCGGCCCGGGGGGCGGGTGGGCACCACGGGGCACCCTCGCCCCCGTATGGTCCCCGGATCCGGACGTACCCACCGTCCTCCGCCTCTGGTACCACACCCCGCAGGCGCAGAGAGCCGCCCGGGAACGGCTTCACGCGGGCGCGGAGTTCGCTCTCGACGCGGATGACTTCAGCGGCCGGTACACCCTCAGGGCGCAGCCCGTCCCCGTACCCCCGTACCGAAGACCCCCGTACCGGCCCCAGCCCGCGTACATACTGCCGCGCCACGCACAGCCCCCGGCCCGTTCCCGCCGCCGCAGGCACCGCAAGCCCCGGTGGATCGACCGGTTCCGGATCCGCCTCCCGTTCCGGCTTCCGTTCCGGCTCCGGTGGCCGGTCCGCGAGTGGCATGCGTCCCGATGACGCCGCACGCGCCCTGCGAGCGGTACGGACCGTGCTCGTCGTCAGCGCCGCCCTCGCCGCCTACACGGTCACCGGATGGCTCCTCGCCGAGCACTTCACGCGCTGACAAAGCAACTGGCAGGGCGCCAGGCCCTAAGGGCCTGGCCGGGGTCGTGATCCGGGGTCGTGATCCGGGCTCGCGGGGGCGTGGCACGTACGCACGCACCACGCCCCGCTCCCTGATCCAGATCACAACCCCGGACAGGCCCTGGTGCCCTCCCGGCCCTAGTTCTCCAGGACGGCCTTCATCACATCGCGCGCGATGGGCCCGGCCAGGCTGCCCCCGGAGATGTCCTCGCGGGAGATGTCCATGGCGGTCGGGTCGATGAACACGGCCACGGCGACCGACTTGCCGTCCGGCTTGATGCCGTACGACACGAACCACCCGTACGGCACCTGCTCCCGCACGTCCACGCCGCGCTGCGCGGTGCCGGTCTTGCCGCCCACGGTGATGCCGTCGATCAGGGCGCGCTGGGCGCTCCCCTCCTTGGCGGTGTGCTCCATCATCTCGCGGACCTTCGCCGCGGTCTCCTCGGAGACGGCCTGGTTCATCTCCTTCGGCTCGTGCTTCTCCAGGGTGTCCAGGGCGGGCGTGCGCACCTCGTCGACGATGTAGGGCTGCATCACCTTGCCCTTGTTGACGAGGGCGGCGGTCACCATGGCCATCTGCATCGGCGTGCTGGTCAGGCTGCCCTGTCCCATGCCGGTCAGCGCGGTGCCGGGCTTGTCCAGGCCGTTCGGGTAGAGGCTCTTCACGGCCCGCAGGTCGCCGATCTCGTCGGAGTAGACGTCCTTGTTGTAACCGAACTTCTCGGCGGTCTCCAGCATCTTGTCGTTGCCGAGCTTCACCGCGGCGTCGAGGAAGACGTTGTTGCAGGAGTACTGCATCGCGGTCTTCAGCGACGCCTTGTCGCAGACGGCGTCCCCGGCCTGGCTGCCGATCTTGTTGCTGGAGAGCGGCAGCGGGTACGGCGAGGCCGCGCCCGACGAGGCGTCGACGTCCGTGACCACGCCGTGCTCCAGCGCCGCCGCCGCGGTGAGGATCTTGAAGGTGGAGCCGGGCGGGAACGTCTCCCGCAGCGCCCGGTTGGCCAGCGGCTTGCCCTTGTCGGCGTCGAGCGAGGTGAACTCCTTGCTCTCCTTGAGGGAGTTGCCGGAGAAGGTGCCGGGGTCGGCGGAGGGCGTGGAGACCAGCGCGAGCACCTTGCCGGTGGCGGGTTCGAGCGCGACCACCGAGCCCCGGGCCTTGAGGCCGGTGAGTCCCTTGTAAGCGGCCTCCTGCGCCTTGGGGTCGATCGTCGTGATGATGTCCCCGCCGCGCCGCTCCTTGCCGGTGACGACATCCGTGAACCGTTCGAAGGCGAGCCGGTCGTCGGTGCCGCTGAGCACACCGTCGTAGGTGTTCTCCAGCAGGGTCATGCCCATGGACTGCGAGGCGTAGCCGGTGACCTGCGCGTACATCGGGCCGTTCGTGTACGTGCGCTTGTATTTGAAGTCCGAGCCCTCCACCTGCACCGATCCGGTGATGGGCCGGCCGCCGACGACGATGTTGCCGCGCGGCACCGCGTACTGATTGATCAGTACGCGTCTGTTCTTCTTGTCGGTGGAGAGATCCCCGGCCTGGACGAACTGGACCCAGTTGGCCCGTACCAGCAGCGCGAGCATCAGCAGTCCGCAGAAGATGGCTATGTGTCTGAGTGGTCTGTTCACTCGGCAACACGGCCTAAGGGGAAGAGGGGCGAGGTGAGAGCAAGCATGCCGAAACCCTAATTCAGGGCGCGCCTTCGCCGTGGTGAGTAGGGGGTATCGGCCGTGGGACCGTGGCGGCAGGGCCGGCCGGAGTCGAACCGGCGTCCTCGCGGTTTTGGAGACCGCGCGCGTCCACCTCTGCGCTACGGCCCTGCCCCGGAAGGCAGTCTAAAAGGACGGTGTCCGGATGGCGGAACGGTTTTTCTGTTGCACCTCTGTTGTATCTATGATGTGCGCATGCCGCCCGCCCCCGCCGCTCCCGTCAAACAACCGCCTGCCGCCGACCGTGTCTACAGCCATGTCAAGGAAGCCGTCCTCGACCGCCGTTACGAGGGCGGGACCCTGCTCACCGAAGGGGAGCTGGCCGAGGCCGTCGGTGTCTCCCGGACCCCGGTGCGCGAGGCCCTGCTCAAGCTGGAGGTCGAGGGGCTGATCAAGCTCTACCCGAAGAAGGGCGCCCTCGTGCTGGCCGTCTCCGCGCAGGAGATCGCGGATGTCGTCGAGACCCGGCTGCTGGTCGAGGAGTACGCCGTACGGAAGGCCGTACCGGCCTCCGCGGCGCTCCTCGCGCGGCTGGAGGAGCTGCTGGAGGAGCAGCGGCAGCGGGCCGAGGAGGGGGATCTCGGGGCGGTCGCCGTCTCCGACCGGTGCTTCCACGCGGAGATCGTGCGCAACGCCGGCAACCAGATCCTCTCCAAGCTGTACGACCAGCTCAGGGACCGGCAACTGCGGATGGGCGTCGCCGTGCTGGAGGCCCACCCCGACCGGATCGCCAAGAACGTCGTCGAGCACGCCGAGATGCTCGACGTCATCAGGTCCGGCGACGCCGACGCCGCCGCGGCCTGTGTGCGCCGCCACGTCAGCCGGGTCAAGGTGCTGGTCCGGGGTGAGGACTGGTGACTTCCGTCTCCGTCACCCTGCCCGGCGATCCGCCCGGCGGCCGGCGCGCCACCTGGATGTGGGGCATCGGCGTCGCCGTCTACTTCGTCGCCGTCATCTTCCGTACGAGCCTGGGCGTCGCCGGGCTCGACGCCATCGAGCGCTTCCACATCAACGCCTCGGCCCTGTCGACGTTCTCCATCGTCCAGGTCCTCGTCTACGCGGGCATGCAGATACCCGTCGGCCTGATGGTCGACCGGCTGGGCACCAAGAAGGTGCTCACCCTGGGCGTCGTCCTCTTCACCGCCGGGCAGCTCGGCTTCGCGCTCTCGCCCTCGTACGCCACCGCCCTCGCCGCCCGCGCGCTGCTCGGCTGCGGCGACGCGATGACGTTCATCAGCGTGCTGCGGCTCGGCACCCGCTGGTTCCCGGCCCGGCGCGGTCCGCTGATCGCCCAGATCGCCGCCCTGTTCGGGATGGCGGGCAACCTCGTCTCCACCATCTTCATCTCCCGCACCCTGGGCTCCCTCGGCTGGACCACGACCTTCGCGGGCAGCGCGCTCGCCGGGGTCCTCGTCCTCGTCCTGCTGGTGCTCTTCCTCCGGGACCACCCGGAGGGGTACGAGCCGCCGCCCGTCGAGCACGCGGGCGCCACGTACGTACGGAAGCAGATCGCGGCGGCCTGGCGCGAGCCCGGGACCCGGCTGGGGCTGTGGGTGCACTTCACCACCCAGTTCCCCGCCATGTTCTTCCTGCTGCTCTGGGGGCTGCCGTTCCTCGTCGAGGCGCAGGGGCTCTCGCGCGCCGACGCCGGGCAGCTCCTCACCCTGATCGTGCTCTCCAACATGGTCGTCGGGCTGGTGTTCGGGCAGGTCATCGCCCGGCACCACGCCGCCCGCGCCCCGCTCGCCCTCGGCACGGTCGGGACGACCGCGCTGGTCTGGGCGGTCGTCATCGCGTACCCCGGCGACCGGGCCCCGATGTGGCTGCTGGTCGCGCTCTGCGCGGTGCTCGGCGCCTGCGGGCCCGCGTCGATGATCGGCTTCGACTTCGCCCGCCCCGCGAACCCGCCCGAGCGTCAGGGGACGGCCTCCGGAATCGTCAACATGGGCGGTTTCACGGCCTCGATGACGACGCTGCTCGCGGTCGGTGTCCTGCTGGACGCCACCGGCGACAACTACCGGATCGCGTTCTCGGCCGTCTTCGTCCTCCAGGCGATCGGGATCGTCCAGATCCTGCGGCTGCGCGCCCGTACCGCACGCCGGGAGCGCGAGCGGCTGGTGGCCAGCCGGGTGGAGGTCGTCCACGTACCCGCGTGACGGAAGGTACGGGGCCGGGCGCCTTACGGCGTGACCGCGAAGCTGCCCAGGATCGCCTCCGCCAGCGCCTGGTCCCCGTCCACCTTCACCCGGTCCTCGACCGCCCCGGGCCGCACCCGTCCGCACGCCAGCCGGTAGTACGTCTCCCAGTCCGTCGCCAGCGTCACCACCGGGCCGAGCGAGGGCGAACCGTCGATCGAGCCGCGGCCCTCCGCGTTCACCCGTACCGTACGGAGGAACTCCAGCGGCCCGTTGACGTCGATCACGACCGCCGAGTTCGGCGGCGCGCCCGCGTCCTTGGCGACCACCTTCGGCAGCGCGGCGAGCAGGACGTCGCGGGTGACCTGGGCGCCGGGCGAGTCCAGGTTCCCGGGGGCGTTCAGGGCCGTCCGCAGGTCCTGCTCGTGCACCCAGATGTCGAACGCCCGCATCCGCATCGCCGTCTCCAGCGTCTGCTCCGTGCCGAGCGGCGCGCGCACCTTGGTCTCGGGGGACCGGTTCTCGTTCCGGAGCTGCCGGTTCCGGCGGATGATCGTGTACTCCAGCTCCGCGGTCATCTCCGGCGCCGTGTGGTGGCGCCGCACGTCGACCTGCATCTCCATGTACCGGGTGTGGTCGTCCCGTACGTGGTAGAGGTCGCGCGGCAGCGAGTGGATCGGCCGGGGGTCGCCGAGCATCTCGCACTCCAGGCCGATGACATGCGAGACGATGTCCCGCACCGACCACCCGGGGCACGGGGTGCGGCGGTTCCACTCGCCCTCGACGAGCGGCTGCACCAGCTCGGCTATGGCCTCGACGGAGTGGGACCAGGCATCGGCGTAGTTCTGAAGGCTGGGATGGACGGTCACGGGACCCCTCGGCGGTTCTGCGGTACGCGGGCTGGCTGGCTTGCGGGCGGGCGGCTGCGGCTGCGGGCTGCGTGGGAGGTTCGGCAGCTAAGTTACGCTGCCCGGTGGCAGCCCGGCAGTGCTTTCGTGTGACGATCGTAGGGCCCGTGTTGACGTCGTGAATGCCAGGACGGTGGTACTGTGCGCGCCGCGCTCCGCCAGACCGGATCAGAAGCGGACCAACCGGGCGAAATACCCGACCCCCTTCCGCCGGCCGGCCGTCAACCGTCGTCCCGCTCCTTCTCCGCCATCCGGATCACGCACACCGCCACCGCGATCATCAGCGGGTGGTCCGCGTCCTCCCGGACGATGTCCACGCCGTACGTCTCCCGCACCCGCAGCCAGCGCCGCGAGATGTGCGCCAGCAGCTCGCCGTCGTACTCGATGGCGAACTCCCGGTCCAGGATGCGCCCGCTGACATCCAGTTCGGTGCCCTCGGCGAGCGTGACCCGGTAGTGGTTGCGCAGCAGCGAGAGCCGCTTCTTGCGGATGGTCGCGAGCTTCTCGTCGTCCCGCTCGATGGTCATCGTGTCCCGCAGGCTGATCAGCTTCTCCCGCAGGGTGACCAGGACCTGCCCGGAGGGGTCCTTCAGCTCCAGGGTGTCCCGGATCCGCAGCGCCTTGCCGTCGACCAGATACGCCTTGCGGCCGTCCTCGTCCTCGATCCAGTAGTCGTCGCCGATCGAGAAGATCTTGTCCCGCACCAGATATTTCATGGCGTACGTCTACCCGCCCGGCGCCCGGACAGCCAGGGCCGTACGGGACCGCACGGGGACGGATGGGGCAGAGGGGGAGGGAGTGGCCGGGGAGTGGCACCCTTGACCCATGAACGATGCGACCCCCGCCCCCTCCCGCCGCGCCCGCGTGCGCGCCCCCGAACTGATCGGCAAGGGCGGCTGGCTCAACACGGGCGACACCTCCTACACCCTCGCCGACCTGCGCGGACGCATTGTCATTCTCGACTTCTGGACGTTCTGCTGCATCAACTGCCTCCATGTGCTCGACGAACTGCGGGAGCTGGAGGAGAAGCACCGCGACACCGTGGTGGTCATCGGGGTGCACTCGCCGAAGTTCGTCCACGAGGCCGAGCACCGGGCCGTGGTCGACGCCGTCGAACGGTACGAGGTGCACCACCCCGTACTGGACGACCCCGAGCTGGCGACCTGGAAGCAGTACGCCGTACGGGCCTGGCCCACGCTCGTCGTGATCGACCCCGAGGGGTATGTCGTCGCGCAGCACGCCGGTGAGGGGCACGCGCACGCGCTGGCCCGGCTGGTGGAAGAGCTGGAGGCGGAGCACGCCGCGAAGGGGACGCTGCGGCGCGGCGACGGGCCGTATGTGGCGCCCGAGCCGGTCGCGACCGATCTCCGCTTCCCGGGCAAGGCGGTGGAGCTGCCCGGCGGGCACTTCCTCGTCTCCGACTCGACCCGGCACCAGCTCGTGGAGGTGGATGCGGACGCCGAGACCGTCGTACGGCGCATCGGCAGCGGACGGCGCGGCTTCGGCCCCGACTCCTTCAGCGAGCCGCAGGGGCTCGCGCTCCTCCCCGACGGGCGGGTGATCGTCGCGGACACCGTCAACCACGCGCTCCGTACGTACGACCCGGTGAGCGGTGCCGTCGAGACGGTCGCCGGGACGGGCCGCCAGTGGTGGCAGGGGGCGCCGACCTCGGGGCCCGCGCGCGAGGTGTCGCTCTCCTCGCCGTGGGACGTCGCCTGGTGGGAGGGGCGGGTCTGGATCGCCATGGCCGGGACGCACCAGCTCTGGACGTACGACCCGGCGGCCGGGACCGTCGAGGCGGTGGCCGGGACGACCAACGAGGGGCTGGTGGACGGGCCCGCCGCCGAGGCGTGGTTCGCACAGCCGTCCGGGCTGGCGGCGGCGGGCGACCGGCTGTGGATCGCGGACTCCGAGACCAGCGCGCTGCGGTACGTGGAGCGGGAGCGCGGGGACGAGGGTGCGGGCGGCGAGGACGGTGGCGAGGGCGCGGGTGCGGGCGCGGGCGCCGGAGGGGGCAACGCCGGTGGCTACGTCGTGCGTACGGCCGTCGGGACCGGGCTCTTCGACTTCGGGCACCGCGACGGCGCCGCCGGGCAGGCCCTGCTCCAGCACCCGCTGGGCGTCACCGCGCTGCCCGACGGCTCGGTCGCGGTCTGCGACACGTACAACCACGCGCTGCGCCGCTACGACCCCGCGACCGGCGAGGTGACCACCCTCGCCACCGATCTGCGCGAGCCGAGCGACGCGGTGCTGGCGGGCGAGGACATCGTGGTGGTCGAGTCCGCGCGGCACCGGCTGACCCGGCTGCGGCTGCCGGAGGAGGCGGTACGGGTCGAGTCGGTGGCCCACCGCACGCGGCGGGCCGCGACGGAGGTGGCGCCGGGCGCGCTCCGGCTGGACGTCGTCTTCACGGCGCCGACCGGGCAGAAGCTCGACACCCGGTACGGCCCCTCCACCCGGCTCCTGGTCTCCTCGACCCCGCCGGAACTCCTCGCGGCGGGCGGCGGCGCCGGTACGGAGCTGGGGCGCGACCTGGTGCTGGCGGACGGGGCCACGGAGGGGGTGCTGCATGTCTCGGCGATGGCCGCCTCCTGCGACGACGACCCGCTGAACGAGTACCCGGCCTGCCATGTCCACCAGCAGGACTGGGGTGTCCCGGTCGTGATCACCCCGGCGGGCACGCCCCGGCTCGGGCTGGTGCTGGCCGGCCTCGACGCGTAGGGCCTGTCGTCGGAGTCCCGGCCCCGCCCCGCTGTCTGAAGGACCCCGCCGGGGCCCCGGCGGGGGGTGGGACCCGGCGGGGGCCGGCGCCCCCGGCTCACCCCGCCAGGAACGCCGCCAGGACATTGGCCAGGTGGTACGGGTCGTCGGCGCCGCAGAGTTCGCGGGCGCTGTGCATGGACAGGATGGCCACGCCGATGTCGACGGTCTGGATGCCGTGGCGGGCGGCGGTGATGGGGCCGATCGTCGTGCCGCACGGCATCGCGTTGTTGGAGACGAACGACTGCCAGGGCACGCCCGCCTTCTCGCAGGCCGCGGCGAACACGGCCCGGCCGCTGCCGTCCGTCGCGTACCGCATGTTGACGTTGACCTTGAGGATGGGGCCGCCGTTGGCGCGCGGGTGGTGCGTCGGGTCGTGGCGCTCGCCGTAGTTGGGGTGGACGGCGTGGCCGGTGTCCGACGACAGGCAGACCGTGCCGGCGAGGGCCCGCGCGCGGTCCTCGTACGTCCCGCCGCGCGCCAGCACCGAGCGCTCCAGGACCGTGCCGAGCAGCGGGCCCTCGGCGCCGGTGTCCGACTGCGAGCCGTTCTCCTCGTGGTCGAAGGCGGCGAGCACCGGGATGTACGGGAGCGGTTCGCCCGGGTCCGCCGCGAGGGCCCGGGTGGCGACGGCGGCGAGCGCCGCCGTCCCCGCGTGCACCGAGAGCAGGTTGTCCATCCGGGGGCCCGCGACCAGCTCCCGGTCCCGGCCCAGATACGCGGGGGGCTCGATCGCGTGCACCATCAGGTCCCAGCCGGTGATCTCCTCGGCCGCGACACCCACCTCCGCCGCGACGAACCGGATCAGATCGCCCTCCTCCGGCTCCCCGAGCCCCCAGATCGGCTGCATATGGCGCTGCCGGTCGAGCTTGAGGCCGTCCGTGTTGACCGACCGGTCCAGGTGCGGGGCGAGCTGGGGGACGCGGAGCAGCGCGCGGTCCACATTGACCAGCCGGTGCGAGCCGTCCCGCAGGGTGACCCGGCCCGCCAGCCCCAGATCGCGGTCGAGCCAGGTGTTGAGCAGCGTCCCGCCGTACACCTCGACGGCGATCTGCCGCCAGCCGTACGAGCCGGTGTCCGGCAGGGGCTTGACCCGCAGGTTGGGCGAGTCGGTGTGCGCGCCGACGATCCGGAACGGCGTGTGCGGCGCGGCGCCCTCCGGCACGAACCAGGCGATGAGCGCGCCGCCGCGCACCACATACCGCCCGCCGGCCTCCCCGGTCCAGGCGTCGGTCTCCCGCACCTGGCGGAAGCCGGCCTTCTCCAGGCGCTCCGCGGCGTTGGCCACGGCGTGGTACGGCGACGGGCTGGCGCCGAGATAGGACATCAGGTCGTCGGTGTGACCGCGGTCGAAGCGGATGGAAGTGCTCATGACGTCAACCCTAACGACGGGGTACGACAGCGCCGTCGGCACCGGGGGTGACAGCGGCCCCGGGGATGGTCAGCCCCCCCCCGGGACGGACAGCGGCCCCGCGTCCGGCGCCGTACACCGGACGCGGGGCCGCCGTGGACCCGGGGTGTCCTAGAACGCCGCCTCGTCCAGGTCCATCAGGGAGGTGTCCACGGACTCCGCGATCGCCCGCTCCGTCGCGACGCCCGGCAGCACGTTCGCGGCGAAGAACTTCGCGGCCGCGATCTTGCCCTGGTAGAAGGCGGCATCCTTGGCGGCGGCCGTCTCCAGCTTCTCCGTCGCCACGGCGGCGCCGCGCAGCAGCAGGTAGCCGACGACCACGTCGCCCGAGGCCATCAGCAGGCGGGTGGTGTTGAGGCCGACCTTGTAGATCTCCTTGACGTCCTCGCCGGTGGCCGTCAGGTCCTTCAGCATCACGCCGACGATCGCCTCCAGGTCGGCCGCGGCCTTGGCGAGGGCCTCGCGGGCCGGGGCGAGTTCGGCGCCGCCGGTGCCCACCGAGAGGAAGGTCTTGATCTCCTCGGCGAGCGCGCCCAGCGCCCGGCCCTGGTCGCGGACGATCTTCCGGAAGAAGAAGTCCTGGCCCTGGATGGCCGTCGTCCCCTCGTAGAGGGTGTCGATCTTGGCGTCCCGGATGTACTGCTCGACCGGGTACTCCTGGAGGTAGCCGGAGCCGCCGAAGATCTGGAGGGCCTGGGCGAGCTGCTCGTAGGAGCGCTCGGAGCCGTAACCCTTCACGATCGGCAGGAGCAGGTCGTTGAGGCCGTGCAGCGCCTCCGTGGGCTCGCCCTCGGCCTCCTTGAGGGCGATCTCGTCCTGCACCGAGGCCGTGTACATCACCAGGGCGCGCATCCCCTCCGCGTACGCCTTCTGCGTCATCAGGGAGCGGCGCACGTCGGGGTGGTGCGTGATGGTGACCTTGGGGGCGCGCTTGTCGGTGAACTGCGCCAGGTCGGCGCCCTGGACGCGCTCCTTGGCGTACTCCAGCGCGTTCAGGTAGCCGGTGGAGAGCGTGGCGATCGCCTTGGTGCCGACCATCATCCGGGCGAACTCGATGATGCGGAACATCTGGCGGATGCCGTCGTGCTTGTCGCCGATCAGCCACCCCTTGGCGGGGTGGCGGTCGCCGAAGGTCAGCTCGCACGTGTTGGACGCCTTGAGGCCCATCTTGTGCTCGACATTGGTCGCGTAGACCCCGTTGCGCTCCCCCAGTTCACCGGTCTCCCCGTCGAACTCGTACTTGGGCACGAGGAAGAGCGAGAGGCCCTTGGTGCCGGGTCCCGCGCCCTCGGGGCGGGCGAGGACGTAGTGGAGGATGTTCTCCGACATGTCGTGCTCGCCCGAGGTGATGAAGCGCTTCACGCCCTCGATGTGCCAGCTTCCGTCGTCCTGCGGGACGGCCTTCGTGCGCCCCGCGCCGACGTCCGAGCCCGCGTCCGGCTCGGTGAGGACCATCGTGGAGCCCCACTGGCGCTCGACGGCGATCGCGGCGGCCTTCTTCTGCGCCTCGTTGCCCTCGTCGTACAGGACGCCCGCGAAGGCCGGGCCCGAGGCGTACATCCACACCGCGGGGTTGGCGCCGAGCAGCAGCTCCGCGTAGGCCCAGATCAGGGAGCGCGGCGAGGTCGTACCGCCGATCTCCTCGGGGAGGCCCAGGCGCCAGTACTCGGAGTCCATGTACGCCTGGTAGCTCTTCCTGAAGGCGGCCGGGACCGGCGCCGTGCTGGTCTCCGGGTCGAAGACCGGCGGGGTGCGGTCGGCCTCGGCGAAGGACGCCGCGAGGTCGTTCTCGGCGAGCCGGGCGACCTCCTCCAGGATGGAGCGGGCGGTCTCCGCGTCCATGTCCGCGAACGGACCCGTGCCGTACAGCTTGTCGCGCCCGAGGACCTCGAAGAGGTTGAACTCGATGTCGCGGAGATTCGACTTGTAGTGCCCCATGACGACGACTCCGTAAGGATCGGTAAGGCGGAAGAGCAGAGGGATGCGGAGGGGTGCGGACGGATAGGGATACTGGCTGGTAGCTACGATGATGCTACCCATCGGTAATAAGATGCAACCCCGGGCCCGGGGAGCGGCATTCCTCAGTACTCTTGCGTCCATGTACGGCTACGACCAGAACATGGGCGCTCAGCAGCAGTACGCGCACCCGCAGCAGCCTCCGATGGGCGGCCCCGGGGCGGGTGGCTACGGGGAGCAGCCGCTGTATCCGGAACCGTCGCCCCCGTCGCTCGGCGACGCCGTGCGCGCGTTCACGACGGGCTCGCTCCAGGCCGAGGACTTCCAGCAGATCTTCGCGACGTCGAAGGTCTACTGCCCGCGCGGCGACAACCCCGGGTTCCTGGCGCTGCACAACACGCAGCAGCCGGTGATCCCCATGTTCAGCACGCTCAAGGAGCTGCGCAGATACGCGGGCAAGGAGTCCAAGTACTTCGTGATCACCGGGGCCGAGGTCATCGACCTGCTGCCCACGGGGTACGGCTTCGTGCTCGACATGGAGGGTGAGCACCGCATGGTGTTCGACGCGAAGGCGGTCGAGCAGATGGTCGACTTCGCCATGCGGCGCATGTACGGCTGAGCCGCCGCCTCCCCTGTCACGCCTTCCTCCCCTGTCACGCCTTCCTCCCCTGTCACGCCTTCCTCCCCTGTCACGCCTTCCTCCCCTGTCACGCCTTCCTCCCCTGTCACGCCTTCCTCTCCCGTCACGTCTCCCTCCCCTGTCACGCCTTCCTCTCCCGTCACGTCTCCCTCCTCCGCTCTCCCCGTCACGTCTCCCACGGGAATACCGCGCGCCTTGTCAGATGTTCAGCATTCAACTAAATTGGGTGCGAGAGCCTGAGGAGGCCGTCATGCCCGCAGTGACCGTCGAAAACCCGCTGACCCTGCCCCGGGTGGCGGCCCCGGCCGATGCCGTGGCCCGTCCCGTGCTCACCGTCACCACCGCGCCCAGCGGTTTCGAGGGGGAGGGGTTCCCGGTGCGCCGCGCGTTCGCGGGCGTCGCCTACCAGCACCTCGACCCGTTCATCATGATGGACCAGATGGGCGAGGTGGAGTACGCGCCGGGCGAGCCCAAGGGGACCCCCTGGCACCCGCACCGCGGCTTCGAGACCGTGACGTACCTGATCGACGGCGTCTTCGTCCACCAGGACAGCAACGGCGGCGGCGGGACCATCCGCAACGGCGACACCCAGTGGATGACGGCGGGCTCCGGCCTGCTCCACATCGAGGCGCCCCCGGAGTCCCTGGTCACCTCGGGCGGCCTCTTCCACGGCCTCCAGCTCTGGGTGAACCTCCCCGCCTCCGACAAGATGATGGACCCCCGCTACCAGGACATCCGCGGCGGCCAGGTCCAGCTTCTGACCTCCCCCGACGGCGGGGCGCTGCTCCGGGTGATCGCGGGCGCGCTCGACGGCCACGAGGGCCCCGGCATCACCCACACCCCCATCACGATGATCCACGCCACCCTGCGCCCCGGCGCCGAGATCACGCTGCCCTGGCGCGAGGACTTCAACGCGCTGGCGTACGTCCTGGCCGGGCGCGGCACGGCCGGTGCGGAGCGGCGCCCGCTCCACCTGGGGCAGACGGCCGTCTTCGGCGCGGGCGGCTCGCTCACCGTACGGGCCGACGAGAAGCAGGACGGGCACACCCCGGACCTGGAGGTCGTCCTCCTCGGCGGGCGGCCGATCCGGGAGCCGATGGCGCACTACGGGCCGTTCGTGATGAACAGCCACGCCGAGCTGCGGCAGGCGTTCGACGACTTCCAGGCCGGCCGCCTGGGCGTGGTCCCCGCCGACCACGCGTAACCGCCGGGGCCGCGCCTCCCCATGGCGGGCGTGGGCCCCGCCTCCCCCGCCCCCCGGATGACGGCGTGTCACCCGGGCGGCGGGGCAGCGCAGGACACGCCCGGGTCCGCGTGGTCGGCTGGAGGCTGTGCGGACGCCGTCGAACCAGAGCCACCTGCTGCCCGAGAGCGCCCGGCGGATCGCCGCGTGGTGCGCGGTCGCGCTGCTGGTCTCCGGGGTCGGGGCGGTGGGGATCTGGCTCTGCGTCACCTTCAAGACGGCCGTCACCCCCGTCCTGCTCGCCCTTCTCGGCACCGCGCTGCTCCGCCCGCTCCACCGCAGGCTCCTCGCGCTCCGTATGAACCCCTCCCTCGCCGCCGCGCTGACCTGCGTCGCCATCGTCGCCGTCGTGGGCGGCGCCGCGTACATCGTGGTCAGCGCGCTCGTGGACAGCGGCGACCAGATCGTCTCCTCGCTGCGCCGGGCCGGGCGCGAGATCAGCCGGCACTTCGGCGGCGCCGCCGGGACCTCGCTGGAGGACCTGGCCAAGAGCGCCAGGAGCCTGGTCGGGAAATTCGCCGGAACCGCCGCCTCCGGGGTGCTCACCGGGATCAGCGTCGTCGGCGAGCTGATCGCCACCGCCGTGCTCGCGCTGCTGCTCGTCTTCTTCTTCCTGCGGGACGCGCGCCGGGCCGCCCGCGCGCTCCACGGCCTCGCGCCGGGGAGCGCCGGGTCCGCGCTGGAGGCGATGGCGCGGCGCGCGTTCGGCGCCGTCGAGGGGTTCATGCGCGGGACGACGCTGATCGCCCTGATCGACGCCGTCTGCATCACCGTCGGCCTGCTGGTCCTGCGGGTGCCCGGCGCGGTCGGCCTGGGGGCGCTGGTCTTCGTCGGCGCGTACATCCCGTACCTCGGCGCCCTGATCTCCGGCACCGTCGCCGTGCTGGTCGCGCTCGTCGACCGGGGGTGGGTGATCGGGCTCTGGGCGCTCGGGGTGGTGCTCGCCGTGCAGGTGCTGGAGGGGCATCTGCTCCAGCCGCTGATCCAGAGCCGTACGGTGCAGATGCACCCCGCCGTGGTGATGCTGGCGATCACGGCGGGCGCGAGCGTCGCCGGGATCCTGGGGATGCTCCTCGCCGTACCGCTGACGGCGGCGGCGTTCGGGGTGCTCTCCGAGGCGCGGAAACGGTACGGCGGGGAGGACGGGGCGGGGCGGGGCGACGGGGCGGAGGCCGGCGGTCCGCCCGGACCACCGCCTTCAGGCCCGCCCCTCACCACCTGACCCGCCCCTCACCACCTGACCCGGGCCGCCACCGGCAGGTGGTCGCTCTCGGTCGCCGGCAGCGTCCAGGAACTCTCCGGCTCCACGCCCCTGACCAGGATCTGGTCGATCCGCGCCACCGGGAAGGCGGTCGGCCAGGTGAAGCCGAAGCCGTCCCCGGCCGTCTCCTGGACGGAGCTCAGCCGCGCGGTGAGTCCGTCGAAGGCGCGGTCGTCCATGGTGCCGTTGAAGTCGCCCAGCACCACCACCCGCCCGTTCCGCTCGGCGGCGACGGCCGTGCTCAGCGCCGCCGCCCCGGCGTCCCGGCTCTCCGTCCAGAACCCCGTCCGGGGAAGCGCCCGTACGGAGCCGAGGTGCGCCACGTACACCGCCAGCGGGCCGCGCTCCGTGGCCACCGTGGTGCGCAGCGCGCGGTTCTGGGCGAGCTTGGCCTCGGCCGGCTTGGCGTCGCCCAGCGGCCCGGCGTCCCGCTCCATCTCGATCGGCCGGGTCTCCGAGAGCGGCAGCCTGCTCCAGAGCCCGACCGTTCCCCGTACGGCGTGGTACGGGTACGACGCGGCCAGCGCGCTCTCGTACGCGTCCGTCGCCTCCGGGGTCAGCTCCTCCAGCGCCAGCAGGTCGGCGCCGGAGGCGGCCAGGTCACGGGCGGTGCCGGCCGGGTCGGGGTTGTCGGCGTTGACGTTGTGGCTGACCATGACCAGTCTTCCGGCGGCGGAGGAGCCGGCCGACGCGCCGGTCTTCGCGCCGGTCTCCCCGCCGGTCTTGTCGGTCAGCAGCCCGCCGAAGAGGGTGAGCCACACCGTGACCGGCACCACCAGCGCGACCACGGCGGTGGCGGAGCGGCGCAGGAGCGCCCCGGCCAGCAGCACCGGGACGCCCAGGCCGAACCAGGGCAGGAAGGTCTCCACCAGGCTGCCGAGGCCCCCGAAGTCCGTGATCGCCGCGTGCCCCGCCATGACCAGGCCGAGCACCACCGCCAGCGCCGCGAGCACCGGGCCGCGCTTCCAGGGCCCTGGCCGGGCGAGGGCGCGCACCGGCGGGAAACGGCGCCGACGGGGGGAATCCGAGGACGACGCGGACGACGGGGACGACGGGGACGACGCCGATGACCGCGATGACGGAGGCGGCGGAGGCGGCGGCGAGAGCAGGGGCGGGGGGTGGGCCATCTCTCCACTCAAGAGGGTGTCGTGTTGCGAGAGCGTATGTTTTTCCGCTGATACGGTCACATCCGCTCGCGCGCCGCGCCATCCCTCGTCCCCGCCGTTTCCTCTGTCCCCGCCGTGTCCTCGTACAGGTGGAACCAGGTGCACTTGCCCTCGCCGCGCGGGTCCACGCCCCACGCGTCCGCCAGCAGCTCCAGCAGGACGAGCCCGCGCCCGCTGGAGGCGAGTTCGCCGGGGGTGCGCCGGTGGGGCAGGTCGTCGCTGGTGTCGGCGACCTCGACGCGCAGCCGGCGCGCGCCCGGTGCGCCGCGCGCCTCGGCGAACAGCAGCGCGTCCCCGTCCGTGTGGACGAGCACGTTGGTCAGCATCTCGGAGACCATCAGCTCGGCCGCGTCGACCTGCTCCGGGTCGGCCCAGTCGTGCAGCAGCTCGCGGAGCTGACGGCGGGCGCCCGCGATCCGCTCCGGTTCGGCCTGGGCGATGGTGAGGGCGGTGCTGCGGACGGGGGGTGCGGCGGTACGGGCCGACCGGGCGGCCCGGTCCCGGGCGAGCAGCAGAAGCGCGATGTCGTCCTCGCGGCGGTCGGCGAGCGGTCCCGTGGTGCGGTGCGACGCGGGCCCGTGGACGGTCTCGATCAGGGCGTCCGCCAGCCCCTCCAGCTCGGCGGCGGTGTCCTCCAGGACCGGCCGGAGCCGGGTCCACCCGGTCGCGAGGTCGTGGCCGCCCGTCTCGATCAGGCCGTCCGTGCAGAGCATCAGCACCTCGCCGGGGGCGAGCCGGAGCCGGGTCGTGGGGTAGTCGGAGTCGGCCTCGATGCCGAGGGGGAGGCCGCCCGCCGTCTGGCGGATGACGGCGGTGCCGTCGGCCGTGCGGATGACCGGGTCCGGGTGGCCGGCGCGGGCGATGTCGAGGGTGCCCGACTCCGGGTCGACCTCCAGGTAGAGGCAGGTCGCGAAGCGCGGCCCGATGGGGAGCTCCGGCACGGTGGCCGAGCCGGGGCCGGGGCCGGTGCCGGTGGCCGCGCCCGGCTGGTGCTGGAGCCCGGCGAGGAAGCGGGAGGCCCGGGAGAGTACCGCGTCCGGGCGGTGCCCCTCCGAGGCGTACGCCCGCAGCGCGATCCTGAGCTGCCCCATCAGCCCGGCGGCGTGCACGTCATGGCCCTGGACGTCCCCGATGACCAGGGCGAACCTGCCCCCCGCGGTACGGCTGCCCCGGCCGTCGGGGAGCGGGATCATGTCGTACCAGTCGCCGCCCACCTGGAGCCCGCCGCCGGTCGGTACGTACCGCGCCGCCACCGTCATCCCGGGGATCTCCGGGCCCAGCCGGGGCATCATGGCGCGCTGGAGCCCGATCGACAGTTCGCGCTCCGACTCGGCGACGCCCGCGCGGGCGAGGGCCTGCGCCAGCATGCGGGCCACCGTCGTCAGCACGGCGCGGACGTCGGGCGAGAACGTCGTGGGGTGCTTGAAGGCCGCCATCCAGGTGCCCAGGACGCGCCCGGCGACGACCAGGGGGAGGAACGCCCAGGACCGCCGTTCGAAGCGGCGTACGTACTCCCAGGTGGTGGGGTAGCGCTCGGCGTACGACTCCGGGGCGGCCAGATAGATCGCACGGCCCGTTCTCGCCACGTCGGCGGCCGGGTAGGCGGTGTCCAGGGACATCTCCTCGAACGGGACCACGTCGCCCGGGTCGTGCCCGTGGTGCCCGATGATGCGGAGCCGCCGCCCCGAGGCGGGGCCGGTGGGGCTCCCCGTGACGCCGAAGACGGCCTGTCCGTCGGGGGAGAAGCCGGGCATGGAGAGGGTGGCGGCGACCCGGAGCACCTCGCTGGTGGAGCGCGCCTCGGCGAGCGCGCGCCCCGCGTCCAGCAGGAACGCCTCCCGGGAGCGGTTCCAGCCGCCGGTGGCCGGGCCGGTGCGGGTGCCTGTGCCTGTGCCTGTGCCTGCGGGGTACGGCTCCCCGGCGCCGTCGGCGACCTCGTGGCCGGCCTCGTCGGCGGCTTCCTGGACGACTTCCTGGACAGTGCCGAAGATGTCGAGGTCCTCGGTGCCGTCGGGGTGGGTACGGGCGCGGGGCCTGGCCCGGCTCCGTACCGTACGGACGACATGGCTCTCGCCGTCCATCACGCGGAGCCGGACCTCGGCGAGGGTGGACTCGGCGAGCGCGAGGCTGACGGCGCTCTCGACCTCGACCCAGTCGACGGGGTGCAGGCGGGCCCGGATCGCGGCGGTCGTGGTGGTACGGGGCCCGGCGGGCCAGCCGAAGAGCCGGGCGGCCTCGGCGTCGAGGACGACGGAGCCGGAGGCGAGGTCCCAGTGCCACAGGCCGGTGCCGACGGCGGCCAGGATCTCCTCGGTTCGCATTGTCCCACTTTATGAAGATGTGCGGAGTCAACGCCACTGAGGGTGGTGTCGGAGCCGGGCGGTAGCCTGTTAGGGCCGAACGGGGGCCCCGCGCCCCCTGCCCACTCCGACCGTCAAGACTGGATGAAACGACGATGCACCGTTACAGGTCCCACACCTGCGGTCAGCTCCGCGCCTCCGACGTCGGCACCGACGTCCGGCTGAGCGGCTGGCTGCACAATCGCCGAGACCTGGGCGGCATCCTCTTCATCGATCTGCGCGACCACTACGGTCTGGTGCAGCTCGTCGCCCGCCCCGGCACGGCCGCCAACGAGGAGCTGGCCAAGCTCACCAAGGAGACCGTCGTCCGTATCGACGGCACGGTCTCCGCGCGCGGTGCGGAGAACGTCAACCCGGAGCTGCCGACCGGGGAGATCGAGATCGAGGTCTCCGAGGTGGAGATCCTGGGCGCGGCGGGACCGCTGCCGTTCACGGTCAACACGGAGGACGGCGTCAACGAGGAGCGGCGGCTCGAATACCGCTTCCTCGACCTGCGCCGCGAGCGCATGCACCGGAACATCCTGCTCCGTACGGCCGTGGTCTCCGCGATCCGGCACAAGATGACGGCGCTCGGCTTCAACGAGATGGCGACGCCGATCCTCACCGCGACCTCGCCGGAGGGCGCGCGCGACTTCGTCGTCCCCTCGCGGCTCAACCCGGGGAAGTTCTACGCGCTGCCGCAGGCGCCGCAGCAGTTCAAGCAGCTCCTGATGATCTCGGGCTTCGACCGGTACTTCCAGATCGCGCCCTGCTTCCGCGACGAGGACGCCCGCGCGGACCGCTCGCCGGGCGAGTTCTACCAGCTCGACGTCGAGATGAGCTTCGTCGAGCAGGAGGACGTCTTCCAGCCGATCGAGAAGCTGATGACGGAGCTGTTCGAGGAGTTCGGCGGCGGGCGCCATGTCACCTCGCCGTTCCCGCGCATCCCGTTCCGCGAGTCGATGCTCAAGTACGGCAACGACAAGCCCGACCTGCGGGCCAGGCTCGAACTGGCCGACATCTCCGACGTCTTCGCGGACTCCGGCTTCAAGGCGTTCGCGGGCAAGCACGTCCGGGCGCTGCCGGTGCCGGACACGGCCGGGCAGTCCCGCAAGTTCTTCGACGGCCTCGGCGAGTACGCGGTCGAGCACGGCGCGAAGGGGCTGGCCTGGGTCCGGGTCGGCGAGGACGGGACCCTGGCGGGCCCGATCGCCAAGTTCCTCACCGAGACGGACGTCAAGGTCCTCACGGAGCGGCTGGGCCTGGTCCCGGGGCACGCGGTCTTCTTCGGCGCGGGCGAGTTCGACGAGGTCTCCAAGATCATGAGCGCGGTGCGGGTCGAGGCCGCGAAGCGCGCGGGCCACTTCGAGGAGGACGTCTTCCGGTTCTGCTGGATCGTCGACTTCCCGATGTACGAGAAGGACGAGGAGACCGGGAAGATCGACTTCTCGCACAACCCGTTCTCGATGCCCCAGGGCGGTCTGGAGGCCCTGGAGTCGAAGGACCCGCTGGACGTTCTGGCGTGGCAGTACGACATCGTCTGCAACGGCATCGAGCTCTCGTCCGGCGCGATCCGCAACCACGAGCCCGAGCTGATGCTCAAGGCGTTCGAGATCGCCGGGTACGACCGCGAGACGGTGGAGCACGAGTTCGCGGGCATGCTCCGCGCCTTCCGCCTCGGCGCCCCGCCGCACGGCGGCATCGCGCCGGGCGTGGACCGGATCGTCATGCTGCTCGCCGACGAGCCGAACATCCGCGAGACGATCGCCTTCCCGCTCAACGGCAACGCGCAGGACCTGATGATGGGCGCGCCGACGGAGCTGGACGAGTCGCGCCTGCGCGAACTGAACATCGCCCTCCGCAAGCCGGTGGCGAAGTCCGCCCAGGAGAAGCCCGCCCAGTAGCCCGTCGCCCCGGGCCCCGGCCGACGGGCGCCCCGGGCCGCTCGCGGCACCCGCCCTGCCCCACCTGTCCTGCCCTCGCCCCGCCTCCGTCACGCCGACGGGGGCGGGGCGCGGCCGTTCCGTACGGCCGTCCCGTACGGCCGGGCTGTGCGACCGGGCTGTGCGACCGTTCTGTACGGCCGCTAGTTGCGGAGCAGCAGGATGACGGCGGCCGTGACGAGGCCCAGGGCCACCGCCGTCGCTCCGTAGGCCAGACGGTGGGTGCGGAGGAAGGGGAGGAAGCGGTCCACGGCGATGCGGCCGGGGCCGGTGAGGGCGAGGGCGGCGGCGGCCGTGGTGAGCAGCAGCTCGTACTCGATGCCGGCCGGGGCGAAGAAGCTGCCGGTGCCCTTGACGGCGATGGCGTTCACCATCGTGCCGACCACCGCCGCGCCCATCAGCGGGGTGAGCAGCCCCAGCGCGAGCCCCAGGCCGCCCACCGTCTCGGTGAGCCCGGCGACCACGGCGAAGGCCTTGCCGGCCGGGTAGCCGCTCGACGTGAAGAACGCGCCGGTGCCGTCCACGCCGCCGCCCCCGAACCAGCCGAACAGCTTCTGGCCGCCGTGCGCCGCCATGGTCAGCCCCAGGACGAGGCGGAGCAGCAGCAGGCCGATGTCGTAGGCGGCGGGTGTCGCCGCGTGGGCGCGGTGGCCGTCGGGGGCGGAGGCGGAGGTGGACCAGCCGGTCAGGGTGTTCGTGGGGGAGAACATGGGCGCTCTTTTCCTCGCAAGCTTTCCTTGAAAGTTTAAGTAATGCTCTGCCCGACCGTACACAGGGATTCCAAAGCGGACAACTGGGGCGCGACGCGCCGGGGGTGCGTGGAGGACGTCCATACGATGATCACCGGCGCAGACTTCGAGGGCGAGATGTACCGCTTGAGAGGCTTACGCATGTCTGTGCTCAGTGTTCGTAGGGTTCGCGGTGTTCGCGGTGTTCGCGGTGTTCGCGGTGTTCGCGGAGATCGCGCGGATCGCGGGGATCGCGGTGCGCGCAGGGGGCGCGGAAGGGCGGGGTTCTGTGCCGCGCTGCTCACCGCCGGTCTGCTGCTGACCGGCTGCGCGGGCCTCGCCGACCGCTCGGACGGGGTGCGGGACGCGGACTCCGGCGAGCGGAACCCGGGCTCCCGCGACGACGGCTCCCGTAACGACGGTTCCCGTAACGGCAAGGACGGCGGCGGAAGCGGGGCCGGCGCCGCTACCGGTGCCGGAGCCGGATCCGGAGCCGGAACCGGGGCTTCCGGGCCGCTGGAGGCGCGCACCGGGCCCCGTACGATCCCCGGCCTCGGCCCCGCCACCCGCGCCGGGATCCCCCCGGGCGCCGCCCAGGCCGTCGTGGTGACCGGCATCAACCGTGACTCCAACCTCGCCTCCGTCACGGTCTACGAGCGCGACCCGGTCACCGGCTGGGAGGCCGTCACCGAGGAGTGGCCCGCCCACAACGCGCTGAACGGGTGGACCGACGACCACCGCGAGGGCGATCTGCGCTCCCCGATCGGGGTGTACGGGCTGACCGACGCGGGCGGCAGGCTCGCCGATCCGGGGACGAGGCTCCCGTACGACCGGGGACCGGCCTTCTCCGTCTCGGGCTTCGGGTTCGAGGGCGAGCCGCTGGAAGGTTCCTTCGACTACGTCGTCGCCATCAACTACAACCGGTCCCCCGGCAACACCCCGCTCGACTGGACCCGGCCGCTCGGCACGGAGAAGGGCGGCGGCATCTGGATCCATGTCGACCACGGCGGCCCCACCCAGGCGTGCGTCGCCGTGGAGCGGGAGCGGATGCGGGAGCTGCTGCGCATGCTGGACCCGGCGAAGGAGCCTGTGGTGGTGATGGGGGACGAGGATTCGCTGATGAAGTAACTCCCATTGAACGGAGGGGAGTTGGGTGCCCGCTCGTACTTGTGCGGTTCACAGGTCATCCCCAGGTCCCTGCCAGCTTGGCTCCCTACGGTCTGTGCCCATGACAGAGAAACAAGAGCCGCAAGTTCCTCAAGAGCCCTCAGAGAAACGCGACATGATGCGCCGCCGCTCCGTGCTGGTGGGCGGGGCGGCCGTCGCCGCGACCGGGATCGCGGCGGTGGCCGTCACCACGGCATCGGCCGGCGAGGACAAGGCGGCCTCCGGCGCCGCCGACGCCGTCAACGCCTCCCGCCCCAAGGCCACGGCCTCGGACGGTGAACTCTGTTACCGGCTCACCTCGCAGACCACCGAGGGGCCGTACTACATCGACGCCGACAAGATCCGCAAGGACATCACGGAGGGCAAGGAGGGTATCCCCATGACCCTCCGCCTCAAGGTGATCGACTCGGAGAGCTGCAAGCCGCTCTCCCGGGTGGCCGTCGACATCTGGCACTGTGACGCGCTGGGGCTCTACTCCGGTTACGAGGACTCCTCGACCGGGGGCGGCCCTGGCGGCGGCACCCCGCCCACCGACGCCCCCACCGACGCGCCGACCGACGCGCCCACGGGCGAGCCGACCGGCGAGCCCCCGTCCGGCGGTCCGGGCGGCGGCGGTGGCGGCCACCAGGAGCCCACCGACGACAAGCGGTACCTGCGCGGCACCTGGCTCACCGACCGGAACGGCTTCGTCGAGTTCACCACCGTCTTCCCCGGGTGGTACCGGGGCCGCGCCGTGCACATCCACACCAAGGTGCACGTGGGCGGCAAGATGACCGACGCCGGGTACGAGGGCGGGCACACCTGCCACACCGGCCAGTTCTTCTTCGAGGAGGCGGCGGTCCTCGACTCGGCGAAGATCGAGCCGTACTCCACCAGCACGACGGAGCGCACCACGCTCACCGAGGACACCATCTACGACCAGAGCGGCGTCCAGGGCGGGCTGCTGAAGCTCACGTACCGCAAGAACGCCATGGCGCGCGGCGTCGTCGGCGCCATCACGGTCGGGGTCGACCCCGACGCCACCCACGACGGTACGGATCTCTGACCGGCGGAGAGCAGGTACGTACGGCCTGCGGAGAGTAGGCACGTACGGTACGTACGGACGAGGGCCCCTGCCTGAGCAGGGGCCCTCTGTCGCGTACAGGCGCATACCTGCGTACGGGGTGCTACGCCGTCGGCTGCTCCTCCAGGCGCGGGAAGAGCACCGCGCCCTTCGTGACCGTCGCGCCCGCCGGAAGCAGCCCCCACGCGCCCGCGTCCTGGATCCGCTGGCCGGCGAGGGCGCCCAGGGACGCCTCGGCGCCGAGCGAGTCCCACAGCTTCCGGGAGGTCTCCGGCATCACCGGGTGGAGGAGGACGGCGAGCGCCCGCAGCGACTCCGAGGCCGTGTAGAGGATCGTCGCCAGGCGCCCGCGGCCCGCCTCCGAGTCGTCCTTGGCGACCTTCCACGGCTCCTGCTCGGTCAGATAGCCGTTGACCTGCTTGACGAAGTCGAAGACCGCCGCGATCCCGCCCGCGAAGTCCAGCTCCTCGCCGATCTTCCGGTCCGCCTCCGCGACGGCCTTCGCCAGCCCGTCCCGTACGGCCTGCTCGGCCTCGCCCGGGGCGTCGGCGGCGGGGTCGGCCGGGAGCGTCCCCCCGAAGTACTTGCCGACCATGGCGGCGACGCGCGAGGCGAGGTTGCCGTAGTCGTTGGCCAGCTCGGAGGTGTAGCGGGCGCTGAAGTCCTCCCAGGAGAACGAGCCGTCCTGCCCGAAGGCGATGGCCCGCAGGAAGTACCAGCGGTAGGCGTCGACGCCGAAGTGCGAGGTCAGGTCCTGCGGCTTGATGCCGGTCAGGTTCGACTTCGACATCTTCTCGCCGCCGACCATCAGCCAGCCGTTGGCGGCGACCTTGCCGGGCAGCGGCAGCCCCTGCGCCATCAGCATGGCGGGCCAGATGATCGCGTGGAAGCGGAGGATGTCCTTGCCGACGAGGTGGACGTCGGCGGGGAAGGTCGTGTCGAACTTCTCCTGGTTGGCGCCGTAGCCGACCGCCGTCGCGTAGTTGAGCAGGGCGTCGACCCAGACGTAGATCACGTGCTGCTCGTCCCACGGCACCGGGATGCCCCAGTCGAAGGTCGAGCGCGAGATCGACAGGTCCTGGAGGCCCTGCTTCACGAAGTTCACGACCTCGTTGCGGGCCGACTCGGGCTGGATGAAGCCGGGGTTGGCCTCGTAGTGGGCGAGGAGCTTCTCGCCGTACGCGCCGAGCTTGAAGAAGTAGTTCTCCTCCTTGAGAATCTCCACCGGCCTCTTGTGGACGGCGCAGAGCGCGACGCCGTTCTCGTCCTCGATGAGGTCGCCGGGGAGCTTGTACTCCTCACACCCCACGCAGTACGGGCCCTCGTAGCCGCCCTTGTAGATCTCGCCCTTGTCGTACAGGTCCTGCACGAACTCCTGCACCCGGGCCGTGTGCCGCTTCTCCGTGGTCCGGATGAAGTCGTCGTTCGCGATGTCCAGGTGCTCCCAGAGGGGCTTCCACGCCTCCTCTACGAGCTTGTCGCACCACTCCTGCGGGGTGACCCCGTTCGCGTCCGCGGTGCGCATGATCTTCTGACCGTGCTCGTCCGTGCCGGTGAGGAACCACACCTTCTCGCCGCGCTGGCGGTGCCAGCGGGAGAGCACGTCGCCTGCGACGGTCGTGTAGGCGTGGCCCAGGTGAGGAGCGTCGTTGACGTAGTAAATGGGGGTGGTGACGTAGTACGTCGTCCCACCCTGCTCTTCGGATCCAGTGGCCGCCATGCTCGAAATGGTATCGGCCCCGGAGTGGTGCCTTCACACCGATAAACCCCGGTCCGCACTCACCCAAGGGGTGGGGCGAACTCCGGCATGGACCTGGCATGGACCTGGCAGAGACCTCCCGGAAACAGCCGTGGAGGTAGACAGGCACATCCTGGGAGGGAATGGGCATCATGTACAAGGCGGGGCAGCGGATGAGCGATGGGGCGGAGACGGGGGCGGGAAAGCCGGGGCGTGAGTCGGCTCCGGATCCGGAGGGCGGGACCGGCGCCGGGGCGGACGGGACGGGCGCGGAGCCGGGCGCGGGGACAGGCACGGATTCGCGCGCGGGGACAGGCACGGATTCGCGCGCGGGGACAGGCACGGATTCGCGCGCGGGGACAGGCACGGATTCGCGTACGGGGACAGACACGGATTCGCGTACAGGGACAGGCACGGAGTCGGGCACGGGGAGAGGTTCTGGGGAGGACACCATGCGGGTACTGGTCGCCGAGGACGAGGAGGCCCTGGCCGAGCTGGTGGCCACCGGGCTGCGCCGCGCCGGCTTCGCGGTCGACACCGTCTACAGCGGGGACGCCGCCCTCGCCTACCTGGGCCTGCACGACTACGACGTGGTCGTCCTCGACCGCGACCTCCCGCGCGTCCACGGCGACGACGTCGCCCGCAGGCTGGTCGCCCAGTCCGCCCGTACGCGGATCCTGATGCTCACCGCCTCCGCCTCCCTGGAGGACCGCGTCGAGGGGCTCGACCTGGGCGCCGACGACTATCTCGGCAAGCCCTTCGACTTCCCCGAGCTGGTCTCGCGGGTGCGCGCCCTGCGCCGCCGCAGCGCCCGCCCCGTACCCCCGCAGCTGGAGCGGTACGGGGTGCGGCTCGACTCCGTACGGCGGACCGCGTCCCGGGACGGGGTGGCGCTGGACCTGTCGCCGAAGGAGTTCGCCGTGCTCCAGATCCTGCTGGAGGCGGACGGGGCGCCGGTCTCCGCCGAGGAGCTGCTGGAACGGGCGTGGGACGCGCACGCGGATCCGTTCACCGGGGCGGTACGGGTCTGCCTCAGCAAGCTGCGGTCGAAGCTGGGGGATCCGCCGCTGATCAGGACGGTGCAGGGAGTGGGGTACGCGCTGTGAGGCTGGGCGGGAGCGGGGTACGCGTGGTGGGACGGGGCGGCAGCGGGCGGGGCGGAAGCGGTGGTTCCGTCACCCAGGTGCTCCGGAGGGTGAGCGCGCGGTGGTTCCGGAGGGTGAGCGCGTGGTGGTACCGGAGCGTGCGCGGGCGGTGGCGCAGGCCGCTCTCCGGCTCCACCATCCGTACCCGGATCGCGCTCGTCTACGGCGGGGTCTTCCTGGTCCTCGGCGGCGGTCTGCTCACCGTCGTCAACCTGCTCTCCACCGCCGGTACGCAGACCGAGGCCGCCGAGATCGCCGCCCGGGTCACACCCGCCCAGGTGGGGCCCGTCCGGCCGTCGCCCGCGCTCCAGCCGCCCTCCGTGACCTGGCTGGTCGGCGAGCGGCAGATCGAGCCGTACACCGTCAACCAGGTCGCCGACAACGTCACCCACGCGGCCTCCGACGAGATGGTCTTCTGGTCGGTCGTCGCCCTGCTCGTCATGGCGGCGTGCGCGGTCGGCGTGGGGTGGTGGACGGCGGGCCGGGTGCTCCGCCCGGTGCACGCGATGACGGCGAAGGCGCGCCGGCTCTCCGAGCGCACCCTGCACGAGCGCATCGGCGCGCGCGGCCCGGACGACGAACTGAAGGAGCTGAGCGACACCCTGGACGATCTGCTGGGCCGGCTCCAGAAGGCGTTCGACAGCCAGCGCCGCTTCATCGCCAACGCCTCCCACGAACTGCGCACCCCGCTGGCGACGCAGCGCACCGCGATCCAGGTCGGCCTGGACGACGCCTGCACGGCGGAGGAGCTGGCGCGGACGAAGGAGACGCTGCTCGACAACAACCGGCGGAGCGAGAAGCTCATCGAGGGGCTGCTGGTACTGGCCCGCAGCGAGCGCGAGGTGGACGACCTGGAACCGGTCGACCTGGGCGAGGCGGTCGCCGAGGAGACGGTGCGGTGCGGCGGCGATGTCTCGCTGACGGTGAAGGACGCGGAGACGGTACGGGGCAACCGGCTGCTGCTGGGCCAGCTCGTCGGGAACCTGCTGGCCAACGCGGTCACGTACAACGTCCCGGGCGGGACGGTGGACGTCGAGGTGACGGGCGCGGTGCTGGTGGTGCGGAACACGGGCCCCGAGGTGGCGGCGGCGGACGTACCGGCGCTGTTCGAACCGTTCCGGCGGGGCGAGGGCCGGGACCGGATGGGGCGCGGGGCGGGGCTGGGGCTCTCGATCGTACGGTCCATCGCGGAGGCACACGGCGGCACGGTGGACGCGGAACCGGGCGGCGCGGGCGGCGGCCTGGTGGTGACGGTGCGGCTGCCGGTGCGGGAGTCGCTGCGGGGGCCGGCGCGGGAGCCGGTGGAGGCGACGGGGCGGGCGAGACGGGCCGGGTCGGCGGGGCAGGCGGGGCAGGCGGGGCTGGCAGGGTCGGCGGGGCAGGTGGGTCAGGCGGGGCTGGCGGGGTCGGCGGAGGCTGAGGTGCCGGAGATACGGGGGCGGCGCGTTTCGGTGGGGTGAGGCGCGGGAGGGGCTGGGGCCGAGGACTGGGGGCTGGAGGGGGCGGGGTACTGGGGCTGGGACCGGTGCGGGGGCCGGGACCGGCGGGCCGGGGGCCGGACCGGGAACGGGACGGGGACCGGGGGGCCGGGACGGGGCCGGGAACGGGACGGGGCCGGGACGTGGACGGGAAAGGGACCGGGACGGGGCCGGGAACGGGAAAGGGACCGGGAACGGGACGGGGCCGGGACCGGCGGGCCAGGGGGGCTCGGTGGTTTCGGGGGAACGGGGGCGCCCGGCGGTTCGGGCGAACCGCCGGGCGCGTGTGGGTTCCGTTACGGGGGTGACGGGGGAGACGGGGGAGGCAGGGGGGACGAGGGTGACGGGGTGGACCCGGTGGGGTCAGTTGGCGTCCCCGGGGTTCCACGCAGCGAGCAGGCCGCGGTAGAACGCGGCGTCGGCGACCTCGCTCGGGGCCGGGCCCGCCGCGTAGAAGCCGACGTTGGCGGCGGCCTCGTCGGCGCCGAGCCGCCGCGCGAAGTCGAACGCCTTGGCGTCCTCCTCGCCGAACGCCACGATCTGCCAGAACACCGGGACCCGGGCCGCCTGGGCGAACGCCTGCTCGGCGGCGCGTACGGCGCTGGGCGCGCCGTCCGTCTGGAAGATCACCAGCGCGGGCCCCTCGGAACCGCTCGCGGCGGCCTCCTCGTGGCGGGCGACGATCTCCTCGACGGCGCGCTCGTAATGCGTACGCCCCATGCGGCCACAGGAGTTGTGGAGTTCGTCGATCCGGCCCTCGTACGCGTCGAGGCCCAGCTCGCCGGTGCCGTCGATCTCGGTCGAGAAGAAGACGACGCGCACGGTCGCCTCCTCGTCGAGGTGCGCGGCGAGCGCGAGCGCCTGCTCGCCGAGGTGCTGGGCGCTGCCGTCCTTGAAGTACGGCCGCATGGAACCGGAGCGGTCGAGGACCAGGTAGACGGTGGCGCGGCGCCCGGTGAGCCCGCGCTTCCTGAGCGCGGCACCGGCGGCCTTGTAGTGCTCGGCGAGGCCGGGGGCCCGGGACTTGAGCCGCGCGAGCGCGACGGCGGGACGGCCGGCGGCGACGGCGTCGGGGGCGCCAGGCGCTTCGGGGGTTTCGGGGGTCTCGGGGGAGGACTCAGGGGAGAGGGCCGGGGCGGGGGCAACGTCCGCCTCGGGGGCGGGGGTTGCGGGGGTCGCGGGAGCTTCCGGGGTTACGGCGGCGGGCTCGGCCGGGGGCGCGACGGCGACCGGCGCGGCCTCTGCCTTCTCGGCCTCGGGCTCGACGACCGGCGCGGCCTTGACCTCCGCAGCCTTGCCCTCCTCGGCCTCGGCCTTGACCTCGGCCTTCGGCTCCTCTGCGGGCGCGGCCTTGACCTCCTCGGCCTTGCTCCCTTCCTTGGCCTCCTCCTTGACCTCTTCCTCCTCCTTGACCTCTTCCTTTTCCTTCAACTCCGGCTCGGCCGAAGCCTGCGCGGGAACCGTCGGGGTGGCCGGAGCGACAGGGGTGGCCGACTCGTCGTCCGCGCGGGAGCGCGTCGCCTGGGACGGCACGCTCTGCTCCGTGTCGCTGGTGCGGGCCTTGTCGAACGCGGCGGCCACCAGATCGGCGGCCCCGGCCCCCACACCCGTACCCGACGCGCCCGACGAGCCCGATGTACCCGACGCGGCCCCGGCGTTCGCCGTCGCGGGCGACTTGCGCGCGGAAGACGCCTTCTCCGTACGGTCGGCACGGTCCGTACGGTCCGCCTGGGACGGTACGGACACGGACCCCGCGTCAGAAGCCTTCTCCGAAGCCTTCCCCGAGGCGGCATCCGAAGCGGTTTCCGAGGAGGCTTCCGAGGCAGTCCCCGTAGTCGTCTCCTGGGCCGAGTCCTGGGCCGCGTCCGGTGCTGTCGCCGCTGCCGACCTGGTGCGCTCCTCCGCACGGTCGCGTCCGAACACCTTGCGCAGCAAGCTCCGCATGCCCATGGGCGAGCCTTTCAGATGAGGTGGGTGGGGTGTCCGCCACCGGGGAAACGCGCATCCCTGGCCAGGGCGGATACGTAAGGTTAGCCGCCACCCCGGGAGATCCGGGGCAGGGGCGGTTTACGCAACGGGCAGAAGGGTAGCGGCGCGGACATCCCGACGCCCCGCGTTCGCCTGCGCGCCGGGCATTACTCTCCCCGGACCACCCGGTCGACTCGTACCGGTAACCCCGGCCCATACCCGTACCCCTACCCGTACCCTCGACATATGGCATCAGCGGACGAGGGAACGGCCAGGGTGGACACCTGGATCTGGTCGGTACGGCTCACCAAGACCCGCTCGCAGGCGGCGTCCGCCTGCCGCGCGGGCCATGTCCGTGTCAACGGTGAGCGCGTCAAGCCCGCGTACGCCGTGAAGCCGGGCGACGAGGTCCGCCTGCGCCACGCGGGCCGGGACCGGGTGGTCGTGGTCTCCCGTACGGTACGCAAGCGGGTCGGCGCCCCGGTCGCGGTGGAGTGCTACGTCGACAACAGTCCGCCGCCCCCGCCCCGCGAACTGACCCCGCAGATCCCGGTACGCGACCGGGGCACCGGCCGCCCGACGAAGCGGGACCGCAGAGAGATGGAACGACTGCACGGCCTGTGAAGGCCGGTGAGGGCCTGTGAGGGCCGGTGAGGGGCTGAACCGAACGGTGCCGGCCGGGGTTTCGGGTACGGTACGCGTATGTCGAGCCCCGAGTCGGACACAGCGGGGGCTGCCGGTCACACCGTCAGCCCCAGGAACCCCTGAGTCCGCAGCCCCTGCCGCTCCCTCCCGTAAACGCTGATCACCGATCACCGATCGCTGACCGCCGATACGGGCGTACGGCCGCACGAGCGTACGGCCGCACGAGCCGCCCCTCCGGTGAGACGCTCCATGCACCTCCCCTGAGACGCTCCTTTCGGGCTCGCTCCTCCTCCGGGTGCTGACCGTGGTGACGAGATGCCTTTCCTCTCTCGCCTCTCGCCTCTCGCCCCTCCCCGGAGCCACGAAATGCGCCTCCCCTTGTCCTTGTCCCTCCCCCTCCCCTTCCCCCTCTATCTCCTCTCCCTGGCGGTGTTCGCCATGGGGACATCGGAGTTCATGCTCGCCGGGCTGCTCCCGGCCATCGCCGCCGACCTGGACATCACCGTCGGTACGTCCGCCACGCTCACCTCGGCCTTCGCGGCGGGGATGGTCGTCGGCGCGCCGCTGATGGCCGGGTTCGCCCGCAACTGGCCCCGGCGGTCCGCACTCCTCGGCTTCGTCGGCGTCTTCGCGGCCGCCCATGCCGTGGCCGCCGTGACCTCGTCGTTCCCGCTGCTGGTCGCGACACGGGTGGTGGCGGCGCTCGCGAACGCGGGGTTCCTCGCCGTGGCGCTGACGGCGGCGGCGACGCTGGTCGCCCCCGACCGGAAGGGCCGCGCGCTCGCCGTACTGCTGTCGGGGACGACGGCGGCCACCATCGCGGGCGTCCCCGGGGGCGCGCTGCTGGGGGCGGTGTTCGGCTGGCGGGCCACGTTCTGGGCGGTGGCCGCGCTCTGTGTCCCGGCGGCGCTGGGCATCCTGCGAGGCATCCCGGCGACCACCGTACGCGTACCGCATACACAGCCCCCTTCGTCCCCGACCCCGTCCACTTCCCCCTCCCTGAGGTCGGAGCTGGCCGAGCTGAGGCGGCCGGGGCTGGTGCGGGTGATGGTGGTCGGGGCGCTGGTGAACGCGGCCACGTTCGCGAGCTTCACCTTCCTCGCCCCCGTCGTGACCGGCACCGCGGGCCTCGGCGACCTGTGGGTGCCGGTGGCGCTGGTGCTCTTCGGGGCGGGTTCGTTCGCCGGGGTCACGGTCGCCGGCCGGCTCGCCGACCGGTACCCGGGCCGGACCCTCGCGACCGGCGGCCCGCTGCTCCTGCTCGGCTGGCCCGCGCTGGCCGTACTCGCCGAGCATCCGTGGCCCCTGCTCGGGCTCGTCCTCGTCCAGGGCGCGCTGTCGTTCGCGGTGGGCTCCACACTGATCACCCGGATCCTGTACGAGGCACCCGGCGCCCCCACCATGGCCGGCTCCTACGCCACGGCGGCCCTCAACACCGGCGCCACCACGGGCCCCCTCCTGGCGGCCCCCACACTGACCACACCCCTGGCCGCCCTGGGCCCGCTCTGGACGAGCGCGGCGCTGGTCGCGACGGCGCTGCTGATCGCGCTGCCGTACGGAGCGGTGGTACGGCGCGGAGCGGTGCTGCGGCACGGAGCGAGGAGAGGAACCCCCGCCCCCCGCGCGTAGCGTGCGATATCCGAATCCGATATCCGATCGCGCGCGACGGGACGGGCCTGGCAGGCTGCCCCGCATGGACCAGGGAGAGCATGAGCATCTGAGCGGCGCCGTTCGCGCGGAAGTCCTCCTCATCGGCGGACGGGCCGGGGTCGGCAAGACGACCGTGGGGTGGGAGGTCTCGGCGCTGCTGCGTGCCGCCGAGGTCTCCCACGCGGTGATCGACGGCGACTTCATGGGGCAGGTGCATCCGGCCCCGGAGGGGGACCCCGACCGCTCGGCGGTCACGGAGGCCAACCTCACCGCCGTATGGGCCAACTACGCGCGCCGGGGCTACTGCAGGCTGATCTACACGAACACGCTGAGCGTGCTGCCCGGGACGACCGGCATGTTCGAGCGGGCGATGGGCCCGGGGGTGCGCATCGTACGGGTCCTCCTCACCGCCACCGACGCCACCGTCCAGGAGCGCCTGACCCGCCGCGAACTGGGCTCGGAGCTGGCCAGGGAACTGGCGGCGAGCGCCCGCAAGGCCCGCCTGCTGGACGAGGGCGTCTCCGGCGAGACGGTACGGGTACCGACGGACGGAAGAACCGTCACGGACATCGCCCAGGAGGTGACCACCGCGACATCCTGGCCCGCACACCATCCCCCCACGCACAGCCGGTGACCCGGGCGCCGGCCCGAAGCGCTCCGGTTGTGCCCGTACCCGTACCCGTACGGGCGGACCCGCTGCGCCAGACTGGGGGGATGGTGACGCTTCGGATTCTCGGGACGGGCGACTGACGGCGGGGCGCTGCCGGCCGTCCGTTCGGCTCTTCGTCTCGGCTCTTCGTCTCAGCTCTTCGTCCGTTCGACCTCGGCCATCAGCAGCCGCAGGGTGAGGGAGTGCTTCTCCGGGGGTAACGCGTCCAGCGCGGTCCGCGCGTATGCCGTTCCGCCGGACACGTCGCCCGAGCGCGTGAGCACGAGCCCTCGGTGCATCTCCAGATGCGTGGCGAACCGGGTTAGTTCCGGGGGGAGTTCGCTCCGGGCGGCGTCCTGTGCGGCTACTGCCGTTCTCTCGTCACCGAGACGGGCGGCGAGCAGCGAGATGAACACGTTCAGCCGCCACCAGGGGACCGCGTAGTCACTGGCCTGTTCGGACGATCCGACGCTGTCGAAGACGCGCCGCCCGTGCTCCATCAGTTGCCGCGCCGTGTCCACGTCGCCCCGGACGGCCGCCGCGTGTGCCTTGCCGAAGACGGCGTTCAGGAGGCCCGGAGACGGTTGGCCGCTGATGGCCATGGCCTGGTCCGCCAGCGCGTCCGCGACACCGAGTGAGGCCCCTTCGTACCCCAGCGCGACAGCCGCACGCCCCCGTACCCACACACGCGTGCCGTCGTCCCCGGACTGGTCCGCCGCCTGTGCTGCCCTGCGGTACCACTGAACCGCCTTGGAGCCGTCCGAGCCGGGGAACGTCTTGGCGTACAGGGTCATCAGCCGGGCGGCCACCGACCACAGGTGCTGCTTCTCCAACTGCTGCTGCACCACGACAAGTTCGCCGCTCACCCGCCGCTGGATGTCGGCGGCGCCGAGGGCCATGTACTCCGTGCCGTACGTGGCCAGCCTGGCCTCCCAGGCGTCCAGGTCCGGGCCGCCCCGGAGCCGCGTGGCGAACCCGATGTCGAGGAGGTCCGACACGACCACCGGCGCTATCAACGAGCCGGCCGCGTCGGTGAGCAGTTCGCGACGCTTCATCTCTCCCTCAAGAATGGCCAGGGGCACGTCCAGGACGGTCGACAGACACGGGAGGTAGAAGCTCCCCGGGGTCACCTTCGAGCGTTCCCAGCGGCTGATGTATTCCCGGTCCAGGTTCGTCCCGAAGGCGTCATTGACCGCTGACGCGAGCCGTCCCTGGCTCCAGCCGCGAGCCGTGCGCAGATCTTTGATCAGGGTCCCGATCGCCATGGCTCCATCTTGCCGCCGCCGATGTCCCGTGGCCGGGCAAGAACCTTTCAGCAAAGGAAACTTGCCCCTGGGGATGCCCCTACGCGGTACTGCCCGACATGGGGATGATTGGGGCGTACCGGAGTTGACCGCACGGTACGTGACATCCGAGAGGGGAACGGCATGGGCTGGGGAACGGGCAAGGGCGGAAACGGCGGCAGTGGCCAGCACTCGGGGAACAAGGACCCGGGCACGAGCAAGCCCTCGTCGGATACGGCCAAGCCGAAGGATCCGCCGAAGCACAAGAAGGACTAGCGCGGGTGACGGCTTCGGACAACGCGGCGTCCGAGCGGGTCGCCCTCCGCGATCTGCTCGGCGCGGTCGGCGCCGGCCTCGGAACCCCGTTGCGCCCCGAGTGGGAGCGGGCGGCCTGGGTTGTCCGGCGGTCGGCGTTCGTGCCCGAACGGATCTATCTGGGGGAGGAGTTGGTGCCGTGCGACCGGGGCCGTGAGCCGGAGAACTGGTTACGGGCGGTCTACGGCGACCACAGCGTCGTCACACAGATCAACGACGGGGAGGATCCCGGAGACAGAGAGCCAGGGAACGGGGACCCCGGAGGCGGGGAGCGGTGGGCTTCGTCGTCGGCCAGCGCGCCCGGCATCGTCTTCCGCATGCTGGAGATGGCGGAGGTGACGGAAGGGTGCCGGGTCCTTGAGATCGGCACGGGCACCGGCTGGAACGCCGGCCTCCTCGCCGCCGTCGCGGGCCCGGGAAATGTCACCTCCGTCGAGGTGGACCCCGCGCTGGCGGCCGAGGCCGGAGCGCGGCTCCGCAGGGAGGGGCTCCGGGTGGCGGTGGTGGCCGGGGACGGGGCCGCGGGGTACGCGGACCACGCCCCGTACGACCGCCTGATCGCCACCTGCTCCGTACGCTCCGTCCCGCACCCCTGGCTCGAACAGGTCCGGCCCGGCGGCATCGTCCTCACCCCGTGGGAGAGCCCCTGGATCTGCTACGGGCTGCTCCGCCTGACCGTGGACGACGCGGGAGGCGCGGCAGGGCGGTTCTCGCCGCACTCCGCGTTCATGCTCATGCGGCAGCAGCGGACCGACCTGAGGATCTTCCGGGACGTGGTGCGCGACACCCATCGGCCGGACGGGTCGACCACCGCCCTGCCGCCCTGGCGGGTCACCGAGGACGATCTCGCCGCGCGGTTCGCCGTCGGGCTGCTGCTCCGCGACGTGTGGTGGACGTGGCACGACAACCCGGAGGTGGACGGGGTGGCATCCAGGCTCTGGCTCGCCACGACCGACGCGACGTCATGGGCGGCCGTGGACTGGGACGGGACGTCGGATGACCACTTCGCGGTCTGGCAGTACGGGCCGCGCCGCCTCTGGGACGAGGCGGAGGCCGCGTACGCGTGGTGGGTACGGCACGACCGGCCCGGTCCCGAACGGTTCGGGCTGACCGTGACCGCCACCGGCCAGATCCCCTGGCTGGACCACGCCGATCGGCCCGTCCCCGTAACAGGAACCGGAGCAGCCGGAGCCGTAACAGGAACCGTAACCGGAGCCGGATGAGAGGCGTGCCGCGCGCGGCACGCGGTCCCTGGGGGGCTCCGGCACGGGCCCGTTCGGCGCCGTACGGTGGTGCGGGAGGTGTACGGCGCCGGAACGGGCCCGGGGGTGGTTACTTCAGGTGGCGGGCGAAGAAGCGGTCGCCGTCCTCCCGTTCGTACGACGGGGTGCCGAGGTGGCCGCCCATGTTGGCGTGCAGGGTCTTCTCCTTGCTGCCGAAGGTGTCGAACAGGTCCAGGACCCGCTGCCGGGGGTTGCCCTCGTCGTCCCACTGGAGGAGGACCAGGAGGGGCACGGTGACCCGGGGGGCCTCCACGCGCTGGGCGTGGGGTACGTAGCCCCCGGCGAAGAAGCCGGCCGCCGCGATACGGGGGTCGGTCGCCGCGAGGCGGATGCCCAGGGCCATCCAGCCGGAGTAGCCGACCGGGCCGTCGATCCCGGGGAGTTCGAGGAGGGCGTCCAGGGCGGTCCGCCACTCCGGGGCGGCCATCTCCACCAGCGGGCCGGCCAGGGACTCGAAGACCGCGGAGAGTTCGGCGGCCGGCCTGCCGGCCCGCAGCGCGTCGCGGAGACCGGCGCGGGCCTGTTCGACGGCGGGGTCACGGGGGCGTTCGCCGCACCCCGCGGCGTCGATGGAGGCCACCGCGTACCCGTACGCCGCGGAGAGCCGGGCCCGGGCCACCAGCCGGGGTTCCGCCTTGGGCAGGCCGTTGTTGTGGGCCATCAGGATCAGCGGGGTGGGTGCGGACGCGGGGGTTGGTGCGTGCGCCGCCTGCGCGGGGGATGCGGAGGGCGTGAGGGACGGCGGGGTCCACAGGGTGCCGGGGATGTCGCCCAGGATGAATTCGCGTTCGAGGACGCCATCGTCGTGGCGCCGCTCGGAAGTGAAGCGCATGGTCGTGCCTTTCGGGAGTGCGCGGAAAACGGCGCTCCCGGACGGCCTTCTACCGCCCGACCGTGACCCCGGAGGGGAGCACCCATGTCGATACAGCGTTCACGGGTACCACCTCCCTCTCGTTCTCTCGCACGGCCTCGGGAGAGTCAACCGGGTCCGGCCATGGCCCGGCAAGTGATTTACGCGGCGGCCCGCCCGAGGGGCGTTGTCAGACCCTCCCGATAGCGTGTTGGGACCCCGATCACCCGACGCGAACCCTCCCGGAGGACCACCATGGACATCCTGCTCATCGCCGGCCTCTGGTTCGACGGGGCCGTCTGGGACGACGTCGTGCCGGAGCTGGCCGCGCTCGGCCATCGGCCCGTGCCGCTCACCCTTCCCGGGCAGGGGGACGGGGCCGCCTCCGCGACGTTGGAGGAGCAGCGGGACGCGGTGCTCGCGGCGGTGGACGCGGCGTCGGGGAAGCCGCTGGTGGTGGGGCACTCCGCCGCGTCGACCCTGGCCTGGCTGGCCGCCGACGGGCGGCCGGAGAAGGTGGCAGGGGTCGCCCTGGTCGGTGGTTTCCCGGCCTCCGACGGGCGTGCCTACGCCGATAACTTCCCGATCGAGGGCGACGCCATGCCCTTCCCGGGCTGGAGCGTCTTCGACGAAGCGGACGTCGCCGACCTGGATCAGCCGGCCCGCGACCGGCTGGCCTCCGCCGCGGTTCCCGTCCCCGAGGGGGTCGCCAGAGGCGTCGTACGCCTCGCCGACGAGCGCCGCTTCGGCATCCCGGTCGTGGTGGTCTGCCCCGAGTTCACCCCGGCCCAGGCCAAGGGGTGGATCGCCGCCGGTGAGAGCCCGGAGCTGGCCCGCGTGACCCGCCTTGAGTACGTCGACCTCGACTCGGGCCACTGGCCCATGGCCACCCGCCCCCGCGAACTCGCCCACGCCCTGGCGGGAACGGGGCTGGGCGGCTGAGAGGTCCGAGGCTCATCGAATCAATCGAACCATCGGTTCAGGCGCGCGGCAGCATGCCCAGAAGCGACGAGGTGATGGAGAACCGCAGGGCGTCACCCAGCTCCAGGTGGAGCGCGCCGAGGGCGGGCTCGTCCGCGTAGGCGGCGACGATGCCGGGCGGTGGCGGGACGTACGCCGACAGGGCGCCCGCCGCGACCAGGCTCATCAGGCAGAACATCTGCGTGCTGTCGCCGAGTTCGGGCACATGGCGGCGGACGAGCCCGACCATGGTCGCGAGCCGCGCGAAGGAGGAGCGCTTGTGGCGCTTGATCACCTCGACCGAGACATTGTGCTCCAGGACGCCGCCCTGCGCGCCGAAGAGGTCGCACAGCACCACCCGGCCGGCCAGTGACCGGCTGAGGATCTCGGCCAACTGGCCCGCCCGCACGTCCGGTGCCGCGTGCGGCTCGATGCCCGCGGCCAGTTCGTCCGCCAGCTCGGCGAGCCAGCTCTCCATGAAAGCGTCCAGGAGTTCGAGCAGCACCGCCTCGCGCGACTCGAAGTACCGCAGGACGTTCGACTTGGCCAGGCCCACCCGCCGGCTGAGTTCGTTGAGGCTCACCTCGGCCACGGGCATCTCGTCGAGCATCGCCGCCGCCGCGTCCAGGATCGCCCGGCGGCGGATCTCCCGCTGCTCCTCGCTTCGCGCCCGCTGGAATGTCGTCACGCCTTCACCCTAATGGGAAGACCGCCGGTCTTTTAGTAGGAGACCGGCGGTCTCTTGACATGAGACCGTCGGTCTTTTATGTTCGTTCACGCGTAACAGACCGATGGTTCTTAAGGAGCGGGTACGTCATGAGCGGCGACTGGACCGAGCAGCACATCCCTGACCAGCACGGCCGGGTGGCGATCGTCACCGGCGCCAACACCGGGCTGGGCTTCGAGACCGCGCGGGCGCTCGCCGCGCGCGGGGCGACGGTGGTCCTGGCCGTCCGCGACGTGGAGAAGGGCGCACAGGCCGCCGCCCGTATCGCCGGCGACGTCACCGTCCAGGCCCTCGACCTCGCCTCCCTGGACTCGATCCGCTCTGCGGCGGCCGATCTGCGCGCCGCCCACCCGCGCATCGACCTCCTCATCAACAACGCGGGCGTGATGTACACCCCGAAGCGGACCACCGCCGACGGCTTCGAGCTCCAGTTCGGCACCAACCACCTCGGCCACTTCGCCCTCACCGGCCTGCTGCTGGACCGGCTCCTCCCTGTCCCCGGCTCCCGCGTCGTCACGGTCAGCAGCACCGGCCACCGCATCCGGGCCGCCATCCACTTCGACGACCTGCACTGGGAGCGCTCGTACAGCCGCGCCGCCGCCTACGGCCAGGCCAAACTGGCCAACCTCATGTTCACGTACGAACTACAGCGCCGGCTCGCCCCGCACGGCACCACGGTCGCGGTGGCCGCCCATCCCGGCCTCTCCAACACGGAGCTCATCCGCAACTCGCCCGCCGCGCTCCGCCTCCCCGTCACCTGGGTCGCGCCGCTGGTCACCCAGACACCCGAGATGGGCGCCCTGCCCACCCTGCGTGCCGCCACCGACCCGGCGGTCACCGGCGGGCAGTACTACGGCCCCGGCAACCGCGGCGAGATCCGCGGCTACCCGAAGCCGGTCACCTCCAGCCCCGACTCCCACGACCGGGCCGTCCAGCAACGCCTGTGGACCGTCTCCGAGCAGCTCACCGGGGTGACGCTCGCCGTGCGGTGACGGGGGCCGGTGCCAGGGCCCGGGGCTGGGGCCCGGTGCCGGGTGCCGGTGCCAGGGCTCGGGGCAGTTGGCCGGGTGCCGGTGCCAGGGCTCGGGGCAGTTGGCCGGGTGCCGGGTGCCGGGTGCCGGGGCCGGGGCCGGGGCCGGGGCCGGGGTGGGCTTGGCGGTGTGCCCGGGATCGCGGGACCCTGTCCCCATGCGCCGCCTCGCCGTCTTCCTCGCCTCGTCCGACGGACACGACCCTGCCCATGCCCACCTGGCCGCCGGTGTCGGTACGGAACTGGCCCGGCGCGGGATCGGGCTCGTCTACGGGGGTGGCCGCCGGGGGCTGATGGGCGTGCTGGCGGACAGCGCGCTGAAGGCGGGTGGGGAGGTCATCGGCGTCATGCCGCGCGACATGGTCGAGCGGGAATGGGCGCACGAGCGGGTGACCGAGTTGCTCATGTGCGACTCCATGCACGAACGCAAGGCGCTCATGGCCGAGCACGCCGACGCCTTCATCGCCCTGCCCGGCGGCCTCGGCACCCTGGAGGAGTTCTTCGAGGTGTGGTCATGGCGTCAGCTCGGCTTCCACACCAAGCCGGTCGGATTCCTCGACGCCGGAAGCTTCTGGACCCCGCTGCTCGGGGCCCTGCGCGGTATCGCCGACTCCGGCTTCCTCCCCGTGTCGACGCTGGACGACCTGGCCGTCGCCCCCGACCTGCCGAGCCTGCTGGACGCGCTGGAACACCGGCTGCGCGGGGCATCCCGGCCCGCGCACGGAGAGGACTTCCGGTAGCGGCCCGGATCTTCCGCTGAGAGCGGCCCCGCGCCGCGCCGGTGCCGGGTCCCGTCCCTCTCCCGGGCGGGCTCGGCACCGTACCGTCCAGGCTCGGCACCGTACTGCCGGACGGGCATTCCGCCGAACTCCCCTCACGGCACACGGACGCGCGGAGCCTGTTGATCGCCGCGACGGCGCCGCTCTACCACCAGCTCCTGCTCCTGCGGGCCGACCCGGACCCGCGACTCCCGGAACGGGCTGCGGAGGCGGCGGTACTGGCGGCGATCGGGGGCGGGTTCTCCGGCGACCCGGTCGTGGGAATCCTGGGAAAAGGGGACGTTAGCTGTCGCCTTTAGCGTGCACGGTAGCGACATGGACAAGAACGCAGCCACAGACGCAGCCGCAGAAACACCCACCCAGGACACCGCCCAGGAACCCCCGCTCGCCGGGCGGGTCGCGCTCGTCGCCGGGGCCACGCGTGGGGCCGGGCGGGCCCTGGCCGTCGAACTCGGGCGGGCGGGTGCCACCGTCTACGTCACCGGCCGTACGACCCGTGAGCGCGCCAGCGAGGTCGGCCGTACGACGGAGACCATCGAGGAGACCGGGGAGCTGGTCACGGCGGCGGGCGGTACCGGTATCGCCGTACCCACCGACCATCTGGACGAGGACCAGGTACGCACCCTGGTCGGCCGGATCGAGCGGGAGCAGGGGCGGCTCGACATCCTGGTCAACGACCTCTGGGGCGGCGAGCATCTGCTGGTCGGCTCCGTCTTCGGCAAGAGGAGCTGGGAGACGCCGCTCGCCGACGGGCTGCGCATCCTGGAGCTGGGCGTGCGCTCGCACGTGATCACGGCGGCGCTCGCCCTTCCGCTCCTGGTCCGTTCGGACGCGCCGCTGCACGTGGAGGTCACGGACGGCACGGCCGCCTTCAACCGCCGCTACCGCGAGAACCTCTACTACGACCTCGCCAAGAACGCCCCGATCCGGATCGCCTTCGGCCTGGGCGAGGAGCTGAAGGAGTACGGGGGCATGGCGGTCGCCGTCACGCCGGGCTTCCTGCGCTCGGAGCAGATGCTCGCGCACTTCGGCGTCACGGAGGAGAACTGGCGCGACGTCATCGCCCGTCAACCGGACTTCGCCATCGCCGAGTCACCGCACTACCTCGCCCGCGCGGTCGCCGCCCTCGCCGCCGACCCGGCCCGCGCGTCCCGCTGGAACGGAAAGTCCACGTCCAGCGGGGAACTCGCGAGGGTCTACGGCGTACGGGACGTCGACGGCAGCCGGCCCGATGCCCTGGCCTACTTCGAGGAGGTCAGGTTCAGCGGCAAGCCCGGAACGCCGGACGACTACCGCTGACCTTCGCCGGAGCCGGAGCCGGAGCCGGAGCCGGAGCCTGGGGCGTGTCCTATGGCGCTCCGCCATGCACGGGGGCCGGGGGAGTTGAGGGGGTACGTTCCGGGTGCCCCCTACGCGCCCCTGCCCCGCATTTCCGCCGCCGTGACCAGGCTTTCTAGGCGCGGCCGGGCATGGTTACGGCTCTTCTCGCGCGAGGTCTGCCCGGAAGGCGTTCCACGCGGTGGGGGTTACGCGGAGCACCGGCCCAGTGGGCCGCTTGGAGTCGCGGACGGCGACGGTGCCGGGTATGTTCCGGGCGACCTCTACGCAGTCGGCGCCCCCGGTGCTGTAACTGGACTTGGTGAACTGGAACGACGTCACGCGGCCATTTCCTTTTGGATGCTGCTGATGAACTGGAGCGAGTCGTAGGGCGCAAGGCTCGAACCAGTGATCCGGTCGAAGAGCCCGGCGTAGTAGGCGCCCTTCTCCGCATCTTCGTACCAGATCATAGACTTTGCGGTCTCCTGGTAGACCACGTCGAACGCGCCTTCATCCGCGAAGGAGAGGATGGTGAACGGGCCGCCGATGCACGGATGTGCGCCGGACAGGAACGGCAGCACCTGAATCTGTACGTGCGGGAGTTCCGCCAGCTCACAGAGGTGTGCGAGTTGGCGGCTCATTACCTTGGGCCCACCAATCAGTTGCCGTAGCGCCGCTTCCCAGATGACCGCGTGAATCTTCAGCGGATTGTCGTTGTGCAGCCGCGCCTGGCGCTTCAGCCGAGTGTCGACGACCCCCTCGATCCGGTCCATGTCGTCCCACGACAGATCGGCCACCCCCATGGACCGGACGTATTCCGGTGTCTGGAACAGGCCGGGGATGATGGCCATCTGCCATTGCCTGATGCTGCGGGCGGCGTTCTCCGTGGAGATGTGCTCGACCTGCTTTGCGAGGCTCGGGTCACCGTCCCACCAGCCCTTCACCTTGCGCTGGTCCCGATCCCGCCTCGCCAGTTCGCGCAACCGCTGGGCAACGTCGGCATCGGCTTCGTACAGCTCGCAGAGGGACTTGATGTCCGGATCCCGCATGGGAACGGAACCGCTCTCCATCTTGACGACCTTCGTCGCGGTCGCGCTCAGGGCATCCCCCGCTTCCTGTTGCGTCTTGCCTACCGCGACGCGGAGCTTGTTCAGCTCGCCGCCCAACTTGCGTCCCAGCACGGTGGATACGCGGTTGCCACCTGTCCACTTCGGCGCTCGCCCCATGTCACCCTCCTCGTTGACTCGCTCACAGTGTGTCATTCGGATGGGCTCTCGGGGTGGCCAGTCACTCGATTGGGGAATAACTTCCCCAGGGGGTTGAGTCTCGCGCATCTGCGCGGCTACGTTCGGTGTCCAGTCGCTCGCACTGCGGAGCCGAGTCGCCGTGTCCCGTGCGGGTGGATCCCGATCGCACATGGAGGTGTGTGTTCATGGCTGCTGCGCAGGAAGTGCCCGGGCCTGACCCGGAATCGGCCCCCGAGCCGGAGTCGGATCCGGAGCCCGAGCCGGAGTCGGACCCCGGGGCGGGTGCCGAGTGGGAGGCCCTGGCGGGGTTCGGGCCCGTTGTCCGGACCGATTCGCTGATGTACACGGCGGTGTTGGGGAGTGTGACGTTGGCGCGGCGGCGGGCGGGGCGGCTGGTCACCGAGTGGGGGCGGCCCGAGTGGTCGTGGTCGGCGGCCTTGCTGGTCGGTGAGTTGGGGTCGAACGCTCTGCTGCACGGGTGTCTGCGGGACCGGTTGTTCCGGGTGCGGCTGTTGCTGGGGCGGAGTGTGCTGCGGATCGAGGTGAGTGATCCCCGGGGTGAGCGGCTGCCGATACTGCGCCGGGCCACCGACGAGGAGTGCTTCGGGCGCGGGCTCCTGATCGTGGAGCAGGTCGCGGACCGCTGGGGCGTGGTGCGTCGTGCCGTCGGCAAGACGGTGTGGTGCGAGCTGGGGTCGCTGTGAACGACCGTGTCCTGTGGGGAGTTGTCGCCCTGACCGGCAGCCTGATCGTCCTGGTGATGGGCATCCTCTACGTCTGGTACGGCGTAACTCCCCACCGCCCGCGCGGCGTTACGCCCCGGGGCGAGCCGGAATCGTACGTACCGGTGGACGCGGAGCCCGGGTACACGTACACCTGTCACTGCTACCGCGAGCCCGTCCTCGTCACCATCCGCGTACCGCACATCCGCCACCGACGCGGCCACGGCCGGCGCGCGCCCCGGGGCTGGTGAACGGCGGCCGGGGTGCGGGGAACGGGGTACGGGTACGGGCCGTATTCAGGTCGCCTGGGAGGGGCATCGACGTGACGGACGTGACGGGTGCGCAGCAGGGGCAAGGTCAGGCACAGGGGCAGGCACTGGGGCAGGGGGCGGCGGGGGGACGCGGGGAGCCGGATGGGTCCGCGGTGCGGGTCGCCCTGTGGCGGGCCCTGCACGTACGGGTGGACGCGCCGCCGCATGTCCTGGTCGACGAGGTCGGGCTGGAACTCGCCGCGCCCGGGGACGGGTGGGAGGACCGGGCCGACATGGACCTGCGGTGGACCGCCGGCAACCGCGCCGGGATGGTCGCGCGGGCGCGGTTCGTCGAGGACCTGGTCGCCGAGGAGGCGGCGCGCGGGGTCGGGCAGTACGTCATCCTCGGGGCCGGGCTGGACACGTTCGCCCAGCGCAGACCCGAACTCGCCGCCCGTATGCGGGTCTTCGAGATCGACCAGCCGGACACCCAGGCGTGGAAGCGGCGCCGCCTGGACGAGCTCGGCTACGGGGTGCCCGACTGGCTCCGGTTCGTACCGGTCGACTTCGAGGCGGAAGCGGGCGTCGACTGGTGGCAGCGGCTGGGGGAGGCGGGGTTCGAGGCGGATCGGCCCGCCGTGTTCGTCTCGACCGGGGTCGCGATGTACCTCTCCAAGGAGACCACCGTCGGTGACCTGCGGCGCATGGCGGGGATGGCACCGGGGTCGACGGTGCTCATGACGTTCATGGTGCCGTTCGATCTACTCGACGCTGCCTCGCGCGCGACGCTTGAGGTGATGGAGCGGAAGGCACGGGAGGCCGGGACGCCCTTCGTCAGCTACTTCCGGCCCGGGGAGATGGTGGCGCTGGCGCGCGAGGCCGGTTTCAGGGAGGTGCGGCACCTGGCGGGGACCACTGCGCTGGGACAGTACTTCACCGGCCGCGCGGACGGGCTCCGCCCTGCGGCCGGGGAGGATCTGCTGGTGGCGAGGGTCTAGGGTCGCTCGTTCGGCCATGTCGGGCTTTTCGCGGGCGAGTTACGGCGCCGGGGCGGGCCGTGACGTGACGGGACGCCTTCGGCGCGCTCGCGACTCGGCGCGCTCGCGACTCGCGCGCTCGTGGCTCGGCGCGCTCGCCACCCGGCACGCTCTTGGCATCATCCGCGATGCAACGCCCGGTGGCCGGTGAGCGTCTCCTCGGGTGTGATGGATCTTCCTGTGACCACGAACCCCGTCGACCCCCAGGACGAGCACGAGGACGAGCGGGTGCGGTCCGGCCCGCTGTGGCGCCATGCGCTGTGGGCGGTGCTCGTCACCGCCGTCGGAGTGACGCTGGGGTGGCTGGGCGCCCTGTTCCGTATCGGCCCGGAGGAGTACGGCCTGCCGCCCGCCGCGCCGGGAGCGCTCTGGCCGTATCTGCTCGCCTGGGCCGTGATCGGCCTGGGGCTGGGCGCCATCCTGCGGTTCGTGGCGGCCAAGGTGCCGGTCTACTCCCCTTCGGAGGTCCTCCTCGGCACCGTCATGATCGGCACCCGGCTGTCCCTCGGCTGGCGGCCGGAACCCCTCGAAGTCGCGGGCCTGGCCGCGGTCGCGCTGCTCCTGGTGATCGTCTGGTGCGCCGTCGCCCTGCGCGGGGCGGCCGTCGTACGACGGTCCCAGGAGGAGAAGGCTGCCGGGGACGCCCAGGCCGACAGGGCCTAGGCCGACAGGGCCTAGGCCGGTTCGCCTGGAAGTCCCGGACGGGACCGGAGTGGATCCATCTACCGGAGAAGCGCGGCAACCGGCGAGGGCGTCTGCGCCGGTCTCGGGAAACATCGGTCGCGAGAACGCGCCGTCGTGGATGCGCGGCGCGGCGAGGTGCGACGGGCGGAGTGCCGTCTGCCATCGGTGAACACCACCCCGAGCGGGCGCAACGGGGCATTACCGTCCAGTCGTATGACGACGATCACCACCCGTACCGTCGAATACCCGGCCGACAACCTGACGATGGTCGGACACCTCGCGCTCCCGGCCGGTGCCGGGCGCCGGCCCGCGGTCCTGATCGGACCCGAGGGGACGGGACTCGGCGATGTCGAGCGCCGGCGGGCCGAGGCTCTGGCCGAGCTGGGGTACGTGGCGCTGGCCTTCGATCTCCACGGCGGACGCTATCTGGAAGACCCGGAGGACATGCTGGCCCGTTGCATGCCGCTGCTCGCCGATCCCGACCGGATGCGGGGAATCGGTCACGCCGCGCTCAACGTGTTGCGTGCCGAATCGCGGGCCGACCCCGACCGGATCGCCGCCGTCGGCTACGGCACCGGGGGCGCGGTCGCGCTGGAACTCGGTCGCGATGGCGTCGACCTGCGCGCGATCGGGACGGTCAACGCACTGACCACGGGCCGTCCGGGCGAGGCGGCACGCATTCGCTGCCCGGTATGGGCAGGGGTCGGGTCGGAAGACCCGATCATGCCGCCCGCGCAACGGGAGGCGTTCACCGCAGAGATGCAGGCCGCGGGCGTCGACTGGCGTCTCGTGGTCTACGGAGGAGCGCTTCACGCCTTCCACCACCCGCCGGTCGAGCACACCGTGCGCCCCGGCGTCGGCTACCACCCGCAGCACGCCCAGCGAGCCTGGCGTGACATCGTCGCCCTGCTCGCCGCGTGCCTGCCCGTCACCGATTGACCCGACCGGCTCCTGATACTCGCTCCTGCCCACCGGCGTCGTCTTCGTCCGGCTCGGGGGCGGCTCTCGGGCGTCCGGGCGGTCCGGAGCGCATCCGGGGCAGACGGGTGAACGGGCAGACGGGCGAACGGGCAGACGGATGAACGGGCGAACGGGCGAACGGGCAAAAGGGCGAACGGGTGAACGGGTGCCGTTTGTGCAGGTGGAACGCTTGCGGTCGCGTCCGTGACAGAGTGCCCTGTCACCCCGGAGAGAGGTTGTCCAAGACCTCGGCGGCCAGCCGGTCCGCGTCGTCGATCGCGGTGGCGAGCTCCTCCGGGGTGGCGCCGAGTGCGCGGAACAGGGCGTGGGCGCGGGGGGCGAAGTCGGCCGGAGCGTTCGGGAGCTGTCCCGCCGCCTGGACGGCTCCTTTCTCGTTGAGCACCCAGCACCCGGCCTGGGCGTGCAGGGCTTGGGCGAGGAGTCCCACCACGCGGAACAGGCACCCCGCGATATAGAAGGCGTCGCCTCGGGGCACGCCTTTGCGGGCGATGGACAAGGTGAACGGCGCCTCCCATCGCGCGTTGGCGACCAGCGAGTCACGCAGGGGGCGCGGGTATGAGGTCCGGATCCGTTCCCGCAAGGCGGCCAGTTCACCGGTGGGGTCAGCGAGGATGCGTCCGACGGCTACCTCACCGGCGTAGGCGTGCGAGTAGACCCCGAGCGGGTGGCCCGCCTGGGTGCCTACTTCGAAGTGCCCGGCCTGGCACTGCTGCCAGATTCGGTGCACGCGGTCCAGGTCGCGGTAGATCCAGTCGATGTGTTCCCCGTCGACGGTCAGCCAGCCCCCGCCGTCGACCCAGGGGCCCCACCCACCCGGCTCGGTCACGTCGACCGTGCCTCCGGTCAGCTCGGCGGCGTGCAGGCGCAGGGCGGCGGTGTCCAGCGGAGGGCGGTAGTAGAGGCCGAGATCGAAGTCGGAGTCGGGCCCATGCGTGCCGCGAGCCCGGCTGCCGCCGAGGCAGACTGCGACGATGCCGCCGACGCCGGCCAGCCGGTCCGCGATCTTCGTTACTCGGTCCACTGGGTGGAGTCTGCCGAACGGACCGGTCTCCCGCCAGCTCGTCCGCCGGGCACCGGCCCCGTCATCGCGGAAGCCCCTCAGCGGACCGGCAGGCGCCAGGTGTGTACGTGGTCCCAGGTGAGCGTCTGCCACCAGCGGCCCGCCCAGTCGTCGCTGCGGGTGCGGTAGAGGGTGACCGTGTCGCCGGGGAAGGTGGCAGGGAAGGGGACGGGCAGGCCCGTCACGTACTCCTCGACCTCCTCCGACAGGTCGGGGCGTACGTACATGTCGTGCGACACCAGGGACAGATGGGCCTGGAAGGTGTCCGCGTCGAAGGCGGCCGTGTGGTTCGGGGCCGGGGAGTCCAGCGGGAGGACGGCCTCGTCGACCCGGGCGGCGAGCCGGGTGAACGCCTCGTTCGGGGTGGTGCCGTCGGCGAGGTGGTGGACGTCGTAGACCAGGCCCACCCCCTGGCGCCGTACCCCCGCGTTGTGGACGGTGAAGGAGCGGACGCCGGCCAGCCCCTCGGTGACCGCGGCGACGATCGCCTCGGGCGGCGCGGTGATGTGCCGGCTGCCCACCAGGGTCGCGTGGGGCGGGAACGCGCCGGCCGAGACGATCCCGTACTGCGCCCGGAGCTGCGCGGTCACGGTGGTGACGGCCAGGCAGGTCGCGGGGTCGGGGCGGAGGTAGACGCCGTAGCGGTACGGGTCGCCGGGGGCCTGGGCGTAGGGGGCGGTCGGTTCGGCGGGGGCGGCCTGTGCGTAAGGGGTGGTCGGTTCGGTGGGGGTGGCCGACTCGGTGGGGGTGGCCGACTTGGTGGGGGTGGTGTCGGTGTCGGGCGGGGTGTCTGTCGCTGTCACTGGCCGGCCTGCTCTCGGTAGTCCTTGATCTTGGCTGTCGCCGCCTTCTCCGCCGACTTCAGCGCCGTGTCGAGGGAGGCCTTTCCGGTGAACGCCCGCTGCATCTCGGGCACGACCGCCGCCCGTACGCCGGACATCGCGCCGGTGAGGCAGCCGGAGGTGGCCGTCGTGGCCGGGGTGTCGGCGAACTGCTCGCCGAGTACGGCGTACGGCTTGTTCTTCGTGAGGAACTGCTTCCAGGAGGGCGAGTTGTCGACGTCGGTGTTGATCGGGGCGTACCCGGACGCCTCGGCGAACCGTTCCTGCGCCGGCGCGGACGCCAGGTAGCTGATCGCCTTCCAGCTCGCGACCTGCTCGGCCTCGCTGTGCCCGGTCCGCCCCACCCACATCGCGGCGCCCCCGATCGCGGCTCCTGCGGTGGACGGCGGTCCCGAGAGGGGGTAGGGCAGGGCGGTGTAGCCGGTCATGCCCGCTTCCTTGAGGCCGCCGATGGCGCCGCTGGAATTGAACATCATGGCGGTCCGGCCGGCCGCGAAGGCGGCGAGGGCGGCGTTGCCGTCGATGCCGGTGTCGAGGGCGACGCCGTCGGTGTAGAGCTTCGCCATCGTGCCGATCGCCTTGCGCTGCGGCGCGCTGGTGAGGGAGAGCGCCGTGGCGCCGTCGCCCTTGCGACCGTTGTCGGGGGTGCAGTACGGGGAACCGGACGCGGCGGTGAGCTGCTCGTACCACCAGCCGTCCAGCGGCATGTCGATGCCCTTCGCGCCGGGCACCTCGGCATGGACCTTACGGGCGGCCGCGGCCACGGCGTCCAGGGTGCCCAGGGTCGAGCGGTCGACGCCCGCCCGGTCCAGCATGCTGTCGTTGACGTAGAGGAGCGGCATGGACGTGTTGAGCGGTACGGCGAGCAACGTGCCGTCGGCCGTGTAGTAGCTGCGCGCGGCGGGGCGGAGCCGGTCGAGGTCCAGGTCCTTCGGGTTCGCGGCGGCCAGGTCCTGGGCGGGGACGGTCTGGCCCGCGTCGCGCAGATAACCGGTGGTGATGTCGTTGGAGATCATGATGCCCGGCGTGGAGCCGTCGCGGATCGCTGAGGTGTACTTCGCGATGGCGTCGGCGTAGCTGCCCTGGAACGACGGCTTGACCACGATCTTGCCGCGGTTGGCCTTGTTGAAGGCGTCGATCTCCTTCTGGAGCGCCTCACCGGCCGGTCCGCCGAGGCCGTGCCACAGGGTGACGGTCACCGGCCCCTTCGCGTCGGCCAGTGCGGAAGGGCCGGGGGCGGCTCCGGCTCCGGATCCGGCTCCCGAGCCGGTGGCTTCCTGGCCGGAGCTGCCGCAGGCGGTGAGGGTCGTCGCGGTGAGGGCGGCCAGGAGGGCGGCGAGGACGGGGAGTTTCCGGGGGCGGGAGGAGCGAGTGGGGAGCGAGGAGCGAGGGGGAAGGGAGGAGCGAGTGGGGAGGGAGGGGTGAGTGGGGTGGAAGGGGGACGACGAGTGCGGGGAGCGCTGGGAGCGCTGGGAGCGCTGGGAGTGCTGGGAGCGCTGGGAGTGCTGGGAGTGCGAGGAGCGAGGGGAGTGCGAAGGGTGTTCGGGCATGAGGGCGCGTCTTTCTTCTCTCGGTACGTACGGATGTGATGGAGCGCGGTCTACGCGGTGACCCGCGAGGCCAGCCCGCGGACCAGGAAGCGCTGCCCGAACAGGACGAGCAGCAGGGTCGGCAGCAGGACGAGCAGGGTGCCGGCGTAGATCACCGCCGGTGTGGTCGTCTGGTCGACGACGAGTTGGGCGAGGCCGACCTGGATGGTGCGCCGCTGGGGCGAGTCGGTGATCAGCAGCGGCCAGAAGTAGCCGTTCCAGGCCGACAGGGCGCACCACATCGCGGCCGTGACCAACTGCGGCCGTGCCATGGGCAGGACGACGTGGACCAGAGCCCGCAGATCGCCGCAGCCGTCCAGCCGGGCGGCCTCCCAGGTCTCCCTCGGGAGCGCCAGGAACGCCTGGCGGAGCAGGAAGACCGCGTAACCGGCGGCCAGATACGGCACGACGATCCCGAGCAGGGTGTCGCGGAGCCCGAGCCCCGTGACAAGTTCGAAGTTGGGGATGACCAGGCTCTCCCCGGGGAACGCCAGGGTCGCCAGCACCAGGGCGAAGACCGCGCCCCTGCCGCGCCAGCGGGGGAACACGAGCGCGTACGCGGCCAGCGCGGCCGTGGTGAGTTGTGCCGCCGACTGGAGAACGGTGACGGCCACGCTGACCAGGTACTGCCGGGAGAGCGGCGCGGAGGCGAGCGCCTTGCGCACGTTGTCCAGGGTCAGCAGCTCGGGCCGGGGGACGAGGCGGCCGTTGGCCACGTACCCCGGCGGGAGCAGGGCGGTGACGACGGTGACGTACACCGGGAACGTGACGACCACGACGATGGCGCCGAGCCATAGCCAGCGCAGTACGGAGCCGGCGCGGAGGCTCTTCACGCCCCTCAGCCCCCTCAGCCCCCTCACGCCCTTCAGACCCCTCACCACCCTCACCGCTCTCACACCCCTAACGCCTCTCACGCCTCTCACGCCCACCTCCGCACCACGCGGAACTGGATCGCGGTGATCGCCAGGACCAGGGCCAGCAGCACCACGGCCAGGGCCGAGGCCGCGCCGATCCGGGGGAGTGCCTCGCCGAACGCGCGCTGGTAGAGCTCGTACACCAGCGTCGACGTGGCGCCGGACGGGCCGCCCCGGGTGAGGACCTGGACCTGGGTGAAGACCTGGAGGCCGCTGATGGTCTGGGTGACCAGGAGGAAGACCAGGCTCGGCCGCAGCATGGGGACGATCACCGAGCGGGCGAGCCGCAGGCCCGAGGCGCCGTCCAGCGCGGCGGCCTCGACGACCGAGCGGTCGAGCTGGGTCAGCGCGGCGAGCAGGACGAGGAAGGCGAAGCCGAATTCGTACCAGGCGGTGGCGAGCGCGATGCTGATGACGGCCCAGACCGGCGACTGAAGCCACCCCGGGCCGACGACGCCGAGATGGGCGAGCACCTGGTTGAGCGTCCCGACGGCCGGGGCGAGCAACCCCGCGAACACGGCCGACGCCGCTGCCGCCGAGTAGGCGAACGGCAGGGAGAGCAGCAGGGAGACCACGGCGCGCGGCCCGCGCGCCGCCCGGCGCAGCGGGAGCGCCGCGGCGAGCGCGCCGCCGACGGAGAGCACCACGCTGAGCCCGGCGATCGCCCCGGTGGCGAGCAGCGCCCGCCGTGTGTCCGGGTCGGTGACGATGGCGGCGTAGTGGGCGAACCCGACGAACCGGGACGGGTTGCCGAGCAGGTCGGTGCCGTACAGGCTCAGGACGACACCCCGGGCGAGCGGCCAGTACGCGAAGAGGAGCAGCAGCGCGACGCAGGGCAGCGCCATCAGCGGAGCGGCCAGGGCGCGGAGCCGTGCGGCGGCGGGGGTGCGCGGCGGGGTGTGCGGGCCGTCCGGCCGCCGGGCCGGTCCCTCACCCCTGAGTGGAACGTTCCCAATCATGAGTGGAACGTTCCCACTCCGGGTCGGACCGCCAAAGGCCCCGCCGGATGAACAGCAAGGAAAATCTCCCGCCCGAACCATCCTGAACAACCCTGAACCGCCCTGGGCCACTCCGGAAGGGTGGAACCGGAACGAAACGCTCCTGGGTGGCCGTCAGCGCCCAGGCGCCGCGCTGGTCCGTCCGGCCACCAGCGCCCCGGGCAGCGCCCGGTGGTGGTCCGGCGGCTGCTCGCCGTCGAGGAGCTGCACCAGCGCGTCCACCGCCCCCGCGCCGATCAGGTCGAGCGGCTGGCGCCAGTGCGTCAGGCCGATCAGAGAGGTCGTCAGGTCGCCGATACCGTCGTACCCCGTGACCGACAGGTCCTCCGGTACGGCGACCCCGCGCAGCCGGAGCTGTTCCAGCAGGGCGAGCGCGTGGCGGTCGCTGGGGGCCATCACCGCGGTGATCCCGGGGTGCCGCAGCACCTCCGTCACCCAGGCGCCGGCCGTCTCCCGGTGCGGGCCCGGGATCTCCAGCACGCGCGCGCCGCGCTCCCGCAGCCGCCGGGCCATGGCCGCCGTGCGCGGCCCCAGCGTCACGGAGGCACTGGCCGGTACGGTGACCACCGCGACCTCGCGGTGGCCCAGGTCGGCGAGGTGGTCCGCGAGCGCGGCGCCGCCCTCGTCCTCGTCGCAGTAGACGCTGGTGATGCTGGGGTGGGTCTCGGGGCGCCCCGCGACCACCGTCGGCAGCCGTTCGGCGAAGGGCAGGATCCGCTCGCTGCGCAGCAGCCCGCTGCACACGATCAGCGCCTCGACCCGCAGCATCGCGAGGGTCTCCAGGGCCCGGTACTCGTCGTCCTCCTCGAACCGGCCGGAACCGGTCGCGGTCACGACCCGGTAGCCGTGGAAGGCGGCGCGCTCCTGCATCGCGGTGAGCAGGTGCCCGTAGAACGGCGTCGCGGCGTCCCGTACGAAGGCCCCGACCGTGTAGGTACGGCGGGCCACCATGGCCCGCGCGGACGCGTTGACGACGTAACCCAGCTCCCGCGCGGCCCCGAGGACCCGCTGCCGGGTCTGCTCCCCGACACTGCCGCGCCCCGAGACGACGCGGGACACCACCGACTTGGAGACCCCGGCGAGCCGAGCCACATCGATGATCGTCGGACTACGCGGCCGGTCACCCACCGAGCACACCCTCCCGTACGAGTACGGCGGCACCCGCCTCCGCCCCGGTCCAGACATGCGCGCGCCAGCCGTGCGCGCGGGCGGCGGCGACGTTCTCCGGCCGGTCGTCGAAGAACACCACCTCCGACGCCGCCCGCCCGAACTTCTCGCCGGCGGCCCGGTAGATGTCCGGGTCCGGCTTCATCAGGCCGAGATCGGAGGAGAAGACCAGCGTCTCGAAGTCCGCGCTCCAGGCCGCCGCGCGCACCCTCCGGGCCAGCGAGGACGGCGCGTTGGAGAGGACCCCCAGCGGAACCCCGCCCTCCGCCAACCGCGCGAGCAGTGCGGCGGACTCCGGCGCGAGGGCGGCCCAGGAGTCCGTGTCGATACGGTCGAGCCGCGCCGCCTCCCCCTCCCCGAGCGCCCGCCCGAGCCCCCCGACCACCGCCCGCCAGTACGCCTCGGACTCCCCGCCCAGGTCATAGGCGTCCCGGTCCGCCCAGTAGGGTCCGGCCAGTTCGGACTCGGCCACGCCGAGTTCCCCGGCGAGCGCCACCAGCGCCCGCCCGGAGGGAGCCAGGACCCCGCCGAGATCCCAGACAACCATGGCCGACGCTGCGGTTCGAGAGCTTTGGGAACGTTCCACACCGCGATGGTAGCGGGCCGTGCCGAGAAGCTGAGAGGGCGGGGCGGGTACCCCGGGGTACCCGCCCCACCCTCGCCCCCCTACCGCAGTGCCTCGGGTCAGACGGCGGCCACAGGAGTCCCGTTCACGTTGTTTTGATCATCCTCGCAGGTGCTGGTCGGCATCCCGATCATGATCGGGCGCTGGTATGCGGCGGTGAAATACGCGGCGCGGATGGTGTCCCCGGTCGCGGGTGTCGCTGTGTCGCAGGGGCTCGTGGATATCCGAGGTGTCCCGGATATCTCGGCGGGCCGTTGGGCTGCCTCCGCATATGTCGTTGTTGCCACCCCGACGAGGATGGCACCGGCGAACGCTGTCATCGCGAAGGTCAGAAGACGCTTCATGCGCAATTTGCCTGGCTCTCTTGATCGTTTAACGACGATTGCCGGGATGTTAGCGCATGGGTTCGCTTCTGGGAAAATCCGTACGATCGCTGGTGGGAAGGCTTGCCTACTGCCCGGATTGCTTGACAGTTGAAGCATTGAGAGGCTGCTCAACTTCCAGCAGGCGATCGCGGATCCGCGCCGCCCCCTCGGGGTCGGCGTGGCGCAGTGCCGTGAATGCCCGCCGGAGTTGCTTCAGCGCCTTCGTCTTCTCGCCCAGCGCGAGCCATACTTCGGCGAGCGTATTCCTCGCGCCGGTCTCCTCGTCCAGGTCGTCCGTTCTCGCCGCCGTCGCCACGGCGGCCTCCAGACGCTCGACCGCCTTGTCGGTCCTCCCCTGTGCGAAGTCGACCTGGGCCAGGTGGTGCAGAGCCTGTGCCACCTGGTGCGAGGCGCCGATCTCGCGAGCGATCTCCAGCGCCTCCAGGTAGTATCGGGACGCCTCGTCCGGCTCGTCGTCACCGCCCGTCCTGCGGTACGCCTCGCCCATGGAGATCAAGGTGTCGGCCTCGCTCTTCCGGTCGTTGAGCGACCGGAATTCCGTCAGACATTCGCGGTGGAGCGCGAGAGCGCTTTCTTTCGATCCGGTCGCCGTGAAGTAATCGGCGAGGCTCGCCTTGGTGGTCGCTCGGTCGTATCGATTTCCGGTGGATTCCAGGGAGGAGATGGCTTCCTCGTACGAATGGCGCGCCCCGTCCGGGTCCCCCAGCCGCATTTGCAAGTCGCCCAGATTATTCAGCGCCTTGCCCGCCGACGCGCGGTCCCCGGCCGCCGAGAATGCCTCGATGGCATTCCTGAAGTGCCCCAGCGCGCGAGCGTGCTCCCGGAGTTGGATAAGGGCCACCGCGACGTTGTTATAGGCGCGCGCTTTGTCCCAGGTGTCGCCCGATGCGGACTTGATGGCGAAGGAATCCTGGAAGTGTGCCAGAGCTGTTCTGTTCTCTCCGAGGTGCCAGCTCAGTACCCCCTGCACCCGAAGGATCTCCGCCTCGGCCTCCCGGTCCCCCGTGGCCCGCGCGATCTCCAGCGCCCGCCGGTCGGTCTCGCCGGCCTCCGCGTACCGTCCGATGTTCGCCTGGGCGGCGCCGAGGTAGAGCAGGGTGCGGCAGAGCGCGTGCTGGTCCGCCGTCGCCGTCCAGTGCGTGACGGCGTGCCCGAGGACGTTCGCCGCGTCCTGCCAGTGGCACTCCGCATTCAGGAACTCCGCTATTCCGTAGGCCAGTTGGGCGGCCAGCTCTCGGTGCCCGTGGGTACGCGCGTACCTCTCGGCCGCCAGCAGATTGCCGCGCTCGGTATCGAACCAGTTCTTGATCGTCTCCATGGGCGGGTTCGCGGGCGTGTCGGCGGGTGTTTCGTGGTCGAGCCGGGGTTCCTCCTCGGTCCCCTCCCGGGGCGCGAGTCGTACGCGGCGCGGGTACAGCACGCGGTCGGCGTGGTCCACCATCCTGATATAGAACTTGATGACGCGATGAACGGCTGTTTCACGATGATCGACATCATCCTCGGCTATGGCCCTGCTACGGGCATATTCAGCCAGGAGATCATGAAAGCGGTATCTGTCGGGCGTGGACTCTCTCAGTAAATGGCTGGTCAGCAGGGCCTCGACCAGCCGCTCGGCGGCGGCCTCCGGGAGGTCCAGCAGAGCGGCTGCCGCGCCCAGGGTGAAGTCGGCGCCCGGGTGCAGTCCGAGGCGGCGGAACGCGGCGCGTTGCTCGTCGGAGAGTGTCCGGTACGACAGGTCGAACGCGAGGTCGATGCCCCTGTCCTCGGAGTCCCGGATCTCCCCGAGCCGGCCGGAGGGCCGGGCCAGCCGCTCCCGCAGCGTCGTCAAGGACCAGGAGGAGTGGACCCGGAAGCGATGGGCGACCAGTTCGATCGCGAGGGGAAGGAAGCCGCATAAGGTGACAATTCGCGTCGCTTCTTGAATGTCGCGCGTCCGCTCCTCCCCGGCGAACTTGCGGAACAGGGTGATCGCGTCGGCAACCGGCAGCACGTCCAGCGGCAGCGACCGGGCGTACGGAAGACCGGCGAGGTGCCGGCGGCTGGTGATGATGGTCAGAGACGCCGAGCCCCCGGGCAGCAGCGGGCCGACCTGGTCGGCGTCGGCCGCGTCGTCGAGGACGATGACCGCGCGGCGCTCGGCCAGCATGGTCCGCCAGAGCGCCGTGCGTGCCTCCAGCTCCATGGGGATCTCGTCGGCGGGCGCGCCGATCAGCCGCAACAGCGTGGCCAGGGCCTCGGCAGGTGTCAACGCCTCCTGGGCCGGGGCGTGGGCCCGCAGATCGAGGTAGAGCTGCCCCGCCGGGAACCGCTCCGCGAGCCGGCGCGCCGTGTGCAGGGCTAGGGCCGTCTTGCCGACCCCCGCCATGCCGCTGACGGTTTCGAGCGAGATCACCGAACCGTCCGACGCCATGTTGTCGATCGCCGAGCTCAGGGCGCGCAGTTCGGCGACCCGGCCGACGAGGGGCGACTGCTGCGGTAGGTTCCGGGGGCCGGTGGGTGCTGGGAGTACGGGGGGATCCTGCCGCGCCGGTTCGGGTACCCCGGGGCGGGCCGTCGCCGGGCGCTCCGCATCCTGCCGTACGGACACGGCTCGTGCCTCCGGGTCGTCCGCCGGGCCCAGTACCTTCCGTACCAGCTCGTGGCGGTCCATCCGGGCCAGGATGGACCGGTGGATCCGGGTCAGTTCCGCGCCGGGCGGCGCGCCGTACTCGGCTCTCAGGCGGAGGCGGACCTGCTCGTAGACCCGGAGCGCGTCCGGGTATCTGCCGCAGCCGTAGCGGGCGAGCATGAGGTGGCCCGCGATGGTCTCGTCGCCGGGGTAGCGGTCGGCCAGGGTGGAGAGTTCGTCCACGAGCTCCGCCGCGCGGCCCGTGCGCAGGGCCGCCGCCAGCCGGGTCACCGTGGCCGCGAGGCGGCGTTCCCCCAGGGCGGCGCGTACGCTCGCGGCCCAGGCGCCCGGGAGCCCGGCGAGGGCCTCGCCTTGCCAGAGCTGCTCGGCGTGGGTGAGCAGGGCCACCGCCTGTTCGTCGTCCCCGCGTGTCACCGACGTGCCGGCGCGCGAGACGAGTTGCTGGAAGCGGTGCCAGTCGACGCGCTCGCCGTCTACGCGCAGGACATAGGTGTGCGCCCGGCTTGCGATCTCGGGAGCCCCCGGTCCTTTCCCCGCCCGGCGCAGTTTCCTGCGGAGCCGGGAGACGTACGTGTGCGTGTCGGCGCGGGCGTGTTCCGGCGGCTCGGTGTCCCCTTCCCACAGCCTGGACATGAGCGTGTTGATGGAGACGGGACGCCCCGCGGCCAGCGCGAGCGAGGCCAGGATCGCCCGTTCCTTGTCCCCTTTCAGCGCCAGCGGCTGCCCGTCCAGCCGGAGTTCCACGGGGCCGAGTAAATGGAAGTCCACCAGCGCCCCCCGCTGGTTCGTCCGATTTCACATGAGCATGACACGAAACGGACAGGCTCGCCAGAGACTCTCCAGGCGGTCCGCACGTTCGGGTGATGGGCTGGGTAGGACCTGGACAGCGGGCGACGGGGGGCGATCCGATGAACAGCGTGGCGAACTGCGGGGCAGAGGGCGGGACCGGGAGCGGCGGGAGCGGCCGGAGCGAGAACACCATCGGCGGTTCTGCCCGGTTGTACGGGCCCACGGTTCAGGCCGGCTCGGTGCATGGGGGGATTCATGTGCACGCCGCCGCCGTGGATCCGGAGGCGCGCGCGCCTACGCCTCGGCAACTCCTCCCCGTACCCTCGCACTTCACCGACCGGAGGGACGATCTCGCCGCGCTCGACGCCTTGTCCAGGGGGAGGGAGGACGAGGACCGGCCGCTGATCGTGGTCAGCGGGCCCGCCGGGATCGGCAAGACGACTCTGGTGTCGCGGTGGCTCAGGGACCGCCAACAGGACTTCCCTGACGGGCAGTTGTACGTCGACCTGCGCGGCCATGCCCCGGGCGGCGGCATGAGCGATGGCCCGGCCGATGGCACGGGCGACGGCCCGGCCGATGTCTCGGGCGCCGGGCCCGCTCGGCCCGCCGAGGTGCTGGGGCACTTCCTGCGCGCGCTCGGCGCCCGTACGGTCCCCACCGACCTCGCCGAACTGGCGTCGCTGTGGCGCTCGCGCACGGCGGGGCTGCGGATCGCCGTCCTGATCGACAACGCGTTCACCGCCGCCCAGGTCAGACCCCTTCTCCCGGGCGGCCCCGGCGCACTCGTCGTGGTGACCAGCCGCCGTCGGCTGCCCGGACTCCGGCTGGACGGGGCCCGGTTCCACTCCCTGGGGGTTCTCGGCGCCGCCGCCGGTGTGGAGTTGCTGACCCAGGGGATCGGCGCCGAGCGAGTGGCCCGCGAACTGGTCGCCGCCCAGCGTGTGGTGGCGCTCTGTGCCGGGCTGCCGCTGGCCCTCTGCCTCGCTTCCGCCCGGCTCGCCTCGCGCCCCCGGCAGCCGCTGGAGTCACTCGCCCAGGCGCTCGCGCGGGAGGCGGACCGGCTGGCCGCGCTCGACGTGGCCGGAGAAGGGGACACCACCGTGCGCAATGCCCTGGACGTGTCGTACGCCGCGCTGAGCGCCGAGTCCGCGCTCGTCTACCGGCGCCTCGGGCTCCTCCCCGTACGCACCTTCGACGCCTGGACGGCCGCCGCCGTCTGCGCCGAGCCGGTGGAGTGGGCGGAGCGTCGGCTGGACGAGCTGATCGAGGCCAATCTGGTCGAGGACATCGGCCCCGACACCTGCCGCTTCCACGACCTGGTACGGATCCACGCGCGGGCCCGCGCCACCGCCGACGACACCGGCGCGGTCCGCGAGGAGGCGCTGCACCAGCTCTGCGCCTGGTATTTACGGACCGCGACCGAGGCCCAACGGCGGCTCACCCCGGCCCAGTTCACCCTGCGCAGGGGGTACGGCCCGCCGCCGGGGACCCCCGTACCCCCGGAGCCGCCACTGCCGCTCCCGTACACCGACGACGTCGGGGCACTCGGCTGGCTGGACGCCCAGCGGATGAACCTGATGGCCGCGATCCGGGCCTCCGTGGAGCACGGCTGGGACGCGATCGCCTGGCAGCTCGTCGACGCGCTCTGGCCCTGTTTTCTCCGGTTGCGCCACTACGACCTGTGGATCGGGGCCCATGCGATCGGCCGGGACGCCGCCCGGCGCGACGGTGACCTGGCGGGCGAGCGGCAGATGCTCAACTCGGGGGCGATCGGGCTCGGCGCCGCCGGGCGGCTGGACGAGGCGGCCGAGTGGTACGCGGACTCCCTGCGGGCCGCGCGCGCGGCGGGCGACGTACGGGACGAGGGGCAGGCTCTGCTGGGCCTCGGCGGCTGCCACTACGAGGCGGGGCGCCGGGCCGAGGCGGCCCCGTATCTGCGCCAGGCCATCGAGGTCTGGGAGGGGTGCGGCTACCCGCGCGGGGCGGCGCTCGCCCGGATCACCCTCGGGGAGGTCGCCCTCGCGGACGGCGACCCCGAGGGCGCCCTGGCCCGTTTCGGCGAGGCCCGCGCGGGGCTGCTCGCCGTGAACGATCCCCATGACGCGGCCCGCGCCCTCGCCTTCCTGGGCCGCGCCCGTGCCGCCTGCGGGGCGTACGCGGAGGGCGTGGGCGAGATGCGGGAGGCGCTGGCCGTGTTCAACGCCTCCGGGGCCGTGCACTGGCAGGCACGTACGCTCGAAATGCTCGGCGACAGCGCCCTGGAGCACGACGCGGGCGCCGCCACCACCTCGTACACGGAGGCACTCGCGCTATTCGAGACCACCAACCCGGCCGACGCGGAAAGGATTCGGCTCCTGCTCGCTGAACTCCCTTAGGCGGTGCGGTTCGTACGGTGCGTACTGTCCGTGCAATTCGTACAGCGAGTGGCCCGCCACCAGCCAGCCGTGCAGGAGCGACGGGATCAGGGACCACCCGGGCGCCGTACCGTACGGCTTCCGGTACGGCAGGAGTACGGCGCCTCGCTCAGGGTTCCGGCCGCCGCCGGTCGCCGCCGCCCAGCCGCCGCCGGAGAGCGACGCCGCGACCAGCCGGGCGCCGGGGTGCGCGGCCCGGGTCTCCGCGAGCCACCGCAGGGCGGCACCCGGCGGGCGCGGGCGGGCCGTCTGGAGCACGTCGGCGGACTCCAGCCAGCGCCGATCGCGGCAGGTGCCGGCGTCGACCGCCAGATGCTCATCGAGCGGCGGGAGGGATCGGGGAACCACAAGGCCCGGTGGAACAGGAAGGAGGAGAGGGACGGGTGCGACGGGAGCGAGGGAAGCGGCGGGAGAGCTGAGGGGACCGGGGGTGCCGGGGGTGCCGGAGGCGATGCGTGCCACCAGCCCCGTGACACCCGGGATGCCAGAGACGCCCGGGGTGCCGGGGATATCCGTACCACCCGTACCGTCCGCACTGACCGTACTGACCGCATTGGCCGTATCGCCCGGCTCCGCCCAGTCGACCACCACGAAGTACCTCACGCCGGCACCTCCCCGCACCCTGCTCCGCATCCGCTCCCGTACCCCGTCCCGTATCCCATGCCGCGCCGCACGCCCCACGTGTCCGGCAGGCGCGGGTCCGGCAGCGGGGCCGTCACCGGCTCGTGCGCGGGCTGGCCGAGGCCCAGGAGGCGGTACATCAGGCGGCGCATGTTCCGGTTGAAGCGGCCCGGTTCCGAGGTGATGCGGGCGGAGATCGCCGCGTGTTCCTCCCGCCGGTACTCGGCCGCCGCGTAGGCGAGCTGGTCGGCCAGCGGGTGGGCCGGGGAGAGCGCCGGGGCGGTGAGGGCGAGCGCGGCGGCCGGGGACGCCGGGTTGATCTCGGCCTCCGGCGCGGAGGCCAGCAGCACCGGGGCGCCCGTGAGAGTGGCGTACACGGTGGCCGAGCCGCAGTCACCGATGACGGCGTCGGAGGCGATCAGGACGCTGCGCCAGTCGGCGTCCGGCGGCACCAGGCCGATCCCGAGCCGTACACACCGTGCCAGCCACGCCTTGACCTGCCATGGCCCGTGCCCCGACCAGACGTTGGGGTGGACGAGGACGGCCGTACGGTAGCGGGCGGGCGGCAGTTCCCCGGTGAGCCGGGGCAGCAGCGTCTCGAACGTACCGAACGCCGACAGCGGGCCCCATGTGGAGACGGCGGCGACCAGTGTCTGCCCCTCGGCTATCCCGAGCGCGCGGCGGTAGGCGGCCCGCTGCGGCAGGCTCGCCGCGATGCGGTCGTGGGCGGGGTCGCCGACGACATGGGTGACGGGGAGCACCTCCGGGCAGTGCCGGGCCAGTTCGTGGACGTCGTCCTGGTGCGCCACGACGACGGCGGCCGGCATCACCCCGCCCGGGACCAGGTCCTGCCGCCGGAGCCCGGCCACCCCGGCGCCGGGCCCCTCGGGCATCCGCTTCAGGTAGTTGGCCCCGTGCGGGAGTGTGATCATCGGGGCGCGCACCTGCTCCACGCCCCGGGGCCCCGCCGTGAGAGCGAGGTCGTACGTCGTCCTGATGGCCTCGTCCCACGGCACCACCGGGCTGCCGAGCCGCCCGAGGAAGTGCGCGACCTCGCCGCCGAAGGGGTGCGGCGGCGCCGTGAAGACGACCTGGAGGCGGAAGTCCGACTCCAGCAGCGACAGGATGTCGAGCAGGCGCTTCGCGTAGGTGACGGTGTGAGCGAGGGCGAGGACCCTCTTGCGCTCGACCAGCGTCAGCCACTGCCGGCTCTCCGCCGGAGCCGGAGCCGGAGCCGGATCCGGAGCCGGAACGGCGGCGGTGGTGGTACCCAACACAGACATGTCTTCCCCCCGAAGTACGTGTGTGCGGTGTTCGCGCTGTACGCGTGTGCACCGCAGTGCTGCCCCGGCCCTCGGACGATTGCCTTGACAGGCCCTTGAGGAATCCTTGCTAGAAAGGCGGGGGCCGTTCCGGTCCACCTCAGCAGGGCGTCGGGGCGTTATCGAGCAGGCCGGGAGCGGGCGTGACAGGGCACGGGGACGGGGACGGGGATGGTTACGGGTACGGGGTGCCCGACATGTACATGGAGGGGTACGCCCGGATTCTGCCGGCCGTTGCCGCGACCGGGCGGCGGCTGAGCAGGGAGGAGTTGCTCGCTCGGCGGGAGCTGGGGGCGCAGGCGGCGGAGGCCGGGTTCGCGTTGCGGGCGCTGGTGGGGGCGCATCTGGCGGCGGCGCGGGAGCACTGGCCGGGCGGTGGGGCGGACGGCGGGGATGTGGGGCGGGTGCTGGCGGCCGTGGAGCAGGCCGTGGACGCGTTCGCCGAGGGGTACGAGCGGGCGCAGCGGCTCGCCGTGCGGCAGGAGGCGGCGGCGCGGCGGGAGTTCATCGACGACCTGCTGTACGGGCGGAGCGACCTGGGGCGGCTGGCGGAGCGGGCCGAGCGGTTCGGGCTGCGGCTCTCGTTCGAGCATGCGGTGGCGGTCGCGGAGGGGTGGGTTCCGTACGACGAGGAGGATGCCGTCCCGCGCGCCGTGGAGCAGGCGCTGATCGGGCGGTTCGGGGACCGGAGCGTGCTGCTGACGACCAAGGCGGGGCGTCTGGTGTGCATCGCGCCGGGGGACCAGGGCGAGGTGCTGACGTACTTCGCCAAGCAGGCGTTCGCGGCGACGGACGGCGGCCGGGTCGCGATCGGCCGGCCGCAGCAGGGGGTGGGCGGGGTGGTCCAGTCGTACGAGGAGGCGCTGAGCGTGCTCGACCTCGCCGAACGGCTCGAACTGGAAGGCCCTGTGCTGCGCGCCGCCGATCTGCTGGTCTATCCGGTGCTGACCCGTGACCGGCAGGCCATGGCGGACCTGGTGCTGAGCGCGCTCGGCCCGCTGGAGGCGGCGCGCGGTGGCGCGGAACCGCTGCTGGAGACGTTGTCCGTCTACTTCGACGCGGGGTGTGTGGCGGCGGAGGCGGCGCGGCGGCTCTCGCTGAGCGTACGGGCGCTGACGTACCGGCTGGAGCGTATCCACCGGCTCACCGGGGCGGATCCGGGCGATCCCGTGCACCGCTACACCTTGCAGACCGCGGTCATCGGGGCCAGGCTGCTGGACTGGCCCGCCAAGTCCTTTTGAGCCTCCTTGAGCCCCCTGTTGAGCCTCCTGGGGAACTTCCGTAGTGCCACCGGCATTAAGGACGCGTTAAAACTGCCGGAAAACGGCAATGTCCAGTTCCGGTCAAACATGCGACCATGGGGTCCTGGCCGAGGACATCGCGCCAGTGGGGGAGGTTGTTCGATGACCTTGTTTCTCGGTATCGGCATCGCGGGGATCGTGCTGCTCGTCCTGTCGCTCATCTTCGACGGGGTGCTCGAAGGGCTCTTCGACGGAGTCGGCGTACTGGACGGCCTGTTCGACGGTCTGCTGTCGCTGCCCGTGATCGCCGGGTTCATCTCGATGCTGGGCTTCGGCGGCGCCCTCGTCCTCGGCACCACTCAACTCGGCACCGGCCCGGCCGTCGCTGTGGGGGCGGCGGCCGGTGTCGGTGCCGGCTGGCTGACGTGGAAGTTCAGCAAGGCGCTGATGCGCGACCAGACGGCGGTCACCCCGCGCGGCGACGACCTGGTGGGGTCGTCGGGCACGGTCGTCACGGCCATTCCGGCGAGCGGTTACGGCGAGGTGCTGCTGCGGCTCGGCGGGCAGCCGGTGAAGTTCTCCGCCAAGAGCGTGGAGCCGGTCGCGTACGGCACGGAGATCTGGGTGGAGTCGACGCTCTCGGCGAGTGCCGTGAACGTACGGCCCGTTCAGCGCTGAATCCGGCGGGCGGACGGACGGACGGACGGGCGGACGGGTGTTGGGCGTACGCCGGACGCGTCGGGCGTGCGTCGGGTGCATCGGGGCGTACGCCCGGGTGCACCGGGTGTCTCGGGCGTACGCCGGGTACGTGGAGCGCCGGCGTCCGTCATCCCTCCGTACCGGACCGGTCGCCTTCCGGTGACCTTTACGTTGTACATTGCGCGGCACATAGCGTGGCACGCGGCGCGGCACAACGCGTGCCACGCACCGCACCGCCGCCGCGCGGACCGCACCGATCTGCCGTCCCTCGGGAGGCAAGGGAGAGAGCTTCATGAGTCCAGTCATCACCGCCGTGCTGGGGATCGTCGTCCTCGTCGTTCTGCTGGCACTGGTCGTCATCACCCGCTACAAGGTGGCCGGGCCCAGCGAGGCCTTCATCGTCACCGGGCGGCGCGGCAAGAAGTCCACCGACCCGGACACCGGCCGGGTCTCGATCGACAACAGCGGCCAGAAGGTCGTGGTGGGCGGCGGCGTCTTCGTCGTGCCGTTCGTCCAGCAGAAGTTCACCCTCGACCTGTCCAGCCGGCACATCCCGGTCGCCGTGCGCGGCGCCGTCACGCTGCGCGGCGTGAAGGCGAACCTCGAAGGCGTCGCCATCGTCAAGGTCGGTGGTACGGAGGACTCCATCCGCGCCGCCGCCCAGCGCTTCCTCCAGCAGCAGGGCGGCATCGTCGGGTTCACGCAGGAGGTCCTCTCCGGCGCCCTGCGCTCCATCGTCGGCCGGATGTCGGTCGAGGACATCATCCGGGACCGCGCGGCCTTCGCCGGCCAGGTCGCCGAGGAGGCGGAGGCGAGCCTCTCCGGGCAGGGCCTGGTGCTGGACGCCTTCCAGATCCAGGACATCACCACCGAGGGCTCCTACCTGGAAGACCTCGGCCGTCCGGAGGCCGCCCGCGCCAAGCAGGAGGCCGACATCGCGGAGGCCGTCTCGCGGCGCGCCGCCGAGCAGGCGCGGCTGAAGGCCGAGGAAGAGATCGCGATCGCGCAGCGGACGTTCCAGCTCAAGCAGGCCGAGATCAAGGCCGAGACGGACGAGGCGCTGGCGCGCGCCGCCGCGGCCGGTCCGCTGGCCCAGGCCGCCCGTGAGCAGGACGTGCTGACCGAGCAGGAGAAGGTCGCCGAGCGCCAGGCCGCGCTGACCGACCGCGAGTTGGACACGAAGGTCCGTAAGCCCGCCGACGCGGCGCGTTACCAGGCCGAGCAGGAGGCCGAGGCGCGCCGTATCGCCCTGGTCAAGCAGGCCGAGGCGGACGCCGAGCGCTCGCGTCTGACCGGTGAGGGCGAGAAGGCGCACCGCGCCGCGCTCGCCGCCGCCGTACGGATCGAGGGTGAGGCGGAGGCCGCGGCGATCGGCGCGAAGGGCGCTGCCGAGGCCGAGGCGATGCACAAGAAGGCGGACGCGTTCGCGCGGTACGGCGACGCGGCCGTGCTCCAGATGCTGGTCGAGGTGCTGCCGTCGGTGGTCTCGAAGGCGTCCGAGCCGCTGAGCGCGGTCGACAAGATGACGGTCATCTCGACGGACGGCGCGGGCCAGCTCGCCCGTACGGTCGCGGACAACGTCGCCCAGGGCGTCGAACTCCTCAGCTCCACCACGGGGGTCGATGTCGCGGACCTGCTGAAGGGGCTGGCGGCCGGCAAGTCCCTGACGGCGGCCGGGGCGCGGGCGGGCGACTCCGGCGACTCCGGCGCGGCGCCGGCGGAGGCGGTCACGGCGCAGGCCAACGGGGCAGCGCGGACCGGCCGTATCGAGGTCACGGAGTGATCCGACCGCTCGGACCGGCCTGACCGGTCTTCCCTCTGGGGCCCGTTCGGCGACCACGCCGGGCGGGCCCCTTTCGGGTGACGCGGCACTTTTCGTCACGGATCGCGTTTGCGGGCCCGGTTTCCGGTAACAGAACGTAGCGAGGGTTCGGAATCAACGGGCCGGACGGGCCGGATGGACCGGATGGACCGGATGGACCGGATGGACCGATGGATCGAATCGACTGAACTGACTGAACTGACGAACGGACCGAACGGACCGAACTGACTGAACGGAAGGTGGAGCTCATGTCCATGTCTGTTGCCGCACTCGCTGTCCTGATCGTGCCGCTGGCGGCCATCGTCGCGCTGTTGCTCGCCCGCCCGCTCCCCACCCGTACGCCGCGCACCATGGGCCGGGGGGACGCCGGTGGCACCGGGCGACATCGCAAGCCGGTTCCGCGTCGGCTGGTCAAGGTGCCGCCGCAGCGGACGGCGCACCACCTGCATCTGTGAACGGCCGTCCGGTCACAGTTCCTTGCGGAAGTCGGAGAGGAGCTGCTTGGTCCTGCGGGCGCCCTCCGCGTGGACGGACATGCGGTCCATGGTCTCCATGTGCTGGGAGACCTCGCGGGGCCCGTCCAGATAGAGCGCGCCGGTCAGGTACTCGATGTACACCATGTCCGGCATCTCCGGGATCGCGAACCGGAAGAGGACGAACGGGCTGTACGTGCCCGGGTGGTGGCCCGCGGAGAGTTCGGCGAGCTGGATGGTCACATTGGGGAGTTCGGCGGTCTCGATCAGCCGCTCGACCTGCGCCCGCATCAGCGCCGGCGATCCGACGGGGCGCCGGAGCACCGTCTCGTCCACGATGGCCCAGAAGGCGGGCGCGCCGGGTCGGGTGAGGAGATCCTGTCTCGCCATACGGAGCGCGACATGGCGGTCGACGCGTTCCGGGTCGCTCCGTCCGATCTGGCCGAAGGTGAGGACGGCCCTGGCGTACTCCTCGGTCTGGAGCAGCCCGGGTATGAAGTGCGGTTCGTAGCAGCGGATGGTCCTGGCGGCCTCTTCGAGGCTGACATGGCCGCCGAACCAGTCCGGCAGGATGTCGTGGAACCGCTGCCACCACCCGGGCCGGTTGGCCTCCTCGGCGAGGGTCAGGAACTCCGTCGCCTCGTCGTCGGGGAGGCCGTACGAGGCGAGCAGTATCTGCACGTACGGGATCTTCAGCCCGACCTCCGCCGTCTCCATCCGCCGGATGGTGGCCGGGGCCACGCGGAGGATCCTGGCGGCCTGGGCGCGGCCGAGGCCGGCCCGTTCGCGGAGGGTCTGGAGCCGTTTGCTGAGTACGAGTTGTCCGATGGTCGGGGCAGACCGCGGCTCGCTCACGCCCCACCCCCGAGCTGCGACATGCGGGCAGTGTGCCACAGGAGAGTGGCCGGGGACACAGGAGCGGGGGCGGTGGGCGGGGAAGTGTGCCCGGTGGGTGAGTTCCGTGAATTTATGGGGCTGTTGGGGCCCAGGGGAGGGGGAGGGGGAGGGGGAGGAAGGGGGCGGGCTACTGCGGCTGCCTGTGCGCGGTGATCAGTCGGGTGGTGATCAACTCGTGCAGGTAGGTCTTGGTGACCCGGCCGCCGTACCGGGTGTCGATCAGGTCCCGGAGGGCGTCCAGCAGCCCCTGGCGCGCGGCGGGTTGGAGGGCGCGGTGGTTGGAGTAGGTCGACAGGACGTCGATGTATTCGTCGGTGGTGTACGTGATCTCCCGCGTCCAGCGCCCCACGGTCACCGGCCCGAAGTGCTCGGCACCGGCCGCCCCCGGGCCGAAGAGGCCGGCGGTGTCCGTCGTGACCCGCTCGGCGGGGCGCAGCAGCAGGCCGGGCGGGGTTGCCGGGTCCCAGCGCCGGTAGTGCTCCTGGCTGTCGTGGAAGAAGGAGTCGGCGGCCGGGTCGGTCTCCGAGGCCACATGGTCCGTGGTGATCACGGCCAGCATCCCGCCGGGGCGGAGTGCGGCGGCGGCCTTGGGGAGGCGTACGGCCGGGTCGAGCCAGTGGAAGGCGGTCGCCACGGCCATCAGGTCGTACGGCTCCGGGGGGAGCGGCCAGTGCTCGAACGGCGCGTTCACCACCTCGGCGTCCGGAAACGGCCGTAGGTTCCGTGCCGTTACGGCGGCGAGGGAGGCGCCGAGTTCCACGGCGGTGACCCGGCAGCCGAGCCGGGCCAGCGCCACCGTCAACTGCCCGGTGCCAGGACCCACTTCCAGTACTCGCCGGCCGGGTCCGAGGCCCGCCCTGGCGGCCACTTCCGCGACCAGCGGGGCCGGATAGCGCGGGCGGGCCCGGTCGTAGAGTTCGGCGTCCTCGTCGAATGTGTCACGGAGCACAGTGCGGCGTTCCTCTCGGGGATGTTCGCGGAGTGATGTTCACCGGGGGCGGCGGAGGCGCGGCGGGGGGCCGCAGGGGGGCCGTAGGGGGGCGCAGGGGGCCTGATCAGGCCATGGCGGCAGGCGAAAGTGAACCGTCGGCGACCGCCACGACATCTTCGGGTGTCGGGAGGATGGAGTGTGCCGGTTAGCATCGTGGAATTCCTTCCGTTTCTGCCGCCCGCAGCGGCAGAGCGGCGCAGGGCTGAGCCGACGAGCGACGAGCAAGAGCGACGAGCAACGAGTGCTGGGAGTGATCTGGACGTGTCCCGACCGCGTGTGGGTGTGGCCGTGCTGACCATGGGCACCCGGCCCGTCGAGCTCCGTGCCCTGCTGGACTCCGTGGCCAAGCAGCAGGAGCCCGCCACCCGGATCGTCGTGGTCGGCAACGGCGCCCCGCTGCCCGAGCTGCCCGAGGGTGTCATCGGCGTCGAGGTGCCGGAGAACCTGGGCGTCTCCGGCGGGCGCAATGTCGCGATGGAGAAGCTGCGCGAGGCGGGTGACGTGGACGTCCTCGTCGACCTGGACGACGACGGGCTGCTCATCGAGGCGGACGTCTTCACCCGTATCGCCGACCTCTACGAGGCGCGGCCCCGGCTCGGCATCGTCAGCTTCCGGATCGCCGACGAGACCGGCGTCACCCAGCGCCGCCATGTCCCCCGGCTCCGCGCCAAGGACCCGATGCGGGGCGGCGAGGTGACCACCTTCCTCGGCGGCGGCCACGCGCTCTCCATGGAGATGCTGGCGGAGACCGGCGGCTGGCCCGACGCGTTCTTCTTCACCCACGAGGAGACCGACCTCGCCTGGCGCGCGCTGGACGCGGGGTGGTCGATCCGGTACGAGCCGGAGCTGGTCCTCCAGCACCCGCGCACCTCCCCGGCCCGGCACGCCGAGTACTACCGGATGACCGCCCGCAACCGCGTCTGGCTGGCCCGCCGCCATCTCCCCGCCCTGCTCGTCCCCTTCTACCTGGGCACCTGGATCCTGCTCACGGTGGCCCGCACGCGCTCGCTCTCCGGGCTGCGCGCCTGGTTCGGCGGCTTCGCGGAGGGCGTGCGGGGGGAGTGCGGGCCGCGCCGGCCGATCCGGTGGCGGACGGTGCGGAGGATGACGGCGCTGGGGCGCCCCCCGGTGATCTAGCCACCCCTCCCCTCTCCCGCCTTGATTTATGAATGCTTAATTCATCCATGAAGAATTGCGTGCTGGTGCTTAACTGAATCCTCTTGGATTCTTGACCGCATGATCGGAGCGAACGCGGTTCTCGGCGTCACCGCCGTAGCCCTCGGCATGGTCCTCACCCCCGGCCCGAACATGATGTACCTGGTCTCGCGGAGCATCACCCAGGGCCGGCGCGCCGGGGCGGTCTCGCTGGCCGGGGTCGCCGCCGGCTTCGTCGTCTATCTGGGCGCCGCCAACCTGGGGCTCTCGCTGGTCCTCCTCGCCGTGCCCGCGCTGTACACCGCCGTGAAGCTCGCGGGCGCCGGCTATCTGGCCTGGCTCGCGTGGCAGGCGCTGAAGCCCGGCGGGGTCTCCGTCTTCGCGGTACGGGAACTCGTGCCCGACCCGCCCCGGCGGCTCTTCACGATGGGTCTGCTCACCAATCTGCTCAACCCGAAGATCGCCATCATGTACGTCTCCCTCATCCCGCAGTTCGTCGACCCCGGGGCGGGGCACGTCCTGCTCCAGGGGTTCGCCCTGGGCGGCGTCCAGATCGCGGTGAGCCTGGCCGTGAACCTCCTCATCGTGGTGGCCGCCGGGTCGATCGCCGTCTTCCTGGCCCGGCGCCCGGTCTGGCTGCGCGTGCAGAGGTACGTGATGGGGACGGTCCTGGGCGCCCTTGCCGTCAAGCTGGCGACGGACCGTACCCCTGCCGTTTCCGTGGCGGTGTGAGAGGGAGGAAGAGGTGGAGAGGGGGGAAGAGGGAGAGGCGGAGAGGGGGGCGCCGGGGGCTTCTCCGCAGGGCGATGGCTACCCCTACCGGAGGTAGGTGCGTTGCCAGTCGGTGGAGGTCATGTTCTCTGCCGCGTCGGCGAGTTCGATGGCCGAGGGTGTCTTGAGCTTCGCGCGGGTGCTGTCGACCCATTCCTGGGCGTTGCGGTAGCCCTGTTCGAGGTATTCGAGCCCCTGGATCATGCATTCCAGCTTGTCCGCGTCGTGGGCGACGATGACTTCCAGGGAGTCGCCGTTCTCGTAGTCGTCGACGACGGCCTGGATGCCCGCAGCCACGGCCGGGTGCGCGTCGGCGACCTGGTCGGCGGTGACCGCCTCGTTCTTCTGGGCGTCGAGGTAGCGGCGGCCGATCCAGGGGATGTCGCCGACCCGGGTCTCCTGAGTGTCGTGGAAGGTGCACAGCAGGGCGACCCGCGCGGGGTCCGCGCCCTCCATCATGGCCAGGACGGAACCGATGACCGCCGTACGGAAACTGTGTTCGGCGATCGTCTCCGGATCCTTCACCCCCACGATCCACCACCCCGAGCGCCTGGAGCGCTTCAGCGCACCCATCTCCATCAGGTAGCTCACGGAGCCCTTGGCGTACCGGTCGTCGCTCATGCGGCCAGTCCTCTCCGGTGGATCACGAGTTGTTCAGCCTCAGACCGTAGTACACGGCATCGAGTTCACGCCGAGCCTGTTGTGACACGGTGCCACAGTCGAACAGGACAGCGACACGGTCTTTCAGATCGCTCACCAGTGGGGGGTCAGCGGTTAACAGCCCAGGGTGTGAACCGATGAGTGACCAAACCGAATGAATGTTCAGGTCTACGCAGCCCAATCTTGGATCCAGCCGATCAGCGAGGCTGCGCAGCAGAGCGCCAGCGTCCCAGAGGGGCCGTGACCGGGCCGCCATAAACGTATCGTCGGGACGCGGCAGGCGGTCCAGTCCTAGCCAGTGGGCCCAGTAGTTGAGATTGGCGATCTCTCCGGCGTCACTGCTCATGCCGCGTTCGATAAAGGCATGTAAAACGTCGTCCTCGCCATGCCTCGTCAGCGATGTTGCGAAGGACCTTGCATCTGCCCATTCCGGTGTCCAACTGGCATGGTTGAGCCTCGGCGGCTTGCGCCTCTGCATGTGGGCGAGCCAGGCACGGGTGTCATCTGACCTGTCATAGCTGCATAGATACGAAGCCTGCCGTCGCAGAAGGATTCCGGCACCCCCGGCGTGATCGGAAATCTCGGCGACTCGTCGCATGTGCTCGAAGAAGAGTTTCCGCTCTGGTTTCGCCAGCATCGGAGAGTCTGGGGATGGGCCACGCCGACGAGGCAACGGCTCAGTCGGTTGCGGCAACGCGGCTGGAGGTGTTCCCGTCAGCGCCCAAGCGACCATGTGCGCAGTCGCCCGGGGGAACACCCAGCCCGCCAGCGGGTGAGTCTGGAGGTCTTCGTGCACTCGTCCTTGGCGTAGAGCGTGAGCGATGACGGCGTCTGCGTCCATCGCGGCGCCGAACAGCGAGAGCAGTTCGGGATGAGCGCCGCCCCTGAGTAAGTGCCTCTGTAGGGTCAGAAACTGGGAAGTCGGCACCGCGGTGAGAGGACGGCGGCCCGATTCCCAACCCTGCACGGTCGTCGTGTCGATTCCCAATCTCTCAGCCAAATGACTCTGAGTGCAGGGCATGCGCTCCCGGATGACCTTGAACAGGTGACCTGTGACCACGCCTTCGTGAGCCCGCGATCGGGAACCTTGCGCAGTGGTCAGCCTCCGGCTTCCCGTGGACTGTCGTGAGGGAGTCATGTCCTGCTCCTCGATGCCACCGACCTGGATAACCCGTACTCGGTGTCAGTTTTTCCGCCGTGCGGGCAGTCGTAGGTTCAATTCGAAGCGAATGGCCTGACGACTCCTTCTGAGCATAGTCGCCCAGAGTAACGGATCGCATATTCGATCTTTCGGTCGCCAGTTCCTTCGCGGGAAACGTGAGTGCTCGGTTTGTCCCCCTGAGCTGACAACCGATTGCCGCCGGATTCTTTCGTACCCGATCTGATGGGACCGTCAACATGCCTGATTCACCAGATGAACAGCTTGTACCCGCCGATCCCGACACTGCGAGGGCGGTGGCCGTGCTTCCGCAGCAGCACGAGGACGGAGGAACGCGCCCCCCGGCGCCTCCGCCGCAGCTCTTGCTGGTCAGTTGCCCGGAGTCGGTTCGGGCGGCTCGTGACTTCGCGCGGGAGTTCGTCGCGTACCACGTGCCCGGGGCGGCGGAGGAGTACGTCGAGAACGTGCGGCTGATCGTGTCGGAGCTGGTGACGAACTCGGTGCGGTACGGGACGGAGCCGGGGGACTCGGTGCTGCTGGTGCTGGCGGTGGCGGACTCGTATGTACGGGTGGAGGTACGGGATCCGATGCGGCGGCGGCCGTGTTTCCGGGGGGCCTCCGATGAACGGGGCCGGGGGAGGGGTTTGTTCATCGTGGCGGCGCTGGCCGCGCGGTGGGGTGTGGCGGAGCGGCCGTTCGGGAAGGCCGTGTGGGCGCAGGTCGCCCGGTGAGTGGGCCCCCGGGTGGCCAACTCTCTTTTTCGGGACCCGGGTTCATGGCCGGGTGCCTGGTCCCCGCCTGGCGGGGGTACGGCGGCTCCGGCCCACGCGCCCCGCTGCGGTTGCCGCCGCCCGGACCGCAGGGGCGGGCCCCTCGCGCGCGGGGCGGCCCGGTATGCGTGATCCTCGGGCCCGGGGCCGTTCCGCCCGGCGTCGCCCGGGACGCCATCGGCGCGTACCTTCACCGCATCAACCGCGCAGGACGCGTCCTCCGGGGCGCCACCGCCCTGTTTACCGCCTGATGCCACACCGGACCCGCAGGCCGGCCCCTCCCGCTGGGCCTCGCCCTCGCCGCGATCGCTCTGGCGGTGCTCGTCCTGACTTTCGTCAGCGACCACCTCGGCAACTGAGAACGCGCGCCCCCGCGCGCCCACGCACCCCCGCTCCGGCCGGTACTCCCGGCGAAGGAACAACCGGCCGGAACGGGCCCGGGGCCGGCCAACCGGGCGGCCCCGTATCTGCACCAACGGCACAGGAGGCCAACCATGCGACAGCCCTGCACCCCGGTCAACCTCGGGGGAGAGGACGACACCGGCAGTAGCGGCAGCGGCGGTGATCAGGGGGACTCCAACCCCTCCGGGGGCTGCGGTGACGGGGACGGCTGCGGGCGCCAGTAGCCCGCACCCCGCACCCCGGACCCCGTACAACCGGCCACCCACCCGGCCCCGCCCCTGCCCCGGGGCGGGGCCGCACGGCTCAAGGAACGCGATGCCCCCGCACCACCACGCCTACCTCTGGCACGGCCACGGCACCCTCCTCGTCAGTCCTGGTGACCCTCACCGACGGCCCGGCCACCCCGAATTCCCCACCACCCCGCTTATGCCCCTCGAACCTCACCACTGGCTCCTCAAAAGCCCCGCTCTCGTCCGTCACACCTTCCGCCGGCCCCACGATGCCGCCGCCTGGTACAGCGAGCAGTTCCGGCGGCACGCCGACATCCTCAGCGGGAGTTACGCGCCCCTCCCCACCCCCGCCGACCTCACCCGCCACCTCGCCGCCCCCGCCGACCTCACCGGCGGCTGGTGGACCACCGGTGGGCGCTTTCTCTCCCTCAACCTCATCGCCTGCGGTCCCCACTCTCAGTGGCCCCACCCCTGTCCGGGCGAACGGCCCATGCCGGGCTGACTTGTTGGGCGGGTCGGCAATGGTTAGGTTTGCCTTACTTGGTCCGGGGAAGGCTTCGGGCCGCCGTCGAGGAGGCCCGCCCGTGTCCAGAACGTTGCTCCCCCGCCGTATCGCCGTGGCCGCTGCCACCCTCGCGTTCGCCTTTACGGTCACCTCCTGCGGCAGTGGCGGCGGCGACGGGGCGGAACCGGAGGGCAAGAGTGCGGGCGGGAGCAGTGGCTCGGGTTCTGGTGCCGCCGGTACGCATACCGTGAAGACCGTCATGGGTGATGTCCAGGTCAAGGACGCGCCCACCCGCGTCGTCGTCCTGGACACCGACGCGCTCGACTCCGCCGTCACCCTCGGGGTCACCCCGGTCGGTGCCACCACCGTCGCCGACAAGGCGCCGTTCTCGGCCTACCTCCCCGCCGACCGGCTGAAGGGCATCAAGCCGGTGGGTCTCATCGCCCAGCCCAACCTTGAGGCGATCAACGCGCTCAAGCCGGATCTGATCCTCAGCAGCAAGGTCCGCGACGAGAAGAACTACCAGGCGCTCTCCGCGATCGCCCCCACCGTCTTCTCCGACACGACAGGACCGACCTGGCGGCAGAACTTCCAGCTCCACGCCGACGCGCTCGGCAGGAAGGCGGAGGCCGAGGAGGCCGTCTCGGCGTACGAGGCCCACCTCAAGCGGACCACGGAGGCGCTCGGCGGGGAGGAGAGCGCGCGGAAGCGGACGTTCGGCTTCGTACGGTTCGTCGAGGGCGCGGACACCCGGCTCTACCTCGACGACACCTTCGTCGGCTCCCTCTACCAGGACCTCAAGGTGGGCCGCCCCGCCAACCAGGACAAGGACGGCTTCTCCCTCGACGTCAGCCCGGAGCAGATCGACCAGGCCGACGCGGACGTCATCTTCTACTCGACGTACGGGGACCCCAAGAAGGCCAAGGAGACCGAGACCGTCGGCGGGCCCCTCTGGAAGAACCTGACCGCCGTGAAGGAGAAGCGGGCCTTCAAGGTCGACGACAACCTGTGGATGCTCGGCATCGGCTACACCGGGGCCGGGCAGATCCTGGACGCCATCGAGAAGAGCATCGAGAAGAGTTACGCCTCCACGTCCTCCTGAGGTGGTGGCGGTACGGTCCGAGGGGGTGGTGGCACCGCCAGCGGGTTGGTGACCGTGCCGTGGAAGGCGGCGCCCCCGAGCCGTTCGCGGTTCCGGGTGGCGCGGGCGAACTCCGGCGCGAGCAGCCCGTACGCGGCGAACCGGCCCGCCAGTTCCGGGAAGCGGGCGTGGTACCGGTCGACCTCCGCCCGTACCAGCGCCCAGAACTCCCCCTCCGGAACACCGAGCCGCTCGGCGGCCAGCGGGCCGAAGAAGCGGAAGTGCCCCGCGAAGACGGTGCTGAGGAGAGAGTGCGCCAGCTCGTGGGGCGGCCGGCGCGGCACGGAGGCGGGGGGCGCGTCCACCGTCCCGGGTGGAGCGGGCGGGTCCACCGTCGTGGGTGGAGCGGGAGTGTCGGTCGCCCTGTCCGGTGTACCGGTCACGTCGTCCGCGACCGTCACGCCCTCCGCGAAGTCCTTGACCGCGATCCCGGCCGGGATGTCGTGGCCGTCGAAGAGGACCACCGTGTTCCCGCCGTGCGGGCGGAAGGCGACCCCGTACCGGTACAGGTGGTGCAGCAGCCCCGGCAGCAGCGCCGCGAAGAAGGCCTTCAGCCACTCCCGCCCCGACAGGCCCGAGCGCCCCACCAGTTCCTCGGCGAGCGTCCGCCCGTCCGCCCCCTCCGCCAGCAGCGACGCCACCGTACGGGCCCGTTCGCGCTCGCGCAGCACGGCCGAGACCGGCTCGCGCCAGACGGCGCCCAGGAGTTGGTCGTAGGGGAAGGGCGCGTCGCCCACCGCGTTCCCCACCGCGTTCCCCATCGCGTCGCCCACCGCGTCGTCCGCCACATCGCCCACCGCGTCGCCCACCGCCTCGTACAGCGGATGGCGGACGGTGACGGCCGCGACCTCGGCCAGCGGGTGGAAGCGGAGCTCGTCGCGGAGGTACGGGTCGGCGTCCCGCACCTCCCGCAGCCACCGGCTCACCTCCGGCGCCGCGCCGGTCGGGCGTGCCGGAAGCCCGCGCCAGACCCGCCCGTCGCGGATGAGCAGCGGCACCTTGACGGCGTGGCGGTGCGGGCGGTCGAGGTTGGCGAGGGTACGGACGGAGCGGAGCGGCCGGTAGCGGTCGGCGCTCTGGCCGAGCTGCACGAGCCGGCCGTCCATTAGATACGGCGTGAAGTGCGTCCCGACGGCCTCGTCCCACTGGTACGGGTGGACCGGCAGCCAGACGAACTCCCTTGCCTCCAGGCTGCTTTCCGCGCACGCCTGGTCGAGGGTGGCGGCGAACCGCTCGCGCGTGCGCGGATCCAGCTCCGCCGCGAGCAGCCGTTCGGCGTCGAGCCCGGGGAGCGCCGTGTACCGGGCGAGGTCGCGGTGGACCGCCGCCCAGGTCAGCCGTACGGCGCGGGCGGGCTCCGGGGCGTAGGCGGCGGCGTCGGAGGCGGCGAAGCCGGTACGCCCCTTGTCGAGCAGCAGGGTGGGGTGCCCGCCCTGGTGCGCCTCCAGTTCGAGGTGGCCCAGGTCGGCGAGGTGGGCGGCGGGCAGGGCGCGGAGGATCGCCTCGGCGTCGGCGCGCCGGGTGGCGGTCAGCTCCCGCAGCGCCTCGGCGGTGGTGGGGCCGTCCCAGCGGAGGGTGGCGCGGGCGTCGAGGAGGAGTTGTTCGGGGGTGGGGGGTGCGGGGGCGAGGGGAGTGGGGGCGAGGGGAGTGGGGGCGGTCTCGGAGGTCTCGGAGGCGGTCTCGGGGGTCTCGGGGGCGGTCTCGGGGGTTTCGGAGGCGGTCTCGGGGGATTCGGGGGGTGCGGGGGTTTCTGGGTGGCGGGTGAGGGTGTCGGGGGCGATGTGCCAGGTGGCGAAGGGGCCACGGGTGGCGCGGAAGGTCCAGTGGACACGGTTGCCGCTGCCGTCGCCGAAGTCGAGCCGGTAGGGGCGGGGCCGGGGGGAGCCGGGGGCGGGCGGTTCGTGCGGGGTGGGTGCGTCGTGCGGAGGGGGCGGTTCGTGCGGGGTGGGTGCGTCGTCCACCTCGTACGGGGCGAACAGCCCCTCGTACGCGAACTCCTCCACCGCCTTGACCAGCAGCCGCCGCCCGGCGAGCGCCCACGCCTCGCGCAGGGCGGGGTTCATCCGGTGCCCCCTTCCGGTGCCGGGGCGCCGAAGGTGGTCCAGGCCGCGCGGTCGGGGACCTTGAGGACGGTCCGGCCCGCCACCGCGTTGAGGATGGTCGCCGCGCGCCAGGCACCCAGGGTCAGATCGGGGGCGCCGACGCCGTGCGTGTGCAGTTCGGCGTTCTGGACGTAGAGGGTGCCGGTGACCCGCCGGTCGAGGGCGACGCGGTAGGCGCCGTCGATCCGGTAGCGGCCGTGCTCGTCCCACTCCACCAGTTTGGCGAGGCCGTCGAGGAAGTCGGGGCGCGCGGCGGCGTATCCGGTGGCGGAGACGATGGCGGAGGTCCGTACGGTGAACCGGGTGTCCTGCTCGGTGTGCCGGCAGGTCAGCACGTACGCCGGGTCCGGGCTGCTTCGTTCCACCGCCTCCACCGCGACGCCCGGGTGGAGGGCGGCGCGGGGCTCCGTGCCGCCGATGGTCCGTTCGTACAGTTCGTCGTGGATCTCGCCGAGCGTCTCCGCGCTGACGCCCTTGTAGAGCTGCCACTGTTCGCGTACGAGGCGTTCGCGGCGCGCCTCGGGGAGGGCGCGGAAGTAGCGGATGTAGTCGGGGGTGAAGTGCTCCAGGCCGAGCTTGGAGTACTCCATGGGCGCGAAGGCGGGCGTCCGCGCGAGCCAGCGGACGTACGGGCCGCCGGCGCCGTCGCCGTTCTGGCGGCGGAGGAGATCGAGGACCACCTCGGCACCGGACTGGCCCGCTCCGATCACGGTGACGTCGTCGAGGGCGGCGAGGCGGTCCCGGTGGGCGCGGTAGTCGGCGCTGTGCAGGACGCGGGGGGCCGTGTCGGAGGGGGTGCCGGTGTAGGGGCGGAGGGGCTCGGGGACGACCGGGGCCGTACCGACGCCCAGGACGACCTGGCGGGCGCGTACGGAGGAGACGGTGCCGTCGGAGGAGCGGCAGGTGAGCAGGAACGTATCGGCGCTCTCGTCCCAGGCGAGTTCCGTGACGCGGGCGTCGAAGCGGCAGGAGGGGAGGTTCTCGGTGACCCAGCGGCAGTAGTGGTCGTATTCGCGGCGGGGTATGTGGAAGCGCTCGGAGAAGAAGAAGGGGAACATCCGGTCGTGTTCCCGCAGGTAGTTGAGGTACGACCAGCGGCTGGTCGGGTCCGCCATGGTCACCAGGTCGGCGAGGAAGGGGACTTGGAGAACCGTTCCCTCCAGCAGGAGCCCCGGGTGCCAGGAGAAGGCGGGCTTGGCGTCGAGGAAGAGGGCGCGGGGGCGGTCGGCTTCGGGGACGCCGTCCAGGAGGGCGGCGAGGGCGAGGTTGAAGGGGCCTATCCCGACGCCGACGAGGTCGTGGACGACGTCGTGGACGGGGGCGGGGATGGGGGCGTCTTGTTGCTGCGTCGTCGTCACCGCTGGTCCTCCACAAGGGGGGTGAGGTGGGTCGTCGTCCTGTCGGGGCTGTCCGTGTTCCTGTCGGGCTGGTCGGCCCGGTCGGCCTGGTCGGCTTCTTCGGCTTGTCCGGCGGTTACGACGGCCGTGAGCAGGCGGTCGACGTCGTCGGGCGTGGCGTGCGGGTTGAGGAGGGTGAGTTTGAGGCGTACGCGGCCGGGGCCGGTGCCCGGCAGTTCCGTACGGCCGACGACGGCGCGGCCCTCGCGGAGGAGTCTGCGGCGGAGGGCGGCGTTGATCAGGTCGCTGCGGGCTGCGGCTGTGGCTGCGGTTGCGGCTGTGTTGGCGTTGTCATTGCCGTTGTCGGTGTTGGTGTCGTTCCCGGCGTCGCTTCTGTCGTCCGTACCGCCGGGGGCTTCCCCGTCCGGTACGTACCGGAAGAGGAAGGCCGTCAGGACCGGTTCGGAGTGGAGTTCCAGGCGCGGGTGGGCCCGTACGCCGCGTGCGCCCGCGACCGCCAGGTCCCGGCAGGCGTCGACGAGGCGGCCGAGCCCGTCCCGGCCGAGGGTGCGCAGGGTGACCGCGATCTTGAAGGCGTCGGCGCGGCGGGTGGTACGGAGCGAGAGGCCGAGCAGGCTCGGGTAGCCGGCCTCCTCGTCGTCCGCCGGGTTGAGGTAGACGGCGCGGCGGGCGAGGGAGGCGTATGTCTCGGCCTCCCGCACCAGGAAGACCCCGGCGGCGGCCGGCTGCCAGCCGAGCTTGTGCCAGTCCAGGGAGACGGAGTCGGCGAGCGCGAGGCCGTCGAGGAGCGGGGCGAGCCGGTCGGAGAGGAGGGCGCCGCCGCCGTACGCCGCGTCGACATGGAGCCAGGCGCCGTGCGCTGCGGCGAGTTCGGCGCAGGCGCGGAGCGGGTCGATGGCGCCGGTGTCGGTGGTGCCTGCGGTGGCCACGACGGCGACCGGGGTCTCGCCGCGCGCGGCGCACCCGTCGAGCGCGGCGGCGAGGGCCTCCGGCACCATGCGCAGGTCGTGGTCGACGGGGACGGGGAGCACGGCGTCCTCCCCGAGCCCGAGGAGCGCGGCGGCCCGCTGCACGGAGAAGTGCGCGGAGGCGGAGGCGAGGATACGGGGCCGCCCGGCACGCCCTGCGCGGGGCGCTCCGGGGCGGCTGTCTGCGCGGGGCGCGGGGAGGCTTCCCGGGGCGGGCTGGGGAACCTCCCCCGGCGGGGTCCCGGGGGCCACGGTCGGTGGAACGCCGGTGAGTTCGATCTGGCGCCCTGTTGCGGCGCCGAGGATGTGGTCCCTGGCGAGCATCAGGCCCATCAGGTTCGACTCCGTACCGCCCGAGGTGAGCACCCCGGCGGCGCGGGTGTCGTCGTAACCGACCAGCCGGGCCATCTCCTGGAGCAGCAGGGTCTCCAGGGAGGTCGCTGCGGGGGCCTGGTCCCAGGAGTCCTGGGACGGGTTGAGCGCGGAGACCGCGAGGTCGGCGGCGACGGCGACGGCGAGCGGCGGGCAGTGCAGGTGCGCGGCGCAGGCGGGGTCGGCGGGGTCGGCGCTGCCGTGGGCGAGGAGTTCGGTGAGCCGGGCGAGCGCTCCGGGGTCCCCGGTGCGCGCCCCGGCCCCGGCGAGCGCGGCCGCCACGGAGGCGGCGACGGCCTCGGGGCGCCCCGGCGCGACGGGCCCGTCCCGCCGCTTGGCCCCCTCGGTGAGCGCCCCGAGCACGACCGCCACCAGCGGCTCCAGCGCCAGGGGCCCGCCGGCGCCCCCGGAGAGCGGCGCGGAAGCACGCTCGTCACCGGCGGCACGCCGCTCGCCCCGGTGACCCCGGGCGCCCGGGGCCAGTTCTTCGGCGTGACCGTCTTGGGCGCTTCGCGTGGCCATGGTCGCCTCGTCGCCCGGTTCGCCCCTGGCGTCCACGGTCAGCTCCTCGCCCCGGTGGCCCCGGTGGCCCCGGGCGTCGGGGGCCACTGCTGCGGCGTGGCCGCCTCGGGTGCTTCGGGCGTCCACTGTCAGCTCTTCGGCCGGTTCGCCCCGGACGTCCACGACCAGTTCTGCGGCGCGGTCGCCCTGGGCCCTTCGCGTGGCCATGGTCAGCTCCTCGCCTTGCTCGCCCCGGGCGCCCCGGAAGCCCACGGTCAACTCTTCGTCACGGTGGCCATCGGTACCCCGGGTGCCCCGGTCGGCGACGGCGCCCCAGCCGCTCCGGGCGCCCTCGGCACGCTCGGCGCCCTCGGCGTCTTCCCTCGCCACGCCGCCCTGTTCGGCCCCGGTGCCCTGACCGGCCACAGCGTTCCGTCCGGCCCCGGTGCTCCGTCCGGCCCCGGTGCTCCGTCCGGCCCCGGTGTCCCGTCCGGCCCCGGTGTCCCGTCCGGCAACGGTGCCCTGTCCGGCCTCGGTTCCGGCCTCGGCCCCGGCTCTGGCCCCGAACTCAACCCCGGCCCCAGCGCCCCGTTCCGACTCGGCCCCGGGCCCGGCCCCGGCTCGGTTCTCCCCCCGAGGTCCCGTCGTCGTCATGCCTGCCGCCCCTGGTCCGCGTCCTGCGGGCCCGTCGAACTCCCCGAAGCCTGCGGGCCCTTCACGCCTCCCGCGCCCCCCGAGGCCCCCGGACCTCCCGCGCCCCCCGAAGCCCCTGAACCTCCCGCGTCCCGCGCGGCCCCCGCGCCCCGCCCACCCCCCACGGACCCTGTGAATCCCGCGGACCCCGTGGACCTCACGCCTCCCGAAGTCCCCACGCCCCCCACAGACCCGCCGCCTCCCGCAGTCCCCACGCCCCCCACAGACCCGCCGCCCCCCGTCTCCTTCGCCGCCTCTGTGATCGCGTCCGCCAGGCGGTCCACCACCGCCTCCGCCTGTTCGTCGGTGATGATCAGTGGGGGCAGCAGGCGTACCGTCGCGTCGTGGCGGCCGCCCAGTTCCACGATCAGGCCCCGGTCCAGGCAGGCCGCCCGTACCCGTACGGCCAGATCCGGATCGGCGGGGTGGGCGCCGCAGGGGTCCGGCGGGGTGGTCGGGTCGACCAGTTCCACGCCGAGCATCAGGCCCCGGCCGCGTACGTCGCCGATCGCGGGGAGCTCCGCGCGCAGCCCGTCCAGCCGGGCCGTCATCCGCGCGCCCACCGTCGCCGCCCGCTCGCTCAGCCCCTCCGCTGCCACATACCGCAGCGTCGCCGCGCCCGCCGCCATCGCGAGGGTGTTGCCCCGGAAGGTGCCCGTGTGCGCGCCGGGCAGCCAGTCGTCGTACCCCTCGTCGTAGACGATCACCGCCATCGGCAGCCCGCCGCCGATCGCCTTCGACATCACCATCACATCGGGGGTGATACCGCTCTGCTCGGCCGCCCAGAAGGTGCCCGTACGGCCCACCCCCGTCTGCACCTCGTCCACGATCAGCGGGATCCCGCGCTCCCGGGTGATCCTGCGCATCTCCCGCAGCCAGGAATCCGGCGCGGGCACCGCCCCGCCCTCGCCCTGCACCGGCTCCACGATCATCGCGGCGGGCGGCACCACCCCGCCCGCCGGATCGTCCAGCAGCCGCTCGGCGTACGTGGCGGCGAGCGCCGCCCCGCGCTCCCCGCCCACCCCGAACGGGCAGCGGTACGCGTACGGATACGGCAGCCGCGTCACCTCCGCCCCGCCGCCCGCGACCCGCTCCTTGACGGCGACGCTCCCGGTCACGGCGAGCGCGCCCGCCGTCATCCCGTGGTACCCCCCGGTGAACGCGAGCACCCCGCGCCGCCCCGTCGCCGTCTGGGTGAGCTTGAGCGCCGCCTCGACCGCGTCCGTACCGGCCGGCCCGCAGAAGTGGACCCGGGCGCGGTCCGCGAGACCGTCCGGCAGGCTGGCGAAGAGCGCGTCGGTGAAGTCGTCCTTCTCCGGGGTCGCCAGGTCGAGTACGTGCAGCGGCGCCCCGCTCTCCAGGGTGCGCCGGACGGCCTCCACCACCACGGGGTGGTTGTGGCCGAGCGCGAGCGTACCCGCGCCGGAGAGGCAGTCGAGGTAACGGCGGCCGTCCGCGCCCTCGACGGTCATCCCGGCGGCGCGGGCCGGGACGATCGGGAACGAACGGGCGTACGTACGTGCCGAGGACTCCCGGGCGCGCTGGCGCCGCAGGATGGAGTCCGCGACCGCTGAGGCGGCGGGGACGGGCCGGGTGATGGGGGGCACGGTCATGACACGGCTCCGGAGGTGCTAGGGAGATGTGGAGGGGGCTGGTGGGCGAGGGGGGGAGCGGGGCTAGGGGTGTGGCGGTGGCGGGTGAGGGGATACGGGTGCGGTGGGTTCCGGGGGGTGTGGCCCGCCTGGTTGCGGCGGGCTCGGGGCCCGGTCAGATCAGGTGGCGCTCCGCGACCGGGTGTCCCAGGAACGCCTGGGGGGCGAACTCCCAGCCGTACGAGCCCGCGTGGGGGAAGACGATCAGGTCCCCGGCGCGTACCCGGTCCATCAGGACATCACGTGCCGGGGTCTCCCCGGGGGTGCTCAGCTCGCCGACGACGGTGACGCGCGTGTTCTCGGCCACGGGGCGCGGGCACGGTTCCTCCCAGCGTTCCACGGGGAGGACCGCCACGTCGTACCCGGGGGCGCGCCGGCCGGGCCGGTCCGGCCGGCCGTTCCGGGCCGCCGGAGGCGTCGGAGCGGCCGGCGCCGCCGGGAGCTGGAAGTGGTGGATGCCGCCGCTCAGCACCGCGTACGTCACCCCGTACGACGTCTTGATGTCGGTGACCTCCGCCGCGTACCAGCCGCACTCCGCGACCAGGAACCGCCCCGGCTCCAGGATCACCTTCACCCCGGCCGGGGGCTCCACGTCCCGGATCAGTTCGCCGAACCGGGCGACGTCGAAGGGGGGTTCGCCGTCGGAGGGCACGCCGATGCCGCCGCCGATGTCGACATGGCGCAGCTCGATCCCGGACGTCTGGGCCGTCGCCACGCTCCACTCCACGCACCAGCGGAGATACGCGGCGTGGGCGGCGGCGTCGAGGTTGCCGGAGGCGGTGTGGACATGGAAGCCGACCAGGTCGATCCCGGGCAACGCACGGGCGGTGCGGAGCACTTCGGGCACGTCGGGCTCGGCGATGCCGAATTGGGAGGGGAGGCCGGAGGGGCGGCCGGAGGGGGCGGTGGGGTGATCCGGTAGGTGGGGGTGGAGCGGTGTCCTGGCCGGGTTGACGCGGAGCGCCACCCGCGCGGTGACGCCCTCGGCGACGGCGATCCGGCTGATCCGGTGGAGTTCGAGCACGCTCTCCGCGTTGATCGCCTCGACGCCCGCCCGGACCAGGGAGGTCAGCACGGAGACCGACTTGGCCGGGCCCGCGGCCACCACCTGCGACGGGGAGGAGGCCGGATAGCCGCTGCACGGGCCGACGTACAGGGCGAGTTCCAGCTCGGCGACGGACGCGACCTCGAAGCCGTCGACGTACGGGGCGAGCGCCTCCACGACCCCGGGGCAGCCGTTCGCCTTGACCGCGTAGTAGACGGACGCCCACTCCGGCAGCACCGCGCGCAGCTCGCGCGCCCGCGCCACGGCGGCCTCGGCGTCGTACACGTACGCCGCCACCGGCTCCTCGGCGGCGGCCAGTTCGAGCAGCCGGCGGCGGACCGGGGCGGGCAGACCGTCCACCGGGTACGCGGCGCGCGGCGGGGCGGGCGGTACGGCCTGTGGTGCGGCCTGTGGCGGGAGCGGGTCGGATACGGACACGGCTGGCGCTACCTCGGAGTGGGGGGTGCTGCGGCAGGGGCACATGCCCAACAGCTTGCACCGTGAAGGTCTGTTGAGGAGTCGTCAGCGACTCCCACCGCACGATTAGGTGAGCCTAACCTAACTTTCCTTCAGGGGGGTCGCCAAGCCGGTACGGGAGCACCCCCCGGACGCTACCCGGCCAAACGCTACCCGACCGCATCGGACGGCCGGTCACCCAACGGCCGGTTATCCAAGGGGTGGTTACCCAACGGGCGGTCACCCAGCGGCCGGTCACTCAACGGCCGGTTACGGGGTGCCCGGCGCCGCCCGGCAGCGCGATCAGTACGGGGAAGCCGCTCCGCGCGTACTTCGGGTCCTTGTACTGCGGCGGCGCCCAGATCCAGACCAAATATGCTTAAAGTGACGCAAAGTCGCGGAGTGTGGCCGGGAATGGATTCCCGGGGTGTGAGGTTGTAGAGTGCGACACAGAAGTTGAAGCTTCAACTAAACGGCTGAAGCGCAACGCGGCGAAGAGCCAAAAGCGAAGGCGAGAGGTGAGTGCGATGCAGTTCGGGATCTTCACGGTCGGCGATGTCACGACCGACCCGACGACCGGACGTGCGCCGACCGAGCACGAGCGGATCAAGGCCATGGTCGCCATCGCGCGGAAGGCCGAGGAGGTCGGGCTCGACGTGTTCGCCACCGGCGAGCACCACAACCCGCCGTTCGTGCCCTCCTCGCCCACCACCCTGCTCGGCTACATCGCGGCCACCACCGAGCGCCTGATCCTCTCCACCTCCACCACCCTCATCACCACCAACGACCCGGTGAAGATCGCCGAGGACTTCGCGATGCTCCAGCACCTGGCCGACGGGCGCGTCGACCTGATGATGGGGCGCGGGAACACCGGGCCCGTCTACCCCTGGTTCGGGGAGGACATCCGGCAGGGCATCCCGCTCGCGATCGAGAAGTACGCGCTGCTGCACAAGCTGTGGCGGGAGGACGTCGTGGACTGGGAGGGCAAGTTCCGTACGCCGCTCCAGGGCTTCACGGCCACGCCCCGGCCGCTGGACGGGGTCCCGCCGTTCGTCTGGCACGGTTCGATCCGCTCGCCGGAGATCGCCGAACAGGCCGCGTACTACGGTGACGGCTTCTTCGCCAACAACATCTTCTGGCCCAAGGACCACTTCCAGCGGCTGATCGACCTCTACCGCACCCGGTACGCGCACTACGGGCACGGCACCCCGGAGCAGGCGGTCGTCGGCCTCGGCGGCCAGGTCTTCATGCGGAAGAACTCGCAAAACGCGGTGCGGGAGTTCCGCCCGTACTTCGACAACGCGCCGGTGTACGGGCACGGGCCCTCCCTGGAGGACTTCACCGCCCAGACCCCGCTCACCGTGGGCTCCCCGCAGGAGGTCATCGAGAAGACGCTCACCTTCCGCGAGTCCTTCGGCGACTACCAGCGCCAGCTCTTCCTCATGGACCACGCGGGGCTGCCGCTGAAGACGGTGCTGGAACAGCTCGATCTGCTGGGCGAGGAGGTCGTCCCGGTCCTGCGCGAGGAGTTCGCGAAGAACCGGCCGGCCGATGTGCCGGACGGGCCGCTGCACCCGGCGGTCGCCGCCCGGAACAGCGACAACGTGCCGCAGGGGAAGGAGTCCTGACCATGGCTGGGACTGGGACTGGGACTGCGGCTTCGGCTGCGGCTGCAACGGGGGTTGGGACTGTGGCTGCGGCTGGGACTGGGACTGGGGCAGTGCTGAAGCTGGTGGCCGTGTCGGCCGGGCTCGGCTCGCCGTCCTCGACGCGGCTGCTGGCCGACCGGCTCTCCGAGGCGGCGGTACGGGTCCTGGGGGCCGGCGACCGCAAGGCCGAGGTCGAGGTGGTGGACGTACGCGACCTGGCGGTCGACATCGCCCACCACCTGGTCACCGGCTTCCCCTCGCCCGCGCTCGGCGCCGCGCTGGCGGCGGTGAGCGGGGCGGACGGGGTGATCGCGGTGACCCCGGTCTTCGCCGGTTCGTACAGCGGGCTCTTCAAGTCGTTCTTCGACCTGATCGAACCCGACGCGCTCACCGGGACCCCGGTGCTGCTCGCCGCGACGGGCGGCACCGCCCGCCACTCGCTGGTGGTCGAGCACGCCATGCGCCCCCTGTTCTCGTACCTCCATGCCCTGACCCTGCCCACCGCCGTGTTCGCCGCGACGGACGACTGGGGCGCGGGCGCGGACACCCACGGGGGCGGGCTGCCGGCCCGGATCGACCGGGCGGCGGCGGAGTTCGCGCGGGCGCTGCCGGGGCGTACGGGGCGTACGGAGCCCGAGGGGTCTGAGGGACATGAGGGGCCTGAGGGGTCTGAGGGGCATGAGGGGTCTGAAGGGGTCGTGAGGACCCATGAGGAGGGCGAAGTGGTGCCTTTCGAGCAGTTGTTGGCCAACATCGAACGATAATTCGTTTGTTCGTCAAGGGATCCAAAGGCGCCAAATGCCGCTGTCAGTGGGGTCTCCTATGGTTTGGGTATGACCCCAGCTCTCATCGGGCGCGACCACCCCATGGGTGTCCTCCGGGCGGAGATCGCCCGGACGACGGACAGCCATGGGGGCCTCGCGCTGGTCACGGGGGAGGCGGGCATCGGCAAGACGGCGCTGGTCACGGGGGCGGCGCGGGAGGCGCGGCGGCGCGGGGCGCTCGTCGTCGGCGGTGCGTGCTGGGACGCGGAGAGCGCGCCGGGGTTCTGGCCGTGGACGCAGGTCCTGCGCGGGGTGCGGCGCGGGGTGGGCGCCGAGCGCTGGGCGGAGATCGAGGGCGCGGCAGGCGGTCGGCTGGGGGTGCTGCTGGGCACCGAGGGTCCGGCCCGCCCCGACGTACCGGCAACCGGCCCCCAGGAGCCCTTCGCGCTGTACGACGCGGTGACCTCGGCCCTGGTCATGGCCGCGCAGGAGCGCCCCGTCGTGGTGGTCCTGGACGACCTGCACCGGGCGGACGCCGCCTCCCTCCGGCTGCTCGAATTCGCCGCGCGGGGCACCGGGCTGGAGCGGCTGCTGCTGATCGGGGCGTACCAGGACATGGAGGTGGAGGCGGCGGACCACCCGCTCCAGCGGCTCTTCCTCGCGCTGGTCGCGCGGGCGACGGCGACGGTGACACTGACGGGGCTCGGCCGGGACGAGGTGGGCGCGCTGCTCGCGCTCACGGCGGGGCGGGAGCCGGATCCGGCGGTCACGGCGGAGGTGCACCGGCGGACGGGGGGCAACCCGTTCTTCGTGGAGCAGACGGCCCGGCTCTGGCACAGCGGCTGCCCGCTCGCCACGGTGGCGCCCGGGGTGCGTGCGGCCGTACGGCGCCGCCTCGCCCAGCTCCCGCCGGAGGTCGGCGCGTTGCTGGCGTCGGCGGCGGTGCTGGGCCGGGAGTTCCACCGCCGGGTGCTGGCGGGGGTCGCCGGGGCGCCGGTGGCGCGGGTGGACGGGCTGCTGGAGCGGGCGGTGGCGGCCCGCGTGGTGGTGGACGCGGGGGCGGGGCGGTTCGCCTTCGCGCACGACCTGGTCCGGGAGGCGCTGTACGCGGAGCTTCCCGGGCCTGAGGTACGGCGCCGCCATGCCGCGGCGGTACGCGCCTCCGACGGCGACCCCGCCCTCGCCGCCCAGGGGATCCGCCTCCTCCCGGCCGAGCTGGCCCGCCATGCCCATCTGGCGGGGGACGCGCTGGAGCGGGACCGCAGGCTGGACGTCCTCCTGGCGGCGGCCCGGGACGCGGCGGGGCGGCTGGCCGGGGAGGAGACCCTGAGCCACTACCGGCGGGCGCTCCGGATCGCGGAGGAGGAGGCCAGCGGGGCGGAGGGGGTTGGCGAGGCGGAGGGGGCGGGCAAGGCGGAGGGGGCGGGCGAGGCGGAGGGGGCGGGCGAGATGGACAGGGAGGGCGAGGCGGAGGGGGCGGGTGAGGCGGACGGGGCGGACGGGGCGGCGCAGGCGGGTGCGGGCCGGGCGGGCGGACGCCGGGCGGATACGCGCCGTCAGACGGACATGCGGCGTCAGACGGACATGCGGCGTCAGACGGATATCCGGCGTCGGGCGGATATCCGGCGTCGGGCGGATATGCGGCGTCGGGCGGACATGCGCCGTCGGGCCGTGCTGGTCGCGTTGGAGCTGGGCGGGGAGTTGCGGAACTACGGGGAGGAGGAAGAGGCCTGGCGGTGCTTCGAACGGGCCGCCGCCCCGGCCCGGGAGCTGGGCGATCCGGAGCTGCTGGCCCGGGTGGCGATCGCGCTGCACCGCAGGGGCGGGGTCCCGGGGCGCGAGGCGCAGACCGCCGGGCTGCTCCGGGAGGCGTACCGTACCCTGATCGGCGGCGCTGAGGGGGAGTCGCGCCGGCTCGACCCGGCCCAGCTCGCCCAGGAGCTGACGGTGCGCTCCACCGCGCTGGCCCGCCGCGAGGCGGACGACGACGCGCTCGCCTTCTCGCTCTGGGCGCGGCACGACACCATCTGGGGTCTCGGCACGGCGGCGGAACGGCTCGCGCTCACCGACGAGATGGCCGCGATCGCCCGCCGCACGGGCGACCGCGACCTGGCGGCGGACGCGACGGCGATGCGCTGGGTCACCCTGCTGGAACAGGGCGACCCGCGCTTCCTCACCGAGCTGCACACGTACGGGGAGCTGGCCGAGCGCACCGGGAAGCGCCGCTTCCGGCTCAGCCGCGCCATCGACCTGGGCATGGCGGCCTCCCTCGCGGGGCGCTTCGACGAGGCGGAACGGCTCTTCGCGGAGGCGCTGGGCCCCTGGCGCGAGGACGCGCCGTACGGGTTCATCAGCGCGCACCTGGAGTGGGCGCTCAAGGTGCTGAGGGGCCGTTTCGACGCGGCGGAGGCGGTGGTCGCCACGCTGGACGGGGTCGGCCATCCGTACCCCCGGCTGCTCGCGGCGGTGACGGCGGTGGAACGTGGCGACACGGCGGACGCGGTGCGGTACTTGCGGGCGGTGGAGGCCGCCCCCGCCCCGCCCTTCCCCCGCCCCTTCGCCCCCCTGTGGCTCCGCTTCCGCGCCCAGACCGCCGCAGCTTCGGGCGACCCGCGCCTGATCGAACGGGCCCGCGCCGCCCTGGCCCCGTACACCGGCCAATGGATGGTCTCCCTGTACGGCTGCGACATCAGCGGCCCCGTCGACCTCTGGCTGGGCACTCTGGCCGCCGCGCTCGGCCGCCGTGAGGAGGCGGCGGCGCTGCTGAGCGCGGCCCGCGACACGGCGGACCGCCTCGGTGCTTCCCCCTGGACCCGCCGCGCGACAGCGGCCCTGGGCACGCTGGAAGCCCCGGGCCCCCCGCCGCCCCGTCCGTCCGCCCGGCCGGAGGCCCGCCACCGCTCACCGGCGCCCGGAGTGCCCGCGCCTCGGACCCCGTCCGCGCCACCCCCCGCTTCCGCTCCACCCCCCGCGCCGGTCGCCTCCGGGGAGTTCCGGCGGGACGGCGCGGTCTGGGCGCTCCGGTTCGCCGGGCGGGTGGTTCATGTGCCCGATGCCAAGGGGCTGCGGGACCTGCATACGCTGCTCGGCCGGCCCGGGGCCGGTCTCCCGGCCGGCGAACTCCTCGTCGCCGGGGGCGGACGGGGTGTGGTGGCCCCGGGGCCGGGGAGCGACCCCGTACTGGACGAGCGGGCCAAGGCCGCGTACCGGCGGCGGCTGGCGGAGCTGGACGCGGAGATCGAGCGGGCCGGGGTACGCGGCGACGCGGCCCGGGGTGCCGAGAGGGAGCGCGAACGGCGGGCCCTGCTGGACGAGTTGCGCCGGGCCACGGGCCTCGGCGGGCGGCCCCGGCGGCTGGGCGACGAGGCCGAGCGCGCCCGTAAGACGGTCACCGCCCGGATCCGCGACACCCTGCGCAAACTCGACACCCTCCACCCCGAACTCGCCGCGCATCTCAGGGCGTCGGTCTCCACCGGGTCGAGCTGCGCGTATCGGCCGGACCCCGGCGCCGCCCCGGTCACCTGGCGGCTCTGACACCCCGGCCGGTCATCCGACCCGGCAGGGGCCGGCCGGTGGCTTCCGCGCCGCCGTCATCTCCGGTTGTACAGGCGCATCGTGGCCGTGCCGAACACGATCACCAGCGCCCCCGACCAGCCCAGCGTCCAGCAGATGTCCGACGCCGGCCGGCCGCCCGCCATCAACTCCCTGACCGACGTGGACAGATGGGTGACCGGGCTGTTGTTCACGAACGCCTGGAGCCACCCCGGCATGGTTCCCGGGTCGACGAAGACATTGCTCAGGAAGGTCAGCGGAAAGACCACCATCATGCTGACGCCCATCACGGACTTCTCCGAGCGCAGCATCAGCCCGAGCATCGTCCAGATCCAGGAGAACGCGAACGCGAAGACCAGCAGCACCGTGACCCCGGCCGCCACTCCGCCCGCGCCGCCCTGGGGGCGGTAGCCGATGAGCAGGCCCACGCCGAGCATCACGGCCGAGGCGATCACGTACCGGACGACATCGCCCAGGAGATAGCCGACCATCGGCGCCGGGCGCCAGACGGGGAGGGTGCGGAAGCGGTCGAAGACGCCCTTCTCGATGTCGGTGTTGACGGCCACGCCCGTGTACATCGTGACCATCATGACGCTCAGCACCAGGATCCCCGGCAGCAGGAACTGGATGTACTCCGAGGCCGAACCGGCCAGCGCACCGCCGAAGAGGTACGTGTACATCAGCACCATCATGATGGGGAACGCGGTGACGTCGAAGAGCTGTTCCGGGACGTGCCTGATCTTGAGCAGGGTCCGCCGGCCGAAGACCAGCGAGGCCGTCAGCCCGCTCGGACGCGGCGGCCGGTCGTGCGCCACCAGCAGCGCCGCCAGCTCCTGGTCGGCCGTTGTACTCATGCTGTCGGTACTCATGCTGTCGCGCCCTCCTTCGGCGTCGCCTCGTCAGGGGCAGGGGCAGGGGCAGGGGCAGGGGCGGCGGCGGGCGTGGCGGCGGGGGCCGTGCCGGGGGCGGGGTGCGCGGGGGCGCCGCTGCCCGTCAGGGCCAGGAAGACCTCGTCCAGGCTCGGCTGGCCCAGCGAGAAGTTGTCGACCGTGATCCCGGAGCGCGCCAGCTCCGCCAGGGCCCGCGCGGCCCGTTCCGCCGCGCCTCGGCCTGTGTCCTGGCCCGCGCCCTGCCCCGTGCCCCGGCCGGTGACCGTCGCGGTCAGGGCCACCGGGTCGGGGTCGAGCTGGACGGCCGCGCCCAGCTCGCGGGCGAGTACCCGTTCGGCCTCCGTGCGCTGCCCGGCGTCCCGCAGCCGCAGGTGGACCGCGCCCGCGCCGACCGACGCCTTCAGCTCGCCCTTCGTGCCCTCCGCGATCACCCGGCCGTGGTCGATCACCGCGATACGGGAGGCCAACTGGTCCGCCTCGTCCAGATACTGCGTCGTCAGCAGCACCGTCGTGCCGTGCGCCACCACCGCCCGCACGATGTCCCAGACCTGGTTGCGGCTGCGCGGGTCGAGGCCGGTCGTCGGCTCGTCGAGGAAGAGCAGGTCCGGGGTGTTGAGGATGGACGCGGCGATGTCGACCCGGCGCCGCATGCCGCCCGAGTAGTGCTTGACCTGCCGGCCCGCCGCCTCCGTCAGCCCGAACGCCGCCAGCAGCCGCGCCGACCGCTCCCGGGCGGCCCGCCCCGAGTGGCCGAGGAGCCGTCCGAGCAGCACCAGGTTCTCCGCGCCCGTCAGGTCCTCGTCCACGGACGCGTACTGCCCCGTCAGGCTCACCCGGCCGCGTACCCGGTCCGCGTCCTTCCGTACGTCCATGCCGAAGACCCGCGCCTCGCCGCCGTCCGGTCGGAGCAGCGTCGCCAACATCCTGACCAGGGTCGTCTTTCCCGCCCCGTTCGGCCCGAGAAGCCCGTAGACCGTGCCCGCCGGCACGACGAGGTCGACACCGTCGACCGCCCGGTTCGTACCGAAGACCTTCACCAGACCCCTGGTCTCGATCGCCGGGCTCCCGGCCGCCGGATCCGATGTGTCCATCCTCCTCGCCCCCCGTCTCCGCTCGTCTCCGCCCGCGCTCCGCTCTCATCTCTCAGGCGCCGGAAACGGTCGCGCGGCCCGCCAGACCGGATCTGGCGGGCC
>NZ_JBFBFB010000020.1:28770-111889 GCF_040683935.1 Streptomyces sp. NPDC093085 | reverse complement strand
GCCGCGCCGCCGGTCCCTGCCGTCCACCCCGTCCGGCGCGGAGTCCGGTCCGTCCTCACTGCCCGCGCTGTCCGGCCTGCGGGTCGGAATGGCGGTGTACGACCGGCGGACCGAAATGCCGGGCCTCATCAGCTCCTTCGCCGGATCACTGGTCTGCCTCGTCCGCCCCTCCGGGCACACCTGGCAGGCCACCCTGAACGCCGTACGCCCCGCGACGGAGCGGGAGCGGACCCAGCTCCGTGCCCTGGCCGAACTCCACCGGCGGCAGCGGCCCCCGGCCACACCCCCCGCTGAGCCTCCCACCGGGTGGCGCCCGGCATGAGCACCGCCCGGTTCTACAACGTGACCGTGGTCTGCGAAGGACCGACCGCCACCGGCACCCTGGTACGAGTCGTCCTCGCCGCCCGCCAGGCGGTGACCGCCGATGCCGCCCTGGTCTTCCTGCGCCAGCAGGCCCGCCGCATCGCCAACGGCCTCGACCCCGGCCCGGGAACCGGATGGACACCACGGGGCACCCTCGTCCCCGTATGGTCCCCGGATCCCGACGTGCCCACCGTCCTGCGGATCTGGTGCCACACCCCCCGCGCGCAGCGGGCGGCGCGGGAACGGCTGCTGGGCGGGGCGGAGTTCGCTCTCGACGCCGATGACTTCAGCGGCCGGTACACCCTCAGGGCGCTGCCCGTGCCCGTACCCCCGTACCGAAGACCCCCGTACCGGCCCCAGCCCGCGTACGTACTGCCGCGCCACGCGCAGCCCCCGGGGCGCCGCAGACACCGCAGGCACAAACCCCGCTGGCTCGACCGGCTCCGGCTCCGGCTCCCGTTCCGGCGGCGGGCCCGGGCGGCGTATGCGTCCTGATCCCGATGACGCCGCACAGGCCATACGCGTCGTACGGACCGTGCTCGTCGTCAGCGCCGCCCTCGCCGCCTACACGGTCACCGGATGGCTCCTCGCCGAGCACTTCGCCACCCCATCCCGCCCCTGTCCCACTGAACCCGTACAAATCGCTACCCTCGCCCCATGAGCTGGCTCCGGGCGTTGAAGGAGACCGCCCGTTCCGGGCTCGGTGTGGAGCGGGGGCGGCTGGAGCCGCTGGTCGCGGGGCGCGGGGCCGCTGGGCTCGCCGTGGTGCTCTTCGGGACGCTCGCGCTCTTCGGGCCGGCCTTCGCCGCCAGCGCCGCGTTCGGCGCGTTCCAGGCGGGGATCGCCACCTTCCAGCGCAGTTGGCGGCCCCGGCCCGTGCTGGCGCTCGCCTCCGGGGCCAGCCTCGCCGTCAGTACTTTTCTCGGGTATCTCACGGGGGCTCATTCCGGGTTCTTCCTTGGCCTCCTCGCCCTCTGGACCCTCCTCGCCGGGCTCGCCTGGACCGCCGGGCCCACCGCCGGGTACATCGCCTCGTCCAACGTCGCCATCATGCTCGTGACCGTCACGCTCCCGACCTCCGTCGCGACCGCCGCCGGGCACGCCGCCGTGATCGCCCTGGGCGGGGTCGTCCAGGCCGGGATGATCGTGGTCTTCCCGGTACGCCGCTGGGGCCTCCAGCGCGACGCGCTCGCCGACGCCCTCGCCGCGCTGGGCGACTACGCGCGCCGGCTGCGCCACGACCCGACCGCGCCGTTCGATCCGGAACCCCTGATGACGGCCCGCAGCGCCGCCGCCGTCACCCCCTGGCAGGCCCGCCGGCGCCCGGTCGAGCTGCACGGCGCGCGCGGGCTCGCGGAACGGATCCGGCCCGTGCTCGCCTCGCTCGCCGACCCGGCGGTGGGGGCGGCGGCCGAGGGGCCGGAGCGGGACCGGGTGCGCGAACTCCTCGCCGCGGCGGGCTCCGTGCTCGACTCCACCGCGCGCGCCGTCCGCCACGGCACCCCGGTCCATCTCGACCCGGGCGCGGTCGCCGCGCTCCGGACGCCCGCCGGCGGGACGCCCCTCACCGGCCCCGCCCGGCGCGCGGCGGGCCGGCTCGTCCCGCTGCTCGACCTCCTCGACGACGTCGTGGAGACGGACGTCGTCGCCCACCCGGACGCGGGCCGGGATCCGGACGCGGGGCGGGAGTCGGGCGCGGGGCGAGATCCGGGTGCGGGTCGGGATCCGGACGCGGGTCGGGATCCGGGCGCCGCCCGTGCCTCTGACGCCGCCCCGGGACCGGGCCCAGCCCCGACCCCGGACGCGGCCCCGCCCCCAGGGCCACACGCCGTGCCGCGTACCGTCTCCGGCACCGCGGGACGCGCCGGCGCCCACCGCGACCGGCCGGGGCTGTTCCGCCTCCTTCCCCTCGTCCTCCGCGACATCAGGGGCGAGCTGCGGCCCGGCTCCCCGATCCTGCGCCACGCCGTACGGGTCACGGTCGCCACCTGCGCGGGGTATGTCCTGGGCGCCGCGTTGCCGCTGGGCCACGGCTACTGGGCGCCGATGACCGTCGTCATGACGATGCGGCCCGACTTCTCCCAGACGTACGGCCGCTCCACCGCCCGCCTCCTCGGCACCCTCGTCGGCGTCGCCCTGGCCACCGGCATCGTCCAGGCCGCCCACCCCGTCGGCTATCTCTCCGCCGCGCTCGCCGTGGTCAGCGCCGGCCTGATGTACCTGACGCTGCGCACCAGTTACGCGCTCAGCCAGGTCTTCGTCTCCGCCTATGTCGTCTTCCTGCTGGGCATGGCGGGCGCCGGGGTCTCGCAGACCGTACGGGACCGGGCCCTGCTCACCCTCCTCGGCGGGGTCCTCGCGATGGCCTCGTACGCCGCCTACCCGGCCTGGGAGACCCCCCGGCTCCGGTCCCGCCTCGCCGACTGGCTGCGCGCGGACGGGCGGTACGCCGCAGCCGTGGTCGGCCGCTACGCCCGCCCCGGGGCCGGGCCGGCAGGCGGCCCCGGCGAAGAGGGAGGGGGCGAGGGCGCCGGGGTGCGCGAGACCCTGCTCGCGACCCGCACCGCCCGGATCGCCTGGCGCACGTCGAAGGAGCGCGCCACGCACGAACCGGTGCGCCACCGGGGCCTGTCCAGCACCTCCGCCGACGCGGCGGGCCGGGCCCTCGCCCAGCTCGCCCGCGTCGCGATGCTCCTGGAGGCCCACCTTCCGGAACGCGGGGCCACCCCTGTCCCGGCGGCGGCTGCCCTCGCCGGTACCCTCCGCGAGGCGACGGAGGAGGGCGCGAAGGCGGTACGGGAAGGTCGCGTCCCGACATGGGACGCGGTCCGCGCGGAACTGGCCCGCTGGGACGCCGAGGAGGAGGGCGAGAACGGCGAGGGCCCGCCGGAGGGCAGCCAGTCCGCGTTCGTACGGAACGGGGCGGGCCTGCTCCTCGACGCCCTGGAGGAGGTCTCGGCGGCCCTGACCGAACCCGGGACCACACCGGCCCCCGAGCCCCCCGAGCCCCCCGAGAACGCCGAAGGGCCGCGGCTCCCCTGAGGGAGCCACGGCCCATGAGCCCATCCGTCGGCCCAGGTGAGCGACCCGTCGGCCCGAGCGAGCGATCCGTCAGCCCGTCGGCAGGTCCGTCGGGAGGCTGGTCGGGAAGTTGGTCGGCAGGTTCGTGGGGAGGCCGGCCGCCGTCTTCTTCAGGGTGTCCTTCGTGCCGCCGCTCCACGAGATCACCAGCGTCTTGCCGTCGTTGGACTCGATCGAGCCCATCGTCCGCTCGGTGTCGCCGTCACCGCACTTGACGGAGAACATCGGCTTGCCCATGTCCTCGATCGTGCCCTGGCAGACATGCTCGCCCGCGACCACGGCGACCTGCCCCGAGGCGACCGCCACGGCCACCGACTTGCCGTCGGTCACCCCGGCCCACGTCCCCTCGACGCTCGCGGCGTCCGCACCGGAGTCGGAGCCGGCCGAGGCCGGCGCCGAGTCGGTCGGCGTCGGCGCCGGCTTACCGGTGGAGTTGTCGCTGTCGTCACCGCTGCTGCCGCACCCGGTCAGCGTGAGCGTGAGCGCGACGGCCAGCCCGGCCGCGGCGGCCCCGGTCCGTACGAACTTGTGCACGTCTTGTCCCCCCTAGTCGCTGGCCGGCCCGTCGGTGGCCGGACCGCGCCAAGCTACCAGGACGACTTGCGCACCCCGGGAAGGAATCCCGCGTGGGCCTGCTCACGCAAGCGCACCCGGGAGAGCCCGAACTTCCTCAGGTGGCCCCGGGGCCGGCCGTCCACGCTGTCGCGGTTACGGACCCGCGTGGCGCTGGCGTCGCGCGGCTGACGTCGCAACTCCCGCTCCGCCGCGAGCCGTTCCGTATCGCCGGTGGCGGGGTTGCGGAGGATCTCCTTCAGCTCGGCGCGGCGGACCGCGTACCGCTCGACGATCACCTTGCGCCGCTCGTTGCGGACGATCTTGCTCTTCTTCGCCATCAGACCTTCACCCCGCGCGCACGGATCCGGGCGACGGCCGCCTCGATGCCGATCGTGTCGACGGTCTTGATCCCTTTCGCGCTGAGCGTGAGGCGGACATGCCGGCCCTCGCTCGGCAGCCAGTACCGCTTGCGCTGGATGTTGGGGTCGAAACGGCGCGCGGTGCGCCGGTGCGAGTGGGAGATCTGGTTGCCGAAGCCCGGCTTGGCCCCGGTGAGCTGGCAGTGGGCGGACAAGGGTCACACCTCGCTCTCTTTGTTAATGGAAATCATTTCCATATACTAACCCCATGGCCCGCAACGAACTACGCCCGGTCGTCAAGCTCCGCTCCACCGCCGGGACCGGCTACACGTACGTGACCCGCAAGAACCGCCGGAACGACCCCGACCGCATGACCCTGCGCAAGTACGACCCGGTGGTACGCCGCCACGTCGACTTCCGCGAAGAGCGCTGAGCGGCGAGAACTGGCCGAGCGCTGAGCAGCGAGAACTGGCCGAGCGCCGAGCGCCGAGCGCCGAGAACCGAGAAACCAGAACCGAGGTCCCTGACACATGAAGCCCGGAATCCACCCCGCGTACCGGCACGTCGTCTTCCGCGACAAGGCGGCCGACTTCGCCTTCCTGACCCGGTCGACCGCCGTCGGCGGCGGGCGGACCATCGAGTGGGAGGACGGCAACACCTACCCCGTGATCGACGTGGAGATCTCCTCGGCGAGCCACCCCTTCTACACCGGCACCGCCCGCGTCCTCGACACGGCGGGACGCGTCGAGCGCTTCGAACGCCGCTACGGCCGCCGCCGTCCAGAGGCCCGCTGATGCCCGGCCCCGGCCCCGGCCCTGGCCCTGGCTCCGGCCCCAGCCCTGGCCCCGAACCCGGTTCCGGTCCCGAGCGGGGGAGGCTGCCCGTCGCGATCGTCGGGGGGCTGCACGCCGACGCGCGCAAGGCCGCCGTCCAGCGGCTGCTGGAGACCGTGCCCGGCAGCGTCGCGCTCCACCACGACCTCTCCACCGCCGCCGGCCGGGGCACCGTCGTACGGACCGTCCGCGACGCCACCGAGACGGTGTCGTACGGGGAGGCGCCCCTGGTCAACGACTGTGCCTGCTGCGCGCTGCGCGAGGACCTCGTCCCGGAGCTGGAGCGCATCGCGGACGCCGGGCTCACCCGGCTCGCCGTCGTCGAACTCTGGGACTCCGTCGAGCCCCGCGCCATGGCGGAGGTCGTCGCGGCGCACGGCGCGCCGCTGGTGGTCACCTCGGTGGTGACCGCCGTCGATCCGGCGCTGATCCTCCCGTACCTCGGCAACGGCGACGACCTCGCCGACGCCGGGCTCGCCGCCGCGGCCTCCGACCAGCGGACCGTCGCGGACACCTGGGCGCGCCAGATGGAGTACGCGCCCGTCCTCGCCATCGCCGACAGCCCGCTCGCCGACGACGAGGACCGCGCCCTCCTCGCCCAGCTCCACCCCACCGCCACCCAGGTGCCCATCGACCCGCCGGAGGAAGGGCCGCCGGGGGCGGGCCCGCTCGCCGCCGGCGGTCGGGCGGGCCCGCTCGCCGCCGCCGCGCTCGCCGGGTTCGACATCGAGGCCGCCGCCGCCCGCCAGCACCCCGCCTGCGCCCTGCTCCCGCAGGAGGCCGACGAGTGCGGCGTCGCCACGTACGTCTGGCACCGGCGCCGCCCCTTCCACCCCGGCCGGCTCTACGAGGCGCTGGAGGACCTGTGCTGCGCGGCGGCCCGCAGCCGGGGCAGGTTCTGGCTCGCCGACCGGCCGGACACCCTGCTGGCCTGGGACGCGGCGGGCGGCGCGCTCTGTGTGGAGAGCACGGGGCCCTGGCTGGCCTCGCTGCCGGACGCCGACTGGGAGCGCGTACCGCCGCTGCGCAGGGCCGCCGCCGCACTGGACTGGGACCCGCGCCACGGCGACCGCTGCCAGCACCTGGTCTTCGTCTCGCCCGCCCTGGACCGGGACGGGATCGAGCGGCTCCTCGAATCCTGCCTGCTCACCGATGCCGAGTACCGGGCGGGCCCGGCCGCCTGGAAGCGGCTGCCGCCCGCCTTCGACACCCTCCTGGAGGTCTCATGACCGCGCCCCGCCCCGCCGGTGGACGCCCCGCCGCCCGCCGAGGCTCCCGCAAGCCGCCCGCTCCGCGCCCCAACCCGCTGGACCGCGCGGGCATCACGTACATCGACTACAAGGACACCGACCTGCTGCGGAAGTTCCTCTCCGACCGGGGCAAGATCCGCAGCCGCCGGGTGACCCGGGTGAGCGCCCGGCAGCAGCGGCAGCTCACCCGCGCGATCAAGAACGCCCGCGAGATGGGCCTGCTGCCCTACGCCTCCGCCCCGCGCTGAGCCCCCGGCGGGCCCCGGCGGCCACGGCGGGCTCCGGCGGCCACGGTCGCGGGCGGCGCGCGGCGGACAAGGAGACTCCCCCCGGTCGGCGGACCGGGGGGAGTCTCCTGCCGTTCCGGGGGTAGCCGAGTGTCATGACCCCCGCTGTCGCGGACTGGACCAATACCTGGAAACTGGGTCGGGGAGGGATCCTCCTGGCCCTCTCGTGCGTCTCTCTCTGTAGCGGCGGGACGCGAGTCGTCGCACTTGGGCGCGGGAATATACGGGGGTCCCGGGATGCACAGGGGTCTCCGGCGCCGTCTCTGTAACGGAAGCACCACCCCGCGTGCACGTGCATATGCTCATGCGTTCGCACGTGAAACACAGCTATGATCCGAGACAGTTGACACCTGCACCTTGCAACTCGGGGAGCGTCCTGTGCACCACGTGTACAACGGCATTGCGGCCACAGAGCTTCACGGAGTCGTCTGGCAGAAGAGCAGGCACAGCAACTCCCAGGGCTCCTGCGTGGAGTTCGCCAAACTGGCGAGCGGGGATGTGGCGGTACGGAACTCACGCCACCCCGAAGGGCCCGCGCTCGTCTACACCCCGGCCGAGATCGAGTCGATGATCATCGGCGTGAAGGCGGGCGAGTTCGACCATCTCGTCGCGGGCGCCTGAGCCGGCTCCCGGACCGGCGGCCGGGGCGACTGCCGCGCCGGGCGCATCCCGCGAACAGGTGGCTGGTTACCGACGGTCGCACCTGCGGTCGTCGGAAATTCGCACTTCTGTGCGGTGAAAACGCGCCGTTCTTCCGCGACTCCCGGCCGAAATTTCACCCATGAGGTCTAGACCATTGAGTCCGATGATCATGAAATCGGCCTCGTCAGCGACGCTTTTCGGCCAGTCGCACGCCGGTCGCGTGCCGGCCGTGCGGGACCGGCCGCCTCCGCCGGTCCCGCCCCTCGCGCTCATCTCCGGCCCGCGCGCTCCTGGCGGAGCTGGAAGAGCGCCCAGACCACCTTGCCGTGCAGGGAACCGGCCACCGGGTGCCACCCCCAGGTGTCGCTGAAGGACTCCACCAGGAAGAGTCCGCGCCCGGACTCCGCCGCGCAGTCCTCGTCCGCCTCGCGCGTCGCCGGGCTCACCGTGCTGGGGTCGCGCACCGCGCAGACCAGCCGTGACGGCCACCGCATCAGATGGAGCCGCACCGGAGGCTCGTGCGGTTCCCGTACGGTGTCCGCGGGCAGCGCGTGCCGCAGCGCGTTCGTGACCAGCTCGGAGACGACCAGCGCGACATCGTCGAACCGTCCGCTCAGCTCCCACTGGGCGAGCGTGGTCCGGGTGAACTGCCGCGCGCCGCGCACCGCTTCGTACCGGGCGGGCAGGGCGCACGAGGCGGTGGAGGCGGCCCCGGCGGGATCGATCGGAGGGAGCCCCTGCCTTAAGGGCTCCAGCATGGTCGATCCATTCATCCCCATGCGAGCACTCCCCGGGGTTCGCGGCCGTAGCGATACTGCGGGTGGTTCAGCGTTCAGCGGCACATCGCGTCACACGCGTATCCGCGCGGGGCCCATGGTTCCGAATGCGTAGGGCAGATGCAAGGGCAGATGCACGTGCACGCGCCCGTCTTCGTCGCTCCCGTCCCGGTTCCGGCTCATTTCTTCCTGTGACCAGTTTCGCCCTCTCCGCAAAGCCTTCTTATTTCCGTAATCGAATGAGTACGGGGTGAAGCGTTTTGATGGCAGAATCCGGCACTTGGAGTTCGGGGGTACTCCGAGGAGAACCACATGCGATGGGGAGGGTTGGAGACGTGACCGCAGCCGAATCGGGCGGTTCCGTGGTGCGGCGCATCCTGCTGGGCTCACAACTGAGACGGCTGCGCGAGTCGCGCGGCATCACACGTGAGGCCGCGGGCTACTCGATCCGCGCATCCGAGTCCAAGATCAGCCGTATGGAGTTGGGACGGGTGAGCTTCAAGGCCAGGGACATCGAGGACCTGCTGACTCTCTACGGGGTCGCCGAAGAGGGCGAGCGCACCGCCCTGCTCGGCCTCGCCCGGGAGGCGAATGTCGCGGGGTGGTGGCACAGCTTCGGCGATGTGCTGCCGGGCTGGTTCCAGACGTACATCGGTCTCGAAGGCGCCGCCTCCCTCATCCGTATCTACGAGGTGCAGTTCGTGCACGGGCTGCTCCAGACCGAGGCGTACGCGCACGCCGTCGTCACCCGGGGCCAGCCGGACGCCCCCTGCGCCGAGGTCGAGCGCCGGGTGGCGCTCCGTCTCGAACGGCAGAAGGCCCTCGTCTCCGAGCGGGCGCCACGCTTCCACGCCGTCCTGGACGAGGCGGCGCTGCGCCGCCCGTACGGCGACCGCGCCGTCATGCGGGGGCAGCTCAAGCACCTCATCGAGATCTCCGAGCAGCCCAACATCACGCTCCAGGTGATGCCGTTCAGCTTCGGCGGCCACGCCGGCGAGAGCGGCGCCTTCACCATGCTGAGCTTCCCCGAGTCGGACCTCTCCGACATCGTCTTCCTGGAGCAGCTCACCAGCGCCCTCTATCTCGACAAGAGGGAGGAAGTCGCCCAGTACGAACGGGTGATGGAGCGGCTCCAGGAGGACAGCCCCGGACCGGAGGAGAGCCGTGATGTCCTGCGCGGACTGCTCCAACTGATCTGAGGCGTCGGTACGATGAGAGCACTGACATCACATCAGGAGTTCGCGCCTGCCGTAAGGGATCGCATGTCCTACTTCACCGATCTGGCCCATCAGTACATCGACGGCGAGTGGCGGACCGGCAGCGGCTCGTGGGACATCATCGACTTCAACCCGTACAACGGGGAGAAGCTGGCGGCCATCACCGTCGCGACGGCCCGGGAGGTCGACGCGGCCTACCGCGCCGCCGAGCGCGCGCAGCCGGGGTGGGCGCGGACCAACCCGTACCAGCGGCGGGCGGTCTTCGAGCGGGTGCTCCGGCTGGTCGAGGAGCGCGCGGAGGACATCGTCGCGGCGATCGTCGACGAACTCGGCGGCACCCGGCGCAAGGCGCGGTACGAGGTCGACGCGGCCCGGGAGTTCCTGCGCGAGGCGGTCCAGCTCTCGCTGCGCGAGCAGGGGCGCATCCTGCCCTCCCTGGTGGACGGGCGGGAGAACCGCGTCTACCGGCTGCCGGTCGGTGTCGTCGGCGTCATCGGCCCCTTCAACTTCCCCTTCCTGGTCACCCTCCGCTCGGTGGCGCCCGCGCTGGCGCTCGGCAACGCCGTCGTGATCAAGCCGAACCAGAACGCGCCGGTCACCGGCGGCGGTCTGATAGCCAGGCTCTTCGAGGACGCCGGACTCCCCGCCGGGCTGCTCAACGTGGTCGTGACGGACATCGCGGAGATCGGCGACGCGCTCCTCACCCACCCCGTGCCGAAGGTGATCTCCTTCGCGGGCTCCGACCGGGTGGGCCGCCATGTCAGCGCCGTCGCGGCCGGCCACTTCAAGCGGACGGTGCTGGAGCTGAGCGGCAACAGCGCCCTTGTCGTCCTGGACGACCTGGACGAGGCGGGGCTCGACCACGCCGTGGACGCGGCGGTCGCCAGCCGCTTCACCTATCAGGGGCAGGTCTGTACGGCCGCCAACCGGATCCTGGTGGACCGGAGCGTGGCGGGGGCGTTCACCGAGAAGTTCGTGGCGCGGGTGCGGGCGCTCAGGACCGGCGACCCGCGCGATCCGGCCACCCAGATAGGCCCGGTCATCAACCCCTCCCGGGCCGAGGCCCTGACGGCCCTGGTCGACCAGGCGCTGGAGGAGGGCGCGACGGCGCTCGTACGGGGGCGCACCCGGGGCAACCTGGTGGAGCCGACGGTGCTCACCGGGGTGCCTGAGGAGTCGGCGCTGCACCGGCAGGAGATCTTCGGCCCGGTGGTGCTCCTGGTCCCGTTCGAGGGCGACGAGGAGGCCGTACGGATCGCGAACGACACCCCGTACGGGCTGAGCGGCGCCGTCCACACCTCCGACATCGAGCGGGGCGTGGCATTCGCCCGGCGGATCGAGACCGGCATGATGCACGTCAACGGCACCACCGTGCAGGACGACCCCCTGGTCGCCTTCGGCGGGGAGAAGTCCTCCGGCCTCGGCAGGCTCGACGGGGAGGCCACGGTCGAGGCGTTCACCACGACGAAGTGGATCTCGGTGCAGCACGGCCGCGCGGAGTTCCCCGTCTGACCCCGCCGGGGCCTCCTCAAGGACCTTCTCAAGGACTTTCTCAAGGACCTTCTCAGGGGCCTCCTCCGGGGCCTTCGCCGGGGCCGGGCCGTACTGCATAACCTGGCCCCATGTCAGTGATCCGCCTGCTCGTGCTCGCCGCCGTCCGCCAGCACGGCCGCGCCCACGGCTACCAGGTCCGCAACGACCTGGAGTACTGGGGCGCCCACGAGTGGTCCAACGCCAAGCCCGGCTCGATCTACCACGCCCTCAAGCAACTGGCGAAGCAGGGCGCCCTGGTGGCGCACGAGACCGCGCCGAGCGTGGCGGGCGGCCCGCCCCGGACCGAGTACGAACTCACCGACGCGGGCCGCGAGGAGTATCTGAAGCTGCTGCGCACCGCGCTGACCACGTACGACCAGAAGACGGACGCCCTGTCGGCGGGGCTCGGCTGCATGGTCGACCTGCCGCGCGCCGAGGTGGTCGCCCTGCTGACCGAGCGGGTCCGCGCGATCGAGGCGTGGCGGGCCGAGGTGACCACGTCGTATGTGCCGGAGGAGGGCCCGGGGCAGTTCGGCCACATCGGCGAGATCATGAACTTCTGGATCCACGAGGCCGACTCGGGCGAGGAGTGGACCCGTGGCCTGATCCGGCGGATCGAGGGCGGGGCGTACACCTTCGCGGGCGAGGGCGAGCCCTTTGTCGGGGTGCTGGGGCCGGGCGAGGAGAACCCGTACGCGACGGGGGTCCCGGATCCCGGCGATCAGCTCTGATCTCTAATCAAGTTTGACTAATGGGAACGGGGGACCGGGCGGCAGGCGGTCACGGGGTACAGCGGCGGTACGGGACCTCTTCGGCGCCCCGGGCGCCGGGCGCCGTACCCGGTGCGGTGGTACGCGGGCCGCCGTCGCCCCCGTACCACCGCACCCGTCCCTCAGTGGTGGAACCCCGTCGCCGCCTCCTTGTCGCGGTTGAGCGGATGGTCCTGGGCCCGCAGCTCGGGCAGCAGCCGCCGCAGGTCGGCCACGAGCAGCGCGGCGAGGTCCGCCGAGAAGCCGTTGCGGCAGACCACCCGGAGCACGGAGAGGTCCTCGCGGTGGGCGGGGAAGGTGTACGCGGGGACCAGCCAGCCATGTTCGCGGAGCCTGCGCGAGACGTCGAAGACGTCGAAGTTCGTCACCCCGGGGGCGGTGGTGAAGGCGAAGACGGGCAGTTGGTCGCCCCGGGTGAGCAGCCGGAAGTCGCCCAGCTTCGCGATCCGCCCGGAGAGGCGGGTGGCGATGTCCCGCGCGGTCTGCTGCACGGCGCGGTAGCCCTCCTTCCCGAGCCGCAGGAACGTGTAGTACTGCGCGACCACCTGGGCGCCGGGCCGGGAGAAGTTCAGCGCGAAGGTGGGCATGTCGCCGCCCAGGTAGTTGACGCGGAAGACCAGCTCTTCGGGGAGTTCGGCGGAGGAGCGCCAGAGCACCCAGCCGACCCCGGGGTAGACCAGCCCGTACTTGTGCCCCGACGTGTTGATGGAGGCGACGCGCGGCTGCCGGAAGTCCCAGACCAGGTCCGGGTCGAGGAAGGGCGCGACCATGCCGCCGGAGGCCCCGTCGACATGGACGGGGATGTCGAGCCCGGTGCGGGCCTGGAGCGCGTCCAGCGCCGCGCACACCTCGGCGACCGGTTCGTACGAGCCGTCGAAGGTGGAGCCCATGACGGCGACGACCCCGATGGTGTCCTCGTCGCACAGGTCGGCTGCCGCCCGCGGGTCGATGTGGAAGCGGTCGCCTTCCATGGGCACGAACCGCGGTTCGACCTCCCAGAAGGCGCAGAACTTCTCCCAGCAGACCTGCACGTTGACGCCCATGACCAGGTTGGGGCGGGCGGTCGCCGGATAGCGCGCCGCGTTCCGCTTGGCCCAGCGCCGCTTGAGCGCGAGCGCGGCGAGCATGCAGGCCTCGCTCGACCCGGTGGTCGAGCAGCCGAGGGCGCCCATCGGGTCCGGGGCGTTCCACAGGTCGGCGAGCATCACGACGCACCGCCGCTCCAGCTCGGCGGTGCGCGGGTACTCGTCCTTGTCGATCATGTTCTTGTCGAGGCACTCCGCCATCAGCGTCCCGGCCTCCGGCTCCATCCAGGTGGTGACGAAGGTCGCGAGGTTGAGCCGGGAGTTGCCGTCGAGCATCAGCTCGTCATGGATGAGCTGATACGCCGTATGCGGCGGCGTCGGGGTGTCCGGGAGCCGGTGGGTGGGCGGCGCCGACACCATCTCGCTCACCGGGTCCGCCTCCCCGAAGAACGGATTGAGCGACAGCCGCCGCAGCTCGGCCCGGTCCTTCTCGGGCAGGTCGGAGACGCCGTTGGCCCGGTCCGTGCCTCGGTGGAGTGGCATCCGCGGTCTCCTCGGGTGGGTACGTGGATACGTGGTACCTGCGTACGCGGTACGTCGGTACGTCGGTACGTTCGTGCGGCCCCCTCCGTGAGAATACGGACGAACGCCGCGAACCGCCCGGCGGGCGGAGCCCGTTTGCCGCTGCCCGCCGCCCCGGGCGACGTCCTCAGGGCCGCCGCCCTGCCGCCGCCCGGTCACCGCAGAGGCGTGCCGTCCTCGTGCAACTGCATCTGGGGGCGGCCGGTGACCAGCAGCCAGGCGGGGAGCACGGCCACGCAGAGCAGCGGCAGCACGTTGGTGTCGGCGACCAGGACCGCCGCGGTGAACAGGCTCAGCCACCCCTGCCGGGTGACGGCGAGCAGCACCCCGAGGACGCCGCAGACCACCCCGAGGGCGGGGTGCACGGCCGGCACCAGGGCATGTGCGCAGAGCCCGAACGCGACGCCCACGAAGACGGCGGGAAAGATCCGGCCGCCCCGGAAGCCGCAGGTGGCGGCGGTGAGCAGGGCGGCCAGCTTCCTCGTCCAGCCCCTTGAAGAGCGTGAGCGGCCCCCCGAGCACCCCCAGCAGCCCCAGCACGAGCCCGCCCGCCCCCAGGGAGAGCACGGGGTGGCGCAGCCGCCGGAAGAAGGCGTGGACGTACGGGAACGCCGCCACCCCGGTCCGTGCCTCGGTGGAGTGGCGCGGTCTCCTCGGGTGGGTACGTGGATACGTGGGTAGGGTCCCCTTTGGCGAGAATGCGAACGAATAATCACGTACCGCCTGGTGAGCGGAGGTGCGGCTCGTGCGGTCGGTCGGGTGCCGGGAGCGGTCACAGGGAAGGGACTAGTCTCGTGAGCGACGAAGACCCGGTTGGCATGCAGGTGTGCTCTGCATGCGGTGGACAAGGGGTGATTGTGCAGCTCAAGTCAGACACGCAGGGCAATGAGGTGCCCATTCCGGAGACGTGTGGCGCGTGCTCGGGCAACGGCATGGTGCAGGGGCAGTCCCGGTGAACGAACACGAGGACACCCCCGAGTCCGGGCCCACGGGCGGGAACTGTCGCTGGTGCTTCGGAAGCGGAGCCGTGCAGTACACGTACGCGTACGTCCCCGGTGCCGACCCCTTCGGGAGCAACGCGGAGACCGTGGCGCGTATGGGGGCCTGTAAGCACTGCCGGGGGACCGGGATCTACGACTCGGCTCTGGACCCCACCCTGGAACACCTGCGGCGCGACCCTTCCTAGGGCCTGTCTGACAATTCCCGCCTGCCTCGCGACGCCATGCACGCACTCTCGCCGCACCGGGCCCTGACCCAAGTACGTCCAGTACGTGGGTCAGGGCCCGGCACGCCGAGAGCACGCACCTGACGCCGCGAGGCCGCCCTCCGGGCGACGACGGGAATTGTCAGACAGGCCCTAGTGCCGGGAGGGGCATGAGGTCCGATCGCGGGCCGAAGGGGGTGGGTGGAACCTGGGGGAGTGGCCGGCCGTTGATAGCTTGTGCGCGGCCGACCCACGCCGTCCCGCGATCGAACGATCCATGACTCAGGAGTCCGGAATTCGTGACCACCACCCTTGCGCTCGGACCAAGCTGGCTGGACCCGGACTATCTGATCGGGACCTTCGGGCTGATCGGTGTCCTGGTCATCGTCTTCGCCGAGTCCGGTCTGCTGATCGGCTTCTTCCTCCCCGGTGACTCGCTGCTCTTCACCACGGGCCTGCTGGTCACCACCGGCGCCCTGAAGACGCCGCTCTGGATGGTCTGCGGGCTGATCGTGCTGGCCGCGATCGCCGGTGACCAGGTCGGGTATCTCTTCGGCAGGAAGGTGGGACCCGCGCTCTTCAAGCGCCCCGACTCCCGCCTCTTCAAGCAGGAGAACGTCGAGAAGGCGCACGACTTCTTCGAGAAGTACGGCCCGAAGTCCCTGGTGCTCGCCCGCTTCGTGCCCGTGGTGCGGACCTTCACGCCGATCATCGCCGGCGTCAGCCGGATGAACTACCGCTCGTTCATCATCTTCAACATCGTCGGCGGCACCCTCTGGGGCGCCGGGGTCACCCTGCTGGGCGCCGCGCTCGGCAAGATCGCGTTCGTGCACCAGCACATCGAGCTGATCCTCATTCTGATCGTGCTGATCTCGGTGCTGCCCATCGTGATCGAGGTGCTGCGCGCACGGGCCCAGGGCAAGCGGGCCGCCGCGGCGGGCGAGGGCCGGCCCGCCGTGGACGACGGCCTGGTCGGCCCGGGTGCCGAGGCCATGGCGGGGTACGGGGCCCCCGGCGCGCCCGCGCCCGGCACGCCCGGCGCCGAGACCATGCGCTTCCCGAAGATCTCCGGCGACTCCGGTGGACCGGGGCAGGGCGGCCCGGGCGGCGGGCCGCAGGGCCAGGCCCCGGTCCAGCAGTACGCCCCGGCCCAGGACCAGGGGGGGTACGGCCGGCAGGGTCAGCAGGGCCAGCAGGTCCCCGGCGCGTATCAGGCAGCCGGCGGCTACGGGCAGCCCCAGGGCGGCTACGGGCAGCCCCAGGGCGGTTACGGCCAGGCCCAGGGGGGATACGGGCAGGCGTCCGACCCGTACCAGCAGACCCCCAACCCCTATCAGCAGAACCCCGACCCGTACCAGACGCCCGGCGGCTACCCGGAGCAGCAGGGCGGCTACCAGGCCCCCCAGGCCCCCGGGCCGTACCAGGCGGCCCCCGGCGGCTACCAGGCCCCCGGCGGCCCGTACCAGGCGCCTCAGCAGCCCCAGGGGCCCGGCACGGGCGACGACACGGCCGACGGCGGCGTGGACCCGTACGGACGGCGCTGAACAGCGGGTCCCGGATTCTTTGCGGAGAATCCGGGACCCGCTCAACCCACCGCCTGGCCGGCCGAGGCGGCCGTACGGGACCGTCAGGCCCCCCCGGAGAGAAGACCCGGAGACCCGGAGGGCTAGAAGCCGCGCGTCCGTTTGGCCGCGCGGCGGCTCGACGCCCGGCCCGAGCCCGGCACCTTGAGGAAGAGCCGGGAGATCTCGCCGCCCAGGTTCACCCCCACCGCGATCGCCAGCGCCAGCGCCACCGCCTTGGAGAGCGAGGCGAGCCCCCGGTCCAGCTCGTTCTGGGCGAAGCCGAGCAGCCCGAAGTAGGTCGCGGAGCCCGGCAGCAGCGGGCCGATCGCCGCCGTGACATACGGCAGCGCCGAGGCGAACTGGTAGCGCGAGAAGAGCTGCCCGAAGAGGCCGACCACGCCGGCGGCGACCGCCGTGGAGGCCACCGGGGAGATCCGGCCGATGTCGTGCATCGCCGCGTAGACCACCCAGGCGACCCCGCCGTTGAGCGAGACCATCAGCACAGTGGAACGTTCCTGCTGGAGCAGGATCGCGAACGAGAAACTCAGCGTCACCGCCGCCAGGGTCTGCGCCACCGGCCGGACCACCGTGTGCAGCGCCGCCTCCGGATTGAGCTCGGCGTGGAGCTGGACGCCCAGATAGAGCACGAGCAGCACGCCGATCACGATCGCGATGAAGAAGTACATGACCTCCAGCAGCCGCGCGGACGCCGTGATGTAGTACCCGGTCAGACCGTCCTGCACCCCGGCCACCAGCGCCCGCCCCGGCAGCAGCGCGAAGAGCCCGCCGGTGATCACCGCCGAGGGGCGCCCCTCCCAGGCCACATGCGGCCCCAGCAGCGTCAGCGCCACCCCCATCGCGGCGGGCGGCATCGCCGCCACCACGAACTGGTAGAACTCCGGCAGCCCGCGCCCCGCGCAGAGCCACGCCAGCCGGTCGCCGAGCATCGCCCCGCACGCGGCGGTCACGAAGACGATCACGCTGCCGCCGACCAGCACCGAGGCGGCCCCGGCCAGCAGCCCGCTCGCCAGGGTCAGCGCCCACCCCGGGTACGGGTGCCGGTTGCGCCGGATCTCCGCGAGGCGCCGGTACGCCTCCTCCAGGGTGGTGTCGGTCTCCTCGGTGGTGATGTCGTCGATCAGCGTGTAGACGGCGGAGAGCCGGGTGTAGTCGGTGCCCCGCCGCCGTACCGTCCGGTTCGCCGACACCGGGTCCTCCACCAGCGACGGCTGATGGGAGATGGAGAGCAGCGTGAAGGTGACCGTCGGCTCGCACCGGTCCAGCCCGTACGCCCGGCACACCGCGAACATCGCCGCCTCGACGTCCTCCGCGCCCTCGCCGCCCGCCAGCAGCAGCTCCCCGATGCGCAGCGTCAGGTCGAGCACGCGCGGCACGGCGGGCCCCTGGTCGTCGTGGCGCTGCACGGTGTCCGGTACGGGGCGGTCCCCGACCGGCATCCGCAGCAGCGTCCGCATCCGGTCCTGCCAGGGCGCCTCCTTGCTGAGCGCCAGCATCGGGACCCCGTGCGCGGGCGTGTACGCGGTGGAACCGTGGAGCCCCGCGCCCGCGCCCGCGCCGGAGTGCGCGCGGACGGCGTCCGGACGTACCGCCTCCGGCACCTCGAAGGCGGAGCCCTCGGGCTCGGCGGGCGGCTCCGTCCACGCCCCGTCGGGGAGCGCGAACTCGGAGGTCGGCTGGTCGTCCTCGAAGAGCGGCGGCTGCTCCACCCCGAGCGGCGGGGTGAAGGCGCTGTGCGCCTCGTCCGACGGGGTCGACGACGGGGACGACGGCGGGGACGGGGGTGCCCCGTCGTCGGCGCGGTCCGGCTCGGCCACCACGGTCTGCGTCCTCACTCCTTGTCCGGGCTTCTCGGCCCGCTCATGTCACCCGGTCATGTCTTCGTCACTCGGCCATGGCTTCGTGTACCCGCCGCTCGCCCAGTATGAGCACGGGAAAAGGGGCGCGCGCACACGGACGGGCGGCGCACCCACGAGGGGTGCGCCGCCCGTCGTCCGTCCGGCGCCACCGCGCCGGTCGGAAGCCGGCGCGCGCTGCGATCAGTGCGCGCCGCCCTGCGCCTCCAGGCGCTTGTACGAGGCCTCGATCTCCGCCTCGGCCTCGCTGCGGCCGACCCAGTCGGCGCCCTCGACCGACTTGCCCGGCTCCAGGTCCTTGTAGACCTCGAAGAAGTGCTGGATCTCCAGGCGGTCGAACTCCGAGACGTGGTGGATGTCGCGCAGGTGCTCCACCCGGGGGTCGGAGGCGGGGACGCAGAGCAGCTTGTCGTCGCCGCCGGCCTCGTCCGTCATCCGGAACATGCCGATGGCACGGCACTTGATCAGGCAGCCGGGGAAGGTCGGCTCGTCCAGGATGACCAGGGCGTCCAGCGGGTCGCCGTCCTCGCCCAGGGTGTTCTCGACGAATCCGTAGTCCGCCGGGTAGCTGGTCGAGGTGAAGAGCCGGCGGTCCAGACGGATCCGGCCGGTCTCGTGGTCCACCTCGTACTTGTTCCGCGAACCCTTAGGGATCTCGATGGTGACGTCGAACTCCACGGGTGGCTCCTCCATGCTCAACACAATGTCCGGGGTGGTGCTGCGGTGCGGTGACCTTCCGCCCGGCCCGTCTGACAGGCCGTTACGGGCCGGGGTGCCCCGCGCGGGGCGAACCGCAGTGGTTAAGTGTCCCTCACACCGCAGCGTGATCGCGAAAGGGGCTGGTCAGCCATGGTTGAGCCGAAAGCGTGGCAGGTCACGGCGGGTTCCGCCGCGGTCGGCCTCGTCCTCGCCGCCGTGGCGGTGGCCGCGGCGGGCCCCTGGGACTCCGGCCAGCGTAAGGCCGAACGCGAGTGGGCGGCCGCCCAGGGGGGCGCGGGTGGCGCGCATCACGGCCCCTCCGCGCCCCGCACGCCCGCCCCCGCGCCCAGCGCGGCCGAGGTGCTCCGCGCCCTCACCGCCCCCGGCACCCGCCCCCAGGCCGCGCCCGGGACCACCGACACGGAGCTGGCCCGGACCCTCGGCAAGCTCCTCGACACCGACGCGCTCGGCAGCTCCCGTACCGCCTCCGTGGTGGACACCGCCACCGGCGAGGTGCTCTTCACCCGCGCCGCGGGCCACCCGATGACCCCGGCCTCCACCGTCAAGATCGCCACCATGGCCGCCGCGCTCACCGCCCTCGGCCCCGACCACCGCATCGCCACCACCGTCGAGGCCACCCCCGACCACCGGAGGATCACCCTGGTCGGCGGCGGCGACGCCACCCTCGACCAGCGGCGGCTCGCCGCCCTCGCCGAGGACACCGCCCGCGCCCTGCGCGACGCGGACGTCACCAAGGTCGAACTCCGCTACGACCTCTCGCTCTACTCCGGGCCCCGGGAACACCCCATCGGCCGTAACGACAACATCGCCCCCGTCGTCCCCCTGATGGCCGGACAGGGCCGCCTCGACAAGTCCACCTCGGGACCCGCCCAGCGCTCCACCGACCCGGCCGCCGACGCCGCCCGTGCCTTCGCCGGCCTCCTCCGCGACCACGGCGTCCGCACCACCAGGGCGCCCGCCGCGGGCAAGTCCCCCAAGGGCTCGGAACCGCTCGCGCGCACCACCTCCGCCCCCCTCGGCGACCTGGTCGAACGCGCGCTCACCAACTCCGACAACGACATCGCGGAATCGCTCGCCCGGCAGACCGCCCTCGCCGCCCACGAACCCGCCAGCTTCGCCGGCGCCGACCGCGCCGTCACCGCCCAGCTCGGCAAGCTCGGCATGCCCCTCAAGGGCACCCGGTTCGCCGACGGCAGCGGCCTCAACCGCGCCGACAAGACCAGCGCCGCCCTGCTCACCGCCCTGCTCGCGCGCGCCGCCGACCCCGCCCACCCGGAGCTGCGCCCCATCCTCACCGGCCTCCCCGTCGCGGGCTTCACCGGCACCCTCAGGAGCCGGTACGAGGACGCCGCGCCCGCCGCCGGGCTCGTCCGGGCCAAGACCGGCACCCTCACCGGCGTGAACACCCTGGCCGGCACCGTCGTCGACGGTGAGGGCCGGCTGCTCGCCTTCGCGTTCCTCGCGGGCGGCACCAAGGACCCCGAGGACGCCCAGACGGCCCTGGACCGGCTCTCCAACGCCCTCCTCCCGCATCCGGCCCCCACACCCCGGCCCGCCCAGGGGTAGCCGCCCCGCACCGCCCCCGTGACCCGCCCCCTAAGGGTCGGAACCGGGGAAGAACCAGGAACCCCGCACCCCACCGCACCCCGGGCCGAGCACGTACGGTTGAGGAATGACGAGCATCGGTGGTGCAGAGATGGTCGACTGGAACCTCGCGGTGGCGACCGCGACCCGCTTCGTACGGCCAGGACCAGAGGTCAGCCGCGACGAGGCGCGCGAGATCGTCGCGGAGCTGCGGCGCCACGCCAAGGCGGCCGAGGACCACGTCCGCGGCTACACGAAGATGATCCCGGCGGACCACGAGCCACCGGACACCCCGGTCCTCGTCGTGGACCGCGCGGGGTGGATCAAGGCCAACGTGGCGGGCTTCCGCGAGCTGCTGAAGCCGCTCTTCGAGAAGATGCGCGAGCGCCGCCCCGGCGGCCCCGGCGGCGCCGTCATCGGCGCGGTCGGCGGCAAGGTCACCGGCGTCGAGGTGGGCATGCTGCTCTCCTTCCTCTCCTCCCGGGTCCTCGGCCAGTACGAGACCTTCGCCCCCGCCACCCGCGACCTCCCGGCCGCCACCGACGGCGGCCGGCTGCTGCTCGTCGCCCCCAACATCGTCCATGTCGAACGCGAACTGGACGTCGACCCGCACGACTTCCGGCTCTGGGTCGCGCTCCACGAGGAGACCCACCGCACCCAGTTCACCGGCGTCCCCTGGCTGCGCGACCACCTCCAGGGCGAGATCCAGTCGTTCCTCGACCAGACCGACGTCGACCCGATGACCGTGGTCGAGCGGCTCCGCGAGGCCGCCCAGTCGTTCGCCGGGGGCCGCCCCGAGGGCGAGCGCGAGGAGGACGGCGGCAGGTCCCTCGTCGAGCTGGTCCAGACCCCGGGCCAGCGCGAGATCCTGAGCCGGCTCACCGCCGTGATGTCCCTGCTGGAAGGCCACGCCGACTTCGTCATGGACGGCGTGGGCCCCCAGGTCGTGCCCTCCGTCGCCGAGATCCGCGAGAAGTTCCAGCAGCGCCGGGCCCGCGGCGCCGGACGGCTCGACCTCGCGCTCCGCAAGCTCCTCGGCCTCGACGCCAAGCTCCGCCAGTACCGGGACGGCGAGCGGTTCGTACGGGCCGTCGTCGGGGAGGTCGGCATGGACGGCTTCAACCGGATCTGGACCTCGCCCAACACCCTCCCCACCAAGGCGGAGATCGCCAAACCGGCGGACTGGGTTGCGCGGGTGCACCGTAAGGCCGAATCGTGAGCCGGAGCTGACTTTGGCAGGGGGACGCCTCACGTATCACCCATCCGAGGGACCGTGGGTGAGGGATGGGCGTGCAATGCTCGGGTAATGGCTCGGTTCTGTCACCATCGACGCACTCTGAGTGACGCTCTCCGCTCGTTCTCCGGCCGAGGCACCCCCCAAATACCATCACGAAGGGCACCGGATATGGGTCCCCATCCTGCGGTCGCGGCGATACGCCTGGCGGTCCGCCGCGTACTCCACGAGGTCCTCGACGACCACGCCGCACTCCTCACCACCACCTCCCCCGCACCCCCCGCCACACCCACCCCCCGCGCCGGAGGCGAGCCCCCGCTCGTCCTCGTCGCCTGCTCCGGCGGCGCCGACTCCATGGCACTCGCCTCCGCCCTCGCCTTCGAGGCCCCCAAGCTCTCCGTACGGGCGGGCGCCGTCACCGTCGACCACGGCCTCCAGGACGGCTCGGCGCTCCGCGCCGCCGAGGTCGTCGCCCGGCTCACCGCGATCGGCCTCGACCCCGTCGAGGCCGTCGCCGTCGATGTCGGAAGGGAAACAAGGGTGGCGCACAGCGCCTCGATCAGGGGTGGTGGCGGGCGACGGGTGGGCGGCCCCGAGGCCGCCGCCCGGGACGCGCGGTACGCCGCCCTCGATGCCGTGGCCGAGCGCCATGGCGCCGCCGCTGTCCTCCTCGGCCACACCCGCGACGACCAGGCGGAGACGGTTCTGCTCGGCCTCGCCCGGGGCTCGGGGACCCGCTCCCTGTCGGGCATGGCGGCCGTCTCGGGGACGGCCGGACGCTACCGGCGCCCCTTCCTCCAGCTCGACCGGCAGACCGCCCGCAAGGCCTGCCTCGTCCAGTCCATCCCCGTCTGGGACGACCCCCACAACACCGACCCCGCCTACACCCGCTCCCGGCTGCGCCACGAAGGGCTGCCGGCCCTGGAGAAGGCGCTCGGCAAGGGCCTCGTCCAGGCCCTGGCCCGTACCGCCCAGCTCTCCCGCGACGACGCCGACGCCCTCGACGCGTGGGCCGCCGACGCGGAGGGGGCCGTACGGGACGACACCGGGCAGCTCGCCTGCGCCCGGCTCCACGCACTGCCCCGCGCCGTCCGCCGCCGGGTGCTGCGCCGGGCCGTCATCGCCGCGGGCGCCCCCGCCGGTTCGCTGTTCGCCCGTCACATCGAAGAGGTCGACCGCCTGATCACCGGCTGGCGCGGCCAGGGAGCCATCAATCTGCCCGGCCGCGTGGAGGCCAGGAGGCAGGGTGGCAGACTGGTCATCCGGCAGGGCTGAAGCGCGGAAGCACTACGGCTGTGTCTCCCGGACCACCCAGGGCGCGCACGAGCGGTCGCGCCCGGTCCGGATCCCCGGCCGACAACGAAAGTGATGCGGGTGGACGACAAGGACCTGGGCACCGACCTCAAGTCGGTGCTCATCACCAAGGAAGAGATCGACGCGAAGCTGGCCGAACTGGCCGCGAAGATCGACGCGGAGTACGCAGGCAAGGATCTGCTTCTCGTCGGTGTCCTCAAGGGCGCCGTGATGGTCATGGCGGACTTGGCGCGGGCCCTGTCCACCCCCGTGACGATGGACTGGATGGCCGTCTCCTCCTACGGGGCGGGCACCCAGTCTTCGGGCGTGGTCCGGATCCTCAAGGACCTGGACACCGACATCAAGGGCAAGCACGTCCTGATCGTCGAGGACATCATCGACTCCGGACTGACCCTCTCCTGGCTGCTCTCCAACCTCGGTTCCCGGGAGCCGGCCTCGCTGGAGGTCTGCACCCTGCTCCGTAAGCCGGATGCCGCAAAGGTCGCGATCGACGTCAAATGGATCGGCTTCGACATTCCCAATGAGTTCGTCGTCGGATACGGCCTGGACTACGCGGAGAAATACCGCAACATCCCGTTCGTCGGAACGCTCGCCCCGCATGTCTACGGTGGCTGACCGGACATATCGCCGGGAACCTCAGGGCGGTGCTCGCCGTTGGAGCAGGGGAAGACGGGTTCACCCGCCGTCCCGTGCGGTCGCGGGCCATGATGCTGGGGTACCTTCCCAGGAACAGTCTTTTCTCACAGCAGCATTTACCTACGGGCAGGAGGGACGGGGCGACTTCGCTCCGTATGGATGGACGTGAAGCGATACTTCCGTGGGCCGGTCATGTGGATCGTGCTGGCCGTCCTCGCCGTGGTCGTGTTGATGCAGGTCGTCGGCTCGTCGGGCGGCTACAAGACGGTGGACACCGGTGAGGTCGTCCAGGCGATCGACAAGAACCAGGCCGAGCAGGTCAAACTGACCACCGGCGACGATCAGATCATCAAGGTCGACCTCAAGGACGGCCTGAAGATCAAGGGCAGCGACAAGATCCAGGCCAGCTATATCGGCAACCAGGGATCCTCGCTGGCGGCGACGCTCCAGACGAAGTTCCAGAACGGTGACATCACCAAGGGCTACACGGTCTCGCCGTCGAAGCAGAGCCCGTTCCTCTCGGTGCTGTTCTCGCTGCTGCCCTTCGTGCTGATCGTCGTGGTCTTCCTGTTCCTGATGAACCAGATGCAGGGCGGCGGATCGCGCGTCATGCAGTTCGGGAAGTCCAAGGCCAAGCTCATCACCAAGGACACCCCGAAGACGACCTTCGCCGATGTGGCCGGGTCCGACGAGGCCGTCGAGGAACTCCACGAGATCAAGGAATTCCTCCAGGAGCCGGCGAAGTTCCAGGCCGTCGGCGCCAAGATCCCGAAGGGCGTGCTCCTCTACGGCCCGCCCGGTACGGGCAAGACGCTGCTGGCCCGTGCGGTCGCCGGCGAGGCCGGGGTCCCGTTCTACTCGATCTCCGGCTCCGACTTCGTCGAGATGTTCGTCGGTGTCGGCGCCTCCCGGGTCCGCGACCTCTTCGAGCAGGCCAAGGCGAACGCCCCGGCGATCGTCTTCGTCGACGAGATCGACGCCGTGGGACGCCACCGCGGCGCGGGCCTCGGCGGCGGGCACGACGAGCGCGAGCAGACCCTCAACCAGCTCCTCGTGGAGATGGACGGCTTCGACGTGAAGGGCGGCGTCATCCTGATCGCCGCCACCAACCGGCCGGACATCCTCGACCCGGCGCTGCTCCGCCCGGGCCGCTTCGACCGGCAGATCGCCGTCGACCGCCCGGACATGCAGGGCCGTCTGGAGATCCTCAAGGTCCACCAGAAGGGCAAGCCGGTCGCCCCGGACGTCGACCTGGGCGCCGTCGCCCGCCGTACGCCCGGCTTCACCGGCGCCGACCTGGCCAACGTGCTGAACGAGGCCGCGCTGCTCACCGCGCGCGGCGACGGGAAGCTCGTCGACAACCAGGCGCTGGACGAGGCGATCGACCGGGTCGTGGCGGGGCCGCAGAAGCGGACCCGGCTCATGTCCGAGAAGGAGAAGAAGATCACCGCGTACCACGAGGGCGGACACGCCCTGGTCGCCGCGGCGTCTCCGAACTCCGACCCGGTGCACAAGATCACGATCCTCTCGCGCGGCCGGGCCCTCGGCTACACCATGGTCCTGCCGGACGAGGACAAGTACTCGACCACGCGCAACGAGATGCTCGACCAGCTCGCCTACATGATGGGCGGGCGCGCGGCGGAGGAGCTGGTCTTCCACGACCCGACCACCGGCGCGGCCAACGACATCGAGAAGGCCACGGCCACGGCGCGGGCGATGGTCACGCAGTACGGGATGACCGAGCGGCTCGGCGCCATCAAGTTCGGCGGCGACAACACCGAGCCCTTCCTCGGCCGGGAGATGGCGCACCAGCGCGACTACTCGGAAGAGGTCGCCGCGCTCGTCGACGAAGAGGTCAAGAAGCTCATCGAGACCGCGCACAACGAGGCGTGGGAGATCCTGGTCGAGAACCGTGACGTACTCGACAACCTGGTGCTGGCGCTCCTGGAGAAGGAGACGCTCAACAAGGAACAGGTCGCCGAGATCTTCTCGACCATCGTGAAGCGGCCCGCGCGTCCCGCGTGGACCGGCTCCTCGCGGCGTACGCCCTCGACGCGTCCGCCGGTGCTCTCGCCGAAGGAGCTGGCGCTGACCAACGGTGCGGCCGGGGCCAACGGGGGGCTGCCCTCCGGGACCACCGGCGAGACGCCCACCGAGGCGGTTCCGGAGGACCGTCCGGAGAGCTGACGGCGGCCGGGCCGCCGCCGGGGCGACTCGCCCCAGGGCCCGGAATGGATGCCGCGTCCCCCAGGTTTTAGCCTGTGGGGGCGCGGTATTCGTTTGCCCGCACCATGAGAACGGCACAGGAACGAGGCACACATGACCGACCCGGTGACGCTGGACGGGGAGACCCCGGTCCGCGAATTCGACGAGAAGCGGGCCGAGAATGCGGTGCGGGAACTTCTGATCGCGGTCGGGGAGGACCCGGACAGGGAGGGGCTGCGCGCGACTCCCGGGCGGGTGGCGCGGGCGTACAAGGAGATCCTGGCGGGCCTCTGGCAGGAGCCGGAGGACGTGCTGACCACCACGTTCGACCTGGGCCATGACGAGATGGTGCTCGTCAAGGACATCGAGATCGTCTCGGTCTGCGAGCACCATCTGCTGCCGTTCCACGGGGTCGCGCACGTCGGCTACATCCCGGCGGACAACGGGAAGATCACCGGGCTGTCGAAGCTGGCCCGCCTCGTGGATGTCTTCGCCCGCAGGCCGCAGGTGCAGGAGCGGCTGACCACGCAGGTCAGCGACTCCCTGATGCGGATCCTGGAGGCGCGCGGCGTCATCGTCGTCATCGAGGCCGAGCACATGTGCATGGCCGTACGCGGCATAAGGAAGCCGGGCGCCAAGACGATCACCTCGGCGGTACGCGGCCAGCTCCGCGACCCGGCGACCCGCGCCGAGGCGATGAGCCTGATCCTGGCCCGCTGAGGGCCGTACGGACGAGACGTGCGTACCGGACGTACGGAGGCGTACGGAGAAGTACGGAGCCGGGTTACGCGGCGGGGCCCGCCGGGGCCGGGCCGTTCTTGTCGCCGTGGCCGTTGTGCTCGCCGTCCTCGGGGAGCTTGCAGACCCGTTCGAGGAAGATCGCGGCGGCGATCACCGCGATGCCGGCCAGCACCGAGAACCCGGCGTAGATCGCCTGGTCGCGGCGGGCCGGGATGTCCAGCGAGCCGAGCAGGAAGACCCCCGTACCGCCGTACGCCCCGCCGACCAGCGCCGCGACCAGCGCGCTCGCCTGGCCGAAGACCACGGCGCGGGCCGCCATCAGCGGGTCGACGCCCTGCGCGCCGGGGCGGCGCTCGCGCTGGGCCTTGAGCCGGGAGCGGAGCGAGAGGGCCGTGGCGGTGAGGACCGCGGCGATCGCGGCGAGCACGATGGGCGCCGCGAGCGGCACGCTCGGCAGGGTACCGAGGGCGTCCCAGAGGCGGGCCGCGGCCCAGGAGAGCACGCCGGCCACCACGAACAGGCCGGCGAGCACGCCGATCCGCAACTGCTTCACCGAGAGAGCCGCCTTTCGCTTCGCCGTACTGACCCGACCCGCAACCCTAACGACTATTCGGGGAGGCGCAGTTCCAGGTCGGCGCGGGTCCGTACGCCGTCCCTGCCGACGTCCGTCAGCAGATCGGCCACCGGACCACGGCCCGGAACCTGGGCTTCCGGGTCCACGTCGTGCCAGGGCGCGAGGACGAAGGCGCGCTCGTGGGCGCGCGGGTGCGGGAGGGTGAGGAGCGGGTCGTCCGAGACGACGTCCGCGTACGCCAGGATGTCCACGTCGATCGTGCGCGGCCCCCAGCGCTCGTCCCTGACCCGGTCGAAGGCCTCCTCGATGGCCTGGCCGCGCTCCAGCAGCGAGGAGGGCGGCAGCGTCGTCTTCACCACCACCACCGCGTTGAAGTACGAGGGCTGCGAGCCGGGGGCGACCCCCCACGGCTCCGTCTCGTACACCGGCGAGACCGCTTTGACCCGGACGCCCGGGGTGTCCTCCAGGGCGTCGATGGCGCCCTGGATCGTCTCCAGCCGGTTCCCGAGGTTGGAGCCGAGCGCCACCACGGCGCGGCGCGGGTTGGAGAGGGTGGTGTCGGCGGCGTCCACCTGGGCGACCACGGAGGCGGGCACCGGCTGGACCGTCGGGTCGCTCTGCGGCCCGGTCGATGGGTTCGGACTCATACTCGGCTCCGGGTGATGGTGATGGTCACATCGTCGAAGGGGACGGTGATCGGGGCGTCCGGCTTGTGCACGACCACCTCGACCTCCTGGACACCGTCATGCTTGAGGCAGCTCTGGGCGATGCGCTCCGCCAGCGTCTCGATCAGGTCGACGGCCTCGCCCTCGACGACCTCCACGACCTCCTCGGCGACGACGCCGTAGTGGACGGTCTTCGCCAGGTCGTCGGCGGCGGCCGCGGGGCGGGTGTCGAGGCCCAGCGTCAGGTCCACGATGAAGGTCTGGCCCTCCTCGCGCTCCCGGGGGAAGACGCCATGGTGCCCACGGGCCTTCAGGCCGCGCAGCGCGACACGGTCCACGCGAATCACTCCTGCTGTCGTTTGTCGTCGGGCGCCCGGCCGCGAACGGGTACGGCACGGGACCCAAGGCTGAATGTACTCGCGGGCACCGACAACGCTTCCGGTCGGGGGTGAAGGACGGGTAACGGCAGGGGGTGGGGAAGACGGCGCCGCGCGACTGGTAGCCGTCCCTACCCGCGCTCTTCCGCCGCAATCCCCCGGGGGTGAGGACCCACTCACGCGGGTGGCGCGCCGTCCGCCGTGTTGTCGGCGACGGTGGCCTCGGAGCCCCCGTGGCCCCCGGGGCCGAGGGCGCCCTCGACGGCGCGGGCCACCCGTACCGCGTCCGCCGTGGCCCGTACCTCGTGGACCCGGACCGCCCAGGCGCCCCGGTGCGCGGCGATCGCGGAGACCGCCGCGGTGGCCGCGTCGCGCTCGCGGGCGGGCGGCGGGGTGCCCGAGGGGCCGGCGAGGACATGGCCGAGGAAACGCTTGCGGGAGGCGGCGACCAGCAGCGGCCGGCCCAGGGCGCGCAGCTCGGGGAGGCGGGCGAGGAGCGCCAGGTCGTGGGCGGCCTCCTTGGCGAAGCCGAGACCGGGGTCGATCACCAGGCGCTCGGGGGCGATCCCGCCGTCGACCACGGCGTCCATCCGGGCCCGCAGCTCGGCGGTGACCTCGGCGACGACGTCCCGGTAGACGGCGCGGCTGTTCATGTCCTGGCTGAAGCCGCGCCAGTGCATCACCACGAACGGCACCCCGGCGGCGGCCACCGCGGGCACCATCGCCGGGTCGGCGAGTCCGCCGCTGACATCGTTGACCAGCACCGCGCCGGCCGCGACCGCCTGCTCGGCGACCCGGGCCCGCATGGTGTCGACGGAGACCCTGACCCCCTCGGCGGCCAGCCCGCGCACCACCGGGACGACCCGGCGCAGCTCCTCGTCCTCGTCGACCCGGACCGCGCCGGGGCGGGTGGACTCGCCGCCGACGTCGACCAGGTCGGCGCCGTGGGCGGCGAGGTCGAGGCCGCGCTTGACGGCGGCGGTGGTGTCGAACCAGCGGCCACCGTCGGAGAAGGAGTCGGGCGTCACATTGATGACCCCCATGACGGCGCACCGGTCCCACTCCGGCAGCCCCTGGACCGTGCCCCGCGCGTGCGACATGCTCATATGCCCCACCCTAGGGCCTGTCGTGCGGGGTGCCCCGGGGTGTCCCGTACGGGCGGGCGTCCGGCCCGTACGGGAGGAGCCGTACGGGAGGACCCCTACGCCGCGCGGGCGGCGGTGCGGGGGGCCGGACCGTGGCCCGCGCCGCCGCCGTCGGGGCCGCCGCCCTCCGGGGAGCCGGAGGACGATCCCGAGCCGCTGCCGGGCCGGCCCTGCGGCTGGTGGCGGGGGCGGCCGAGGCGGCGCAGCGGACGCGGCAGCGACAGGGTGACGAAGCCCTCCGCCTGCATCGCGGCGAAGGCGATCCTGGGCAGGTCGCCGGTGGAGCGGAAGACCACGTACCGGGGCTCCCAGCGGGGCCGGAACTTGGCGTTGAAGCGGTACAGCGACTCGATCTGGAACCACCGGGAGAGGAAGACGAGCAGCCCGCGCCAGATCCGCAGCACCGGGCCCGCGCCCAGCTTCTCGCCGCGCGCCAGCGCCGAGCGGAACATCGCGAAGTTGAGCGAGACCCGGGTGACGCCCAGGCCGGGCGCCGCGGTGAGCGCGGCGACGATCAGCAGCTCGTTCATGCCCGGATCGGCGGTGCGGTCGCGGCGCATCAGGTCCAGCGACATCCCGTCCGTACCCCACGGAACGAAGTGGAGGACGGCCTTCAGGTCGCCGTACGGGCCCGGGGCCTCCTCGCCCGGCTTGTGCGCCGTGGCGATCACCGAGTCGCCGTCGGCGGGGTCGCCGATCCGGCCGAGCGCCATGGAGAAGCCGCGCTCCGTCTCCGTGCCCCGCCACTCGTCGGCGGCCGAGCGGATCCGGGCCAGCTCCTCGTCCGAGAGGTCACGGGCGCGCCGTACGCGGGTCTCGTAACCGGCCCGCTCGATGCGCGTGACCATCTGGCGTACGTTGCGCATCGCGCGCCCGCGCAGGGAGAAATCCGGCACGTCCACCACCGCTTCGTCGCCCAGCTCCAGCGCGTCGAGGCCGGTCTCGCGGGTCCAGACCTCGCCGCCGGTCTCGCCGCACCCCATCACCGCCGGGGTCCAGGAGTGCGCCTTGGCCTCGTCCATGAAGCGTTCGATGGCCCCGGGCCACGCCTCCACGTCGCCGATCGGGTCACCGCTGGCGAGCATCACCCCGGAGACCACCCGGTAGCAGACGGCCGCCTTGCCGCTGGGCGAGAAGACGACGCCCTTGTCGCGGCGGAGCGCGAAGTGGCCCAGCGAGTCCCGGCCGCCGTGCCGCTCCAGCAGGGCGCGCAGCCGCCGCTCGTCCTCCTCGGTCAGCCGGGCGACCGGGTGTTCGGGGCGGAAGGCGAAGTAGATGGTGGTGAGCGCGGTGAGCAGGCCGAGGGAGCCGAGCGAGTAGCCGACGGTGCCGCTGACGAGCCCCCGGTAGTCGATGGGGCCTTCGAGGCCGAAGAGCCCGTACAGCACGTGTTCGAGGCGTTCGGAGAGGCTCGGGTTCCCGACGGTCCTGCGCGGATGGGCGCTGACGATGACCAGGCCGAGCCCGATCGACCCGGCGCCCATGAGGACGAAGTTGGCCAGCGCCCGCCAGCGGCTGCGCGGGTCGGGCAGGGCGTTGAACTCCGCGCGGCCGCGCACCAGCAGGACGAGCAGGGCGAGCGAGAGGAGCACGCCGATCGCCGAGTGCCGGTAGGCGAACTGGGCCACGGCCCCCGCGGGCAGCAGGAAGACGGCGGCCCGCCACGCCCGGCGCTTGCGCCGCTTGAGCCCGTGCGCGAGGAGCAGCAGGAGTACGCCGGCGCTCAGCGAGAGCGCGGCGGCGAAGGGGCCGAGCGCCCCCGGCAGGACCTCGGCGACGGTGTGCATCCGGCTGTGCCGGAAGCGCGGGAAGACCCCGGCGGCGATGTCGACCAGACCGATGAAGGCACAGGCCGTGCCGACGATCCGGGGGACCGACTCGGAGCGCGGGGCGCGCAGCAGACGGCGCGCGGCGGTGGGGACGCGCTGGGGCTCCTTCTTGTGCTCGGCGGCGGCGCCGGGGGAGTGCGGGTTCTTGGCGGGTGCTCCGGGGGAGTGCTGGGCCCGATCCGGAACCGATCCTGATTTATCCCCATCTAGCGTCACAGACATCGCTTCCCGTGGCTCCGCGAGAGAGTGTGGTTGCCCGGATACGCCCCCCTGCGGGTCCGGACATTTTGCGCCCTCTAGGACGCGGCTTCCGGGGAGCGGGTTCATCTGTTTCTGGGAAAATCTCACGGAAGAAGCTCGCTCGCCATGGGTCTCACCAGTCGTAAAGTCCTGGCCTTGGCCGTGTTGGCGGCCGTCTTCCTGTTCGTCGCCACCATTTGGCTCTGGCCCCGGCTCTCCCGCCCGACGGCCCGCGCTGTCCTCGGCAGGATCAGCCTCGTCCTCGCGACCCAGGTGGCGATCTTCGCCGCCGTGGGGCTGCTGGCCAACCAGTACTTCCTCTTCTACGGCACCTGGGGCGACCTCTTCGGCAAGGAGCAGGAACTCGGCACCGTGGTCGGCGCGGCGGCCGACGGCAAGCATGTCGCGGTCATGGACACGCAGCGCACGGGGGTGCCGGGCGGCGCCAGGTCGGCGGTGGCGGGGGAGATCCAGAAGATCGCCGTGTCGGGGCAGAGCTCGGGGATCGACTCGACGGCGTACGTCTATCTGCCGCCCGAGTACTTCCAGAAGGGGTTCGAGAACCAGTCCTTCCCGGCCGCCGTGGTGCTCACCGGCTACCCCGGGGTCGCGGAGAACCTGATCAAGGGCCTGAACTACCCGTCGACCGCCTGGAACCTCGCCAAGCAGGGCAGGATGCAGCCGATGATCCTGGTGATGCTGCGGCCGACGGTCGCGCCGCCGCGCGACACCGAGTGCGTGGACGTCCCGGGCGGCCCGAAGACGGAGACCTTCCTCGCCGAGGACCTGCCCCGGGCCGTGTCGAAGGCGTACCGGGTCAAGAGCGCCGCCCGGAACTGGGGCATCATCGGCAACTCGACCGGTGGCTACTGCGCCCTGAAGATCGCCATGCACCACCCGGAGCGGTACTCGGTGGGCGCCGGGCTCTCGGCGTACTACAAGGCGGCGGAGGACCCGACGACCGGCGACCTCTTCCACGGCGACCAGGGGCTGCGCAACCGGGCCGACCTGCTGTGGAGCCTCGACCACCTGCCGCAGGGCAACACGTCGCTGCTGGTCACCAGCTCGCTGAAGGGGGAGCGGAACCTCCGGGACACGCGGACGTTCATGAAGAAGGTCAAGGCGCCCGCGAAGGTCTCGTCGATCATCCTCGACAACGGCGCCCACAACTTCAACACCTGGCGCCGGGAGATCCCGCCGGCCCTGGAGTGGATGTCGGGCCGGCTCAGCCAGTACTGACCGCGGTGGGGCGGGGCGGGCGTACGGGGCCGGGCGTACGGGGCCCGCTCGGCCCGCTCACGGCGTGGTGAGGGCGCTGACGGTCTCCAGTTCCACCTCCGTACGCGCGATGGCCCGCTCGTCCGCGTCGATCGAGCGGCGCAGCGCCTCGTGGAGCCGGGCCGGGGTCAGCACGCCGAGGAACCGCCCGGTCTCCTCCCGGTCGATGACCGCGATCCACCCGGCGTCGTGCTGGAGCATGGTGGCGAACGCCTGCTTCAGGGAGGCGCCGACCGGCAGCCACGCCTCCATCCGGCGGGCCCGCTCCCGTACCGTCCCGGTGGCCGGGCCGTCCGCCGCGCCGTCGGCGGCGAGCCAGCCGTGCAGCTTCTCGCCGGAGTCCAGGACCACCGCCCAGCGCGCGCCCTGCCCGGCGAGCTCCGCGGCGGCCCGCCCGAGCGGGTCGTCGAGGTGGACGACGGGCGGCTGTTCGAGGTCGCCCTCCTCGATGGGGGTGACGGAGAGCCGCTTCAGGCCCCGGTCGGCGCCGACGAACTCCGCGACGTACGGGGTGGCCGGGGCGCCCAGCACCGCCGCCGGGGCGTCGAACTGCTCGATCCTGCCCTGCCCGTAGACGGCGATACGGTCGCCGAGCCGTACCGCCTCCTCGATGTCGTGCGTGACGAAGAGCACGGTCTTGCGCAGGGTCGCCTGGAGCCTGCGGAACTCGCTCTGGAGATGGTCGCGGACGACCGGGTCGACCGCGCCGAACGGCTCGTCCATCAGCAGCACCGGCGGGTCCGCGGCGAGCGCCCGGGCCACCCCGACCCGCTGGCGCTGGCCGCCGGAGAGCTGCTCGGGGTAGCGGTCGCCGTAGACCGACGGGTCCAGGCCGACCAGATCGAGGAGTTCCGCCGCGCGCGCCCGGCCCTTGGCGCGCTGCCAGCCGAGGAGGTGCGGCACGGTCGCGGTGTTCTCCAGCACCGTCTTGTGCGGGAAGAGGCCGACCTGCTGGATGACATAGCCGATACGGCGCCGGAGGGTGACCGGGTCGATCGCGGATATGTCGTCGCCGTCGAGGAATATGCGTCCCTCCGACGGTTCGATGAGCCGGTTGACCATTTTCATCGTCGTGGTCTTGCCGCAGCCGGAAGGTCCGACGAGCGTGACCAGTTCGCCTTCGGAGACCTCGAAGGAGAGGTCGTCCACAGCGGTCGTGCCGTCCGGGTACCGCTTGGTGACATGCTCGAATCGGATCATGGTTCCCCATTGTGCGGTGTGTTGTGTGAAGGCAATGTTGCTGGAATGTGGCCGGCTTCCGCGAATGTCGGAGGTGGGGGTTAGGGTCGCCGGAGTGTGCGTGACGAAGACGGCCGCGTGCGGTCCGACGGGGGAGGCGGAGGTGGATGGGTACGCGAGGATGCCTGGCGGCGAACGACTGGATCTGCGGGGAATATCTGCGCTCCCGTAGCCAGGAGTTGATCGATGCCACGGTCCAGCATGTGTGGATCACGGCGGTGTCGGTCGTCATCGGGGTGCTGATCGCATTTCCGCTCGCGCTGCTCGCGCGGAGCCGGCCCGCGTTCACCGGACCCGTACTCGGCCTGACGACCCTGCTCTACACGATTCCCTCACTGGCGATGTTCTCGCTGCTGCTGCCGCTCTTCGGGCTCTCGGCGGGGCTGGTGATCACGGGGCTCGTGCTCTATTCGCTGACCATTCTCGTACGGAACATCATGGCGGGGCTCGCGGCGGTGCCGGAAGAGGCGAGGGAAGCGGCGCGCGGGATGGGGTACGGGCCCGCGCGGCTGCTCTGGGAGGTCGAACTGCCGCTCGCGCTGCCCGCGCTCATGGCCGGGCTGCGGATCGCGACGGTCTCGACGGTCGCGCTGACCACGGTCGGCTCGATCGTGGGCCGGGGCGGGCTCGGCAACCTCATCGACGACGCGTTGCAGAGCTTCTTCAAGGCGCAGGTGCTGACGGCCTCCGTGCTCTGCGTGCTCCTCGCCGTCCTCGCCGACCTGCTGCTGCTCGGAATCCAGCGGCTGCTGACCCCGTGGACCCGCATACGGACCGGCGGGCCCCCCGCCCCTGCCCCCGCGGCTGCCCCTGCCGCACCCGATACGGCGAAGGCGGTGGGGTGACCATGGGCGTCCTCGGAGAGGCCTGGGCGTGGCTGGCGGACGGCTCCCACTGGAGCGGCGACGGCGGCGTCTGGCAGCGGCTGGGAGAGCACGCGGCGGTCAGCGGTACGGCGCTGGCGGTGGCCTGCGCGATCGCCCTGCCGGTGGCGCTCTGGCTGGGGCACATCGGCAGGGGCGGCGCGCTCGCCGTCAACATCTCCAACGTCGGGCGGGCCGTCCCGGTCTTCGCGGTCCTCGCCCTCTTCATGGTCTCGCCGCTGCGCAACTCCGGTTCGCTGCCCACGGTGATCGCGCTGGTGCTCTTCGCGGTGCCGCCGCTGCTCACCAACGCCTATGTGGGCATGCGGGAGGTGGACCGCGCGGTGGTGGAGGCGGCCCGGGGCATGGGGATGTCGGGGCGCCAGGTCTTCCTCCGGGTCGAGCTGCCCCTCGCGTATCCGATGCTCATGACCGGGCTCCGCTCGGCCTCCGTCCAGGTGGTGGCCACCGCGACGATCGCGGCCATGGTCGGCCAGGGCGGTCTGGGCAGGATCATCACCGCGGGGTTCAACACCTACGACACGGGGCAGGTGGTCGCGGGCGCGCTGCTGGTGGCGCTCCTCGCCCTGCTGGTCGAGGGCGCGCTGGTGGCGCTGGACCGGCTGATCGACCCGGCGCCGTCCCTCGGGAAGGCCCCGGCGGCCCCGTCCGCCCGGTCCGCCCCGGCCACGACCTCATCGGCTTGATCCCGGCTTGATCCCGTCAGACTTCTCGACCTCAACAGACTTCTCGATCACGACAGACTTTTTCCGCCCCTTGGGAGAGTGGACATCATGAGCAAGACCTCGCGTTTCGCGGGCGCGGTGCTGGCGTCGGCGGCGCTCGCCGTGTCGCTCACCGCATGCGGCGGCGACAGCCTGGAGAAGAGCAAGGACGGCGGCTCCGACGCCGCTTCCACCGGTTCCGGCGCGGGCTCCGGCGACGGCAAGAAGGGCTCGCTGGTCGTCGGCGCCGCCGCCTTCACCGAGTCCAAGGTGCTCGCGGAGCTGTACGCCCAGGTGCTGGGCGGAGCGGGCTACTCCACCTCCGTCACCACCGTGAAGAACCGGGAACTGTACGAACCCTCCCTGGAGAACGGGGAGATCGACGTGGTGCCCGAATACGCCGCCACGATCACCGAATTCCTCAACGCGAAGGTCAACGGCGCCAAGGCGGCCCAGGAGAAGCCGCTCGCCTCCAGCGACGCCGCCGCCACCGTCGCCGAGCTGAAGAAGCTCGCCGAGCCGCGCGGGCTCAAGGTGCTCCCCGCCGGACAGGCCGTCGACCAGAATGCCTTCGCCGTCAGCAAGGAATTCGCCGACAAGAACAACCTCAAGACCCTTTCCGACCTCGGAAAATCCAAGATCAAAGTGAAGATCGCGGCAGGCGACGAGTGCGAGGTACGGCCCTTCTGCGCGCCCGGCCTCAAGAAGACCTATGGCATCGACGTGGCGGGCATCGACCCCAAGGGAGTCGGCACCCCGCAGTCCAAGCAGGCGGTCAAGGACGGCGTCGACCAGTTGGCGCTGACCAGTACCACCGACGGCACTCTCGACAGTTTCGGACTCGTGGTGCTGGAGGACGACAAGAAGCTCCAGAACGCCGACAACGTCCTGCCGGTCGTCAATGCCAAGGACGCCGGAGCACAGGACATAGCCGACGCGCTCGGCAAGCTGACGGACACTCTGACGACCGCCGATCTCGCGGAGTTGAACCTCAAGGTCGATGCCGAGCGCGCCAAGCCCGAAGACGTGGCCAAGGAGTATCTCCACTCCAAAGGTCTGGTCAAGAAGTAGCCCTGACAACAAGCCCCGACAACAGAGAGGGAAAGATTGTCGGACCGATGCCCCCATCGGCCTCCACGCACGGTAAATTTCAGGCCATGCCACGTGGACGCCACCGCCATTCGCCTCCTCTCCACAAGCTTCTGCCGCCGATGGCGGTCGCCGGGGCCGCGGTGCTCTGCGCCGCGGGCGCCTGGCTCCTCGCGGATCCCCTGGTGCTCCGTGCGCTGACCGCGGCGGCGGCCGTCGCCGCGGTCACCGGCGCCGTCTTCATGCGGAGTTGGGACCGGACGGCCGGCCGCCGGGTCGCCGAGCTGACCCGCGTGCGGGAGAGCGACCACTGGAAGACCGAGGAGCGGGTGGCCGAGCTGGAGGCCGACGTCGAGGAGGGGCGCGCGGTGCGCGCCAAGCTGGAGGCGAAGATCCGCTCCAAGCGGGTCGAACTGGCGAACCTGCGCGGCGAGCACGCCGCGCTGCTGCGCCGGTACGCCACCGCCGAGACCGAGCGCGCCAGCGCCCTGGAGGGCCGGCGCCGGCTCGCCCTGGAGACCTCGTCCGGGCCCAGGGCGATCACCGCCTCGGGCGGCGGGCTCACCGGCGACACCTTCGCCGCCGCCGCCCGCGCCCTGGACGAGCTGGTCCGCAACGGCGTGGCCCAGCAGGTGAAGCGGACCGTCGAGGCGGCCCGCGCCCGTGACCTGGCCGAGCGGGCCGCGGAGAGCGAGGACGAGCCGCAGGGCAGGCACGCCGCGACGCCCCCCACCGACCAGCACGGCCGCCCGGCGCCCGCCCCGCAGGGCCAGCCGGCCCCGGCCACCCCGCCGGGGCCGCGCGTCCCGGTGGCCTCGGCGATCGTCCCGTACCACCCGCAGGACCGCTCCGTACGGCGCCCCGAGGGCCACTTCGACTTCTTCGGCGCCCAAGGGCCGGAGACGGAGGCCGAGGCGGCGCGGACGGCCGAGGCGGCGCGGACGGCGGACCGGAACGACCGCCGTCACGACCGCCCGAGGGATGTCGCGCCGGTGCTGGTGGAGGAGGTGCCGGTGGCCGAGGCGCCGTACCAGGTGCCCGACCAGGCGCCCCGGGTCACCCCGGCCCCCGCGGTCCCCGCCCCGGCGGAGGCGTCCGTGCCCCCGTCCGCCCCGGTGGGCGTCCCGGCCCCCGGCGCGCCCGTCCCCATGGACCGGCTGGCACAGGTGGCGCGGGACGAACTGGCCCGCGTGGCGCGCGAGGACCTGGCCGACGTGGTCGGCGAAGAGGCCCTCGCCGACCAGGACCACCGGGACCAGGGCGGGGACCAGGGCGTCGGCCAGGTGATCGACCTGACCGCGCACGACGACACGGAGCCGCTGCCGCTGGGCGAACTGCGGGGCGTGGTCAGCTCGTAGCCCCGGGCCGGCTCGTAGACCCGTAACAGGAACGGGGTCAACGGCCCGCCCCGGACCGCACCAGCCCGCCCCGGACCGCTACGTGTCGGTCACTTGTCGATGTCTCCGACGACGAAGAACAGCGACCCCAGGATCGCCACCATGTCCGCGACCTGGGTCCCCGGCAGCAGCTCCGTCAGGGCCTGGATGTTGTTGAACGACGCCGAGCGCAGCTTCAGCCGGTACGGCGTCTTCTCGCCCCGCGAGACCAGGTAGTAGCCGTTGACGCCGAGCGGGTTCTCCGTCCACGCGTACGTGTGCCCCTCGGGCGCCTTCAGCACCTTCGGCAGCCGCTGGTTGACCGGCCCAGGGGGCAGCTCGCCCAGCCGGTCCAGGCAGGCGTCGGCGAGGTCCAGCGCGTTGTGCGTCTGCTCCAGCAGGCACTCGAACCGGGCCAGGCAGTCGCCCTCCTCCCGGGTCACCACCCGCAGGGTGTCCGCGAGTTCCCCGTACGCGAGGTACGGCTCGTCGCGCCGCAGGTCGAAGTCGACCCCGGAGGCGCGGGCGATCGGCCCCGACACCCCGTACGCGTGCACGGTCTCCCGCGCCAGTACGCCGACGCCGCGCGTACGCCCCCGGAAGATCTCGTTGCCGAGGACCAGCCGGTCGTACACGTCCATCCGTGAGCGCACCGCGGCGACCGCCTGCCGGGTCCGCCCCTGCCAGCCGGCCGGGAGGTCCTCCTTGAGGCCGCCGACCCGGTTGAACATGTAGTGGATCCGGCCGCCGGAGACCTCCTCCAGCACCCGCTGGATGTCCTCGCGCTCGCGGAAGGCGTAGAACATCGGGGTGATCCCGCCGAGTTCGAGCGGGTACGAGCCGAGGAACATCAGGTGGTTGAGGACCCGGTTCAACTCGGCGAGCAGCGTCCGCGTCCAGACGGCGCGCTCGGGGACCTCCATACCGAGCATCCGCTCGACGGCCATCACCACGCCCAGCTCGTTGGAGAACGCGGAGAGCCAGTCGTGGCGGTTGGCGAGCATCACGATCTGCCGGTAGTCGCGCGCCTCGAAGAGCTTCTCCGCGCCCCGGTGCATGTAGCCGATGACCGGCTCCGCGTGCTGGATCACCTCGCCGTCGAGGACCAGACGCAGCCGGAGCACCCCGTGCGTGGAGGGGTGCTGGGGGCCGATGTTGAGCACCATGTCGGTGGACTCGGCCGCGCCGCCGATGCCGACCGTGGTGGTGCGGGGCGTGGTCGTCCGGGTGGTGTCCGTCATGGCGACAGTCTCTCAGAGCCGCGCGGGCCGCAGACCGTCACGGGTGGCCGCCCCCGCTCGGCGCCCCTTGTCCGTCACGGGTGCCCGCCCCCCCCCGCCCGCTGTCCGCCGCCCGTCAAGGGTGGCCGCCCGCCGCGCCCCGCAGGCCGCCCGCCGCGCCCCGCAGGCCGCCCGCCGCGCCCCGCAGGTCGTCGGCCGTGCCCCACAGGTCGTCGGAGGCCGCCGCCCCGGTCCCCACCGGCTGGGCCAGCCAGCCGAAGTCGCCGAGGCCGCCGCGCGCCGTCAGCTCCGCCGCCTCGCCCGCCCCCGCCAGGGCCCTTACGTACGCCGCCGGGTCCGACGCCGCCAGCGTCAGCGGCGGGCGCGCGCCGCTCACCCCCAGCCGCCGCAGGGCCGCGCGCTGGCTCAGCAGCCGCGTGCCCGGCAGCGGGCAGGCCGCCGCGCACGCGTCCAGCGCCACATGGGCGGTGAGGTCCCGGGAGCCGTCGGGGACGGGGGGCACCTCCCGGCCCTCCCGGAAGCCGGTCAGCGTACCGAAGGGCGGCCGGGCCTCCCGTACGTGCGCGTAGTCCACGGCCACCGCGAGCCCCCGCGCCACCGTGCCGACCGCCGCCGCCCAGGCCTCGTCGCGCGGGCGGCCGATCTCGGCCCGGGTGCCGGGCCCGGCCGGCGGCCACCAGCGGGCCAGCCACCGCGCGTCCGCGCCCGCGACCGGGGGGCCCGGCTCCTCGGTGGCGTCCGGGCGGACCAGGACATACCGCACGGTCCCGTCGGCGTCCGTCTCGGCGATGTCCAGCGGTACGTTGTCCAGCCACTCGTTGGCGAAGAGGAGACCCCGCACGCCCTCCGGAGGCTCCGCGCGCCACTCCACGCGCGGGTCGAGCCCCGGCGGGCGCGGGGCGCGTTCGACCGCGTACGCGCGTACGGTCAGCCCGGCCGGCACCGCCGCCAGCACCCCGGTGAGCAGCTCGCCCCGGCCCGCGCCGATGTCGACCAGGTCCACCTCGTCGCCGCCGAGCAGCCGCGCCGTCCGTACCAGCAGCCGGGCGACGGCGGAGGCGAAGAGCGGGGAGGCGTGCACGGAGGTACGGAAGTGACCCGCGGGCCCCTCGGGACGCAGATAGAAGCCGCCGGGCCCGTACAGCGCGGCCTCCGCCGCCGTACGCCACCGCACCGCTCCGGCGGGACCGGAGCCGGCCCCGCCCCCTGGAACCCCCGCCGTGGCGCCCCCCTCCCCGCCCCCGGAAACGCCCCCGGAAACGGCCCCTGAAACGGCCCCGGGGACGCCCTCCGGGACGCCTCCCTGGACGCCTTCCGTCCCCCGTGCTGTACGTGTCTCATCCGTCACGGGCCCCAGTCTCCACCTTGGGGAGTACGCCTCCGCCGAGCGGATCGCCCCACCGGCTGACCCCCCGGCGGGTCCGCTTCCCTACGCTGGGTTACGTGCAGCGCTTCTACGACTTCCTCCGCCGGCACCCGACGGGCGTCGACAGCTTCCTGGCTGTCCTGCTCTTCGGGGTGTCCCTGCTGTGGGCTGTGCAGCAGAACGACGGTGTCGAACGGCGGCTGGCCGCCATGGCCGTCACCGTTCCGCTCTCGCTCGCCGTCGCCCTCCGGAGGCACGCTCCCGAGCGCATGCTGCTGCTGGTGACCGCCGTCGGCCTCGCCCAGCTCGCGCTGGACGTCCTGCCGGGCCCGGCCGACTTCGCGATGCTCGCGGTGATCTACACCGTCGCCGCGCGCGGCGGTTCGCGCTGGGCGCCCCGGTTCGCGCTGGTCGGCGGGGTCCTCGCGGCGCCGCTCTCGCAGCTCCGCTGGTCGCCGGGGGAGGGCGGCATCGCGGGCCAGGTCTTCTTCTCCGCCGTCCTGGCGGTGCCGTTCGTGCTGGCCTGGGTGCTGGGCGACTCGATGCGGACCCGAACCGCCTACTTCGCGCAGTTGGAGGAGCGGGCCAAGCGGCTGGAGAAGGAGCGCGAGGCGCAGGCGCAGGTGGCGGTCGCCGCCGAGCGCGCCAGGATCGCCCGCGAGCTGCACGACGTGGTCGCGCACAACGTCTCCGTGATGGTCGTCCAGGCCGACGGCGCCGCGTATGTCCTGGACGCCGCGCCCGACCAGGCCAAGGAGGCCCTGGAGACCATCTCGAACACGGGCCGGCAGGCGCTCGCCGAGATGCGCAGGCTGCTGGGTGTGCTCCGTACCGGCGACGCCCCGGAGGGCGGCGAGTACGTACCGCAGCCGGACGTCGGCCAGATCGAGGACCTGATCGAGAACGTGCGGGCGGCGGGCCTCGCCGTCGACTTCCGGATCGAGGGCACCCCGAGGCCGCTGCCGAGCGGGGTCGAGCTCACCGCGTACCGCATCGTGCAGGAGGCCCTCACCAACTCGCGCAAGCACGGCGGCCCGGACGTCGGCGCCAGCGTCCGGCTCGTCTACTTCGACGACGGGCTCGGCCTGCTGGTCGAGGACGACGGGCGGGGCGCGGCCCACGAGTTGTACGCGGACGGCGGTGCGGACGGGCGGGGCCACGGGATGATCGGCATGCGCGAGCGGGTCGGTATGGTGGGCGGCACCCTGGACGCGGGCCCGCGCCCGGGCGGCGGGTTCCGGATCAGCGCGCTGCTGCCCCTGAAGACGGCGCACTAGCCGTGGTGCGGGCCGACCCCGACTCCGCCCCGACCCCCGAGTCGGCCCCGTAGACGGCCCATTGGCTTCGACCGGACAAGGACCCCCGATGGCGATCCGAGTGATGCTCGTGGACGACCAGATGCTGCTGCGGACCGGCTTCCGCATGGTGCTGGCCGCTCAGCCCGACATGGACGTCGTCGCGGAGGCCGGGGACGGCGTCGAGGCGATCGACCGGCTGCGCACGACGGAGGTCGACGTCGTCCTGATGGACGTGCGGATGCCGAGGATGGACGGGGTCGAGGCGACCCGCCGGATATGCGGCGCGCCGAACCCCCCGAAGGTCCTCATCCTGACCACCTTCGACCTCGACGAGTACGCCTTCTCCGGGCTCAAGGCCGGGGCCAGCGGCTTCATGCTGAAGGACGTGCCGCCGGGCGACCTGCTGACCGCGATCCGCGCCGTGCACAGCGGCGACGCGGTCGTGGCGCCGTCCACCACGCGCCGGCTCCTGGACCAGTTCGCGCCCATGCTGCCCACCAGCACCCAGCCCGAGAACAAGGAGCTGGACCGGCTGACCGACCGGGAGCGCGAGGTCATGCTGCTGGTGGCGCAGGGCCTGTCGAACGGCGAGATCGCCGGCCGGCTCGTCCTCTCCGAGGCGACCGTCAAGACCCACGTGGGCCGCATCCTCACCAAGCTCGGCCTGCGCGACCGGGTCCAGGTCGTCGTCCTCGCGTACGAGACGGGGATGGTACGGGCCGGGGGCGGCGCGGGCGGGGCGCGCTGACCGCCGTGCTCATCTGGCTGAACGGCCCCTTCGGCGGCGGCAAGACGCAGACCGCGCACGAGCTCCACCGGCGGCTCCCGGGCAGCGTCGTCTGCGACCCGGAGGAGGTCGGCTTCGGGCTCCACCGGATGCTGCCGCCGGGGCTGCGCGGCGACTTCCAGGACCTGCCTGCGTGGCGGCAGGGCGTGTACGAGGTCCTCGACCGCGTCCTCCGCGCCCACGAGGGCCCGGTGATCGCCCCGATGACCGTGGTCGACCCCGGTTACTTCGACGAGACCGTCGGACGGCTGCGCGAGAGCGGCCACGACGTACGGCACTTCGCGCTGCTGGCCGAGCGGGCGACCGTACTGCGGCGGCTGACCGAGCGGGGCTGGGGGCGCGGCCTGAAGCGCGAGAGCTTCGCCGTCGCGAAACTGGACCACTGCCTGGAGGCGCTGGCCGGGCCCCGGTTCGCCGAACACCTCCACACCGACCGCCTCACCCTCCCCCAGGTCGCCGACCGCGTCGCCCTCTCCACCGGCCTCCACCTCACCCCCAACACCTACGGCCCCCGCCGCCACCGGCTCCGCCAGATCCGGATCGGCCTCCGCCACATCCGCTTCCTCTGACGTTCCCGTGACGTCCCCCGGCCCGTGACTCTTCCCCGGCCGCCGGTGCCAAGATATGGGCATGCCCCCAACCACGATCCGGGGTGTCCCGGACCCGGACGACATCGACAACGCCCCGCAAGCCCGCGCCGCGCGGCCGGGCATGTCGCCCCGGGCGTACGCCCGGGAGCTGCAGGTCCGGGAAGCCGTCGGCCCCGGCCTCGCGGAGACGGCCGCGCGCCTGGAGCGCGAAACCCGTGCCCAGCTGAGCACCACCGACATCCTCGACGCGATCGAAGACGGGCGGGACCGCCGCTGACCCGGCGCCGGCGCCGACCTCCCCACCGCGCCCGTCCTGCCCCGCCGGGCGCCACCTGTGGGGGAGCGGCCTGCGGGTATCGCCGGGCCTGTGGACAACTCGGGGGTGGTGGGAAACGCTGGCGTAGCATGGCGAGAAATCGTCCGGTACCCCCTGCGGACTGGAACGGAAGGCCCTCGCGTGAACGCATCTGCTCATGAGTCCTTCGATCCCCGGGACCGGCCCGCGCGGCTGAGTGTCGGGGTGGTCGGTGCGGGGCGGGTCGGGCCCGCGCTCGCGGCGGCCCTGCGGCTCGCCGGGCACCGGCCCGTCGCCGTCTCCGGGGTCTCCGACGCCTCCGTACGGCGCGCGGGCGCGCTGCTGCCGGACGTTCCGCTGGTCACCCCCGCCGAGGTGCTGGCGCGCGCCGAGCTCGTGCTGCTGACCGTGCCCGACGACACGCTGCCGGGGCTGGTGGAGGGGCTCGCCGACACCGGGGCCGTACGGCCGGGGCAGCTCCTCGTGCACACCTCGGGGCGGTACGGGGCGCGGGTGCTCGACCCCGCGCTGCGGGCCGGGGCGCTGCCGCTCGCCCTGCACCCCGCGATGACCTTCACCGGCACCTCCGTGGACGTCCAGCGGCTGGCCGGCTGCTCGTTCGGGGTCACCGCGCCCGAGGAGCTGCGGCTGGCGGCGGAGGCCCTGGTCATCGAGATGGGCGGGGAGCCCGAGTGGATCGCCGAGGAGTCCCGTCCGCTCTACCACGCGGCCCTCGCCCTGGGCGCGAACCACCTGGTCACCCTGGTCGCCCAGGCGATGGAGCTGCTCGGCGCGGCCGGGGTCGCCGCCCCCGACCGGATGCTCGGCCCGCTCCTCGGCGCGGCCCTGGACAACGCGCTGCGCTCCGGCGACGCGGCCCTCACCGGACCGGTCGCCCGCGGTGACGCCGGTACGGTCGCCGCCCATGTCGCGGAGTTGCGCGCGCACGCCCCCGGCGCCGTCGCGGGGTATCTGGCGATGGCCCGTACGACCGCCGACCGCGCCCTCGCGCACGGGCTGCTCAAGCCGGAGCTGGCCGAGGACCTGCTCGGCGTCCTCGCGGGCGGCGAGGGCCTGCCCGGGGGCGGGGAAGCCACGGAGGGCACGGACTCCGCCGGAGGTGCGGGATGACCGCGTACCCCGGACAGCCCCCGCACCCCGGACAGCCCTCTCACACCCCTCACGCCGGGCAGCCCCCGTATCCCGGAGAGACGGACCCCATGAGCACCGACCCCGTGAGCAAGGACCCCCTCCGCACGGACCCCGCCGGTGCGGACGCCGCCGGTGCGGACGCCGCCGGGACGGATCCCGCCCGCACTGACCCCGCCGGGACGGACCCCACCGCGACAGACCCCGTGACCTTCGTGCTCGCCGCGACCCGTGCCGATCTCGACCGGGTCCTGGACCGGCGTGCCCCGGGTGCGCGGGTCGGGGTCGTGCTGACGATGGGGGCGCTCCACGATGGGCACGCGACGCTGGTACGGGCCGCCCGCGCCCGGGTCGGGGCGGGCGGGCTGGTCGTGGTGACCGTCTTCGTCAACCCGCTCCAGTTCGGCGCGGGGGAGGACCTGGACCGCTATCCGCGCACCCTGGACGCCGATCTGAAGGTCGCCCGGGAGGCCGGTGCCGATGTCGTGTTCGCGCCCGCCGCCGACGAGGTCTACCCCGGCGGCGAACCGCGGGTCACGCTCTCCGCCGGGGCCATGGGCGAGCGGTACGAGGGCGCCTCGCGCCCGGGGCACTTCGACGGCATGCTCACGGTCGTCGCCAAGCTCCTCCACCTCACCCGCGCCGACGTCACCTTCTTCGGCCGCAAGGACGCCCAGCAGCTCGCCCTGGTCGGCCGGATGGCCCGGGACCTCGACTTCCCGGTCGAGATCGTCGGCGTCCCCACGGTCCGCGAGGACGACGGGCTCGCGCTCTCCAGCCGTAACCGCTACCTCTCCGTACCGGAGCGCCGTACCGCCCTCGCGCTCTCCCGGGCCCTGTTCGCCGCCCGCGACCGCCTCGCCGCCCAGTACGCGCTGCGCGCCCGCGCCGCCTCCGCCCCCGCGCCGGGCGCCCGCGCCGCCGGGCTCTCCGCGCTCGGCGAGGCCCGGCTCGCGGCCGACGCCCACGCGGTGGCCGCCGCCCGCACCCCGGAAGGGGCCGACGCGGTCCGGGCCGCCGCCCGTACGGTCCTGGACGAGGCGGCCCGCGCCGTACCCCCGCTGGAAGTGGACTACCTCGCGCTGGTGGACCCCGCCGACTTCACCGAGGTCCCCGACGGCCACACCGGCGAGGCGATCCTCGCCGTGGCCGCGAAGGTGGGCACCACCCGGCTGATCGACAACATCCCGCTGACCTTCGGAGCGCCCCAGTGACCGGACACCCGACCGGAACCGGCGACAGAGCAGCCGGTCCCGGAGCAGCAGATGACAGCAGCGGCGGAACCGGTGCCGCCGGTGGCATACGGCTGACCGCCCCCGCCCCCGGCTGGGCCGTCGAGGCCGATGTCGTCGTGGTCGGCTCCGGCGTCGCCGGGCTCACCACCGCCCTGCGGTGCACCGCCGCCGGGCTCCGTACCGTCGTCGTCACCAAGGCCCGCCTCGACGACGGCTCGACCCGCTGGGCCCAGGGCGGGATAGCCGCCGCCCTCGGCGAGGGCGACACCCCCGAGCAGCATCTGGACGACACCCTCGTGGCGGGCGCCGGGCTCTGCGACGAGGCGGCCGTACGCGCCCTGGTCACCGACGGCCCGGCCGCCGTGCACCGCCTCATCGACACCGGCGCCCGGTTCGACGCCGCCGCCGGGGGCGCGCTCCACCTCACCCGCGAGGGCGGCCACCACCGCCGCCGTATCGTTCACGCGGGCGGCGACGCGACCGGCGCCGAGGTCTCCCGGGCCCTGGTCGAGGCGGTCCGCGAGGCCGCGCTCCGCACCGTCGAGAACGCCCTCGTCCTGGACCTCCTGACGGACGCCGAGGGCCGTACGGCGGGCGTCACCCTCCATGTCATGGGCGAGGGGCAGCACGACGGCGTCGGCGCCGTCCACGCCCCCGCCGTCGTCCTCGCCACCGGCGGCATGGGCCAGGTCTTCTCCGCGACGACCAACCCCCCGGTCTCCACCGGCGACGGCGTGGCGCTCGCGCTCCGCGCCGGGGCGGAGGTCTCCGACCTGGAGTTCGTGCAGTTCCACCCGACGGTGCTCTTCCTCGGCGCCGGCGCGGAGGGCCAGCAGCCGCTGGTCTCGGAGGCGGTACGGGGCGAGGGCGCCCACCTGGTCGACGCGGACGGCGTCCGCTTCATGCTCGACCAGCACGAACTGGCCGAGCTCGCCCCGCGCGACATCGTCGCCAAGGCGATCACGCGCCGGATGCTGGAGCAGGGCGCCGAGCACATGTACCTCGACGCGCGCCACTTCGGCACCGAGATGTGGGAGACCCGCTTCCCGACCATCCTCGCCGCCTGCCGCGCCCACGGCATCGACCCGCTGACCGAGCCGATCCCGGTCGCCCCCGCCGCCCACTACGCCTCCGGGGGCATCCGCACGGACCTGCGCGGCCGTACGACGGTCCCGGGCCTCTACGCGAGCGGCGAGGCGGCCTGCACGGGCGTCCACGGCGCCAACCGGCTGGCCTCCAACTCCCTCCTGGAGGGCCTGGTCTTCGCGGAGCGCATCGCCGCGGACATCACGGAGACCCTGCGGGGCGGAGCCGGCGGCGAGGCGGGCTCGTACGGTACGGCGGCACAGGGCGCCCCGGCCCCGTACGACAGCGCGCAGGGCGGCCCGGCCCCGTACGGCCGCGCACAGGGCGGCCCGGACGCCCGGGGGAGCGCGGGGCCGCTCCCGCCCCAGCTCCCCCCGCTCCCCCTGATCGCCCCGGAGGCGCGGGGCACCATCCAGCGGGTCATGTCCGAGGGCGCCGGAGTGCTCCGTTCCGCGGCGAGCCTGGAAGCCGCCGCCACGGCCCTGGAGGCCGTACGCGAGGAGGCCCAGGACCCCGGGACCAAGCCCGCCGTCCCCGGGGTCGACGCCTGGGAGACCACCAACCTCCTCTGCGTCGCGCGCGTCCTGGTCGCCACCGCGCTGGCCCGCGCGGAGACCCGGGGGTCGCACTGGCGCGAGGACCACCCCGAGCGCGACGACGCCGCGTTCCGCGCCCACCTGGTCGTCCGCCTCGGCCCCGGCCGTACGGTGCTGTCGCGCCGTACGGAGACCCCCGCGTTCCCGCCCGTGGACCGCCCGTTCGTCCCCGTACCCCTGTCCCCGCCCCCGTCCCCCCACCCCGCCGACGCCCCCAGGGAGCCGTAACCGTGAGCACGCCCGAAGAGACCCCGCGCCCCGAGCCCGTGGACGTTCCGCTCGTCCGCATCGGCGCCCCCGCCGAGGCCGCCGCGGGCGGCTGCGGCGACCACTGCGGCTGCGCCGACGAGGACGGCTACGATCCCGAGGCGCTGGAGTGCGGACTCGACCCCGCCCTCGCCGAGATCCTCGCCGCCGCCGGGCTCGACCCCGTCCTGGTCGAGGACATCGCCCATGTCGCGATCGAGGAGGACCTCGACGGCGGCGTGGACGTGACGACCCTCGCGACCGTCCCCGAAGACGCCGTGGCCACCGCCGACTTCACCGCGCGCGAGAGCGGCACCGTCGCCGGGCTCCAGGTCGCCGAGGCGGTGCTCTCGCTCGTCTGCACGGAGGAGTTCGAGGTCGAGCGGCATGTCCTGGACGGCGAGCGGGTCGAGGCCGGGCAGCGGCTGCTCAGCGTCACCACCCGCACCCGCGACCTGCTCACCGCCGAGCGCGGCGCGCTCAACCTGCTCGGCCGGCTCTCCGGCATCGCGACCGCGACCCGCGCCTGGGCGGACGCCCTCGAAGGCACCGGGGCGAAGGTCCGCGACACCCGCAAGACGACCCCGGGGCTGCGCGCCCTGGAGAAGTACGCCGTACGGTGCGGCGGCGGCGTCAACCACCGGATGTCCCTCTCCGACGCCGCGCTGGTGAAGGACAACCACGTCGTCGCCGCCGGGGGCGTGGCGGAGGCGTTCAAGGCCGTACGGGCCACGCTGGAGGAGCTGGGCACGCCCGACCTGCCGGTCGAGGTGGAGGTGGACACGGTGCACCAGGTGCGCGAGGTCCTGGACGCGGGCGCCGACCTGATCCTGCTCGACAACTTCACCCCGGAGGAGACCGCCGAGGCCGTCGCGCTCGTCGCGGGCCGCGCCGTGCTGGAGTCCTCCGGCCGGCTCACGCTCGCCGACGCCCGCGCCTACGCGGAGACCGGCGTCGACTACCTCGCGGTGGGCGCGCTGACGCACTCCTCCCCGGTCCTCGACATCGGCCTGGACCTGCGCGAGGCCGAGCGGCGCGAGGTCGGCGCCTGATGCTGCTCACCATCGACGTGGGCAACACCCACACCGTGCTCGGCCTCTTCGACGGCGAGGAGATCGTCGAGCACTGGCGCGTCTCCACGGACGCGCGCCGCACCGCCGACGAGCTCGCCGTCCTCCTCCAGGGCCTGATGGGGATGCACCCGCTGCTCGGCGACGAGCTGGGCGACGGGATCGAGGGCATCGCGATCTGCTCGACGGTCCCCTCCGTCCTCCACGAGCTGCGCGAGGTGACCCGCCGCTACTACGGCGACGTCCCCGCCGTCCTGGTGGAGCCGGGCATCAAGACCGGGGTGCCGATCCTCATGGACAACCCGAAGGAGGTCGGCGCGGACCGCATCATCAACGCGGTCGCCGCGGTCGAGCTCTACGGGGGCCCGGCGATCGTCGTCGACTTCGGTACGGCGACGACGTTCGACGCGGTGAGCGCGCGCGGCGAGTACGCGGGCGGGGTCATCGCCCCCGGTATCGAGATCTCCGTGGAGGCGCTGGGCGTCAAGGGCGCGCAGCTCCGCAAGATCGAACTGGCCCGGCCACGGAGCGTCATCGGCAAGAACACGGTCGAGGCGATGCAGGCGGGCATCCTGTACGGCTTCGCGGGCCAGGTCGACGGCGTGGTCACCCGGATGGCCCGCGAGCTGGCCGAGGACCCGGAGGACGTCACCGTCATCGCCACCGGCGGCCTGGCCCCGATGGTCCTGGGCGAGGCCGCCGTCATCGACGAGCACGAACCCTGGCTGACCCTGATCGGCCTCCGCCTCGTCTACGAACGGAACGTCGCCCGCATGTAGCCCGCCCGGGGCCGTCCCGGGGCCGGTGAGCCCGGCGGCCGGCGGGGTCCCGGGGTCCGCGAACCCCGGGGCCCGGCCCCGGCCGGGCACGCCCGGAGTATCGCATTAAGAGGATTTTGTCCCTTTTGGGCGTACTGTCGCCCCATGCCCACGCCCTACGGATCCCGCGGCGGCATGGCCTTCGGCGCCGACGAGCTCTCCCTGCTCCGGCGCGCCCTCGCCGCCGCCCTGCACCCCGCCCCGCTCCCGCGCGACGATGTCCAGGACTGTCTGCGGCTCGCCGAGTCCGTGGACGAGGCGATGCGCGAGGCGGGGCGGATGCGCGCGTTCCTCGTCGCCGATCTGGCGCGGTACCGGGCGGCGCTGCCCGGCTCCGTCGCCGGCTATCTCGATGTGCTGCGGGACGCCCTCGCCGCCGGTCACCTGCCCGGGGCCGACGATCTCGCCGCGCTCCGCGCCCTGCGCGGCAACCCCGCGGCGGCGGCGCTGCTCGGCCACTGCGGGCGGCTCGCGGAGGAGGCCGTACGGGAACGCCTCGCGGCCCCGCGCGCCGAGCACCGTACGGACACGCGGCCCGGGGTGTCCCGGGCCGTCCCCGCGCCCCAGGTGCCGCCCCCGCCCCGGGTCCGGCTCCTCGCGCTGCCGGGCGGGCGCGCGGCCGACGAGCCGCGCAAGCCGGCCCGGCCCGCCGAGCCCGCCCGGCCCCGTGAGCCCCGTAAGCCCGCGGAACCGGGCAAGCCCGCGCCCAAGCCGGCCCCCAGGCCCGCGCCCAAACCCTCCGAGGTCTTTCCGCCGCGCCGCAAGCCCGCGCCCCCGCCGGAACGGCTCGCCGTCGGATAGCTACGCTGGGCGGTATGGACTACTTCTCGGCGCTGCTGCCCCCCGTGGTCATGGCCACGTTCTTCACCCTCCTGGTCAGGACGATCGTCAAGAGCCAGGGCGGGCCCAACAAGGCCAAGGAGGACGCGGCGGTCGACGCGGCCCTGGCCCAGGCGGAGACCGCCCGCCAGGGCGCCGCGCCCGAGGCGCGCGGCGCCTGAGCCCCACGGTGGAGTGACCGGCCGACCGGGCGTGCGAGAGGGCAGGCGCCAGGACGTACGACTGGAATCCAGTCGTACGTCCTTTTTGTTACGTCAATAACCGGCCATTCGGGCATCTCGCACTATGGTGGCGGGGTGCCCCGTCAATTGGGAGAGCTGGAAGACGCCGTCATGACCCGCGTCTGGCAATGGAACCGCCCGGTCACCGTCCGGGAAGTCCTGGAAGACCTTCAGCGGGAACGGTCCATCGCCTACACCACCGTCATGACGGTAATGGACAATCTCCATCAGAAGGGCTGGGTGCGCCGGGAAGTGGACGGCCGCGCCTATCGATATACGGCGGTCTCCACCCGCGCCGCCTACGCCGCAGCGCTGATGAACGAAGCCTGGTCGCAGAGCGACCACCCGGCCGCCGCGCTGGTCGCCTTCTTCGGCATGATGTCGGCGGAGCAGCGGCAGTCCCTTGAGGACGCCGTCCGTATGGTCCGGGGGGACAACCCGGAAGGGGCCCGGGAGGACATCCCGGAAGCCGCCGAAACCCCCGGGGCGGCCGTAACCCCGGAAGGGCCGGCGCCGGAGGGTGCCGACCGGGGCGGCGGCCCGGGGCGATAGCGTCCGGTCATGCGCTCAGTGCCACCCGTTACCAATGCCGAAGCAAATGCCCTCACCGTCCGGCGGGCCAGGACCAGGGATGTGCCGGCCGTACGCCGCCTCGTCGACCCTTACGTGAGCGAAGGCATCCTGCTCGACAAAGCACCCGTGACGCTTTACGAGGACATCCAGGAGTTCTGGGTCGCGGAACGCGACGCGGACGCCGCCGTCATCGGCTGCGGCGCCTTGCACGTGATGTGGGAAGACCTCGCGGAAGTGCGCACACTCGCCGTTGATCCTGCGGTCAAGGGGCTCGGGGCGGGACATCTCCTGCTGGACAAGTTGCTGGAGACCGCCCGCTGGCTGGGAGTGCGCCGGGTATTCTGCCTCACCTTCGAAGTGGAGTTCTTCGCGAAGCGCGGCTTCGTGGAGATCGGTGAGACGCCGGTCGGCCGAGATGTCTACCGAGAGCTCCTGCGTTCCTATGACGAGGGTGTTGCCGAGTTCCTCGGTCTCGAACGGGTGAAGCCGAACACCTTGGGCAACAGCCGGATGCTTCTGCATCTGTGATCGTCCGACTCCGCAGCGCTCCATGTCCGAATCGCGTACGTTTCCCGTCCTGTTGCGTCTGTGAACCTCTCCCGGGGGTTTGTGTTTTCCCGGGAAAAGCGGTTTCCTTTCCGCGTACTGCATTTTCGATGAAAGGAAATCCGGTGGCACAGAAGGTTCAGGTCCTTCTTGTCGATGACCTCGACGGCGGCGAGGCGGACGAGACGGTGACGTTCGCGCTGGATGGCAAGACCTACGAGATCGACCTCACCACGGCCAATGCGGACAAGCTGCGAGGGCTGCTGGACCCGTACACCAAGGGCGGCCGGCGCACCGGTGGCCGTGGAGCGGGCAGCCGCGGCAAGGGGCGCCCGGCGACCGGCGGCAACAAGGACACCGCCGAAGTCCGCAAGTGGGCCAAGGAGAACGGCTACAGCGTCAACGACCGTGGCCGCGTTCCCGCCGAGATCCGTGAGGCTTACGAGAAGGCCAACGGCTGAGTATTCGGTCGGAACATATTTCCGCGCAGCAACCGGGCCCGGTGGCACTCCGTCGCCGCCGCGGCCACGAGCCGTACGAGACCGGGGGCACCCCCACCACTGCCCCCGCTGCCGTCGCCCCGCCCGTCCAGGGTGAGCGCCGGCAGACTCCGTTCCACCTCGCGTCCCGCTTCGGGGGGCCGCAGCCACACGGCGGTCCCCTGCGTGACCACAGGGGCAGCCTGACGGGTGGATTCGGGCACGGATACGGAGGCAGGTACGGGCACGGTTACGGCCGCCGGCGTGACAGCCGGTACGGGGGCGGCCATCCGCCCGCCCGCCCCGAGCGCCCGCAGCCCCAGGCCGATCCCGCCCCACTCCAGCCACTCCAGCAGCCCCGGCAGCTCCTCCGCGCTCCCGGCGGCCACCAGCAGCCGCAGCAGGCTCCCGCAGCCGCTCAGGGCCACCACGGGGCAGGCCGGCGGGCCGAGCCGCCGCAGCAGCGCCGTACCGGCGTCGTACGGCACCTCCAGCACGTCGAACCGGACCCCGGTGAGCAGCCAGACCGGCGCCCCGGAGGCCGGCCCGGCATCCGGGGCGGCGTCCGGCCCGGCATCCGCCCCGGGCCCCGGCCCGGCGGCGGTCGGCCAGCCGAGCCCGTCCTCGTACCACCGACGGCACCACGCCCCGTACGAGACCGGTGACGGGACGTGGGGGAACGGCGCGCGGGGGAGCGGCGCGCGGGGCGGCGGCACGGGCGGAGCCATACCCCGAGCAACTCCCGACCCCCGCCCGGAGTTACGCTGTGTGGATACTTCCCTGCTCTCGGTATCCGATAAGGGGGCGTGCGGGAGCTTTCGGGAGCGCAAGGGTGTTCGCCCGTAGCGGAGTCAACCGGGGCGCGCCGCATGGAGTGTCCGTGCTTGCGGGTAAGACATTCCTAGTGGGAAGGGGCGACACGCGGTTCAGGACGCCCCACGTTCGCCATCGGCGTAGTGATGCGAGGGGTATCCGCTTGGCCTGCGGGAACATCGTCTCGCACCATCAGGTTGAAGGTGTTGTCCGGCGTTCGGGGCTGGGAGCCTGGGACAGGTAGTCGGCAGTTGGAATGAGCGGTCCCCGCTTGCGGGACTAAGCTGCGGAAGGACAGGGAGGGGACCGACCCCTTTACTGCCTGACCGCTCTGAGGAGCGATTAACGATGTTCGAGAGGTTCACCGACCGCGCGCGGCGGGTTGTCGTCCTGGCTCAGGAAGAAGCCCGGATGCTCAACCACAACTACATCGGCACCGAGCACATCCTCCTGGGCCTGATCCACGAGGGTGAGGGTGTCGCCGCAAAGGCCCTGGAGAGCCTCGGCATTTCGCTTGAGGCGGTCCGCCAGCAGGTGGAGGAGATCATCGGCCAGGGCCAGCAGGCCCCGTCCGGGCACATCCCCTTCACTCCCCGTGCCAAGAAGGTCCTGGAGCTGTCGCTCCGGGAGGCCCTCCAGCTCGGCCACAACTACATCGGCACCGAGCACATCCTGCTCGGCCTGATCCGCGAGGGCGAGGGCGTCGCCGCCCAGGTCCTCGTGAAGCTGGGCGCCGATCTCAACCGGGTGCGGCAGCAGGTCATCCAGCTGCTCTCCGGCTACCAGGGCAAGGAGGCCGCCACCGCGGGCGGTCCTGCCGAGGGCACGCCCTCCACGTCCCTGGTCCTCGACCAGTTCGGCCGGAACCTCACCCAGGCGGCCCGCGAATCCAAGCTCGACCCGGTCATCGGGCGCGAGAAGGAGATCGAGCGGGTCATGCAGGTGCTGTCCCGCCGCACCAAGAACAACCCGGTCCTCATCGGCGAGCCCGGCGTCGGCAAGACGGCGGTCGTCGAGGGCCTGGCGCAGGCCATCGTCAAGGGCGAGGTGCCCGAGACCCTCAAGGACAAGCACCTCTACACCCTCGACCTCGGCGCGCTGGTCGCCGGCTCCCGCTACCGCGGTGACTTCGAGGAGCGCCTGAAGAAGGTCCTCAAGGAGATCCGCACCCGCGGCGACATCATCCTGTTCATCGACGAGCTGCACACGCTGGTCGGCGCGGGCGCCGCCGAAGGCGCCATCGACGCGGCGAGCATCCTCAAGCCGATGCTGGCCCGTGGCGAACTCCAGACCATCGGTGCCACGACGCTGGACGAGTACCGCAAGCACCTGGAGAAGGACGCGGCCCTGGAACGCCGCTTCCAGCCCATCCAGGTCGCGGAGCCGTCGCTGCCGCACACCATCGAGATCCTGAAGGGTCTGCGCGACCGTTACGAGGCCCACCACCGCGTCTCCATCACGGACTCCGCGCTGGTCGCCGCCGCGACGCTCGCCGACCGCTACATCTCGGACCGCTTCCTGCCGGACAAGGCGATCGACCTGATCGACGAGGCCGGTTCGCGGATGCGCATCCGCCGGATGACCGCGCCGCCGGACCTCCGCGAGTTCGACGAGAAGATCGCCGGAGTCCGCCGCGACAAGGAGTCGGCCATCGACTCCCAGGACTTCGAGAAGGCCGCCTCTCTCCGCGACAAGGAGAAGCAGCTCCTCGCCGCGAAGACCAAGCGGGAGAAGGAGTGGAAGGCCGGCGACATGGACGTCGTCGCCGAGGTGGACGAGGAGCTGATCGCCGAGGTCCTGGCGACCGCCACGGGCATCCCGGTCTTCAAGCTCACGGAAGAGGAGTCCTCCCGGCTGCTCCGCATGGAGGACGAGCTGCACAAGCGCGTCATCGGCCAGAAGGACGCCATCAAGGCCCTCTCGCAGGCGATCCGCCGTACGCGGGCCGGCCTGAAGGACCCGAAGCGCCCCGGCGGTTCGTTCATCTTCGCAGGACCGTCCGGTGTCGGTAAGACCGAGCTGTCCAAGACGCTCGCCGAATTCCTCTTCGGCGACGAGGACGCGCTGATCGCCCTCGACATGTCGGAGTTCAGCGAGAAGCACACGGTTTCCCGCCTCTTCGGTTCTCCCCCCGGATACGTCGGGTACGAAGAGGGCGGCCAGCTCACCGAGAAGGTCCGCAGGAAGCCGTTCTCCGTCGTTCTCTTCGACGAGGTCGAGAAGGCCCACCCCGATATCTTCAATTCCCTTCTCCAGATCCTGGAGGACGGTCGCCTGACCGACTCCCAGGGCCGGGTCGTGGACTTCAAGAACACGGTCATCATCATGACGACCAACCTCGGGACCCGGGACATCTCGAAGGGCTTCAACCTGGGCTTCGCGGCGCAGGGAGACACGAAGACGAACTACGACCGGATGAAGAACAAGGTCAACGAAGAGCTGAAGCAGCACTTCCGCCCCGAGTTCCTCAACCGCGTCGACGACACGGTCGTCTTCCACCAGCTCACCGAGGAAGACATCATCCAGATCGTGGATCTGATGGTCGCCAAGGTGGACGAGCGCCTGAAGGACCGCGACATGGGCCTGGAGCTGAGCCCCAGCGCCAAGTCGCTCCTGGCGAAGAAGGGCTACGACCCGGTCCTGGGCGCCCGGCCGCTGCGCCGGACGATCCAGCGCGAGATCGAGGACGTCCTCTCCGAGAAGATCCTCTTCGGCGAGCTGCGCCCCGGCCACATCGTGGTCGTGGACACGGAGGGCGAGGGCGACGCGAAGGCGTTCACCTTCCGAGGCGAGGAGAAGTCCCCGCTGCCGGACGTCCCGCCGATCGAGCAGGCCGCGGGCGGCGGGCCCAACCTGCGGAAGGAAGCGTGAGGGTGAGGCTGCGCGGCTGTCTGAGCAGTTGAGTCGGCTGAGTTGCTGAGCGCTTGAAGCTGAGCGTTTGAAGGGGCTGCCCCGGACCGGTTTACGGTTCCGGGGCAGCCCCTTTTGGTGGGGGTGGGGGCGTGGCCTACTGGTTTACGGTGAGGCGGTCGCCGAAGGGCTCGGTGCCGTGCAGGACGAGCCGACCGGTCCGACCGACGGAGACGGTGACCTGGAGGTCGGGGAGTGCGTGCAGGGGCGTGAGGTCCAGTTGCTGGGACCTTGGTACGCGGGTGGAGAGGTCCAGCTCCGTGAGGGCGGGGAAGGCTGTGGCGATATGTTCCAACCCGGCGTAGTCCGAGCGGACGGACACATCTAGTTTTCTGATCTGGGGCGCGGGGGTGATGGTGCGCTGACCGTGGACCAGCCAGGTGCACGAGTCGATACCTAGGCTGAGGGCGCGGAGCGCTGACCACTCATGGAGAGTGGAGAGATCGCCCTGCTCCTGACATTCCAGGGCAAGGAAGAGCACTCCGGGATGTGCGGGGGGCAGCTCGGGCACGGGTGGCGTGCCCCAGGCTTGCAGGCTCAGCATGGTGAGCTTCGGAATGTGTGCGATCGTCCTGAGGTGCGCCTGGGTGAGGCCGCCCAGGTGCAGGTCGAGCAGTTGGATGTCTGTCTTTTCGAGAGGGGACAGGCTGGTGATCCCCGGGCAGTCGAGAGCGGAAAACTCTGCCAGGTGCGGCAGCAGCTGGACGAAGGCCAGATCCTCCAGCGCCGAATTCCCCCAGAGGGACAGGCCGCTGACGTGTACGTCGGCCAGATTGCGTTCCAACTGGGCACCAGAGAAGTCGCCTTGGATTGTGAGGCCACCAAAAGGAGCGAGCTGTCTGAGCAGATGCAGTTGGCCGATGTCGGCCACCCTGACTTCGGCCTCCGTGAGCGGTATCTCGGTGAGTACGTCACGGGCGAACTCCTCCGTAGGGAAGCGTGACCACTTGAAGGCGAACACGTTCTGGGCCGTGGTGCCTCCGTGCTGTGCGTACCGTTTCGCCTGGCGGACGCCCTCGCGGCCGCCGATCCGGCAGATGATCTCGGCGACGTACCTGACTTCCCTGGCTCCAAGCGCGGAGGGCTCGGGAAGGAGGTCCAGCAAGTAGTCGGCCAGCGGTGCCAGCACTGCCTGGTCTGCCATGCGGTGCGGCGGCAGCAGGGTGCGGATCCTGGACGCCACCCGGTCGCTCACGGTCTCGTCGACCACCACGGTATTGAGGAGACACCGCGCCGCGAGGGCGTACAAGATCGCCTGTCGCTCCTCGTCCGAGGTGTTTTCCCCGTTCGTCAGCAACCCCTCGATCAGCCAGTGGACTTCGCGGGGACGGCAGTGGCCCACGGCGAGAAGGACGGTGTCCTGCCACTGTTCCTTATGGGCGTTGCCGAGCAACTCCTTGAGTGAGCCGTCCTCCACGAGGGCGCGGGCCGCCAGGTAGTCCTGGAAGGTGCGGTGGATGAACTGGATCTCGTCGTCGGCCCGTTCCTGGAGGAGGCCGCTGCGGTTGAGCAGATGGGTGAGTACCGATGCCGGCGACCCTTGTGCCCGTACCTGGGGCAGGCGGCGCATGGCCACCTCGATCTGCTGCTCCGCCTCCGCGCGGGAAAGCTGGGCCTGTCCGCCCCGTACCAGCCAGACCGCGAGGGACTGCAACAGCTCCTGGTGTTCCTCGAAGCCCATCGTGATGCCGTCCGGGTTGGCGATTCCGCGCCGGGCGTCCCGGCCGCCGAGCAGCATCGCGAGCGTGGCGCGGTACAGCTCCCAGCGGGTGTCGGGGAGGAGGCCGCCCCGGCGGCGGTGCAGGGCGCAGATCACGGCACAGAGCAGCGGGGTCCGGGCGAGCGTGCGCAGAGCGCGGTTCCGGCTGAACTGCTCCTGTAGTTCGGCCTCCAGCGTGGTGAGTTCGGCGCGCTCCGACTCGGCGCGCGCCTTGTCCCCGTACGTGTCGCATTCGAGGCGGGCGGCCCGGTGCCAGGCCCTGACGAACTCCTGGATGTCCTTGTTGCGCATCGGAAGGAGGCGCAGCTCATGGAAGTCCTCCGAGCGCAGCCACTCCTCCTCGACGGCGAGCGGGCGCACGGTGACCAGGCAGCGGGTAGCAGGGTAGTGGGCCAGCAGTTCGTTCAGCCAGACCTGAGTGTTCTCGCGCTCCTCGGAGGGCACCTCGTCCACCCCGTCGACCAGGAGGAAGCCCCGGCCGGACTCCAGAACCCGGCGGGCTCAGCCCGGTGGCGGGTCGTCGATCAGGACCTGTGCCATGACGGGCAGTTGGGCCGGACCTGGCAGCCCCGTGCCCCGGGAGTGCACCGTACGCAGCGGGACGACGAAGGGCACCAGGCCGTTCAGGTCGGCCAGTTCGGGGCCGAGGGTGCCGCAGGCCGCGTGGGCGGCGAGCCACCAGACCAGGGTGGTCTTGCCTGCCCCCGCTTCTCCGCGCAGGAGGGTGCGGCGGCGGCCCGTGAGCAGAGTGTCGATTCGGCTCGGCTGGACCTGCACGTGACGGTACGGCCCGGACCCTGCCACGTCCGGCGATCGTTCCGGCCGGCCCGCCTCCAGGCTCAGGTACGCCGTGTCCAGGTCCCAGGTCGCCTCGTTCGTGCCCAGTTCGTCGATGCCGAAGATCCGGGTCTTGCGATACCGGGCCTTGACGGCTCTCGCGTACTCCTGGCGGAAGCGCTCGTCCTGGGGGTGGACCTCCGTCACCAACTCCGCCTTGGACGCTATCTGGAGCGGCATGCCCGCCTTCATGATCAGGGTCATCGGCACGCCCTCCACCCTGAGGTGGCCCCGGCCCTGGGGGACCTGGGCGGCGATGCCCAGCAGGACCGGGCCCGCGAAGACCGGGGCGCCGGAGAGGCCCTGGAGGGGGGTGGATCCGTCGGCGCGGTCGGTTGCCGCAGGGTGGTCCAGTTCGCAGACCAGGGCGGTACGCAGCCGTCCCGCCACGGGGAGGACCGTCGCGCGGTACTGGTCCAGCTCCAGGGCGCCATCGGGCCCGTACCGCTGGATGTCGGGGAAGCCGATGATCTCGCAGTGCGACAGGGGGACATCCCTGTCCGCAAAGCCGATGCGGATGCGGCCCAGTGGGGTGGCCACGTCTGGGGGAATGAGGTCCTGGTCCGTGACGAGGAGCGCAGCGTCCAGGGTGTGGTCCTGCCACTTGAGTTCGGCCGTTACGGTCCCCGCCCTGCCGGGATGCGCGACTGCCGGGGCTTCCATGTCTCCGATCACATGCGCGCAGGTCAACACCATGCGCGGGGCGAGCAGGACGCCCGACCCCTGCTGCGTACCGAAGACCGCGACGACGCGGGTGGCGCTCACCGCTCCCCGCCGGAGCCCGCAGCGCCGCCGAAGCCCGTCGTCCCGCCGAAGCCCGCCGTGGAGCCGTGGTTCTCGTTGCCGACCTTCCAGGGTGCCCCGGTGCGGGCGTTCTGGGGCTTCAGGGTGAAGGCGACCTTGTGCGTACGGCCGGAGGTGACGGCGGCGTCCGTACCTGCCTCCACCACCCACGCCTTCACCTTCGCGCCGCCCTTCAGCTCCTTGCGCAGCTCCAGCGTGAACTCCATCTGGATGTCGCCGACCTCGAAGGCCACCTCGGTGTCCGTGGCGCGGGTCGCGGCCTCCAGGAGCTGGTCGCGTACGGACTGGATCGCGTCGGCCAGTTCTATGCCGTCGAAGTCGTGGTCGGCGTGGTCGGTCATGTGCGGTGTCCCCCTGAGTGAAACGGCGTATAGCGGAACTCCAGAGCCTAGGCGGCAGGCCAGGGCTTTGGTCCTGAAACGGACACTTCGCGACCCCGCCCCCGTGACAAGGCGCACAGGCGTTTTCGGCGCTACTAACCGGAATAGCACCCGGGTGCTCGCCCCGCTGGGACCCCGGGCCCCGGGGTGCCATGGACCGGGTTCGCGTCAAGAGGGCGACGGTCCCGTGCGCGGCTACGACGAGATGTCGTAGATGGGGTGTTTTGGGATGCGGGCGGGTCCGGGTTACCAAAGTGGGGTCCGCCCGGCGCTCGTGTGCCGGGTCCGTTCGTACCCGGAGGTTCCGCACCGTTATGTCGCAGCGCACCCTGTCCCGTCTGACCCGCCCTTCCGCCCTTCGTACCCGTGCCGGCGTCCTGGCTGCCGGTCTCGGAGTGTCGTCGGTGCTCGGGGTCGGGGCCGCGTTCGCCGCGACCGGTGGTGACCATGCCGCCCCGGCTGCCGGCCCCTCCGTCTCGGCGGCCGTGGCCTCGGCCGACGCCGTGCACCAGCAGGCCGTCTCGCTGAAGAGCGACGCCGACTCGCGCGCCAAGCTCGCCGCGTCCTGGTCCGTCCCGGTCAAGAAGTACACGCTGAGCGCGACCTTCGGCCGTGGCGGTTCGATGTGGTCGCACAAGCACTCCGGCCAGGACTTCGCCGTGCCGGTCGGTACGACCGTCCGCGCCGCCCACACCGGTACCGTCGTCAAGGCCGGGCCGAACGGCGCCGGTGACGGCCCCGCGTACGGCAACGCGATAGTCATCAAGCACAAGAACGGCACCTACTCGCAGTACGCGCACCTGTCGCGGATCGATGTCCGCGTCGGCCAGGCCGTCACGACCGGGCAGAAGATCGCCCTGTCCGGGAACACCGGTAACTCCAGCGGCCCGCACCTGCACTTCGAGATCCGTACGACGCCCAACTACGGTTCGGCCGTCAACCCGGTCGACTTCCTGCGCTCTGTCGGCGTCCGGGTGTGACCGGCTGACCGGCTGACGGTCCGGGTGTGACCCCGCTCATGCCTGCGGCGCGCTCTCGTGGTGCGCCTTGGTGATCAGTTCGGTGGAGACCTCCAGGATGGCCTTGCGCTTCTCCTCGGGGTCTCCTTCGATGTCCCGGAACGCGAACATCCCGGTGTGCATGGTGAAGAGCGCGCTCACGCACCGCACCTGGTCCACCAGGGAGGCGTCGGGCTCCTTGAAGAGGGCGAGCAGGCGGATCACGCGGTCCTTGAAGTTCCCGCCCACGCTCAGTTCGCGTACGGCCGCCTGGTTCTCCTGGATGAAGCGGAAGAGCGGGGCGGCGTCGCGGAGGGCCGCGCTGTAGCGGCGCAGGATCTCCTTCTTGTTCTCCAGGGTCCGCGGCTGCTCGTAGGCCCAGTCGATCAGTTCGTCGACCGGGCGGGTCAGGTCCTCGACGAGGCTGATGAGGATGTCTTCCTTGGTCTTGAAGTGGTAGTAGAGCGCGGCCTTGGTGACGTCCAGGTGCTCGGCGATCTCGCGCAGGGAGGTTTTCTCGTACCCCTGCTCCACGAACAGCTCCAGCGCGACGTCCTGGATCCGCTGGCGGGTGTTCCCGCGCCGAGGGTGCTGTGTGGTGCCGCCCATGGGTGCTCTCCCGAAATTAACTTACTTGACGCCCGGCAAGTAGAAGGTCTACCTTACCGTAGTCTAGTCAGCTAGCCGGTTGGCAAGTAAGTAGCCGGGTTGTAAGGCGCTCAGGGAGCGGTGGGGAAAAGATGACTTCGAGCGGGAACCAGAAGAAAGCGGCCGCGGACGCGGTCCCAGCGGAGCCGGCGGCGGACGGAGCGGGGGGAGCTGCCGGCGGGTCCATAGCCGGCGCGCCGGGCTCCAGTGCCTCCGGTGGCTCCGGTGCCGTCGCCGTGGAGGGTGCGGACGGCGGGAAGCAGCAGCGCAGTGTGCGGGTCGTCCTCATGGCGCTGATGATCGCCATGCTGCTCGCCATGCTGGACAACATGATCATCGGTACGGCGATGCCGACCATCGTCGGTGAGCTGGGCGGCCTCGCGCACCTCTCCTGGGTGGTCACCGCGTACACCCTCGCCACCGCCGCCTCCACCCCGATCTGGGGCAAGCTCGGCGACCTCTACGGCCGCAAGGGTGTCTTCCTCACCTCCATCGTCGTCTTCCTGATCGGCTCCGCGCTCAGCGGTATGGCCCAGGACATGGGGCAGCTCATCGGCTTCCGGGCCGTGCAGGGGCTCGGCGCCGGTGGTCTGATGGTCGGGGTCATGGCGATCATCGGGGATCTCATCCCGCCGCGTGAGCGCGGCAAGTACCAGGGCATGATGGCCGGGGTCATGGCCCTCGCCATGATCGGCGGGCCGCTGGTCGGCGGCACCATCACCGACCACCTCGGCTGGCGCTGGAGCTTCTACATCAACCTCCCGCTGGGTGCCGTCGCCCTCGCGATGATCACCGCCGTACTCCACCTGCCGGCCAAGGAGCGCTCCGACGCGAAGATCGACTACCTCGGGGCCGCGCTGCTGACCGTGGGCATCACCGCGATCGTGCTGGTCACCACCTGGGGCGGTACGGAGTACGCCTGGGACTCCGCCATGATCCTCACGCTGATCTTCGGCGGGGTCGCCGCGCTGGTCGGGTTCGTCGCCGTCCAGACCAAGGCCGCCGAGCCGATCATGCCGCTGCACATCTTCCGCAGCCGCAACTTCTCGGCCATGTCCGTGATCGGCTTCCTGACCGGCTTCGTGATGTTCGGCGCCGTCCTCTTCCTCCCGCTCTACCAGCAGGCGGTCCAGGGCGCGTCCGCGACCAACTCCGGTCTGCTGCTCCTGCCGATGCTGCTCTCGATGATGGTCGTCTCGCTGGTCGTGGGCCGGATCACCACCAGCACCGGCAAGTACAAGATCTTCCCGATCCTGGGCTCCATCCTGATGGTCGCCGGGCTCTTCCTCCTCGCGCAGATGGACACCGGGACCACCCGGTTCACCTCCGGCCTCTACATGGCGGTGCTCGGCGCGGGGATGGGTTTCCTGATGCAGATCACCATGCTCGTCGCGCAGAACAGCGTCGAGATGAAGGACATGGGCGTCGGCTCCTCCACCACCACCCTCTTCCGTACGCTCGGCGGCTCCTTCGGTGCCGCGATCATGGGCGCGCTCTTCACCAACAAGGTGCAGGACGAGATGGCGGCCCGGGCGGGCTCCGGCGGCGCCGGAGCGACCCAGCAGTCCGCGCAGCTCGACGCGGCGAGCCTGGCGAAGCTGCCGGAGGCGGTGCGCGAGGCGTACCAGCAGGCGGTCTCCGCCGGTACGCACTCGGCGTTCATCCTGGGCTCGGCCATCGCGGTGATCGCGCTCGTGGCGGCGTTCTTCGTCCGCGAGGTCCCGCTGCGGGGCGGCCCGGCCGCCGGGGACGCCGACGCCGGGAAGGCTCCGGCGGCGGTGGACACCGACAAGGTGCCCCAGTCCGCCTGACCGGCTTCCCCGGACTCTCCCGTCTCTCCCCACCGCTCGGGGATCAGGGACCCAACTCCCCATGACGGCGGCCCCCGGCGCATCGCGCGCCGGGGGCCGCTGCCGTATCAGGGACTCTCAGTCCTGCAACTGCTCCAGCATCGGGAAGCTCCCCGTGTTCGTCGGCGCGTGCTCGGGGAGCCACAGGACCGCGATCGCGCCGCCCGCGCCGCCCGCGCCCTCCACGCCGCCGCCCTGGACGGGCTCGGCCCCCTCCGGGGTCGCGTTGCGGAACGTGAGGCGCGCGCCCAGGACGCGGGCCTGGCCCGCCGCGATGGTCAGGCCCAGGCCGTGGCCGTACCCCGCGCGGTCCGTGGCGCCGGTACGGAACCGGCTGGGGCCCTCGCGGAGCAGCGCCTCGGGGAACCCGGGGCCGTGGTCCCGTACCCGTACGACCCGGCCCTCCACCGTCACCTCGACCGGGGTGCCGCCGTGCTTGGCGGCGTTGGCCAGCAGATTGCCCAGGATCCGCTCCAGCCGCCTGGGGTCCGTGTTGACCCACGACTCGTGGACGACCTGGACCTCGATGGCGGGGTTGAGCGTGGCCACCCGGCGCGAGACGAACTCGCCCAGGGCTATCTCCTGGAGCTCGGCCCGCTCCGACGCGCTGTCCAGCCGCGCCACCTCCAGCACGTCCTCGACCAGCGTGCGCATGGCCTGAGCCCGGTCCCGTACCAGCTCGGTGGGGCGGCCCGGCGGCAGCAGCTCGGCCGCCGTGAGCAGCCCCGTCACGGGGGTGCGCAGCTCGTGGGCGATGTCGGCGGTGACCCGGCGCTCGGCCTCGATCCGCTCGTTCAGCGCGTCCGTCAGCGCGTCCACCGCGCGGGCCAGCTCGTCCGTCTCGTCCCGTACGCGACCGCCCACGGCGTCCCCGACCCGTTCGTCGGTGTTGCCCTGCGCGACCCGGACCGCCGCCGCCGCTGCCTTGCTGAGCCGCCGCGAGAGCTGGCCGCCGATCAGCACGCCGAGGGCGCAGCCGCCGAAGACCACCGAGACCGAGCCGATGATCAGGGAGCGGTCCAGGTCCTTCATGATGGTGGTGGAGCGGTCGGCGAACTGGTTGTGGAGCGAGAGCACGCTCCCGTTGTTCAGGGGGACGGCCGCCCAGACATCGGGCGCCCCGTCCGACCCTTCCTCCACATAGGTCGCGCGCCGCCCCTCCTTCATCTTCTGCTGGAGCGAGTGCGGCAGCCGGGGGTCGTCGACCCGGGTGCCGAACTTCGGCTCCTTCGTGCTGTCGTACATCCGCTGCGCGAAGAGCAGCCGCTCCAACTGCACCTCACGGGCGTTGTCGAGCATCGAGACCCGGGCCGAGTTGTGCACGACCAGGCTGAGCGCCACCGCGACGAGGGCGCTGACCGCCGCGATCGCGATGCTGATCTTCCACCGGACACCGGTCCGGATGACGAGGCCCTTCATGATGACGAGGCCCCTCATGCCTTGAGCTTGTAGCCGAAGCCGCGGACCGTGTCGATCCTGTCCTGGCCGATCTTGGCGCGCAGCCGCTGCACATGGACGTCCACGACCCGGGTGTCCCCGCCCCAGCCGTAGTCCCAGACCCGTTCCAGCAGCTTGTCACGGGAGAGTACGGTGCCGGGCGCGGCCGAGAACTCCAGCAGGAGGCGCATCTCGGTCGGGGTCAGCGCCACCCGCTGCCCTCCGCGCCGTACCTCCATGCCCTCCGTGTCGACCTCCAGGTCGCCGAAGGAGAGCAGGCCCTGCCCGGCGCCGTCGTCCGGGCCGCCCTGCTCGCCCGCCGGGCGGTTGGCGTGGCCGAAGCGGCGCAGCACGGCGCGGATCCGGGCGACGAGCACCGCGCCGTCGAAGGGCTTGGTGACGTAGTCGTCGGCGCCCGCCTCCAAGCCGAGCACCACGTCGATGGAGTCGGCGCGCGCCGACAGCATGATCACGGGCACGGTGGACTCGTCCCGGATCCGCCGGCAGAGGCTGACCCCGTCCAGGCCGGGCACCATCACATCGAGCAGCGCGATGTCCGGGCGGTTCGCGCGGAACGCCTCCAGGCCGGAGAGTCCGTCGGGCATGGCGGTGACCACGAAGCCGTCGCGCTCCAGCGCGAGTTGGGTGGCTTCGCGGATGACGTCGTCGTCCTCGACGAACAGGACATGGGTCTCTGCCATCCTGCGGCTCTCAGTCCTCGGTGGTCTCGGTGGTTCTCGCGGTGTTCGCGGGGGCGGTGGTGCCGACGGTGCCGGCGGTCTTTTTGGTGCCGGTGGTCTCTCTGGTGCTGGTGAGGCCAGTGGTTCCGGAGTGGGGGACGAGCTGGGCGGACGCGATGGTTCCGGCTGAGGCCGCCGACTCCGCCGGCCTGGTGGCGGGCGACGCGGCGCCCTGCGGGGCCGGGCTACGGAGCGAGGTGGGGCCCTCCGGTTCGGGCCGGGGCTCCGTCGGCACCTTGGTCGGCATCTCGGTGGCCGCGCTCTTCGGCTCGCCGTCGCCGCTCCCGGCCGACCGGCTGTAGTCGTTGCGCACCCGGTACCGCTCGGTGAACTTGCCGTTGTCCCAGCGGTACGTGACGACATCCTCGCCCGAGGGGTACGTCACCGGGTCGCCCTTGGCGTACACCTGCTGGGTGACGACCAGCTCGCCCCGGTCGATCGTGGAGTACACGGCGGGTTCCTCCGCCGCGAAGACGTTCTCGTACGCGTGGTTCCGCTCCCGGTACACGAACGTGCCGATACCGACGGCGTCGCCGCACGTCATCACATTGATGACGACATCGGGCGAGCTGCCGCCGGTGACATTCCCGTACGACGTGTCCACCGGGTACGCGTCCTCGGAGCACGGCTTCAGGTCGGCCTTGATCCGGGCGCTGACCTTGGGGTCGTCCTTGAGCAGGGCCACCGAGTCCACCGTGTGGGAGGGGGTGACCACCGAGGAGGCCCGGGGCGTCGGTCCCGCCCGCTCGACCGGGGAGGTCACGGCCGCGCCCTCGTCCCTCGTCCCCGTACCGCCCGTCGCGCAGCCGGCCGCGAGCATGCCGAAAGCGGCGAGCCCGGCCAGTACCGTGCCACCCGCCGCGAGTGAGCCGTGCGCCGTCACCGGCGAGCCCAACGAACCCGGAGCCCCCAATGACCCCGGCGTACCCGGCGAACCCGACGAGCCATGCCCTGACGCTCCCTGCCCGGACGGCCTTTCCCGTCCTGACGCTCCTTGGCCGGACGGCCTTTCCCGTCCCGGCGCTTCCTGGCCGGACGGCCGCTCCCGTTCCGGCGCTCCTTGGCCGGACGGCCGCTCCCGTCCTGACGCTTCCCGGCCGGACGGCCCTTCCCGTTCCGGCGCTCCTTGGCCGGACAGTCGCTCCCGTTCCGGCGCTACCTGCCCGGACGGCCGCTCCCGTTCCGGTGCTGCCCGCCCCGCGGGGCCGTTCCCCGCGGAGCCCTGCCCCGGCGGCGCGTCCGCGCGCCCCGCCGGTCTCGCTCCGTCGCCTCCGTCCCCGTCCGGGTCGTCGTCTCCCGGCCGGCCCGGTTCTCTCAGGCCGCGCACCTCTCCTGCCCCCGTTCCTGGTGGCCGCCCCGGCCACCCCGTGCGTCATGGCGGACCACCACGGCCTGCCGCGCCGCCGACGCCTGGCGAGCCGCCGCGGCCTGCCGCGCCGCCACCGCCGCCGGAGCGACCGGGGCGACCGGCGTCACCGGAGCCACCGGCACCGGACGGCGCGCCGCCGACGCCTGCCGCGCCGCCACGGCGGCCCGCGCGGCCACCGCCGTCCGCGACACCTGCCGCGCCGCCTGCCGCGACGTCGCCTGCGGCCGGGACGCGGACGGCGCCTCCGCCCGTACCGGCGCCTCCGCCCGTACCGGCGCCTCCGCCCGTACCGGCGTCTGCGGCCGCGACGCCGACGGCGCCTCCGCCCGTACCCGTACCCGTGCCTGCGGCTGTGCCTGCGGCTGCGTGCGAGCCTGGGCCCGGTCGCGCATCTCGTTCACGACCCCCCGGTCCAGACCCTCGGCCGCGCGGTTCTCCAACTCCTCGCGGAGCCTGGCCAGTGCGCGGTGCAGCGTGCTCTTCACGGTACCCGCCGACATCCCGAGCGCCGCCGCGGTCTCCTCCGTGCTCATCTGCTCCCAGTGTCGCAGCACCACGACGCTGCGCTGCTTGGGAGCGAGCACCCCGAGGATGTCCATCAGCAGCGCCCGGTCCGCCCGCTGCTCGCTGCCGTCCTCGACGCTCGCGTCCGGGAGCTGCTCGGTGGGGACCTCCTCCAGCTTCCTCGCCCGCCACCACTCGGTACGGGTGTTGATCATGACGCGGCGCAGATAGGCGTCGGCCAGCGACTTGTCGGCGATGCCGTCCCAGCGGCCGTACGTACGGGCCAGCGCGGTCTGGAGGAGATCCTGCGCGTCGACGGGATCGGGGACCAGCCGCCGGGCGCTCCGCAGAAGAGCGTCCTGCCGGGTCCGTACGTACTCCTCGAAACCGAGTACCTCGCCCTGCGCCATGCCAACCGCCTCCGACCCCGTGACCATCTCCATGCCGCGTTCCCGGCGGCATCTCCCTGACAGCAATGAACCTACGGAGCGGTTGTCACGGGGCTGTGCGGGACAGCCGTCGGCGGACGCACGGCTGTCCATCGGTTGTGTAACGGCGCCCGGTCAGGCCCCTGTTCGGCCCCGTGACAGCGGAACCGGCCCGGAACCGCCCCGGGACCGGCCGGGGATCAGCCGGGGGATCAGCCCGGGACCGGCCGGGAGGATCAGCCGGGGATCAGCCCTGCGGGAGCCGGTACCTGCCGTGGTCCAGGGGCTCGACCAGGCCGTCGGCGACCAGCCCGTCCAGCGCCCGGGCCCGCTGCACCGGCTCGTCCCACACCGCGTCCAGCGCCGCCTGCGGTACGGAGCCGGACGCCTCGCGCAGCACGGCGAGGAGCTTGCCGCGCACCTGGCGGTCGGTGCCCGCGTACGTCTGGCCCTTCCGCGCCGGACCCGCGTGGGCCGGCTTCCCGGCGAGCCGCCAGGCGCACCGGGCGGCGATCGGGCACCGTACGCACTCCTCGTTCTTCGCGGTGCAGATCAGCGCGCCCAGCTCCATGGAGGAGGCCGCCCAGTCGGCGGCCGTGGGCGCGTCCTCGGGGAGCAGGGCGCGGGCGAGTTTCCGCTCGGCGGCGGTGGTGGCGTTCGGCGGGTACTGGACGCCGTTGACGGCGCGGGCCAGGACGCGGCGCACGTTCGTGTCGAGCACGGCGTGCCGCTGCCCGTACGCGAACGACGCCACCGCTGCGGCCGTGTACTCGCCGATCCCGGGCAGCGAGAGCAGGTGCGCGTGTTCGCGGGGTACGTCGCCGCCGTGCCGCTCCGTTATCGCCTGCGCGGCCCCGTGCAGCCGCAGCGCGCGGCGCGGATAGCCGAGCCGGCCCCAGGCGCGGACCGCCTCACCGGGCGGCTCGGCGGCCAGGTCGGCGGGGCGCGGCCAGCGGGCGAGCCACTGCTCGTACACCGGCAGGACCCGGCTCACCGGGGTCTGCTGGAGCATGAACTCGCTGACCATCACCCCCCAGGCACCGGCCTCGGGGCGGCGCCAGGGGAGATCGCGGGCGTGGGTCTCGAACCAGGCGATGACGGGGGTGTGGAGCCCGGAGGGGAGTCCGGAGGGAAGTCCGGAGGGGAGCCCTGAGGGCAGTCCGTCCGGGGCCGGGGAGGCCTGGGGGAACGGGGGATGCGAGGGGTCCGGGGACGGCGGGGGAGTGGGCTGGGGGGCGGCGGGAGCGGCGGTGGGGGTGCCAGAGGTGGCAGAGGTAGCAGTCATGGCAGCTCCGATCCTGACATGTGCGGGGGCGCGGACGCCGCAGCGGACGGGCGTACGCCGGAGTACGCCGGTCAGCACCACGCGCCCGGGTCAGTCGCCGTCGCCGGATATCCGCGCCCCATGGAGCCGCGCCCGTGCGTCCGCGCCCCCGTACGTCCGTACCCGTACCTCCGCGCCCCCGTACGCCGGTACGTGCCCTCAGCTCCGCCCGGCGCTGTGCCGCCCGCGCGACCCGGCCGGCCTGCCGCGGCCCGTGCCGGCCCCGGCCCCGGCACCGGCACCGTCGCCCGCCGGGTCGCCCGCGCCGTCGCCCGGACCCGCCAGCCAGCGCGCCGCTCCCGACCCGGAGCCGCGCATCGACTCGACCAGCCGCTGTACGGGACGGGTCGCCACCAGCACGAAGAGCGTGGCCGCGACCGTGCCCAGCACCAGGCCCACCGCCACGTCATGCGGGTAGTGGACCCCGACGAAGACCCGCGAGAACCCCATCAGCAGCGCCATCGGCACCGTCAGCCAGGCGAGGCCCCGGCGCGCCAGCACCAGGGTGACGGCGGCGGCAGCGGCGATGGTCGAGTGGTTGCTGGGGAAGGACCAGTCCCCGACGGGCGGGCAGGGGACGAGGGAGACGGCGTCCGTGACCGTACGGCAGGGACGGTTCTCCTGGATCACCGACTTGGCGGCCTCGCTGCACACATAGGCGACGGCCGTCCCGACCGGCGCGAGCACCGCGACCGCCACCGCCCGCGAGCCGCCCGGCCGCGCCTGCCACCAGACGACGAGGAAGAGGACCCCGAACAGGAGCAGTCCGGCCTCCGTCCATATCTCCGCCAGGAACTGGAACCACGAAGGGGTCGTATGCGCGAAGTCGAGGACGTCGCTGTAAAGGCCTCTGGTTAGGCTGCTGTTCATAGGGAGAACGTACCGATGACACCCCAAGTTCCCTCAATCGCCACCTGAACCCGCGTCAGCGGGGCCGGCGGCGGTGCCGGGCGGTCCGGAACCGGGGGTCCAGGATGATCATCCGTAAAACTTGGCCGTATCGACGGCATGGGGGGCGGGAGTTGGTCCGGATCTCTCGTAAGGTTTGAGCCGTGGGATCTTTGCGCAATCCGGTCGGGCCGCTTCCCTCCACCATCTACTGGCGACGGAGGGCAGTAGCGGCGACGCTGGTCGCGCTGCTCGCCTTGCTCGTCGTATGGGCCGTCACCTCGGGCGGAGACGTGGTGAAGAAGGCGGACGGCAAGGGCGACGGCGCCACGCCCGCGCCGACCATCACCCCGGGCCCCTCCGGCTCCGGGCCCGCCATCAGCGCGCAGCCCGGCGGGCGCGACGAGTCCGGCGGCTCCGACGGGGGCGGGGACGGCGGCGGTACGGACGCGGGCGGCGACGGCGGCAAGAACGGCGACACCTCCGGCGCGGACACGGAGGGCGCCGGCTCCGGTTCCGGCGGCGGCGCGGGCGGCGACGAGGCCTCGGGCGGTGCCGACAACGGCGGGGCGGGCGGCGCCGGTGGCGCGGGCTCCACCACCTCCGGCCGGCAGGTCCCCGCCGGCTCCGCCCTGCCGACCTGCGCCCCGGGCTCCCTGACGCTGGGCCTCGCCACCACGAAGGTCGCTTACGGCCCCGGTGAGAAGCCCGTGTTCCGGCTCTTCGCGAAGAACACCTCGGACACCACCTGCAAGGCGGACTTCGGCCCGAAGGCGATGGTGCTCACCGTCACCGACTCCGACGACGAGCCGGTCTGGTCCTCGGAGGACTGCCCCCAGGCGGGCAGCGCGGTCTTCCAGGTGCCCGCGCACTCCACGGTCACCCGCACCGTCGAGTGGGACCGCAAGCGCAGCAAGTCCCAGTGCGCCACCCCGCCGTCGGAGGCGGTCGGTCCGGGCACCTACCTGGTCGAGGCGGCGGCGCCGGGCGCGACGGTGAAGCAGGCACGGCAGTCGATCCGACTGGAGAAGGACTGACGGGCCGGCCGTCCGACGAAGGGCCGAGCGCCCTCCGGCGGGTGAACCGCCGAAGGCCCTCCGATGGTTCACCCGACGAAGGGCCGAGAACTGCCGGAAGAAGCGCCTGGGTCCTGTGCCTTGGGCCCAGCCTGATGCCGTGCTCGCCGAGTCTGGGTCGCTGCTAGGAGCTGTACGCACCCAGAAGTTCACGCACGCCCGAGTGCTGCCGGTGGGGTTCGAAACGCGTCAGCGTGTCCTTGACCCAGTCGTTCAAGCGTGGCGACGCGGTGTGGTAGCTCAGGTTCGCCGCCCGATCGGCTGCGTGCGTTGCCTCGTCCAGGGCACCGGCATCGAGATATGACCCAGCCAGCCAGCACGCATACAGTCCTACTTCCCGGGCATGCGTTTCGTCGTAGGGAGCGGTCAGTCCCTCCAGGATCGGCACGGCCTTCTTAGGCTGCCGCAGCTCCGCCCAGCACCGTCCGGCCATGATCTCCGACTCGTCGCGGTTGATCCAATAGACGGTGTCCGGCTCCTCCACCCGATCGGTGTCACGCTGATCGTGAGCCTGCTCCGACAGCCCGATCGCACGGTCCACACCGGAGGCGTCTCCTGTCCGGGCACAGGCCCACGCGAGCCTGTCCGCCAGGACCACGCGAACAGCGGGGAGAACATCTCGGGGAGCGTTCGTCAATGACGCCTTCGCCATGGCGACGCCCTCTCGGGGATCGGCTGTGGATGATGTCAGGTACGACAGCTCGGAGAGAGCTGTCGAACCCAAGGTATGGTTCCCCGCCTGGTTCGCGGCGCTCGCCGCAGCCAGCGCGTACTTCCGGGCACGAGAGATGCGCCCGGTGTCGAAAGCGGTCCACGAAGCGAACTGGTACAGCTCCGCAAGCCCGCTCAGCAGGTCCCGCGCCACGGGCTCCGTGTAGGAACCGTGAGCGGCCATGCCGGCGTGTGTCTTGATCTCGGCGACGACCTTCGGGTAGACGGACACGCCACCGCTGTAGTCGTCCAGCCTGCGCAGCGCTGCCAGTCGCTTGCCCGCGCGGACGACATCAGCACGGCCGATGCGGCGGCCCTGCGCCAGGGCCGAGGGGGCGGACAGTGCGATGCCGGCGACCGTCCCGGCTCCAAGGATGCTCTACGGTCCACAGGAGGCACCAGCCCTTCCAGGTCAAGAACATCCGTATCAGGCTCGGGAGATTCACCGTAACCGGAGAGGTCTACCTCAAGCACCTGTTCGAGATGGGGCAACCAGTCCTCCGGATGACGGATGCCCTTCTCCCATCGGTAGACGTAGTGGCCAGTGCATGTGCCGCGTACCGTGTCCGAACCGATGCCCCAGCGGGCGTTGTTGAGTTCGCGCGCCAGTGCGGCTTGGGAGAGGCGCCGCGCTTCGCGCAGTTCGCGGATCTTTTCACCGAGGGTCATGAGCCTCCCCTTTGGGCTCCTGGCATACAAGAGGCATGCAGATGGCCTACACCCTGGCACCTATCCACTTGCCCGGCTGAGGCATTGACTGAACATCAGCCTTCGCGATCCCGGCCCGCTCTGCCCCGTAAACGCGGGGAAGCTCGCCGTGCCGGTACGGCTTGGTGACACACCGAGGAGGAGACCATGCCCGTTCACCGCCCTGCCGTCAGGCATTTCCTCGCCGGGCCCGCCCTGGTCCCCGAGGATCTGACCATGGTTCTGCTCGTACACGAGGACAACGACCAGGAGCCCCGTCCGATGCCGACCGTGGCTCTCCGGGATATCCCGAAGGCGGTCCGGCAGGCATCCGACTCGGGTATCCGATCGGTAAAGCTCTTCGCCGGCAGCCGCATGCGCGACGACCGGGCCGCGCAGTCGATGTCGCCGCACAGCCTCATGGCACGCTCGGTCGAGGCAGTGAAGAACGAAGCGCCGGAAGTAGCCGTGATCACGGAGACGTGTGTGTGTTCGCACACCACCACCGGAGAGTGCTACCTCACTGACCATCACGGCGTGGACATCGCGGCCACAGGCGAGGTGCTGGCCACGCAGGCTGTTACGCAGGCCGGGGCCGGGGCCGACATCGTAGGGCCGGCCGCGATGATTCCGGGCACCATCAGGGCTGTCCGGACAGCTCTCGACGAATCGGGCCATCGCGACGTGTCGATCATGCCCCACTTAATTTTCGACTCCGCGCTGTACGAGGGTTACCGGACAACCATGAGCGCCGCTCCGGCGTCGGGTGCGCGAGCGTTCCAGATCGCTCCTCGCCGGACTGACGAGGCAGTACGGACAGGTCTCGCCATGGTCTCCGAGGGCGCTGACATGATCCTGTTGGAGCCTGCCCTGTTCACGGTGGACACGCTGATGCGGCTGCGCGAGGAGTGCCCGGTCCCGTTGATGCCCTTCTCCGTCAGCGGCGAGTACGCCGCTCTCGCTCCGGCCAACGCGGACGGCACCCGTGACGTACGTCCCTTGGTGGAAGCGTTCACCATGCTCCGACGAGCTGGGGCCGACCGCGTCATCTCTTACGGCGCGGTGGAGATCGCACGCAGGCTCCAGTGACCCTCCGCGCAAGCTCTGCCCCGAGCAGGCATCGCCGGTCACGGCACTAGCGATGGATCGCGGCCAGGATGCCGTCCGCACCCCGTTCCAGCAGTTCTGTCGCCACCGCTCGCCCGAGTCCCTCCGGGTCGCTCAGGGGGCCCATAGCGGTGGCGCGGATCTGCTCCTTGCCGTCGAGGGAGGTCACCGTGCCGGCGAGTCGCAGCTCGTCCGCGTCCACCGTGGCGTGGGCCCCGACGGGCACGGAGCACCCGCCGTGCAGTGCCTCCAGCATCGACCGCTCCGCGCGTACGGTCGCGTCCACGACGGGGTCGCCGATACCGGCCAGCAGCTCCCTAAGGCGCTCGTCCTCGCTGCGGACCTGGATCGCGAGTGCCCCCTGCCCCGGCGACGGAGGGAACGTCGTGACGTCGAGGTATTCGCGGGTCTCGGAACCGATGCCGAGCCGGCCGAGCCCGGCGGCGGCCAGGAGGACCGCGTCAACGGCGCCGGGGCCTTTGAGCCTGCCGAGACGCGGTGGGACGTTTCCCTTGATCGGCACGGTGACGACGTCGGGGCGCAGGGCGAGCAGTTGGGCGATGCGGCGCTGGGCTCCGGTGCCGACACGGGCGCCGACGGGCAGCGTGGCAAGGGTGTGGCCGCACAGCACATCTCGGACGTCTTCCCGGGGTCCGGGAACCGGCAGGACCATCAGGCCCGGTGTGGGCTCGGTCGGCAGATCCTTGAAGGAATGCACGACGACATCGACTTCACCCGAGAGCAGAGCGCGCTGTTGCTTGCCGGAGAAGGCGTTCCCGCTTTCCGTTTTCGCGGCGACCTCGGCGAGCGAACCCGTCCGGCGATCCTCGTCGCCGCCCTCCAGGACCACGCGTTGCTTGAAGGTGATGTCCGGGAACCGCTCGCGCATCGGTCCTAGCCACTCCCTGACCTGCGCTCTGGCCAGCCGGCTGGCACGCGATCCGACAATCACCGTGGGCACGGCGTCAACTCCGCTTCTTTGGACGGGTGTTGGTCGCACATGCTACTGCGGTTCATCAGTGTGCTTTTCCAACCTTTTGTCGGCTAGTTTTCCGACTAATTGTCGGTATTGGGAACTGGAGGAGTGCTGTGGCTGAGCATCCGAAAAGTCGGTCACGAGCCGCGTTCGACGCGTCGCTCCCACACGCCACCTCATGGGCTGCCGCGCTGATCCGTGATCACCTCGGGCGCGTACTGCTCCTTCACAAGTCCGGTGCCGGGCCCCGTGCGTGGCAGCTCCCCGGTGGTCACCTCGACCACCGTGAGTACCCCATCGGCGCCGCGCTCCGGGAACTGGCCGAAGAGGCGGGCGTCGTCCCCGGACGTCCGCTCCGACTGGTCGGCCTCGATTTCGCCCTTCCCGCGCATGGCTGGACCGGTAATCGCATGGGGTTCTTCTTCGACGGAGGCCGGCTCGAAGCCGCATACCTGGACGCCTGCGTCGAACTGTCCGGCGAGCACGACGACTGGGGGCTGAGGACGATGGACGACTGGCGCACTGTGCTGAAGCCCCCGGATTGGCAACGCATTCACTACCTGATCGACGCGGCCGACAACGGCACGGTCGCCTACCTCCACGAGATGGGAGAACTCCGGTGAGCGGCACGCCCGAACTGATCCGGATCGGCACTCGCGCGGCCCCTATGGCCATCTTTCAGGCCGGACAGGTCGCGGAGCTGATCCGTGAACACGCCCCCGGCATCCGGACGGAAATCGTCACCCACACCACGGAAGCCGACAAATGGCAGGGTGACCTGGCGCGACTCGGCGGCAAGGGACTCTTCACCAAAGCCGTAGACGAGAAGCTCCAGCGCGGACAGATCGATGTCGCCGTGCACTGCATGAAGGACGTACCGGGTGACCAGCCCTTACCCGAGGGGCTGATCTTCGGCGCGTACCTTCACCGGGAAGACGTCCACGACGTTGTCCTCTTCCCCGATGGATCCGACCACAAGAGTCTCGGCGATCTGCCCGCAGGCGCCGTCGTCGCCTCCTCGGCCGTACGGCGCAAGGCCCAGATCCTCCGCGACCGCCCCGACCTCCAGGTCGAACGCGTACGCGGACTCGTCGGTAGCCGCGTCGAAAGGCTCGACAAAGGCGATCGCGGCTGGAGCGCCATGGTTCTGTCCATGGCCGGCCTGCAACGTCTCGGCCTGGGTGACCGGGCGGAACAGATCCTCTCCCTGGAGGAGATGCTTCCTGCCGTCGGAGCCGGAGTCATCGGGGCCGAGTGCCGCCGCGACGACGGCCCCGTGCTCGGGGTGCTCCAACAGATCAACGACGAGAAGACGATGAGGGAGCTGACGGCCGAGCGCGTCATGCTGCACGGCCTCCGAGGGCACTGCAATTCCCCGATTGCCGGCCGCTGCGCCACTGGTCCCGACGGGCAACTCGTCCTGCGCGGCATGGTCTTCAGCCGCGAAGGCGCGCACTTCGCGCACGCCCAGTTCTGGGGAGAGGACGGCAACGACCCCGCCGTCCTGGGGGCACGGGTCTGCGCCGAGCTTCTTCGGCAGGGAGCCCGTGACCTGATCATGGGCATCCCCCACTAGGGCCTGTCTGACAATTCCCGTCGTCGCCCGGAGGCGGGAATTGTCAGACAGGCCCTAGCCCTTGTCCAGCCCCGACGCGGCGGCGTTCCGCGCTTCGGCGGCGAGGGCGCGGACGCGGTGCGGTGGCAGTGGGGCGGGGGCCTGTACGGGGGTGTACGTGCCTCGGCAGTCCCGGCACTCCCCGTCGACCAGGGCCTCCGGCCGTCCCGGTGCCTGGCAGGCGGCGCACTCCACGAGGGCGCCCGCCGCCGGGTTCGGGGTGGTCGGCATGTCCGCCGGGTCGGGTGGCAGCTTGGTGGTGAGCCGGGAGCGTACGAGTCCGGCGGGGTGGTGTACGGGGGTGGGCAGTCCGTGGGTGAGGGCGTGCAGGATGTTCTGCTCCCCGGCTCCGCGTGCGAACCATTCGGTGGCCAGGGGTTCCAGGGCGGCGCAGTCGGCGGCGGGGAGGGAGAGGGTGGGGCAGTGGCGTCCCAGGGCGGCGAGGAGGAGGTATCCCCGGGAGCGTGTCGGCCGGGCCGCCTGCGTCCAGGGCGCAGCGACGGGGGCGGGGGCCGGGGCGGAAGCCGGGGCGGGGGCGGGTCCGCTGCCGGCCGGGGTGGAAGCCGGGGCCGGGGTGGTGCCGGTCGTCGGCCGGGCGGCCGGGGCGGCGCCCGGGTCGGCATCCGGGGAGCCCACGGAGTCCGGGGAGCCCGGGGTCTCGGTGTCGGCGCCTGTGTCCCAGGCGTCACCCTTGCGTGCGGTGCGGGAGAACCACGTACGGGTGACCCAGCGTCCGCCCCCGTCTCCGGTCAGGAATTCGCGTCGGCGGAGGAGATGTCCGGCGCGTTCGAGGAAGTTGAGGGCGGTGCGTAAGGCGCACTGTCCGTACTCCATCACCTTGGCCAGGGCTTTCACAGAGATGTCGGCCCCGTCGGGGAGCCGGTCGATGAACCCGGCGATGGCGGCTTCCCGTCCGGGCAGGAGGGCGAAGTCGTCTGTGGAGGGGGCCGGTTGACCGGCGGCCGAGCGCTTCCCGTACCCGGGGTTGGCCATCGGATGGGGAGCGGTGTGCACGCGCGGCGGCGCAACACTAAACTGCGAAGCAGCCATGAGGATCGTGTCCGATCTGACTGGTGAGGTCTCCGTCAGGTGCGGCTAACACCCGGCGGGGACCGTTTTACGTTTCAGGGGCAAGGTAGACGGATCTCACCCTGCGTCGCAACTCGACAGCGAAAAGTCAACCGTTGAGGCGGGGAGGCGGGGAGGCGGGGAGGCGGGGAGGCGGGGAAGGCGGGTAGGGAGGGTGGGTGGGAAACAGGAACCAACCAGTCCTTACAAGCAGAGCTCGACCCCCGAAGCTCAAGCTCCGTGCCGCCTCGCCATGGCGTCCACCGGGGAGCTGTCCCGGCGGTCATGAGTCGGGGTGCTCATGAAGGGGGGGGGCGGATTCTCATGGCGTGGCCTCGTCCTGTGCGAGAACAGCGTTGATCTGGCGAATTGTGTTGTACAGCAGAGGGAGTTCGTCGGCCGGTATGTGGTCGAGGATCCGCCGACGCGCGCTGGCGCGGTGATGGGGATGCGCTTTCTCCATCGCGGCGAGTCCCGCGCCGGTGAGTGTGGTGACGATGCCGCGGAAGTCGGCGGGGTCGCGGTCTTTGGTCACCAGGTCCCGGCTGCGCAGTCCGTCGACGACGCGCGTGATCCGGCTCGGGGTCAGCCCCATGAGGCCGGCGAGTTCGGCCATGCGCAAGCGCCGCTCCGGCGCTTCGCTGAGCCGGAGGAGGACCGCGAAGTCCGTCATCGTCAGGCCGGCGGTGCGGTTCATGTCGTCTTCCAGGGCCCGGGGAAGGGCGTGCACGAGGCGGCCCATCTCGTGCAGGAGCCGCGCCTCCTGCGGGGTGAGGGTGTCGTCGCCGTGCATGCGGCCCACTGTGCCCTGAGACGCTTGACCAGGCAAGCTTCGCGGAGTATCACTTGCCTAAGCAAGTGACTCCACCGGAAAGGCACCCATGAGCCCCCTGGCAGGCAAAGCCGCCCTCATCACCGGCGGCAGCCGAGGCATCGGCGCCGCAACCGTACTGCGCCTCGCACGCGACGGCGCCGACGTTGCCTTCACCTACACCAGCTCCCACGAACAGGCCGAGGCCCTGGCGGGCCAGGTTCGGGAACTGGGCCGGACCGCCATACCGCTGAAGGCGGACAGCGCCGACCCCGCGCAAGTGCGCGGCGCGGTCAGCGAGGGCGCCGAGCGTCTCGGGCGGCTCGACATCCTCGTCAACAGCGCCGCGGTCATGATCCCCGGCACGATCGACAGACTCAGCGTCGCCGACATCGATCAGACCTTCGATCTCAACGTCCGAGCGGTCATCCTCACCGTCCAGGAGGCCCTGCGCCACCTGCCCGACGGCGGCCGGATCATCGTCCTCGGCAGTAACGTCGCCGACTACACGCCCTTCCCCGGCATGGCGCTCTACGCGTCCAGCAAGTCCGCGCTCCACGGGCTCGTCCGCGGTCTGGCGCGTGAACTCGGCCCCCGGGGCATCAACGCCGTGCTGGTCCAGCCCGGCCCCACCGACACCGACGCCAACCCCGCCGACGGGCCCCAGGCGCACCGCATGCGCGACCTGACCCCACTGGGCCGCTACGGCCGCCCCGACGACATCGCCTCGATGATCGCCCACCTCGCCGGCGACGGCGGACGCCACATCACCGGCACCACCATCACCATCGACGGCGGCCTCAACACCTAGAACTGCCCGGACGTGATGACCGGGGACAGCGGGCGGCGGCAGCCGTCGGCGCGCAGAAGGAACTTGCCGGCGGCCTGGTGTTCCACGGCTGGCCGGGGCCGGGGCCGGGGCCGGGGCCGGTGGCCGGGGCCGGTGGTGGAGGTGCCCCGCGCCACCCGCCCCGGGGCCCGGGGCCCGGGGCGGGTGGCCCGGGGCGGGTGGCCCGGGGCTCAAGCCCCCAGGTGTGTGCGATGCCCTGACGGTCCTGGGGGATCGGCAGGGCAGCGCGCGCGGGTCGGTTCAGCCGAGAGCTGGGCGCGGGGCGCCGTTGTGCACGTCGTCGATGAAGCCCCGCCATGCTCCGGGGGCGCAGGGCGCAGGGCGCAGGGGTGCCGGTGGACCGGTACGAACCGGTACCTGCTGCGCCGGGTGATCGGGCGGTGCCGAACTCGCCCGCCTTGACGCCCGCCACGAAGGACGCGAACGGGCCGACCGGGAAGCCCAGGGCGGGGCCGGGGGGGGCAGGGGTCAGGCGCGGGTGCGCTCACGCTGGCAGTGCAGACACACGTACCGGGAGCGGAGCACGAGCCGCATGGCTTCCGGGTCCTTGTGCATCTGACACAGCCACGACAGCTCAGAGGCTTCGGGGAACCCGTGTTTCAGGAACCGTCGCGCGGTCCTGCGAGCACTGCCGTCACCTGATCCGGGGGTACTAGTTGTCATCTCCGTCGCCGTCCTCGTCGGGCTCCGGCTCCGGCTCGGGGGCGCTGATGATCTCGTTGCCCGCTACGTCGTAGCCGTTGACATTGTCGATGCCCATGCTGGGCCCTCCTTGTTTGTAGCGATATGGGGGCGGGCAAGGGAACCCCGCCCTTCCGGGGGCTGGTGGGTCGCGGCGCGTGCCGAACGTGCCGGATCACAGCACGGGGCCGGTTACAGCTCGCCCTTGGCCTGCCGGAAGCAGTCGATGTGCCGCTTCTGCTCGCCATCGCCGCTGTCCCCTCGCGTGGATCGATGACGACCACGCTAGTGCAGCACCTCGTTGATCCTTCAGGGGTTCACGTGGCTTTGAGCGGGGAGCCGTCGTAGGTCCAGCGGTAGGGCTTGGCGTCGTGTTCGTCGTAGGTCCAGACGAAGTCGTCGATGCGTGCGGCAAGTTCGTTGCGGGAGCGGGCGGTGATTCCGGTCTTCTCGTCCACCGAGATCACCACGGAGTTGGCCGGGCAGGTCCGGTAGAGGTCGCAGACGTCGGCGGCGCGGGTGAAGAACTCTGGGTCGGGCGGGCGGGTCAGCCAGCCGCGCACCAGGTGCGGCTTGAGATCGACGCTGTCCAGGATCCGTCCGACCTGCGAGGCGGAGACCGCCAGCCCGCCGGACAGGTGCAGCTGCTCGGCCAGCAGCCGGTGGGTCCACACCGTGTCCGGGCCCGGCGGCGCGGCGGTGGCCGCGGCGATGATCCGCAGCTTGTCCTCCGGGCTCAGCCTCGGGCGGCCCAAAGGTCGGGGCCGGTCGGTCAGTGCGGTCAGGCGTTCGGCGGCGAACCGCTTGCGCCAGGCGCGGATGGTGTCGACGTGCCGGTTCAGATCGCGGCCGACGGCGGCGTTGGACGCTCCGCCAGCCAGGGCCAGGATCGCCCCGGCCCGCTGCACTTGCTGAAACGGTGCTGTCCGGGCGGCGGCCAGCTGTTCCAGCTCCTCCTGTTCGGCCGACGTCAATTCGATCCTGAACGGACTATCCAGCGCCATCGCCCACCCTGAGATCAGCCTGCTGCTCCGCTGATCATTCCGCGAGTCTGCGGCCGGGTGCCACGCGGGCACCGGGGCCGGGGTCGGGCAAGATGGGGCCATGGCCAGCCCGAACGCCGCCAAGACGGCCGCATTGCAGCAACGACTGACCGCCCACGCCCGGTGCTGGCCACAGATCACCGAGATCAAGGTCCGCTGGCGGGCCGGCTACGCCTACATCGACGCCGTCGTGGCCGACGACGATGACGGCGACCTGCAACTGTGCCGCCTGAAGGACACCGGACACCCCGAGCTGTGGGGCTTCGCCCTGTTCACCTACAGCAACGAACGCTATGAGGGCAACATCCTGCCCACCGGCCTGCCGTTCGGCACCCCCGAGGACGCCTTGGACTGCGCCGCCGGACTCTACCTCGGCGCCCCGCCCACCTGAGCGCTCAGACCCCGTGACTCCCGACTTTCGTGGCGGGCACGTACTCGATCTCCGTCGGACCGCCCGTATCCGCGGTTCGCTGTCACCATGGGGGCGTGGATTCTTTCGAAACGATATCCGACGCCAACCAGGTACGTGAGCGCTGGCGCGCTCGGGAGGCGCCTGCCGGAGACTTCATCATGTTCGGTGACGGCTCTTTGTCAGTGATGGAGCTCGTGCGTTTCTTTCCGCACGACCAACTCCACAACCCACAGGCGGCGACCTGGCGCTGGCAGGAGCTTTTGCGTGCCCACGTGTGGACCCCTAGCGAATGGATGGATGTGGACACGGAGTTCGCCACACACGCCTTCGCCGGAAGCCGTGCCTTGGCAGGCGAAACATCGGCCCACGGGAGTATCGGCTGGGTCGCCCTGACCCGGGACGACGAATGCACCCTGGAGTGGCTGGCGGTCTCCTGCTCCTCCAATCCGTTCGCCGAAGTCACGTTGGACGAAACCGTAGTGACCGCGATCAACACTGCGGGCCGCATCTGGACGTTCCCCCGGAACGCTCCCCAACAGGTGGAGATCACTGAGGACCCGGCATACCCCTGGCCACGTCAAGGCACATCGGCAGCAACACCGGTCAGCTAAAAAGCCGCCAAAAACTGGGAGTCACAGACCCCCGAAGGATCAACGCGGTGCTGCACTAGGGACAGCGGAATCTCAGCTACCAGCCGATTGCTCGTGATTGCGGAGCGATCACCCGAGGGCGGCAATCGCCGCCATGATCGTCCTGCGGGCTTTCGGGCCGTACACCGCGATGTCGGCAAGCTCCGCGAACGCGTCCGCGTACATGCCCACCTCGCTGGGCTGCGTGATCGTGAGGTAGCCGCTCACGAGCTCAACGTTGACTTGGCCCGCGTCGTAGACCCAGAACCCCTCGACCGGCATACGCGTACGGTCATGGCGCTCGGGAACAACTCCCAGGCTGACGTTGGGAAGTCGGCACATTGCCAGGAGGTGCTCAAGCTGGCCGTGCTGGCTTTGTCCACGAGAACGGACAGCGAATGTTCACCACTTCGGGAGTCAGCTGACCCGGGCTCTGTTCGATATTTGTGACGTGGGTCGAGCTGCCCCGACGGCCCGGCCGTGGCGGCTGGGCGCGCGAAGCTACGCTTCGGCCATGCCCGCTCAGAACCCGTCCGCAGACCACGCCGACGACCAGTTGTCGATCCTCGATGGCTTGCTTCTTCGGCCCTTCCCTGACGAAGAAGGCCGACCGGACGCGAACGGGCAGTGGGGCGGGCCCGGCTTCCACTTGGTGGTGCTCCGTGAGAGCCAGGACTTCTGGGAAGACCGGAGCACCGAGGTCGTCGACGCGGCTGAAGGGGAGCTGGCGGCCGACCTTGCCGCGCTGGCTGTCGTTCTCACTGGACGCTGGGGTGCCCCGGAGGCGATCGACTTGCGGCCCTATCTCGGGCTTGATGACCCGGACTACCCCGGCAACGAGGCGCCCGAGCCGTTGAGCTATTTGTGCAACGTCGCCGTGGACATGCAGGTTTGGCGGGTGCCGTCCGCCGGCCGCTGGCTCGGCCTCACTATCGGCCAGGGGGACCGAGAGCTCCCCTTCGAGCTTCTCGCCGCCGTCGGTGAGAGTTCTGCGTTTCCGGGGTGAGCAGAGAAGAGCGGCGCCTCCGAGGTGCCCCAGGCTGCTGACCGTTCGAATCGCTCGCGCCTCCCGAAGTGGTGAACATTCGCTGTCCGTTCTCGTAGACAAAGCCACCCGTGAAGTGGTTGAACTTCCCGTGCGCGCCGTCGAAAACCCAGAAGTCGTTACCGGGGCAGCGCGATGTCCGAGGCGCGACGCCGGGGCAGCCAACGCACCTGTTCACCGCCGGCGAGGTTCACCGCGCCGGTCACGTCGTACTCACATCGCGTGTAGTCCGACAAAGGCTCGCTGACGATGCGGGCACGGCGCACCACCACGCCTCGCGCCGTGGCCTTCCGCACGAGATCAGTCCATCCCCGGTAGGCGGTGGCGGCCTCGGATACGCGGCCCTCCTGCCATGCGATGAACGCGGGGTCGTCCCGGATGTAGCTGTCTCACATCTCCAAGTGCACAGCATTACGGGTGACTTGAGCCCACTCCTGCTCAAGCGTCGTTGCCACCGCTCACCTCGTCTTCTACGTGTGCGATGCCCTGACGGTCCTGGGGGATCGGCAGGGCAGCGCGCGCGGGTCGGTTCAGCCGAGAGCTGGGCGCGGGGCGCCGTTGTGCACGTCGTC
>NZ_JBFBFB010000020.1:0-28677 GCF_040683935.1 Streptomyces sp. NPDC093085 | reverse complement strand
GTCGTCGATGAAGCCCCGCCATGCTTCGGGGGCGAAGGTGAGCGCCTGTCCTTGGGGGGCCTTGGAGTCGCGGCAGTCGATGGCGTTCACCCGGAATCGCGCCTCGACGCAATCTCCGTTCTGGCCGCTGTGGCTGCTCTTGAACCACTCGGCGTCTCGTGCGCGCATCTGCGTACTCCCTCTTCAGAGGCCGAGTTGCCCCATGATCTTCCGGATCAGCAGAACTGACTGGTGTGGGGCGAGGACGGCGGCTTGGAGGCGGTTGAAGGTGTCCCCGTAGACGCCAGTGTCACGGGGTGCCCTTTCGGTGCTGTTCGATCGGGGGCGCAGCGGTCCGGTGGGCCGGTACCCGCTGCGCCGGGTGATCAGACAGTGCCGAACTCGCCCGCCTTGACGCCCGCCACGAAGGACGCGAACGGGCCGACCGGGAAGCCCAGGACGGGGCCGTCGGGGTTCTTGCTGTCGCGGACCAGGAAGTCGCCCGTGGCGCGGGCGTACTCCGGGGCCCACTCGACGCACTCCGCCCCCTCGCCGTTGCTGTAGCTGCTCTTGACCCACTTCGTGCGGGAGGGGTCGGGGGTGAGGGCCATGGGCGTACTCCGCTCCGGAAAGAGGGGGACGGGGGCTGGTGAACCGGCAGGCGCAGTACCGCAGGGTCAGACGGTACGGAACGACCCGGTCTTGACGCCCGCGACGAAGGACGCGAACGGGCCGACCGGGAAGCCCAGGACGGGGCCGTGCGGGTTCTTGCTGTCGCGGACCAGGAAGTCACCCGTGGCGCGGGCGTACTCCGGGGCCCACTCGACGCACTCGCCCCCTTGGCCGTTGCTGTAGCTGCTCTTCACCCAGATCGGAGACAGTGCGCTGACGTCAGGAGTCCAGGTCATCTTCATACTCTTTCAGATATGTACGGAACAAGGTCACGCTCTCCCCGCTGTCAAGGGCCTTCGACCGCGCGATGTCCAGAAGCGTCGTCAACTCCAGTACATCGGCCGGGGTGTCCACCGACGTACCGGACGCGAACGACTCGACGTAAGCGAAGGTCGCACCATCCCTCAGGGTGAGCAAGCTCAAGCTACCGCCCATCAGTGGATGCACTCCACGGGAGAACGGGAGTACCTGCACCCGCACTGCGCTGTTGTTCTCGATGATGTCGAGTATGTGGCGGATCTGCTCCGCCATGATCGTCGGTCCTCCCACGGGCCTACGCAGGGCTGCTTCGTCCATGATCGCCCAGTACAGCGGGGGCGTGGCGGAGTCCAGCACCGCCCGGCGGTGCGAGCGTGTGGCCACATGAAGCGCAACCTTCTCGGCATCCTTGCCCGGCATGGACTCGGTGAAGAGGGCGGACGTGTAGTGCTCTATCTGCAACAGCCCCGGTACGACACTGCTGTTGAACGTCTGGATACGTGCGGCTCGCTTCTCCTCCTCAAGCACCTTGCGCCCCCACATGGGGACTTCTGCGGCGATGGCCACAATGAGCAGGTCGGCAAAGAGTCCCTCCGTCCCGTAGAAGTCATCGAGGACTTCGGCCAGGGCCTCGGACGGGAGCTGTTCCCCCCGCTCGACCCGGCTCAGGTACGTGTGCGGATAGCCCAGCTTCTCGGCGAGCGCCCGCAGCGACAGACCCGCCTTGGCTCGCGCCCGCGCGGCTCGCGCGGCCAGCATCCCTGCCGGTGTGGCGGGCATCGCGTCTTCGTCCGGTTCCAGCTCCATCGCACCGACTCCCTCCCAAGGCGTTGTCCACTGAGGGTACTTGGTTACGCACTCTCCGTGTACTCGGCTCGTTCTTTTGGCGATGGTGGCACTACGCACAGCAAGCGACGGAGTGAGCGAAGGGCACGGCAACCATGACGAACGACCAACCGAGGCGGGTGCCCCGCGATGGCGCGGAAACTCTTGAATCGGCCGTCACCTGGCGGGTATTCCTGCGGCTGACACCGGAGGAATACCCCCTTCCCCAGTGGTTGAAGCTACCGGGGCACGCCGTTCCGAACGGGGGTACGACGACCCCGGTCCCGGTTCCCGGTTGTGACCTGTGTGATTGGTGGGATCGGCGGCGGGAGAATGCCTGTCGGGGGATCGGGGAGGCCAGTGTGGCCTACTGTGCGCGGCAGATTGCGGCGCATCCGCATCGGCGGGCCGGTGAGTCCGGATGACGACGTCCGAACCGCCCGTTGCGCCGCGCTATCCGCCGCGCCGCCGGGGCCTGCGTTCCGCCCCGTCCAACCCGTCCGCCCCGTCCGCTCCGGAACCCGGTCCGCTTGGCGCGGAGTTCGGTCCGCCGGGTCCTCCTGGCCCGCTGGGCCGGCCCGGTTCGTCCGGTCAGCCCGGTCTGCGGGTCGGGATGGCGGTGTATGACCGGCGGACGGAAATGCCGGGGGTCATCAGCTCGTTCGCGGGGTTGCTGGTCTGTCTTGTCCGTCCCTCGGGGCACACGTGGCAGGCCACGTTGAACGCGGTGCGGCCCGCGACGGAGCGGGAGCGGATCCAGCTTCGTGCTCTGGCCGAGTTGCATCGGCGGCAGCGGCCTCCGGCCACGCCTCCCGCCCCGGCCACGCCTCCCGCTGAGCCTCCGGACGGGTGGCGCCCGGCATGAGCGCCGCCCGGTTCTACAACGTGACCGTTGTGTGTGAGGGGCCTACGGCCAACGGCACCCAGGTACGAGTCGTCCTCGCCGCCCGGCAGGCGGTGACGGCGGATGCCGCCCTGGTCTTCCTGCGGCAGCAGGCCCGGCGTATCGCGGACGGTCTTGATCCCGGCCCGGGGGGCGGGTGGGCGCCGCGGGGCACGCTTGTCCCCGTATGGTCTCCGGATCCGGATGTGCCCACCGTTCTGCGGATCTGGTGCCGTACCCCTCGCGCGCAGCGGGCGGCGCGGGAACGGCTGCTGGGCGGGGCGGAGTTCGTCCTCGACGCCGATGACTTCAGCGGGCGGTACACCCTCAGGGCGCTGCCCGTCCCCGTCCCCGTGCCCGTGCCCGTGCTGGCGTCCCTGTCCGTGCCCGGGTACCTGCCCCTGCCCCTGTCCGCGTACCCACTGGCACGCCATGCGCAGCCCCCGGGGCGTTCCGGCCGTCGCAGACACCGCAAGCCCCGGTGGCTCGACCGGGTTCGCCACTGGTTGCGCCTTCCGTTCCGGCGGCGGGTCCGCACGGCGCATGCGGCCTGATGACGATGACGCCGCACGGGTGCTGCGCGTCGTACGGACCGTGCTCGTCGTCAGTGCCGCGCTCGCCGCCTATGCCGTGGGCGGATGGCTGCTGGCCGAGTACTTCAGCCGCTGACAAAGCCACTGGCAGGGGGCCTGGGGGGAGAGAGCTAAGCCGCGTCGAGGCGGGTCAGGGGGAGGATCAGGCGTTCGGGGATGTTCTCGGGCCAGGGGAAGGCCGGGGAGACCACGCGCTGGTGGGCGAGGCCGTGCAGGCCGACCCAGAGCACCGTCGCGTCGCCGGGGACGTCGTCGCTGGTGACCAGGCCCGCCGCGACACAGTCGCCGAGCGCCTCGGCCAGCATCAGCATGGAGGGCGCGCCGAGCAGCACGAGGTCCGCCTCGGACAGGGAGTTGTCGCCCAGGGTCGGGGTCCACAGGCCGCCGAACATGGTGCGGTAGCGCTGGGGGTGGTGGTCGGCGAAGCCGAGGTAGGTCTCGCAGATGGCCAGCAGCCGGCGCCGGGGATCGTGGCCCGCCTGTTCCGCCGCCGCGCGGAGCGTCCGCTCCAGGCCGGCGAACTCCCGCTGGACGACGGCGAGCATGATGGCCGGCTGGTCCGGGAAGTGCGGGTAGATCGAGGGGGTGGCGATACCGACCCGGCGGGCCACCGAGCGCAGGGTGACCGCGTGCTGGTCGCCGGTCTCGTCGAGCAGTTCGGCCGCCGCGTCGATGATGTCTTCACGCAGTTTGCCGCCCTCGCCCCGGCGGTTGCGGATGCGGGTGCGGACTTGCTTCGGCGGGGTCGCCTTCGAGGGGGTCGCCTGCGCCGCCGATCCGGTTTCCTTCACTGTGCTCACCGTTCACCTTCCGTCGTGAGGGGCCGGCGCCGCCCGGCCCCCGTGTCGGGCCGGGGGCGCCGGCCCCCCGGGTGCGTCCGGCCGTACCGCCGGTTCCGCCTCCTGCATCCTGTTCCTGCGACCTGCTCCCGTGACCTGTCCCGCGGCCTGTCCCGGCAGCGGGATCCCGGTCACCTGTCCCGGTGGACCGGGCAGTGGTCCTGCGCCTCGGCCGTGGTCTTCAGTCGGTTCACCCAGTCGACGAGGCCGGACTCCAGGGCCTCCTGGTTGCCGGGGATGTCGGCCTCGACCGGGGCGCCGGACCAGGACTCCTCGGTGGTGGCGAGGACCCCGCCCTTGACCTTCTTGAACGTCCACAGGTGCACCCCGTCGATGCCGTCGACCGGCGCGGCCCAGGCGAGGCACTTGTTCCGCTGGACGTTGGTCACCGTCGACGTGACCTTCATGCCCTGCGGGGACCAGGCGAAGACCGAGCCGGGGCGGAGCGGGCCCGGGGTCTTCTTCTGGGACGGGGTGATCTCGGGGATCCAGGTGTCCCAGGCGTCGATGTCGGTGTGCAGATCCCAGACCGTCTGGACCGGGGCCTTGATCAGAACGCTGGCACGGGCGATGACCGGGGCGTCCTGGTCGACGGTCACCCCCTGGCACTCCTGGAACTCCGGGGCGGTGGAGCCGGATCCGGATCCGGAGCCGTGGCGGGCCTCGCTCGCGGTCGCCATGGCCGGGGCGGAGAGGGTCGTCGCGGTGGCGATCGCTGCTACGGCCAGGGTCTGGAGGATGCGGTGTCGGGCGTTCATCGGTCGGTGCCTTTCGTGGTGGGGGGGGTGGGGGGAGGTGGGGAGGCGGTGCGCTGGGTGGTCGGTACGAGGGGATACCGGGGGCGCCGTGGTGCGGGGTGGCGTGCTGTGGTGCCCGGCGGTCAGGCGGTGGCTATGCGGTGGCTATGCGGCGGAATTCGAGGCCGGCGGCGAGGGCGTAGGCGCCGCCGCCCGCGAGGGTGAGGACCCAGTAGAAGCCGGGGGTGCCGAAGAGGAGGGCCCCGGTGGTGGTCAGGGCGAGCCAGATGCCGAGGGTGTAGTGGAGCCGGTTGCGGCGGACGGCGCCCTCCGCGACGTACAGCAGACCGACGACGAAGCCGGAGCCCGTGGGCCAGAGCATGGTCTGGAGGTCGGGGTTGTCGAGGATGCCGGAGAGGCCCGTGATGAAGAGGAAGAGGGCGCCGAAGGCGACGGCCCAGGCGGCGCCGAGGAGTTGGGCGGTCACGGCGGCCGGGCCGGTCGCGCCGCGCTGGGAGCGGAGCGCGGCGAGGGTGGCGAGCAGCGAACCGGAGGCGAGTCCGGTGCCGAGCAGGGCCATCGGCAGCCAGCCGGGCAGGTCGAGCAGGGGGACTCCGCCCTCGGTGACCTTGGAGAGGGCGGCGGCGCCGTGGCCGAGGACGTAGGCGAGTCCGAAGGCGATGTACGCGGAACGGTTGTCCACGTCGCGCGGCGCGCGGTCCGTGACGGTGTCGGACGGGGCGGCGGGGGCTGTGATGGACATGGGGGTGGGACCTCCGTTGGAGACGTACACGGCTGAGCCGGACTAAGGCGGATGAGAGGAACAGGCGCGGAAGGAAGCGCGGAGAGCGAAGCGGAAAGCGAAGGAGAACGCGAAGGAGAACGCGAAGGAGAGGGAGGGGCGAGGGGGGCCGGGCGGTGGCCGGCCCTGTGGCGGGCCCGGAGCTGGTGGCGGGCCCGGAGGTGGTGGCGGGCCCGGAGGTGGTGGCGGGCCCGGCATCACGCCTCGGGGACGATGATGACCTTGCCGGCGACGGTGCGGGACTCGGCGAGTTCCATGGCGGCGACGGTGTCCGAGAGGGCGAACTTGCCGGCGATCTGCGGGACGACCGAGCCGTCGGCGACCAGTCGCAGGACCTGGTCCAGGTCCTCGGTCATGCGCTGCTGCCAGGTGGCCTGGTTCCGGCGCTTGCCCGCCCAGAGGTTGTAGAAGTGGGCGCCCTTGCTGTTGGGGAGGGCGTTCCAGGTGCCGAGGCGGGCGAAGAGCATGAGGAAGGGGACCTGCGAGTTGCCCTCGTCGTTCTTGCTCGCGGCGGTGCCGTACGAGACGAGGGTGCCGCCGCGCCGCAGGAGCTTCCAGGACTCCTCGATGGCGGCGCCGCCGACGTGGTCGAAGACGGCGTCCACACCGTCCGGGGCCAGCTCGCGGATCTTCGCGTACATCTCCGGGTCCCGGTAGTCGACCGGGGTGGCGCCGAGTCCGCGCACCAGGTCGTGGTGGCGGGGGGAGGCGGTGCCGATCACGGTGATGCCGGCGCGGCGGGCGAGCTGGACGAGGGTGGAGCCGACGCCGCCGTTGGCGCCCAGCACCACGATCGTCTGGCCGGGGCGGACCTTGGCGACGCGGTACATCATCTGCCAGGCGGTGACGCCGTTGACGATCACCGACTCGACGGCGGCCGGGTCGACCCCGTCCGGGACCGGCATCAGGTCGGCGGCGTCGACCAGCAGGTGGCTGGCCCAGGCGCCGACCTTGGTGATCGCGGCGAACCGGCGGCCGGCGAGCGCGGCGTCGACCCCCTCGCCGACCGCCACGACGGTGCCGACCAGGTCGTAACCGGGCACGAAGGGGAACGGCGGCTGGTCGAAGTACTTGCCCCGGCGCATCTGCTGCTCGGCGAAGGAGACCCCGGTCGCCTCCATCCGCAGCGTGACCTGGCCCTTGGCCGGCGCCGGCAGTGCGCGGGTCTGCGGCGTCAGGCCGCTCGGCTCGACCTTGCCGGGGAGGACGATCTCGGTCGCTGTGATGGTGGCGGCGCTGCTCATGACGGGCTCCTCTGGGTTCGGGTGGTACGGGGGTTCGCGGGCCCCTGTGCGGTTCCCGCTGTGTGCTTACGTTCGTAAGGCTATAGGTGTTAGGTCAGCGAGCGCAAGGGGCTACGGCAATAAACTTACGGGCGTAAGTTCCGGGTGGGCGAGGGATGGGTGAGGGGGTGCGCGGGGAGCGGGCGGGGAGCGGGCGGGGGCGGGCGGGGGCGGGCGGGAGGTGGGTGGGAGGTGGGTGGGGAGCGCCCGCCGGGGAGTGTGGGGGCACAGCGAAAGAGGGGGCGTGACCAGGGGGGAAACCTGGTCACGCCCCCTCTGAGGGGCTCGCCGGCCGGGCCGTCAGCCGACCTGGAGCTGCTGGACGAGGTGGAGCCCGTCCGCGTTCAGCCAGTACTCGACGAACTTGCCGTCCTGGATGCGGAGGGTGTCGGTCCCGGTGAAGGTGACCACGGTCCCGGCCGGCGTCTTGGCGCCGGGGAAGCTGCCGTCGTACGTGCCGGTGGCGGACCAGCGCACCGACACGTAGTCGCCGTCGAAGAGCGGCGGGACCTCGATGGAGAACCTCAGGTCCGGGGTGTGCGAGCGCCCGCTGCGGACGTACTCCGTCAGGCCCTCGACGCCCTTGACGGCGGCGCTGTCGCTGCCGTCCATCATGTGGCTGTGCAGCCGGAACTCGTCCGAGGCGACCTCGGAGGCGAGCGACAGGTCGCCGTTCCAGAGGCTCAGCCAGGTGTCGAGGAGGGCCTTGGCGGCGGTGTTGTCGGTGGACATGGTGGTGCCTTTCGCGTCGTTCTCGGGGGAGGAGGGGCCGGGCCCGTGCGGGGGTCGTGCGGGGTCCCGCCGGGTTTTCGCCCTCCGTGTTAACGAGCGTAAGGCTACGCATGTAAATCGAGTCCGTGCAAGTGGTTACGTGCATAAGTTTTTGCGTGTAAGCTTACGAGTGAAGAGGCCGTGAGGGACGGCCTCTGACGTGCGCGCTCCCGCGCCACCGTGTTGTACGTGGAGGTCCTCACGGGGGCAGGGAGCCGCACACGGGACAGCCCGCCCTCGCCATGGCGAGGGCGGGCTGTTTCCGTTACGTCGGTGCGGGAGCCGTACGCGCTACACGTACAGGCGTGTACGTACGGGGCGCTACACGTACGGGCGTGTACGTACGGGGCGCTACACGTACCGTTCCAGGATCGACGACTCCGCCAGGCGCGACAGGCCCTCGCGGACGCTCCGCGCGCGGGCCTCGCCCACGCCGTCCACCGTCTGGAGGTCGTCGACGCTCGCGGCCAGCAGCTTCTGGAGGCCGCCGAAGTGCTCCACCAGACGCTCGATGATGGCGCCCGGCAGCCGGGGCACCTTCGCCAGCAGCCGGTAGCCGCGCGGGGAGACCGCCGAGTCCAGGGTCTCCGGGGAGCCGCTGTACCCCAGGGCGCGGGCCACGATGGGGAGTTCCAGCAGCTCCGCGTGGGTCAGCGAGTCCAGCTCCGCCAGGGCCTCGGGGACCGTGCGGGAGCGTTTCGCCGTGGGCTCCGGCACGTAGTCACGGGCCACCAGATCGCGCTCCGGCTCCACGCCCGCGATCAGCTCGTCCAACTGGAGCGAGAGCAGCCGCCCGTCGGTGCCCAGCTCCACCACGTACTCGGCGATCTCGGTGGCGATCCGGCGCACCATCTCCAGCCGCTGAGCCACCGCCGTCACGTCCCGGACCGTCACCAGGTCCTCGATCTCCAGGGCGGAGAGCGTGCCCGCGACCTCGTCGAGCCGGAGCTTGTACCGCTCCAGCGTCGCCAGCGCCTGGTTGGCCCGGGAGAGGATCGCCGCCGACTCCTCCAGGACCCGGCGCTCCCCGTTGACGTAGAGCGCGATCAGCCGCATCGACTGCGACACCGAGACCACCGGGAAGCCGCACTGCTTGGAGACCCGGTCCGCCGTACGGTGCCGGGTGCCCGTCTCCTCCGTCGGGATCGAGGACTCCGGGACGAGCTGGACGCCGGCCCGCAGGATCTTGGTGATGTCCTTGTCGAGGATGAGCGCCCCGTCGAGCTTGCAGAGCTCGCGCAGCCGGGTCGCGGTGAACTCCACGTCCAGCACGAAGCCGCCCGTACACATCGACTCGACGGTCTTGTCCATGCCCAGGACGATGAGACCGCCGGTGTTTCCGCGCAGAATGCGCTCCAGCCCGTCGCGCAGCGCCATGCCCGGCGCGACCGCGCTCAGGGAGGTGCGCATCAGCGCTTCGTTGCCGGAGCCCGCGCCGGACTTTCCGGGTGCTGATGCCCGGTCGTTGGCTGCCACTGCACTCCTCCGGCTCGTACGGATGGGCGAGACCAGGGCAAAGTCTACCGGCGAGCGTTGTCGTCCCGTGGGGCGTCCGCCCGAGCGTCCGCCCGAGTACGGCGCGGCAGCACCCGCAGGGCATCGCCCATGTCCGCCACTTCCGTGACCTTCATCCCGGCCGGGACCCGGCCCGGATCGGTCGGCACCAGCGCCTGGGTGAAGCCGAGCCGGTGCGCCTCCGCCAGTCTGCGCTGGACGCCCGTGACCCGTCTGACCTCGCCCGCGAGGCCGACCTCGCCGATCGCCACGAGGTTCTTCGGCAGCGGGGTGTCGCTCGCCGCCGAGGCCAGCGCGAGCGCCACCGCCAGGTCGGCCGCGGGCTCCGTCAGCTTCACGCCGCCCACGGTCGCGCTGTAGATGTCGCGCTTGCCGAGCGCGCTGATCCGGCCGCGCTGCTCCAGCACCGCCAGCATCATCGAGACCCGGGAGGTCTCCAGCCCCGAGGTGGTCCGCCGGGGCGAGGGGATCTGCGAGTCCACCGTGAGCGCCTGCACCTCCGCGACGAGCGGCCGGCGCCCTTCGAGGGTGACGGTGAGACAGGTGCCCGGCACCGGCTCGTCGCGCCGGGTCAGAAAGAGCCCCGACGGGTCCGCGAGCCCGGTGATCCCCTCGTCGTGCAGCTCGAAGCAGCCGACCTCGTCCGTCGCGCCGAACCGGTTCTTCACCCCGCGCACCAGCCGCAGCCTGGCGTGCCGGTCGCCCTCGAAGGAGAGCACCACGTCCACCAGGTGCTCCAGCAGCCGGGGGCCCGCGATCGCCCCGTCCTTCGTCACATGCCCCACCAGCAGCGTCGCCATGTCGCGCTCCTTCGACGCCCGGATCAGCGCGCCCGCGACCTCCCTGACCTGCGCCATACCGCCCGGCGCGCCGTCGATCTCGGGGGACGCCACGGTCTGTACGGAGTCGAGGATCAGCAGCGACGGCTTGATCGCGTCGAGATGGCCGAGGACGGCGGAGAGGTCGGTCTCGGCGGCCAGGTAGAGATGGTCGTCGATGGCGCCGATCCGGTCCGCGCGCAGCCGGACCTGGCTGGTGGACTCCTCGCCCGTCACATAGAGCGTGCGGTGCGCCTCGCTCGCCGCCTTCGCCGCGACATCCAGCAGCAGCGTGGACTTCCCGACCCCCGGCTCCCCCGCGATCAGCACCACGGCACCGGGCACCAGACCGCCCCCGAGCACCCGGTCCAGCTCCGCCACCCCGGTCGAACGCGCCGTCGCCGTACGGACATCGACCTCGCCGATCGGGAGCGCGGCGGCGGAGACCCGGCCCGCCGCCGTCGTACGGACCGCGGGCGCGCCGTACTCCTCGACCGTGCCCCACGCCTGGCATTCGGGGCAGCGGCCGAGCCACTTGGCGGTCGTCCAGCCGCACTCGGTGCAGCGATAGGACGGCCGGTCCTTGGATTTCGTACGGGCAGCCATGGCGTCACCGTACCGGTGCCCACCGACAGCGCCGCCGCCGTCCTCCCGCGCCGCCCCCGCGCCCCGCTCCGCCGCCTTCCCCCGGGACGGGTGGGGTAAGCCAGGTGGGGGAGACACGGGAGACTCCTGTACCACGTCGAATTCATCGAAACCTGACAATCGTGTCCCCCTTTGAGGGATAGCTTCACCCGTAAGGATTAAAAGTCTCCAAGGGGTGTGAAGGGGACGGGCCGCCCTGTCTACGGTCGCCGGGTGATGAGCAGCAGCCCCGCAACCTCCACGCGCACCACCGGCGCACACCGGGCGCTCCGCCGCGCGCCCCGTTCGGTGGCGCAGCGCCCGCCGGCGCGGTACGAGCCGTATCTGGACGGCCTGTTCACCTACTGCCTCTCCGTGCTCTGCGACCACGACGCGGCCACCGAGGTGCTCGGCGATGTCCTGGCCATCTCCGAGCGGCAGTACGGCCGTTGCCCCTCCGGAGCGGATGAGCGCAAGGCGTGGCTCTACGCCCTCGCCCGCTGGGCCTGTCTGCGCAAGCTCACCGAGCGCCGCCGGACCCGCCAGGGGGCGCATTCGGGACCCCGGAGGCTGTCACCGGCAGGGGCTCGGGCGGGGGCGGTGGCGCCGCCGGGGGAGGCGGAGACGGGCGCATCGGGGGATGCGGGTGATGCGGGGGGTACGGGGGATGCGGGGGAGGCCGCAGCGCCGGAGGCGGCTCCGCCGGAGACGGCGCCTCCGGGGTGGGCGGCGGCTTCCGGCGGTGACCGTGCGGGGGCCGGTGCCGCCTGCGGCGGTCCCGGCGCCGGCGGGGTCCCCGGTACCGGCGGGGTCTCCCACTCCGGTGCCGGCGGGGTCTCCGCCGGGACCGCCGAGCGGCGCCGCCGCGAACTCGCCCTGCTCGCCTGGCCGGAGGCGGCCGGTACGACGCCCGAGCAGCGCGAGGTGCTGGAGCTGGCGGTACGTCACCGGCTCGGCCCGCGCGATGTCGCCGCCGTGCTCTCCAAGGAGCTGACCGCCACCAAGGAGCTGCTCTCCTCCGCCGCCTGCGAGGTCGAGCGCACCCGGGCCGCGCTCGCCGTCGTGGACACCGGCGACTGCCCCTCCGTCGCCCGGCTCACCGGCGACCACCGGGTGCTGCTCTCCGCCGCGCTCCGCCGCGAGCTCGTCCGCCATGTCGACGACTGCCCGAGGTGCCGCCGCGCCGCCGAGCGCGCCCAGGCGGCCGGACCCTGGCCGGGCTCCCGTACGACCCCGGCCCTCGCCTTCCCGCCCGCGTCCGGACCCGCGTCCACGTCCGCCTCCGGACCCGCACCCGCGTCCGGACCCGCCCGCGCGTCCGCCCCCGTGTCAGGGCCCGCCCCCGCGTCCGGACCCGCGTCCGCCGGTGCTCGCCCCGGGGCCGCCCACCCGGATCCCGCCCGCCCCGACCCGGCCGAGGCCCTCCCGCTGGTCGAGGCGGAGCGCGGCGCCGTGTACGCCGCCATGCTCCAGGCGCCCCGCGCCCGTACCGCCGCCCCGCGCTTCGGCCGCAACGGCTTCCCGCTCGACCCCAAGGACCACGCCGCCCGCCGGGACCGGCTCCGCGCCCGCGCCGTGACCACCACCGTCGTGGCCACCGTCGTCGCCGCGCCCGTCCTCGCCCTCTGGGCCGCGTACCGGGGCGCGCCCCAGACCGGCGAGGGCCACGACGGCTCCTCGGTCAGCGCCCTGGAGACCACGGGCCCCGCCGGGGACGACTACCCGTACGACGGCCCGTACGACGGCCCGTACAACCCTCATGACCCACGCGACCCCCACGACCCGTACGACCACTACGAGAACGCCAACAGCGCCCGCGACCGCCCCGGCGCCCGCTACACCGAGGGCAGCCGGGCGCCCGACGTCGCCGTGGAGCTGGTCGCCGACGGCACGGAGCAGCGGGTGCCCGGCGCGCTCACCGTCGAGGCCCGGAACGTCGGGGACACCACCCTGATCACCCTGCGCGCCACCGGCGGCGAGCGCGTCTCCTGGACCGCCGCGACCCGCGCCCCCTGGCTCACCCTGAGCCGCCACTACGGCACGCTCGACCCCGGCGAGTCGCTCACCGTCCGGGTCTCCGTGGACCACGCCCGCGAACCGGCGGGCCCGTGGTCCGCCCGCGTCGCGCTCTACCCGGCGGGGCAGGCGGTACGGATCCAGGGATACGGCGCCAGGCCCGCGCCCCCCACCGGACACCCCAACCGCCCCGGACACCCCACCCGCCCCGGCCACCCCGGCGGCCCCGGAGCGGGCCGCCCGACCTGGACCCCGCCCCCGCAGGGCCCCGGCCCCTCCGACCCGGGCCCCTCGGACCCCGGCACCCCGGAGCCGACCGACGGAACCGGCCCCTCCGACCCCGGCCCCGGCGCCCCCTCCCCGACCCCGCCCGACCCGGACCCACCGGATCCGGGCCCCACGGACTCCACACCGCCACCGGCACCGACCGGCGGCCCCGGCACCCCGTGACCAGGCCCGGCCAGGCCGGACCCGGGCCTACAGCACCGGCGGGTCCGCCGGATGCGGGGCCACCAGCGGCAGCTCGCTCGCCAGCCGCGCCTCGCAGACCTCCACCAGCCGCTCGTACCCCGCCTTGCCCATCAGCTCGGTCAGCTCCGGCGCGTACGTACGGAACACCGGCTCGCCCGCCCCGTGCGCCGAGGTCGCCGACGTACACCACCAGTGCAGGTCATGGCCGCCGGGCCCCCAGCCGCGCCGGTCGTACTCCCCGATCGACACCTGGAGCACCCGCGTGTCGTCCGGCCGGTCGATCCAGTCGTACGTCCTGCGCACCGGAAGCTGCCAGCACACGTCCGGCTTCGTCTCCAGCGGCTCGCGCCCCTCGCGCAGCGCCAGGATGTGCAGCGAGCACCCCGCGCCGCCCGCGAACCCCGGCCGGTTCTGGAAGATGCAGGACCCCTTCCAGCGGCGCGTCTGGCGCTCGCCGTCGTCGTCCGTCTCCGTCCAGCCGCCGCCGGCCGTGCCCTCCCCGTGGAACTGCCACAGCTCCGGGGTGAGCCGCGCCACGTGCTCCGCGACCCGCGCCTCGTCCTCCTCGTCGGAGAAGTGCGCGCCCAGCGTGCAGCAGCCGTCGTCGGCGCGGCCCGCCTGGATGCCCTGGCAGCCGCTGCCGAAGACACAGCTCCACCGTGAGGTGAGCCAGGTCAGATCGCACCGGAACACCTGCTCGTCGTCGGCCGGGTCCGGGAACTCCACCCACGCCCGCGCGAAGTCCAGCCCCTTCTCGTCGGGCTCACGAGGTTCGCGCGTCCCACGGGGGTCGCGCGCCTGCCGCCTGGGCTTCTTAGGGGTCTCCGGGCCGTCTGCTCTGCCCTGCTTCGCCTTTTTCGTCTTTGGCACGTGTCCAGCGTATGCGGCCTTCGCAGTAGCGTTCCGTTTCATGAGACTCGGAGTGCTGGACGTCGGATCGAACACCGTGCACCTGCTGGCGGTCGACGCCCACCGCGGTGCCCGCCCCCTGCCGGCGCATTCGTACAAGACGGAGCTGCGCCTCGCCGAACTCCTCGACCCCGAGGGAGCCATCGGCCCCGACGGCGTCGACCGCCTCGTGTCGACCATCGCCGACGCCCTCCAGGAGGCCGAGGACAAGGGGTGCGAGGCCGTGCTGCCCTTCGCGACCTCCGCCGTACGGGAGGCGGGCAACGCCGACCAGGTCCTCGCCCGGGTGAAGGCCGAGACCGGGATCGACCTGGAGGTGCTCACCGGCGACCAGGAGGCCCGGCTGACCTTCCTCGCCGCGCGCCGCTGGTACGGCTGGTCGGCCGGACGGCTCCTCGTCCTCGACATCGGCGGCGGCTCGCTGGAGATCGCGTACGGCATCGACGAGGAGCCCGCCCAGGCCGTCTCGCTCCCGCTGGGCGCCGGCCGCCTCACCGCGGGGTGGCTCCCCGGGGACCCGCCGGACGCCGCCGACGTCAGGGCGCTGCGCCGTCATGTACGGGCCGAGATCGCCCGTACGGTCGGGGCGTTCGCCCGGATCGGTGAACCGGACCACGTGGTCGCCACCTCCAAGACCTTCAAGCAGCTCGCCCGGCTCGCCGGCGCGGCCCGCTCCGCCGAGGGCCCGTACGTCCAGCGCGAGCTGCGCCGCCCCGACCTGGAGGAGTGGGTGCCGAGGCTCGCCGCCATGAACGCCGCCCAGCGCGCCGAACTCCCCGGGGTCTCCGAGGGCCGCTCGGGCCAGCTCCTGGCGGGCGCGCTGGTCGCGGAGGGGGCGATGGACCTGTTCGGCGTCGACACCCTGGAGATCTGCCCGTGGGCGCTGCGCGAGGGCGTGATCCTGCGCAGGCTGGACCAGCTCGCGCCGTGACCGTACGGGCTGTACGGGGCCGGGCGGGGCCTACGGGGCCGGGCGCGTCCTGGTCGTACGGCACGGGACCGGGCGCGTCCTGGTCGTACGGCACGGGGGAGATGCGTCCCGTCCGTACGGACCCGGTGGTCACCGGAGTGACCGGCTCGGCCGACGGGCGCGCGGCCCCGGCCCGTACGCTGTTCCCGTGGCAGAACCAGTGGTGCGCATCCCGGAGACGAAGGTGGCGCTGTCGACGGCCTCGGTCTATCCGGAGTCCACGGCGACGGCCTTCGAGATCGCCGCGCGCCTGGGGTACGACGGGGTCGAGGTCATGGTCTGGACCGACCCCGTCAGCCAGGACATCGAGGCGCTGCGCCGGCTCTCCGACCACCACGGCATCCCGGTCCTCGCCGTCCACGCGCCCTGTCTGCTGATCACCCAGCGGGTCTGGTCGACCGACCCGTGGGTCAAGCTCCAGCGGGCCAGGGCGGCGGCCGAACGGCTCGGTGCCTCGACGGTGGTCGTCCATCCGCCGTTCCGCTGGCAGCGGCAGTACGCGCGGGACTTCGTGCGCGGGATCTGGCGGATGGCCGACGAGACGGACGTACGGTTCGCCGTCGAGAACATGTACCCGTGGCGGTACCGGGACCGCGAGATGCCCGCGTACGCCCCCGACTGGGACGTCAGCCGCCACGACTACCGGCACTTCACCGTCGACCTCTCGCACACCGCGACCTCCCGCAGCGACGCGCTGGAGATGGTCGCCCGGATGGGCGACCGGCTCGGCCATGTCCATCTGGCGGACGGCAACGGCTCGGCGAAGGACGAGCACCTGGTGCCGGGGCGGGGGACACAGCCCTGCGCGGAGGTGCTGGAGGGGCTGGCGGCGAGCGGCTTCGACGGCCATGTGGTGATCGAGGTCAACACGCGGCGCGCGATGTCGGGCGCGGAGCGCGAGGCGGACCTGGCGGAGGCGCTGGCGTACACGCGGCTGCATCTGGCGTCGCCGCCGGGGGTGGGCGCGTCCGGGGTGGGTGCGCCGGGGGTGCCTGTGCCGTACCGGACGCCCGCGTCGCCGGTGTCGCCCGCGTCGTCCGCGTCGCCCGCCCCCGCCCCCTCCGCCGGGGAGGAGGAGGCCGTACGTACGCGGGGCCGCGCCTCCGGCCGTACCTCCGATGCCCCCGACACCTCCGCCCGTACCCCCGGCGCGGGACGCGCTCAGCGCCGTACCCCCGGAGCGCGCCCCTCATGACCGCCGGGGCCGGGGCTGGAGCCGGTACCGGTACAGGGACCGGGACCGGAGCGGGGGACGCCCCCCGCCGCCGGGGCCGTCCGGCCCGCAAGGACGCGGCGGCCGGGCCGAGCGCGCGCCAGCAGATCCTGGACGCGGCCCGCGAGGAGTTCGCGGCGCGCGGGTACGACAAGACGTCCGTACGGGGCATCGCCAAGGCGGCGGGCGTCGACCCGGCCCTGGTCCACCACTACTTCGGCACCAAGGACGAGGTCTTCGAGTCCGCCATCGAGATCACTTTCGAACCCGCCCTGCCCATCCCCGGCAAGGTGCTGGCCGCCGGCCCCGACAAGATCGGCGAACAGCTCGCCCGCAACTTCTTCGGCATCTGGGAGAACCCGGCGACCAGGACCCCGCTGCTCGCCGTCGTCCGCTCCGCGCTCACCCACGACGCGGCGGCGGCGGTGCTCCGCTCGTTCGTGCTCCGCAGGCTGCTGGGCCAGGTCGCGGAACGGCTCGACGTACCGGACCCGAAGCTCCGGGCGGAGCTGGCGGCCTCGCAGATGGTCGGGATCGCGCTCCTGCGGTACGTGATCAAGGCGGAGCCGCTGGCGTCGGCGGACATCGAGGAGATCATCGGCCTGGTGGCCCCCACACTCCAGCGCTACCTGACCGAGTCCTGATCCCCCTTGCCCGCGGCCGGGTCCGGGGCCGGGCCTGCCCGGAAGCAGTGGCCGGGGCCTGACCGAAAGCTGAACATCCGTCCCGCACTCCGGACGCCGTGTCCAGATCTTGGATCCGAGGCGTACGCTCGGAGAAGTCATTTCTGCTGAAGGAGCGAGAGACGATGCCCGAGCTGAGGTCCCGCACTGTCACCCACGGCCGCAACATGGCGGGCGCGCGCGCCCTGATGCGGGCATCGGGCGTAGCGAGCGAGGACATCGGCAAGCCGATCGTCGCCGTGGCCAACTCCTTCACCGAGTTCGTGCCGGGCCACACCCACCTCGCGCCGGTCGGCCGGATCGTCTCGGAGGCCGTCAAGGCGGCCGGTGCCGTCCCGCGCGAGTTCAACACCATCGCCGTGGACGACGGCATCGCGATGGGCCACGGCGGCATGCTCTACTCGCTGCCCTCCCGGGACCTGATCGCCGACTCCGTCGAGTACATGGTCGAGGCGCACTGCGCGGACGCGCTCATCTGCATCTCCAACTGCGACAAGATCACCCCGGGCATGCTGATGGCCGCGCTGCGCCTCAACATCCCGACGGTCTTCGTCTCCGGCGGCCCCATGGAGGCCGGGAAGGCGACGCTGGTGGACGGTACGGTCCGAAAACTCGACCTGGTCAACGCGATCTCCGACGCGGTGAACGAGTCGATCTCGGACGAGGACATTCTCCGTATCGAGGAGAACGCCTGCCCGACCTGCGGTTCCTGTTCCGGCATGTTCACCGCCAACTCCATGAACTGCCTGACCGAGGCGATGGGGCTCTCCCTCCCCGGCAACGGCTCCGTGCTCGCCACGCACACGGCGCGCAGGGCGCTGTACGAGAACGCGGGCCGCACGGTCGTCGAGATCGCGAAGCGCCACTACGAGCAGGACGACGCCTCGGTCCTGCCGCGCGCCATCGCGACCCGCGCCGCGTTCGACAACGCGATGGCGCTCGACATCGCGATGGGCGGCTCCACCAACACGATCCTGCACCTGCTCGCCGCCGCGCAGGAGGCGGAGCTGCCGTACGACCTCGCGGACATCGACGCGGTGTCGCGCCGCGTCCCCTGCCTGGCGAAGGTCGCGCCGAACGTCGCGCCGGGCGGTACGTACTACATGGAGGACGTCCACCGGGCCGGCGGGATCCCCGCGATCCTGGGCGAGCTGTACCGGGGCGGGCTGCTCAACGAGGACGTCCACACGGTCCACGCCGGCTCCATCAAGGAGTGGCTGGGGACCTGGGACGTGCGCGGCGGCTCGCCCTCCGAGGAGGCCGTCGAACTGTGGCACGCGGCGCCCGGGTGCGTCCGCTCGGCGGAGGCGTTCTCGCAGTCCGAGCGGTGGGACACGCTCGACACGGACGCGGCGGGCGGCTGCATCCGCGATGTCGCGCACGCCTACTCGAAGGACGGTGGCCTGGCGGTCCTCAAGGGCAACCTGGCGGAGGACGGCTGCGTGGTGAAGACGGCGGGCGTCGACGAGTCGATCTGGACCTTCGAGGGTCCGGCGGTCGTCTGCGAGTCGCAGGAGGACGCCGTCGAGAAGATCCTCCGCAAGGAGATCGCCGAGGGCGACGTGATCGTCATCCGGTACGAGGGCCCGCGCGGCGGCCCCGGCATGCAGGAGATGCTGTACCCCACGTCGTACCTGAAGGGCCGGGGCCTCGGAAAGTCCTGCGCCCTGGTCACCGACGGCCGCTTCTCCGGCGGCACCTCGGGCCTCTCCATCGGCCACGCCTCCCCGGAGGCGGCCTCGGGCGGCACGATCGCCCTGGTGAACGACGGCGACCGGATCCGGATCGACATCCCGAACCGTACGATCGAACTCCTGGTCCCGGACGAGGAACTGGCCGCCCGCCGCGAGGCCCTGGGCGGCGTCTACGCCCCGGCGAACCGCGAACGCAAGGTCTCGGCGGCGCTGCGCGCGTACGCGGCGATGGCCACGAGCGCGGACACGGGCGCGGTCCGCGACATCTCCCGCCTGGGCTGACACCCGGCCCGCGGGGCCGGGGCCGGGGTGGCCGCCGGGGCCCCCGCTACCAGGCCGCCGGGTCGCGGCCCGGGACGGCGAAGACCGTGCCGTCGGGGGCGGTGCCGAAGACCGGGGCATCGCCGTCCGCCTCGGAGCGGGAGCCGGAGCGGCCGTCGGTGCCCGGCCGTGACCGGCCCGGGACGGGCGCGGGGAGGGTGGCGACCAGGGTGTCGGGGGCGGTGGGCATACGCGGCTTCGTCTGGCCCAGGAGGGTGCCCCGGTGGGCGTCCACCGCCAGCAGGCGGCCGTCGCCCGCGCTCAGGTAGACCCGGTCCGCGGTGGCAGCCGGGCGCGAGGCCCGGGTCACCGAGGTCTCCAGGCGCCAGCGGACGCCCGCGCCGTTCCCGTCGCCCGCGCCGTTCCCGTCGCTCCCGCCGTTCCCGTCGCTCCCGCCGGTATCCACCGCGAGCAGCGCCCCCGCGTACCCCACGACGTACACCGTGTCGCCCTCGACGGCCGCCTGCGCCTGGTCGACCGGGGCGCCCAGCTCGACCTGCCGTACCGTACGGGCCGACGCGTCCAGCCGTACGACCGCCCGGGTGTAGCCGTCCTTGTCGTTCGACAGGAGGAAGAGCGCGCCACGGGCGCCGCCCGAAGCGCCCGCAGGGGCGAGCTGGCCCGGCAGCCGTTCCGTCCAGCGGACCGCGCCGGTGGCCGGGTCGACCGAGCTGACCTCGGTCGCCGTGCCGTCGGCCGTCTGCGTCGTCGCGAAGAGCGCCCCGCCCGCCCCGCCCGTCCCGTCCCCGCTGTCGGCGCCGTCCGCCGTACCGTTCGCCGCCGTCCACACCGTGCCGGTCGCGCCGAGCCGCGCCGTCCACCGCTCGGCCCCGGTCGCGCTGTCCAGCGAGCGCACCCGCCCGTCGTACCGTACGAGCAGCACCGAGTCGCCGCTGTGCCGGACGGCGGCGTAAGCGGAGATGTCGGCCGCCCAGCGCTCCTTGCCCGACTTCGGGTCCAGCGCCACCAGGCGCTTCCCGCCGGAGCCGGGAGTGGCGGCGGTGCTGGGTCCCGTTTCCATGACGTGCAGGAGGCCGCCCGAGAGCACCGGCCCGGCCTCGGAGCCCGCCACCCCACCGGCCCCGCCGGCTCCGTCCGTCCCGTCCGCCCCGCCCGTCGCGCTCTTCGCCCCGCCCGCCCGCGCCGACGCCCGCACCGACCAGGCGGCGCGGCCGTCGTACGGGTCGAGCCGGGTGGCCGTGACACCGGGGCCCGCGCAGTACACACCCGTGGCGTCGGCCGTGCAGACGGGCGCCGTGCCGCCGACGCCGCCGACGTCGCCGCCGGCCCCGCCGTCCGCCGCGCCCAGCGTCGTGTCCCAGGCCCGGAAGGTCCGGGCCGACGCCGTCTCCCCGGCGGCCGGTACGCCGCCGCCGTTGCCACCGCCCCCGTCACCGCCCCGGCCGCCGAGCGCCCGTACCCCGAAGAAACCCGCGCCCGCCACGGCCACCAGCACCACCCCGGCCGCCCCCGCACGCACCACACGCCCCCGCCGCCCCGGGGCGCCCGTACGCCACCACCCGGGCCGCGACTGAACGGTCTCCGGGGTCTCCGCGGCCTCGGCGGCCACCGCGGCCCGTACGTTCGTCGCCTGCGCCCCCGAGCCGGACCAGGGGCCCGGCCGCACGCCCCCCTCCGCCGGGCCGGGACCGCGCTGCGCCGGTACGAGCGGACGCGCCCCGTACGGGCCGCGCAGGTCCCGTACGACCCCGCCGGGGCCCGGTGTGCGCAGCGCGCCCATCAGCTCGTCCGGCGTGGGCCGTTCCGCCGGGTCCTTCGCCAGGCACTGGGCGATCAGCGGTACGAGCGGCTCCGGAACGCCCGTCAGATCCGGCTCGTCGTGCACGACCTGATACGCCACGATGTACGGGGAGTCCGAGTCGAAGGGCCCGCGCCCGGTCGCCGCGTGCACCAGCACCGCGCCCATCGCGAACACATCGGCGCCGGGCCCGACTTCACGCGGCCGCTGGAACTGCTCGGGCGCCATGAAGGGCGGCGTCCCGATCAACTTCCCCGTCTCCGTGCGCAGATCGCTGTCCGCGGGCCGCGAGATGCCGAAGTCGATGACCTTGGGCCCGTCCGACGCCAGCAGCACATTGCTGGGCTTGAGGTCGCGGTGCACGACCCCGGCCCGGTGGATGTCCCGCAGCCCCTCCGCGAGCCCCGCCCCGAGCCGTATCAACTCCTCGGTGCCCAGCGGCCCGTTCCGCTTCACCCGCTCGGAGAGCGTGGGCCCGTCGATGTACAGGGTCGCCATCCACGGCCGGGGCGCCTCCGGATCCGCGTCCACCACCGGCGCGGTGAACGCCCCGCTCACCCGCCGCGCCGCCGCGACCTCCTGCCGGAAACGCGCCCTGAACTCCGGGTCCGAGGCGTGGTTGCCGTGGATGACCTTGACGGCGAGGCGCAGCCCGGAGGCCGAGGTGGCGAGATGGACCTCGCCCATACCGCCCGAGCCCAGCGTGGATTCCAGCAGATAGCGCCCGGCGTACTCCGACTCCGACTCTGACTCCGTCTCCGACTCGGAACGCCCCGCTCCCGCTTGCGCGTTGGCTTCTGCCGTGGCTTCCGCTCCGGCTTCCGGTTCCGACGCCGGCCCGGTGTTGCGCAGTGGTGGCATGGCCCACCCCCGTACGTATATGTGTGCGCAAGCGCGACGCACGGAGCCTAGTCGATGGTGCGTGCTATCGGACGACGGGTTGCTAGCCTGCGCGGCGCAGGGAACACACCGTCGATGGGGGAGGACCGTATGGGTATCGAAGAGGTTGAGAACGAGAGAAGAGCGGCCGTGACCGAGGCGCCGCCGGAGGCGCCCGAGGCGCCCGAGGCGCCCGAGGCGCCCGACGCGACATCGGCCGAGGGGACCGCGTCCGCGCCCGCGACGACGTCCGCGCCCTCGCTGACGTCCACGGAGGTGAGCACGCTCGCGGCCAAGCGCTACGCCGTCCACCCGGACTACCGCGTCAACGTCCGCAGCGGCCCGGGCACCGGCTACTCGGTGACCAGGGTGCTGCCCTACGGCGCCACCGTGCCGATCAACTGCCAGCGGCCGGGGGAGTGGATCGCGGGCCCGTACGGCACGACGAACCTGTGGGACAACATCGCCAACGGGGAGTACATCTCGGACGCGTACGTCTACACGGGCAGCTCCGGCTACGTGGCCGTACGCTGCTCCTGACGTCGGCGGGCCCGTCCCTCCACAGGGCTGGGGCGGTCGCGGGACAACCGGGATAATCACGGGGTGAACCAGGACCCCGAGCGTCCCCCGACCTCCCACACCGACACCGACACCGACACGACCGCGTCCGCGTCCGCGTCCGCCGAGCCACGGGGAAACGCACGCGGCGAACGCCCCGGACGCGGCCGTGCCGATGCTACCGCTCCGGGCGATGCCAGTACCCCGCAAGGCACCCGTGCCCCGCGCGGCGCCACTCGTGCCCCGGGTGACACCAATCGTGCCCCGCGAGCCGCCCGGGGCACCGGCGCTTCCGCCGTCCTCAGTGCCTCCGGCACATCCGGCACCCCCGGTACCCCCAGCGGCCCGGAGCCCGAGGCGATTCCGTTCTTCGGTACGGCCTGGGTCGCCCGCGACGGCGGATACGCGGTCCGCCGCGCCGGTGTCGCCGTCGGCTCGCTCACCACGGCGGTCGCCGCCTGCTTCGTCCTCCGCTTCGCCTTCGAGGGGCTGGAGATCGCGCGCGTGGGTTCCTTCGTCGGCCTGCTCCTGGTCGCGATGTTCGCCGTATGCAGTGCCATCGCCTTCCGCAGGACCTGGGACGGCTTCCAGCGCCGCCCTGCCGACCCGGCCCGCGAGGAAGCCCTGCGCAGCGTCAAGGCGATCGGCTTCATGGGCTCCCTGATCGCCTACTTCCTCCGCTCCCTGGCCGAGGCCCCGGGCGAAGGGCTCCGCCGCAGGGAGTACGAGACGGCCCTGGCCCAGTACGAACGCCGCCGCACCACCCGTACGGGAAACCCGGCGGCCCGCGCGGCCAAGCCCGGGCCCCGGCCCAAGAACCGTCCCCGGCCCAGGAAGCGCGGGCGCGCGTAGCCTCTTCCCGGCCCGCGAGGCGGCCGTAAACGCGGAAGCCACGGGCTGGCCCCGGCCACGGGCTCGCCCAGGTCACGGGCCGGCCCAGGTCACGGGCTCGCCCAGGCCACGGACCGGCCCCGGCCACGGACCGGCCCAGGTCACGGGCCCAGGCCACGGGGCAGCCCCCTGCCAAGAGCCAGCCCCCTGCCATGACCCAGCCCCCTGCCATGACCCAGCCCCGTGCCCGGCCATGCCGCAGCCCCGTGCCCGGCCGTGCCCAGTCGGGCCCGGCCCGAGAGCGAGAGCCCAGGCGCGGCGCGCAGGCGCGCGAAGCGCCCCCTCGTCCTCCCCGCCCCCGCGCGCCACGATGGGTTCATGGCTGCTTCTCCCGCTTCTCCCCCGTCCCCGTCCCCGTCCCCGTCCCCGTCCCCGTCTTCGGCCCCGTCCCCCCGCGCCCTCTCCTTCGACGCCGTGGCCGAGCAGTACGACACCGCCCGCCCCGGCTACCCGCCCGCCCTCTTCGACGCCGTCGAGGAGCTGAGCGGACGGCCCCTGCGCGGCGCCCGCGTCCTCGACATCGGGGCCGGGACCGGCATCGCCACCCGGTCGCTGCGGGCCCGTGGCGCGCTGGTCACCGCCGTCGAGCCCGGCCCCGGTATGGCGGCGCGGCTGCACCGTGCCGAGCCGGACACCCCGCTCGTACGGGCCCTCGGCGACGCGCTGCCCTTCGCCGACGGCGGCGCCGACCTGATCACGTACGCCCAGTCCTGGCACTGGACGGACCCGGCCCGCTCCCTCCCCGAGGCCCTGCGCGTCCTGCGGCCCGGCGGCGCGCTCGCCCTCTGGTGGAACGTCTCGGACGCCCGCGTCCCCTGGATCGCCGATCAGGACATCCGGATCCGCCGCTGGGCCGGCGGCGACACCGCGCACGGCGCCCACAGCGCCGGCGGCCGGGGCGACGGCCTCCCGGACGGACTGGCCCCGGCCACCCGGCGGCTGCCGTGGACCCGGCGTGTCTCCCTCGCCACCCACCTCGCCCAACTCGGCAGCCACTCCGTCTTCCGGGTGCACGGCGACGCCGCCACCGCCGCGTTCCTCGCGGCCGAACGCGCCGAGCTGCTGGCCCGCTTCCCGGACGGGACGGTCGAGGAGGCGTACGTGGCGGAGCTGACCGTCGTCGTCCGCCGGGGGCGGTGACCGGCACCCGCCCCCACACCCACACCCACACCCACACCCACCCACACCCGCCCGTCCGGGCGAATCGTCCCCCGGCCAGTTGACGCGCACAGCCCCCGGAGCCATTATTCATCACATGATGAATTTGGCTCCCGGGGCCGGCACCCCTGCCACAACCCACGCCACCACCGACGCCACCACCCACCCCGCCGTCCACGCCCGCGGCCTCACCGTCCACCGAGGCGACCGCGCCGTCCTCCGCGACCTCGACTTCTCCGTACCGACCGGCCGGATCACCGGACTCCTCGGCCCCTCGGGCTGCGGCAAGTCCACCCTGATGCGCGCGGTCGTCGGCACCCAGGCCAAGGTCAGCGGCGCCCTCGACGTCCTCGGCCGCCCCGCGGGCGACGCCGCCCTCCGCGCCCGTATCGGCTACGTCACCCAGGCGCCCTCCGTCTACGACGACCTCACCGTCCGCCAGAACCTCGACTACTTCGCCGCCGTCCTCGACCCGGGCCGCGCCCGCCGCACCGCCCGCGAGGAGGCCGTCGACCGGGCCATCGCCGACGTCGACCTGATCTCCCGCGCCGGGGCGCTCGCCGGGCGGCTCTCCGGCGGCCAGCGCAGCCGGGTCTCCCTCGCCGTCGCCCTCCTCGGCGCCCCCGAACTCCTCGTCCTCGACGAGCCGACCGTCGGCCTCGACCCCGTCCTCCGGCGCGACCTGTGGAGCCTCTTCCACCGCATCGCCGCCGACCGGGGCGCCACGATCCTGGTCTCCTCGCACGTCATGGACGAGGCCGAGCGCTGCCACCAGCTCCTCCTCATGCGCGACGGCGAGGTCCTCGCCGAGGACACCCCCGAGGCGCTGCGCACCCGTACCCGCACGGAGACCGTCGAAGCGGCCTTCCTCCACCTGGTCGACGAGGCCAACGCCAACGCCAACGCCAACGCCAACGCCAACGCGAACGTCAACGCACCGCAGGGGAGCACCCGATGACCACCCGTACGACCACCACCAGCAGCAGCACCAGCACCACCCCCGCCCCGGCCCCCACGCGCTCCACCACCACCCCCGCCCCCGCGCGCTCCACCTCCGCCGTGCTCTCCCCCGCCCGGACGACCGCCACCGCCGCCCGCGTCCTGCGCCAGCTCCGCCACGACCCGCGCTCGATCGCCCTGATGATCGTCGTCCCGTGCGTGATGCTCGTGCTGCTCCGCTACGTCTTCGACGGCAGCCCCGAGACCTTCAACTCCATCGGCGCCTCGCTCCTCGGCATCTTTCCGCTGGTCACGATGTTCCTGGTGACCTCCATCGCCACCCTCCGCGAACGCACCTCCGGCACCCTCGAACGCCTCCTCGCCATGCCGCTCGGCAAGGGCGACCTCATCGCCGGCTACGCCCTCGCCTTCGGGCTGCTCGCCGTCGTCCAGTCCGCGCTCGCCACCGGCCTCGCGCTCTGGGTCCTCGGCCTCGACGTTGTCGGCTCCGCCTGGCTGCTCCTGCTCGTCGCGCTGCTGGACGCGCTGCTCGGCACCGCGCTCGGCCTCTTCGTCTCGGCGTTCGCGGCCTCCGAGTTCCAGGCCGTGCAGTTCATGCCCGCCGTGATCTTCCCGCAGCTCCTGCTCTGCGGACTCTTCGCACCCCGGTCCACCATGCAGCCGGTCCTGGAGGCCATCTCCGACGTCCTGCCCATGTCGTACGCCGTCGACGGCATGAACCAGGTCCTCCAGCACACCGAGGTCACCGGCGACTTCGTCCGCGACGTCCTGATCGTCGCCGGGTGCGCCCTCCTCGTCCTCGGCCTGGGCGCGGCCACCCTCCGCCGCCGCACCGCATGAGGTGACCGCGGCCCTTCCCCGTGCGGTACGGCGTGACGCGCCGCCCGCCCCTCGGACACCGCACGCACGCCGCCACCCCCGGTGCGAGGATGGGTGGGGACGTACGGAGCCACGTACAAGTACGCCCCCTGCGTACGCCCCCATCACGTGACGCACGGCTATGTGAGCACGGCTACGTGAGGACGGCTACGTGAGGCACGGCTACGTGGCGTACGGCCCCATCCATCCCCTACGGCGAGGTGACCCCGCAATGCCCCAGACCGTCGCAGTCCTCGGCACCGGAAAGATCGGCGAGGCGCTCCTCAGCGGCATGATCAGGGCCGGCTGGCGGGAGAGCGACCTGCTGGTCACCACCCGCCGCGCGGACCGCGCCGCCGAACTGCGCGAGCGGTACGGCGTCGAGCCCGTCACCAACGCGGAGGCCGCCAAGCGCGCCGACATCCTCATCCTGGCCATCAAGCCGCAGGACATGGGCGCCCTCCTCGACGAGCTCACCCCCCACCTCACCGCCGACCGCCTGATCATCAGCGCCGCCGCCGGCATTCCCACCGCCTTCATCGAGGAACGCCTCGCCCCCGGCACCCCCGTCGTCCGCGTCATGCCCAACACGCCCGTCCTGGTGGACGAGGGCATGTCCGTCATCTCGGGCGGCAGCCACGCCCTCCCCGCCCATCTCGCCCACGCCGAGGAGATCTTCGGCGGCGTCGGCAAGACCCTGCGCGTCCCCGAGTCCCAGCAGGACGCCTGCACCGCCCTCTCCGGCTCGGGCCCCGCGTACTTCTACTACCTGGTCGAGGCCATGACCGACGCGGGCATCCTCCTCGGGCTGCCCCGCGCCCAGGCCCACGACCTGATCGTGCAGGCCGCCATCGGCGCGGCCGTCATGCTGCGCGACAGCGGCGAGCACCCCGTGAAGCTCCGCGAGGCCGTCACCTCCCCGGCCGGCACCACCATCAGCGCCATCCGGGAACTGGAGAACCACGGGGTACGCGCCGCCCTCATCGCGGCCCTGGAAGCGGCCCGCGACCGCAGCCGAGCCCTCGCCACCGGCAACGGCTGACCGGCACCGGCGGATCCGGCCCCGGCCGCCCCTGAGGGCCCACCGCGGCGGACCCTCAGGCGCTCAGGTGCTCAGGCCCTCAGCCCGCGGGACCTCACCCGGCCGGCAACAGCCCCACGGCCCGGTACGCGGCGTCGACCACGGGCCGGGCCATCCCCCTGGCCCGCTCGGCGCCGTCCTTCAGTACGAGGTCCACCTCCCCGGGGTCGGCCGCCAGCACCGCGTGCCGCTCCCGCAAGGGCCGCAGCAGCTCGATCACGGCCTCGGCGGTGGCCCGCTTCAACTCCCCGTACGAGGAGTACTCCCCGGCCAGCGCCCCCGGATCCCACTCCCCGCCCCCGCTCGGGTCCGCGCACCCGGCAAGGATCTCCAGCAGGTTCGAGACACCGGGGTGCTCCTCGGGGTCGTAGACGACCTCGTCCCCGCTGTCCGTCACCGCCCGCATGATCTTCTTCCTGATCACATCCGCGTCGTCCAGCAGATAGACGATCCCGGCGGCCGACGCGTGCGACTTCCCCATCTTCGACGCCGGGTCCTGGAGATCCATGACCCGCGCGGCCACCGGCGGCCGGGTCGCCTTGGGCACGGCAAAGGTGTGCCCGTACCGGTCGTTGAAGCGCACGGCCAGATCCCGGGTCAGCTCAACATGCTGCGTCTGGTCGTCCCCGACGGGCACCTCGTCCGTCCGGTACGCGAGGATGTCCGCCGCCATCAGCACCGGATACGAGAGCAGCGAGAACCGCACACTCTCCCCCGACGCGTTCGCCCGCACGCTCTTCTCCTTGTACTGGATCATGCGCCGCAGCTCCCCGTCGGTCGCCGTGCACTCCAGCAGATAGGAGAGGCGCGTGTGCTCGTCCACATGGCTCTGTACGAATACGGTGCACAGCGCCGGATCGAGCCCGGCGGCCAGCAGCAGCGTCGCCGCCTGACGGCTGAGCCGCCGCACCCGCGCCGGATCGTGCGCGACGGTCAGGGCATGCAGGTCCACCACGCTGAACAGGGCATCGGCCCGATGCTGATCGACCTCCACCCACCGCCGTACGGCGCCGAGATAGTTGCCCAGCGTCAGATGCCCGGTCGGCTTGATACCGCTGAAGATCCGCGTCATCGTGTCCACGTCCACTCTCTGGGTCGGAGCCACTACGTACGTCCTGCGGCCGATCTCCCCGAGCTGAGGACACGCAAACGGCCGCCGTACGGCGGCCGTTGATCGCATGCTGCGCGTGGGCCGCCCCTCAGGCGGCCCACCACTGAAACGTGCACCCAAACGTGCACCCATGCGCTGTCATCCCGCCCACCCTAGCGACCGGCCCCTCCACCGGGCGACCCCTTAAGTTGACACGTCCAACCCGGATCCGTAACGTTCTCCGGGCTGTTCGACGTGAGCACCGGCCTCGTGCCGGTCCCCGGACAGCCATTCCGCAGGACCTACGAGAAGCAGACGACGTCAGCGTCATGTCGTGCTGCTTTCCGTGCGCCTATGCGAAATGAGGAATCGGCGTTCGAACCCGAACACCGGCCCCGAAGCCCCGATTAGCGTCGGAGCCCAGGATTCCGCTAAAGTCTCACTCGTCGGAACGGCCGAGAGGCCGGGAAGACAACCCCGCTCCGACGGGGAATCGGACACGAAAGAGTCTGATAGAGTCGGAAACGCAAGAACGGAACACAGCAACAAAGCAAAAATAAAGAAGTA
>NZ_JBFBFB010000019.1:0-126243 GCF_040683935.1 Streptomyces sp. NPDC093085 | reverse complement strand
CCGCGCTGCGGGCCGCGCTCTGCGACCTGGGCGGCGAGGTGCTCGCCGAGCGGGAGGCCGACTCCGAGACGAAGCGGGCAGCAGCATCACCCAAACACCCCCACCCCACCGATACACCCTCCACAACACCACCATCCCGCACAACGAGGCCCCCCACACACGACACGGCATCAACGCCGGACTGCCCGGCTTCCGCACCGGCGACGCCCTCACCTCAGCCATCCTCACCGCAGCAGGCCTCCAGACAGGTAGGACAGTGGCGGCGGCGACGGTGCCCCGATCGGCGGTGACCGCGCCGGACACGATGCGCGTGGCGCGGCAGTCCGACACGACACGCACACCCTCCGCCCGCACGACACCCGCCAGGCCGTACACGAGTCTCGCGGGGGCCACACGCGCGAAGACACGGCGCAGCAGGCCGCCGAGCGCGGGGCCGCTCGCGATACGTTCGCGTACGGCGTCGGCGTCCAGGAGCCGGACGTCCGTCCCCGGCCCGGCAGCCGCAGCGCAGATCGGCCGTGCGAAAGCGTTCCAGCCGTTTGAGGGCGCCGGGGGCGACGGCCACCCGCAGGTGTCCGCCCTGGTACTGGTCGACCTCGACGCCCTCGTCCCGGAGCGTGCGCACGGTGCCCTCGACCGCCGGTCCATCACGTGCCGGAACACGGCGACGGCGCCGTCCCCTCCCCGCCTGCCGACGACCTCGGCGTACACCCCCCGGTCACCGGAGATCAGCGGAGAGAACCGACCGCCGTTGCGGCCCGACACGCCATAACCGATCTGCCCCACCCCAAGAGCATGATCGTCCCCCCGGAACTCTCCAGAACAGCGCGGCACGCGCACCACAAGCCAGTGAAACCGCCACCAACAATGACAACGATGACCAGATCCCGGCGGGTTACCGAAACACCGGCGGCATCGTTGGAAGGAAGACCGGCGGCGACGGTGGGATGGGCAGGGACGCACGGGGTGGACGGGGTGGACGGGGGGCAGGGACGGAGGTCAACCAGTGGGATACCCCGCCGTTGCGGTAGGTGCTCACGGTGCCTCCAGCGCGTGCGGAAGGACCCGCGGGTCAGCAGGTGGGCGGAGCGATGGCCCACAGCACCCGGGCCTCCTGTCCGCCGGTGGCCTCGGCCACCCGGTGCGGAGTGCTGCTGCGGTAGGTGCCGAGTCGAGGGCGGACAGCCGGTGGTGCCGTTCCTCGACCCACACCCCCACCCCACCGGAGAACACCAGCAGCAACTCCTCGGAACTGCCGTGGGTGCAGGGGCTCCACGCCGGTGGAACCGCCCGGCAGGAAGTGACCGAGCAGCACCTCCAGACAATCGAAGGACCCGGGAGTGAGCTTGATCTTCGTCGCAGGCAGGCCGGCCTGCCGCACGCCGGCCTGCCGCACGCCGACGCCCCTGGCCATGCCCGTCGCGCTGACGCGCGTCCTGGACCAGTGCGTCCACACGGTCGAGGACCCGGTCGACGATGGCCAGACCCTCACGGGCCTCCGCGTCGGTGACCGTGCACGACGGCACAAAAATGGATCCGGCCCGAGCTGCTGAACGGCAACAGGCCAAGTGCCGATCACCTCGGCCCCGATCCGCCGGGCGTTGCCGACGATGCCGTCGCGCTCCATGACCGCGTGCGCGGCGACGGCCGCCGCACACGCCAAGGGGGTGCCCCGAGTAGGTGAGCCCGCCCGGGTAGGGGTTGACCGGCCAACCGCTCCCCCATCACGACACCACCAAGCGGCACACAGCCAGAGCTGACACCCTTAGCGAAGATCAGGAGGTCGGCCACTACTCCCTCGTCGTCGCAGACGAGTCGCGCGCCGGTGCGGTCTAACCCGGTCATCACCTCGTCGACGACGAACACGGTCCCGTACCGGTCGCACAGCTCCCGCACCCCCGCGAGATAGCCGGGCGGAGGCGGCATGATGCCCGCGGTGCCCGGGATCGGCTCCGGCAGGACCGCCGCGATGGTCCCGGGGCCCTCCAGCTCGATGACCTGTTCGAGGTGGGCGAGGGCCCGCCGGTACTCCTCGGCCTCGCTCGCCGCGTTGACGAGAAACACGACGTTTTGACACACCGGCAGATCGGCGCCCATGTGCACCGCATGGACCCCAAGGGCGGGGGGGGCGGGCCATCCGCTTCCCCGCCCTTGGGGTGTGGGTCACGGAGCGCTGTCGAGTTGCTTCAGGCTCTCGGCGGCCTGGCCGGAGCGGAGGGGCAGGAACACCTGCTGTCCGCCGACCACCCGCTGCCCTTGCTTGCTGAGAATGAAGCGCATCAGCTCCTCCATGACGGTATCCAGCTGCTTCCCCGGCCGCTTGTTCACGTTGAAGTAGGTGACGCGGCTGAGCGGGTAGGCGGCCGAGGCGACGTTCTCCTGGGTGGGCGCGTACGCCGGACCTCCGTTGCGCTCGCTGAGCGAGAGCACCTTCACGGGCTGGTCGACATAGGCCATCCCGGTGTAGCCGATGGCATACGGGTCGTCCTTGACCTCCTTGGCGATGTTGAAGACGGTCTTCTCCCAGTGCACCGCCGGGTCGGCCGGAGTGGAGCCGTCAGCCGTACCGGGGCGCCACTCGCCCCGCTTGCCGTCCGCGTTGAGCACCCGCTGGCGGACGAATTCCTCGAAACCGTTCCACGGCTGGATGCCGACGATGTGGATCGGCTTGTCGGCCCACTTGCCCGTCGCACCCAGATCACCCCAGGTGGTGGCGGGCTTGCTGCCGTGGTTGCGGGTGGTGGACAGGGCCGCGTCGAGTTGTTCGAAGGAGAGTTTGTCGAGCGGGTTGTCCTTGTTGACTATGAAGCCCACGGAGTCCAGGAAGCCGTAATGGCGGTAGCTGCCGCCGGAGACGGGCACACTGAGCGGGTCGTAACCGAAGGCGTCGTGGAAGCCCTTGATGTCGCTGGGCTTCAGCTCACGGGAGACGAAGACGCAGTCGAGGTTCCCCTTGATCAGCTCCAGCGCGCCCAGACTGCCCGCGTAGGGAGGGTTCACCGAGATGTTGACCTTGGGGTACAGCTTCTCGAACTCCTTGATCCAGCGCTGGGAGAGGTCGGCCAGCACGTCCGAGGCACCGCACTGGTAGTCGCCCTTGAGGGAGTTCTTCGGTTTGGCGTGATAGGAGCGCAACCCGGAGTCCAGTGTGGGCTGGAGGAGTTCCGGCGTGGGCAGCGGGCGCCCATGGGCCTGGTTGTACGCGTCCTGCTCGTCTGTCTGCGGAGTGACCGGCTCCCGCGGGGCGATGGCCCAGGTGGTCAGATGGTCGGCGCTGTTGTCGGAACCGGCCATGCTGGTGACAGTGCCAGCCACCACCAGCGCGGAAGCGAGCGCGAGCGTGGCCGCCGTACGGAGTGCAGGTCTCACGATGGTCTCCCGGATGGGTGGGCGCGACGGCAGGAGACGCCGCGCGAGCCGGAGCGACCCGCGCCTGCGCCGTGCCGTGCTAGGGAATCGAGACGCTAGATCTCAGCCATCGGCAGCAGCCAGACACCCGCGCGAAATGCTTGTTAATCGCGCTTTTGCTCATTCTGCCGTGGAGATCGGCACGACGGCCCGCGCGCAGCGCCGCCCACGGCCGCCACGCGCCCCGCCGCCGCCCTGGACGCGCCCAAAGCGGCCCCCGCCCACGCCGAGTTCGACGGAACTCCGCACCGCCGGCGCGGACACCGAGCTGAGCCGCGTCCGCCGTCCCGGCGAGGTGCCCGCCGAGGGCGGCCGTTTCGGGCGCGTCCACCGGACCCGGTCCTGCACGCCTCGCCCGTAAGGGGGCCGCCGCGCGAAGGGGCCGCACCTGACCGGCGCCCGCGCCCTGCCCCGCACCCTGTCCCGCGCCCGGTCCCGCACCCAGCCCCGCACCCAGCCCCGCGCCCAGTCCCGCGCCCGGTCCCGCGCCCGGTCCCGCACCCTGTCCCCGCGCCCGGTCCCGCACCCTGTCCCCGCACCCAGCCCCGCGCGGGACGCGGTGTGTTGACAGGGGGGTGGGGGGTGCCTAGCTTGGGGGGTCGCGTGTTACATCGATGTAAATTGCTGCTCCGGGAAGGTGCCCATGCTCTCCGGTCTCGCCAGGATCCGGCGCGTTCGTCCCGCGCTGCTGTTCGCCGCCCTGCTGGGGCTGGTGGTGGCACTGCTGCCGGCGGGGGCGGCTCCCGCGGGGGCCGCCGGGGTGGCCGCGGGCGGGTTCCGCAGCCCGCTCAACAGCGGGCCCGACCCCTTCATGACGCACTGGCAGGGGAACTACTACCTCACCACGACGCAGGGCGGCAGCATCCGGATGTGGCGGTCGCCGTCGCTGGGGACGCTGGCGGTCGCCGATCCGGTGACCGTGTGGACCGATACGGACCCCTCGCGGAACCGGAACATCTGGGCGCCGGAGTTCTACCGTTTCGGTGAGCGCTGGTATCTGTACTACACGGCGGACGACGGGGTCGACGAGCACCACCGGCTCTACGTGCTGGAATCGGAGGGGGACGACCCCACCGGGCCCTACCACTTCAAGGCCAAGCTCGCCCCGCCCAACCACGCCGACGACTTCGCCATCGACGCGAGCATCCTCCAGCTCGGCGGGCGGCTCTACCTGGCCTACAGCGGCATCAATCCGTACCAGCACAACGGGCTGAACATCGCGCCGATGTCCGACCCGTACACCGTCTCCGGGAACGCCGTCGCCATCGACGCGGCCGGCGGCTGTCCCGAGGTGCGGGAGGGGCCGGAGTTCCTGTACCGCAACGGGCGGGTGTGGATGACGTACTCCACCTGCGACACGGGCAAGCCGGACTACCAGGTCTGGATGATGTCGATGCCGCTGGACGCCGATCCGCTCGTCCCCGGCAACTGGCGCCAGCATCAGGGGCCGGTGTTCTCCCGGGCCGACGACCGGGGGGTGTTCGGGCCGGGGCACCACGCTCTCTTCCGGTCGCCCGACGGGACCGAGGACTGGATCGTGTACCACGCGAAGACCACCTCGGTGAACACCTACAGCAACCGCACGACACGGGCGCAGAAGTTCACCTGGCGGGCCGACGGCAGCCCGGATTTCGGCCGTCCGCTCGCCATGGGGGCCACCCAGGAGCTGCCCTCCGGGGACCCCGGCTCCGGCAACTACTGGATCAACGACGACGGGCGCTCCAATGGGACCGGCGGTGTCACCTACTCCGGTTCCTGGAACAGCGGCGTCGGGTGTGCGACGCAGTGTTTCTGGGGCGACGACCACTGGAGCGACCGGCCGGACGCCACGGCGACGTTCACCTTCACCGGTACGCGCATCGCGCTGCTCTCCGTCAAGGACACCGGCAACGGTTACGCGGCGATCAGTGCCGACGGCGGGGCCGAGCAGCGGGTCGACTTCCACAACACGATCCGGGTCGGCGAGGCGGTGCAGTACGTCAGCCCGAGGCTCCCGTACGGGGAGCACACCCTGCGGGTCCGGGTCACCGGGGAGCGGAACGCGTCGTCCGGCGCATCCTTTGTGAGTGTCGACCGGGCCGAGGTCTACGGGTGACACGCGGCTTGGCCCGTCCTGGGCTTGACAGCCCTTCGCTTTGCTCAACTCACAGGTGGCTCACAGACAGCTCCTCTAGCTTGCCGTGTTCATGACAGACACCACGGACCATCAGGAAGCCCCTGTCCGGCGCCGCACCGTGCTGCTCGGTACCGGTGCCACCGCCGCCGCGCTCGCCGTCGGCGCCGCCGGTACCGACGAGCCGACCAGGAAGGAGAACGACGACAACAGCACCACCGGCCGTACGGCGCCCGTCGCCGCGGCCGTCTGCACCCTCACCAAGGAGCTGACGGAGGGTCCCTACTACCTCGACGGCGCGCTGGTCCGCGCCGATGTCTCCGAGGGCAAACCGGGGATCCCGCTCGGGCTGGTCCTCACCGTCGTGGACGACGCCACCTGCGCTCCGCTCAACCGGGCGCTCGTGGAGGTGTGGAGCTGCGACGCGCTGGGCGAGTACTCCGGTTTCGTCGGGAACAACGGCCACCAGGAGCCCGACAACGGCACCTTCCTCCGGGGCGGTGTGCTGACCGGGGCCGACGGCGTCGCCCGCATCACCACCATCTATCCCGGGTGGTACCGGGGGCGGTGCATCCACCTCCACGTCAAGGTCCACACCGACGTCACCCTCACCGCCGGCGGTACGTTCCAGGGCGGGCGCGAGCTGCACACCGGGCAGCTCTTCATCGACGAGGCGATCACCACGGCCGTCGCCGCCGTCTCGCCGTACTCGGCCAACACCGTGCCGCGCACCACGCTCGCACAGGACGGCATCTACGGCAACGGCGGTGCGACCGCCGGGCTGATGACCGTGACCGGCTCCAACTCCGCCGGGTACAGCGGGAGTCTGACCCTCGGCATCGACCAGCGTTGACCCACCGACGGGTGCGGGGCGCCGGTGCTCCCGGCGGAGCGCCGGCGCCCCGTACGGCGGCCGGGTCAAGCGGTACGGGCCGGGGTGAACCTGATCGCGGTGCCGCCGGCCGCCGTCAGCCGCAGCGTCAGCGTGGTGGTGCGGCGCACCGTACGGGACTCGACGGTGACCGGCAGCGGGTTGTCGTGCCAGCTCGTCTCCGGGGCGTCCGCGTAGATCTCCGCCGTCCAGCGGCCCGGGCCCAGGAAGCGCAGCGGGACCCGGAGCGTCCGGTCGTGTTCGTCGGTGATGGCGCCGAGGTACCAGGTGGTGCCCTTGCGGCGCGCTGCGACCGTGTAGTCGCCGATCACGCAGTCGAGGAACCGGGTCTCGTCCCAACTGGCCGGGATGTCCTTGAGGAAGGCGAACCCGGGGTGCGCGCGGTAGTGCTCCGGGGTGTCGGCCAGCATTTGCAGCGGGCTGAAGAACAGCGGGTACAGGGCGAGTTGGGCGGCCGACGTGGTCTGTACGCGGGTACCGAGGCCGGCCGGGTCCCAGGTGACGTCGAGGACCCCGGGGGTGTAGTCGGCCGGTCCGCCCAGGAAGCGGGTGAACGGGAGGATCGTGGCCTGCTCGGGCGGGTTGCCCAGCCTGCCCATGTAGTTGTGCTGCTCCATCCCCGCGACGCCCTCGGAGGTCATCATGTTGGGGTAGGTGCGGGCCAGTCCGGTCGGTTTGATCGCCTCGTGCGCGTCGACCATGATCCCGTGGCGGGCCGCCGTGTCGATCACCCGCTGGTAGTGGCGTACCGCCTCCTGGTCGTAGTGGCTGCGGCTCACCCCGCCCAGCTCGAACCGGGTCGCGTACCCCGTCTTGACCGCGTCGATGCCGAGTTCCTCGTACCGGGTGAAGATCGCCTCCAGGTGTCGGTCGTAGTAGTCGACGAAGCCCCGGGTCTCGTTGTGCGCGGTGAAGCGGATCCCGTTCTCCCGTGCGTAGCGCAGCACCTCGGGCAGGTCGAAGTCGGGCTGCGGGGTGAGGAAGTCCTGGCCGGTCCACGCGCCGCCGGCGTTGGTGTTCCACCCCTCGGCCAGGACATGGCTCGCGCCCGCCTCCCGGGCGAAGTCGATGTACTCCTTGACCCGTTCGGTCGTCGCGCCGTGCCGGGGGCCCGCCGTCCAGGTGGTGTCCCGGCGCTGGAGTTCCCACCACACCCCCACATAGGTGCCGGGGGTGATCCACGACGTGTCCGGCAGGGCGCACGGTGCGTTGAGGTTCTCGGTCAGATGGGACGCGGCGAGGTCGCCGGGGCGCTCCCCGATGGTCAGGGTGCGCCAGGGGGTGGAGAACGCGCCCGAGAGATGGGCCTTCGCGCCGTCGGGCAGGCCGATCAGTTCGCTGGTGAAGGTGGCGGGCCTGCCCGGTACGGCGGCCAGGGTCATGCTCGGGTAGTCGATCAGCGCCGCCTCGTGCACCGCCATGTAGGGGCCGTCCGGCACGGCCAGGGTCAGCGGGGTCTGCGCGGTCTCCACGGCCGTGAGCGGGGCCGTGCGGTAATGCCGCTCGTCCGCCCGCCAGTCGGGGCCCGCCTCCAGGGACCAACTGGTCGCGTCCGGGGGCAGGGCGAACTCCGTGTGCTCCGCCGTGACGGTGTACGTGGTGAGGCCGGGCTGTGCCGGGAGGTGGTAGCGCAGGCCCACACCGTCGTCGAAGACCCGTACGATCAGGTCGAGCCGGATCCCGCCGGCGGGCTGTTCTGTGTGGAGGACCGCCTCGCGGGCATGATTGCGGACCCGCGCGTCCGGGCCCCATACCGGGTGCCAGTGCTCGTCGATGGTCCGGCGGCGCACCGAGCGGACCACCAGGCCGCCGGTGAGCGAAGGTGCCCCGGCGAGGTCGAGGCCGAGGCCGGAGGGGGCCACCAGGAGCCGGCCGCGCCGTCTCACCTCGTACCGCAGCCGGCCGTCCTCGGCGACGACGGTCACCCTCAGCAGACCATCGGGCGAGCGGACGGTCACCTTCCGGGCCGGCGGGGCGGTTGGGCGGGGCGCGGGGCCGGGCGTGGGCGTCGCCGAGGCGGTGGGGGTGGTCGCCGCTGCGGCGAGCACGGCGCCCGCCGTGGCGCCCAGTACCGTACGGCGACGGGGCCTGGTGGTCATCTCTATCCTCCATCGTGGCTGGCCGGATGCTGGATCAGGGGGCGGGGCGGGCAGGGGGCTATCGGACGGTGATGTTCCGCCAGCTCGCCGTCCCCGCCTGGTCCCGCAGGCCGACCGCTCCGCTGGTGAGGGAGCAGCCGGAGTCGGTGTGGGTGAAGCCGACGGGCGAGGCGGAGGAGCCGGCGGGTACGCCGGTGACGGTGAGGGTGCAGCCGGTGGCCCGCACCGTGACGCGGTACCAGACGCCGGTGGCGAGCCCGCCGGGGATGGCCACCTGGGCCAGCGGTGTCCAGGAGTCGCGCTGCCGGCCGAGAAAGAGGGTGGCCGACGACACGCCGACGTAGTAGCCGTCGAGGGCGTCCGCCCCGGTTCGGGGGTCGGTCGCGCGGACCACGAAGCCCGCCTGGGTGCCCGAGTCCCTGCGTACCTCGCCCTCCATCTGGTAGTCGGTCCAACTGGTCGATCCCGCGACGGACTTGTTGCCGTCGGTGCCGCCGCAGCTCTCGGAGACGACCCCGTTCGACGCGGCCCAGCAGCCGCCGTACTCGATCCAGCCGGAGGTGTCCCTGGTGAAGTCGGCGGTGTACGGGAGCACACCGCTGTTGGCGGCGGCGGTGGCCGCCATGCAGCCGGTGGGGCCGGTCGCCGTGGCGGTCGTGTACCGCACGGAGGTGCCGGTGGCGTCGGGCAGGAGGTGGGGGCTGTAGCTGGTGCTGCAATAGGTGCCGCCGGCCAGTGGCTGGAACGGGGCGGGGGTCCAGGACCAGGCGCCGGAGGAGTCGGCGTCCCTGGTGAAGATCGCCTGCCGGTCCTCGGGCGTGAAGGCGTTCGACCCCGTGAACCGGGTGCGCATCCCGCTCAGCAGGAGCCTCCCCGCCGTACCGCCCGCCGGGCTCCATACGAGGTAGGGGCTGCTGCCCAGATACCGGCCGTCCGTCGTGACGGCCATCGTGCCCAGGTCCGCCGGGCCGCCGCCCCAGGTCGTCCCGCCGTCGGTGGACGTCTTCGTGTACGCCTCGCAGTTGCGGCCGGTACCGCAGATCTCGTACGCCAGGACCATCCGTCCGTCGGGCAGGGTGGCGGTGGTCGGCATCCCGGGACGGTCGGTGGCCGAGGTGCTCCGTACGTCGTCGACGAGGCCCGGGGCGACGTTGACGGTGCCGTCGGGGCGGGCGCTCCAGGTGACGCCGCCGTCGCCGGAGACCATGTGGGAGACGGTCTGCGCGTACGCCGGCTCTCCGCGCTCGTCGGCGAAGTACAGGGCGAGCCGCCCGGCGCCGTCCACGGTCAGGAACGGCTCCCAGATGCCGGAGCCGCCGTTCGGCGCGCCCCGGCTGCCGCCCCCGGTCTGGAGGACGGACTGGTAGCTCCAGGTGGCGCCGTGGTCGGTGCTCCGCCACAGCACGAAGTCGGTCCGGGTGTTGGTGCTGGGCGCGATGTTCGCGGTGAGGAGGAGGGTGCCGGCCGGGTAACTCCCCATCTGCCGCGGCAGTTCGAAGAGGAACGGCTGCCAGATCTGGTCCGAGGGGTGGTCCGTGCCGGTGAGCGGATCCTGGAGGGTGGTGAGGGTGCGCCAGGTCGCGCCGTCGTCGGTGGAGGTCCGGATGACGAGCGAGGTCGGGCCTCCGTCGCGGGCGGCGTGCTCGAAGGTGCCGATGAGGGTGCCGTCGGCGGAGCCGCTGTGGGCCAGCCGGATCACCCGGGAGTACGCGATGACCTCGCTGGTGGAGGCCCGGGTGTAGAGGCTGTCGCCGACGCCGTTGGCGCGCGCGCCCGACGGGTGCAGGAGCAGGGCGCCGGCCGCGAGGACCAGGGCCGCGAGCAACGCGGGCAGCCGGCGGGGCGGGGCGAGGGGAAGCACTCCTCGGCGGGGCGCGTGCTGTCTCATGGGTTCCCTCACTTCATCGGTGGGGTACGGGCCGGGAGGTTCAGCGGGAGGTGGCGGTGACCGCCGTCGCGCGTATCTCCACCGCGGTCGCCGCGAAGACGAGCGGGCCGGGCAGCAGGGGCACCAGCAGGGGGATCGACCACGCCAGGACCAGGGCGAGCGCCGCCGCGCAGCCGAGCAGCGCGGTGCCGCGTGGGTCGGCCACCGAGCGGAGGAAGCTCTCGCGTACGGAGAGCCGGTACGGGGCCTCCAGCGCCGCCGCCCGCAGGGCCACCGTCACCGTGCCCAGGGCGAGCAGCGCCAGGGCGGGCCCGACCACCGCGACCCCGGGCAGCGCTCCGTCCCGTACCAGCGCGGCGTCGGCCAGCAAGGCCGCGAGCAGCAGGGGCGGGAGGAGGCCGCCGGCCAGGGTGCGCGGGGTCAGATGGGCGCGCAGGCGGGTGGCGTACGTGCGGACGGATGCCGTGGTCCCGTCGACGGCGCTCTCCCGGAGGGTCACGGAGGCCGCGGCGAAGGCCGCGGGGAGGGTGACCACCGGGAGGCAGGCCAGGGTGGTCACCACCGCCACCAGCAGCATGTCCGCGAAGAGCGAGAAGCCGGGGCCGAAGATCTCCCCCGGTTCGCGCCGGTCGCGGCGTGGTGCGCCGGTGCGGGGAGACGGTACGGGAGGGGGTGTGGGCGACGGCTGGGGAGGGGGCATGGCGGTCAGCCCTTCAGCCCGGAGGTGGCCATGCCCTGCACCAGATAGCGCTGGAACACGAGGAAGAACAGCACGATCGGCAGCACCGAGATCACCGACATCGCGAACATGGGGCCGAACGCCGAGGTGCTGGTCTGGTCGACGAAGCCGCTGAGCGCGAGGGTGATGGTGAACTTCTCCGGTGCGAACAGGTAGATCATCTGGGTGAAGAAGTCGTTCCAGGTCCAGATGAAGGTGAAGATCGCCGTGGTGATCAGCGCGGGCCGGCTCAGCGGCAGCGAGATCGACAGGTAGGTGCGGAAGGCTCCGGCTCCGTCGATCCGCGCGGACTCCTCCAGCTCGCGCGGGAGTCCGCGCATGAACTGCACGATGAGGAAGACGAAGAACGCCTCGGTGGCGAGGAACTTCGGCAGGATCAGCGGCCAGTAGGTGTCCACCATGCCGAGCCGGTTGAAGATGATGTACTGCGGGATCAGCACCGCGTGGTGCGGGAGCATCAGCGTCGCCACCATGAACCCGAACATCACCTTGCGCATCCGGAACCGCAGCCGCGCGAACGCGTACGCGGCGAGGGAGCAGGAGAGGACGTTGCCGAGGACCGCGCCACCCGCGATCAGCAGCGAGTTGCTCAGCAACTGGACGACGGAGACGCCGTTCACGCCCTCCAGCGCGGTCGTGTAGTTCGACCACTCGATATGGCCGGGCCAGAGCCGGAGGCTGGTCACCACCTCGTCGGCCGGCTTCAGCGAGGTGGCCAGCAGCCAGAGGAGCGGGTAGAGCAGGACGAGCAGACAGAGCAGGGCGGCGGTGTGCGGCAGCCACCGCTTCGTGGCGATGTTCATCGTCCCTCCTCGTCCGCGTAGAAGACCCAGGACCGCGCGGAGCGGAAGAGGACCAGGGTGATCGCGCCGATCGCCAGCAGCAGCATCCAGGCCATCGCCGTCGCGTAGCCCATGTGGGAGGCGGAGAAGCCTCGTTCGTAGAGGTAGAGCGTGTAGAACATGACGGAGTCGGCAGGGCGGCCGTCGCCGCCGCTGATCGCGTAGGCCGGGGTGAAGACCTGGAAGGAGTTGATGATCTCCAGAACCAGGTTGAAGAAGACCACCGGGGAGAGCATGGGGACGGTGATGGAGACGAACTGCCGCCAGCGGCCGGCGCCGTCGAGGGCGGCGGCCTCGTAGAGTTCGGGCGAGATCTGCTGGAGCCCCGCCAGGAAGATGACCATGGGGGCTCCGAACTGCCATACGGTGAGCAGGGCGACCGCGTAGAGCGCCAGGTCCGGGTTGCCGACCCAGCCGCCGACGTGGATGCCGACCGCGTCGAGGACGGCGGGGACCGAGCCGCCGTCGTTGAAGAGGGCGCGCCACACCAGGGCGATCGACATGGACGCCCCGAGCAGGGAGGGCGCGTAGAACGCGGAGCGGTAGAAGGCCCGGCCCCGTACCAGGCCCCTGAGCAGCATCGCGACGGCGAGCGCGAGGGCCAGTTTCAGGGGTACGGCCACCGTGACGTAGAGCAGGGTCCGGCCGACCGACCGCCAGTACCGGGGGTCCTCGAAGAGCATGTCGGTGTAGTTGCGGAGTCCGATCCAGCGCGGCGGGTCGAACAGGTTGTAGTCGGTGAAGGAGAGCCAGAGGGAGACGGCCATCGGCACCAGGGTCAGCAGGACCGCGCCGAGGATCCACGGGGAGAGGAACACGTAGGCGGGCCACTGCCGTTCGCGTACCCCCCGGTTCTTCCCGGCCGGGGGTGTGCGGCGGTCCGCGCGGGGGCCGCCGCGCGCGGGGGCCCGGGTCGACAGTGTGCTCATGACCTCAGCTCCCGGTTGGCGGCGGCGATGAGTTCACGGGCCGCCTGCCGGGGGCCGGTCAGCTCGTACATCACCCGTTGGTAGGTGCGGCTGAAGGCCGTCTGGACGGCGACGTCGCCGCGCGGGGGCGCGGTCGGCGGGGCGTCCAGGCCGTATCGCTCCATCACCTGGGCGTACTGGTAGGTCTCCAGCTCCGGTCCTTCGAGGTCCTTGGCGAGCCGGCCGGCGATGGCGTGGTTGGGCGGGGTGGAGCGGGTGAAGCCGAGGGCGTCGCCCGCCCGCTCGTCGTTGAGGAGGAAGTCGATCAGTGCCGCCGCCTCCTCGGGGTGGGCGGTGTGCGCTCCGATGCCCAGCAGCATCGAGGGCTTGAAGTAGGTGCCGGGGTGGCCGTCGGTGGTGGGGACGGGGGCGAAGCGGATGGCGTCGCCGAGCAGCGTCCTGAACGCGGGATAGGTGGCGTTCCAGTTGAAGTCGGCGCCCGAGATCCCGCGGCCCAGCGGGCTGTTCTCGGTGCTGTTGCTCTGCACGGTGTCCTTGGCCGCCGAGATGGCGCCGTCCCTGCGGAGCTGGTCGCAGAAGGTCCAGAACTCGGTGAGGTCGTCCTCGGAGAAGGCGATCGCGCCCTCCTCGGAGTAGAGGCGTCCGCCCCGGCTGCGCAGCCAGGTCTCGAAGACGTCCTCGTTGCCTCCGCCGTCGCCGGCGCCGGTGACGAGGCGGCCGTTCGGGCCTCTGAGCCGGAGGGCGGCAATCTCCCGGTTGGCGTCGGCCCACTCCCGCCAGGTCCAACTGGGCCGGGGGGTGCTGATGCCGGCCTTCCGGTAGAGCGCGGAGTCGTACGCGTATCCGGTGATGCCGCTCCCCATGGGGAGCGCGTACTGCTTGCCGTCGGACATCCCGGTGCGGAGGAAGTCCTGGTCCATCTCGTCGGTACGGATCGCCCCGCCCTCGATGGAGTCGCCGAGCGGGATGAGCGCGCCGCCCCGCGCGTACTGGGAGATCTGCCGGTAGTCGAGCTGCGCCACGTCCGGGATGCCGCCGCCCGCGGCCTGGGTGGCGAGCTTCTGGATGTACGGGGCGAACCCGGTGGTCGTGGTGGCGACGGTGACCCCGGGATGCTCCTGCTCGAAGAGGCGGACGGCCTTCACGGTGCGCTCGGCGCGGTCGTCGTTGCCCCACCAGGAGAAGGTGAGACGGATGCCCCGGGACGATGCGCCGCCGCCCGCCGTGGTGCCGGAGCACCCGGTCAGGGTGCCGGTCAGGGCGGTGGTGAGACCGGCGGCGGCCGTGGCCAGGACGGTCCGGCGGCGAGGTGGTCCGCCCCGGTCGCTACGGGACTCGGACATGGAGCCTCCCAGAGCTGGAGGAGAGGTGGGGACATCGGGTATCCGAACTGCCCGTAGTGCGGCGGCCTTTGCCCGGTTCCAACGTTGTAACCGTGGTGCGCGCCCGAGGTCAACCCTCTGTCAGCGAGGGATCGGGGCCATCTGACGCGCTGGTGCTCGCCGCCGGATCACCCTTAATCTGGTCGGAGGTGACGAGGGGGGAAGATCCGTGGCAGCAGTGACGCTCAAGGACGTGGCGGATCACGCGGGGGTTTCCATCAAGACGGTTTCCAACGTTGTACGCGGGGCGCCGCGGGTCTCCGAGGCGACCCGGGAGCGGGTTCTGCGCTCCGTGAGCGAACTGGGATACCGGCCGAATCCGTCGGCGCGGCGGCTCCGTACCGGGCGGAGCGGGCTGATCGCGCTCGCCATCCCGCAGCTCACCACGGCGTACTTCGCGGAGATCGCCCACCATGTGCGGACCGAGGCCTCGGCGCTGGGGCTGACCGTGCTGATCGAGGAGACGCTGGGCGAGGCGCGGGAGGAGCTGCGGATGGCCGGCGGGGTGGGGACCTCGCTGATCGACGGGGTGATCCTGTCGCCGCTCAGCGTTCCGCTGGACGAACTCGCGCGGGTGGCGGTCGAGTTCCCGCTGGTGCTGCTCGGCGAGCGGGGGTACGGGATCGAGCGGGCGGTGGCGGACCATGTCCTGATCGACAATGTCGCTGCGGCGCGCGAGGTGACGGCGCATCTCGCGGGGCTGGGGCGGAGCCGGATCGCGGCGATCGGCCAGCATGCCTCCGCGACCAGCCGGCAGCGTCTTGAGGGTTTCCAACTGGCTCTGCACGACGCCGGGTTGCGTTTCGATCCGCGGCTCGCGCCGTCCGTGACGGACTTCGACAGGACGAACGGGCTGGCGGCGATGCGGACGCTGATCGGCCTGCCGGAGGAGCTCCGGCCCGACGCGGTCTTCTGCTTCAGCGACATGCTGGCGATCGGGGCCCAGCGGGCGTTGTACGAGGCGGGATGGCGGATCCCCGGGGACATCGCGGTCGCGAGCATCGACGGCTCGGACGAGGGTCTCTACAGCACGCCGTCGCTGACGACGGTGGTCCCGGACAAGGCCGCGATCGCCTCCCTGGCGGTGACCTGTCTGGCGAACCGGATCAACGCGCGGACCCCGCTGCCGTTCGAGGTGCGGATCGCCCCGCACCGGCTGGAGGTGCGGGAGTCCACCGACGGGGTACGGCGGCGGCTCGCCCTCTGAGGGACGGGCGTACGGCCGCCCCCTCCGGAGGGAGGGGGCAGCCGTCAGGGGCGGGAGGTCAGCGGATTTCGGTGACCCGGTGCTCCTTGAGGGAGGCGCAGTTGGTGTTGTCGACCGACACGGAGATGTTGTCGATGTGGCCGCCCCAGCTCACGCAGAAGTTCTTGGCGTAGACGTAGCTCGGGCCCGCGTACGACGTGAACCTGCCGTAGTCGTCGGCCCACTCGCCGGTGTCGGCGACGTAGATGTACGTGGACATGTCCTTGGCCGTGCCCGGGTTGCTCCGGATGGTCGTGACGCAGTTCTTGCCGTTCGCCGAGTTGTACGTCAGGTAGATCGTGCCCAGCGAGCCCACGGCGGCCGAGTTCACGGTCTTGTAGGCGCTGCCGCAGACGCTCTGCGGAGTGACGTTGGGCGCGGCGGAGGCCACCGGGCTGAACACGGTGGCGGCTCCCACCGCGAGCACGGTCAACGCTCCGGCGGATGCGGCATGACGGATGTAACGCATATTTCCCCCTTGCGGCTCTGAGAGTGGATTGCTCACACTTCATGTGACCCGCGACGCACGCCGATGGTTGTACCGGGTTTCCCGCCCTTCGGCTCCGTCCGCCCGGCCCTCGACGCCCGTCCCTCAATGCCCCCTCGACGCCCCCTCAGCGGCCGGTCGACGGCGGCGGTGCCGTGCTCCCCCGTACCACCAGTTCGGGGGTGGGCGCCTGGGTGGCCCGGGGGGTCTCGCCGCCCGTCATGACGCGGAGGAGTTCGGTGGCGGTGAGGGTGCCCAGCGCGAAGGTGTCGCGGGTCAGGGCGGTGACCGGGGGGTGGGCCATGGTGGTGAGGACGGAGTCGTCGAAGGAGACGAGGGAGAGGTCGTCGGGGACCCGCAGGCCGAGTTCGCCCGCGACGCCGAGGCCGGCGATCGCCATGACGTCGCTGTCGTAGACGACCGCCGTGCACCGGGGGTCCGCCCGCAGCAGCCGGCGGGTGGCATCGGCGCCCTGGGCGTCGGAGAAGTCGGTGGGGACGGACTCCACTTCGACGCCGAGGGCGCCGCGGACCTCGCGCACCGCCTCGTATCTGCGCCGGGTGTGCGCGAAGGAGACGATGCCGCTGACATGTCCGATGCGCCGGTGCCCGAGGGAGGCGAGGTACCGCAGGATGCCGGCCATGGCGGCATGGTCGTCCACCCAGACGCTGGTCAGCTCCATCCGGTCACCCCGGCTGCCGAGGGTGACGGCGGGGATGCCGAGGTCGGCGACGAGTTGCGGCCGGGGGTCGTCCACCTCCAGATCGAGCAGGACCAGTCCGTCGACCCGGTTCTCCGCCGCCCAGCTCCGGTAGACGGCGGTCTGCGCGGCGGTGTCCTCGACGATGAGGATCTGGGTGGCGATGCCCTGTCCGGAGAGGCAGGACTGGAGTCCGGAGAGGAAGTGCGCGAAGAACGGTTCCACGCCGAGGGTGCGGGCGGGACGGGCGACGACGATGCCGACGACGTCGCTGGAGGCGCCCTTGAGCGCGCTGGCCGCCCGGTGCGGACGCCAGTTCAACTCGTCGACGACATCGAGGATCCGACGGCGCGTCGCGTCGCTGAGCCCGGGACGTCCGTTGACGGCGAGCGAGACCGCCGTGACGGAGACCCCGGCCAGCCGGGCGATATCGGTGCTGCGCAGCCGCGCGGGCGGCTGCCCCGCCCCTGGTCCGGGTCGCTTCTTCGGTGCCATCGGCCCTCCCCCACGCCGGCCGGTCCGCCGGCCGTCACCCAACTGTGATGATTCGGCGCGGTGACCGCACCACTGAAACGTATTAGTCTGCCGCCACTCGCACCAGGGCTAAAACGTATTAGTTCCGCGGGTGTTCCCGTACGGAGAGGATCCACCGTGCACAATCACTTAGCCGCGACGCTCGACCGGCTGGACCGGGTACGCCGCGACCGCATCCTCCCCCATGTCCGCACCCGCCTCGCGGAGGTACGGGTCGAGGCGTGGAGCGCCGGCGAGGGCGGCGAACCGGTGACTCCCCTTCATGCGCTCGGCCTGGCCACCGACGCGGGCCGTTCCCGCCCCGACTACCGGCCGTTCGCGGTCGGTTCGGCGTGGGGGCCCGCCTGGTCCACGACCTGGTTCCGGGTCCGGGGGCGGGTGGCCCCCGGGCAGCCGGGTCCGGTCGAACTCGTCCTGGACCTGGGGTGGTTCGACCACTCGGTGGGCGGGCACTGCGAGGGGCTGGTCTTCGCTCCGGACGGCCGGGTGGTCAAGGGGCTCCATCCCCGGCAGAGCAGCGTCCGGCTCCGGGAGGCCGGCCCGGACGACGGTGCGGACGGCGCGTCCGACGGCGGGTCCGAACTCCTCGACGCGGAGGGGAACTTCGAGCTGTATGTCGAGGCCGCCGCCAACCCGCTGCTGCTCGGGCTGCCGCCGTTCGTGGTCACCGGGCACGGCGAGAAGGGCGCGCGGGAGCCGTTCGAGGAGTTCCGGCTGCGGCGCGCCGAGACCGTCGTCTTCTCCCCCGAGGTGCACGGGCTCCTCTGCGATCTGGAGGTGCTGGGCGGGCTCGCCGCCGAACTCGGTACGGACGACCCCCGCCACTGGCGGCTGCTGCGCGCGGTCGAGGAGTCCCTGGACGTCTACGACGCGGCGGACCCGGTGGCCACCGCACGGCGGGCGCGCGCCGTGCTGGCGCCCGCGCTCGCCGCGCCCGCGCACCACAGCGCGCACCGGATGACCGCGGTGGGCCATGCCCATATGGACTCGGCGTGGCTCTGGCCGCTCCGCGAGACGGTGCGCAAGGTGGGCCGTACCGTCGCCAACGTCCTCGCGCTGCTGGACACCCGTCCGGAGCTGGTCTACACGATGTCGGCCGCGCAGCACTTCGCGTGGCTGGAGGAGCATCAGCCCGAACTCTTCGCCCGGGTACGGCGGTATGTCGCCGAGGGGCGGTTCGTGCCGGTGGGCGGGATGTGGGTGGAGCCGGACGGGGTGATCCCCACCGGTGAGTCGATGGTGCGCCAACTGGTCTACGGGAAGCGGTACTTCCTGGACCGGTTCGGGATCGAGACGCGCGAGGTGTGGCTGCCGGACTCCTTCGGCTACTCGGGGGCGCTGCCCCAGCTGGCGCGCCGGGCCGGGGCGCGCTGGTTCCTGACGCAGAAGATCTCGTGGAACGACACCACGGTCTTCCCGCACCACTCGTTCTGGTGGGAGGGCATCGACGGGACCCGGGTCTTCACCCATTTCCCGCCGGTGGAGACGTACGCGGCGGAGGTCACCGCGCGCGAACTGCGCCACGCGGTGGCCACGTTCAAGGACAAGGCGATCGCCTCGCACTCGCTGCTGCCGTACGGCTACGGGGACGGCGGCGGGGGGCCGACGGCGGAGATGGCGGAGCGGGTGCGCCGGTTCGCCGATCTGGAGGGGGCGCCCCGGGTGGTCTCCCGTCCTCCGGCGGAGTTCTTCCGGGACGCGGAGGGGGAGTTGGCGGAGGTCACGGCGGCGGCTCCGGCGCTGGCGCCGGTCCACCGGGGCGAGCTGTATCTGGAGCTGCACCGGGGCACGCTCACCTCGCAGGCGGAGATGAAGCGGTCCAACCGGCGGTGCGAATCGCTGCTGCGGGCCGCCGAGTATCTGGGCGCGGCGGCGGCGCTGCTGCGCGGGGCGCCGTATCCGCGGGAGGAGCTGGACGAGATCTGGCGCGGGGTGCTGCTCCACCAGTTCCACGACATCCTGCCCGGCACGTCGATCAGCTGGGTGCACCGGGAGGCCCGGGAGTTCTACCGGACGGCCGAGGCGCGGCTGGGCGAGGTGATCGAGCGGGCGGTGAAGGTGCTGGGCGGGCCGGCGGACGGCGCGGCCGCCTCGGTGCTGCCGCCGTTCCTGCCGTCGCCCGCCGGGGGCGGGGCCGGGGGCGTGCCCGTGGGGGTGCGGGTCTCGGACGGGGAGGCGGGGGCCACCGTACTGGACGACGGGGTGCTGCGGGCCGTGGTGGACGCGGACGGCCATGTCGTCTCGCTGGTCGATCTGGACGCGGGGCGGGAGACCGTGCCGCCCGGGGCGCTCCTCGGTGAGCTGCGGCTCTTCCGGGACGAGCCGGTGCGGTGGGACGCCTGGGACGTGGACCGGCATACGCTGCGCCACTCCCGGCCGGCCGGTGAGGTCACCGGGCGCCGGGTGGTCCGGGAGGGCGCCGACGCGGGGGTCGAGGTGGTCCGCCGGTTCGGTGCGTCGGAGGCCGTGGTGACGGTGTGGCTGCGCGCGGGCACCGGGCGGCTGGAGACGGAGTGCGTGGTCGACTGGCGGGAGCGCGAGCGGCTGCTCAAGGTGGCGCTGCCGGTCCAGGTGATGGCGCGGACCGCGCGGTTCGAGACGCAGTACGGCTTCGTGGAGCGGCCGCTGCTGGTGAACACGGCGGCCGAGGACGCGATGTTCGAGGCCGGCATGCACCGGTATGTACAGGTCTCCGACGGGGGTTACGGTCTCGCGATCGTCAACGACACGATGTACGGCGCGGACGCGCGGGCGGACGGCGGCTCCACCGTGGTGCGGCTGTCGCTGCTGCGGGGCAGCCGGTTCCCCGATCCGGACGCCGATGTGGGCCGTCATCTCTTCCGGTGGGCGGTGCTGCCGGGTGCGGATGTGCCGGGGGCGGTGGCGGCGGCGTACCGGTTCAACGCTCCTGACATCGTTGTCCCGGCGGGGCTGCGGCCCCTGGTGGAGCTGGAGGCGCTGAGCGGTCACGCGGTCGTCGACTGGGTGAAGCTCGCGGACGACGGTTCGGGGGATCTGGTCGTACGGGTCTACGAGACCCGGGGCGGCCGGGCGCGGGCCCTGCTCCGCCCGTCGGCGGCGCTCGGCGGGGACCCTGTCGTCCACGAGACGGATCTGCTGGAGCGCCCGTTCGTCCCGGAGGCCGGTCTGCCGCCGGGCCTCTCCCCCGGTGCCGGGGGTCCGGTGCGTGCCGACGGCGCGCTCGTGGACCTCGGCCCCTTCCAGGTGGCGACCCTGCGGATCGCCGTCTGATCTGCCACCTGCCACCTGCCACTGCCACCTGCCACCTGCCGACTTTCCGGACCTCTTTCCCGCTTCCCGCATCCCTGTGAGGAGACTTCCCATGGCATCGAAGGGCCGACTGACATCGAAGGGCCGGCGGCGCACGCTTGTCGCGGGCACCGTCCTCGGATCACTGCTGCTGTCCTCGTGCGTCATCGGCGGCGGTGGTGACACGCCGGAGTCGAAGGACTCGGACGGGAAGGTGGCCGGCACGATCACCTTCCAGACCTGGAATCTGAAGAACGACAAGTTCACCGCGTACTTCGACGACCTGATCGCCTCGTTCGAGAAGGAGCACCCGGGCACCGAGATCACCTGGGTGGACCAGCCGGCCGAGGGGTATCAGGACAAGCTCTCCGCCGACGCCGCGGCCGGCTCGCTCCCCGATGTGGTCGACATGGGGCCGGAGGCGGCGTACACGCTCGCGCAGGCCGGGGTGCTGCTGGACCTCGGCAAGGAGGATCCGAAGGCGAAGAGCGGCTATCTGGACAAGGCGTGGCAGGCGATGACCTTCGACGGCCTGGGCGGCGGCACGTACGGCTACCCGTGGTATCTCAACACCGGGCCCTCCTTCTTCAACAAGGCGCTGCTGAAGAAGTGCGCGCTCGATCCCGCCAAGCTGCCGGCCACGTACGACGAGTTGTTCGACCAGGCCGGGACGATGGCGGAGCACTGTCCCGAGGTGGCGATGATCGCCCGGATGCCCGCCATCGAGACCTTCGGCGAGTACGGGGTGGAGCTGATGGACGCGGGGGGCACGAAGTTCACGTACAACGACGCCAAGGGCGTGGAGCTGGTCGAGCGGTTCCGGAAGCTGTACGCGAAGAAGGGGCTCACGGAAGAGGCGCTGAACAACCTCCAGACGAAGGAGGTCGAGGAGTTCAAGGCGGGCCGGCTGGCGTATCTGCCGGGCAGTTCCTACACGTTGACGGATCTGAAGGACACCGCGCCGGATGTCTACAAGGACTTGGCGATCGGGCCGCGTATCAACAACGGCTCGCCGAACATGTACATCGAGTCGCTGGTGGTGAACGCGACGTCCAAGCATCCGGCGCTGGCGAAGGCGTTCGCGACGTATGTGACCAACTCCGCGAACCAGTTGGCGTTCGCGAAGAAGGCGTCGGTCTTCCCGTCGTCGGCCGGGACGCTGGACGACCCGTACTTCACGAAGGACGACGGCGATCCGGCGACGAAGGTACGGATCGAATCGACCGAGCAGGTGCGGAAGGCGGTCGTGTGGTGGCCGCCGGCGTTCTCCGGCTCCGCCGACAGTGAGACGCTGCGGGAGCAGATAGCGCAGGCCATGCTCGGCAAGAAGTCGGTGAAGTCGGCCCTGGACGCCTCCGTGAGGTACTCGAACGAGCGGCTGGAAGCCAACGGATGACACGGCCGGCGATCTCCGCGCCGGGCGGGGCGGTCCGGCGGCGGGGCGCGGGGGCGCTCCGCCGCCGGGACCCGCTGGCGACCCACGGCTGGGTCCTGACGCCCTGGCTCTTCCTGTTGCCGGCGCTCACCGTGATCGTGCTGATGGTGCTGGTGCCGTTCGTCAACACGCTCCAACTGGCCTTCACGGACTCGACGTTGCTGAGAACCGGCGAGTTCGTGGGGCTGGCGAACTTCCACCGGATGTTCGCCGACGAGCGGTTCACCACGGCGCTGCTCAACTCGACGCTCTACACGGTGTGTGTGGTGCCGGTCATGGTGGTGCTGCCGCTGCTGCTCGCCGTGCTGGTGGGTTCGGCGGAGCGGCTGGCGGGGTTCTTCCGGACCACCATGTATCTGCCGGTCATCATGTCGCCGGTGGTGGTCGGGCTGATCTGGACGAACCTGCTCGACAAGCGGGGGCTGGTGAACGAGCTCGCCGGGACCCTGCGGGTCGCGGCGGCGCCCTTTCCCTTCCTCAGCGACCGGTGGCTGCTCCTGTTCAGCGCCATGTTCGTCACCGTGTGGATGGGCATGGGCTACTACATGGTGATCTATCTGGCCGCGCTGGTGAACATCGACCGCACGCTGTACGACGCGGCGGCGGTGGACGGGGCCGGGGCGGTGCGCTCCTTCCTCAGTGTCACCGTGCCGGGGGTGCGGTCGACGATGGCGCTGATCACGGTCCTCTCGTCGGTGGCGGCGTTCCGGGTGTTCGGCGAGATCTATGTGCTCACCAACGGCACCGGCGGGGTGGGCGGCGGCGATCTCACCATGACGATGCTGATCCAGCGGGAGGGCACCGGGCTCCAGGCGCGTACCGGGTACGCCGGGGCGATCAGCCTGGTGATGTTCGTCGTCCTCGGCGGGCTCCTGCTGGCGCAGCTCGCCCTCCAGCGCAAGGAGAGGAACGGCTGATGTCCCGTCTCGTGTCCCCCGGGGCCGGCGGTGCGGCGCGCGGGAGGCGGCGGGTGGTGCCCGGTGCGGTGCTCCGGTACGGGCTGCTCGCACTGATGGCGCTGGTGCTGGCGGGCCCGCTGGTGTGGCAGCTCTCGCTCTCCCTGAAGGGCGCCGGTGAGCCGCTGTACGAGCGGCCGCCCGTCCTGATCCCCGCGCATCCGACGTTCGAACACTTCGGTACGGTGCTGGACCGGATCCCCGTGCCGCACTATCTGCTCAACTCGCTGCTGGTGGCGGCGATGGCGGTGACCGGCAATGTGATCGGCGCGACCTGTGCGGGATACGCGCTGGGCAAGCTGCGCTTCCGGGGCCGGGGGGTGGTGACGGCGCTGGTGGTGGCCGCGCTGCTGGTGCCGTCGGAGACCGTCCTGATCTCGCAGTTCCTCACCGTACGGGCGGCCGGTCTGGCGGACACGCTCGTCGGGGTGGCGCTGCCGACGCTGGTGGCGGCGCTCAACGTGCTGCTGATGCGGAACGCGTTCGCCAACCTGCCGAGGGAGTTCGAGGAGGCGGCCGTGGTGGACGGCGCCAACGCCTGGCAGCGGTTCATCCGGGTGTCGGTCCCGCAGGTCAAGGGGGTGATCACGGTGGTCGCGGTGTTCGCGTTCGTCGGTTCGTGGAACGACTTCCTGTGGCCGCTGATCGTCCTGTCGGACGAGCAGAACTACACCCTCACCCTCGGTCTCAACCGGCTGCGCGGCACCTTCTACGACGATCCGCGGCTCATCGCCGCGGGCACCATCATCGCCCTGGTCCCCATCATCGCGTTCTTCGCCGTGCTCCAGCGGTACTTCTTCCGCGGGCTGGAGTCCGGCGGGCTGAAAGGCTGACCATGCTGAGGTTCGGAGTCAATTACACGCCCGCCCAGGAGTGGTTCTACTCCTGGTTCGATCCGGAGTGGGCGGCCGTGCGCCGTGATCTGGAGGATGTGGCCGCGTTGGGTCTCGATCACATCCGGGTGCTGCCGCTCTGGCCGGTGGTGCAGCCGAACCGGACGCTGATCAGGCGGCGGGCGCTGCGGGATGTGCGCCGGGTGGTGGAGATCGCGGGTGAGGTGGGTCTCGACGCGAGCGTCGATGTGCTCCAGGGGCATCTGTCCGGGTTCGACTTCGTGCCGAGCTGGCTGACGGACTGGCACCGGCGCAGCATGTTCACCGACCCGGAGGCGGTGGCCGCGCAGGTCCGGCTGGTGGAGGCGTTCGAGGAGCACCTGTCCGACCTGCCGAACTTTCTCGGGCTGACGCTGGGGAACGAGGTCAACCAGTTCACCTCGGCGGTGCACCCGGCGCGGATGGCCGCCACACCGGAGCAGGTGACGTCCTGGCTCCGGGCGCTGCACGGGGCCGGGGGGCGTGGGGCGGGAGCGGATGGGGCCGGGGCGGGCGGGCGGCGGGGGTTCCGGCTCAACGCCGAGTACGACGCGGTGTGGTACGCCGACGGGCACCCGTTCGTGCCGGCCCACTCCAGCCGCTTCGGCGACCTGGGCGTGGTGCACTCGTGGATCTTCAACGGTACGGCGCAGGGGTACGGGCCGCTGTCGTACGAGAGCCTGCACCATGCCGCGTATCTCGTGGAACTGTCGCGGGCGTTCGCCCTGGACCCCGCCCGTCCGGTCTGGCTCCAGGAGGTCGGGGCGCCGCTCAACCACCTCACCGCGGAGCAGGCGCCCGGCTTCTGCGAGGGGACGGTGCGCGCGGCGGCCGACAGCGCGGCGCTGTGGGGGATCACCTGGTGGTGTTCGCACGATGTGGACCGGAGGCTGGGTGATTTTCCCGAACTGGAGCACAGTCTCGGCCTGTTCGGCACCGACCGGTCGGTGAAGCCGATCGGTCGGAGATTCGCCGAGCTCGCCGCCGAGTTGCGCGGGCGGCCGTCTCCGGCGCCCCTGCGGGAGGCCGTCGTGATCCCGGTGGACGGCGCGGACGTACCGCTGTCGCGTGCCGAACTCGGGCCCGGGGGCGGGGTGTTCGAGGCGTGGATGGAGCGGTCGCGGGCCGGGGCCAGGCCCGCTCTGGTGATGTCGAGCACCGCCGGGGACCGGGCCGCGCTCGCCGCGCGCTCCCTCGAACACACCGTTGCCGCCGCCCCGACCGGGCGCACCTTCTACACGTCCGTCAGCGATGCCGAGGTGCTGGAGCGGGCCACCGCCCCCGCCCTCGACTGACGGTGGCACCACCCTGCCCGGCCGGCCCCGCTTCGGGGCCGGCCCCGAAGAGAAGGCGAGGAATGGTCATGTCACGTCGTCGGAGAACCGGAAGGCGGTCCGTGCAACGGGCCGGTGCGGTCGCGCTGTCCGTGGCGCTCTCCCTGGCCCTCGGCGCCGGCGGGGCAGCGGCGAGCGACACCCTGCCCTGGACCGGTGAGAGCGCGGTGGGCGCCAACCAGCCGTACCAGCACGGCTACTCCCCCACCGACCTGCTGCGCTGGAACCCGGCGGAGGACACCGACGCCGGGTATCTGCGCGCCAGGGTGCCGCTCCAGTCCCGTACCGCACCGAACGCCGCCACCCAGCGGGACCGTTCACTGCCCGCCGAGACCCAACTGCTCACCCTCGCGGGCGACTACGGCAACGCGTTCTTCGAAAGCCACCCGTACACCAACGAGTTCAGCCAGTATCTCTTCAACTTCTGGCAGTACACGGATGCCTACGCCTCCTGGCACGGGATGCCCACCGAGGGCGTGCCGGTGGACTACTACGACCCGGAGAAGGACTGGCGGGAGAAGTGGTTCGAGTTCGGGATGCTCAACCTGCCCAACCCCGGCTACACCAACGCCGCCCACGCCAACGGGGTGAAGTCGCTGGGGTGTATCTTCTTCTCCCCCAACGACCGGGGTGACCAGGACTACGCGGAGCTGCTGGTCCGGGACGCGGACGGGTCCTTCCCCGCGGCTGCCAAGCTGATCGAGATCGCCGGGTACTACGGTTTCGACGGCTACTTCGTCAACCAGGAGTCCGCGGTCGCCCGGGCCGACATCCCCGCGTACAAGGAGTTCCTCAAGCAACTGCGCGACGGCGGCATGTATGTGCAGTGGTACGACTCGGTGAGCGACTCCACCGGCGGGATCTCGTACCAGAACGAGTTCAACGCGGTCAACGGCCCGTGGGTGCGGGACGCGCGGCTCGGTGATGTCTCCGACTCGATCTTCCTGAACTACTGGTGGAACAAGTCCAAGCTCACCAGCTCGAAGAATTACGCGGCGGGGCTCGGCCTCAATGCCCGTACGAGTGTCTTCGCCGGGGTCGAGGCCGGCATGTACCAGTTCAACCAGCCCTACAACCTGGACGACAACATCGGCGCCGACGGGGCCCCGATGAACGCCGTGGCGACGCTCGGGGCGGACTTCGTCTCCTCCGACTACGCCGCCAAGACCGACGACGCCGCGCAGGCGCAGGTCTTCGACCGGGAGCGCCGCTGGTGGACCGGCTCGTCCCAGGGGTCCACCACGCCCGAGGGCGGGTGGAAGGGCATAGCGAAGTACATCGCCGAGCGCTCGGTCATCCGGGGCACCACCTTCGCCACCTCGTTCAACACCGGCCACGGGCTGGCCACCTGGTCCCGGGGCAGGGTGTCGAACGACGCCGAGTGGGGGAACATCAACCTCCAGGACATCCCGGTCTCCTGGCAGTGGTGGATCGACGCGGAGCGCTCGCCGCTCGCCGCCGACTTCGACTACGGGCCGGAGTACACCCCGGCGAGCAGGTTCTCGTACCGGAAGGTCGGCGCGTACGACGGCGGCAGCTCGCTGGTGCTGAGCGGCACGCTGGCCGCCGACAACACGGTGCGCCTCTACAAGACCGACCTGTCGGTCACCCCTCGCTCGACGCTCGACCTCACCTACACCAAGACGTCCGCCGACGACGATTCGGAGCTGCGGCTGGCCCTGGTGCTCGCCTCCGACCCGGAGAAGGTGGTCCAGATACCGCTGGCCGGCACCGGCCGGCGGACGGACGGCTGGCGGACCGTCACGGCGGACCTCTCGCGGTACGCGGGCGAGCGGGTCGCCTCGCTGGGGCTGGTCGTCGGGGCCGGTGCGGGCACCGTCCAGAACTATCAGGTCAATGTGGGCGCCCTGGCGCTGCACGACGGTGTCGACCGGACGCCGGCCGCCCCGCAGGGTCTGGCCGTCAAGCAACTGCTGCCCGGCACGGACGAGTTGGTGCTCGGCTGGAAGCTGAGCGACTACGACTCGGTCCGCCGCTACGAGGTCTATCTGGACGACACCTACCTCGGCGGCGTCTATGACGAGGTCTTCTACGCCAAGCGGTTCACGGCGGTCTCGGGGACGCTGAAGGTGGTGGCGGTCGGCCCGGACGGCAGCCGGAGCGCGCCCGCGACCGTACCCTTCGACCTGTCGTCGGCGCCCGGCGGGGTGACCGCCGTGCCCGGCCGGGACGGCACCCTGGCGGTGGGGTGGACGCCGCCGGCCTCCGGGCAGCCGGTCACCGTGAAGGTGACGGGCCTCGACACGTCCGCGCCCTACACCCGCCGGGTCACCGTCCCGGGCAGCAGCGGCGGCACCACCCTGACCGGGGTGCCGGCCGACGGCTCGGCCTATCTGCTGACCGTGCGTTCCGGGTCCGGCACGACGACGGCGGTACGCGGCACCTTCGCCGACACCGAGATCACCCCGTACCCCGTCTCCGCCGTGCGGGTCAGCGGCAACACCTTCACCTTCTCCCGGCCCGCCCTGGCGGACTGGCACACGCTGACGATCCTGGAGAACGGCGTACCGAAGCAGTTCGCGACGACCTACGGTTCCGGGAACAAGCCGTACATCATCCGCGGCCGCACCACCCGGGCCGCGATGACGGTCACCATGTCCTCCGCTACCAGCAGGGTGGTCGCCGTGCTGGAGGACTACGCGGGCAACAGGGCCGAAACGGTCCTGAGGGGCTGAGCCTTCCCGGGGGTCAGGGGCGCCGTCGCGTCTTCACCGCGACGGCCGTCCCGATCCCCGCGAAGAGCAGCCCCATCCCGCCGAATATCAGCGGCAGCAGCCAGAGCGAGAGGAACCCGTCGATCCGCGCGTCGTCGGGGGAATCCGCGCGGTACACCACCTCGACCTCCTCGCCCACCTCGTACGAGGGCGGGTTGGAGCCCGAGTCGCTCCGGAAGTTCCGCCACGTGCCGTCCGCCGCCGTGAACTGGACCCGCGGGTAGGCCACATCCGAGCTGCTCCCGCGCGACCTGCGCGACGAGCTCCCGTAGTCGCGGTAGTCCGTGTGCCCCCACTCCAGGGCGACCACCGTGCCGCCGGCACGCTCGGCGTCCGCCAGGAAGGAGGCCGACACCCAGGCGAGGACCGCCCCGGCGACCAGGAACACCGATCCGAAGGCGATCGCCCCGTAGCTGACCCACCGGAGGGCCGCCGGCTTGTGCAACTGAACCTTCACGTCGTCCTCATCCTCGTTCCTGAGCTCTTTCCCGCGGCCGGGTTCTCGTCGTCCGCGGTCGCACCGTGGATCACGCGGGAGAGCGCTCGCCGGTTCCGCTCCGGGGCCGGGGATGCGCGGGTGTCAGTGGTGCGGGGTACGGTCGTGACCAGGTGGCGGGTCGGGTCACCGATGGGGAACGGAGAGAGCGGATGGCCTCGCAGGAGCCGGAGAAGCCGGGGATGCCGATGACGTTGAGCGGCGATGCCTCGTTGGCGCTGCCCGAGTTCGACGACCCGCCGCCGGATCCGTCCGGGCTCCTCTCGGCGTGGCTGGAGAGCGCGGTGCGCCGGGAGGTGCGGGAGCCGTTCGCGGCGGTGCTGGCCACCGTGGACGGGGCGGGGCGGGCGTCGACGCGCGTGGTGATGGCGAAGGAGTTCGACGGTGCGGGGCTGCTCTTCGGGTCGTCGCGGGAGAGCCGTAAGGGGCGTGAGCTGGCCGGGCGGCCTTGGGCGTCGATGACGTTCTTCTGGCGGGAGACCTTGCAGCAGCTCACCGCCGCCGGGCCGGTGGAGACCGTCTCGCCCGAGGTCTCGGACCGGCTCTTCGGCGACCGTATGCCCGTTGCCAGGGCGGCGACCGCCGCGTCGCGGCAGAGCCGGCCGCTGTCCGACGAGGCGGCGCTGCGGGAGCGGGCCGCCGCGCTGCTGGCGGAGGAGGAGACGGGCGGGATCGGGCGGCCGGCGGAGTGGACGGGGTACCGGCTGGTCCCGGAGAGCATGGAGTTCTGGTACGGGAGCCCGGACCGGCTGCACCGGCGGCTGCGGTACGACCGGGCGGGGATCGCCGGGGCGTGGTCCTGGCAGCGGCTCCAGCCATGAGGGCAGGTGGACGCCGGGGACAGGGAAGAAGAGGGGAAGGGGACGGTGTGATCAGCGAGCAGGTGCGGGCCGAGCGGTTGCTCGACGCCCAGTCCAAGGCGGCCGCGCTCTTCGCGGAGATCGAGGCCCGGGGGCTGGTCGCGGCGGGGGAGAGCGAGCGGGCCGTCAGCGACCGGGTGCGGGACCTGGCCGACGAGATGTTCGGTACGACGCGCCACTGGCACAAGCGGATCGTGCGCTCGGGGCCGAACACGCTCAAGCCGTACAAGGAGAACCCACCGGACCGGGTCATCGGCGAGGACGACATCGCCTTCGCGGACTTCGGGCCGATCTTCGAGGCGTGGGAGGCCGATTTCGGCCGTACGTTCGTCCTCGGTGACGACCCGGTGAAGCACCGGCTCCGGGACGACCTGCCGGAGGTGTTCGCGGCGGGCCGGCGGGCGTTCGAGGCCGATCCGGACATCACCGGCGCCGGGCTCCATGCCGAGGTGGCCCGGCTGGCGGCGGAGCGCGGCTGGGAGCTGGGCGGCTGGCACGCGGGGCATCCGGTGGGCGAGTTCCCGCACGAGCGGATCGACGGCGCCGACATCGAGTCGTACATCACCCCGGAGAACGGGACCCGGCTGCGCCGCTCCGACCGGGCGGGACGGGTGTGCCACTGGATCCTGGAGGTCCATCTGATCGACCGTGAGCGCGGTTTCGGGGGGTTCTACGAGGAGCTGCTCGACCTGGGGTGAGCGGGCCGGGTGCGCGGGCGGGGTGCGCGGGCGGGGTGTGCGCGGGCGGACGGCGGAAATCCTTCCGTCCCGTGGAAGGGCTGTTGTCGTCCCGGGGGCCGCCGCCCACCATGTGCGGAAACGTGTGCCGCCTCCGGGGCCGACGGCCCGTCACCCCCTGACCGTGGGAGGACCCATGACCGCTTTCGCCAGGAACCAGTGGTACGTCGCGGCGTACGGCCGGGAGGTCGGCCGTGAGCTGCTCGGGCGGACGATCCTCGACGAGGCGATCGTCTTCTACCGTACGGAGGGCGAGGGCGACGGCGCGGCGGGCACGGTGGTGGCGCTCGCCGACCGCTGTGTGCACCGGCGTTACCCGCTCTCGGCGAGCCGGCTCGACGGCGACCGGGTGGTCTGCGGCTACCACGGCTTCACGTACGACACGACGGGGACGTGTGTCTCCGTACCGGGGCAGAAACGCGTGCCGCGTACGGCGCGGGTGACCGCCTATCCGGTGGTGGAGCGGGACTCTCTGGTGTGGGTCTGGATCGGGGACCCCGCGCTCGCCGACGACACCGCCGTCCCCCGCGCCCCGCACCTCGCGGACACCGCGCGGTGGACCACCGTCGGCGGCATGGAGCCCATCGACTGCGACTACGGGCTGCTCGTGGACAACCTGCTGGACCTCTCGCACGAGACCTATCTGCACGGCGGGTACATCGGCACCCCCGAGGTCGCCGACACCCCGATGACCACCGAGGTCGACGAGGGCGCGGGGGTCGTCCGGGTCAGCCGGCACATGGACGACGCGGCGTGCCCGCCCTTCTACGCGCGCTCCACCGGGATCGAGGGCCGGATCACCCGCTGGCAGGACATCGAGTACCACGCGCCCTGTCTGTATCTGCTGCACAGCCGGATCGCGCCGCGCGGTGTGCTCCCGAACCCGGACGGCAGCGACCCGAACGCGTTCCATGTCGAGATCACCTACGCGATCACGCCGTCGACCGGCCGCCATGTCTACGACTTCTGGGCGGTCTCGCGGGACTTCGGGCTCGGGGACGAGGAGATGTCGGCGTTCCTCCACGACTTCAACCGGGAGGTCGTGATGCAGGACGTCGACGCGCTCAATCTGCTCCAGAAGACGCTGGAGAGCGAGCCGGCCGGCTATCAGGAGCTGAGCATCAACATCGACACGGGCGGGCTCGCCGCGCGGCGGATCCTCGCCCGCCTCGCGGAGCAGGGCGCGCGGCCCGCCGGCGCCACCGCCGCCGGGCTGCCGGCCGGGGCGCGATGAGCCGCCCGCCCACCGCGGAGGTCTACCGCATCGACTGGCTGCCGGGCAGCGACGAGTTGCACGGCACCTGCCACTGCGGGGCGGAGCGTACCGGTCAGGACCCGGTGGAGATGTGGGAGTGGATGCTCGGCCACCCCTCGGGACACCCCGCCCCGCGCCCGGCGGAGCACCGTTGAGCGGCACCGCCCCGGCGTACGAGGGCGATCTGGTGGTGGCGGGCCGGACCGACGAGGCCGCGGGGGTCGTCGCGCTGACGCTCCGTCATCCGCTCGGCGGGCCGCTGCCCGGCTGGGAGCCCGGCGCCCATGTCGACCTGCTGCTCGGCGCGGGGCTCACCCGTCAGTACTCGCTCTGCGGCGACCCCGCCGACCGTACGGCGTGGCGGGTGGCGGTGCTCGACGAGCCGGGCGGGCGGGGCGGCTCCGCGTACGTCCACGACAAGCTCACCCCGGGGACTTCGGTACGGGTACGGGGGCCGCGCAACCACTTCGCGCTGCGGCCCGCCGCCCGCTATCTCTTCGTCGCCGGCGGCATCGGGATCACCCCGATTCTGCCGATGGTGGCCGCCGCCGAGGCGGCGGGGGCGCGGTGGAGTCTGCTGTACGGCGGGCGGACCCGGGGTTCGATGGCGTTCCTGGGGCGGCTCGCCCGGTACGGGGAGAAGGTGCGGGCGGCGCCGGAGGACGAGACGGGGCGGCTCGATCTGGACGCGTATCTCGGCGTACCGGAGGCGGGGACCCTGGTCTACTGCTGCGGTCCCGGGCCGCTGCTCGACGCGGTGGCGGAGCGGTGCCGGGCGTGGCCTGCCGGGGCGCTGAGCGTGGAACGGTTCCGGCCCCGGGAGGAGGCCACCGTGGAGGGGATCTCGGGGGTGGCCGCCGGGGAGGCGGGCGGGGCCACGGAGTCGGGCGGCGCCTTCGAGGTGGAGCTGGCGCGCTCGGGGGTGACGGTGACGGTGGAGCCGGGGCGGAGCGTCCTGGAGACCGTGGAGGCGGCCGGGGTGCGGGTGCTGTCGTCCTGTCAGGAGGGCACCTGCGGGACGTGTGAGACGGATGTGCTGGAGGGTGAGCCCGACCACCGGGATGTGCTGCTGACGGAGGAGGAGCGGGCGGCCGGGGAGACCATGATGATCTGCGTCTCGCGCTGCCGGGGGCGGCGGCTGGTACTGGATCTGTGACCCCGGGAGAGCCGGAGCCGGGAGCCGGGTACCGGTCCTCGCGCTCCCGGGGCCGTCACAGGACTCCCTTGCGCCACTCCCGTATCAGCAGATAGCCGAGGTACGCGCCCCCGACGGCCAGGGTGTAGATGCCCACCGGAAGGTTCTCGAAGAGGGGCGACTGCTGGGCGCAGAGGTCGGCGAGGACCAGCAGCAGGGCGCCGGTCAGGGCGGAGAGCAGCAGGTGGGGGCCGGAGCCCCGGGTGAGGCGCTTGGCGATCTGGGGGGCCGTCAGGGCGATGAAGGCGATCGGCCCCGAGACGCTGACGGCGCCGGCGGAGAGGACGATCGAGAGGAGCACGGCGAGGCTCTTGGTGTTCCTGGGCTCGGAGCCCAGTCCTCCGGCGATCTCGTCGCCCATCTCGGCGATGCCCAGCCGGCGGGCGAGGAGCGCGGCGCAGGGTGCGGCGGCGAGCAGGACCAGCCAGATGGTGGCCGCGTGGTCCCAGGAGCGGGCGGCCAGGCTGCCGTTGACGTAGGCGGTGAGGACGGCCGCCTTGTCGCGCTCCACCGCGTAGACGACGTACTGGGTGATCGCGGTGGCGATGGCGGCGACGCCGATGCCGGCCACGACCAGGCGGGCCGGGTTGCGGAATCCGCTGCCGGTGGAGACGTACACCAGCCCCATGGCGAGCGCGGCGCCGGCGAGCGCGCCGAGCGGTACGGGGAGGGTGCCCGGCAGCAGGAGGGCGACGGTCGCGGCGCCCGCCCCGGCGCCCGCGCCCAGGCCGATCACATCGGGGCTGCCGAGCGGGTTGCGGGTGACGGACTGGAAGAGGGCGCCGGAGAGTCCGAGGGCCGCGCCGGTGCCGACCGCGACGGTGAGGCGGGGGCCGCGCAGCCGTTCCAGGACGAACGCGTCGGCGCCGTGCGCCCCGCCGGTGAGGGCGGTGGGGAGGTCGGGGAGGGCGATGCCGAGCCGGCCGAGGGTGAGGGTGGCGACGGCGGCGGCGAGGGTGAGGGCGACCGTGGCGAGCGCGATGACGACGGAGCGGCGCCGTACCGGCAGGGCGACGGCGCGGCCGAGGGTGAGATAGCCGCGCGGCGCGGGGGTACGGAGCGTGAGCTGGTTCCCGGTCATGTGGTGCCCTTCATCCTGCGGACGGCCAGCAGCAGCGCGGGGGCGCCGACGAACGCCGTCACCACGCCGACCATCAGTTCCTGCGGGCGCAGCACGGTCCGGCCGACCACGTCCGCGAGGAGGAGCAGGGCGGGGCCGGCGATGGCGGAGAAGACGATCTGGATCCGGAAGTCGACGCCGACGAGGGCGCGTACGAGGTGGGGTACGGCGAGGCCGACGAAGGCGATGGGGCCGGCGGCGGCGGTGGCGGCGGCGCTGAGCAGGGTGGCGGCGACGAGTCCGGTGCCGCGTACGAGGGCCGGGTTGGCGCCGAGGGAGGCGGCGGTGGCGTCGCCGAGGGCGAGGGCGTTGAGGCCGGGGCCGAGCAGGAGGGCGAGGAGGAGGCCGGTGGCGGCGAACGGGAGCACGGACCAGAGGACGTCGAAGTCCCGGCCGCCGAGGGCGCCGACCACCCAGTAGCGGTAGCTGTCGAAGACCTTGGGCCTGCTGAGGGTGACCGCCTGGATGAAGGCCATGAGGACGGCGGAGAGGACGGCGCCGGCGAGGACCAGCCGGACCAGGCCCGCGCCGCCGCCGGCCGAGCCGATGACATGGACGAGGAGACCGGCGAGGAGGGCGCCGGGGAGCGCCCACCACATGGTGTCGGTACGGCCCGACACGCCGAGGAAGGCGGTGGCGGCGACGATGCTCGCGGCGGCGCCGGCGTTGATGCCGAGGAGTCCGGGGTCGGCGAGGGGGTTGCGGGTGATGCCCTGCATGAGGGTGCCGGCAACGGCGAGGCAGACCCCGGCGAGCAGGCCGAGCGCGGTCCTCGGGTAGCGGCTCTCGACGACGGTGACGACATAGGGGTCGGCGGTGTGGTCGAGGACGGCGAGGACGTCGCCGAAGGAGGTGGTCCTGCTGCCGAACATGACGCTCGCCACGACCGCGAGTGCCAGGACGGCGACCCCGGCGAGCAGGGCGTACGCCCGACGGGCGGTGCCGGCACGCGGGGTGCCGGAACCGCCCGTGCGGGCCGGTGCGGTGGTGGTGGTCATCCGGGGTGCGGGCGCCTTACGTGTCGGGACGTGGAGCGGGGCCGGTGGTGGCGTGGGCCGTGCCGCGGGCCGGTGGTGCCGTGGGCCGCGGTGGGGCGTGGCCGGTGTTATTTGTCGAGCTTGGCGACGGCCTTGTCGATCAGCGGGAGGTAGCGGTCGACGACCCAGGGGACGGTGAGCGGGTTGATGATGGAGGACGCGGTGACGAAGGAGGTGTCCTCGCTGGCGACGAGGGAGCCGCGCTGGACGGCGGGGATCGCCGCGTACAGCTTCTGCGCCTCGATCTCCTGACGGGTCTTCGCGTCGGAGTAGAAGGTGAAGACGAGGTCGCTGTCGGCGAGCTTCTCCGCGTTCTCCAGGCCGATGAGGGCCGAGTCGGTGCCCTTGGTCTCCTTGAACGTCTTGACCACCGGGTCGACGGTGAGGCCGAGGGAGGAGACCATCTTCACCCGCTGCTCGTCGGGGAGGAAGACGCCGAGCGTGCCGGGGCCCGAGGTGTAGATGTAGGAGAAGGAGACGTCCTTGTAGGCGGGGCGGGTGGCGGCGGCGTCCGCGAGCTGCTTCTCGATGGTCGAGGTGAGCTTCTTCGCTTCGTCGGGCCGGCCCAGTGCCTTGGCGATGATCTCGATCTGCTCGTCCCAGCTCGTGGACCACGCCAGTTCCGGGTAGGCGACGGTGGGCGCGATGTCGGAGAGGATGTCGAACTGCTCCTGGGTGATGCCCGACCAGGGGGCGAGGATCACATCGGGTTCGAGGGCGGTGATGGCCTCGAAGTCGATGTCCTCGCCGCCCGTGAACTGGGTGGGCAGTTTGTCGCCCGCCTTCTTCACCGCCTCGTGGATCCACGGGAGGTAGCCGGTCTTGTCGCTGCCCCACTCGTAGCTCTCGATGCCGACGGGGGTGTGGCCGAGGGCGATGGCGGTCTCCGCGGAGCCCTGGCCGAGGGTGACGACCCGCTCGGGCTGTTCGGTGATCTCCGCGGAGCCGAGCGCGCTCTTGATGGTGACCGGGAAGGCTCCGTCGGCGGCGGCGTTCGGGGCGGCGGCACCGGAGTCCTTGGTGTCGGTCGAGGAGCAGCCGCCGAGCACGAGGGTGAGCGCGGCGGCGGTGGCCGTGACGGCGAGGGTGGTGCGTCGCGCGCGGGTGAGCCAGGAAGGCATGCGGGTTCCTCGGGTTTCGTGGGCAGCGTACAGCGTAAAATCTTAGGCAAGCCTAAGCTAAGTGATATTTCCCTTTCAACTGGCAGACGAACGGCCCCCGTCCGGGTGGGGACGGGGGCCGGGCGTACAGAACTGCGCGCGTACGGGTACGGACCGCGCAAGGGTACGGAGCGTACGGGCCTACGGGCGGCGGTGGGGCTCAGCGGACGCGGCCGACCCCCGCGTAGACGCCGCTCTCCTCCAGGACCGCGACATCGTCGGGGCGCCACTGGGTGACGGTCACAAGGCCGGGCTCGACCATCTCCAGTCCTTCGAAGAACCGGGCCACCTCGGCCCCGGTGCGCAGCCCGAGGGTGATGCCGCCCTTCGCGTACTCCGCGAGGACCTGCTCGGCCTGTTCGGGCTGGAGGTCGCGGGAGGCGTTGGAGAGGACGAGGTAGCTGCCCGGGGGCAGGGACTCCACCAGGGTGCGGGTGATCGCGTACGCCTCCTCGTCGTCCGGGACGAAGTGCATCAGCGCGATCAGGGAGAGGGCTATCGGGCGGTCGAAGTCCAGGATGGCGCGGGCGTGTTCGAGGATCTCCCCGGGGGCGCGCACATCGGCCTGGATGTAGTCGGTGGTGCCCTCCTCGGTGGAGACCAGCAGGGCCTCCGCGTGGCGCAGCACGATGGGGTCGTTGTCCGTGTAGACGATGCGGGCGGCCGGCACGGTGCGCTGGACGAGCTGGTGGAGGTTGGGCTCGGTGGGGATGCCCGTGCCGATGTCGAGGTACTGGTCGACACCCTGGCGGGCGAGCCAGACGGCGGCCCGCCGCATGAAGGCGCGGTTCTGCACGGCGCCGGTGGTGGCCTCGGCGGGCAGCCGCTCGGCGACCGCGCGGTCGACGTCGTAGTTGTCCTTGCCGCCCAGGAGGTAGTCGTAGACCCGGGCCGGATGGGGCCGGCTGGTGTCGATCTGGGGTTTGGGGGTGCCGACGGCCACTGGACGCTCCTCGGGCTGGCGATCGCGGGACGGGAGGGGAACCGGGGGGTGGGGCTGTTCGGGGGACAGCGTAGGTGATCTGCCCGGCGTCCGTGGCGAGTTGGGGCACGGTACGCGCAGGCGGGAGGGGTCGCGAGGGCCGTCACCGAGGATTCACAGAATTCCCTCGGAAACCATTGAACACATGGCAGAGTGCTTTCGTATTCAATGATGTCCGGCTCGATGAATAGGGATCACCGCTCGTGGGATCACCGACATCGTGATGCCCCGAAGGAGGTCACGGCCGGAGTGCGAAACGAACCGATGACGGTCACGACCGCTTACCACGTCGCCCCGGGGCGCGAAAGCGATTTCCGCTCCTGGGCGATGGCCGTACTGGGTGCGGCGGCCCGCGTTCCGGGTTATCTCGGGGGCGGCGTCCTGGCGCCCGGGGAGGGCGGCACGGAATGGCATGTCATTCACCGGTTCGACTCGGCATATGCCACGGAGGTCTGGGAGGAATCGGCCGCCAGGACCCAGTTGGTGTCGTACGGGGATCAGCTTGCCCGGGAGACCGGGCACCGGAGGATACGAGGTCTCAGAGCCTGGTTCGAGGGCGCACCCGAGGCGGCACCGGTGTCGCCGCCCCGGCCGCCGCCGAAATGGAAGTTGTGGTTCGTGAACATGGGAGCGGTTTTTCCGCCGGTGCTCGTCTTCAATCTGACGGTGATCCCCTATCTGGGCGGTCTCAACGCACTGGTACGGACGCTCATTCTCTGCCTGAGCGTGACGGCCATTGTCACCTGGGTGCTGATGCCCCGTCTTCAGCGCTTTCTCAAGAAATGGCTCTATCCGCCCCTTCAGGCGCTGCGCGGGCGCCACAAGCGCCGCCCGGCGTAGCCGGCGGGGGTACGGAGAGAACGCCCGGCGGGGACACGTGCCGCAAGGCCCCGGAAAGACGAAAGGGAGGTGGGCCGGGTGAGGACCCTGCTCATCGACAATTACGACTCGTACACGTACAACCTGTTCCAGCTCATCGCCGAGGTGAATGGCGAGGAGCCGGTCGTGGTGCTCAACGACGCGCCGTCCGGCTCCGGACCTGATCTGCGGGAGTTCGACAACATCGTGGTGTCCCCGGGGCCCGGACACCCCGGCACGGCCCGGGACTTCGGCATCAACACGGCGCTGCTGGCCCGCTCCGGGATCCCCGTGCTCGGGGTCTGCCTGGGCCATCAGGGCATCGCGGTGGGCGAGTCGGCGCAGGTGGTGACGGCGCCCCGGCCCCGGCACGGGCATCTCTCGGTCATCCGGCACGACGGCCGGGAGCTGTTCCGGGGGATACCGCAGAACTTCACGGCGGTGCGCTACCACTCGCTCGCCGTACGGGAGCCGCTGCCGCCCACCCTGGAGGCCACGGCGTGGGCCGAGGACGGGGTGCTGATGGGGCTGCGGCACCGGACCCGGCCGATGTGGGGGGTGCAGTTCCACCCCGAGTCGATCCTCACCGAGGGCGGCCACCGGATGCTCGGCAACTTCGCCGATCTCACCCGCGCCTGGCGGCACGGGGAGCGGACGCGCCCCGTCGGGCGCCGTTCCGTGCCCTCGCCCCGGGCCGCCGCCGGGCGGCGGAGGACACCGGCGGCGGCCTCGGAGGGCGAGCGGGAGCCCGCCCCGGCGGGTCCGGGCGCCCCGGCGGGCGCCCCGGCCACCATCTCCGCCGGCGTCACCGCCTCCGCCCCGGCCGACTCCTCGGCGCCGCCCGGCCGTTACCGGCTGCACAGCAGGATGATCGGCACGGCCGTCGACACGGAGGCGGCGTTCACCCGGATGTGTGCGGGCGCGCCCCGCGCGTTCTGGCTGGACAGCGCCTCCGTCGAGGAGGGGCGGGCCCGCTTCTCGTTCTTCGGTGACGGGGCGGGGCCGCTCGCCGAGTTGGTCCGTCACGACACCGAGGCGGGGCGGAGCGAGATCGAACGCCCCGGGCATCCGCCGCGTACCGTGCCGGGCAGTGTCTTCGACTATCTTCAGGGCGAGTTGGCGGCGCGTACGGTGGACGCCCCGGAGCTGCCCTTCGACTTCACGGGCGGTTATGTCGGGTACCTCGGGTACGAGGTGAAGGCGGAGTGCGGCTCACCCAACCGGCACCGCGCCGGCACCCCGGACGCCTGCTGGCTCTTCGCAGACCGGTTCGTGGTGGTGGACCACCAGGAGTCCACGACCTACGCGGTGGCCCTCGCCGAGCCGACCCCGGAAGGTGCGCGAGAGGCCGCCGAGTGGCTCGACTCGGCGGTGGCGCTGCTGAGTTGTGTGCCCGCCGCGCCCGTCCCCGGGGCCGCCCAGGACCTCGGCGGCCGGCCCCGCGCCGGCCGGCCGGCCGCCGGTCTGACCGTCACCGATCTCACCGCGGCCGAGCCCTGGCTGGAGCGCGACCGGGCGACCTATCTCGCGGACATCGAGGCGTGCCGGAAGGAGCTGGCCGCCGGGGTGAGTTACGAGATCTGCCTGACCAACGCCGCCGACCTGCCGGCGCCGTCCGACACCTTCGGCTTCTACCGGGCGCTGCGCCGCCACAACCCGGCCCCGTACGCGGCCTTCCTGAGCTTCGGGGAGGTGGAGGTGGCGTGCTCCTCGCCGGAGCGGTTCCTGCGGATCGGCCGGGACGGCACCGTGGAGGCCAAGCCGATCAAGGGCACGGCGCCGCGCGGCGCGCGCCCCGAGGAGGACGCCCTGCTGCGGGACGCGCTCGCCGCCGACGAGAAGACCCGGGCCGAGAACCTGATGATCGTCGACCTGCTCCGCAACGACCTGGGCCGGGTCTGCCGTACGGGCTCCGTGGAGGTGCCCCGGCTGATGGCGACCGAGACCTATGCGACCGTGCACCAGTTGGTCTCCACCGTGCGGGGGCGGCTCCGGGCCGGCCAGGACGCGGTGGCGTGTGTACGGGCCTGCTTCCCCGGCGGTTCGATGACGGGGGCGCCCAAGCTGCGCACCCTGGAGATCATCGACCGTCTGGAGACCTCGGCGCGCGGCGTGTACTCCGGTGCGATCGGCTATCTGAGCTGCAACGGGGCGGCCGACCTCAACATCGTGATCCGTACGGCCGTGTTCAGCGGCGGCCGGATGCGGCTGGGCGCGGGCGGCGCGATCGTGCTGGGCTCCGACCCGGTGGCCGAGTACGACGAGATGCTGCTGAAGACCGCCGCCCCGCTCCGCGCCTACCGGGACGTCACGGTACGGCCGGACGCCCCGCACCCCGTTCTCCCCGTAGAGGAGCCGGTCCGATGACCTCCCCCACCCTGACCTCCCCCACTCCGGCCTCCGCCACCTCCGCCACCGACACCTCCGCCACCGCCGTCCGCCCGGCCGCCGGGGCGGGCGCCGCCCGTGGCTGTCCCGGCAACCTCGCCTCCGATCTCGCCGATCTGGCGGAGCGGCACGGCTGGCGCGGCCGGCCCGCCTTCCATCAGGACCACCGGGTCTGGACCCATGGCGAGGTGCACGATCTCGCGGCGCGGTGCGCCACCGTGCTGGCCCACCGCGGGGTCGGCCCGGGCGACCGGGTGCTGCTCGCGCTGCCGGACTCCATCGCGTGGGTGGCCACGTTTCTCGCGGTGGCCCGCCTCGGGGCGACCGCGGTCCTGGTCAACCCCGAACTGCCGCGCGCCGACCACGCGTTCATGGCCGAGGACGCGGGGATCGGTCTCGCGGTGACCGGGCCGGGTCTGGAGAACCGGTTCGGGCCCGAACGGCGGCTCTCCAGCGACCAGTTGCTGGCGCTGGCCTGTACGGCGGCGCCCGCCGACGCGCGGCCCGCCGGGGCGGACACCCCGCTGTACGTGCAGTACACCTCGGGGACCACCGGCCGGCCGAAGGGCGTGGTGCACCACCACGGGGACCCGGAGGCGTACTACGAGTTCATCGGGCGGCGGCTGCTGCGGGTCGGCCCCGACGATGTCACCCTCTCGGTCTCCAAGCTGTACTTCGCGTACGGCTTCGGCAACGCCTTCGTCTTCCCGCTCTTCTCCGGCTCCTCCGCCGTCCTGGTGGACCGGCGCCCCACCCCGGCCGCCGTGGACGAACTGGTGGCCCGCCACCGGGTGACGCTGCTGTACTCGGTGCCGACGGCGTACGCCGCGCTGGTCGCCGACCGGGCGGACGGCCACGCGGCGTGCTTCGCCTCGGTACGGGCGGCGGTCTCGGCCGGTGAGCGGCTGCCCGCCGGGCTCGGGGAGCGGGTGACCGAGCTGCTGGGCGCGCCCGTGCTGGAGCAGATCGGCTCGACCGAGGTGGGGCACGCGTTCTGTGCCAACGGCCTCTCCCACAACACCCCGGGCACCGTGGGCCGTCCGGTCCCCGGGTACGAGGTGCAGGTGCGGGACGGCGCGGGGCGTCCGGTGCCGGACGGCGAGGAGGGCGAACTCTGGGTGAAGGGGCCCACGGTGGCCTGCGGCTATCTCAACCTCCCGGAGGACACGTCCCGTTCGTCGGGCGGCTGGCTGGCCACCCGGGACCGGGCGCGCCGCGAGCCGGACGGCACCTACCGCCATCTGGGCCGGGCGGACGACATGGAGATGGTGGGCGGGGTCACCGTCTCGCCGCTGGAGATCGAGGGGGTGCTGCGGACCCATCCGGCGGTCCGTGAGGTCGCGGTGGCCGCGGTCACCGACGAGGGGGGCGCGAGCAGGCTGCGGGCGTTCGTCGTCCTCGCCGCTCCGGTCCCGGACGACGACCCCCTGGAGGCGGCGCTCCTCGCGCTGGTACGGGAGCGGCTGGCCCCGTTCAAGGTGCCCCGCTCGGTCCAGGTGGTGCGCGCTCTGCCCCGTACCCCCACCGGCAAGCTGCGGCGCCATGTGGTGCGCCATGGCTCCTGGTGAACTCCCCCCTCATTCTGTGCTGTTCAGGAAGGAACGGTCATCATGTCGCAGCCTCTCCTCGCCGAGCGGGGCTTCTTCCTCGGGCTGATGTTCCACCGGGCGGCCCGCCGGTACGGCGCGGTCCCGGTCACCCTCGACCGGCCGCTGGATGTCTCCCCCGAGGCCGGACTCGACCTGAGTTACCGGGAGTTGGCGGATCTGGTGGACGATCTGTCGGCCCGGCTCTGGGCGGCGGGCGTCCGGCCGGCGGAACGGGTGGCCATCCACAAGGCGGACAACGTCGACATCGTGGTGCTGGCCTGCGCGGTGGCCCGGATCGGGGCGGTGCCCGCACTGCTCTCCCCCGGGCTATCCGGCCGGGTCGCCGGTGAGCTGCTGGCGCGGCTCGGCCGGCCCTGGCTGCTCACCGACCGGGCCACGCTGACGGGTTCGCTCCGCGCGGCGGGCGCCCCGGCGGACGGGGCGCCGGGGCCGGGGGCGCCCGCGCCGGGGGTGACCGGTCTGGTCCGGCGGGTCCTCACCGTCGACCGGGGCGCCGGCGGTGCCGGCGACGACGGCGGTACCGGCGGTGACGGTGTCGTGGCGCTGGACATGTACGCCGACGCGCCGCCGAAGGCGCCCGTACGGCTCCATCCGCGCGAGCCCGCGCTGATCACCCACAGTTCGGGCACGACCGGGGTGCCGAAGCTGGCGGTGCACTCCGCGTACACGATGTGGAACCGGCTGGTGCCGCAGAAGGCGCTGGGGTGGCCGACCCGGGGCGAGAGCGCCGCGCTCCATCTGTCGTTCGTGCACTCCCGCTTCTACCATCTCCTCGGTGTGCTGCTGCACTTCGGCAGCCCGCTGCTGCTGCTCGTCGACCCGGATCCGGCCTCGGCGGGGCCGCTGCTCGCCCGGCACCGGCCCGGGATCGTCGAGACCCACCCCAACACCTTCGTGCTCTGGGAGGAGTTGGCGGACGCGCCGGGTGCGCCGCTCTCCTGGGTGCGCTCGTACGGGTCGACGTTCGACGCGATCCATCCGCGTACCGTCCAGCGGCTGCTGGGCGCCTCCCGGCGGCGTGCGCCCTGGCTCGTGCAGCTCTACGGGCAGAGCGAGACGGGTCCGGTGGCGTTCCAGTGGTACTCGCGGCGGGGCGCGGCGAAGGCGGACGGCCGGCGGGTCGGGACGGCGATCCCCGGGTTCACCCGGATCCGGATCGCGGACGGGGACGGGCGGCGCGTCGCGCCGGGCACCCCGGGCCGGATCGAGGCCAGGACCCGGGGCCGGATCCTCACCTATCTGGGGGCCCCGGAGACCTATGCGCGCCAGCTGAACGGCGGCTGGTGGCAGATGGGCGACATGGGGTACCGGGGCCGGTGGGGCGGGCTCTATCTGATGGACCGCGAGATCGACATGATCGACTCGGTGACCAGCAATCTCGCGGTCGAGGACGTCCTGATGTCCCGGCTGGACGAGCTGCGCGAGGTGGTGATCGTGCCGGGGGTGGAGCGGGAGCCGGTGCCGGTGGTCTGTGTCCGGGACGACCGGCCGCTGGACACCCGGCGGTGGATCGAGGCGACCGAGGACCTGCCGGTGATGGCGGCGCCGTTGCAGTGGCGGTTCGACGATCTGCCCCGTACCTCGACATGGAAGATCAAGCGGGTGGAGATCACCTCGATGCTCGCCGAGGGCGCCCTGCCGGCGGTGCGGTTCGGTGGCTGAGATGAGAACACCGGTCCTGGTGGTGGGCGCGGGGCCGGTGGGGCTCACGGCGGCGCTGGCGCTGCGGGCCCGCGGGCTGCCGGTGACCGTGCTGGAGGCGGACCCGGAGGGGCGGGAGCGGCCGGGCAGCCGGGCGCTCTTCGTGCACCGGGAGACGCTGCGGCTGCTGGAGGGGATGCGGCCGGGGCTCGCCGCCGAGATCGTCGCGTACGGCAGCACCTGGCACACCAGACGGACCCTGTACCGGGGGCGCGAGGTGTACGCGCGGACCTTCCCGGCGCGGGCCCCCTCCCCCACCGGTGCGGAGGCCGTGCGGGCGACCCCGTTCACGAGTCTGCGGCAGGTGGACACGGAGCGGTTCCTGCTGGCGGCGTGCGAGGCGGCGCAGGTGCGGTTCGCGTGGGGGGCGCGGGTGGAGCGGGTCCGGGTCTCCGAGAAGGGGGTGGCGCTCTCGGCGGAGGACGGCCGCTCCTGGTCGGGCGGGTATGTGATCGCGGCCGACGGGGCGCGCTCGGCGGTCCGGGCCCAGCTCGGCATCCCGATGGAGGGGGTGCGCGCCGAGGGGTTCCATGTGGTGGTGGACGTGGCCGACATCCCGGGCGCTGAGCTGCCGCTGGAGCGGGTCTTCCACTACGAGCATCCGGGGGCGGGCGGGCGGAGTGTGATGCGGGTGCCGTTCACCGGTGGGTTCCAGATCGACCTCCAGTGCCGGGACGACGACGACCCGGAGGCGTTCGGCACCCGGGAGGCGGTGCGGCGGTGGCTGCCCCGGCTGGTGGGCGAGGGGTACGAGGAGCGGGTGCTGTGGGTGTCGACGTACCGCTTCCTGCGGAAGGTGGCCGCCTCGTTCACCGACCCGGAGCGCCGGGTGCTGCTGGTCGGCGAGGCGGCGCATCTCTTCCCGCCGTTCGGGGCGCGGGGCATGAACAGCGGGATCGCGGACGCGGCGGCCGCCGCCTCGGCGGTGGTGGCCGGGATCGCGACCGGCTCAGCGCGGCCCGTGGAGGAGTTCGCGGCGGAGCGGCACGCGGCGGCGGTCTTCAACAGCGCGGCGGCCGGCACGGCGTTGGACCATCTCCGGCCCCGGCGCTCCGTACGGGTGAAACAGCGCGCGGCGGCGGCGCTGGCGCCGGTGGTTCCGTGGTGCGGCGAGTGGCTGGAGCGGGCGCCGTACGGTCCCCGGCGCGGTGCGGTGGCCGGCGCGGGCCGCACATACTGAGAGTCAGGCTGGTGGGATGGACGACAGGGAGGATGACCGGATGGCGGCGACACCGACCGATCCCTCGGCGGCGGTCGGGGAACGGGTGCTGGGATGGGAGCCGGGCCGGGGCTTCGGCGACCTGGCGGCGGGCCCCGGCACGGGTACGGGGGGCGGCGGGCGCTCCGGCGGGTCGCTCCCCGCCGCGGACTCGTGGCTGGTCAGTGAGGGGCGGGTGCGGGCACTCGCCCGGCACCGGGAGCGGTTTCTGCGCGCGTGCGCCGAGACCGCCGAGTTCCCGCACGGGCAACTGGCGGCGTTCTGGCAGGACATGACGGTGGAGCTGCCGCGCCGGGGGGCGTGGTTCCCCCGGGTGGAGCTGGCGCCGCCGGGCGAGGATCCCCGGCTGCGGCTGCGGCTGCGGGTCGCTCCTTCGCTCACCTCGGAGGTACGGGTGTGGGCGGCGGGTGTGCCGGATCCCCGGACGGTGCCCCGCCGCAAGGGCCCCGACCTGGCGGTCCTCGCCGAGGTGCGGCGGGCGGCCGTGGAGCGGGGGGCGGACGAGGCGCTGCTGGTCTCGGCGTCGGGGGTGGTGCTGGAGGCGGCGTACTCCAGTCTGATGTGGTGGGAGGAGGACACCCTCTGTGTGCCCTCCCCGGCCCTTCCGGTGCTGGCGAGCGTGACCGCCGCGGTCATCCGGGAGCGGGCCCGGCGGACCCGGGTGCCGTTTGTGGCGCGGGAGTGCACGGTGGCGGAGCTGGCGGACCGGGAGGTGTGGCTGGTGAACGCCTTGCACGGGATCCGCCCGGTGACGGCATGGGTGGGCCGGCCGCTGCGGGCGGCTCCGGCGACCCGGGCGCCGGAATGGCGGCGCTGGCTGAACGGAATCACCGAACCGCTGCCGGCCGACTGGCCCTGACCGATATCCGGGCCCCCGATGCGCGGCGCGATGACGCGGCAGCGGGCACCGGAAAAGGCGGCGATATCGCGCCGGACCGTGGGGTACGGTCCGGCGCGATATCGCCGTGGTGAATATTCCGATGGTGCCGGAAATTATCAGGAATTCTTGGGGACCGGCTGATAGGCGCCGGGAATCATACGGGTCGCGATGGCGATCCGGTTGTACGCGTTGATGACGGTGGCCGCCCAGATCAACGCGGCGAGCTGCGGCTCCTCGAACACGGCGGCGGCCTCGGCGTAGACCGCGTCGGGCACCTGGCCGTCGTGGACCAGGGTGATCGCCTCGGTCAGGGCGAGGGCGGCGCGCTCGCGCTCGGTGAAGAAGGGCGTGTCGCGCCAGGCGCTCAGGGTGTGGATCCGGTGCTCGGCCTCGCCCTGGGCGCGGGCGTCCTTGGTGTGCATGTCGAGGCAGAAGGCGCAGCCGTTGATCTGCGAGGCGCGGATCTGGACCAGTTCCAGGATTTCCGGTTCGACCTTGGCGTCCTGCGCGGCGGTCACGGCGGCGGCGTGCAGCGCGCCCATCGAAGCGGAGACATCCGGGGTGATTTTCTTCAACGGCACACGGGGAGCGGATTGCTTTATCGTCATGCCCGGAACTCTATGACCTGGCGGGATGCCGGAGGTACGGAACGGAGAAATACCCGGGATATTTTCCGCGCGGCCGGAAGAGGGCGGAAGGGGAATCGGGCGAGCGGGCGGAAATGAAGGCCCCGGCTGGACGGGGGATTCCAGCCGGGGCCGTTCCTGGGTGGTCGCGGGGCCGGTCACCGCACGGCGCGCCCGGTCGCCCGGGGCGGGGCCCCGGGGACACGGTGTCTCCGCGTCCACATATGGATGAACGGTAAACCATCCAGGGACGTTCCCGTTCACCGGCCCCTCGTTCGAGTGATACGTACCACATTCGCCCCATCCGCCCCACCGGCCCGGTTCACCGGGGAGCGCGTACGGCCGCGTACCGGCGGAACCGGAGCGGGGCGCCCGGCGGAAGCTGTCCGGCGAGCGGGAGGTCGTCGGCGTGGACGACGCCGATCACCGGGTAGCCCCCGGTGACCGGGTGGTCGGCGAGGAAGAGGATCGGCTGTCCGTTCGGGGGGACCTGGAGGGCGCCGCGCACCATGCCCTCGGCGGGGAGTTCACCGCTCCCGCTCCGGACCAGGGCGGGGCCTTCGAGCCGTACACCCACCCGGTTGGAGCGGCTGGTGGCCGTCCAGGCCGCACGGTAGAGCGCCTGGCGGGACGCCGCGTCGAACCACTCTTCGCGCGGCCCCGGCACCACCCGGAGGGTGAAGGCGGCGGGCGGCGCGGCGCACGGCGCCAGGTCGACGCCGGGGAGGGCGCCGGTGGCCGGGGCGACGGGCAGCAGGTCGCCCGCCGTCAGCGGCGGCGGGCCGAGCCCGGAGAGCAGGTCGGTGGCGCGGGAGCCGAGCACGGGCGGTACGTCGAACCCGCCCCGTACGGCGAGATAGGTGCGCAGTCCGGAGGTGGGCGCCCCGATGTCGAGGAGCTGGCCGTCCCGCGCCGCGACCGGCGCGTTCATGCCGATGGCCCGGCCGTCGAGCCGTACGGGGCAGGACGCGCCGGTGAGCGCGAGGTGGAGGACGGCGGGGGCGGCGTCCGGGCGGCGGGAGTGGATCCGGGCGCGCACCCCGCCGAGGGTGAGCTCCAGGGCCGCGGTGTTCTCCGGGTTGCCGAGCAGCCGGTTGGCGAGGGTGAGCGAGCGGGTGTCGGCGGCGCCCGAGGCGGTGACACCGAGATGGGCCCAGCCGGGGCGGCCGAGGTCCTGGAGGGTGGTGAGCGGCCCCGGGGCGAGGATCTCCAGTTGGCGTCCGGCCGGCGGGACTTCCGGTGAGCCTTTGGTCGGCGGGACTTCCGGCGGGCGTGCGGTCATCGGGGGCTCCTGGGGTGTCCGGTGGGCGGACCTTTCTGCGGGCGTCCGGTCATCGGGGGCTCCTCGGGGGTCCGGTGGGCGGCCCCTCCGGCAGGCGTCCGGTCATCAGCCGACCGCCCGCAGCCGGACGGTCCTGCCCGGGATCAGCAGGGCGGGCGGGTCGCGGCGTTCGTCCCACAAGGTGAGGGTGGTGGTGCCCAGGAGGTGCCAGCCGCCGGGTGAGGAGCGGGGGTAGACGCCGGTGAAGCCGCCCGCCACGGCGACCGAGCCGGCCGGCACCTCGGTGCGCGGTTCGGCGCGGCGCTCCAGCGCGAGCAGCGGGTCGGTGCCGGTCAGATAGCCGAAGCCGGGGGCGAATCCGGCGAAGGCCACGGTGTAGCGGGGCGCGGTGTGCCGGGCGATCACCTCGTCCGGGGTGAGCCCGGTGCGCCGGGCGACCTCGGCGAGGTCGGCGCCGTCGTACCGTACGGGCACGGTGAGCGCCTCGGGTCCGCCGGCCGGTCGCGGCGGGAGGCTCCGGGGGGCGAGGGCGCGGCGGGTCACCTCGCGGGTGAGCGGGGCGGGTCCGGTGACGGCGGGGTCGTAGCCGATGAGCAGGGTGCGGGCGGCGGCGACCAGGTCCCGTACGCCGGGCGGGGGGTCGTCGGCGAGGTCGGCGCGGAGGGCGAGTACGGCGTCGAGTCCGGTCAGCTCCACGAGGAGCGCCTCGCTGCCCATCGGCCGGACGACCGGGGCGTCCCGGGGCGTGGGCGCCGGGGCGGCGGGCGGCGGGGTCATGGCGTGGTGAAGGGGCGGGGGCCGTGGCCCGTACGGGTGAGGGCGGCGCGGAGCCGGCGGGCGATCTCCACCGCGCCGGGGGTGTCGCCGTGGACGCAGAGGGAGTCGGCGCGGACCGGGAGGTCGGTGCCGTCGACCGCCTCGATCACCCCTTCGGTGACCAGCCGGAGCGAGCGGGCGAGGATCGCCTCGGGGTCGTGGAGGACGGCGCCGGGCTCGCGGCGGGGCACGAGGGTGCCCTCCGGGGTGTACGCGCGGTCCGCGAACGCCTCCTGGTAGCAGGGCAGTCCGGCCTCGGCGGCCCGCCGGAGCCAGGCGGACCCGGGCAGGCCGAGCACGGGGAGGGCGGGGTCGTGTCCGTGTACGGCTTCCACCACGGCGGCGGCCTGCGCCTCGTGGTGGACGATCGCGTTGTAGAGGGCGCCGTGCGGTTTGACGTAGCCGACGCGGGTGCCGGCGAGGCGGGCGAAGCCGTCGAGGGCGGCGATCTGGTAGAGGACGTCGTTGACGAGCTCGGCCGGGTCGACGTCGATGAAGCGGCGGCCGAAGCCGGGCAGGTCGCGGTAGCCGACCTGGGCGCCGACCGTGACCCCGCGCCGGGCCGCCGCCGCGCAGACCCGCCGCATCACGGTGGGGTCGCCGGCGTGGAAGCCGCAGGCGACGTTGGCGCTGGTGACGACGGAGAGGAGGGCGTCGTCGTCGCCGAGGCTCCAGGCGCCGAAGCCTTCGCCGAGGTCGCTGTTGAGGTCGACCGTCCGGACCGCCGGGGCGCCGGAGCCGCCTGCGTCCCGCCCTTCCCGGTCGCGCGGTTCCCGGTCACGCGGTTCCTGGGCACTCGGTGCGCGGTGTTCGCGCTGTTCGTCGGACACAGGGAGAACGTATCCCAGGACGGCCGGGCACCCTTCCGCGCCGCAGCCCTGCCGTACACATTGACCGCTTGACGTGTCCATGCGACGCTCCGTCAGATGGTGGGAGCGCTCCCACCATCCGCGCCGCCCGCATCCGTCCTGCCGTCGTCCGCGAAGGGTCCCCCACGATGCCCGTCCCGACGTACCCGTTCCGCCGTCCGCTCCGCCGTCCGTTCCGTTCCGCCCTCACCTGGGCGGCCGTCCCCGCGCTCGCCGCCGCGCTGCTGGCCGGCGCCCCCTCCGTCGCGGCTCCGACCGCCGCCCCGGCCGCCGTCCGGGCGGCCGATCCCGCCGTACGGACCAATCAGCTCGGCTATCTGCCGGACGGGCCCAAGCGGGCCACGGTGGTGACCGACTCTCAGACGCCGCTCGGCTGGCAGCTCAGGAACGCCTCCGGCACCGTCGTCGCCACCGGCACCACCACCCTCCATGGGGCCGACGCCGCCTCGGGCGAGCGGACCCAGATCGCCGACTTCTCCGCGTACTCCGGTACGGGCGGCGGCTTCACCCTCGCCGTCGACGGGCGGGCCGGGCACCCCTTCGCCATCGACGCCGGGATCTACGACGGGCTCCGCTCCGACGCGCTCTGGTTCTTCTACCAGCAGCGCAGCGGCATCGCGATCGAGGAGTCCCTCGCCGGACCGGGGTATGCGCGCCCGGCCGGGCATGTGGGGGTGGCGCCGAACCGGGGCGACACCGATGTGCCGTGCCAGAGCGGTGTCTGCGACTACCGCCGCGATGTACGGGGCGGCTGGTACGACGCGGGCGACCACGGCAAGTACGTCGTCAACGGGGGCCTCTCCACCTGGCTGCTGGTCAACGCGTACGAGCGCGCCGACCGGGCCGGGGCGGCCGGGGCGCTGGGCGACGCCACCCTCCGGATCCCCGAGCGCGGCAACGGGGTGCCCGATGTGCTGGACGAGGCGCGCTGGGAGCTGGAGTTCCTGATGCGGATGCAGGTGCCGGAGGGCCGGCCGCTCGCCGGGACGGCCTTCCACAAGATCCATGACGCGGAGTGGACGGCACTGCCGACCCGGCCGGAACAGGACGCCCAGCCAAGGGAGCTGCACCGTCCCTCGACCGCCGCGACCCTCAACCTGGCGGCCACCGCCGCCCAGTGCGCCCGGGTCTACGCCCCGTACGACGCGCCGTTCGCGGCCCGCTGCCTGGACGCGGCGCGGCGCGCCTGGACGGCGGCCCGCGCCCATCCGGACCTCTTCGCGCCGGACTCCGACGCGACGGGCGGCGGCGCCTACGGGGACACCTCGGTGAGCGACGAGTTCTACTGGGCCGCCGCCGAGTTGTACGCGACGACCGGCGAGTCCGGCTACCGGGACGCGGTCACCGGCTCGCCCTGGCACACCGCGCCGGGCGCCCTCTCCGCCACCGGGTTCAACTGGGCGGAGACGGCGGCGCTCGGCCGGCTCACCCTGGCCACCGTCCCCACCGGGCTGCCCGCCGCCGACACGGCCCGGATCCGCGCCTCGGTGACCGCCGCGGCCGACGGCCATCTCGCCACCATGGCCGGGCAGGGGTACGCGGTGCCGCTCCCGGCGACCGCGTATGTGTGGGGTTCGAACGGGCAGATCGCCAACAACGGGCTGGTGATGGCGGTCGCCTACGACCTGACGGGGCAGGAGCGCTACCGGGCCGGGGCCGTCGAGACCCTCGACCATCTGCTCGGCCGGAACCCGCTCGACCTCTCGTATGTCACCGGGTACGGGACGCGCTCCGCGCAGAACCAGCACCACCGGTTCTGGGCGCACCAGGCCGACCCGGCGCTCCCCCACCCGCCGGCCGGGTCGCTCGCGGGCGGGCCCAACCCGGGGCTCCAGGACCCGGTGGCGGAGGAGAAGCTCGCCGGGTGCGCGCCGGCGGCCTGCTATATCGACGACATCGGCTCGTACTCGACCAACGAGGTGGCGGTGAACTGGAACGCGCCGCTGGCCTGGCTGGCCGCCTTCGCCGCCGCGCCCGGCCGCTGAGCCCAGCCGCCGGTGCCCGGCCGACGCCCGGTCGGGCATCGGCCGGGCATCGGCGGCTCCGGTCGTCAGGCCGGGAAGGAGTGCTCGGTCGTGGAGCGGTAGGTCTCGCCGGGGCGGAGCACCGTGGAGGGGAACGCGGGCCGGTTCGGGGAGTCGGGGAAGTGCTGGGTCTCCAGGCAGAGGCCGTCGCTCTGCCGGTAGACCCGCCCCGAGGTGCCGGTGTGCGCGCCCGCGAGGAAGTTGCCGGAGTAGAACTGCACCCCGGGCTCGGTCGTCGCGATCCGTACGGTGCGCCCGGAGCCCGGGTCGCGGAGGGTGGCGGCGAGCCGGGGCACGGCGGTGAGCCCCTTGTCGAGCGCCCAGTTGTGGTCGAAGCCCTGGCCGCGCAGGAGTTGGGGGTGGCCGGTCCTGATGTCGCGGCCGACCGGCTTGGCGGTCCGGAAGTCGAAGGGGGTGCCCGCGACCCTGGCCAGTTCGCCGGTGGGGATGAGGGTGGCGTCGACGGGGGTGTAGCGGGCGGCTTCGAGGGTCAGTTCATGGCCGTGGATGTCGCCGCTCCCCTCCCCGGCGAGGTTGAAGTAGGTGTGGTTGGTGAGGTTGACGACGGTGGGCCGGTCGGTGGTGGCCGCGTACCCGATCCGCCAGGTGCCGCGCGGGGTGAGGGTGTACGTGACGGTGACGTCGAGGGTGCCGGGGTATCCCATCTCGCCGTCGGGGCTGACCCGGCGCAGGACGAGCCCGACGCCGGTGGAGTCGGTGAACGGTTCGATGTCCCAGACCCGCTTGTCGAAGCCCTGGGTGCCGCCGTGCAGGGTGTTCGGCCCGTCGTTCAGGGGGAGTTGGTACGTACGGCCGTCGAGGGTGAAGCGTCCGGCGGCGATCCGGTTGCCGTAGCGGCCGATGAGGGCGCCGTAGAAGGTGGTGGCGGTGAGGTAGCCGGCCAGGTTGTCGAAGCCCAGCGACACCTTGGCGTACCGGCCGCGCCGGTCGGGGATCTCCAGGGACTGGACGATGCCGCCGTAGCTGAGCACCTTGAGGCGGGTGCCGCCGTTCTCCAGGGACCAGCGGTGGACGGCGGTTCCGTCGGGGAGCCGGCCGAAGGGTTCCCGGGTGGGGGTACGGCCGCCACCGGCGCCCCGGGCTCCGGCCGGGGTGTCCGTCGGGGTCTCCGTGGGGGTCTGGGCGTGGGCGGGGGTGGTCAGGGCGGCGGTGAGGCCGGCGGCCGCCGCGCCGGCCAGGACGGTGCGGCGGGAGGCGGGGGTGGGCCGCTGCTCGGTGGTCACTGGGACGGCTCCTGTCGGATCCGGAGGAAGGTGATGGAGTTCGGCGGGAAGGTGTGGGTGAAGCGGTTGCCGATCCCGTCGACGGTGGAGTGCTCCGGGGCGATCGGCCGGTCGTCGGCGGTGTTGACGGCGTCCGGGTCCCCGCTGAGGGTGGTCAGCCGGGCGGTGGGCGCCACGCGGGCGTCCGGGCCGAGGCCGACCGTGGTGCGGGCGGCGGCGTCCTGGGCGTTGACGACCTTGACGACGAGGTCGTCGCCGTCGCGGGTGACGACCTGCCGGAAGGGTTCGGCGACCTTGGTGTCCTCGAAGCTCCCCCACTCCTTCCCGTCGAGGAAGAGGGTGACCTTCCGGTCCCGTACCGAGACGCGCAGGTCGTACGTGCGGCCGGTCTCGATGGTGGTGGTGCCGGAGACCATCGACTGCTTGGCGCCGCCCACCGCCTTTTCCACGGCGGAGCGGGTGTTGTTCCAGCCGCCGAGGTTCCACCAGTAGTAGTTGCCGGTGTCCTGGACGCCGAAGGCCAGCAGGAAGCCCTCCTTGCCGGCCCGCTTGGTGGCCTTCACGTGCAGGTCGTAGTCGCTCCAGGCCGGGTCGCCCGCGGTGACCAGGGTGTTCTCGGCGGCCGTGTCGGACTGGACGTACCGGCCGTCCTCGACGCTCCAGGAGCCGGTGCCGGCCGCCTTCGTCCACCGTCCGTCACCGGCGGAGAAGTCGTCCTCGAAGAGGGTGGTGCCGTCGGCGCCGGTGACCCGTACGTCGTCGTACGCGGCGCTGGTCGCCCAGGTGGAGAGGCCGACGGCGCCCGTGATCGGCCCGCTCTGGGCGGGTGTGGCGCTGGCGGTGCTGGGGACGACGTGGTCGCCGGTGTTGGTCATGAAGAGCTTCTGCGCCTCGTAACTGGCCGAGCCCCAGGAGCGGGTGGCGTCGAACCAGATCATGTCGGGGCGCCACTGCACGGCGTCGGTACGGGCCAGCAGCGGTGCGTACGAGGCGAGTTGGACGATGTCCGCGTTGCGTTCGAGGCCGGTCATAAAGGCGGCCTCGGCGAGCGCGTTGCGGAACCGGTTGTCCTGGGAGGCGTACTCGCCGAGGAAGACCTGGGGCCCGGAGCGGTCGTAGGAGTCGTACCGCTGGTTGTTCTCCAGGAACCACTGCGGGGACTTGTAGTAGTGCTCGTCGACCATCGCGACACCGGCGTCGCGGTTGAGCTGCCAGGCCCGGTCGAAGGTGGTGCCGTCGGAGTCGGGGCCGGAGTTGGAGACCACGGTGATCTCCGGGTGGCGGGCCTCGATCGCCTTGCGGAACTCGGTGAAGCGCTCGAAGAAGGCGTCGGGCAGGTTCTCCTCGTTGCCCACCTCGACATGGGTGAGGCCGAAGGGGGCCGGATGGCCCATGGCGGCGCGCCGGGCGCCCCAGGGGGAGGTGGCGGGGCCGTTGGCGAACTCGATCAGGTCCAGGGTGTCCTGGATATGGCGGCGGAGCAGGGCCGGGTCGTCGGTCACCTGGTTCTGGCCGCAGCCGGTGACGAGCGCGGGGACCACCGGCAGGGCCATCGCGCCGATGTCCTCGGCGAACTGGAAGTACTCGTAGTAGCCGAGCCCGTAACTCTGGTTGTAGCCCCAGAAGTTGGCGTTGGTGGCGCGCTCCTCGACCGGGCCGATGGTGTCCTTCCACTGGTAGGAGCGCTTGCGCTGCCAGCCGGAGGCGGCGTCGTACCCCTGGTGGCTGCCGGTGTTGACGAGGCAGCCGCCGGGGAAGCGGACGAAGCCGGGGCGGAGGGCGGCGATCTTCTCGGCGAGGTCCTTGCGGAGCCCGCCGGGGCGGCCCTTGTAGGTGTCCCGGGGGAAGAGCGAGACCATGTCGAGGCGTACGGTGCCGGTGCCGCCCGCGGTGACGGCGAGGCGCCCCGCGGTGGTCGTGGCGGTGGCGGTGAGGGTGCCGGTGTACTTCGCCCAGGTGTCGCCGCGTGCGGTGACGCGGAGCGCGGGCGCGAGGGCGGTGCCGTCGGCGGTGCGCAGGGCGAGGGTGAGCGGGGTGCCCTGCGGCCGGTCGGTGCGGGCCCATACGGAGACGTCGTACCGGGCGCCCGCGGTGACCGGGATCCCGCCGCCGTAGCCGGAGTTGACGACGCCGGTGCCCGCGGCGGAGCCGTCGGGGTCCAGCCGCAGATAGGTCCGGTTGCGCTCGTTGAGCCGGGCCCCGTCGTCGGCGGTGGCCACCGTGCCGGTGCCGGTGGGGGTCCACGCGGTGAGCGGCGAGTAGGAGGCGTTGTCGGCGGTGCTGTACTCGAAGGACCGGTTCTGGACGAGTTCGGCGTAGAGACCGCCGTCGGCGGCGCGGTTGATGTCCTCGTAGAAGACGCCGTACATGGTGTCCCCGATACGGGGTCCGGTGGCGCCGGTGTCGATGTCGAGTGTGTAGTCGGTGGTGCCGGCGTCCCGGGCGGTGTGCGCGACGGTGTGGACGGCGGTGTCCCGCGCCGTCTCCCGTGCGGTGTCCCGCGCCGCGCTCGTGGGTGCCTGGAGCGCGGTGGCCGTCACCAGGAGTGCCACAGCCGTGAGAGCCGGCCTCCAGCGTGTGCGTGGCATGAGTGTCTGCGGCTCCTCGTTCGAAATATCGGACGATGGTCAGAACTTCGAACGGCAAGATAGGGAGGAGGCGCGTGGACGTCAATGGTTCGCACAGCGGCGGAGCACCGGCCGGTGCCGATGTCCGCTCCCACAGCGCCCGCCAGGACCGCCGGGTGTGGGCGTGCGGACGTGCCGCTGTCCGGACCGGTGGGCGGCCCGGGCAGCGGCGGAAACGGCTCGGATATGTGCGACATCTCGTGACTTCCTCTGAGCCCGGCCGGGTGCTTGCCCCGGTGGCAGGGTGTTCTGTCTCCTTGGGGTGTTCTTGGACCTGGTGACGTAACTTCAGGATTCTTGAAGCGCTCTCACTTCGTCCGATCGATCTGTGATCGGGGTGAAGGCGAGGAGGCTCGGGTTGGCGCTGGCAGCCGTACGCGATCTGCGCGAGTTCCGCGATCCGGTCTCGGCGGAGGAACTGGAGCAGTTCGAGACCGACGTGCTCGCCGGGTTCGTCCTCGCGCGGGCTTCGGCAGGGCTTGCGGACGGCATCATCCGCGGGGACGTCGGGCACCTGGACGAGATGCGGGGCCTGGTTCGGCCAGCCGCTGTGGGATATGGAGCCGACCGATGCCGACGGGTACTTCGGGAAGGTGCTGCGGGGCTCGCCGAGCGGCATACGGCTGGCCCACGCTCAGGCACTGACCACGTACTTCCTGTTCCTGGAGCTGCGGTACAAGGTCGAGATCCACCGGATGACCGGCCGGGTCATCGAGTGCCCGATCGACGAGATGAACCGCCCGCGTGGATCCAAGGACGCCGCCCTGCGGATCCCGCCGACCGAGCCGGAGATCAAGACACTGTTCACCGGATGGGGCGGCGAGCTGGCAATCTGCTGAAAGTTCGCCCCCACCGCGCGGAACTGCACCGCGTTGACCGTCAGCTCGAAGAGGCCCTCACCCACGGCGCCGACCCCCTCCACCTCGCACTCGTCTTCGGCATCGACGAGAAGACAGCCATCCGCCACGCGGACTCAGCACGAGCGCTTCCACGCGAAGAAGCCGAGCACGCATCGCAGTGAAACCCGCTCGACCTGCTTACCCCCTTGACGACATCATGGCCCCATGCTGTCGATCGAATCAGCCGCCCGTGAGCTTCAGGACCGCGCCGTTCTCTGGAGCATGGGCGAGATCCGCGCAACCGACGTCGTCACTGCTGCCTGTGATGCACTCGTTGCGGGCCTCGACAGTCCTGCCCTACGGATCCTGGCCGCGTGCACGCGCGCCGAGGCGGACTACGATGTCCCCGACCGCCTTCCCCCGGCACTCGACGAACTGGGCCTCACCTTCCACCCAGCGGGCAGCGTTGCCGGACAGGAAGCCGCGGCGCAAGCACTTGCCGCCCGGATGCTGGCCGGCGAACTGACGCCACGCGAGCTGGCCTTCAGAATCCATCAGCGCTTCGGGCACGAGCTGCCTCTGGCCGAGCAACTCGCCAACCTGGACGACGACTACGACATCCTCGAATACGGCGACAGAACACAGGCGCAGGTCGACGCCGATGTCACTACCGAAGCTCTTCGACTCACGCAGCACCCTCGTGTTCCAACCGAACCCATGGGTGGACCGACCTGAAGCAGGCAGTGCACCCATGGGTTCAGGCTGAAGGACCTTCGGTTTCCTTGAACCCACGGGGATACAGGCCCTTGGGGAGTATCCGAACGGAAATTAGCGGTGGCGGAGCGATCTTGATTCCGGTTCGGTGACGTATCTGTTTTGACTGGTCAGCGGGCTCTACGGTCCTCGGCATGCCTGTTGAGTACCTGTCCGCTGAGCAAGAGGCCCGCTACGGCCGGTTCGCCACGGAACCGTCGCCCGGGGAGCTGGAACAGTTCTTCCGCTTGGACAAGAAGGCCCTGGGCCTGGCGCGGGCAAAGCGCCGTCCGGCGACGAGGTTGGGGTGGGCGGTGCAGTGGGGCACCGTGCGGATGCTCGGCGCCTTCATGACCGAGGGTCCCACGGCGGTCCCGGCCGCCGTGGTGCGGTTCGTTGCCGAGCAGCTCGGCAACGACGACGAGCACTTCGCCGGGTACGGGGCGCGCTCGCAGACGACCTACGAGCACGCGTGGGCGATCCGCGACGAGTACGGCTACCGGGACTTCGGCGCGGGTGAAGCGGAGCTGCGGGAGTTTCTGGCGGCACGGGGTTGATCGTCGCTGGAGGGGCCGCGCGCTCTGTTCGACCGGGCGGCCGTGTGGTTGGTGAACAACCGGGTGCTGCTGCCCGGCGTGACGACGTTGGCCCGGATGGTGGCCGCGATTCGCCAGGAGGAGAACGACCGGCTGCACGCCGCGCTGTACGAAGCAGTGCCATACGACCTGCGCACCGTGATGATCCGGTTGCTTGAAGCACCGCAGAAGAAGCGGGTGTCGGAGCTGGAGCGACTGCGGCTGGGCCCCGATACGGGTGTCGGGCAAGGCCATGGAGCTGGCTCTGGACCGTGCCCGCGAGGTTCGCGGCCTGGGCGCTGGAGCCGTCGACGTCGGGCGGGTCCCGGCAGCCCGGATGACCGGGCTGGCCCGGTACCGGCTGACCTCGAAGGCGCCGACGTCGAAGCGGCTGGAGGCCACGAGGCAGACCGCAACCCTCCTGGCGGCTGTGCGGCATCTGGAGACCGCGATGGTGGACGATGCACTCGATCTGCTGCACGCGCTGATGGCCACCAAGCTGTTGGGGAAGGCTGAACGGATGAGCGACGACGCCAAGCTCAAGGCCCAGCCTCAGCTGAGGAAGGCGGCGAAGAAGACGGTGACGACAACGCGGAGTGGCGGGCCGAACTCGTCGCCCGCTACAACACGGTCCGCGGCTTCATCCGCCTTCTGGTCGAGATCACCGACTTCGGCGCGGTCGAGGCCGGCGCCCCGGTGGTGAAGGCGCTCAAGCGGCTGCCTGACTTGATCGGCAGTAAGAAGGCCGGAGCCGGAGAAATCTCCATGGAGTTGGTGACCGGCTCGTGACGGCGGCTGGTGTTCGCCAATCCCAACGTGCGGCACGGCCTGGTGGACAAGTCGGCCTACTCATTCTGCGTCTTGGAGCACCTCCGCCGCTCGCTGCGTCGGCGAGACATGTTCGCCAGGGATGACAACCGCTGGGGCGACCCCCGGGCGAAGCTGCTGGCCGGGGAGAAGTGGACGGCCGCCGAGCCGAAGGTGCTCACCGCGCTCGGCCTGGAGAGCGAGCCGACCGGGCACCTCGCCGAACTTGCCTCCGCCCTGCACGCCGGAGTACGTCCAGGTCGCCGCCGGGCTGCCGGACAACAGCGCGCTGGAGGTGGTGGGCGGAAAGCTGAAGCTGGGCAAGCTCGGCAAGGCGGAGGAGCCCAGGCTCATGCCGCCGTTCCGCCGGCTGCTCAACGGCATGCTGCCGAAGGTCGACTTTCCGGAGCTGCTGATGAAGGTCGCCGAGCTGACCGTCATGCCGGAGTCGTTCACCCACATCTCCGGCACGAACTCCGGCATGGCGGACTTCACCACCAGCTTGTGCGCGGTGCTGCTGTCCGAGGCGTGCAACGTCGGCCTGACACCAGTCATCAAACCGAACGTCCCGGCGCTCACCCGGGGCCGTCTGGTCCAGGTCGATCAGGGCTACTTCCGTGCCGAGAACATCTTCTCTGAACTAAGAGACCCGACCCGCTGGGCTGTTGGATAGCCTACGGTCGTGGGAACGGGACTGAACACTGACGACTGGCTGGAAGACACGCGGAAGTCGTACGACACCGTGGCTGCCAGCTATGCGGACCTGACACGTCACCTCCTGGATGAAACGCCTGAGGAGCGTGCTGTCCTGGCGGTGTTTGCCGACCTTGTGCGCGCCCAGGGCGGGGGGCCAGTTGCTGACGTGGGATGCGGGACGGGGAGAGTCACGGCTCATTTGCATCAGCTGGGCTTGAACGCGTTCGGGATCGACCTGTCGCCCGGGATGATCGAGGTGGCCAGGCGTGATCACCCTGGTCTCCGATTCGATCTCGCCTCCATGACGGACCTCACCCTCGCCGACGCCTCGATGACTGGGCTGGTCGCCTGGTACTCGCTGATCCATGTTCCCGACGACGAGATCGGCGCGGTCTTCGCACACTTCCAGCGCGTGCTTCGGCCTGGTGGACCGCTGCTACTCAGCTTCCACGTCGGTGATGAGTCGAAGTTGAAGACCGAGGGCTATGGCGGGCACCCGATGAACGTTTACGTCCATCGGCGGCAGCCCAGCCAACTGATTGCATGGCTCAACAGTGCTGGCTTCGCCGTCGAGTCACACAAAACACTCACCTCGGCCGAGAGCAAGCTCGGGGGGATGATTCTCGCGCGCCGCCAGGCCGCTGTCCCAGAAGAGTGAGTTGGTCGCTGAGGAGAACTGCAGGTCGCTTGCGCCGCCTCAGGTAAGCGGCCCCGCCAGGGCACTGGCGGAGCCGGACATCAGTCTCTGGCTCCGTCGCGGCTGACCGTGAGGCCCGTGACGTCGCCGAGCCATTCTCTGAACTACGAGGGTTCGGTGGTTCGGGTAGCGATCTGGCCGAAGGTGGGCAGGCCGAGCTGGACCACCGTGGATCGGCGGGCGACTTCGACGTCGAGCTGAGCGAGCTTGTCCTCGGCGGCGGCGAGGCTGACGCTGAGCCCGTCAACTTCGCCGAGCCAGCCTTCGCGTTCGGCTTCAACGATCCGCGCGATGAGGTTGACCCGATCTCTTCGAGACGGGGCCGCTCGTGCGGGTCGACGCGGAGCATCGCACATCGGACACAGGCTTCTCTGAACTATCGCTTGGTTCCCGCCGAATGAGCTGTCGAACTCATCCATGCCGGTAGGCGCGGGCCGCACGACTTCAGCACATCTTCCCGATCTTCAAGGCTCGCGCCCGCTCGCCATTGTTCTCCGGGCGGATGCGCTCGGCCAGGCAGTGCCGGTGGGAGATGATGGTGTGGCTTCCTGGACCGATGCTGCTGCGCGAGTCCAGGACGAGGGCGTCTCCACCTGGGCCCAACGTGCTCGGTTCACCACAGAAGTCGCAGCTCCAGACCAGCGACTCCAGGTCGGCAGGTCGGATGCTGAGCCGCACTGATACCGGCGGATGCCAGCGGTGGATTTGCTCGATCACTGCATCGATCTGTGAACCGATGGGTGGAAAGAGCGCGAGTAGTTCGTCATAGCTGCTCGTCGTCTGGGAGAACTGCTGGATCATGTCGATTGAGGCCGACAGACCAGCGTTCTCGTAACCACCGATCTCGACGAGCACACCCCATGAGTGATGGCTGAGGACCCTGGCCAGTACCTTCTGGCCAGGCATGAGCGCCATACTCTCCGTCTCGAACCTTTCCATGAACCGTTTCCCCATACCTAAGTCGAGCAGGCCGCGCCTGGTGGCGCTCATGCGCACGTGTCGTCGACGTCGGAGCCGATCACCGCGCTCAGGGCTTGCAAAATGTCATCGTATTGGTGACGGTCGACTGGAACGGACCGAATGCGACGTAGTCGCGGGCCTTGAGGTGCGGTTACTCTAAGGCGTCCCAGGTCACGAAGTCGGCCGTCGCGGCGATGCGGGCCATGAAGGGCCAGCATACCCACTCGCCGCATTCACAACCGAGGACGGGTGTCTTCGGCCCCATCGCGTTGGTGGACCGTCCGAGGAAGTGATCCTGCATCGGGCCGAACCGGAAGAACTCCGGGATCAGACCGCCGTAGGCGTCGCCTGCGGGCTGCATCCCGGCGGCGATCTCGAACCCGTCGATCAGCTGGGTGAGTGGTGCTCCGTCGATACGGGGGACGATCACGAGCGGGCCGCCGTCGCCACGGTGCTGACAGTCGAACCGGATGTCATTGCTGGGCATCCAGCGATTGTGGCAGCGAAGCCGTTCCCTCCGCCTGGGCAGGTTGAGCTGCGACCATGCGCGGCATGCCGAGGTCGATCGCCGTACCGCCGCAAGCTCGTCGGTCCATCTGGGCAAGCTTGTCTTCGGCTCCAGCCAGGCTGCCCCGGAGCCCTTCGACCTCCCCGAGCCAGCCCTCGCGCTCGGCCTCGGCGATGCGGGCGACGAGGTTGTCGCGGATCTCCTCCAGCCGGCCGCGCTGGGTCGGGTCCGGCCGGAGAAGCGAGCAACGAACGCAAGCGTGTTCATGAACACAAGGACTTGAAAAGGCGCGACCGCAGGTGCCGATGGAGACTTTGCGCTTCTCGAAGTGCGCGAGGAAAGCGTCCCATTCCTCCTCGGTCGGCGTCCGATACTCTTCGCTGGGCCGACTGGCCCGGCGACGGGCGATGAAGGCGCGGTGGGCCTCGATGGTCTCGGCCGGGCGGATCGCCTTGTAGCCCATCGTCGTCTCAAGACTCCGATGCCCGCAGAGCACTTGCGCGATGTGCGGTGGCAGACCGTTCATGATGGCGTCGGTCACGAAGATCCTGCGGAAGTCGTGCGGGGAGAAGGCGAGCAGTTCTCCGCCGGCATCGCTCAGGCCCGTGGCGGCCTGCGCGTTGATCAGAAGCTTGCGGAGCGCGGTCGGAGTAAAAGCGCGGTGCTCGGTGCCGATATCTCGCTGGAACAGCAGCGGCATCGGCGGGTTCCAGACCCGCTCGTGGACATCGTAAGAAGTCACCAGCGGGATCGCACGGCTGCTTCCTCGCAGGCGGCGGACGATGGCGGAAAGGACGTCCGCCAGTTCCGGGCTGACCAGCAGGAGCCGTTCGCTGTCGGTCTTGGACGGGGCGACCTGCAGCAGGGGCACGACTTCGCCGGTGCTCGGGAGCCGGTATTCGGTGACGCTGTGGTGGGTCAGCTCCAGGAGCTCCTCGTTGCGGATGCCGGTCAGGCGTAGGACCTCGATCGCGGCGAAGGCCCAGAAGGCTTCAGTCTCCTCGTAGGTGAGATTCCGTCGCCGCCCGGTCTAGGTCTCTTCGGCCCAGGTCATGTGTCCAGCGGCCATGGGCGCGACGGCTCCGCACAGGGCTCCGGCGGTATCGGGGATAAGGTCCCCGGGCCGGGTGTGCTCGGCGGCGGCAAGTAGTCCGGCTACAGCGCGTCGCCTGCGGTCGACGGTGCCGGTCAGCACCGGCAGGAAGGGAATCCGTTCGCGGGTGCGCTGGTCCATCCGCGCCTTGCGGTGTTTGCGGTCTTTGGCCTTGCTGATCTCGTCGTCGCTCGGGCAGGGCACCACCCGTGGCGCCCAGCGGGTCGGCTCTTCCGCTGCCCATTGGGCGATGTCCAGATAGAAGGCGCGGACGCGGATGAGCTCGTCTTGTGCGTTCAGCCTGGGGCTGGCGACCTCGACGGCGGTGCCGTCCGGACCGATCGTGGTGCGTTTCCTGGTGGCGATGTCTGTCTTCCACGCGTGGGCCAGTGTCAGTGGCAGCCGCAGGGAGTCGCTGCCTGGTGAGAGCGCTTCGATCCGGGTCCAGAACACCCCGGCCAGGGTTCGCGAGACCGCGTCCAGGCTGGTGTAGTCCAACGACGGCTGCCGTTCGCGCAGGTAGCCCACGATCAGGTCGCGGACCGGGCGACACCGGATCGGATAGCGATCCACGAGTTCTTCGATGCTCGGCCGACCGGCGGCAAGCCCGAACGCCCGGATCGTGGCCGGAGCGTCCTCAGGAAAGACGCCCAAGGCCCTCAGGCGAAGGTAGGAGTCGACTTTGCGCCGCCCCCGCAGACATGGACCTGGCGCAAGGTGTCGACCAGCTCCACGCAGTCGCCGACGGTGATGCTCGAGATCGCCCCGCCGTTGGGTGAGCATCCAGGCCAGGTTGGGACGGATGACATAGCCACAGAGCAGCATCAGCAGCCCGGCGGTCAGGTCAACCCGCTCATACGACGGCGACGGCCCACTCTCGCGCAAGAAACGCAGCGGCAGATCCGTCCAGTCCGCGCCGGGGATCTCCTCGGCGCGGCCGGCCTTCCACCGCTGCTGCCAGGTATCCCCCGGGAAGCTGGGCAGCCAGCGCAGAAGTTCGGTGACCCCGCGAACGCCACCCGGCCCGGGTGGCGTTCGCGGCAGCTAAAAAAGGGGGCGCCGTCACCCGACGCAGCGCCTCATCTGCCGACTGCCCTGTCGTCGGCCACCACGCCTCCGCAGGGCGGGGCGGGAAGCGTTCCCGCAGCACGTTGATCCGCGCCCGGGCCTGTTCGACTGCCGCATTCGCGGTCTGCAGCTGGCGGCGCGTCGAGTGCTTCGTGGTGCTGGTCATGAGGACCGCCCGAACAGCACGTCCAAGGCTTCAGGGTCGTAGCCGGGCGCTGGAGGCGGAGACACCGGCTCGGTGAGCTGGTCTGCCCGCTGGGCGTGGTGGGCCAAGCACCTCGGCCACGACCTCGTCCTGGCGCGGCACGAGGTAGATCTCGGTCGTGGTCAGATGCGCGTGCCCGAGGACCCACTGCACGTCGGTCAGCTTCAGCGCCGGGCCGCGCACCATCCGGGCGGCGCTGTGCCGAAGGTCGTGAAGGGTCCAGTCCGCGCCGAAGGTGGCGTTCACCCGCTCGAACATGCGGTGGGCCCCGTGGTACGTCAGCGGTTGAAACAGACGCCGCAGTGTCCACCACACTGGCTGTTTTCGGCCCCGTGGCACCAGCCCATGCGGCTCCTGCTGGTAGAGCCGCAGCCACACGAACGCATCTGCCGAGGCCAGTACTTGCTGCCGGGCCCGGGAGCCCTTCCGCACAACGCTGATCAGCTGCTGCCCAGGGGCGACGTCGCACTGCCGAACGCCGATCAACTCTGAGACCCGGACTCTGCTGGAGATCCAAAACGCGATCACGGCCTGGTCCCGGTTCGACCGCAGCGCCGCGAACAGCGAGTTGAACCGCTCGTCCGGGATCGAGCACGGAATCCGGCGCGGAACCGTGGGCCGGTAGCGGCCGGTCCGCTCTGGCGTCCAGGCTTCCATCGGGATGTGGTGTGCGTGCGCGCGGCCGGAACGGCGAGCCAGGTTTGGCGGGAACGGGTTGAGCAACGGTCCGGATCCGGCGTCACGGTGCAGGTCGTGGAACTTGCGCAGCGCCGTCTCGCTGTGGGCGACGGTCGACGGGGCATAGCCAGGCCCAGGGCTCGTTTTCCCAGTCACCGGGTCCGGGGCGCCGACTTTGCGGCCCGACCGCCGCCTGGCTGCGGTCGCTCGCGGCTTGACCGTCCGTTGGATCCAACAGCTGAAATCCCGAGCGTCCACGCGTTTCGCTCGATCCCACCACACCTCGACCACATGCAGGATTCGCCACCACCGCAGCAAGTCCATGCCATAGGAACGGACTGTCGCCGCCGTCTTTCCGGCTGCGAGCAGCTCCTGGCAGAACACCGCGCCAGGCATCACGGCCGCGCTGTCGGCGTCGGCGAGCCGGTAGGGCTCGTACCTGTGGCCGGTCTCCACCAGCCGACTCCACCGAGAACGGTCAACCTCGACAGATTCCGCTCGGGCACACCATCGTTCACCACGACCGCGGACCGTACTGGGTGACAACCTCACCCGCGCCCTGAACTGCACAATCAAAGTGGTTCGTTCAGTCAACGGTGCATCCGCTGCCCCATCCTGCGGCCCGACCCCGCGCAGATGCCCCGGCTAAAGAAGATCCACGCGAACCTGGTCGACCGGCTCCAGGAGGCCAAGGAACAGGGCTGGCTCGGCGAGGCCGCCGCGATCGAGGCCAGCCTCGCCGCCGCCGAGCAGAAGCTCACCGTGATGCGCGACCTCGCCGCGCGACACACCACTGTCCATCTTGGCATGCCCGACTTCCGCGGCAGTGCCGGACGCCTTGATACCGAGTAGTGGCTGCGGTGCCGCCTCGAATCAGTACTGTCGGTCCAAAGCCTCTACGAGGCTGCGGAGTTCGCACGACCGGCGGCGGGACATCGCCGGCATCGCCGCTTCGAGGAACTCACGGGCCCTGCCATGGGTCACCGCAGCAGCCCCACTCCGTGCAGCCGCCCGTCTCGTATTCTCACAGCCGTCGATTCGGCTGGTAGACGAAGCCCCGCCAGCGCGCCATCGCCGACCCGGTCGAACCCGGCCACAGATACCCCTTCTGACGTTCGATCCGTCGGACTTCGGCGAGCGCCCCCGAGGAAAGGCCACGGATGCTCGTGAAGTCGTCATGCGCCCGGTGATGACGGTAGTTCGACCCGGACGCGGCCAGGACGCCGGTCATCCTCCCATCCGCAGGCGCTACGCGACCAGCCCGGATTGACCGTGCCCTGCGAGCACATCGGACAGCCTGCGGCTCGGCTCGCGCTACAGACGTGCCTCCTGCCCGGCCACCGAACGCGGTATGACCTCGATGATCGTGGCCATGCCGACGACCGGCCTGCCCTCGTGCATGGTGATCCCGTCGCCGGGCTCGACATGGCGCCACTGTTCGGGACTGAGCGGAGCCAAGCGGACCGTCGCGCTTTCTCCCGGCGCCAGCCCGGGCACACCCTCCACCCACAGCCGCGCAACGTTCACTGCCTGCCCGCCATCTGGTGCTCGGTTGCCGATGTCCCAGAGCGGCCGGAGCTGCCCCTGTCCCGGGAACGCGGTCTGACGTCCCCCCTCCTCCGTGCTCAGCAGGCTCAGCCTGGCCCGGAAGGTTCCGTGCTGCATCTCCCAGGCTCGCCACTCGCACCAGCCGGCGCTGTGCTCCAGCATCATCTGGCGGGCGGCGTCCGCGAGCAGTGACCAGAACTGCAAGGAAACAGCGTGCTCGTCCCCGATCTCCATCAGGAGGTCGAGGGCGAGCTCCCACTCGTGGTGCCGGTGATAGTCGCGCACGTCGTCGACCGTCACACCGTTTTCGGCGCGAGCACTCTTGGGGAGTAGATCAGTCGCTCGTCGAAGGAGCGTGAACGCATCGTCCATGGGGGACATTCTCCAGGCCCCGGAAACGACCTCGTCGGTCACCCTGACAAAATCAGACCCCGCGACACGCCCGAGAGAGCCCATTCAATCAACTTCTTCGCGACTGCTTTCCGCGGCGAACGTCGACCCGCAGTCAAACTCACCGCCGAGCTGGGCTAGTTCGGATAAGTCCAGCTCGGCGCCCTCGGCCTGGCACTCAACGCTGTAGTGCTGTGCACCAGCCTCTACATCGACGCCGCCGTCAAGCAGCTCGCCGACGGTTTCCTGTCACCGACGAGTTGCTCGCCCGGCTCTCCCCGCTTCAGTACGACCACATGAACTTCCTCGGCCGTTGCGCCTTCACCCGGCCCGCGGCGCCCGGTGGTGGCCGCGGCCGTCCGCATCGCCGCACGGTTCCTGGCCCGGCTTTCCTCGAAGGTGGACAGCGTCAGTAGATGGCGGACGAGGGCGAGTGCAGCGTGCCGAGTGTCAGGGAGGCCAGGCCCAGCGTGCCGCCCCGGGTACCTGTGGTGAGGATCGCGGCCGAGACGAGGACGCCAAGCATGGAGACCAGGTTCACTGGATCGGGGCCGTAGCGGTCCACCAGACGGCCGGCGAGCGGGGTGCAGACCATGGTCGCCGCCCCGACCATGGGGATCATTCCTACCGCCTGGGCACCCAGCCCGTAGGCCGGTCCGGCGAGCAGGAGCGCCAGGCAGGTCCAGACCGCGGAGAACCCGGCGAAGACGGTTGCCTGGTAGAAGCACGAGCGGCGCAGGTCTGGCTCGGTGCGCAGCAGGCGCAGCGGCTCTGCCAGGAGTGCTGTGTACGGCTGGCGGGAGGACGGGGTTGTGGTCGGCACCGCGAACGCCAAGACGGTGGCGAGGATCAGGGCCAGGACCGCGGCGACCAGGTAGGGGGCCCGCCGGCCCAGCCACGCACCGAGCGTGCCGCTGAAGGTCCGGGCCAGCAGCATGCCGCCGGTCGATCCGCTCAGCAGGGTGCCGATCACGGCCCCTTGGCGGTCGACGGCCACGAGACCAGCCGCCAGGGAACCGACGATCTGCGCGCCCACGGTGGTCAGGCCGACAAGCATGCTGGCGGCAATGAGGGCGGGCAGAGCCGGTGCGCAACCCGCTGCGAGCAGTGCCAGGCCGGTCAGCGCGAGGAGGGCGACGAGGAACGAGCGGTGCGGGTGCCGGTCGCCGAGCGGCACCAGCAAAACCATCCCGGCCGTGTAGCCGGCCTGTATGGCGGTCACCACCGCAGCGGCCGAATCGGGCGACACGTGCAGCCCGGCGGCGACCAGTGGACTGATGGCCTGCGGAAAGTAGATGTTGCCCACTGCCACGGCACATGTGACAGCCAGGATCAGGACCATCCGGCGGCTCATCCTTCAGTCCACCGGCCCGCCCGCGACGTAGACGACCTGGCCGGAGACGAACCCCGCCCCGGGACTTACGAGGAACGAGGCGGTATGCGCGATGTCATCCGGCAGGCCCACCCGGGCAACCGGGATGGACTGCTCCGCCCTGTGCCGGAACTCCTCGAAGCTCAGGCCGAGCCGCCGGGCCGAGGCCCTGGTCATGTCGCTCACAACGAATCCCGGCGCGATGGCGTTCACGGTCACGCCATATTGTCCGAGCTGGAGAGCGAGGGATTTGGTGAATCCGATCAAACCCGCCTTCGCGCTCCCGTAGTCGACGCGGCTGGCATCACCGACCGCGGAGACGCTCGACATGTTGACGATGCGTCCCCATCCGGCCGTCACCATGTGCGGGCAGACGGCCCGGGCGGCGAAGAAAGGCCCGCTGAGGTTGATCCCCAAGACCGTGTCCCACTGCTGCGTGGTCATGTCTACAAGGTCAGCACGGGGTCCGATCCCGGCGTTGTTGACCAGCACCGTAGGGGGCCCGAACGCGGCGGCGATCCGGGCGACGGCCGCAGTGACCGCGGCCTCGTCGGCAACATCAGCGGCGACGGCCAGCGCTGTCCCGCCGACACGTGTGATGGCCTCCACGGTATCGGCGCAGTCCGCCTCGTCCAGATCGATCACGCCGACCGCCAGGCCGTCGCCCGCCAGGCGCCTGGCCACAGCGGACCCGATACCGCGGGCAGCACCGGTGACAACCGCCGTCCGCTGCACATGAGTTGTGGATGTCATGGGAGAAAGTCCACGACATCGACGTTGCGTCGCCAATCGATGTAGCCTATTGCTTAATGATCAGCTTTGTGCTCGGCGTCGAGGACCTCGCGGACACCCGCTTCGCCCTCTCACCCCTGCACGAAACCCTGTTCAGCCTGCGGGTGCTCCAGGAACCCGGCCTTTCGACGCTGCATCTGCCCTGGCGCAGGTCCGTACTCGGCAGACTCGGCACGCTCGACACCGGTCTACTGATGTCCCTGGTCGCTCAGCGGCGTACTCTCCCCGACTTCCTCACCCCGAATCCCGCGAGCTTCGCGCCGGCCTTCGGAGAAGAACTCTCCGTCGTCCGCCAGGCATCCTGCGCCCGGGTCCGCCACGACCTGCTGCTCGCGCACGCACCCGACCCTGTTCCCGAAGCCCTCCGCGACGCCACCGCCGCCGAAGACGCACCTGTCGCCAGACTCCGCGACGCCATCTGCGACCTCCTGCGGCAGTACTGGGCGGTGGCCATCGAGCCGGTGTGGCCGCAGATGCGGCTGGTGCTGGAAGCCGACATGACCTATCGCGCCCGCCAGCTCGCCCTGGGGGGCGCCCGACTGCTGTTCGCCGACATGCACCCGAACCTGCGCTGGCAAGGCGGAGAGCTGTACATCCACAAGATGATCAGCAGGCATCGGGTTGCGGCATCTGGCCGGGGGTTGCTGCTCCTGCCGTCCGTGTTCGCACACAAGCCCGCGCCCCCCGTAAGCCCGGACGAGCCGCCGAGCCTCGTCTATCCCAGCCGGGGAGTAGCCACGCTGTGGGGCTCGGAGATGCCGATCGTCGACACAACCGCCCTGATATCTCTGCTCGGTTCGTCCCGAGCCAGACTACTCAGCCTCCTGGAAGAGCCGCTGCCCACCGTAGAGCTGGCCCGCCGTCTCAGGGTCACCCCAAGCGCTGTCTCCCAACACCTGCGTGTCCTGCACTCCACGGGACTCGTCACCCGGACACGTGACAGACGGCATGTGCTGTACCGGAGAAGCCCGCTCGGAGATCAGCTCACGACCACGGCTTCCAGACCGCGAAGTCACGACAGCTGAGGATCAGCAGTCCGCCTCCGCCCAACCCCGCCTGGTCCGGGCGCCTGTCCACTTCACCGAACCCCTCTACAGGTTCCCCACCCGTCCGCCGACCGGCTCACCCGGTCGGTAGACGATCGTTTGACGACAGGTGGACGACGGGTCCAATGAACCCGTTCAATCCGACCAGCAGTCGACCGCCCGGCAGAACCTCGTCCTGGCCGAGGCCGGGACGAGGACCCGGTCGTCTTTGAGGAGGCTCCGGGCGCCTCCAGCCGCCTCCACCCGCTCCAGCGCCCGAAGCTCCGCGAACTGCTCCCCTATGCGCGACCGGGCGACACCGTGCACATATCCGAGATGTTCCTCCTCGTACGCGGCACCCAGCACATCCTCGACGTGCTCGACGTCCTGCACCGTGACCGTCTCGCCCTGCGCAGCCACGACGGCGCGTTCTCCGCCATGGACCTCGCCGCCGTCGCCGACCTCCTGCCCGACCACACCGCCATTGAGGAGGATGCCCCCGCGCCGGCGCTGCCGGTCGCCCTCGATTTGCCCGGCAAGGTCGCCGATTTCCTTCGCACCACCCAGCTGGACCCCGCCGAGCAGGCCGCGCTCGACCAGGGGATGACCGTACGGCGCGGCCAGGCCTACACCCCTGCGCTTCAGCGCCACCCCCGCTGTGCACCGCCAGTTCCTCGACCGCTGCCAGCCGCTCGGCGGCGCCCAGGGCGTCCGTGCGGTCCCGGCCCAGCGCAGGGCCCGCCGCGAGTACAAGGACCGCGTCAGCGCCCTCGGCACAGCCGGACCTTGATCTGGGTCAACCACTACCGCTAATTCCCGTTCGGAAACTCCCCGAGGGCCACACAGCGGTGGGTACGGTCCCCGGACGCGACGGAGGCGGCGGCTCGGCCACGGCGGCCGGGACGGCCCGGAGGGTGTCCGGCTCAGATGTCGAGGAGCTCCCGCGTGGCCACCGGGGCGCCGGTAGCGAGGGAGGCGTTGGCGGCGAGCCCCGTGACGAGCGAGCGGGCGCCGTCGGCGGCGTCGGCTGCCCGGCCCAGGGTGTCGGTGGTGGCGCCGGGCGGGCCGAAGAGGTCGGCGAGCATCCGGGCGTCGCCCCCGCCGTGGCCGCCCTCGCCGGTGACCACCTTCACTTCGCGCGGCTCTTCCCAGAAGGGCCGCAGCAGCAGCTCCGTACGCCCGGCGGTGTCGCCGACGGCGGCGCCGTGCAGCACGGCGCCGCCGTCGGCGGTCGCGGCGGGGCGGGCCCAGGTGGACTCCTCGACCAGGAGTTCCAGCCGGCCCCGGCTGCCGTTGAAGGCGATCCGGTACCCCTCCCAGGGGGAGTACGCGGTCAGGTGGTACGACATGGTCGCCCCGGAGGCGTACCGCACCAGGACCGCCATGTCGTCCTCGATGGTGACCCCGAGCGCGAAGACGTTCTGGTCGCGGTGGTAGCCGTCCTCGCCCTCCGCGTCCAGGTAGAGGGCGGTGAGCACCTCGGAGTCGGCGAGCCGGACCGCGAAGGGGTCGCCCTCGGCTGCGGGCGAGCCGTGCGCCCGCGCGTACCCCCGGTCGAGGCCCCTGCGCCGGCCGTTCTCGTCGCCGTAGAAGAAGAGCCCGCCCTGCGCGAAGACGGTGCGCGGGGTGGTGTCCAGCCACCAGTTGACCAGGTCGAAGTGGTGGGTGGCCTTGTGCACCAGCAGGCCGCCGGAGTTGGCCTTCTCGCGGTGCCAGCGGCGGAAGTAGTCGGCGCCGTGGCGCAGGTCGAGCAGCCACTCGAAGTGGACGGAGCCGATCTCGCCGATGGCGCCGGCGGCGAGGGTCTCCCGTACCGCCGCGTGCACCGGGTTGTAGCGGTAGTTGAACGCCACCCGGACCTCGCGTCCGGTGCGCCGCTGGGCGTCCAGGATCCGCCGGGCCCGCTCCGCGTCCGTCGTCATCGGCTTCTCGGTGACGACATCGCAGCCGGCCTCCAGGGCCGCCACGATGTACCGGTCGTGCGTGCGGTCCACGGAGCAGACCACGACCAGGTCGACGCGTTCGCGGCGGAGCATCGTGCCGAACGCGTCGGCGCCGTAGGCGGGTACGGGCGGCAGCCCCGGGTGGTCGGCGGCGACCCACCGGTTGTGGACGGCCATCCGGTGGGTGTTCACGTCGCAGAACGCGACGAGTTCGGTCCGGTCGGCGTACGGGCCCGTCAGCGCCTCGGTGTAGAGCCGGGCCCGCGCCCCCAGCCCCACGACGGCGCAGCGGCGGCGGGGCGCGGTGGGGGCTTCGGGGGCGGCGGGGTCGTCGGGGGCCTCGGAGTGGTCGGGGTCCGGCACGGGGGTCTCCGCTCGGTCGGCTCGGGATGCCGACGGCAACGATTGCATGGTGGCCGGCTCACCGACAAGGGTGCGTCAGGTCCGTCGAGTCGCAGCCAATCTGGGAGATTTCATTGACGGGGCCGTTCCGGCGGGCGTAACTTCCCGGCCAGTTGGAAACCGATTGGCAACGTTTGCAGACAGGCGTCCCCCGTCGACCGAAGGGCTCGTACGTGCGCAGGTCAGCCCCGGTCGACGACCGCCGTCGAGCCCCGTACCACGAGATGGGTCGGCAGGACCCGCTGGAGCGGCGGCGCCCCCGCCACGGCCGGGGTGCCCAGGATCCGGAAGAGCAGGTCGACCGCGGCGCGCGAGCCGTGGGACTTGGGCACGGAGACGGTGGTGAGCGGCGGGGCGGCCATCCCGGAGAGGGCGATGTCGTCGCAGCCGACCACGCTCATCTCCTGCGGCACCCGGACGCCGCGCGCGGTGAAGCGGCTGATCAGGCCGAAGGCGACGATGTCGTTGAAGGCCACCACGGCGGTCGCGCCGCTGGCGAGCACCACATCGGCGGCGCCGGTGATACCGCCGTCGAAGTGCGGGGCGACGCTGCCGACCTGGACGATCTCGACCTTCCCGGTCTCGGCCATCGCCTCGATGCCGGCCGCCCGTTCGCGCGCCGCCCAGGTGGAGCGCGGCCCGCCGACGTAGGCGATCCTGCGGTGGCCGAGCGCGTGCAGATGGGTGAGCGCGTCGCCCATGCCCTCCACCAGGTCGGCGGTGACACTGGCGAAGCCGGGCTCCTTGCGGTGGAGCAGCACGATCGGCTTGGCGGTCAGCGCGGGCAGCGAGGCGAGTTCCTCGCCGCTGAGGTGCGGGGAGCAGAGCACGATGCCGTCGACCTCGGGGGCGAGGGTGCGGATGGCGTCCAGCTCCAGGCCCTCGTCGCGCTCCGCGTCGCTGACGAAGACGGCGTGGCCGAGGCCGCGCGCCCGGGCCTGCACGCCCTTGCAGATGTCCGCGAAGAACGGGTTGAGCAGATCCGGCACGATCAGCCCGAGGTGGCCGGTGCGCCCGGTGATCAGGCCGCGTGCCGAGGGGTTCGGCTGGTAGCCGAGCCGTTCCGCTGCGGCGCGCACCCGCTCGCGGGTCGCCTCGCTCACCGTTCCCCCGGGTGCCAGCGCCCGGGACACCGTGGACGGGGAGACCCCGGCCACCTTCGCGACCTCTCGAATCGTCACCTGCACGGACCGAGGTTGGCACCCCGCACCACCGGCGTCAATCAACATCGCTTCCCCCCGGAGGAGCACGCATGTCCCAGCCCCCCGCCCGTCTCCGCGCCGCCGTCGTCGGGACGGGCGCGATCGTCACCGGAAGCCATCTCTCCGCTCTGCGGGCCCATGCCGACCGGGTCGAGCTGGTCGCCGCGGTCGATGTGGACCCCGGCCGGCTGGACGCGTTCCGCGCGACGGCCGCCGACCAGGGGATGACCGTCCAGGGGTTCGGCTCGCTGGACACGATGCTCACCACCGTCCGCCCGGACCTGGTCCTCATCGGCACCCCGCCCTCCCTCCACCGCGAGCAGACCGTCGCGGCGCTCACGGCCGGTGCCTGGGTGCTCTGCGAGAAGCCGCTCTGTCTCTCCCTCGCCGAGTACGACGAGATCGCCGCGGCCGAGGAGAAGTCCGGCGCGTACGCCTCGGTGGTCTTCCAGCACCGGTACGGCTCCGGGGCGGCGCACGCCCGGGGACTGATCGCGGGCGGCGAGCTGGGCGCGCCGCTGGTGGCGCACTGCCAGACCACCTGGCACCGGGACCGCGCCTACTACGCGGTGCCGTGGCGCGGCCGGTGGTCCACCGAGGGCGGCGGGCCGACCATGGGGCACGGGATCCACCAGTACGACCTGCTGCTCCATCTGCTGGGCGGCTGGAGCGAGATCCGTGCGATGGCCTCCCGGCTGGTCCACGAGACGGAGAGCGAGGATGTCTCCACGGCGCTGGTGCGGTTCGAGAGCGGCGCCCTCGCCACCGTCGTCAACAGTGTGCTGTCGCCGGACGAGGTGAGCCGGATCCGGATCGACTGCGCCGACGCCACCGTCGAACTGACCCATCTGTACGGGCACTCGAACGCCGACTGGGTCTACACCCCGGCCCCGCATGTCCCGGCGGAGCGCGCCGAGGCGTGGCGTACCCCCGCCGCCGATGTGCCCAGTTCGCACGCGGCGCAGCTCGGCGCCCTCCTCGACGCCCGGGAGGCCGGGGTCCGGCCGCCGGGCAGCGGCCCCGACGCGCGGCGCACCGTCGAATTCGCGGCGGCGCTCTACAAAGCCGCGTTCAGTGGGCAGCCTGTGCTCGCGGGCGGGATCGCGCCCGGAGACCCCTACTACACGGCCATGCACGGAGACCACCCCGACTGGAGCCCCCAGCGATGACGATTCAGGTCACCCACACCCACGGCGAGCACTTCGCGGTCCACCACGGCGGCGTCGAGCTGCTGCGGTACGTCTACCGTCCGGACCCGGACCCCTTCGAGGCCCGCAAACCGTATATCCATCCGTTGCGCACCCTGGCGGGCCACCAGGTCAGCGGCTACCGCCCCAACGACCACCGGTGGCACAAGGGCCTCCAGATGACGGCGAGTCATCTCTCCGGGCAGAACTTCTGGGGCGGCAACTCCTATGTGCACGGCGAGGGGTATCTGCCGCTCCACGAGCGGGTCGGTTCGATGCGCCACGACGCGTTCCCCGAGGTCACCGTGGCGGAGGACCGGTTCCATCTCGCCGAGGAGCTGACCTGGGTGGAGAACGGCGGCGCCGAGTGGGCGAAGGAGGAGCGCTCCATCACCGTCCACGCGGTGGACGAGGAGGCCGGGGCGTGGGCGCTGGACTGGACGATCGGGCTGACCAACGTACGGGACGAGCCGCTGCTCTTCGGTTCGCCGACCACGGCGGGCCGGGAGATGGCCGGGTACACCGGGCTCCAGTGGCGCGGGCCCCGGGACTTCACCGGCGGCGCCGTCCTCGGCCCGCTGGAGCCGGGCGCGCCGGAGCCGGAGACCCTGATGGGGACCCAGGGGCCGTGGCTGGCGTTCACCGCCGAGCACGACGATGTGGACGCCCGGTCGACGCTGGTCTTCGCGCACGCGCCGGAGAACGAGAAGGCGCTCCACGCCTCGCACTGGTTCGTCCGCTCCGAGCCGATCCCGACGGTGGCGTTCTCCTGGGCGTTCTTCGAGGAGTTCGCGCTCGATCCGGGCGCGTCCTTCGCGTACCGCTACCGGGTGGTCGTCGCCGACGGCGCCTGGGACCGCGAGCGGGTCGGTACGCACCTGGGGAGCCTGGAGTGGTGAGCCTGCCGCATCCGCTGCCCGGCGCGGTCGGCCTCTCCCATCTGAGCGCCTACGAGTGGGAGGCGGCCGACGGGGTGTGCGGTGGCAGCCCGCATCTCCATCTGGTCTGCACGGAGGCGTATGTGGTGACCGGCGGCCGGGGCGCGGTGCAGACGCTGACCCCGGAGGGGTACCGGGAGACGCCGCTGGAGGCGGGGTCCGTGGCCTGGTTCTCGCCGGGCACGGTCCACCGGATGGTGCAGGGCGGCGGGCTGCGGATCACGGTGCTGATGCAGAACAGCGGGCTGCCGGAGGCCGGTGACGCGGTCTTCACCTTCCCGCCGGAGATCCTCGCCGACCCCGACCGGTACGCCGAGGCGGCGGCGCTGCCGGGCGTCTCGGGGCCGGCGGTGGAGAGCGCCGCGCGGCGGCGGAGGGATCTCGCGGTGGCGGGGTATCTGGTGCTGCGGGAGGCGCTGGAGGCGGGCGACAGCGGTCCTTACCGGGAGTTCCAGCGGGCCGCCGCCAAGCTGGTCCGCCCCAAGGTGGCCGACTGGCGGGAGCTGTGGCGGGCCGGGGCGCTGGCGACGGCCGAGCGGACCGGGGCGCAGCTCGACGCGCTGGAGGCCGGGGAGCCGGAGTATCTGGCCGGGTCCATGGCGTACGACAGCGCGCCGAGCCGGCTCGGCGGGTACGGGATGTGCGGGCGGCGCGACGAGTACGCGCTGCCCGGTACGACGCTCCACGCGCCGGAGGCGTGAGCCGCGCTCACCGGCGGGCGCGGGGACATGACGGAGAGGTGGGTTCCGCATGCGCGGAGACAGGACGACGGGGTCCTGGGCACCGGGGGCGCGTCCGAGGAGGGCGGGGGCGCTGCTGATGGTGCTCCTGCTCGGCGCGGTGCTCACCGCGTGCGGCGGGCCCGGGGGGACGAGCGGTGGCTCCCAGGTGACCCTGCGGTACTCGTGGTGGGGGAATCCGGACCGGGCGGCCAGGACGAACGAGGCCGTGGCGCTCTTCCAGCGGAAGCACCCGGGGATCGAGGTGCAGACCTCCTTCGCCGGGTACGACGCGTACAAGCAGAAGCTGGCCACGCAGGCGGCGGGCGGTGACGCGCCGGATGTGATGCAGCTCGACTACCGGATGATCGACCAGTACGCGACGGGCGGGGTCCTGCTGGACCTCTCCTCCCAGCCGGTGGTGCGCACCGAGGAGATCGACCCGGGGCTGCTCGCCACCGGGGCGGTGGGCGGGGTGCAGTACGCGCTGGTGCAGGCGCGCGGCACGGAGGCCGTGGTGTACGACGCGAAGGCGTGGCGGGCCGCGGGGGTGGCGCCGCCGCGTGCCGGCTGGTCGTGGGAGGAGTGGGCGCGGTCGATGCGGGAGCTGACGGCGCGGACCGGGAAGCCCGGTTCGGTCGACCCGGGGCAGAGCGAGGACTGCTTCGAGGTGTGGCTGCGCGGCCGGGGCAAGTCCCTGTACACGGAGGGCGGCGGGCTGGGGTTCACCGCCGCCGATCTGGAGCGGTGGTGGAGCTTCGCCGACGGGCTGCGCCGGGAGGGGGTGGTCTCCCCCGCCGAGCAGACCACCCAGCTCGACGGTTCGGTCGAGAACACCCCGCTGGGCCGGGGCACGGCGCTCTCCGACTTCAACTGGGACGCCCCGTCGAGCGGTTTCACGGCGCTGGTGGCGGACGGGGTGACGCTCGCGCCGATGCCGGGCGGCGAGGACGGGACGCCGGGGCAGTACTTCAAGCCGTCGATGTTCATGGGGGTTTCGGCCCACACCGAGCACCCGGAGGAGGCGGCCTCGCTCGTCGACTTCATGATCAACGACAAGGACGCCGCGAAGATCCTCGGGGCGAGCAGGGGCATCCCGGTCAACGAGTCGATCCGTACCGAACTCGTGCCCCAGCTCAAGGACTTCGACCGGACTGTCGCCGACTACCAGGCGTCGGTGGAGCAGGTGCTCAAGGCTCCCCCGCAGGCCCCGCCCTCGGGGGACAGCGCGCTCCAGACCACCTTCAGCCGCGACTACGACCAGGTGTCGTTCGGGCGGATGTCGCCCCGTGAGGCGGCCGAGAACTACGTCACCGAGGCGAAGGCGGAGCTGAGGTAAATGACCACCACCGATCTGCCCGCGCCCCGGGCCCGCGCCGCCGGCACCCCGGCGGCGGGCCCGCCGGCCCGGCGCCGGCGCGAGGGGGCCGCCTGGGTCTTCCTCTCCCCCTGGGTGCTGGGCGCGAGCGTGCTGACGCTGCTGCCGATGGCCGTCTCGCTCTATCTGTCGTTCACCGACTACGACCTGTTCAACCCGCCGCACTGGGTGGGGGTGCGCAACTACACGCAGATGTTCACCGAGGACCCCCGGTACTGGCGCTCGGTCGGCGCGACCCTCGGGTATGTCGTCCTCGCCGTACCGCTCCAACTGGCGGTCGCGCTCGCGGTGGCGGTGGCGCTCAAGTCCGTACGGCGCGGCAAGGGCTTCTACCGCTCGGCGTTCTACGCGCCGTCGCTGCTCGGCGCCTCCATGTCGATCGCCCTGGTGTGGCGGGCGATCTTCAACGACGGCGGTACGGTCGACGACCTGCTGGGGACCGGCGGCTGGGTGAACCGGCCGGGGTGGGCGCTGCTCGCGGTGGCGCTGCTGACGGTGTGGCAGTTCGGCTCCCCGATGGTGATCTTCCTCGCCGGGCTCCAGCAGATCCCCGCGGAGCTGTACGAGGCCGCGGCGGTGGACGGGGCGGGCCGGGTACGGCGGTTCCTCTCCGTCACGCTGCCGATGCTGTCGCCGGTCCTCTTCTTCAACCTGGTGCTCCAGACCATCCAGGCGTTCCAGGTCTTCACGCCCGCGTTCGCGGTGAGCGCCGGGAAGGGCGGCCCCGCGGACTCCACGCTCTTCTACACGCTGTACCTGTACGACCGGGGCTTCGTCGCCTCGCACATGGGGTACGCCTCCGCCATGGCGTGGGTGCTGCTGCTGGCGATCGGCGCCGTCACCCTGGTGCTCTTCCGCACCTCGCGTTCCTGGGTCTTCTACGCCGACGAGGAGGCCCGATGACCACCCTGTCCCCGCTCTCCCCCGCCCCCGTCTCCCCCGGCACCGCCCCGCCCGCCCGCTCCTCCCGTGCGCCCTTCGCCTGGCGGCGGGTGGCCCTGCATGCCGGGTGTCTCGCCGTGCTGCTGGTGATGCTCTATCCGGTGGCCTGGCTGCTGGCGACCTCGCTCAAGCCGGCCGACGAGGTGATCGCCAGCCTCCGGCTGCTGCCGGGCCGGCTGGAGTGGTCGAACTACACGACCGCGCTGGAGGGGGTGAACGGGGTCGGCGTGGGGCGGATGCTCACCAACTCGCTGCTGATAGCGGGCGGCGCGGTCCTCGGCAACGTCCTCTCCTGCTCCCTCGCCGCGTACGCGTTCGCACGGCTGCGGTTCCGGTTCCGGGGGCCGCTCTTCGCCTTCATGATCGCGACGATCATGCTGCCGCACCACGCGGTGCTGATCCCGCAGTACATCATCTTCAACCAGCTCGGGATGGTGAACACCTACTGGCCGCTGATCCTGCCGAAGTTCCTCGCCACCGAGGCGTTCTTCGTCTTCCTCATCGTCCAGTTCCTGCGCGGGCTGCCGCGCGAGCTGGAGGAGGCGGCCAGGATCGACGGCTGCGGCCCGTACCGGAGCTTCTTCTCGATCATCCTGCCGCTGATCAGGCCCGCGCTGATCACCACGGCGATCTTCACCTTCATCTGGACCTGGAACGACTTCTTCACCCAGCTCATCTATCTCTTCTCGCCGGAGAAGTTCACCCTGACGCTGGCGCTGCGCTCCTTCGTGGACGCGTCGAGCCAGTCGGCGTTCGGGCCGATGTTCGCCATGTCGGTGATCGCGCTGCTGCCGATCGTGCTCTTCTTCCTCGCCTTCCAGCGCTTCCTGGTGGAGGGCATGGCCAGCTCGGGGCTGAAGGGATGAGCGCGGCGCGGGCCCGGGAGCCGGGCGAGATCTTCGGGCCGCGCACCACGCTCTTCGCGGATGTGCTGAGCGTGGGGGTGATGACGGCGGTGGTCTCTCTGCCGCTGGTCACCGTGCCGGCCGCGCTCTCCACCGCCTGCGAGGTGGTGCGCGGCACCCAGCGGGACCAGCCGGCCACCGCCCGGCGGTACCTCACCGTGCTGCGCGGCCGGCTCCGCCCCGGCGATCTCGGCGCGGGCGCCCTGGCGCTGGCCGGGGCGGCGCTGCTGATCGCGGATCTCGCGCTGGCCGGGGCCGGGCTGCCGGGGGCGCGGTGGTTCGCGGTGGCGGCGGGCGTGATCGGAGGGTGCGCGGTGGTCACGGGGGTACGGGCGTGCGCGCGCCCCGAGTCGGGGACCGACTGGCGCGGGGCGGTGGCCCTGGCCGCCCGGGACGCGGTGGCGGACCCGGGCGGCAGCGCGCTGGTGGCCCTGGCGCTGGCGGCGGCGGTGCTCTGCGGGTACATGATGCTCCCGCTGGCGTTCCTGGCACCCGGTCCGCTGGCGCTGGCGCTCACGGCGGTGGATGTACGGCACCGGGGCGCGGCCCGCTGACGGGCGGGGCCCGCTGACGTACCGCCGTACCGGGCACCGCCGTCCGCCCCCGCCCTTCCCGTTCCGTACACCGTTCGTCCAGCTCGGCTTCACAACTCGTTTGCCTTGAAGGGTGGCTGACGGATAGACCTGCACGTACGACCTGGGGAGGGGCGTCCGTGCGCCGTCGTGGCTTCCCGGGTGCTCCCTGTGTTTCCTCACCCGATGGAGGCAGTATGTCCACTCCCGCGAGACCCCGGGCCCGGTGGCACCGCCGGATCGCCCTGCCCGCGCTGGCCTGCGCGCTGGCGTTCACCGGCGGCGCCCTGACGGCCGGTCCGGCCTCGGCGGCCGGGGGCGAGGGGCCCGACGGCGGGCCCTCGTCCCCCGTCACCCGGCCGGTGCCCGACCGTGCGGAGCGGCCCACGTTCGCCGTCCCGGACCGGGGGCCCGCCCCGGCCGAGGGCTCGGCCACGGCCCGGGGGTCCGGCCCGGCGCGGGCGGCGGTGCGCGCGGCGGTCAACCGCTCGGACTTCAACGGCAACGGGTACGGCGAGCTGGCCTACCGGACCGACTACGGCTCCGTGTGGGTGGACTGGGGCACCGGCGGCGCCGAGGTGATCCCGGAGGAGAGCGCCGAGGTCAAGGATCTCCTCCTGCCCGGGGACCTCACCGGCGACGGCAGGCCCGACATCCTCACCCTCTCCCCCACCGGCGCCCTGCGGCTGCACAGCGGGGCGGACGCCACCAGCGACGGCGGGATGGTCGCGTACACCACCCTCTCCACCGGGTGGCAGGCGTACAACAAGCTGGTCGTCCCCGGCGACCTGAACGGGGACGGCCACCCCGATCTGCTGGCGCGGAGTGCGGCGGGGCTCTTCCTCTTCCCCGGCACCGGCACGGGGTTCGGCCCCGGGATCCAGGTCGGCGGCGCCGGGTGGGGCCAGTTCGACCAGCTCGTCGGGGTGGACGACTTCGACGGGGACGGCCTGGCCGACCTCGTGGTGCGGAACGCGACGGGGCTCTACCTCTACCCGGGCAACGGGAGCGTCACCGGGTACCCGTTCAAGGAGCGCGTCCAGATCGGCGGGACCGGCTGGCTCCAGTACAACCAGATCGTGGGCGGCTCGGACCTGAGCGGCAACGGCACCACCGACCTGGTGGCCCGCTCGTACGACGGCACCCTCTACTTCTACGAGGGCACCGGCACCGGCACCTTCGGCGCCCGTGAGGCCATCGGCGACTACTGGGGCCCGGTGACCCAGCTCGCGGGCGCGGGCAACCCGCCGCACTTCGGCAAGGGCGGGGTCTTCGCCCGGACGCCCGGCGGGGACCTCTACTACTACGCGGCGACCGGCACGGGGCGGCTCACCGCCCGCTACCCGGTCGGCACCGGGTGGGACCCGGCCGACTCCCGGCTGACGCACGCCGTGTCGCTGCGCGCCAACGGCATCTCGGACCTCATCGAGCACAGCCTCTACGACGGGGCGCTCTACAACACCGGCGCCTATGCCGCCGAGAAGCCCCAACTGGCGGGCGGCTCCAAGGCGTACAACCTGGTCGTGGGCCCCGGGGACCTCGACGGCGACGGCAAGAGCGATCTGATCTCGCGGAGTTCGACCGCCCTGTTCTTCAACGCGGGCAGCGGGAACGGGCTTTCGGTGAAGGCGCGGGTGCAGGTCGGCGGCAGCGGCTGGATGCAGTTCGACACCCTGGTCGGCGCCGGTGACCTCACCGGGGACGGCCGCGCCGACCTGATCGCGCGCAGCTCCGAGGGGCTCTTCCTGTACGCGGGTACGGGCAGCGCGAGCGCCCCGTTCGGCCCCAAGACCCAGGTGGGCGGCGTCGGTTGGAGCCAGTACACCAAGCTGGTGGCGCCCGGGGACCTGAACGGGGACGGCCGTCCCGACCTGCTGGCGGCCAACGCGGCGGGCGAGCTGTACTTCTACGCCGGGACGGGGGTCGCCGCCACGCCCTTCCAGGCCCGGGTGAAGATCGGCTCGGGCGGCTGGAGCCAATACGCCGACCTGGTCTGATCCGGCTCCGGCCGGGATCTGATCCGGGTCCGGTCCGGGACCGGTACGGGACGGCCCCGGACCGGCCCCCGGACCGGCCCCGGGGGCGCGGTCAGTCGCCGAAGCCGAGCCTGGCCAGCCGTACCGGGCCCTCCAGGGTGACCCGGAGACCGGCGGTGCCGGAGAGCGGGAGGGGGGCGCGCAGCGTCGTATAGACGTACGGGCCGCCGGTCGGCCCGACCTCGACGCGGGCGCCGCCCTCCTCACCGGCGCGGGCGATCCGTACCGTGCCGCTGCCCGCCGCCTCGACCGAGACGGTGGCCACCCCGGCCCCGAAGTCGCAGTCGTGGAAGACGAGTTCGCCCCGGTCCCCGTCGGCCGGGGTCACCGCGTCGCCGGAGACCTTGGTGCGGTCGACGAGGACGGTGCCGCTCTGCTCGTCGTAGGCGGCGGCCTCCACCCCGCTCTTCAGGACCGGCCGGGGGCGGGCAGGACGCCCGGCGACGGCGAGCGGGACCGAGCAGCGCAGGTCGGCGCTGGAGGACCCGGCCTCGATCACCTGGATGCCGGCCGGGACGGTCCACTCGCCGTGGGCCACGTCGTAATGGCCCAGCGCGTCCACGGGCACGGTGAGTTCGACCGTGCGGGAGCCGCCGGCGGCCACCCGGGTCCGGGTGTGGGCGAGCAGCCGCCGGTGCGGGCTCCCCCGGCGGGGCGTAGCCTCGCGCCCGTAGAGCTGGACCACCTCGTCGGCGTCGTACGGGCCGGTGTTGGTGACGGTGAGGCGCGCCCGTACGACCCCGCCGGAGCCCTCGGAGCCCTCGGAGCCCCCGGCCTCGTCCCCCGTCCCCTCGTCCACCAGCTCCACCGTCAGGTCGTCGTAGTCGAAGGCCGTGTACGACAGGCCGTGGCCGAAGGGGTAGAGCGGGGTGCCGTCGAAGTAGAGGTAGGTGGCCCGGGAGCCGATGATGTCGTAGTCGAGCAGGTCCGGCAGGTCGGCGTCGGCCGCGTACCAGGTCTGGGGGAGCCGGCCGGCCGGTACGGTGTCGCCGGCGAGGGTCCGGGCGAGCGCGGTGCCCGCCGCCTGGCCGCCGTGGGCGCTCCACAGCAGGGCGGGCAGGAGGGCGTCCGCGTCCCCGACGGCGTAGGGGTAGGCGGAGGTCAGGGCGAGGACGGTGCGCGGGTTGGCGGCGTGGGCGGCGCGCCAGAGCCGGTCCTGGTGGGCGGGGAGGGCGAGGGTGTCACGGTCCTCGGTCTCGCGGCCGTTGATGTGCGGGTCGTTGCCCGCGACGACGATCACCGCGTCGGCGTCGGCCGCCGCGCGGGCCACCGCGTCCTCGCCGCGTTCGACGGTCACGATCTCGAAGGGCTCGCCCCGGTCGGCAACCTTCAGCCCGTCGGCGGCGACCGCCACATACCGGCCGGTTCCCAGGTGGAGCAGGAGGTGGTGTCCGTCCTGATGCGGTACGCGCCGGAAGGTCTCCTGGACGACCCAGCCGCCCGGCTGGTCGGCGGAGGCCCGTACATAGCCGTCCTCGGCGACGGAGAGATAGCGGCCGTCGGGGGCGCGCAGGGTGAGGACGCCACCGCCCCAGTCGACCAGGGCGAGTTCGGCCGCCTCCGGTTCGGCTCCGGTGGTGGTGAGCGGCGGCAGGTCGGTCCGTCCGGCGAGGAGCGCCGGGTCGAGCGCGCCCTCGGCGGCGCGGGTCTCGGTACGGGCTGTCTCGGTACGGGCGGTCCCGGTGCCGGCCGGCTCGGGGGCGGCGGGGCCCGGCGCGGTGACCCAGCCGCCGGTGGCGGTGGCCCGGAGCCGTACCCGGTCGACGCCCTCGGTGAAGGTGACCCGGTCGGCGCCGAACCGCTCGCGGAGGCCGTCGAGGGGGGTGGTGCGGTGGATCAGGGTGCCGCTGTACCAGTCGAGTTTGCACTCGTCGGCGAGGAGTCCGGCCACCGCGATCCGCTGTCCCGGCGCCAGTGGCAGCAGCCCGTCGTTCTTGAGCAGCACGACGGCCTGTTCGGCGGCTTCCAGGGCGAGCGCCCGGTGTCCGGGGGTGTCCCAGCCGTTCTCGGGGGTGATCTCCGCGTACGGGTCGCTGCCGGGGTCGAACTCGCCGAGCGAGAAGCGCACGGTGAGCTGGCGGCGTACCGCCGTGTCGAGGTCGTTCTCGTCGATCAGCCCGCGCGCCAGGGCCGCCCGGATCCGGGCGGTGATGAGGGTGGGGTCCTCGCCGTGGTCGGTGAAGCTGTCGACGCCCGCGCGCAGCGCCGCCGCCGTGGCCTCCTCGTGGGTGGCGAAGTACGCCTCGGAGTCGGCCAGGTTGCTGGGCGCGCCCGCGTCCGAGCAGACCAGCAGCTCCTGTTCGGTCCACCGCCGCAGATGGTCGCCGAGGTGCGGCGAGACATGGTTGGGGCGGCCGTTGACCAGGTTGTAGGCGGGCATGACCCCGGCGACGGCGCCCGCCTCGACGGCGGCGCGGAAGGCCCGCAGATCGTACTCGTGGAGCACCCGGGGGCGGACGGAGGAGGAGGTGAGGTCGCGGCGGGTCTCGTTGTTGTGGGCGAGCCAGTGTTTGAGGACGGGCGCGGTCCGCCAGAACTCCGGGTGGTCGCCGCGGAGTCCGCGCGTGTAGGCGACGGCGAGGGCGGCGGTGAGGGCCGGGTCCTCGGCGTACCCCTCCTCGTTCCTCCCCCACCAGGGGTGGCGCAGCAGGTTGACGGTGGGGGCCCACACGTTGAGGCCGACGCGGGGGTCGCGGGTGCGCAGGGCGCGTGCCTCGGTGGAGACGGCCTCGCCGATCCGGCGCAGCAGCTCCGGGTTCCAGGTGGCGCCGAGCCCGACGGCCTGCGGGAAGACGGTCGCGGGCCCCATCCAGGCGACGCCGTGCAGGGCTTCCTGGCCGGTGCGGAAGGCGGCGACGCCCAGCCGTTCGACGGCGGGGGCGTACTGGTGGAGCAGGGCGGTCTTCTCCTCGGTGGTGAGCCGGCCGAGGAGGTCGGCGACGCGGGCGGCGCGGGGCGACTCCGGGTCGCGGAACGGCGGCTGGTCGGGCGTCACGGGCGGTTCCCCTCGGCGGTGTGCGGGACGGTCTCGGGCGGGCGCTCCGGCCAACGGGTCCCCGAAAGGCCTTTCGAAGCGCTTCGATGCTCCGAGTCTCCCCGTCGCCTGTCAAGGCGTCCTCCGGCATCGCTCCTGGGCTCTCCCGGGGGCGTAACACCTTCCCGGGACGGTCCTGTTGCGGAGGCGGAACGGAGTGTCAAGGAATCTTGGGATCGACTCTTGTGGACCCCGGGGCGTTCATTTAACCTCGCAGCAACATCGAAGCGCTTCGACACTTTTCGGTCGACTCGCGGGACGGCCCTGTCGTGAGCCTCCTCCGCTTCCGATCGGCCGGCTCCCCCCGGATCCGCCGGTGTTCCGGCGCACCACGAAGGGTTGACGCAATGACGCCGACGTCGTCCTCCGCTCCCAGCCGGAGAAGCTTCCTCGCCTCCACGGCGGTGGCCGCCGCCGCGGTGGCGGGCGGGGCACCGCTGCTCGCCGCGTGCGGCGGCGGCGGGCAGAGCGGGAAGAAGGAGGGCGCGACCTCCGGCAAGGAGGCGCGGAAGCTGCTGCCGGCCTTCGTTGCGCAGAGCACCGTACCGCCGGACATCCCGTCGAAGAACGGTTCGGCGGCGGGGTACACCACCGCCATCGCCACCGCCGAACTGAAGGCCTCGGTCCCCTCGAAGCTCGGCAAGGGCAGCAGCATCAGGATCATGTCCCCGTTCTGGGGGACCCCGCCGGCCTCCTCGAACGCGTACTACCGGGCGATGAACGAGGCGATCGGGGTCCGTACCGTCTGGCAGAACCAGGACGGCAACACGTACGACGAGAAGCTCGGCGCGGTGCTCGCCTCCAGCGACATCCCCGATGTGGTGATCGTGCCCGGGTGGAATCTGACCGGCAAGATCCCCGGCGCCGTCAACGCCAAGTTCGAGGACCTGGGCCCCTATCTCTCCGGCGACAAGGTCAAGGACTTCCCGAACCTCGCGGCGATCCCCACCGACGCCTGGCAGCGCTCCCTCTTCGGCGGCGCGCTGCGCGGCATCCCGATGCCCGCCTCGCCCGTGGTGAACATCGCGCCCTTCTACCGCGCCGACATCTTCGAGCAGAAGGGGTACGAACTCCCCACCTCCGCCGACGAGTTCCTCGCCCTCGCCAAGGAGATCACCAGTGCCAGGGCGAAGGTCTGGGCCTGCGACGACATGAAGTGGACCGCGTTCAGTGTGTTCGGGGTGCTCTCCGGCAGCGACAAGGCGCTCTGGTGGGACCGGGTCGACGGCAAGCTCGTCAACCGGATCGAGACGCCCGAGTACCTGGAGGCGCTGGAGTGGACACGGAAGCTGTACGCGGCCGGGGTGGTCCACCCGGACGCCAGGGCCGCACAGGGCGACGCGGGCAACCGGTTCACGGCCGGGCAGGTGCTCATCTACAACCAGGACCTGTCGAGCTGGTACGCCAAGTCGGTGGAGCAGGCCGCCAAAAAGGACTTCCGGATGGGCGCGATGGACATCTTCGGCCATGACGGCGGGGATCCCCGGCTCTACGCGGTGCAGCCCGCCAACATCTGGGCGTTCGTCCGCAAGGGCTCCTCGGAGCAACTGGTCAGGGATGTGCTGGCGGTCTCCAACTTCACCGCGGCGCCGTACGGCACCAAGGAGCGGATGCTCACCGAGTACGGCGTCGAGGGCACCCACTACACGGTGAAGAACGGGCTGCCGGTCAAGACCGACCAGGGCAATACCGATGTGGTCGGCGCCTTCGACTACACCAGCCACCCGGCGCCGTACATCGCCCACCCGGACCGCGCCGACCTGACCCGGGCGATGGTGGAGTGGCAGCAGCGCATGGGCGCGTTCACCAAGAAGACCTCGTTCTCCGGGCTGACCATCACCGAGCCCAACCGGTGGACCAACCTGGCGGACAACTTCGAGCAGTTGGAGGACGACATCGTCCGGGGCCGGAAGAAGGTCGGCGCCGTCCAGCAGGCCGTCTCCGAGTGGCGGAGCCAGGGCGGCGACCAACTGCGCGACTGGTACACGAAGCTGCTCGACGACTCCGGTCCGGCCGCGAGCTGACCGTACGACGCGAGGAGTCCGAGGTGTCGCACAGCGCAGTGCCGGACGCGCCGCCCGCCGGGGACGACGGGGCGGACGGCGGCGAGGGGGCGGACGGAGCCGCCGGGACGGTGCCCGTGGCGAGGGCGCGGGCGGACGCCGGGGCCCGGACGCCGGGCCGGGGCGCCGGGAACCGGAAGGCGGGCAGCCGGAAGAGGCGGGGACCGGAGCGGCCCCCGCGGAGGTGGCGGATCAGGCTCCGCAGGGACCGTACGCTCCTGCTGATGACCCTGCCGGCGCTGCTGCTGGTCCTGGTCTTCAACTACATCCCGATCCTGGGCAATGTCGTCGCCTTCCAGGACTACGACCCGTACCTCGGCGAGAACGGCTTCGCCGCGATGCTCCAGAGCCCCTGGGTCGGCTTCGAGCAGTTCCAGCGGATCTTCGCGGACTCCGCGTTCTGGGCGGCGGCGCAGAACACGCTCGTTCTCTTCGTCCTCCAGCTCGTCCTCTACTTCCCGGTCCCCATCGCACTGGCCCTGCTCATCAACAGTGTGCTCAGACCCCGGGTGCGGGCGATCGCGCAGGCCGTGATGTATCTGCCGCACTTCTTCTCGTGGGTGCTGGTGGTCACCGTCTTCCAGCAGATCTTCGGCGGCGCGGGCATCATCGCGCAGACGCTGCGGCAGCACGGCGTCGAGGGCTTCGACCTGATGACAGACCCGGGGATCTTCAAGTTCCTGGTGACCGCCGAAGGCGTCTGGAAGGACGCCGGGTGGGGCATCATCGTCTTCCTCGCCGCGCTCTCCTCCGTCAATCACGAACTGTACGAGGCGGCGGCGATGGACGGGGCGGGGCGGTGGCGGCGGATGTGGCATGTCACGCTGCCCGCCCTGCGCCCGGTGATCGCGCTGCTGCTGGTGCTCCGGGTGGGCGACGCGCTGACCGTCGGGTTCGAGCAGATCCTCCTCCAGCGGGACGCCGTGGGGCGGGATGCGGCGGAAGTGCTGGACACCTTCGTGTGGTGGACGGGGATCAGGAACCAGGACTTCGGGTACGCGGCGGCGGCCGGTCTGGTCAAGGGGGTCATCGGGCTCGGGCTGGTCCTCACCGCCAACAAGGTCGCCCATCTCATGGGCGAGCAGGGGGTGTACAAGAAGTGAGCCTCACCGACACCGGCACCGGCACCGACGAGCGGCGTACGGCACGGCCGCCGGGCGCGGGCCGCTGGGCGGCGCCGCCGCGCCCCGTCTGGGAGGAGGAGCCGACCGGGGCGGGGCTCGCGGGCAAGGCCGCCGTGCTGACCGTGGCCTGTCTGGCGATCCTCTTCCCGCTCTGGATCGTGGTGGTCACCAGCCTCTCCTCCCGGGAGACGATCAGCGACGCGGGCGGCCTGGTGGTGATCCCCCGGGACATCACGTTCATCGCCTACCAGGAGCTGCTGAGCGGCGGCCAGGTGCAGCGCGCCGCCCTGGTCAGCCTCGGAGTGACGCTGGTGGGCACCGTGTTCAGCATGACGGTCTCCGTGCTCTGCGCGTACGGTCTGGTGCGGACCGACTCGCTCGGGCACCGCTGGATCCTGATGACGCTGCTCGCCACCCTGTTCTTCGGCGCCGGGCTGATCCCCACCTATCTGCTGGTGCAGGCGCTCGGGCTGACGGACAGCTATCTCGCGCTGATCCTGCCGAGCGCGGTGAGCGTCTTCAACATCCTCGTGCTCCGCTCGTTCTTCATGAACATCTCCCCGGAGCTGATGGACAGCGCGCGCATCGACGGCGCGGGCGACCTGCGGATCCTCTGGGGCATCGTCATCCCACTGTCGCGTGCCGTCATCGCGGTGATCGCGCTGTTCTACGCGGTCGGCTACTGGAGCGCCTGGTTCAACGCCTCCCTCTACCTCAGCGACCAGGACATGATGCCGCTCCAGAACGTGATGATCCAGCTCGTCCAGAAGCAGGAGCCGCCGACCGGGCTGGGCCAGCAGATCAAGACCGGGCAGCTCTCGCCGCTCGCCGTGCAGATGGCGGTGATGGTGCTGGCGCTGCTCCCGGTCGCCGTCGCCTCGCCGTTCGTCCAGAAGCACTTCAGGAAGGGCATGCTCACCGGCGCCGTCAAGGGGTGACCGGGCCCGCCCGTACCCGTACGACCGTACGCGTACCACCGCACGCCGCACCGCCGCACTCCCCCGCACCGCCGCACCGCCGCTCGCGCAACCCCCCACCGACGGAAGGTGATGTCATGTCCGAGCCGCAGCAGGGTCAGAGCAGACGTACCGTGCTCGCCACCGCGTCCGGCGCAGCGGCCGCGCTCGCCCTGGCAGCGACGGCCGGTACGGGCGCGGCGAGCGCCGCGCCCCGGCCCGCCCCCGGGGCCTCCCCGGCCGGGGCGGCGGCGCCGGCCGCCGCGCAGGCGTACCGGTGGCGTACGGCGGCCATCGGCGGGACCGGGTTCGTCACCGGGGTGCTCTTCCACCCGGCGGTCCGGGGGCTGGCGTACGCGCGGACCGACATCGGCGGCGCCTACCGCTGGGACGAGGCGACCGCAGCCTGGACCGCGCTCACCGACCACCTCGGCTGGGACGACTACAACCTGCTCGGCGTCGAGGCGCTCGCCGTCGACCCGTACCACCCCGACCGGGTCTATCTGGCGCTCGGCGCCTACACCCAGTCCTGGGCCTCCCACGGGGCCGTGCTCCGCTCCGCCGACCGGGGCGCCACCTGGAGCCGCACCGATCTCGGCGTCCGGCTCGGCGCCAACGAGGACGGGCGCGGCACCGGCGAGCGGCTGCTCGTCTCGCCGCTGAACAGCGACACCCTCTATCTGGGGACCCGGCACGACGGGCTGCTCACCTCCACCGACCGGGGCGCCACCTGGTCCGCCGCGCCCTTCCCGGCCGCCCCGAACCCCTCCGGGCAGGGCATCACGCTGCTGGTGGCGGCGGGGCGGACGGTGTACGCGGGGTGGGGCGACGGGGGCGGCGGCCTCTACCGTACGAGCGACGGGGTGAGCTGGGAGGCGGTGCCGGGACGGCCCTCGGGCCCGGCCGCCCAGGTGCCGGTGCGGGCGGCGTACGACGCCGGGGCCGACGCCCTGTACGTGACCTACGCCAACACCCCGGGGCCCAACAACCAGAGCGAGGGGTCGGTCCACCGGCTCACCACCGCCACCGGCGCCTGGACGGAGGTGACCCCGGTCCGGCCCGGCGGGGGCGATCCCTTCGGGTACGGCGGGGTCGCGGTCGACCCCCGGGTCCCCGGCACGGTCGTCGTCTCCACCAACAACCGCTGGGGCCCGGTCGACACCCTGTACCGCTCCACCGACTCCGGACGGAGCTGGACCTCGCTCAAGGAGACGGCGGTCCTGGACGTGACCGAGACGCCCTATCTGCGGTGGGGCGGCTCCGCGCCCAAGTTCGGCTGGTGGATCCAGGCGGTCGCGCTCGACCCGTACGACTCGCGGCATCTGGTGTACGGGACCGGGGCGACCCTGTACGGCACGCGCGACCTGGTCCGCTGGGCGCCGGAGATCCGGGGGCTGGAGGAGTCCGCCGTCCGCAAGGTGATCTCGCCGCCGGCCGGTTCGGCGCCGCTGCTCAGCGCGCTCGGCGACATCGGGGTGATGTACCACGACTCGCTGACCGCCTCGCCCTCCCGGGGCATGGCAGCGAACCCGGTCTTCGGCAGTGCCACCGGGCTCGCCCAGGCCGCGCTGAAGCCCTCGTACGTGGTGCGGACCGGCTGGGGCGACGCGGGCAACGGGGCGTTCTCGAACGACGGCGGGCAGAGCTGGGCCCCGTTCGCGGCCCAGCCGGCGATCGCGAAGGACGCGCCGGGGCCGGTCGCGGTGAGCGCCGACGGGGCGCTGCTGATCTGGTCGTTCGTCCACTGGGACGGGACCAGGCACCCCGGTTTCCGCTCCACCGACAACGGTGCGAGCTGGACCGAGATCGCCACCTTCCCCCGGGGCGCCGAGCCGGTCGCCGACCCGGTGAACCCCCGGATCTTCTACGCGTACGACACCGAAGGCGGCGCCGTCCTGCGCTCCACGGACGGCGGGGCGACCTTCGCGCGCGGGGCGTCCGGGCTGCCCGCCGGGGATGTCCAGTTCCGGATCGCGGCGGCGCCGGGACGCTCCGGCGACCTCTGGCTCTCGGCCAAGTGGAACGGCCTCTACCGGTCCACCGACGGGGGCACCTCCTTCACCAAGGTGCCGAGCTGCTGGGGCTCGTACGCCCTCGGCTTCGGCAAGGAGGCGCCGGGCGCCGCCTATCCGGCGGTCTTCCAGACCGGCGCCACCGAGGACTTCATCGGGGTGTACCGCTCCGACGACACCGGGGCGTCCTGGACCCGGATCAACGACGACGCGCACCAGTGGGGGTGGACCGGCGAGACCATCACCGGCGATCCCCGGCTCCACGGCCGCGTCTACCTCGGCACCAACGGCCGGGGCGTCCAGTACGGAGACCCCGCCTGATGCCCTCGCTCGACGACGCCACCCGGGGCCGGATCCTCTTCGGCGGCGACTACAACCCGGAGCAGTGGCCCGAGGAGACCTGGGCCGAGGACGTACGGCTGATGAAGCGGGCCGGGGTCTCCTCGGTGACCCTCGGGGTCTTCTCCTGGGCCACCATCGAACCCCGGCCCGGGGCAAGGGAGTTCGGCTGGCTGGACCGGCTGATGGAGCTGATGGACAGCAACGGGATCGGGGTGGTCCTGGCCACCCCGACCGCCTCCCCGCCGCCCTGGCTCGGCGCCCGCCACCCGGAGACCCTGCCGCGCGACGAGGACGGCCGGGTGGTGTGGTGGGGCTCGCGCCAGCACTTCTGCCCCAGCTCCCCGGTCTACCGGGGATACGCCGCCGCGCTCACCGAGGACCTGGCGGCGCGGTACGCGGACCATCCGGCGCTCCGCATGTGGCATATCAACAACGAGTACTGCACCCACTGCTGGTGCGACGCGACGGCCCGGCACTTCCGCGTCTGGCTGCGCGACCGGTACGGCGACCTGGCGACGCTCAACGAGGCGTGGGGCACGGCCTTCTGGAGCCAGCGCTACGACTCCTGGGAGGAGATCATCCCGCCCCGGCGCGCCCAGTACATGCGGAACCCCGGGCAGGCCCTGGACTTCCGGCGCTTCACCTCGGACGCGCTGCTGGAGTGCTATCTGGCCGAGCGGGACATCGTCCGGCGCCACTCCCCGCGGACCCCGGTCACCACCAACTTCATGCCGCTCTGGATCGGCCAGGACGCCTGGGCCTGGGCGGAGCACGAGGACGCCGTGTCGGTCGACGTCTACCCGGACCCCAGGGACCCGCAGGGGGGTCAGCTCAACGCGCTCGTCGGCGACATGACCCGGTCGCAGGCGAAGGGGCCCTGGATGGTGATGGAGCAGGCGGCGGGCGCGGTCAACTGGCGGGGCGTCAACCACCCCAAGCCGTACGGGCTCAACCGGCTCTGGTCGCTCCAGTCCGTGGCCCGGGGCGCCGACGCCATCTGCTACTTCCAGTGGCGGGCCTCCCGGCAGGGCGCCGAGAAGTTCCACTCGGGGATGGTCCCGCACGCGGGCGAGGAGGGCCGGGTCTTCCGCGAGACGGTACGGATCGGCGCCGAACTCGTCCTGCTGGGACCGGAGGTGGCGGGCACCCAGGTCCCGGCGGAGATCGCGGTGCTGCACGACTGGGACTCCTGGTGGGCCGACCAGCAGGACGGCCGGCTCTCCGCGCACCTGGACCACGCGGAGCTCGTACAGGCCTGGCACCGCGCCCTGTGGGAGTCGAACCTGCCCACCGCGTTCGCCCGGCCCGACCACGATCTGAGCGGCTACCGGCTGGTGGTCCTCCCCCATCTCTATCTGCTGGACGACGCCGCGATCGAGAACCTGACCGGCTATGTCGCGGGCGGCGGCACCCTGGTGTGCGGCTTCCTCACCGGGATCGCCGACCGGGACGACCGGGTGCGCGAGGGCGGGATGGACGCCCGGCTCCGTGCGCTGCTGGGCATCGGCACGCTCCACGAGTGGTGGCCGCTGGAGCCGGACGAGAGCGTGGCGTGCGACGGGTTCCGGGGCCGGCTCTGGTCGGAGGAGCTGGAGCTGTCGACCGGGGAGGCGGTCGCCTCGTACCGCGACGGCGAACTCGCCGGGCTGCCGGCCGTGGTCCGCAACGGCCGCGCCTGGTACGTCTCGACGCTTCCCGACCCCGCTGAGCTGCGCGCGCTGCTGGCCCGGATCGCCGGGGAGGCGGGGGCCGCGCCGACGGTGGCGGGGGCGCCCGAGGGGGTGGAGGCGGTCCGCCGGGGCGGGCTGCTCTTCCTCCTCAACCACGGGCGGGCGACGGTCACCGTCCCGCTCCCCGGACGCCACCACGAACTCCTCGAAGACCGGCCGGTGGCCGGCGCGGTCGAGCTGGCCCGCTTCGGGGTCGCCGTCCTGCGCCCGCTCCCGGAGTGACCTCCGGCAGGCGACTGCCGGCAGAGAAGGAGCACGGCCCGCGGCCCCGCCCCGGGGTCGCGGTACTCCCCCACCCATGGAGGGACGCCATGGCACCACGTACCTGGAAACGGCTGCTGCTCGCACCCGTGGTCGCGTTCTTCGCGCTCGTCGGCTTCGCCGCCGCCCCCGCGCAGGCGGCGATCTGGTCCTCGTCGGAACAGTGGGGCAACTACACCACCTCCGACAACTACACGCTGTACAACAACATCTGGGGCTCGGGCGCAGGCTCCCAGACCATCTGGGTCAACTCCTCGTCCAACTGGGGAGTCTGGGCCAACCACCCCAACACCGGCGGCATCAAGTCGTACCCCAACGCCAAGAAGGTGGTCGGCAGGTCGGTCGACTCGCTCTCCTCGCTGCGGAGTTCCTACAACGTCACGGTGCCGTCGTCGGGCGCGTACAACACGTCGTACGACATCTGGGACACCAACTACAACTACGAGGTCATGCTCTGGGTGAACTACACCGGACCGGTGGGCCCGTTGGGCACCTCGCAGGGCACGCTCACCCTCGGCGGGCACACCTGGAACGTCTACAAGGGGTCGAACGGCTCCAACCAGGTCTTCTCGTTCCTGCGCACCTCGAACTCCACCTCCGGGACGGTCGACATCCTGCCGATCCTCAAGTGGATCAAGGACACCAAGGGGTGGTGGGGGAATGTGACCGTCGGTGACGTCCAGTTCGGGTACGAGATCACCTCGTCCTCCGGCGGTCTGGACTTCGTCACGAACAGCTTCTCGGTCAGCAGTAGCTGACGGCCCGTCTGTTCCGTTGCTCAGAGCGGGTTCCCGGGCGGTGCCGCCCGGGGGCCCGCGCTCTCCCGTACGGTCAGCTCCGGCCGGATGAGCACCACTTCGTCGGTGCCGCGGCCGGCGAGCTTGGCGACGACCTGCTCGACCGCGCGCCGCCCCATCTCCTGCGCGGGCACGGCGACGGAGGTGAGCGGCACCGAGGCGTGCACGGCGACCTGGTCGGGGCAGATGGCGACCACCGAGACGTCCTCGGGGACCGCGCGGCGCTGCTGGCGCAGCAGGGCGAGGAGCGGATCGGTGGCCGCCTCGTTCTGCACGATGAAGGCGGTGGTGCCGGGGCGTTCGTCGAAGATCCGGCCGACGGTGGCGGAGACCGCCGCGTAACTCCCCTCGCAGGGCCGGTGGAGCACCCGCAGCCCCAGCTCCCGGCTGCGCTCCCGCACCCCGCTGAGGGTGCGCTCGGCGAAGCCGGTGAGCCGTTCGTAGACGCCGGGGCCCTCGCCGATGACGGCGATCTCCCGGTGGCCGAGCTCGGCCAGATGCTCGGCGCACCGGGCACCGGCGGCGGCGAAGTCGAGGTCCACGCAGCTCAGTCCGGCGGTGTCGGCGGGGAGTCCGATGAGGACGGCGGGGCGGTGGGTCGCGCGCAGCGGCGGCAGCCGGTCGTCGTGCAGCTCCACGTCCATCAGGATCATCGCGTCGGCGAGGGCGCTGCCCTCGACGCGGCGGACGGCGGCCGGGCCCTCCTCGCCGGTGAGCAGGAGGACGTCGTACCCGAAGGTGCGGGCCGTGGTGGCGACGGCGAGGGCGATCTCCATCATCACCGGCACATACATGTCGGTGCGGAGCGGCATCATCAGCGCGATGATGTTGGAGCGGCTGCTGGCGAGGGCGCGGGCGCCCGCGTTGGGGTGGTAGCCGAGCTGTTCGATGCTCCGCTCGACGCGCTCGCGGGTGGTGGCGGAGATGGACCGCTTGCCGCTGAGGACATAGCTCACCGTGCTGGCGGAGACTCCGGCATGATGAGCGACATCGGCGAGGGTGACCATTCAGCTCTCCAAGGCGGTCCTGCGTGATGGCGAGGCCGGGGCGAAGCGCTTCGACCATGCCGTCTTCGAGAGTAGTTCGCACGGCTATGACCTGTCCATAGTCGGATCGAAGCGCTTCGACAGAGCTGCGTCAGACCCTTGGCTCCGCCGCCCTCCCTACCGGCCCACGGAGTGCCAGACGGTCTTCGTCTCCAGGAACGGGGTGATCCTGGCGAGTCCCGGCGGCGGCGCATCCCAGTCGGGGGCCGGGTCGGGGCGTACCACCCGGGTGAGGGTGGCGGCGGCCGCGCTCTCCAGTTCGGCGGCGAGGGGGCCCGCCCCGGCGAGGTCGAGGGCGTTCACATCGCCGTGCGCGGCGAGCACCGGGGCGAGTTCGGCCGTACGTCCGGTGAGGATGTTGACGACTCCGGCGGGCAGATCGGCGGTGGCCAGTGCCTCGGCGAGGGTGACGGCGGGGAGCGGGGCGCGTTCGCTCGCGACGACGACCGCGGTGTTCCCGGCGGCGAGCACCGGGGCGAGGACGGAGACGAGGCCGAGCAGCGGTGCCTCCCGCGGGGCGAGGACGGCGACGACGCCGGTGGGTTCGGGGGACGAGTGGTTGTCGTACGGGCCGGCGACCGGGTTGCCGGCGGCGAGCACCTGGGCGATCTTGTCGGTCCACCCCGCGTAGTGGACCCAGCGGTCGACGGCCGCGTCGACGCTCCGTTCGGCCTCGGCGCGGCCGGTGCCCTCGGCGCCCCCGGCGTCGAGGAGGTCCTGGACGAAGTGGGCGCGGCGGCCCTCCATCATCTCGGCGACCCGGTAGAGGATCTGGCCCCGGAGGTACGCGGTACGGGCGGCCCAGGGCCGGAAGGCGGCGCGGGCGGCGACGACGGCGTCCCGGGCGTCCTTGCGGGAGGCCAGCGCGGCATGGGCGAGACGGCGTCCGTCGGCTGAGGTCACGGGGGTGCTCCTGCCGGACTCGGAGCGGGGGAAGGCGCCGCCCACGTAGAGCTTGTAGGTCTTGCGCACCGGCAGCCGCGCTGGCGGGTGCGCGGACGCGGTTTCTTTGTCGGGTGCGGCTTCCTTGTCGGGTGCGGTTTCTTTGTCGGGTGCGGTTTCCGGTGCGGGCGCGGTTTCCGGTACGGGTGCGGGTGCTGCGGGGTCAGGCATTGAGGTAGGCCTCCAGTCCGTGCCGTCCGCCCTCGCGTCCGTAGCCGGACTCGCGGTAGCCGCCGAAGGGGCTGGCGGGGTCGAATTTGTTGAAGGTGTTGGACCAGATCACCCCGGCGCGCAGCCGGGCCGTGGTCCAGAGCATCTTGCTGCCCTTCTCCGTCCACACCCCGGCGGAGAGTCCGTAGGGGGTGTTGTTCGCCTTCTCGACGGCCTCTTCGGGGGTGCGGAAGGTCAGGACGGAGAGGACCGGGCCGAAGATCTCCTCGCGGGCGATCCGGTGGGCCTGGGTGATCCCGGTGAAGACGGTCGGGGCGAACCAGTAGCCCCGGTCGGGCAGTCGGCAGGGCGGGGACCACTCCTCGCCGCCCTCCGCGCGGCCGGCCCGGGCGAGCTCCTGGATCCGGGCGAGCTGGGCGGCGGAGTTGACGGCGCCGATGTCGGTGTTCTTGTCCAGTGGATCGCCGAGCCTGAGCAGGGCGACCCGCTCCTTGAGCCGGTGCAGCACCTCCTCGGCGACGGACTCCTGGACCAGCAGCCGGGAGCCGGCGCAGCAGACATGCCCCTGGTTGAAGAAGATCCCGGTGACGATCCCCTCGACGGCCTGGTCGAGCGCGGCGTCCGCGTAGACGATGTTGGCGCCCTTGCCGCCGAGTTCGAGGGTGAGCCGCTTGGGGGTGCCGGCGACCGTACGGGCGATCTCGCGGCCGACGCCGGTGGAGCCGGTGAACGCGACCTTGTCCACGCCGGGGTGGGCGACGAGGGCGCGGCCGGTGGCGCCCGCGCCGGTGACGATGTTGACGACGCCGGGCGGGAGTTCGGCCTGTTGGCAGATCTCGGCGAAGACGAGGGCGGTCAGCGGGGTGGTCTCGGCGGGCTTGAGGACCACCGTGTTCCCGGCGGCGAGCGCGGGGGCGATCTTCCAGGCGAGCATGAGCAGGGGAAAGTTCCACGGGATGACCTGGGCGGCGACGCCCACCGGGCGGGGGCTGGGGACGCCCGGCAGGGCGAAGGGCAACTTGTCGGCCCACCCCGCGTAGTAGAAGAAGTGGGCGGCGGCGAGCGGGATGTCGACGTCCCGGGTCTCCTTGACGGGCTTGCCGTTGTCGAGGGATTCCAGGACGGCGAGTTCCCGGGCGCGGTCCTGGATGATCCGGCTGATCCGGTAGAGGTACTTGCCGCGTTCGGCGGGGGTGGTCCTGGACCAGACGCCGTCGAAGGCGCGGCGGGCGGCGGCGACGGCGCGGTCCAGGTCGGCCTCGGTGGCGGTGGTCACCTCGGCGAGGGGTTCCTCGTCGGCCGGGTTGACGGTGGTGAGCGTCTGTCCGCCGGGTTCGGTGAACTCCCCGTCGACGAAGAGTCCGTAGGCGCTCCGGAGGCGGACGACGGCCCGGGACTCGGGCGCGGGCGCGTACGGGAAGCCGCCGGGGGCGGTGGTGTCTGTGGTGCCGGTAGTGCTCGTGGTGCTTGTGGTGTCGTCGGTTCCAGTGGTGTCGGTCATGGGTGGCGGGTGCCTTTCGGTCCGCGTCAGTCGGCGGAGTAGTGGTCGGGGCCGGGGTAGGTGCCCGTCGTCAGCTTCGCCCGCTGCATCAGCAGGTCGTTGAGGAGGCTGGAGGCGCCGATACGGAACCGGGCCGGGTCGAGCCACTCGGGGCCCGCGGTCTCCTGGACCATCACGAGGTTGCGCAGGGCGTCCTTGGTGGTGCGGATGCCGCCGGCCGGTTTCACGCCGGCCGCCCGCCCGGTCGCGGCGCGGAAGTCGCGGACCGCCTGGAGCATGACGAGGGTGACGGCGGGGGTGGCGGCCGGGGTGATCTTGCCGGTGGAGGTCTTGATGAAGTCGGCCCCGGCGTGCAGCGCGAGCCAGGAGGCACGGCGTACATCGTCGTAGGAGGCGAGTTCGCCGGTCTCCAGGATCACCTTGAGATGGGCGGGGACGGCGCCCGCCGTGGCACAGACCTCCTTGACGGCGGCGATCTCCTCGTACACCTTGCGGAAGTCCCCGGCGAGGAAGGCGCCCCGGTCGATGACCATGTCGATCTCGTCCGCCCCGGCGGCGACGGCATGCCGGGTGTCGAGGAGCCGGGCCTCCAGCGGGGCGCGGCCGGCCGGGAAGGAGGTGGCGACGGAGGCGACGGCGACCGGGGTGCCGGCCAGGGCGGCGACGGCGGCGGGGACGAGGTCGGGGTGGACACAGACGGCGGCCACCGGGGGCACGGTGCGGTCGGCGGCGTCGGGCAGCCGGGCCTTGGCGGCCAGGGCCCGTACCTTGCCGGGGGTGTCGGCGCCCTCCAGGGTGGTCAGGTCGACCATCCGGATGGCGAGGTCGATGGCGTGCGCCTTGGCGGTGGTCTTGACGGAACGGGTGGCCAGGTCGGCGACGCGGGCGTGCACCCCGGCCTCGTCGACACCGGGCAGCCCATACAGCAGGGAGCGCAGCGCGGCGTTGCCGGGGGTGGTGCCGGTGGTGGCGGGCACGGTCGTGGCGGGCGCGGTGGTGGCGGGCGCGGTGGCGGTGTCAGGCACGGGAGCCCCGCTTCTCGATGAGCATGTTGAGGACGAGCGCCACCACGAGGATCAGCCCGGTGACGACCATCTGGAAGAACGAGCCGAGGCCCATCAGATTGCAGAGGTTGCGCAGGACGGAGAGGAGGAGCACGGCGACGAAGGTGCCCAGTACGCCGCCGCGCCCGCCGAAGAGGTTGGTGCCGCCGAGGACGACGGCGGCGATGGCGTCGAGTTCGAGGCCGTTGAAGGCGGTGGGCTGGCCGATGGTGAGCCGGGAGGTGAGCAGCACCCCGGCGAGGGCGGCGAGTCCGCCGGAGATGGCGAAGACGGCGGTGATCACGCCGCGTACCGGGAGTCCGGAGAGGCGGGCCGCCTCCTTGTTGCTGCCGACGGCGTAGATGTACTCACCGAAGGTGGTGCCGCGCAGCACCAGTCCGGCGGCGACGGTGACGGCCACGAAGATCAGGCCGACGATCGGCACATAGCCGATGAAGCCGCCGCCGAGGAGCTGGAAGGAGTGCGGGAGGTCGCCGCCGGCCGGTTCGCCGTCGGTGAGCAGATAGGTGAGGCCCCGGATGGCGGTGAGCCCGGCGAGGGTGGTCATGAAGGCGGGCAGCGAGAGATAGGCGGAGAGTCCGCCCATGACCGCGCCGAAGAGGGCGCCCGCGGCGAGGCTGAGGGCGATCGCGAGCAGGACGTTGATGTCCTGGTCGATCAGGAGGGCGACGGTCATCCCGCCGAAGGCGGCGACGCTCCCCACCGAGAGGTCGATCCCGGCGGTGAGGACGACCAGGGTCATGCCGACGGCGACGATTCCGGTGAGCGCGGACTGCTGGAGGAGGTTGGAGAGGTTACGGGTGGTCAGGAACTCGGGGGCGAGGAGGCTCGCCACCGCGCAGAGCGCCAGGAAGACCAGGACCAGGTTGAAGCGGACGACGAGGTCGGCGCCCCTGCGCCGGGGGGAGGCGGTGCGCGGGCTCCGGTCGCCGGGGGCCGGGGACGGCTCGACCGCCGTGGTGGGTGTGGTCATGAGGGTGCTCCAGGGGGTGTCGCTCCGGTGCCGGGTGCTCCGGTGCCGGCGGCGTCCGGGGTCGGGGTGGGCGGTGTGCCGGTGATGACGGTGTGCGCGATGGTGGCCTCTTCGGTGGTGCGGGGGTCGAAGCAGGCCACGTTGCGGCCTTCGTGCAGCACCCACACCCGGTCGGCGTGGGCGGTGAGTTCGCCCAGTTCGCTGCTGGCCAGCAGGACGGCCACGCCCTCGTCGGCGAGGTGGCGGACCTGGCGGTAGAGGTCGGCCTTGGCACCGACGTCCAGGCCCCGGGTGGGCTCGTCGAGGAGGAGGACCCGTACCCCGCCCTTGGTGATCCACTTGGCGAGGACGACCTTCTGCTGGTTGCCGCCGGAGAGCTTGCCGACGGGCTGGTCCGGCGAGGCGTGCCGGACGCCGAGTCCTTCGAGTACGGGGGCGGAGAGGCGCCGGCCGAGGCGGCGCGGGGCGAGCCAGGGCGGCCGGCCGAGCGCGGTGACGGCGGCGTTGCGGGCGACGGAGAGCCCCGGCATCAGCCCCTGTTCCTTGCGGCTCTCGGGGACGAGGGCGAGTCCGGCCCGTACCGCGGCGGCCGGGCTGTTCAGCCGTACCTCGGTGCCGTCCAGGGTGACCCGGGCGGTGGCGGCACCGTCGCCGAAGAGGGTCTTGAGGAGGGTGGTGCGGCCGGCGCCGCCGAGCCCGGCGAGTCCGACGATCTCCCCGGCCCGTACGTCGATCCCGGTGATGTCGATGAGTCCGGGGCGGTGGACGGAGCCGATCTCCAGCAGGGGCGGGCCGGTGGGCCGGGGCCGTGTGGTGTCCGGGGCGAGCGCGCGGCTCTCCCCGATCATGTCCGCGACGAGTTGGCCGGGCGTGGTGGTGGCGAGGTCGCGGACGGCGACCGTACGGCCGTCGCGGAGGACGGTGGCCCGGTCGCCGATCTCCATCACCTCGTCGAGGCGGTGCGAGATGTAGATGACGGAGCGGCCCTGGGCGGTGAGCGAGCGGATGACCTCGAAGACGGTGCTCAGGTCGTGTTCGCCGAGGGTGGCGGAGGGCTCGTCCATGACGATGAGGCGGGCGTCCGCGGTGAGGGCGCGGGCGATCGCGGTGAGCTGCTGGTCGGCGATGGGCAGCTCGCGTACGGGGGTGTGGACGCTGAACTTCCCGCCGACCCGGGCCACGGCGGCGCGGGCGAGTTCGGCGCGCTCCGCGCGGCGGACAAAGGGGCCGCGCGCCGGGGCGCGGCCGAGCAGCAGGTTCTGGGCGACCGTCAGATCGGGGACGAGGTCGAGTTCCTGGTAGATCACGGCGATCCCGGCGGCGAGTCCGGCGCCGGGGCCCGCGAGGGTGACGGGCCGGCCGTCGAGGAGGATCTCGCCCTCGTCGGGCGGGAAGGAGCCGGCGAGGATCTTCATCAGGGTGGACTTGCCGGCGCCGTTCTCGCCGAGCAGGCAGTGGGTCTCCCCGGCGCGTACGACGAGTTCGGCGCCGTCGTTGGCGAGGGTGCCGGGGAAGCGTTTGACGATGCCGCGCATGGCGAGACGCGGGGTGCCGGGGGCGGGACCGGGGCCGACGGCGGAGTCGGGGCCGGAGGCAGGGTCGACGGCGGGGTCCGGTGGTGCGGGGTGGTGCGGGCCCATGGCCCCTCCTCTGCTGCTCCGGCCGCTCCTGCTCCGGGTGGTCACAGGTCCTCGCACTGGTGCGGGTTGAGCAGGTGGGAGGCGGTGTGATGGTCGGTGACGAGGGTGTTGCAGAGGCCGCTGGTGACGACGGCCGAGCACACCGCGTGTTTGGCGCCGCCGGAGACGACGGCCACCGAGACGGAGGCGTGGCGCAGGTGCTCCAGGGGCAGTCCGAGGGTGCGGTCGTCGAGCGGCCGGTCGACGATGGCGCCGTCCGCGTCGATGAAGCGGCCGGCGACATCGCCGACGGCCCCGGCCGCGGCGAGGGCGGTGAGGTCGTCCGCGGTGAGGTAGCCGGAGTCGACCAGGACGGAGTCGGCGCCGAGGGAGCCCGGGCTGAAGAGGACGGTGTCGGCGGCGGCGGCCTGGGCGAGGACGTCGGCGACCGCGCTGTCCTCCTCCAGGAGCCGCCGGGTGGCCTCCTGTTCCACGATGGACGGGACGGGCAGCACGCTGAGGGTGCCGCCGGCGAGGTGGGCGATCCGGCCCGCCATGTCCTGGGCGGAGGTGGGGGTGCGGGAGCGGCTGACCCCGCCGTTGATCTGGACGACGTGGACGCCGTCGGCCCAGCCGGGGTGGAGTCCGGCGGCGAGCAGATCGAGGGTGCGGCCCCAGGAGACGCCGAGCTGGCGCGGGGCCGGGTGGAGCCGGGCGAGGTAGTCGGCGCCGGCCTCGGCGACCCGGGCGCGCAGCCGTTCGTCGTCGTCCGTACGGTCGGCGGCGACCACGACGGCGTCGCGGAGCCCGAAGACCTCCCGCAGCCGCTCCTCCAGGCCGCGCATCCGGGCCTTGGGGTGGACCACCTCGATCCGTACGATGCCGGCCTCGCGCGCCTCGGCGAGCAGCCGGCCGACCTTCCAGCGGGTGAAGTGCAGTTCGTCGCCGATCTGGCCCTGGGTGCGGTTCTGTTCGTAGTACAGGGAGGCGACCTGGTAGAGCAGGGCCTCGTCCTCGGGGTTGGTCATCCGGACCTCCTTGTCCGATGCCGGGCGGGTGCGGCGGGTGCGACCGGTGCCGCCGGTGCCGCCGGCCTGGTCAGTGCGGCAGGCCGGCCCGCGCGGTGAGCCGGTGGGCGATGGCACGGGTGGCCTCGGTGGCGGCGCGGTACTCCGCGTACCCCTGGTCGAGGGCGTCCCGGTGGGTGGGGTCGGGTTCGACCACGCGGACCGTGGGGGCGAACCCGGCGGCGGCCTCGGTGAGCGAGGCGGCCTGTCCCGAGCCGGTGGCGGCGGTGACGGCGCAGGCCCGCAGGGTCAGGTTGTCCTCGGCGACCAGCCGGAGCGGGCGGCCGAGGACGTCGGCGGTGGTGCGCAGCCAGAGCGGGTTGTGGCGGATGCCGCCGGAGACGAAGACCTCGTCGACCGGGACCGCGCCCTCGACGAAGGATTCGAGGACCTGCCGGGTGCCGTAGGCGACGCCCTCGACGGCGGCCCGGTAGACCTCGGCGGGGCGGCTGCCGAGGGTGAGTCCGAGGACGGCGCCGCGGAGCCGGGGGTCGCGGAGCGGGGTGCGGTTGCCCATGAAGTAGTCGAGGACCAGGAGGCCGTGGGCGCCGGGGGTGAGCGCGGCGGCCTCGTCGATCAGGGCGGGCAGCTCCGCCCGGGGCCGGCCGAGGAGCTGTTCGCCCGCCCAGGTGAGGACGGAGCCCGAGGTGACCTGGCCGCCCTCGATGAGCCAGCGGCCCGCGTTGAGGGCGTCCGGGTAGGGGCCCCAGACGGTGGGCGGGTACACGGGTTCGTCGATCTCGGTGACGAAGGCGGTGGAGGTTCCGGAGACGACCGAGACCCGGCCGGGGCGGGAGCCGCCGACGGCGAGCAGGGAGAGATGGGCGTCGATGCCGCCGGCGCAGACCACGGCGGGCCCGGTGAGGCCGAGGGCGTCGCGGGCGGAGCGCTGGACCGGGGCGACGGCCTCGCCGACCGGGACGATCCGGCCGGGGAGTTTGTCGCGCAGGTCGGGGACGCCGAGTTCGGCGTAGAGGTCGTCGGGGAGTCCCCCGCCGCGCGGGTCGTAGTTCCACTTGCAGACGGCGTTCATCCGGGAGCCGGTCCACTCGCCGGTCAGCCGCCAGACGAGGTAGTCCACGGCCTCGGTGATGTGGTGGGCGGCGCGGTAGACCCCGGGTTCGTGCCGGGCGAGCCACATGGCTTTGGGGACGAGCCATTCGACGGCGTCGGAGCCGCCCGCGTACCGCAGGACGGGGTGGCCGGAGCGGGCGGTGCGGTCCGATTCGGCGCTGGCCCTGCTGTCCATCCAGAGCAGCGCGGGGCGGAGCGGCCGGCCCGCCGCGTCGAGTACGGCGACGGTGGAGGCGGTGGTGGCGACGGCGACCCCGGCGACCGGCGGCGTGCCGGCCTCGGCGAGGGCGGCGCGGGTCGCGGTGACGACGGCGCTCCACCACTGCTCGGGGTCCTGCTCGGCCCGGCCTGGGTGGGGGAAGGCGGTGGGGTAGCCGCTCCGGCTGAGGCCGAGCTGGGTGCCGTCGGCGGCGTACACGGCGACACGGGCGCTCTCGGTGCCCAGGTCGATGGCGAGGAGCGCGGTCACGGCCGGTCTCCGTTCGGCAGGAAGAGGACCTTGGAGCTGAAGACGGTGCGGTCGCCGAGCTGGTGGAGGGTGGCGGAGACGTCGTCGAGCCCCAGCTCGTGGGTGATCATGAACTTCCAGCGGAGGCTGCCGTCGCCGAGGGCGCGGGCGGCGGTGCGCCATTCGTCGCCGGGGAAGGGGGCGGAGAAGGAGTTCCAGGCGCCGTGCAGGGTGACCTCGCGGCGCAGGAAGGCGCTGAAGGTGGCCTTGGGGAGGACGACCGGGTCGTGCGGGATGCCGATGAAGACGGCCTGGCCGTGCCGGGCGGCGAGGGAGACGGCCTGGTCGGCGGTGGCCGGGACGCCCGCCGACTCGATGATGACGTCGTAGCCGGTGCCGGCGAGTTCGGTGGCGCGCTCGGGGGTGGTGGCGGTGTGGGTGGCGCCCGCCTCGCGGGCCATGGCGGCCTTCTCCTCGCTGACGTCGATGGAGAGGACCTCGCTCGCCCCGGCGAGGCGGGCCCACTGGACGGCGAAGAGGCCGATGGGGCCGGCGCCGACGACGGCGACGCGGTGGCCGGTACGGAGTTTGGTGCGCCAGATGGCGTGCAGGGCGATGGCGGCCGGGTCGAGCATGGCGGCGGCGCGCGGGTCGAGGCCGTCGGGGAGGACCATCAGATTGCCCTCGGGGACGGTGACGTACTGGGCGTAGGCGCCGGCGCGGCGGCTGCCGAAGTAGTCGTAGTCCTCGCAGAGGCTGAAGTGCCCCTGGGCGCAGGGGGCGCAGCGGCGGCACGGGATGAGCGGGGGTACGGCGACGAGGTCGCCCTCCTGGACGGTGCCCGCGGCGGCGAGTTCGGCGCCGAGCGCGACGACATGGCCGGAGAACTCGTGGCCGCAGATCAGCGGGAGGTGGTAGGAGCCGCCGGGGCGGAGCATCCGGGCGATGTCGGAGCCGCAGACGCCGCAGGCGGCGACCTGGACGAGGGCTTCCCGGGGCCCGGGGAGCGGTACGGGCACCTCCTCGACGCGGATGTCGCCCGGGGCGTGGAGCAGGGCGGCTCGCATGGTCTGCGGCATGGTCGTATCGCTTTCTCGGGTGCGGGCGGTTGAGGGTGCCGGGACGGGCCCGGGGGCGGGCCCGGCCGGGGGCGTGGTGGGGCCGGCGGTCATTCCTTGCCCGCGCGGGCGAAGGTGGTGGAGCCGGTGTACCGGGCGGCGTCGGCGCGGTCGATCAGGCCGGTGCCGGCGTCGACGGTGGCGGGGGTCTTCTTGCCGGCCTGGACGTCGAGGGCGGTGGTCACGGCGGTGGCGCCGAGGGAGATCGGGTCGTTGAGGGCGGTGGCGACGTAGGGGCTGTCGGAGGCGATGGACTTGACGGCTTCCATGAGGCCGTCGACCCCGGCGACCTTGACGTCGGTGCGCTTGTTCTCCTTGAGGACCTGGAGCGCGCCGAGGGCCATGTCGTCGTTGTGCGCGTAGACGGCCTTGACGTCGGGGTTGGTCTGGATGAGGTCCTGCATGGCGGTGACGGCCTTGGCGCGTATGTAGTCGCAGTAGGGGCCCTCGACGATCTTGATCTTGCTGTTGGCGGCGACGGCCTCGTGGAAACCGGCGCTCCGGTCCCGGGCGACCGCGCCGCCCGCGTCCCCCTTGATCTCGATGACCTTGCCGCCCTGGGGGCCGAGGGCCTTGGCGAGCTGGGCGCCGACGAGCCGGCCCATCTCCTTGTTGTCGCGGCCGACCTGGGCGACGGCGCCGGAGGGCACCGGGCGGTCGACGGTGACGACGGGGATGCCGGCCGCCTTGGCGGCGGCGAGTCCCGCCGTGACGCCCTTGGGGTCGACGGGGTTGACGAGGAGGACGTCGACGCCTCGGGTGATCAGGTCCTGGATGTCGTTGTTCTGCTTGGTCACGTCGTCGCCCGCGTCGGCGAAGTCGAGCCGGGCGCCGGCCTTCTCGGCGGCCTGCTCGGCGCCGGTGCGGAGCTGGACGTAGAACGGGGACTGCTGGGTCGCCTGGCTGAAGCCGATGGAGAGCGTCCCGCCGGACTTCTTGCCGTCGCCGTCGCCGCCACCGGGGGTGGTGGAGACGGAGCACGCGGCGAGCGACAGAAGGGTGGATGTGGTGACAAAGATCGCGAAGACGTGTTTCCTGCGCATGTGGGCCTCCAGATGTGGTCCTGGCGACGGACAGTAGGTCTGGAATTAACCCCACGGCAACACATGCGGATTTTTTTGCTCTCCTGAGCAGACCGCCGATGACGAGGGGCGATGCCCTGGTCGCGGGGGGTGAGGCCCGGGGAGCGCGGCCGGCCCCGGGGCCCGGAGGCGGGCGTGCGGGGGAATGCGGGCATACGGGCATACGGCGGCGGGCCCGGCCGGAGGGGGGCCGGGCCCGCTGACACGGGTGCGGTACGGAGACGGGCGGGCCCGCGCGGCACGGCGGGCGGCGGGGCGGGCCCGCGGCCCCGGCCGGTTCAGGCGCGGCCGGGCGGGTCAGACCGCGGGGCCGTCCTTGGTGGGCTCGGCGGCGGCGGACGCGGCGGAGTCGGGCGCCGGGGGCCCGGACGCGGGGGCCTCGGGCGCGGCGGCCTTGCGGCGGCGGCGTGCGCGGCGGGGTTCCTGGTCGGGGAGCCAGCCGAAGGCGAGGGTGGAGCCGGCGAGGCCGAGGAGGAGGCCGAGGAAGAAGCCGCCGAGGTTCGAGGTGACCCAGGTGCCGAGGGTGACCAGCACCCCGATGACGGAGTAGAAGAGCCGCTGGGCGGGGTTGAGGAGCAGCAGCACCCCGCAGACCACCATGACCAGCGGGAGGACGTACGCGGCGATGCCGGCCGCGCCGGCCTGGAGGACGACGGAGACGGACGCCTGTTCCGTCAGCAGGATCTCGCCGCCGCCGAGGAGGAGCAGGAGTCCGCCCCAGAAGGGCCGGCGGCCACGCCAGCGGGCGAAGGCGCCCCGGCGGCGGTGGCCCCCGGCCGGGAGGGTGGTTCCGGCCGGGGGGCCCGCCGGCGGCGGGACCACGTTCAGCAGCCCTTCGAGCTGAAGCGGAGGTTGAGGTTGGGCAGGGTGAACCGGGCCGCCGTGGTGGCGTAGTTGGTCTGCCGCAGGTCGGTGATGACGAGGTTGTCGGCCTGCTGGCCGAAGACGCCGAGCGGTCCCTTGACGCCCGCCTTGGTGAAGGTGCTGGCGTCGCCGCCGATCTCGATGTTGTCGAAGTCGGCCTGCTTGCCGCCGAGTTCGGTGGAGTCGGTGGTCAGGTTGGTGGCCGAGACCGGGGTGCCCTTGTCGCCCGCGGTGATGTGCAGATACGTACCGCCCAGCGAGACGCTCTGGCACAGCGCGGTGAGTTTGGCCTTCTTGATGGCGGAGACCACCACGAGCACCTGGCCGCCGGTGTCCCCGGCGTTGGGGCTGTTCGGCGCCATGTTGTCGAGCGCGCCGAACTGCTCGAAGCCCTGGGCGTCCAGGCGGTCGGCGGCGACCACGAAGGGCATGCCGGAGATGGCGAACTGGGCGGCGATGGCGCCCTGTGCGGTGAGGACGACGAGCGCGGCGGCGACCGCCGAGGCCGGGACCCCCATGAGGGCCGCCCGGCGCAGCCGTACCCGGCCCCGCCGTTCGGCTCTCTCGGGCGTTTCACCGCCGGTGACTTCGGACGTGGCCATGAGCTGCTCCTGGGGTGTGATGAACCGTGGCGAGCGTGCGCGGCGGAGTCCTGGCGCGGACGGCTCCCGGCGCCGACGGGGCTTCCGTACGGGGGGTGGCGGCGGCGCGGCCGTGGGAGTCGAGGTGAAGTTACTCTCAGGTATCGGCGGGGTCAACACCCTTGTGAATATTGGGTGTTGAATGTGCAGGTGGTGCGGCGCGGGAGGGGTGCGCGGCCCGGCCGCGGGGGCGCGCGGGGGTTCGGACCGTATCCCCGGGAACGCCGCTGACGTCAGGATACCGTGGGTAACTTTCCTCGCCCTGTTGGCTCTTGAGGCCTTGACTCGCTCCCTCGGAGAGGTCTACAAACCCTCTTGGGTTTTCCTTCGGTGCCGCGTACGCCCGGCACGGGGACGGGTCCATGGCGCTGGGCCCCTCCCCTTCTCACCCCCCTGCGGCCCGCCGCACCTCCCGACGCACCCCCGACGCACCCCGACGCACCCCCGAGCCGCATTCCCCCGTATCCCCCGCTCGCGAAAGGGACTTCGCATGCGCGCACGACGTACCCCGCTCTCCCTGGCCGCCGCTCTGGCCACCGCCGCCGGTCTGCTGCTGGCGGCCCCCGCCTCCGCCGCCGGGTCCTCCGGGGCCGGCCCGGCCGCCGCCCAGGCGGACACCGTCCTCACCTACGGCGGCGCGGCGGGCTCCGCCGTCGCCGTCGGTGATGTGCTCACGTCCTCGCTCAAGTCCGGCACGACCGTCGCGATCCGCACCACCTCGGGCGGGACCACCGGCATCACCTGCACGGCCTCGCAGTTCACCGCCGCCGTCACCGCCAACCCGACGGCGCCGGGCACCGCCACGGAGTCGGTGACCGCGCACACCTTCGGCGGGTGCACCAGCAATATCGTGGGCACCACCGGGGTGCAGTCGATCACCGTGAACAACCTGCCGTTCGTCGCCTCGGTCGCCTCGGCGGGGACGCTCACGGTGGCGGCGGGGAGCGCGGGGACGATCCGGACGACGGTGGTGATCAACACCATCCTGGGCGCGACGACCTGCGTCTACAACTCGGCGGGGCTGTCCGCCACGACCTCCAACACCGACAACTCCATCACGTTCGCGAACCAGCTCTTCAGCCTGTCGTCCGGGCCGATCACCTGCCCGTCCGCCAGCTACTTCTCCGCCACGTACGGCCCGGTCACGGACGTCAGCCAGGCCGGGAGCCCGAGCGTGTTCGTCAACTGACCCCGGCGCGGGCCCCGTCCGTCCCGCCGGCCGCCCAGGGCCGTGCGGGACGGACGCGGGCGGCCGTCAGGGACGCACACGGCCGTCGGGACGCACACGGTCGTCAGGACGCGGGCACCCAGGTGTAGCGGTGCTCCGGGCGGCCGGTGTCGCCGTACTTCAGACTCAGGCTGATATGGCCGGTGCGCTCCAGGTACTTCAGATAGCGCTGGGCCGTCGAGCGGCTGACCCCGGTCCGCTCGGCGACCTCGTGCGCGGAGAGCGGCTGTCCGGCCTCGCCGAGCACCCGCCGGATCAGGCCGACCGTCGCCGCCGAGTGCCCCTTGGGCAGCTCCGAGCGGGGGGCGTCGGCCGTCTTGAAGGCCGAGAAGATCCGGTCCACCTGCTCCTGGCCCGCCTCGCCCCGGCCGCCGACCCCGTCCAGGGTGCGGCGGAGCGCGGCGTATCCGTCGAGCTTGGCGCTGAGCCCGGAGAAGCTGAACGGTTTGACGACGTACTGGAGCGCGCCGTACCGCATGGCGGCCCGGACCGTGGCGACATCGCGCGCGGCGGTCACCATGATCACGTCGGCGTGGTGGCCGAGCTGGCGCATCCGGCGCACGAGGGTCAGCCCGGTCTCGTCCGGCAGATAGTGGTCGAGCAGCACCAGGTCGATTTGGTCGCGCTCCAGGGTGGCGAGCGCCTGGGCGGCGGTGTGGGCACGGGCCTTGACCCGGAAGCCGGGCACCTGGGCCACATACGCGGCGTTGATCTCGGCGACGCGGAAGTCGTCGTCCACCACGAGGACATCGATCACGGGTACTCCCCTGCGGCCATGAGCTGACGCTCGGGGAATCCGTCCCCGGCGGTGTCGTCCCCCGGGAGGGGGTCCCAGACGAGGGCTTCGGGCAGGACGACGGTGAAGACCGCTCCCCCGCCCGCGCGCGCGGTGACCCGGGCCATCCCGCCGTACCGCTCGGCGAGCCGGCGCACCAGCGCCAGACCGAGCCCCCGGCCCCGGTGGTACGAGACGGGGCCGGCCTCCCGGGTCTCCCAGGACGGCGGCGCGTCCTCCGGGGGCGCCGGAGGCGGTGCCGGGTGTTTGGTGGACCAGCCCTCGGCGAAGATCCGGTCGCGCAGCTCGGGCGGCACCCCGGGTCCGGTGTCGGAGACCCGGAGCACGGCGGTGGCGTGTTCGGCGCGCAGCTCGACCTCGACGAAGGGTTCGGTACGGGGCGCGCCCCGGCGGCTGTCGTCGGGTCCCGCCCCGTCGCGGTGTCCCGCGACGGCGTCGAGCGCGTTGTCGATGAGGTTGCCGAGCACGGTCACCAGGTCGCGGGGGTCGACGACCCGGTCGTGGAGCAGGGTGGCGCCGGAGACCCGCAGGGCGACCCCGCGTTCGGCGGCGACGGCGGCCTTGCCGACGAGGAGCGCCGAGAGCAGCGGGTCGTGGACGCGCTCCGCGATCTGCTCGGAGGAGGCGCGGCGGGTGTCGGCGATCTCGGCGACGAACGCGGCGGCCTTCTCGTGCCGGCCGAGCTGGAGGAAGCCGAGGACGGTGTGGAGCCGGTTGGCGTGTTCGTGGTCCTGGGCGCGGAGCGCGTCCAGGAGCCCCTGGGTGGAGTCAAGTTCCCGGCCGAGCTGCTCCAGTTCGGTGCGGTCGCGGAGGGTGACGACGGCGCCGCCGTCCTTGGTCGGCATCCGGTTGGCGACCAGGACCCGGCTGCCACTGACGGTGAGCAGGTCGGTCCCGGTCACCCGGCCCGCCAGGACATCGGTGGTGCGGCCCGGCGGCAGCACCTCGTCGAGGGGGCGTCCGGTGGCGTCCGGGCCGAGCCCGAGGAGCCGGGCCGCCTCGTCGTTGGCGAGCCGGATCCGGCCCTGCCGGTCGCAGGCGACGACCCCTTCCCGTACCCCGTGGAGCATCGCCTCCCGCTCGTCCAGCAGGGCGGAGATGTCGGCGAAGGCGACCCCGTGGGTGCGGCGGCGGAGTCGGCGGGAGACGCCGTACGCGGCGAGCGCGCCGACGGCGAGGGCCGCGCCCGCGCAGAGCAGCAGGGCGGGCACCGCGTCGAGGAGCCGCTCGCGCACGCTGGCGTAGGCGATGCCGACGGAGACCGCGCCGACGATCCGGCCCGAGCGGTCGAGGAGCGGCACCTTGGCGCGGGCCGAGCGGCCCAGGGTGCCGTCGTCGATCTGCCGGATCTCCCGGCCGCCGAGGGCTGCGCTGGGGTCGGTGGAGACATGGTGGCCGATCTCGGCGGTGTTCGTGTGCGACCAGCGCACGCCCCGGATGTCCATCACCACCACGTACAGCGCCTCGGTGGAGCGCCGGATCCGCTCGGCCTCGGCCTGCACCGGGCCGTCCGCGGTGGGTTCGGTGGTGAGCACCTCGCGGGCGATGTCCGGGTCGGCGGCGGTGGTCTGGGCGATGGCGAGGGCGCGGTGGGTGGCCTCGGAGTCCAGTTCATGGCCGAGGGGGGCCAGGAACAGGCCGGTGGCCAGGGCCATCACCCCAGTGGTGAGGACGATTTGCGCCGCGAGTACCTGGGCGAAGACGCGGCGGGGCCAGTGCACCCGCATAGCTCCTCCTCCGTGCCGGGCCCGCCGGCCGCGCTCTCTGGTCGTTCGTGCTGTGCGGGGCGGCCGGTCCAGGGGAACTGACATCTCCGTTTAACACCGTTGTGAACGCAACGTAAGCCGCCGAGGGTCCGCTGCCCAGCCCTGTGCGGCTCTTTTGTCGTGCCACGGTGAGCAAAACAGGCAGAACGCGGTTTGCGCGCACAACGACGGGTTGCGCCCACAAGACTCCCGCTGTGGCTCGCGTCACTCCTAGCCTCCCGGCTCATGAGCAGTCACACGAGCCCAGCCATCGAGCTGCGGGGAGCGAGCAAGGCGTTCCGGACACCGTCCGGAGCGCTGCACACCGCCGTCCGCGATCTGGATCTGACGGTCGAGCGCGGTGAGTTCGTCGCCGTCGTCGGACCCACCGGATGCGGTAAGTCGACCACGCTGACCCTGGTCAGCGGTTTGGAGGAGCCCACCGAGGGCGAGGTCCTGGTGGCCGGGGAGCCGGTCGACGGCATCGGCGACAAGATCGGATTCGTCTTCCAGCAGGACGCGGTGTTCCCCTGGCGCACGGTGCTGTCCAATGTGATGGCGGGACCCCGCTTCCGGGGCGTGCCCAAGGCCGAGGCGAAGGAGCGGGCCCGCGAGTGGCTGGCCCGGGTGGGCCTGGCCGCCTTCGAGGACCGCTACCCGCACCAGCTCTCGGGGGGCCAGCGCAAGCGCGTGGCGCTCGCGGCGACCTTCGTCAACGACCCCGAGCTGCTCCTCATGGACGAGCCGTTCTCCGCGCTGGACGTGCAGACCCGCGCGCTCATGTCCGACGAGCTGCTGGACCTGTGGGCCGGTACGGGCGCCTCCGTCGTCTTCGTCACCCACGACCTGGAGGAGTCCATCGCGCTCGCCGACAAGGTGGTGGTGATGACGGCCGGTCCCGCGACCGTCAAGGAGGTCTTCACGATCGACCTGCCGCGCCCCCGCAAGGTGGAGTCCGTCCGGCTGGAGCCCCGGTTCATCGAGATCTACCGCGAGATCTGGTCGTCGCTCGGCGAAGAGGTCCGCATCACCCGCGAGAGGGGTGCCAACCATGCCGCCTGAGACCGTGACCGCCGAGGTGCCGGCCGTGAAGAGCGCCGAGGGCGCGGGCCAGGGCGGCGACCGCAGCCTCGCCCGCGCGCGGGCCGCCCGCAACCGTCAGTACGTGGTGTACGGGACCCGGGTCCTGCTGCTCTTCGCGCTGCTCGGGATGTGGGAGTGGCTGGCCAGGTCGGCCGTGATCGACCCGTTCAACTTCTCCATGCCGTCCAAGATCTGGGACCAGATCGTCCAGTGGGCGGTCAACGGCACTCCGCAGGGCCCCCTGTGGGAGCAGATCTGGTACACGCTGTACGAGGCCCTGCTCGGCTGGGTGATCGGTGTCATCGGCGGTGTCGTGCTGGGCATCGCGCTCGGCCGGGTCCGCTTCCTGGCGGATGTGCTCGGCCCGTACATCAAGGTGCTCAACGCGCTGCCGCGGATCGTGCTCGCGCCGATCTTCCTCATCTGGTTCGGCCTCGGCCCGGCCTCGAAGGTCGCCTCGGCGGTGGTCCTGGTCTTCTTCCCGGTCTTCTTCAACGCCTTCCAGGGCGCCCGCGAGGTGGACCGGAACCTGGTCTCCAACGCGCGGATCCTCGGCGCCAGCAACCGTCAGGTCACCCTCCAGGTCGTGATCCCCTCGGCCACCTCGTGGATCTTCACCAGCCTCCATGTGAGCTTCGGCTTCGCGCTGATCGGCGCCATCGTCGGTGAGTACATCGGCGCGACCAAGGGCATCGGGCTGCTGGTCTCGGCCTCGCAGGGCACCTTCAACGCGGCCGGTGTGTACGCGGCGATGGTCATCCTGGCGGTCGTGGCGCTGCTCGCCGAGGCATTCCTGACCTTCCTGGAGAAACGCCTCTTCCGGTGGAAGCCCGCCGAGGCGGGCACCGAGCGCTGACCCCGGGCTCCGCCCTCTCCTTTCCTCCCTCCGAGCCACCCCCCGCTTCTTCTCACAAGGACGTGACGACCATGCGCAGCAAGTTCAGAATTCCGGCGGCGGTCCTCTCCGGGGTGCTCGCCCTGGCCACCCTCACCGGCTGTGGCGGCGACTCCGGCTCCGGGGCCTCCGGCGGCCAGGTGAAGATCATGGTGGGCGGCCTGGACAAGGTCATCTATCTGCCCGCGATGCTCACCCAGAAGCTCGGGTACTTCAAGGAGGAGGGTCTCGACGTCCAGCTCCTCACCGAGCCCGCGGGGGTGCAGGCCACCACGTCGCTGGTCTCCGGCGATGTCCAGGGCGTGGTGGGGTTCTACGACCACACGCTCGACCTCCAGGTCAAGGGCAAGCAGGTGGAGTCGGTGGTCCAGTTCTCGCACGCCCCCGGTGAGGTGGAGGTCGTCTCCAACAAGGCGGCGGCCGAGCTGACCTCGCCCAAGAACTTCAAGGGCAAGAAGCTCGGGGTGACCGGGCTGGGCTCGTCCACGGACTTCCTGACGAAGTACCTCGGCGTCAACGCGGGCGTCTCCACCAAGGAGTTCTCGACGGTGGCGGTCGGTGCCGGGCAGACCTTCATCTCGGCGCTGGAGCAGGGCTCCATCGAGGGCGGGATGACGACCGACCCGACGGTGGCGCAGATCCTCGACAAGAAGATCGGCAAGGTCCTCATCGACATGCGGACCCCCGAGGGCTCCCAGCAGGCGCTCGGCGGACCGTACCCCTCCTCCAGCCTGTACATGAACACCGAGTGGGTGAACGGGCACAAGGAGACGGTGCAGAAGCTGGCCAACGCCTTTGTGAAGACGCTGCGCTGGATGGACTCCCACACCCCCGAGGAGATCGCGGCGAAGATGCCCGCGGACTACGCGCAGGGCGGCAAGGAGCTCTACGCGGAGTCGATCAAGAGCACGCTGCCGATGTTCACGACGGACGGGGTGATGCCGGCCGGCGGGCCCGAGACGGTCGAGCGGGTGCTGAAGGCGTTCAACCCGAATCTGAAGAACGCCGATGTCGACCTGGAGAAGACCTACACCTCGGAGTTCGTCAAGAAAGTGAAGTGACCGCACCGCCCGCGCACGGGCCCGGCTCCCTCGGAGCCGGGCCCGGCCGTGTGCCGGGAGCCGAAACTCGCTTTCGCCCGGGCGTGCGGGCGCGGTGTACTCGTTCCCGGCAGCGCTTCGGGCCGTCCCGGATCGGGGGGCGGGATGGCCGTCCGCTGCCCGCGCGGCCGGTGGACCGTCACGGGTCCGCCGCCGCGCCCCTCGGGCCTGTTGTTTGGATCCTGCCGGGCTCGCGGGGTCCTGCGGCGTTCTCCGGAGGCGTCAGATCCGCCAGCCGCGGATCCGGTCCGCTGCCTGGTAGACGTCGGTCTTGCCGGACTGGATGGCGCGGACCAGGTCGACGAGCGCCCCGTACGGCGGGTCGATGCCCTCCCCCGAGGCGTGCATGTACGCGGCGGCCACCTGGCAGGCGAAGAGGCTGTTGCGGTACGGCAGCGGCTCCAGCCTGATCAGGGTGTGGATGAGCGAAGCGGCGCGCCAGGAGACGTCGGGTTCGCTGGTGGCGGGGCGCGGGATGCGCGTCTTGTGCCGGGCGACGGCGGCGACCAGCGCCGAGTAGTCCGCCACCGACACGTCCTCGGGGACGGCCTGTTCCTGGACGTCCAGGAGCCAGGCGACGTCGACGTAGAGGACCGGCATCAGGCCGCTTCCGCCGGGCGCCGGCCGGGCGCGGGCGGCACCTCGCCGGCGAACGCCTCGTCGAACTCGCCCCGGTGCTGCTCGCCCCAGGTGACGGCGTAGCGGAGGAACTGGAGCCGCTGCTGCTCGCGCAGCGGCAGGTCGTGGACGTACTGCTTGAGCGACTTGCCCTCGGCCGCCGCGGCGGCCCGGACGGCTTCGAGTTCGTCGTCGGTGAAGCTGATGTTGAGTGACGGCATGGGCCTACGGTACCTAACAGGTACCAGCCGGGGAAAGCGGGCCCCCGCCCGGCGGACCGGGGCACGGTCCGCCGGGGCCCGGCCGGGTCACTTGAGGCTGCCGAGGGTGACGCCGGAGCGCCAGTAGCGCTGCATCGAGATCATCAGGACGACCATGGGGACCAGCGAGACGATGGAGCCGACCACGACGAGCCCGGTGAGGTCCACGGAGCTGTCGACCTTCACCTTCAGCCAGGAGTAGAGGCCCAGCATGACGGTCCACTTCTCGCTGCTGCGCAGGAAGACAAGGGGGCCGAAGAAGCTGTTCCAGGAGCCCACGAAGCCGAGCAGGAAGATGGTGGCGGCCCCGGTGGACATCAGCCGGGCGCCGATCCGGAAGAAGATCCGGTACTCGCCGGCGCCGTCGAGCCGGGCCGCCTCCAGGAGTTCGGGCGGGACCGCGCCCTCCGCGTACACCTTGGCGAGATAGACGGAGAAGGCGTTGAAGAAGCCGGGCACGATGATGGCCCACGGGGTGTCGATCATCCGCAGGTCCGTGTAGAGCAGGAAGGACGGGATGGTCAGCAGGGCGCCGGGGACGAGGAAGGAGCCGATGATGCACCCCATCAGCACGGAGCGGCCCCGGAACTCGTAGAGGGCGAGGCCGTAGCCGCAGGCGACGCAGATGACGGTCATGCCGGTGGTGCCCGCGAAGCCGTAGAAGAGGGTGTTCCCCATCCACCTGAGGAAGATGCCGTCCTGGTAGGTGAAGAGGGTGCGGACGTTCTCCCAGAGGTGGAACTCCGAGAACCAGAGTCCGTTGGTGGTGTAGAGGTCGCGCTGGCTCTTGGTGGCGGCGACGAGCAGCCACCACACCGGGGCGAGCGAGTAGAGGGTGAAGAGCGCGAGCCCGGTGAGGACGAGCGCCTTGGTCCTGGCGGTGTGCCGGACGACTCCGCCGCGCCCGCGTGGCCGCACCGGTCCCGTGGGGCCGGGGGTCTCCGGGTCCGCCGGCCCCGCCGGGGGCCGCTGAGCTGTGGTGGTCATGAGGTGGGCGCCTTGTTCGTGAGCCGGTAGAAGACCGCGGAGGCGGCGCCGACGACCAGCGCGAGGAGGAGGGAGAGCGCCGCCGCGTAGTTGAAGTCGCCCTGGGCGAAGGCCCAGTCGTAGATCGCCATGATCGGGGTGAAGTCCCGGGTCACGGTCTCGGGGGTCATGGAGCGGAAGAGCATCGGGTCGCTGAAGATCTGGAGGGTGCCGATGATGCTCAGGACGGTGGTCAGCACCAGGGAGCGGCGGACCAGCGGCACTTTGATGGACCAGGCCGTGCGCCATTCGGAGGCTCCGTCGACCCGGGCGCTGTCGAAGAGTTCGCGCGGTACGGACTGGAGGGAGGCGTAGAGGATCAGCATGTTGAAGCCGATCGCGCTCCAGGCGATGAGGTTGCCGATGGAGACCCAGATCATCGATCCGCTGTAGAAGTCCGCGTCGATGCCGAGCAGGGCGAAGAACGGGGTGAGCGGGCCGACGACCGGGCTGTAGAGGTAGACCCAGATCAGGGTGGCGACGATGCCCGGGATCATGTACGGGATGAGGAGCAGGACCCGGAAGCGTCCCGCGACCCGGGTGGCGGCGGCGTCGAGGAGGAGGGCGAGCCCGAGGCTGGTGAGCTGGATCAGCGGGATGCTGATGGCGGCGAAGAGCGCCACCCGCCCCATGGCGCCCCAGAACTTGGCGTCCGCCAGGCCGCGCAGGAAGTTGTCGGCGCCGGAGAACTCGATGGTCTTGGGGCCGAAGCCGAGCCCCGACCCCTGCTCGGTGTAGAGGCTCTCCTTGAGGGCGATCACCACGGGGACCACGGTGAAGAGCAGGAACCCGAGGAAGAAGGGGAAGCTGAAGGAGGCGCCCTTGAGGGCCATGGCGCGCCGCCAGGTGAGGCGGGCGGCGCGCGGTGCCGGTGGGTGCGGCGAGGCCGGTGTGGCGGCTCCTGGCGGGGCGGGTGTCTCGACAGCCATGGGTCACCCCTCGACGTTGATGTTCTTCGACTTCAGGTCGTCGACGGTGAACTTCTGCAGATGGGTGAGGGCCTGGCGGACGGTGATCTTCTTGGTGACGATCTTCGCCCACTGGTCCTGGAGTTCGCTGAAGACCCCGCTGTAGTTGGGGCCGACGGTCCAGGTGTCCTTGGCGCCCTTGACGGCCTTCAGGATGACGGGGCGGGCCTCGGACTTGCGGGGGCCGAAGAGCTTCTCGGGGACGACGGAGTCGACCCACGGGGAGGGGTCCTGGACGGCGCCGGGCCAGACGTACTGCTTGGTGTCGCTCTGGTAGCCGGCGTCGATGCCCTCCTTGGTGGTGGCCATCCACACGCCGGCCTCCACCGCCTCCTTCGGGTGTGCGCACCCCTTGGGGACGAGCAGGGCGGTGCCGTGGGCGGGGGCGGTGAACTCGGCGGCGTCCGGGAACTGCGGGAGGTCGACGGGTTCCCAGTCGCCCAGTGACTTCTTGTAGTTCAGTTCGTAATTGCCGAGCTGCCAGGCCTGGGTGGGCAGGGAGACCATCTTCCCCGAGTCGAAGTAGTTGATCAGCGCGGGGCGGTCCATATAGGTCTGGTTGGCGACCAGGCCGTTGTCGACCAACTGCTGGACGACCTCGCCCGCCTTGAGGGACTCGGGCGAGAGGAAGTCGACCTTCCAGGTGTCCCCGTCGGCCCGGTACCAGCTCCCGCCCGCCTGCTGGACGAGGTTGACCAGGGTGGACGGGTCCTCCCCGGCCAGGTTCATCACATACACGCCGTGCTTCTTCAGCTCCTTGCCGGCGGTGATCACCTCGTCCCAGGTCTTCGGCACGGCGACGCCGTAGGTGTCGTAGACCTTCCGGTTGACGACCATGAACGACGGCTGGTAGCCGATCGGGACGCTGTAGTAGCGCCCGCCGGCCTGCGCGGAGGGCAGCGAGGCCTCGTTGTAGACGCCCTTGCCGCCCTTGCCGCCCTCGCCGACGTACGGCTTCATCTCGTCGGTGACGTCCTGGAGCAGCCCCTCCCCCGCCAGGCCCGGGACCTCGCCGAAGTTCTTCACCAGGCAGGGGACGCCCTTGCCGGAGGCCACCACGTTGCGGAGGTTGGCGGCGGTGCCGGGGTTGTCGGCCTGCTTGACGACCTTGATCCTGATGTCGTCGTGGGTCGCGTTGAACTTGTCCGCGACGGGCTGGACGAGCTTGGCCTCGTCCCAGCTCCAGTACTCGACGGTGACCGGCCCCTTGGCGGCGGCGTCGTCCCCGCCGCCACCGCCCCCGCAGCCGGCGAGTACGACGGAGAGCACCACGGCGGTCGCGGCGGTCACAGTGACGTTGGTGCGAGGCATGACGCCCCTCCTCGGGAGGTTCGGGCAGGGCAGGAGGAAGCCGACTTCCTGAGTGGCTGCGCGGCGCGATAGAAATCGGTCTCTACGGAAGCTAGGCGCAGGGCCCACGTTGGGCAAGATGTCGGGCACGAAAAACTTTCGTCACCCGCCGATTACCCCGGTTCACGGGCTCCATCGGGGCTGGACAGAGCTCCGCCCACGGTTAGAGATCGGTTTCTAACCGTGGGCGGTTGACGGGGTGTCGGCGGGCGCTCGGCCGGTAGGTGCCGAGGGGGCTCAGGGCGTGCGGCGCGCCGTGGATCCGCGGACGACGATATGGGTGCCGAGCATCTGGTGCTGGGCGTCGGGGAGTTCGTTCCGGTGCAGGGCGAGCCGTACGGCGGTGCGGCCCAGCTCCTCGTGCGGAATGCTGACGGTGGTCAGCGCGGGGTGCAGGTCGATGGCGACCGGGATGTCGTCGTACCCCGTCACGGAGACGTCCTCCGGGACCCGTACGCCGCCCTCGCGCAGCGCCTGGAGCACCCCGGCGGCCACCATGTCGGTGGCGGCGAAGACGGCGTCGAACGCGGCGCCGGAGGCGAGGAGTTCCCGGGTGGCGCGGTAGCCGAAGGAGCGGGTGAACTCCCCGTCCGCGATCAGCGCCGGATCGGCCTCGTACCCCAGGCTCTCGTGGGCACGGAGGAACCCGTCGACCCGCTGGCCGCTGGTGGAGAGCCCGGGGACCCGGCCGAGGAAGGCGATCCTGCGGTGTCCCAGGGTGAGCAGATGGGTGGTCATGGCGAAGGCGCCGTTCTCGTTGTCGTACTCGACGACGGTGGCGGGCACCCCCTCGCCGAGCGGTGGCCGGCCGACCAGCACCAGCCGGGAGCCCGCCCGGTCGAGGGCGCCCGCGAAGTGCGCCATGCGCTCCTGGTACTCGCGGTCCTCCCAGGCGCCGCCGACCACGATGACCGCGTCGGCGCGCTGCTCCCGCATCATCTCCACGACGGCGAGCACCCGCTGCGGGTCGCCGTGGGTGGTGCAGAGCATGCACAACCGCCCCTCGGCGGAGGCCTGTTCCTCGACCCCCCGGGCGACATGGGCGTAGAAGGGCCCGGTGACGTCGTCCACCACGAACGCCACCGTCTTGTTGGTGGAGCCGCCGAGCGCCCGCGCGTGCGCGTTGACGACATAGTCCAGCTCGCGCATGGCGCGGAGCACCCGGCTCCGGGTGGCGGCGGCCACCGGGTAGGTGCCGCCGAGCACCCGGGAGACCGTCGAGGCGGAGACACCGGCGCGCTTGGCGACATCCCTGACCGTCGAGGCCTCTTTACCGGTCGAACCCGGCGTGTTCTTCTCCACGTGTACTGTCCCCTCGGCCCGCCGCCTGCGTTGCGCTCACGATAGTGGAGCGGTGGTACGGCGGAGTCTCAGCAGCCGGGCGGAGGGCGCCCCGGGCAGCTCGACCCTGAGCCGTCCGCGCGCCCGGTCGAGGCGGGCGGCGCCGGGCACGGTGCGCGGGTGGAGCGGGGAGACGGAGCTGGTGCCTGGCGGTACGGGCAGCTCGCACACCGGGTCGCCGCCCCGGCGCCAGACGGCGAGCAGGGTCTCCGTACCCGTGTCGAGGGCGAGGGCGAGCCAGTCGTCGCGCCAGCCGGGGAGCCCGAGCGGCCAGGAGGGCACGGCGTCCGCCAGGGTGTGGCGGTACGTGCGGTAGGCGGCCAGCGCGTCGGTGACCAGGGCGAGTTGGTCCGGGGCCAGCAGGTCGAGCCGACCGCTGAGATGGACCCGGCCCAGCAGTGCGGAGACCAGGGTGAAGACGATCTCCTCGTCGCTCTGCCCGGGGTGCGGGCAGGCCCAGACGGCGCCCTGTTCCGGGGGTACGGCGGCGGGCGCTGCGGCGGCGATCGGCGGGATGAGCAGGGCGTCCTGCTGGTCGGTGAGCGACTGGACGGGGACATGGGCGAGGGTGGCGTGGTCGGTGCGCATCCCGCCGGCCGCGCACCCCTCCAGGACGAGCCCGGGGTGGCGGTCGTGGACGGTGTCGAGCCAGCGGAGGTAGGCGCGGTTGTGGGCGAGCAGGCCGTGTCCCGGGCCGCCGTCGGGGTGGTCGGTGCCGGCTCCGATGTCGATGTTGTGGTCGAGCTTCAGATAGCCGAGGCCGAACTCGGCGACCAGCCGGTCCACGGTGGTGTCGAGGTGGGCGAGGGCGGCGGGGTGGGTCAGGTCGAGGTGGTGCCGGCCCCACTCGGTGAGCCGCACCCCGTCGCGGCGGAAGAACGCCTCGTCGGGCAGCGAGGACGCCAACGGGGAGCGGGCGCCGACGACTTCGGGCTCCAGCCAGAGCCCGGGGACCATCCCGGCCGCCCGGATGGCGTCGGTGACCTCGGCGAGGCCACCGGGGAAGCGGGAGGGGGCGGGCCGCCAGGCGCCCACCGTGTCCCACCACCCCGGCACTCCCCCGGGGCCGTCGCCGGCGCGTTCGTCGTCGTACCACCCGGCGTCGACACAGAAGTACTCGCAGCCGGCGGTGGCGGCGGCCCGGATCAGGGGGAGCAGCCGCTCGGTGGTGGGGTCGCCCATCAGGCAGTTCATGAAGTCGTTGAAGACGACCGGGAGCGCGGCGTGGTCGGGGTGCGGGCGCCGGGTGGCGCGGCGGTGGCGGGTGAGATGGCCGAGCGCGGTGTCCCGGTCGGGCGCGAGGGCCACGGTGACCGGCACGGTGGTGAAGCTCTCGCCGGGGGCGAGCCTGCGCGACCAGGTGTGTTCCCGGCGGGCGGGTCCGGAGAGCAGCAGATAGATCTCGTCGAACCGGTCGGCGATCTCGGTGTGCCAGGAGCCGTTGTGTTCGGTCTGCCAGGCCAGCACGGCGGAGGGGCCCGCGAGCCACCCCATGGGGAGGTGTTCGGAGGAGGGCCACGCGCCGGTGGAGGTGCGGGTGATCCGGTTCTTGGTGCCGGTCTGGCCGTACCGGGTCATCCCGGTGTCGACCAGCCCGGCGGCGCCGAGCGGGGTGCCGCTCCAGCGGTGTTCGGCGCTCCACGGGTTGGCGGCGGTCCAGAGGGACACATCACGCTCCCACTGCCCGGGGCCGGGGGCGCCGAGCAGTGCGGAGACCCCGGAGAGCACGAAGGAGGAGACACTTTCCAGCTCCAACGGAGCGTGTCCCGCGGTCACTTCGGTCCAGGCGGTGAGGACGGGGGCGCCGTCGGCGAGCCGGAGATACGTGGCGGCGCGGAGGTCGGTGACCGGGTCGTGGGTCCGTACGGTGAGCAGGCCGCCGTCGGTGGTGTGGCCGGTGTGGCGCAGCCGCCGGGAGACGGAGCCGTCGACATGGCGCTTCCCGGAGGTGCCGGTGCGGCCCTCCCCGGCCACCTCGATCTCGACCAGGGGCAGGGCGGCGGGGCCGGGGGCGGCGGGGCCGGGCGTGGTGGAGAGGGCGAGGCGTGGGGGGCCGTCCGCTGAGGCGGTCAGGCGCAGGGTGAGGGGGCCGCTGGAGCGGACGAGGTCGAGCGGCTCGTACGGTGTCGGTGTGTCCGGCGGTGTGCCTGTCGGTGTGTTCGCCGGCGTGTCCGCTGTTGCGTTCTCCGCCGCGACATCCGCTCGTCCGGTCATGCGGCACGCTCCAGCTCCGCGCGGTGCACCTGGTGAGAGAGGGGGACGCCGCTCAGCAGCCGCTCCACTTCGTCGATGACACAGAGGCCCAGGCGGTGGAGTTCGTTCCCCTGCGAGCCGGCGATATGCGGGGTGACGAAGGCGTTGGGCAGGTCGAGGAGGGGGGAGTCGGGTGGCAGGGGTTCGGGGTCCGTGACGTCGAGGACCGCGCTGAGCCGGCCGGCGCGCAGCTCCTGGACGAGCGCCGGGGTGTCGACCAGGCTGCCGCGCGCGGTGTTGATGAGGACGGAGCCGGTCGCCATCAGGGCGAGTTCGCGGCGGCCGAGGAGATGCCAGGTCTCGGCGGTGGCGGGCGCGTGGACGCTGACGATGTCGCTGGTACGGAGCAGTTCGTCCAGGGGCAGCAGGGCGACCCCGAGCCGCGCGGCCTCGGCGCTGTCGACATACGGGTCGGCGAGCGCCACCCGGAAGTCGAAGGGGCGCAGCAGTTCGATGACCCGGCGGCCGATCCGGGAGGCGCCCACGATGCCGATCCGGCGGCCGAAGTTCCCGATGCCGGGGATGACCTCGGCGAGGGTGAAGGTACGGTCCGCCCGGTACCGCTCGCGGGCGGCGAGGAGCCCCTTGCCCGCGAGCATGATCATGCCGAGGGTGTACTCGGCGACGGGCAGGGCGTTGGCGTCGGCGGCCGAGGAGACGACCAGCCCCCGCTCCCAGCAGCCGGGGGTGATCAGACTCTTCACCGAGCCCGCCGAGTGCAGCACGGCGCGGAGCCCGGGAGCGGCGGCCAGCACACCGGTGTCGACGGCGGGGCTGCCCCAGCCGGTGATCAGGATCTCGGCGCGGGCGAGGGTGGGGGCCACCCTCGGATCCCGGAAGTCCTCGGCCACCAGGGCGGGGTCGATCTCCACCGAGGTACGGAGCCGGGCCAGGGCGTCGGGCGGGAAGAGCTTCGGCAGGTTCTCTGCACTCATGGCGAACAACGCCAGGGGACGCTCGGGCAAGGGAGGTGGCCTTCCGGCTGGGATCTGCGGATTCGGTATAGCAACCGATCTCTACGCTAAGCACCCGGGGTCGAGAGGGTCAATGGTGCGGTGGAGTGCGTACGCCGTACAGATGGGGGGTTACCGGTCAATCCACGACACCCCGAGGGTGACAGTCATAGAGACCGGTTTCGGAAACAGGGTGCCGGATCCGCTCCGTACCGGATCCCCGGGCATCCCCGAGGGGGGTTGCGCGGCGGCGGGGCGGGGACTGAGACTGATCACCGACGCCGCATAGAAAGCGCCTTCTGTCCGGACCGCGCATCACCTCGACCGCGCACCGCGTCGAACCGCGCACCACCCCGAAGGGACCACTCTCCGTGCCCAGCGACCGACTTGACCACGACTCCCTCGACTATGTCGAAAGCCGCGATCCGGGGCAGGGGCGGCTCGCCCCCCGGGCCCGCTACCGGTCGGATGCCCCCGCCCTCGACCTCGACGGCGACTGGCGCTTCCGCCTGGCGGCCGGTGCGCACGACCTGACCCCGGGGTTCGAGGCGCCCGACTTCGACGACGCGGGCGACGCGCGCGACACGGCCGAGGCGCCCGACGGCTCCGGCTCCGGCTCCGGCTGGGAGACCCTCGCCGTGCCGTCGAACTGGCAGATGCAGGGGGTCGCCGACGCGCCCCGCTTCGGCACCCCCGCGTACACCAACATCGTCTACCCCTTCCCCGTCGACCCGCCGCGCGTCCCGGACGCCAACCCGACCGGCGAGTACCGGCGGGAGTTCGCCCTCCCCGGGGAGTGGCCGGGCACCGGGCGCACGGTGGTGCGCTTCGAGGGGGTCGACTCGGCGTTCGCCGTCTTCCTCAACGGGGTCCGGCTCGGCGACGGCAAGGGCAGCCGGCTGCCCACCGAGTTCGACGCGACCGACGCCCTCCGTCCGGGCCGTAACGTGCTGGCCGTACGGGTCCACCAGTGGTCGGCGGGGAGCTACCTGGAGGACCAGGACATGTGGTGGCTCTCCGGGATCTTCCGCTCGGTGGCGCTGCTGCACCGCCCCGAGGACGGGGTCGGGGACCTCTTCGTCCATGCCGGGTACGACCAGGTGACCGGCGAGGGCACGCTGCGGGTGGAGGCCGACGCCCCCGGCCGGGTCACCGTGCCCGAACTCGGCCTGGACATCGCGGTCGGCGAGCGGGCGAGGGTCCCGGTCGAGCCGTGGACCGCCGAGACGCCCCGGCTCTACGACGCCGAGCTGACGACGGCGGGCGAGCGGGTCCGGCTCCGGATCGGCTTCCGTACGGTGACCGTCTCCGGCGGGCTGCTGCGGGTCAACGGCACGCCGCTGCTGCTGCGCGGGGTCAACCGGCACGAGTGGGATCCGGACACCGGCCGCACCCTCACCCCGGAGACGATGCGCGCGGACATCGAGCTGATGAAGCGCCACAACATCAACGCGGTGCGCACCAGCCACTATCCGCCCGACGGCCGCTTCCTCGACCTCTGCGACGAGCTGGGGATGTGGGTCGTCGACGAGTGCGACCTGGAGACCCACGGCTTCCATCTCAACGACTGGCGGAACAACCCGAGCGCCGATCCGGCGTGGCGCGAGGCGCTGCTCGACCGGATGCGGCGGATGGTCGAGCGGGACAAGAACCACGCCAGCGTCATCATGTGGTCGCTGGGGAACGAGTCGGGCACCGGGGAGAATCTGCGGGCCATGGCCGACTGGACGCACGAGCGCGACCCGGGCCGCCCGGTGCACTACGAGGGCGACTGGGACAGCGGGTACGTGGACGTCTACAGCCGGATGTACGCGGACCACGCGGAGACCGACCGGATCGGCCGGGGCGTGGAGGACCCGACGACAGACCCGGAGCTGGACGCGCACCGCCGTTCGCTCCCCTTCGTCCTCTGCGAGTACGGCCACGCGATGGGCAACGGGCCCGGCGGGCTCAGCGAGTACCAGCGCCTCTTCGAGCAGCACCCGCGGCTCCAGGGCGGGTTCATCTGGGAGTGGATCGACCACGGGGTGCGGCGGCGCACCCCGGACGGGCGGGAGTTCTTCGCGTACGGCGGGGACTTCGGCGAGGTGGTCCACGACGGCAACTTCGTGGCGGACGGGCTGGTCTTCCCGGACCGCACCCCCTCCCCCGGGCTGATCGAGTACAAGAAGGTCATCGAGCCGCTGGCGATCCGGGTGGACGCCGCCGCGCGCACCGTGTCGGTCCGCAACGGCCTGGACTTCGCCGACACCGGCCGGCTCCGCTTCCACTGGCGCCTCGCGGACGAGGGCGTCCCGGGCGCGGAGGGCGAGCTGGTGGTACCGGTGGTCGAGGCGGGCGGTTCGGCCGTGGTGAGCTGGCCGCGAGAGCTGGCCGAGGCGGCGGCGGGCGCGCCGGGCGGCGGGGAGCGGTGGCTGACCGTCAGCGCACGGCTGGCGAAGGACGAGCCGTGGGCCCCGGCGGGCCACGAGGTGGCGTGGGCGCAGGAGCCGCTGGCCCAGGCCCCGGCCCAGGCCCCGGCCGCGCCCGGCACCGTACGGACCGCCGGGGTACGGGTGGCGGACGGCCGGATCACTCTCGGGGACGGGGTGTTCGCGGCGCACACCGGGCGGCTGGTGCGGCTCGGCGCGGTGGAGGTGGCGGGGCCGAGGCTCGATGTGTGGCGCGCGCCCACCGACAACGACCTGCGGGGATGGCGCGGCAGCGACGCGGCGAAGTGGCGGGCGGCCGGTCTCGACCGGATGGAGCACAAGGTACTCGCCGTGGAGCCCGGGGACGGGACGCTGACGGTGACCACCCGGGTGGCGGCGGCGGGCGGCGACGCCGCGCTGTCGGCGGTCTACCGGTGGTCGGCCGCGCCGGGCGACGGCTCCGGGAGCGGCGCGGGCGGGCTGCGGCTGACGGTGGAGGTACGGCCGCTCGGCGCCTGGGACCTGACGCTGCCCCGGCTGGGGCTACGGGCCGGGCTGCCGGGCGCGCTCTCCTCCGTACGGTGGTTCGGCGCGGGTCCGCACGAGGCGTACCCGGACAGCAGGGCCGCCGCCCGGGTGGGCCGGTACGCCTCCGGTCTGGCCGGGCTCCAGACGCCGTATCTCTTCCCGCAGGAGAACGGCGGCCGGGCCGATGTGCGCTGGGTGACGCTGGCGCCGGAGGGCGGCGGGACCGGGGTGCGGGTGAGCGGGCCCGCCCCGTTCTCCTTCGCCGCCCGGCCCTGGTCGAGCGAGGCGCTGGACGCGGCGGCGCATCCGACCGACCTGGTGCCGGACGGTTCGGTCCATCTGACGGTTGACGCGGCGCGGCAGGGGGTCGGCAGCGCCTCGTGCGGCCCCGGTGTGCTCCCCGCGTACCGGCTCTTCGCGGAGCCGGCGGTCTTCACCCTCGACTGGGCGGCGGTCGAGGAGGCCCCGTAACGCCTCTGGCACTCGTGACGCCCGTAGCACCTGCGGATATACGGATACGGCGGTGGCCGGCGCCCTGGGAAGGGGCCGGCCACCGCCGTGGGGGGCGCGGGGGGGGGGGGGGGGGGGGGGGCGGGGGGGGTTACACGTTATAAACATTATGGGGAGCCAACCAGGGAAGAACATGTGCAGCACGAGCTCCGAGGAGAACGAAGTAAAGACG
>NZ_JBFBFB010000018.1:0-144098 GCF_040683935.1 Streptomyces sp. NPDC093085 | reverse complement strand
CCCTCTCCCCCCCCCGCCCGTCTCTCGTTTTCTCCGTGGGTGTTCGGGTCGGGGGCGGGGGGGGGCGGGGGGCCCCCCCCCCCCGGGGGGGGGGCCGCCCCGCTCCCGTCGCCGGGTCGGCAGCCGGTCGGCACCCGGTCGGCAGCCGCCGTCCGTCAGCAGGAGGGGGCGGGCTTCGCCGGGGCGGTCAGCGTCGCCAGCGCCTGGTCGGCGTCCTTCTGCCCGGCCAGCTCCTTGAACGCCGTGCCGATGATCAGGTCGACGTCCTTCGTCGTCCGGGTGTCCGCCTTCGACGTGGCCCCGGCGAGCTGCGTCCCGAGCACCGTCAGGGAGGTGTCGGCGGCGCTCGGCGCCCCGAGGAGGATCCCGGTTCCGGGGACCTTCTTGTCGTACTCCTCCGGCGCGTTGCCCACCTTGCCGATGACGAAGCCCCGTTTCTCCAGCTCGTCCGCGGTGGTCTTGGCGAGCCCGTCCCGCGGGGTCGCGTTGTAGACGTTCACCGTGATCTGGCCGGGCTTCGGGAGCGCCTTCGCCCGGGTGGTGGGGGTGGGCGAGGGGGACGGCTCGCAGTTCGCGTCGGAGGCGGTGCGGGCGTTGGCCAGCGCCGTACGTTTCGCGGTGTCGCCGGAGAAGACGTCGATGAGCTGGAGCGTTCCCCAGCCGGCCAGGCCGAGGGCGACGACGGAGGAGACGGCCGCGAGCACGATCCTGCGGCGGTGACGGGGGCGGCGCATACGCGGGTACTTGGACCCTGTGATGCGGTACTTTCCGCCCATGCCGGGGGGAGTGAGCATGCTCATGGCCGCAGCGTAGTGCGCGCCGTGAGTGTTTCCTACTAAATGATCAACCGTTTGTGCGGCCGAGGGGACGAAAGGGTCCGAAAGGATCAGCCCGGAGGGCCGGGTGGCCGACGGATCAGGAGGCCGGCGGCTCCCCAGGGCGGCGGTCACGGAGCCGGCGGCTCACGGGACCGACGGCCCGGTCCCGTGGCCGTCAGCTCAGGCCCATGTCCATCTCCAGCTCCAGCACCCGTGCGTGGAGCACCTGGCGCTGCTGGAGCGCGGCGCGTACGGCGCGGTGCAGTCCGTCCTCCAGATACAGGTCGCCCTGCCACTTCACGACATGCGCGAACAGGTCGCCGTAGAAGGTGGAGTCCTCGGCGAGCAGCGTCTCCAGGTCGAGCTGACCCTTCGTCGTCACGAGCTGATCGAGGCGGACCGGGCGTGGCGCGACATCCGCCCACTGCCGGGTGCTTTCCCGGCCGTGGTCGGGATACGGCCTCCCGTTACCGATGCGCTTGAAGATCACACGGAAAGCCTACCGGGCAAGCGGCTCCGGGCGCAGCCATGGCGCAGGAGCGCAAAGGTCGTATTCAGTGCCAAAGGGGGAGTGAAGCGAGAGCGGGCCGGACATCGGCCCGGTTACGGGGCCGACGCGGCCCGGTCGCGGCCCGGGTGCCCTCCCGGTCCCGGCGGGCCCGTGCGCGGAACTTTCGGTACATTCGTTCGGGAATGTCCTGTTGAGTCCCCACGGTGTGGGTCCCCATGGCGTGTCCGCGCAGGAAAGGCAGGGTGTACGACGTGCTCACCACCGATTTCGTGACCGGCTCCCCCAATTGGCTCGATGTCAGCAGCCCCGACACCGATGCCTCGGCCCGCTTCTACGCCGCCGTCTTCGGCTGGACCCTCCAGTCGGCCGGGCCCGACGCGGGCGGGTACGGGTTCTTCCAGCACGGCGGCGGTACGGTCGCCGCTCTCGGCCCGCTCCCCGAGGGGGAGGCCGCGCCCGCCTGGTCGGTGTACTTCCAGAGCCCGGACGCCGCCGCCACCACGGAGGCCGTGCGGCGGCACGGGGGCGCCGTACGGGTGGAGCCCATGGACGTCATGGGCTCCGGGCACCTGGCCTGCTTCACCGACCCCCAGGGCGCGGACTTCGCCCTCTGGCAGCCCGGCTCCGTTCCCGGACTCGGCGTCACCTCCCGGCCCGGCGCCGTCTGCTGGGTCGAGCTGCACGCGGCGGACGAGGCCGGGGCGCTCGCCTTCTACCGCTCGGTGTTCGGCTGGCGCTTCCAGGAGATGCCGTCGCCCGGCATGACGTACACGGTGCTCTCCACCGCCGAGGGCGACCAGGAGGCGGCCACGTTCGGCGGCGCCTGCGCGGTGCAGGGCGGCGAGGCGACGGCCTGGGTGCCGTATATCGCCGTGGCGGACACCGACGCCGTGGTCGTCGCGGTGCGCGAGCACGGCGGGGGCGTGGTCGTCGGGGCCACCGACATCCCCGACATCGGCCGCATGGCCCACTTCACCGACCCCTTCGGCGCCCGCTTCGCGGTCCTCCAGCCCGCGCCCCGTACGGGCTGACCGCGCGCGCCACCCGTACGGGACGGGCTGACCACGCCCCACCCGTACGGGACGGGCCCGGCCGGGGCGGATTCCGCCTTCGGCCGGGCCCTTACGGTGCTGTCGGGTCCCGGGGCCGGTGCTGTCCGGACACCGGGTCATCGCGTCACCGGGTCATCGCGTCACGACGTCGGGGTGTGGCCCCGGTCGTGGCCCTGCCCGGCCGTCTCCGCCGTCTTCCGCGACGGGTCCGCCGTCTTCAGCGGCTGCACCGAGGGCGTGGGCACCGGGCGCTTCAGCGAGCCGAGGTCATGGGCGTAGGTGCCCACCGCGTGCGCGATCACCCCGATGTTGACGCCGAAGGCCGGCATGTCGATGTTGGACAGGTTGTCGCAGGCCGAGTGGTAGCACGGGTCGTACGCGACGCCCGCCTCCCCGCCGTACCGCCGCGCCTGCTCCTCCGTCTTGATGCCCTCCGCGCCCGTGAACGTACCGCCCGAGGCGATGCCCACCTCGATGAACGGGCCGTAGTCGGAGCGGCCGTCGAAGTCCGTCCCCTCGTGCGGAACGTTTCTGCTGTCGAGGTAGTCGGTGATGTCCTTCTCGATCTGCGCCGAGCCCTCCGGCCCCGGGCCCTCGCCGCCGCCGTCCGAGTTGTCGCCGTCGTAGACGAACTGGGCCGGGTTCGGCGAGGCGATCATGTCGAAGTTCAGATAGAGCGCGATGTCCGCGCGCTGCCGGCCGGTGAGTTCGCCGACGTAGTGCTCCGCGCCGAGCAGCCCCAGTTCCTCCGCCGACCACCACGCGAAGCGCACCTTGTTCGTCGGCTTCTCGTGCGTCCTGGCGAGCTTGAGGGCGACCTCCAGCAGCCCCGCCGAGCCCGAGCCGTTGTCGTTGATGCCGGGGCCCTCGGTGACCGAGTCGAGGTGGGCGCCGAGCATCACCGTACGGTCGGACCTGCCGCCCTTGGTCTCCGCGATGACATTGCGCGTGGTGCGCTCCTCCTGGAGCTGGCGGATGTCCAGGGAGACCGTGACCGTCCCGGCCGCCGCCTCGGCGGCGAGCGCCTCGCCCGCCTCCTTGGTGATGCCGCCGGTGGGGATCACCCCGGCGGCCGGGTCGCCGAGCGTGCCGTTGAGGGCGCCTTCGGTGTTGTTGTAGACGATCGCGGCGACGGCGCCCGCCGCGCCCGCCTCCCGCTGCTTGTCGGCGAAGGAGCAGCCGCCGCGCTGGATGAGCGCGATCTTGCCGGTGTAGTCGCCGGACGCGTAGTCGGACGGCTCGCACCCGGTCGTCTCGTCGACCGGTACGGCGGCGAGCGCGGCCCGGACGCCGCCCTCCGGGGTCGACTTCGTGTACGACATGGCGGTGACGGCGACGTCGCGCGGGTTCGGGGTGACGACCGAGAGCTTCTCGGCCAGCGTTTCGATGTACGTGATGCCGAAGTTCTGGTACGAGACCTGGTACCCGGCCTTCTGGAGCGTGCTGTAGACGTACGCGGCCGAGGCGTCGTGGCCCAGGGTGCCGGCGGCGCGGTTGCCGCCCGCCTCGTCCGCGATCTCCTGGAGCCGCTCCAGGTGGCGGTAGGCGCTCCCGGCGGAGGACGAACGCACCAGTTCCTTCGAGAGTTTCGCGGCCTTCCGCGCCGCGTCCTTCCCGTTTTCCTTTTCCTTCCCGATCGCCTTCCCGGGGGCGTGGCCGACGGCGGCGGCGGGGGAGGCGGCGGAGAGCAGAAGGGGGGTGGCGAGCGCGGTGGCGGCCACGGCGGCCAGGAATCTGCGGGGTGTCGCGATCACAAGGGTCCTTCCGTGCGGACGACTGCGAGTCGGTGAACGGCCGCGCGCTGTCGGCACATGCGCGCGGATGAGCAATGCCGGAGAACGTAACGGGCCCTGTGCCTTCTTGAACAGGGCCCACCCGTACGGGATCAGCCCTGCCCGGACTTCTTCGCCGCCCCCGCCGCCTTCGCGGCCCGCTTCGTCTCCTGCTTGAACGCCCGTACCTTCGCGAGCGATTCGGGTCCGGTGATGTCCGCCGCCGAGCGGTACGCGCCCTCGTCCCCGTACGCGCCCGCCGCCGCGCGCCACCCCGTGGGGCGCACCCCGAACTGCTTGCCCAGCAGGGCCAGGAAGATCCGGGCCTTCTGGGTGCCGAAGCCGGGGAGTTCGTTGAGCCGGTCCCGTACCTCCGCACCGGTGGCCACATCGCGCCAGACGGCCGAGGCGTCGCCGTCGTACCGCTCCACCAGGAAGTGGCAGAGCTGCTGTACGCGCCGGGCCATCGACCCCGGGTAGCGGTGCACGGCGGGCTTGGCGGAGAGCAGGGCGGCGAAGGCGTCGGGGTCGTACGCGGCGATCGCCCGCGCGTCGAGGTCGTCACCGCCCATCCGGGTGGCGATCGTATAGGGCCCCGAGAAGGCCCATTCCATGGGAACTTGCTGGTCGAGCAGCATGCCGACCAGGGCGGCCAGGGGGCTGCGGCCGAGGAGTTCATCGGCCTCGGGCTGCTGTGCGAGCCGGATCGTGGTGCTCATGGGGCGATGATCACCCGGGGCGCGCGGGGGCGGGCGGATAACACGCACCGGCGTCTGTCCGATCTGCTCATATGACTACTTTGTGGTCCGAATGGCGCAGTAACGGGATGGGTAGGCCACAACGGTCGCTCTGTCAGTTCGTACGGCCGGCTCTCCCGGCCGGTTGTCCGTGAAAGGCCGCTCTCCCGTGACACACCCCTTTGAACTGCCGGATTTCTACCTGGCGTATCCGGCCCGGCTCAACCCTCACCTGGCGGAGGCGCGGGCCCACTCCAAGCGGTGGGCCAGGGAGATGGGCATGCTGGAGGGCTCGGGCGTCTGGGAGGAGCGCGACCTCGACGCCCACGACTACGCGCTGCTCTGCGCGTACACCCACCCCGACTGCGACGGACCGGCGCTCTCGCTGGTCACCGACTGGTACGTGTGGGTCTTCTTCTTCGACGACCACTTCCTGGAGTTCTTCAAACGGCCCCAGGACCGGGCCGGCGGCAAGGCGTACCTCGAACGGCTCGCGGCCTTCATGCCCCGGGACCTCGCGGCCGGCTTCCCCGAGCCGGCCAACCCGGTCGAGGCGGGGCTCGCCGACCTCTGGGCGCGTACGGTGCCGAGCATGTCGACGGCGTGGCGCGAGCGGTTCGCCGAGTCGACGGAGAACCTGCTCAACGAGTCCGACTGGGAACTGGCGAACATCAACGCGGAGCGCGTCGCGAACCCGGTCGAGTACATCGAGATGCGCCGCAAGGTGGGCGGCGCGCCCTGGTCGGCGGGGCTGGTCGAGTACGCGGCGCGGGCGGAGATCCCGGCCGCCGTCGCGGACTCCCGGCCGCTGCGGGTGCTGAAGGACGCGTTCTCGGACGCCGTCCATCTGCGCAACGACCTCTTCTCGTACGAGCGCGAGATCCAGGAGGAGGGCGAGCTGAGCAACGGGGTGCTGGTCCTGGAGACCTTCCTCGGCTGTACGACCCAGGAGGCGGCGGACGCCGTCAACGACCTGCTGACCTCACGGATCCACCAGTTCGAGAACACGGCGCTGACCGAGCTGGGGCCGCTCTTCCTGGAGCACGGGCTCGGCCCCGGGGAGTGCGCGGACACGCTCGCCTATGTGAAGGGGCTCCAGGACTGGCAGTCGGGCGGCCATGAGTGGCACATGCGCTCCAGCCGGTACATGAACGGGGCCGGGGAGCGGGCGGAGGGGACAGAAGGGGCGGCTGGGGCGGTTGGGGTGGTTGCGGCAGAAGGGGTGGTAGGGGCGGTTGGGGCGGAAGGGGGCGCAGGAGGGGCGTCCGAGGTGCCCGGAGCCGCCCTGTTCTCCCTGACGCCCGTCGGGCTCGGGACGACCGCCGCCGATATCGCGCGGGCCATGGGGCTCGGCACCGTCACCCCGGCGACGCTCACCTCGGGCGCGGGGGCGCGGGCGCGGAGCTTCGGCCATGTGCCGTACGAGCGCGTCGGGCCCTCGCGGCTGCCCGACTTCGAGCTGCCGTACGCGCTCACGCTCAGCCCGCATCTCGACGCCGCCCGCGAACGGGTGGTCGCGTGGGCGCACCGGACCGGGATCCTGACGGCGCAGCCGGGGCTGCCGGGCTCCGGGGTCTGGGACGAGGAGCGGCTGCGAAGGACCGATCTGCCGCTCTGCGCCGCCGGTATCCACCCGGACGCCACGGCGGAGGCGCTCGACCTGACCTCGGCGTGGCTGGCCTGGGGGACGTACGCGGACGACTACTTCGCCCGTGTGTACGGCGGGCCGCGCGATCTCGCGGGCGCGAAGGCCTGCCACGACCGGCTCGCCCTCTTCATGCCGGTCGGGCCGGGCGGGCCGACCGCGCCGGGCGGGCCCGCTCCGCAGGCGTCCTCGGTGCCGGTGCCGGTGCCGCTGCCGGTGCCGGTGACCGGGCTGGAGCGGGGGCTCGCCGACCTGTGGGCCCGTACGGCGGCTCCGCTCGACGAGGAGGGGCGGCGCGGGTTCCGCAAGACCGTCCTGGACATGACGGAGTCCTGGCTCTGGGAGCTGGCCAACCTCGTGCAGAACCGTATCCCCGACCCCGTCGACTATCTGGAGATGCGCCGGGCCACCTTCGGCGCCGATCTGACGATGACGCTCTCCCGGCTCTCCCACGCCGGCCGGATCCCGCCCGCCGTCTTCCGGGCGGGCCCGATGCGGTCGCTGGAGGGCGCGGCGCAGGACTACGGGTGTCTGCTCAACGACATCTTCTCGTACCAGAAGGAGATCGAGTTCGAGGGCGAGGTGCACAACGCGGTCCTCGTCGTACGGAACTTCTTCGACTGCGACTATCCGGCCGCGCTGGGGATCGTGGACGATCTGATGCGGTCGCGGCTGCGCCAGTTCCAGCATGTCGTCGCCGACGAACTGCCCGTCCTGTACGAGGACTTCGGTCTCGACGAGGAGGCGAGGGCGGCGGTCGGCGGCTATGTGCGGGAGCTGGAGAACTGGCTCGCGGGGGTCCTCAACTGGCACCACGGGTGCAGGCGTTACAAGGAGCACGAGATCCTGGAGGACCTGAGGCGGGAGCGGGAACACTCCGGTATCGCCCGGTGGGCGGTGCCGGTGGCGAGCGGGCTGGGGGCCGGCGCGCTGGGGGTCTCGGCGGCGCGCGTACGGCTCCCCGGATGGGGCCCGACCAACGGTCCCGCGCTCCCCGCACTCCCCGCGCGCCCGTCCGCGCTCCCTCAAATGGCGCAGTAACCCCCTTGCCGGAGAGGGAGTTTGACATCCGGTCGACACGGTTGACGTGGTCGGCGGTGATCGTGAACCGAGCGTGAACCGGATGGGGGCTTCAGTGGCGAGCGGGCAGGCCCGGGGCGTGCGCGGGGCGGGGGGCGCGGGCGGGGGGCGCGGCGCGCGGGCGGCGGTGCTGGAGGCCGTCGCCGGATGGGTCCCGGGCGAGCCGGTACGGAACGAGGCGCTGCCCCCGGCGTGGGGCGTGGACGACGCGTGGATCCGGACCAGGACGGGCATCACGGCCCGCCACCGGGCCGGGCCCGGCATGGCCACGGGGGACCTCGCGTACGAGGCGGCACGGCTGCTGATCGGCGACAGGGGCGGCGAGGGTGGCGGCAGCCGGTGCGGTCATGGCCAGGGGGGCGGCTCCGGCGGCGGCCAGGGGTACGGGGGCGGACGCCGGCCCGGATACGGGGCGTACGCCGGGCCGGGGGGCTCCTCGGGCTTCTCCGGCGCCTTCGGATACGGCGGTTACGACAGTTACGACAGCCATGGCAGTCATGGCAGTCATGGCGGTTACGTCGGGCCCGGTGGTTCCCCCGGCTGTTCCGGGTCCTCCGGGTCCTCCGGGTCCTCCGGGTACGGCGGGCGTGCGGGGCGGTGGGGGCGTGGGGGGTCCGTGGGGCAGGGCCCTGGCGGTGGCGGCAGTGGCAGTGGTGCCGGAGACGGCAGTGGTGCCGGAGGTGGCAGTGGTGCCGGAGGCGGGGGGGACGGGTGTTGCGTGGGGGCCTGTGGGGGCGCCGGGGAGCGGGCGGTGGACGGGGTCGACGTGGTGGACGCCGTCGTGCTGGCCACCGCCACCCCCGACCACCCCTGCCCCGCCACCGCGCCCGAACTGGCGGCGCGGCTGGGGCTCGGCGCGGTGCCCGCGTTCGATCTGGGCGCCGTGTGCAGCGGCTTCGTCTACGGCCTCGCCGTCTGTCACGGCCTGGTGGTCTCCGGCCTCTACGACCGGGTGCTGCTGGTGGGCGCCGACGTCTACTCGACCTGGCTGGACCCCCGGGACCGGTCGACGGGCGTGGTCTTCGGGGACGGCGCCGGGGCGGCCCTGATCGGCGCCGGCAGAACCGGTTCGCCTGGTGAGCTCCTCGGCTTCGACCTGGGCAGCGACGGCTCGGGGCGCGAGCTGATCTCCGTGGCGGGCGGCGGCTCCCGGGCCCGTGCGCAGGCCGCCGCCCAGGCCGCAGCGAAGGCTCCGGCGAAGGCCCCCGCCCTGGTCTGCTCGGACGGCCGTTCGGAGGGCCGCGCGGAGGGCCGCTCGGACGGCCGCCCGGACGGCCGCCCGGACGGCCGCCCGGACGGCCGCCCGGACGGCCGCCCGGACGGCCGCCCGGAGGGCCGTTCGGAGGGCCGCGCGGACGGCCGTTCGGAGGGCCGTTCCGACGGCGGACCGGAGGCGTCCCGCCACGGCGCCCCCGGGGACCCGTACTTCCGGATGCGGGGGCGCGCCGTCTACCAGCACGCCGTCGAGCGGATGACCGCGTCCTGCCGCACCCTGCTGGACACCGTGGGCTGGGACCCGGCCCAGGTCGACCACTTCGTGCCGCACCAGGCCAACGCCCGCATCCTGCGGGCCGTGGCGGAGCGGGTGGGGATCGGCGCGGAGCGCTGTGTGACCCACCTCGACCGCGTCGGCAACACCGGCGCCGCCTCCATCCCCCTGGCCCTGGCGGACGCGGCGGCCCGGGGCCGCTTCCGGGCGGGCGACCGCGTGCTGCTCACCGCCTTCGGCGGGGGTCTCACCTGGGGGACGGCGGCCCTGAGCTGGCCCGGAACCGTACGGGCCGCAGCTCGCGAAGAAAGCGCCGTGAACGGCGGAAGGTACGCACCATGGGAAGGAAGGCGCTATGACGGGGACGGCGGAGTGGCCAGGGGCGTGGCCGGCGGACCGGCCGGCGGAGAGGCCGGCTGAGCGGCGGGCGGTCCGGGCCGGGGTGGCGGTGACCGGGCTCGGGGTGGTGACCCCCGCCGGCATCGGCGAACCGGCCTTCTGGGCGGGGCTCTGCGGGGGCCTGTCGGTCGCCCGCCGCCGCCCCGAACTGGCGGGTATGCCGGTCGACTTCGCCTGCGCGATCGACGACCCCCAGGGGGGGTACGCGTCCGGCGCCGACTCCGCCCCGCCCCAGGGGAGCCCTGAGGGCCGCCCGGCATCCACCCCGTACGGGAACCCCTACGGGAGCCCGTACGGGCCGGGCCGGGCGTCCACCCCGTACGGGAGCGGCCCCTACGGGACGGCCCCCCACGGGAACGGCCCCTACGGGAACGCCCCCCACGGGAACGGCGCTTGCGGGAGTGGTCCCCAAGGGAGGAGTACGGGTCCGATCGGCGCCCCGCAGCCCGGGTACGGGGGCGGGTACGGCGACGGGCACGGGGGCGGGAACGGGCATGGGGGCGGGCATGGGAACGGAGGCGGGGCGGGGGCGTATCCGCCCGGGGGCGCCGTCCCCCCGTACCCCGACCGGACCCCCGGGCTCCCCCCGTACCCGTATCCCACCGGCACCGCCGCCCTCCCCCCGTACAGCGCGCTGGACCTGGACGACGCCGTGGGCGGGCGCTCCGTGTGGCGGATGGCCCGGTTCGTGAAGCTGGCGCTGATCGCGGCGCGGCAGGCCGTCGCGGATGCCGGGCTCGACCCCGCGTGCTGGGAGGGCGGCCGGGTCGGGGTGGTCCTCGGGGTCGGCGTGGGCGGGGTCTCCGTACTCGCCGACAACGCGCTGAAGCTCCAGGCGAACGGCCCCTCCGCGGTCTCCCCGCTGCTCGTCCCGATGATGATCCCGAACGCCGCCGCCGGCGAGGTCGCCATCGCGCTCAAGGCGAGAGGCCCGAGCCTCGCCCCGGTGACCGCCTGCGCCTCCGGGGCCACCGCGTTGGTCGTCGCCCGGGATCTGCTCCTCGCCGGGCAGTGCGACGTGGTGGTCGCGGGGGGCGCGGAGGCCGTGCTGACCCCGCTGGTGGTGACGGCGTTCGCGCGGATGGGCGCGCTGTCGACCCGTACGGACGACCCGGCGGCGGCATCGCGGCCGTTCGCCGCCGACCGGGACGGGTTCGTGCTCGGGGAGGGCGCCGGGATGCTCGTCCTGGAGCGGGAGGCGGACGCCAGGGCCCGGGGCCGGATGCCGCGCGCGCTGCTGGCCGGGGCGGGCGCCTCCACGGACGCGCACCACCCGACGGCGCCCGCGCCGGACGGCAGGACCGCGCAGGTGGCGGTGGAGACGGCGCTGCGCGACGCGGGGTGGAGCGCGTACGACGTCGGGCACGTCAACGCGCACGGCACCTCCACCCCGCTCAACGACGCCATGGAGGCCGCCCTGATCGCCCGTGTCTTCCCGCACCGGCCGCCGGTCACCGCGGCGAAGGGAGTGGTCGGGCACACGCTGGCGGCGGCGGGGGCGATCGAGGCGGTGGCGACCGTGCTGACGCTCGAATCCGGGGTGATCCCGCCGATCGCCAACCTGGACGCGCCGGAGGCCGGCTTCGACCTCGACTGCGTGACGAAGCAGCCGCGCAGGCAGCGGGTACGGAGCGCGGTCAGCCACAGTTTCGGCTTCGGCGGCCACAATGTCGCGCTGGCGTTCGAGCGGGCGTGACGGGGTGTGGGGTGCCGGGCGGGGCGCCGGGCGGGGCGCCAGGACAGATGGCGAACGCGCAGGTGGCGGGCGTGCGGCGCGGATCGGCCGAACGAATGTTTTGTCGTCCTGAGTGCGGCAAATTCGTTTCTTCATCAACCGTAGCTCGTTCTTCTCAGGTGAGCGTAAAGATCAACGGAAGTGCGGTGGACGGCGGAGGCGTGGCGGTGGAGGCGACGGTCACGGCGCTGACACGCGTGTTGTTCGGGAACGATTTCGAACGGGAGCATGGTCCGTGGCGCCGCTTCGCGGGCGACGGCCTCTTCCGCAGCCGCCCGGAGGCGACCTCCGACGAGCGGCTGGCCCTCGCGTACGAACGGCTGCGCGCCGTCAACGCGGCGCTCGACTCCCCGGCCGCGCTGGCCGCGGCGCCGCGCGGGGTCGCGGCGCTGCACGAGTGGCTGGGCCCGATCGACCCGTCCTTCACGACGGTAGCGGGGATCCACTACAACCTCTTCCTCGGCAGCCTGCTCGACCACGATCACGCCGTCGGCGACGGGCAGGGCGCCGAGGACGGTCCGGGTGCCGGCGGTGACCAGCGTGCTGGTGAGGGGCCGGTCGCGACCGCCCGCGACCTGACGGAGTTCCTGACGCTGCGCCGGGTCGGCACCTTCCTCTGTACGGAGGTGGGGCACGGCAACGACGCGATCGCGCTGCGGACGACGGCCACGTACGACGCCCGGCGGGACGGTTTCGTGCTGCACACGCCGCACGCGGACGCGCAGAAGTTCATGCCCAACACCAGCACCACGGGCGGCGCGAAGAGCGGTGTGGTGGCCGCGCGGCTCCTCGTGGACGGCACCGACCACGGCGTCTTCCTCTTCCTGACCCCCCTGACGGACGGCGTCCGCCCGCACCCCGGGGTACGGACCCGGCCGCTGCCCGAGCGTTTCGGCAGCCCGATGGACCACTGCGTGACCTCGTTCGACCGGGTCTTCGTCGGGCGGGACGCGCTGCTGGGCGGGGTACGGGGCCGACTCGGCCTGGTCGGCGGGGACGGTGCCTTCAGCAGCGCCGAGAAGAACCGGAGGCGGCGCTTCCTGGAGTCGATCGGCCGGGTCACCGCGGGGAAGCTGTCGATGAGCGCGGGCGCGGTCGGCGGGGCCCGGGTCGCGCTGGCGCTCGCCGTACGGTACGGGGGGCACCGGCTGATCTCGGGCCCCCGGGCGGCGGAACGGGTCCCGGTCCTCGCGCACCGTACCCATCACGGGCCCCTGGTCGGCGGCCTGGCGACGGTCTTCGCGATGACGCTGCTGCACCGTACGGTCGTCGACGCCTGGGACGCCAGGACCGAGCGCACCCAGGGCGAGACCGAGCGCCTGGTGGCGGTCGCCAAGGGGTGGATCACCTGGCGGGCCCGGGAGATCGTGGTGGAGTGCCGCGAACGGTGCGGCGCCCAGGGGCTGTTGGCGCACAACGGGCTGACGGAGATGGTCGCGAACATCGAGGGCGCGATCACGGCGGAGGGCGACAACACCGCGATCCACGCGAAGGCGGCGGCCGAACTCCTCTTCTCGACGCCGCCACCGGAGCGGCGGCGGGGGGCGGGGGGCTCGTCCTCGTCCTCGTCCGCGGTCCTCTCCGACCCGGAGTTCCTGGGTGAACTCCTCTGGGCCGTGGAGCAGTTGTGGCTGGACCGGTCCCGCCGCCGGATGGGCCGCGCCCCGCAGGGCGACCCGCTCGGACGGTGGAACGCTGCCTCGGGGGCGGCGATGCGGGCGGTGGAGGCGCATGCGTACCGGCGGGCGGCGGAGGCCTACGAGGCGGCCGAAATGAGCCTGCGGAAGAGGGAGTCGGAGGAAGGGGAGTCGCCGGGAAGGGAGCGAGAGCCGAGGGAGGAGTGGGGGTCCGGAGAAGCCCCCGCCCCCGACGAAGGCCCCGTGCCCAGGGACCTCCCGCCCGGCTCCGCGCGCGGGTTGCTCCGCTCGCTGCACCGGCTCTTCGCGCTCCAGTGGGTCGACCGGAACAGCGGTGACCTGCTCGCGCAGGGGCTGCTGACCGCAGGCCATCTGGACGAACTCCCCGAAGCGATCGAGCGGTTGATCGCCGAGCTGGCCCCGTACGCGGGCACGCTCGTCGACTCGTTCGCGCTGCCCGAGGCGATGCTCGCCGACCGGCCGATCGCCGGGGCGGATTACGCGGACGCGTACGACGATCCGGAGGGCCCCTGGAACGTACGGCCGGAGCCGGAGCCGGAGCCGGAGCCGGAGCCGGAGCCGGAGCCGGAGCCGGAGCCGGAGCCGGAGCCGGACACGGAGCCGTACCCGGAAGCGGGATCGGTGGCAGGGGCAGGGGCAGGGGCAGGGGCAGGGGCAGGGGCAGGTGTGGGCGCGGGTGCGGGAACGAGGGCAGGCGCGGGAGCAGGGGTGAGTGCGGGGGCAGGAGCCTCGGCGGAGGCGGAGGCGGAGGCGGGGGCGGGCTCGCGGTGTGCCGCATGCCGGGGGGCGGCGTCGCCGCCGCACCAGCCCGAGGCTGAGCCTCTATCAGATCGGTTGCGTGTTGTCCAGCGACTTTTGAGCCTGATCAACCCTTTGAGAAGCTTGTCGCGCTGAGCACTTTGCGCGCTGTGCGTACCTTTTGAAAGGACCTGCCATGAATGCGACCCGCCCTGTGCCTCGTTCCACAGCCCTCTCTTCCGCTCCCTCTTCCGCTGCCTCTGCCTCTTCGTTCTCCTCGCTCTCCCGTGCCGCGATCCACCCGAAGATCACCGAGGTGCTGTCCGAGACGTTCAAGGTGCCGGCCGTCGAGATCCACCCCGAGGCCACCATGGACAGCCTGGAGATGGACTCCCTCGCGGTGGCCGAATTCGCCGTCATCATCAAGGAGAAGCTGGGCGTCGACACGGATGCGGAGACCCTGCTGAAGGGCGCCACGCTCGCCGAGATCACCGCGTTCCTCGACCAGGCCACCGCCGTGGGCGCCCCCCGATGACCAGGTCCGCACCCGCACCCGCCCCCGCACCCGCTTCCGTCCTCGTCCCGGCCCCCGTCCCCGTCGCGGTCACCGGTCTGGGCATGGTGACCCCGGTGGGCAATGACGCGGAGTCGACCTGGAAGGGCGTCTGCGCGGGCGTCTCCCCGGCCCGTACCGTCCCCGGACTGCGCGGCTGCACCGTGGACTTCGCCTGTACGGTCGACGGCATCGACCTGGACGAGGCGATCGGCGGGCGTACGGCCTTCCGGATGGGCCGCCATGTGAAGTTCGCGCTCCTCGCCGCGCGCGAGGCGGTCGCCGACGCCGGTCTCTCCCCGCTGAGCTGGGACGGCAGCCGGGTCGCCGTCGTCATCGGGACAAGCAGCGGCGGCTCCGCGAGCGTGACGGAGCAGGCGGTCGCGCTCGACCGGCGCGGCGCCGACGCCATCTCGGCCACCGGCACCCTGCTGACCATCCCCAACATGGCCGCCGCCGAGATCGCCATCAAGATGCGGGCCACCGGGCCCAGCATGGCGCCCTGCACCGCCTGTTCCTCCGGGGTGACGGCGCTCTCCGTGGCGCGCGACCTGCTCGCCACCGGGCAGTGCGACATCGCGGTGGCGGGCGCGACGGAGGCCACCGTCTTCCCGCTCGCCATGACCGGCTTCGCCCGCTCGGGCGCCGCCGCCGTCGCGGCTCCGGGGGACGAACCGGCCCTGCTCTGCCGCCCGTTCGCGGCGGACCGGGCCGGCCTGGTGATGGGCGAGGGCGCGGCGGTCATGGTGCTGGAACGGGCCAGGGACGCCCGGGCCAGGGGGGTGCGCCCGCGCGCGCTGCTGGCCGGCGCCGGCGCCACCACGGACGCCCACCACCCGACCAGCCCGCACCCCTCGGGCGCGGTCGCGCAGCGCGCGGTGGAGACGGCGCTGCGGGACGCGGGGTGGGCGGCGGAGGACGTCCAGCACGTCAACGCGCATGGTTCGGCGACCCCGTTGGGCGATGCGACGGAGGCGGCCCTGATCAGCCGGGTCTATCCGCACCGGCCGCCGGTCACCGCGCCCAAGGGCGTCCTGGGGCACTGCATGGGGGCGGCCGGGGCGATCGAGATCGGGCTGACCGTCCTCACGATCCAGCACGGCATCGTACCCCCGATCGCCAACCTGACCGCGCCCGCGCCCGAGTTCGACCTCCACTGCGTGACGGAACGCCCGCTGGAGCGCCGGATCGACCGCGCGGTCACCCACTCGTTCGGCTTCGGCGGCCACAACGCGGTACTGGCGCTGGAACGCGCCTGAGCCGCGCCTGATCCGCACGCCCCAGCCCGTCCCTCTCCTCCTCTCTCCTCTCCTCTCCTCTCCCCGGAGGCCCATCGATGCGCAGGCGCCCCCCGTCCCTCCGGGGCCGTACCGTCGCCATCACCGGCGCCGCGCGCGGCATCGGTGCCCAACTCGCCCGTACGCTCACGGAACGCGGCGCCAGGGTCGCGCTGCTGGGCCTGGAGGAACCCAAACTCGCCAAGCTGGCGGACGAATTGGCCGAGGTGTCGATCGCCGTATCGAGCGGGGTGCCGGGCGGCGTATCGGGCGGCGTGTCGGGCGGCGGGGCGGCGTACTGGCCGGTGGACGTCACCGACGCGGACACCCTGTTCCGTACGGCACGCTCGGTCGAGGCGTGCTTCGGTACGGTCGACGCCGTCGTCGCCAACGCGGGCGTCGCCACGGCGGGGCTCTTCCGGCACGCGGACCCCGACGTGTGGCGGCGCGTGGTCGAGGTGAACCTCTTCGGCAGTGTGCACACCGCCCGCGCCTTCCTGCCCGCGCTGATCCGGTCGCGCGGCTACTACCTCCAGATCGCCTCGCTCGCCGCCCTCGGCCCCGCCCCGCTGCTGACCGCCTACTGCGCGTCCAAGGCCGGGGTGGAGGCGTTCGCGCACGCCCTGGACGCGGAGGCCGCGCACCACGGGGTACGGACCGGGGTGGCGTATCTGAGCTGGACGGACACGGACATGGTGCGCGCCGGGGAACACCGCGCCGCCCTCGGCCGCCTCCGCGCCGACCTCCCCTGGCCCGCCGGGCGCACATACCCGCTGGCCCCCGCCGTGGACCGTATCGCCACCGGCATCGAACGCCGCGCCCGCCACGTCTACGCCCAACCCTGGCTCAGAGCGGCCCAGTTGGCCCGCGCGGCCTTCCCGCCCCTGATCAACCGCGCCGCGCGCCGTGCGGTCGCCGAGCTGGAGGCCCGGCCGGGGGAGGGTAGCGGTGCGTCATCGGATCACTCCAAAACGCTATCGAGCAGGGGTGTTGCGGGTTAGTGTTCACTTCCCGCACCGCGTCTGTTGCGGTGCGTGAGAGTGGGGGGTGCACAACCATGAGGGAGATGACCAAGGGGGCCAACGTCGCTCTGGGGGCGCTGAGCGAGGACGCCACGACGGTACGGGTGGGGCTGAGCTGGAGTAGTGAGACGGGCGACGGCGATGCCGATGTCTCGGTGCTGCTCCTGGGGGAGCACGGGAAGGTGCGCGGTGACGCGGACTTCTTCTTCTACAACAACCCCGTCGCGGAGGACGGCAGTGTCCAGCTTCTCGGGAAGACCCCGACGGACAGCGGGAGCGAGGACCGGATCAGCGTCGACCTGTCGGCGGTGCCGGCGGACGTCGCGCGGGTCGTGGTGGCCGCCAGCCGGGATGTGGGCCGGCGGTTCGGGGAGCTCAACGGGGTGCGGCTGACGGTCTCGGACCGGGGCGGTGAGGGGCTGCTCGGGTTCTCGATCGACGACGCCGGGCCCGAAGGGGCCTTTGTCTTCGGGGAGTTCTACCGGCGGAACGGCGAGTGGAAGTTCCGGGCCATCGGGCAGGGGTACGAGACGGGGCTGGCCGGGCTGGCGACGGACTTCGGCATCGACGTCGATGACGACGAGACGGAGGACGCGGACGCGGCGGACGCGGCGGATGGGGCGGATGGGGCGGACGAGGCGGCGGTGCCGGAGGTATCGGGGGCGTCGGGGGTCGAGGCGCCCGCTGCCCCGCTCCCCGCCTCGCTCCCGGTGCCGGGCGCCGCTTCCGCCCCGGTGGCCCCGGCAGCCCCGGCGGCCTCAGCCGTTCCGGCGGTCGCACCGGACCCATCGGGCGCGTCGGCCCCGGCAGTCGCACCCGGCCCGACAGCCCCAGCGGCCCCCGTGGCCGCCCCCGCCCAGGGCGAAGGCGCCGTCCCGGCCGCGCGTCGTCCCCGTACCGTACGGAAGAAGGTGACGCTGCCCAGGGTCGCCAAGAAGGCCCTCGCCGAGAACGACACCTGGCGCGCCGCCCGGCTCTTCCCCGTGCCGTCGCTCAAGAGCGACCGCGAGCGCGAGACGCGGGCCACCTCCGTCCTGCTGTCGGTGATGGCGCAGGTGCCGGAGCTGGGGCGGCGGCTCACCGCCGGGTTCGGGGCGCCGGCCGGGCGGATGGAGACGTTCACCGAGGTCTCGCTGCCGTACGGGGAGGCAGGCGGCGCCGGGGCCCGCAAGCGGCCCGACGGGGTGATCCGGGTCGAGCGCGCGGGCAAGCTCTGGACCGCGCTGGTCGAGACGAAGACGAACGGCAACCCGTTCAAGTCCCAGCAGGTGCAGGACTATCTGGACATAGCGGCCCGGCGCGGCTACGAGGCGGTCGTCACCCTGGGGAACGATGTCGCCCTGGAGGGCACCCCGCTGGTCGACGTCAAGATCGACCGCCGCCGCAAGCACAAGGTCGTGCTCTGGCACCTCTCCTGGGCGGAGGTCGCGCACCAGGCGCAGTTGCTGATCCGGCACGAGGGCGTCGGGAACGCCGCGCACGCCTGGCTGCTCCAGGAGCTGCTGCACTACCTCCAGCACGAGAACTCCGGCTGCCACGGCTTCCAGAACATGGGCCCGGCGTGGGTCCCGGTCCGTAAGGCCATCGACGACGAGACCCTCTGCCAGGGCGACACGCGGGCCATGGACGTGGTGGAGAACTGGGAGCGGCTGGTGCGGCAGGTGTGTCTGCGGCTCGGCGGCGAGCTGGGCCAGAAGGTGCTGCCGGTGCAGCGCGTACGGCGCCGGTCAGGACCGGCGGACCCGGCGGCCCGGCGCGGCGCGCTCGCCGACCTGCTCTGCCGGGAGGGCCGTCTCCACGCGGAGCTCCGCGTGGCGGGGGCGCCGGGGCTTCTGGCGCTCACCGCCGACCTCCGTACGGGCAGGCTCCGTACCTCCGTGGACGTTCCGGCGCCCGCGCAGGGATACCCGCTGAGCTGGGCGAAGCGGCTGATCCGGCAGCTCGCCGAGGCCCCCGCCGACCTCCATGTGCGGACGCTGCTCGCGGAGAACGGCGACGGGCCGCGCGGCACGCTGGAACGGCTGCGGCCGGAGCCCGGGGATCTGCTGCCGAAGGGCGGCGAGGAGATCACCGGGTTCCGGCTCTCGCTCTTCAAGGGGATGGGGGCGACGCGCGGAACCGCGGAGTCCGGGTTCATCCGGAGCGTGGACGAGGCGGTGGACCGCTTCTGGGGGAGCGTCGTCCTGCCGCTGGAACGCCGGCCGGGGGCGGCGGTACGGGCGGGGGCGGCGGCAGGGCGTATGGAGGCGTAGCCGCCGGTGGTCAGCGGCTGGCGGCCAGCCGCTGACCACCAGCCGCACAGCCGCCAGCCGCACAGCCGCCAGCCGCCGGCCGCCTAGCGGTCCGGTCGTCTGGCCGCGTATCGGCGGAGCTGCTCAGCCGGTGTGGGCCACGAGGGCGTCGATGAGCGTGGGCCAGAGCTCACGGGGGCGGTCGTGGCCCATGTCCGGGACGAGCAGGAGCTCGGCACCGGGCACCAGCTCCGCGGTGCGCCGGCCGCCGCTGGGGTCGATCAGCGTGTCGTCCAGGCCGTGGATCACCAGTGTCGGTACCCGCAGTTCACGGAGCGCGTCCGCGCGGGAACCGCTGAGGATCATCGCGCCGAGCTGCCGTCCGGTCCCCCCGGGACGGTAGGCGCGGTCGTAACTCGCCGCGGCCAGTTCGCGCAGCACCGCGGCGTCGCCGTACCGCTGGGAGGCCCACACCAACTCCCGCTCCGCCGCGGCGACATACCCCTCCCGGTCCGCGGGCTTCGGAGCGAAGAGCACGGCCTGCGCCTGCGGGCTGGGCCCGCCGTACGCGCTCTCGCCGGTCGAGGACATCATCGACGTCAGGGTCAGTACCCGCTCCGGGGCGGAGACGGCCATCGTCTGGGCGATCATCCCGCCCATCGACGCGCCGACCACGTGGGCGCGTTCGACACCGAGCGCGGTGAGCAGGGCGAGGCCGTCGCCGGCCATGTCGGAGAGCCGGTACGGAACCATCGCGAGCGCGGCGGAAAGGTCACCCGAGCTGACGGCGGCGATGAACTCGCCCATGTCGACGGGGTGGTCGTCGAACCCGGTGGACAGCCCGGAGTCGCGGTTGTCGTACCGGATCACATAGCGGCCCCGGTCGGCCAGCGCCCGGCAGAAGTCCTCGTGCCAGGCGAGCATCTGCGCCCCGAAGCCCATCACGAGCAGGACCGGGGGGTCACCGGGGTCGCCGAAGGTCTCGTACGCGAGGGACACCTCGGGGGACACACCGATGATCGACATGCGGGGAGACTGTCATGGCCGGCCCGCACACGCACCCGGAATTCCGGCGCGCTCGCGTTGGGAGGTTCCGTACGGTCTCGCGCGGTGCGGGCCGGGAGCCGGGGCCCGGGGGCCGGGGCCTGGGGGCCGGGAGACGCGGAAATACCCGGCGGCGCGGCGCGGCGCGAGGCGGGGAGCCGGGGCGGGCCAGGTGACGGCCTCGACCGTAACGGGACCTGGCGGTACGCTCGGGGGCGGTACGCCAGGAGCATTACGCCAGGAGTAATACGCGGAGAGGTGGTGACACGGTGCGGGACGTTCTACCCGGTGATCTTCGGGAACTCACCCGGAGGCGCCATGTCGATCTCGTACGTGTCTCCAGCTCCCTCTGTCGAAACATGGGCTGACCAGGGGTTATCCCCCCGCCGCGCGCGACCCGGCTGATTTCCGCGAACTGCTGCGGATTCCCGCGGATTCCCGCGGATTCCCGCAGGGCAGCCCTTCCGTACTGCCTACTGCCTACTGCGTACTGCCTACTTCGTGCTTCGTCGCGCTTCTTCGCCGTCATCCGACTCTTTCCCGTTCGGATTTAACAATCCTTTCACGTTCGGACGGCGGTACGCGCTGCCCGCATTCGCGCCTCTCCCTTTCCCTCCCCCTCCCCTCCCGTTCCTTCTTGTCCCTTTTCTCTTGCCCCGAGGTGAATTCGCATGGCCACGATCCTCTCCGTCTCCGGCAGCCCGTCCCCGACCTCCCGTACGGGACGCCTGCTGCGCCATCTCGACCGCAGGCTCGCCGCCCAGGGCCACCGGGTGATCCCCTTCGACGTCCGTACGCTGCCGCCCGAGGCGCTGCTGGGCGCGGACTTCGGGCACCCTGAGATCGTCGCGGCCCGCAAGCTCTTCGAGGAGGCCGACGGGGTCGTCATCGGCACGCCGGTCTACAAGGCCGCGTACTCCGGGCTGCTCAAGTCGCTGCTGGACCTCCTCCCGCAGTACGCGCTGGCCGGCAAGACGGTCCTGCCGCTGGCCACCGGCGGCACCACGGCCCACGTCCTGGCCATCGACTACGCGCTGCGCCCCGTCCTGTCGTCCATGGGGGCGGCGCACATCGTGCAGGGCTGGTTCGTGCTGGACCGGCACATCACGGTGGCGGAGGAGGACGGTTCGGTCTCCGTGGACGAGACGGCGCGCGCGTCGCTGGACCGGGTCGTCGACCAGTTCGCGCGGGCGCTGGGATCCGCCGGCCGAACGCCCGCCGTGGCAGCCTGAGCTGAGCGCTGCGCCGCATGGAACTGGCCGAAGAACTGTCCGCCCAGGACACCCCGCTGCGTAAAACGTCCCCCAGGGGTCTGGTGTACGTGCTCGGGCGCGCGTGCTTGGGTGTACGGGGCCCGCCCCGGCCCTGCCCGCCCCCCCCGGAGGTCACCCTCGTGTTCCCCTCCCGGCTCCGTGCCGGCGCACCGCACACCCCGCACACCCCGCGTGCCCAGCACACCCCGCGTGCCCTGGGCACCCTGGGCGTGCTGACCCTGGCGGCGGCCTTCTCCCTCTCCGGCTGCACCTCCTGGACCTGCACCGACACGGTGGCGGAGCGCGGCAAGGCCGGGGCCAAGGTGGCGGTCGAGGACCTGTCCGGGCACACCCGGGGCGTCACCGCAGAGGTCACCGAATGGCGGCTGGCCCCCCATCCGCAGGTACCCGCCGAAGGCGACCGGGTCCACTTCCGCTACCGCTTCGGGGGCGTCGACGACGAACGGAACGGCCCCGTCGTGGACGTCTGCGCGGTCGACGGGGACCGGGTGGCGTTGGGGTGCGAGACGGTCAGCTCGGGTGAGGCGTGGCCCGGGAAGGACGGTTCCCGCACGGGCGACGGCTGGCTCGCGGTCGGCGCGCCGGAGCGGGTCACCGGAGTGCTGGTGATCCCCAACGACCGGTCCTACTCCCCCCGTACCTGCGCGGTGGACGTCAAGGACGGCGGAGGGACGCACCCCCCGGAATCAGCGTTCGTGGGCGACCAGTTGTAGGAGGGGGCGGCGCCCCGGTACGGGAACCGGCGCGGGGCGGCGCCCCGGTACGGGAACCGGCGTCCGGACGGCTACGCGTCGGGGTCACGGAGGCCGACCGCGTCGTGCCGCCAGAACGCCTCCGCGTAGACCAGCGTCCCCGTCATCCAGGGCTCGTACCCCGGGAACGTGATGACCTGGAAGGCGCCGTCCGGGATACGCAGGGACGGCTTCCGGAAGCCCAGGCCGCCACCGGGCACGAAGCCGAAACGCGCGTAGTACCCCGGATCGCCCTCCAGGAAGACGAGGGGCACCTCCCGCTCGGCAAGAACCCCCAGCCCGTGCCGGACCAGGGCCGAGCCGATACCGCGCCGGTGGAACCCGGGCAGCACGCCCAACGGACTGAGGACGTGGACGCCGACCAGCCGCCGGGGGGCGTCGAGCAGACTCCGGCTGAACATGACATGGCCGACGACCTGCCCGCCGCACTCGGCGACCAGCGAGAGCCCGTCCCCGGGCGTGACGAGACCCCGCAGACTGTCGACCAGGTCGGCCACGACCGGGCCATGGTCACCGAAGGCCCTCAGGTGAACATCCCGCACGGCCTGTCTGTCACCCGGAAGCTCTTCACGAAGACCCATCCCCGGAGGGTAAGCACCCCTCCGCTCACCCCGCACACGCTTTTGCCCCCAGGGGAGCAGCGGGAAGCCGCCCGGACTGGTCATCGTGCTGACCGTCGTGGGAGCGCCAGTCGTCACTGGCGATGCCGAGGCCCCGGTGTCCCCGGGGTCTCCGTGAGGCGGGATCGGGTGGGGCGGAATATGGTGGTTGCGGTGTTCCGGGTGGGTTGGTGATGGCGGTGGTGGTGTTCGCCCGGCCCCGCCGGTCAGATGCCCCGGCCGGACGCCTCAGCCGGACAGCCCCTGCCAGATAGTCCTGTCGGACGGTCCATGACGGACGTACCTCGGAGCGGTGGATGAGCCGACGTCGTCCCGACCCGACCGGCCCGCTGCCCGGGCCTGTTCCCGGAGCTCACGCCGTCGACTCGGGGGCCAGCGCCGATGACCTGCTGACCACCCTCGGGCGGCTCACCGCGCAGGCGCGGCGCGGGGCCGAGTTGCAGCATGCCCGGGTGGAGCTGGCGGAGGCCCTGCAACGGGAGATGCTGCCCGCCGTGCTTCCCGCGCTGCCCGGGCTCCGTACCGCCGCCCGGTATGTGCCCGCCCGGGACGGGCTCGACATCGGCGGGGACTGGTACGACGGGTTCACACTGCCCGACGGGGCGCTCGCGTTCTGCGTCGGGGACGTGCAGGGGCACGATGTCGAGGCCGCCGCGATCATGGGGCAGGTACGGATCGGGCTGCGCGCCGTGGCCGCCACGGCGACCGACCCCGGGCAGGTCCTCAGCCGCGCCAACGACCTGCTGCTCTCCGTCGGCTCCAGCCTCTTCGCGACCTGCTCCTTCCTCCGCTTCGACCCGGTCACCTGGGAGCTCCAGAGCGCCCGGGCCGGCCATGTCGCCTCCGTCTGGGCCACCGCCGACGGGCGCTCCGGGGTCGCCGAGGACGCGGGCGGGCTGCCGCTCGGGATCCAGGCCGGCGAGCGGTATCCGGTCACCCGGCGCCGGCTCGCCGGGGCGGGCGCCTTCGTGCTGCTGACCGACGGGGTGGTCGAGGGCCCGGCCTTTCCCGTCGAGGAGGGGCTGGAGAGAGCGGCCGGGGTGCTGGCACGCGGGGTACGGGACGGTACGGATCCCGGGGAACTCGCCGAGCGGGTGATGAAGGTCGCCGAGCTGACCGGGCACTCGGATGACGCCGCCGTGCTGGTTCTCTGCCATGAGGGGAAGCCCTGAGGCTGTTCCCTTGGTGGGCAGGGGCCTGGTCGGCCGTTCCCGCAGGGGGTTTCCATTAGGCCGTACGGGTGAAGGGGGCTGGCCTGTGCCGGGGGCGGACCGTTCACCCGGGTGCGGCCCGGCTGCGGGCATTGTCTGATGGCCCGTGTGGTGCGTACCGAGCAACTCCGCAACCTCACCGCCCGCGCCCTCCCGGCCCTCGGTGTCGCCCTCGCCTACTACGTGGTCGCCCAGATCGGGCTGGTGCGCCAGGTCGTCATCGAGGGCACCATCGTCACGCCGCTCTGGCCGCCGACCGGGGTCGCCCTGGGGTGCCTGATCCGGCTGGGGCTCGGGGTCTGGCCCGGGATCTCGCTCGGCGCGCTGCTCAGCATCGTCACCATCAGCGAACTCCACCCCCTCGACACCGTCGTCATCGCGGGCAACACCCTCGGCCCGGTCTGCGCCGTCCTGATGCTCCGCCGGGCCGGCTTCCGGCCCGAACTCGACCGGCTCCGCGACGGGGTCGCCCTGGTCTTCCTCGGCGCGCTCGGCGCGATGACGGTCAGCGCGACCGTCGGTACGGGGTTCATGGTCATCGGCGACCGGCTGCCGTCCTATGGCTTCTGGCCGACCTGGACCGCCTGGTGGACGGGGGACGCCATGGGGGTCCTGGTCGTCACGCCGCTGGTGCTTCTGGTCAGCCGGATCCGGTGGTTCTGGTGGGTCCGTCGTTGGTTCGGGGGCGTCGGACGGGGCCGTGAGGGGCGGCGGCCCCGGCGCGGTGAGTGGCGGGAGGCGTGGCGCGTACGGGGGCGCCGGTGGGTGGAGGCGGCGGCCCTGGTGGCGGCGGCGGTCGTGGTCACGCCGCTGGCCGCCAGATCCCCGCTCTGCCTGCTCTTTCTCGTCTTCCCGCTGCTGATCTGGGCCGCGCTCCGCTTCCAGCTCGCGGGCAGCGCGCCGTGTGCCCTGCTGGTCTCGGTGGTGGTGATCTGGGCGGCTACCGACCACGTGGGGGCCTTCGCCCACCACAACCTCACCGAGACCATGATCACCATCCAGGCCCTGAACGGCTCGGCCGCACTGACCGCCCTCCTGCTGGCCGCGATCGTCACCGAGCAGCGCAATATCCGGCGGCAGGTGGAGCAGGCCTGCCGGGAGCTGGAGGAGGTGGTCGGCCGTCTCGCCCCGGACCCACCAGGGCGAGGCGGCCGAACCGGGAGTGAGGGGTGAGGAGTTGTGGGGTTGGGGGAGTGGGCGGGGTGGGGCCCCTAGGGGTCCTTAGGGAACTCCTGGGGAGCCCTAGGGGAGCCCTAGGGGACGGGGGACTCGCTATTCAGTACGGGGATGACGTCCCCTGCGTTCAGGCCGCCACCGCCATCCGCTCGCCCAAGGCCCCGCCCCAGGTCCCGCCCCTGGTCCAGGCTTCGGGGCTGTCCGCCGGCTCCCGCTGCCACCACCTGATCGCGCTCACCGTTCCGCCCCGCCGCCACAGGCCGTCCACGAAGAGCGTCGCCGCCAGCAGGTGGGCGCTCCCGCGCGGGTGGAGGCCGGCCTCGCGGAGGCGGGTGTCGAAGGCGGCCAGCGCGCTCCGGCCGGGCCCGGTGGCGGTGGAGCCCGCGTCGAGGACCTCGCGGGCGCCGTTCTGGACCGTGCGCAGGCCGTGCGGGCCCGCCGTGTGGAGCAGGCCGGTGTCCTGGAGCGTGGTCATGACGGTGAGCAGCGCGTCCAGCCTCGCCCCGGGTTCGCGCGCGCCCTCCTGCCGCGCGCGCCGCAGGGCCGCCAGGCCCCGCCGTACGTGCGGAAACCCGGCCCGCGCCTCGCCCCGGGCCCCGGCCGCCCCGTACCGGGACGCCACGGCCGAACCGGGGGAGGGGCGCCGGGGTGCCCCCGGGTCGGTGAACGTGACGATCTGCCGGGCCACCCCGGGCAGTTCGTCGGGCTCCTTCGCCGGTTCGAGCGCGGCGGCGGCCACCAGCAGGCCCAGCGGCCAGACCGCGCCGTGGTGCAGCGCCGTACCGGCGTTGGCGCGGGCCATGGCGCGCTCGGTGGAGCGTCCGATGGCGCCGAGTTCGGTACGGAGCCGGCGGTCGGGCCCGTCCGGCGCCCGGCGCGCCGCCGCCGCCATCGCCGCGAGGCCGGGCACCAGCGCCCCGGCCGACCAGCGCAGGGCGCCGAAGTCGGCCTCGCGGGTGTCGGGGAGGCCGGGCTTGGGGGTCAGTGCGGCCTCCGCCACCAGCGCCCCGGCCGCCGCCCGCGCCAGCGCCTCGTCCTCCCGGGCCTGGCCCCCGACTCCGACCCCGACCCGGGCCTGGCCCCCACCGTCGCCGTAACGCCTCATGGCTACGACGCCCCGGAGGCCGAGGCCGTGGCCGAAGAGGCCGAGGACGACGTGGACGCGGACGCGGACGGCGCGTCGGCCGGCGGGTCGCCGTCCGGGGGTGTGCCGCCTCCGCCACCGCCGCCCGCGCCGTCGTTCTCGGCGTCCGGGTCGATGCCCAGGACGATCGTCCCGTTGAACCCCTTCGACGGGTCCTTCTTCCGGACCGGGGCCAGCGTGAGCAGCCCGCTCGCCGCGCCGTTCCCCTCGTACACCATGTCGTCGTCGATCTTCGTGTACGTACCGGTGTGCCGGGAGTACGGGTCCAGCGTGAAGACCTGCTCGGCGGTGGTGTCGTCGAAGAAGAGCTGGCCGGTGAAGTTGACCTTGCCGCCCTCGTACGTGCCGTCGGCCTTCGCGCCGCCCGTGTGCACCTTGACATGGATGTGGCAGGTGCGCGGGGTGTACCAGCCGGGGAAGATCGTCGTGAACTCCACCACCCCGCGCGCGTTCGCGATCTGGTAACCCCGGAGGTACGTCGCGTCGTCGGCGGTCGAACCGTCCTCGTCCTCGGCGGGCGCGCTGCCGCCCGGGTTCGCGGTGGTGTACCCGGAGTAGTAGCCCCAGGCGTCGCAGTGCCAGATCTCGACGGCCGCGCCCGGGACGGGGGCGCAGGAGCCGGTGGAGTCCTGCACGGTGACGCGCAGGTGCAGCGGGACACCCGCCTTGCCCTCGGTGATGTCCTTCCGTACGAGCGCGCCGTCCAGGTAGTACGGGCCCTCCGTGACGCTCGACATCAGGACGCACTGGCCGCCCGACGCCGAAGCGGAAGCCGAGGCGGATGCGGACGCCGACCCCGAGGAGGCCACGGTGGACGCCGCCCCGTCCGAGGTGTTCGCCGCGAAGGCGTTGTACCCGACGGCGACCGCCCCCGCGCCCGCGACGGCCCCGCCGCCGATGGCCAGTGCGCGCCGCCTGCTCACCTTGTTGTCCGCGTGTTTCGCTGTCATGTCCGGGACTCTAGGGAGCGATTCTGGCAGCGAGTTGGCCCCTGGCTGTCGGTTCCCTGTGAGCCGCCGGCGCCCCCCGGCAGCCTCTCGGCAGTCCCCCCGACAGCCCCCCGACCGTCCCCCGACACCCCCCCCCGACAGCTCTCAACGGTGCTTCTCCACGGGCCTCTTGGGCAGTCTCTTGCCCCCGCGGGCGGTTGACAGGGAACGGACGCCCTCGATTTACTCCTCGGACCGCCGGAGCCGGGCGCAACGTACCGCCCGGCCCGCGGCACCAGAGGTACGCCTAGCCGGTGAACCGGGGCCCCGACCTTCCCCCGTAAGCCCGGACACAGTCGCCAGGACCGTTCCAGGTCCGAGGCGGGGACGTACCCCCCACACTCTCCGGAGCCCCGACAGATGAGCATCACCTCTGCCCGTTCCCGCCGGATCCCCGCCGCCGTCGCGGCCCTCGCGGCCGCCCTGGTCGCCCCCCTCCTCGCCGCCTCCCCGGCCGGGGCGGACTCCGCCGGTACGGCATCGGCCGGGACGGATTCCGGTGCGGTGTCCGGTGCGGTGTCCGGTACCGCCGCCGTCACCCTCCCCCCGGCCCACGCCGGGTTCGACTACCAGATCGGCGGCGCCTACACCCCGCCGGCCGGGGTGACCGTCGTCAGCCGGGACCGGGAGTCCGCCCCCGCCCCCGGCCTGTACAACATCTGTTACGTCAACGCCTTCCAGGTGCAGCCCGACGAGATCGACGAGTGGGACGACGACCTCCTGCTCCGCGACGCCAACGGCGACGTCATCATCGACGAGGACTGGGAAGAGGCCATCCTCGACATCAGCACCGCCGCCAAGCGCACCCGGATCGCCGAGAAGGTGAACGGGTGGATCGACGGGTGCGCGAGCAGCGGCTTCCAGGCCGTCGAGCCCGACAACTACGACAGCTACGACCGCAGCCAGGGCAAGTTCGGCACCTCGGCGGCGATGGCGTTCATCACCCAGCTCTCCGCCCACGCCCACGGGAAGGGCCTGGCGATCGCCCAGAAGAACACCGCCGACCTCGCCGAGTACCGCTCCACCACCGGGCTCGACTTCGCCGTCGCCGAGGAGTGCGGCGAGTGGAACGAGTGCGACACGTACACCGACGCCTTCGGCGCCGACGTGATCGTCATCGAGTACACCGCGAAGGGCCTCTCGACCGCCTGCGCGGGGTGGAAGGACACCCTCTCCATCGTCCGCCGGGACCTGAACGTCGTGCCGCTCGGCGGCAAGGGGTACCTGCGCCAGACCTGCTGACCTCCAGGCTCCGAGCCGCCCGTACGCCGCACCCCTGATACGTCGTACGCCCGCCACGGAGGTGGTCATGGCCGCAGACGCTCGTTTTTCCCGTTCTGTCCTCCGCCCTGTCCCTCGCCCCGTCTTCCCCGTCTCCCGTCCCGTCTTCCGTTCCGTCTCCCGTCGTGGCGTGCTGCGGCGCGCCACCGGTCTGGCGGCCGTCGCCGCCGCTTCGGCCGCCCTGCCCGGGTGCGGTGCGGGCGCGGCGGACGGCGTCGGGCCCGACGGGCGGGTCACGGTGGAGCTGTGGCACGGTCAGGCCGACACCGGCCGGGCCGCGATCGAGTCGCTGGTACGGGAGTTCAACCGCACCCACCCGGGGATACGGGTGGACCCGGCCGGCGGGGTCATCGCGGACGCGATGCTCCAGAAGGTCACCGCGGCGCTCGCGTCCGGCTCCTTCCCCGACATCGCGTACATCTTCGGCTCCGACCTCGCCAGCGTCGCCCGCAGCCCCTCGGTGGTCGACCTGACGGACCTGGCCGGCGGCGGCGCCTCCGCACCGTCCGCACCGTCCTCACCGTCCTCCGCCGTGCCCTGGTCCGAGTACTGGGCGCCCGCGCGGGACGCCGTCACCGTCAACGGGCGGGTACGGGCGGCCCCCGCCCTGATCGACTCGCTCGCCGTCGTCTGCAACAAGCGGCTCTTCCGCGCCGCGGGGCTGCCCCTGCCCCGACCCGGCTGGACCTGGGGGGAGTTCACCGACACCGCCGCCCGCCTCACCGACCGGCGCCGCTCCGTCTTCGGCACCGGCTGGCCCGGCGCGGGGGACGAGGACACGGTGTGGCGGCTCTGGCCGATGGTGTGGGACCTGGGCGGCGATGTCATCGCGCGCGACGGCAGGTCGGCCGGGTTCGGGCGGGCCGGGGTGCGGGCGCTGGAGACGGTGGACGCCCTGGCGCGGGCGCGGAGCGTGTACGTCGACCCCAAGCCGGCCGGCGAGCAGATGTACCAGGTCTTCCTCGCCGGGCGGATGGGCATGGCCGTGACCGGGCCCTGGCAGCTCCCCGACATCGAGGAGGCCGGGGTCGCGTACCACGTCGTCCCGCTGCCCAGCTACAGCGGCCGTCCGATGACCATCTCAGGGCCCGACACCTGGACGGTCTTCGACAACGGCCCCGCCCGGGTGCGGGCCGCCCGCACCTTCCTGGCCTGGCTGATGCGGCCGGGCCAGGAGGTGCGGTGGGACATCAGGGCGGGCGGCCTGCCGCTCTCCGCGCGCACCGCCGCGCTCCCCGCCTGGCGCGCGAAGGACGCGGCGACGGAGGGGCTCTCGGTCTTCACCCGGGCGCTGGACACGGCCCGGGTACGCCCGGCGCACCCCGCGTATCCGCGGATCTCGCTGGCGCTCGGGCAGGCGGTCGCCGCCGTACTCCTCGGCCGGTCCACCCCGGCGGAGGCGGTGCGGCGGTGCGTCCGGGAGGCGGACGCGGCGCTGCTCATCCCGCGTTGAGCAACCCGGAGTTCCCCCCACCTCCTCCCCTCCCCACCTCCCCGCCGCCCCGCGCCCAGGAGACCCGCCATGCCGCGACTGCCCGCCCCGCTCACGCTCCCGCCGGGCCGGGCACAGGACCGTAACGCCCGGCAGGCCGGAAGAGCCCGTAACTCCCCCCTGTCCAGCGGCCGTTCGCGTCCGTCTTCGTCCCGCCGGGGCGAGGCGGCGACCGCCTGGGTGTTCATCTCGCCGGCCGTCCTGATCATCCTCGGCCTGAGCATCGTCCCGGTCGGCTGGTCGCTCCTGCTCTCCTTCCGCGCGGACGACCTGGTCACCCCCGGCCGCTGGGTCGGCCTCGACAACTACCGCGCGCTGCGCCAGGATCCGCACTTCGCCGAGGCCGTCGGGAACACCGTGCTCTACACGGCGCTGTACGTACCGCTCTCCATCGGCCTGGGACTCGCCCTCGCCCTCGCGCTGAACCGCCGTATCCGGGGCGTCGGCCTCTACCGCACGCTGGTCTTCGTGCCGTTCGTCGTCTCGGCCACCGCACAGGGCGTGCTCTTCTCCTTCATCCTCGACCCGGAGTTCGGCGCCGCCAACTCCCTTCTGCACGCGCTCGGCGTCTCCCGGCAGGGCTTCCTCGCCGACCCGGGGCAGGCGCTGCTGGTGCTGGTGGCGATCTCGCTCTGGAGCGGCACCGGCTTCTGCGTCGTCATCTACCTCGCGGCCCTCCAGGACGTCGAACCCTCCCTGATCGAGGCGGCCCGGCTGGACGGCGCCGGGCGGTGGCACCTGCTCCGGCATGTGACGCTGCCCGCGCTGCTGCCGGTGAGCGGGTTCCTGGTGGTGTGGCAGACGATCAACGCGCTCCAGGTCTTCGACCTGGTGTACGTGACGACCAAGGGCGGCCCCCTGGGCTCCACCACCCTGATCGTCTACTTCATCTGGGAGCAGGCGTTCCGGAACTTCACGGCGGGGTACGGCGCGGCGGCGGCCTATGTGCTGGCGGTGGCCCTGGGCGCGGCGGCGCTGGTGCCCCGGCTGGTACGGGGGCGAGGGGCGTCCCGGGGCGCGGGGCGCGCCGTACCTGCCGTAACCGCCGTACACCCCGTACCGGAGGAGGGGAACCCGAAGTGACCGCCACACCCGGGCACACACGCACACACTCACCCACACCCACACACTCACCCACCCGCACCCGCACCCCCACCCCCGCCTTCACACGCACACCCCGCCGCCGACTCCCCTTCAGCGCCTGGCATGTGCTCCTCGCCCCGCTCGCGCTGCTCTTCGCCGTCCCCCTGCTCTGGCTGCTGCTCAGCTCCCTCATGAGCAACGCCGAGATCAACCGCTTTCCGCCCGCCCTCTGGCCGTCCCGGGTCGATCTCGGCGGCTACCGCTACGTCCTGGGCAACGCGATGTTCCCCCGCTGGTTCGCCAACTCGCTGATCGTCTCGGCGGTCGCCGTCGCGTCCAACCTGCTCCTCGGCGCGCTCGGCGGCTACGCCTTCGCCCGGATGCGGTTCGCCGGGTCGCGGCTGCTGATGGGGCTGATGCTGGCGACGATGGCGGTCCCGTTCCAGCTCACCATGATCCCGACCTTCCTGGTCATGAAGCGGCTCGGGCTGATCGACACCCTCGGCGCGCTGATCGTGCCGTCGCTGGTCACGCCGTTCGCGGTCTTCCTGCTGCGGCAGTTCTTCCTCTCGCTCCCGAGGGAGCTGGAGGAGGCCGCGTGGATGGACGGCTGTTCGCGGCTGCGGGTGCTCGTCCTCATCGTGCTGCCGCTCTCCCGGCCCGCGCTCGTCACGGTGGCCGTCCTGACCTTCCTCACCACCTGGAACGACCTGACCTGGCCGCTGATCGCCCTCAACCACGACACGAACTACACGCTCCAGCTCGGGCTGACCACCTTCCAGGGGCTGCACCACACGCGGTGGTCGGCGGTCATGGCGGGCAACGTGATCACCGTGCTGCCCGTGCTGCTCGCTTTTCTCCTCGCGCAGAAGTCGTTCGTCCGGTCCATCACCGCCTCTTCGGGGCTGAAGGGATGAAGAAGTGAAGAGTTCGGCCCGTTCCCGCTCCTTCGATCTGCTGGTGGTCGGGGACGTCAACCCCGACGTCGTCCTCGGCCCGCTCGACGCGCCCCTCGCCTTCGGCCAGCGCGAACAGCTTGTCGACACCGGGCTGCTGACCCTCGGGGGCTCGGCCGCGATCATGGCGTGCGGCGCCGCCAGGCTCGGGCTGGAGGTCGCCTTCGCGGGGCGGGTCGGGGACGACCCGGCGGGGCGGTTCGTCGTGGCGGCGCTCGCCGAACGGGGCGTCGACACCCGTGGCGTACGGGTCGATCCGGCCCGCGCGACCCCGCTGACGGTGGTGGTGACCCGGGACGACGGCGACCGTGCGATCCTCACCGCACCCGGGACCCTCGCCGCGACCTGCGGCGACGACGTACCCGACGAGCTGCTGCGCACCAGCCGCCATGTGCACGCCGCCTCGTACTTCCTGCTGCCGGGGCTCGCCGGGGCGCTGCCCGGACTCTTCGCCAGGGCGCGCGGCCACGGGGCCACCACCTCGCTGGACACCAACGACGACCCGGCCGGGCGCTGGGGCAGGGCGGATGATCCCGGGGGTGCCGGGGGTGCCGGGGGTGCCGGGGGTGCCGGGGGTGGCGGGGGTGGCGCGGGTGGCGACGGCGCCGGGGGCTCCGGGGGGCTCCTGGGCGCCGTACTCGCCGTGACGGACCACCTCCTCCCGAACGCCCGCGAGGCCCGCGCCCTCGCCGGGGTGCCCGGGGACGCGCCGCTGGAGCTCGCGGCGCGCCAACTCGCCGCCAGGGGGCCGCTGGTGGCCGTGAAGGACGGGGCGGACGGGGCGCTGCTCTGCTCCGGGGCGACCGTGTCCCGTACCCCGGGCATCCCCGCCGAACCGCTGGACACGGTCGGCGCGGGCGACAGCTTCGACGCGGGGTTCGTCGCCGCGCTGCTGGCCGGCCGTTCGCCCGTACAGGCGCTTGAACTGGGCGCCGTGTGCGGGGCGTTGTCGACGCGCGCGTACGGCGGTACGGCGGCGCAGCCCACCTGGGACGAGGCCCATGAGGCGCACAAGGCCCATGAGGCGCACCTCCGTGCCCGTCCCCTGGCCCGTGCCCGTCCCTGTACCCCCACCCCCGAACTCACCCGCACCCGCACCCGCACCCGCAACGGAAAGAACCCCTCATGACCACCACCGCGCCCACCGCCGCGCCCATCGCCAAGATCGCCTTCATCGGCGCCGGCAGCGTCGTCTTCACCCAGGGCCTCCTGACCGACCTCCTCGCCTTCCCCGACCTCCGCGGCCTCCACATCGCCCTGCACGACATCGACCCCGAGCGCCTCGCCACCGCCCACGGCGCCGCCCGCCACCTCACCGAACGGGCCGGCGCTGCCCCGTACACCACCGTCACCGCACACCCCGAGCGGCGCGCCGCGCTGGCCGGGGCGGACTTCGTCATCAACATCGTGCAGGTCGGGATGGGCGCTTCGACCCGTACGGACTTCGACGTACCGGCCGGGTACGGCGTACGCCAGACCATCGGGGACACCCTCGGCGTCGGCGGCATCTTCCGGGCGCTGCGCACCTTCCCCGTACTGCGGGCGCTCGGCGCGGACATCGCCGAGCTCTGCCCGGACGCGTGGCTGCTCAACTACACCAACCCGATGGCGATGAACGTCCAGTACCTCACCGCAGCGACCGGGCTGACCCGGGTCGTGGGGCTGTGCCACTCGGTCTACTGGACGCTGCGCGACCTGTCAGCTCTTCTCAAGGTGCCGTACGAGGAGGTCACGTACCGCGCGGCCGGGGTCAACCACCAGTCCTGGATGCTCCGGCTGGAGCACGACGGCGCCGACCTCTATCCGCGCCTGGACGAACTCATCGCGTCGGACGAGCAGTTGCGGCGGCGCGTACGTGTCGACATGTACCGGAGGCTCGGCTACTACCCGACCGAGACGAGTGAGCACTCCGCCGAGTACGTGCCCTGGTACCTGCGCCACGACAGCGAGATCGAGCGGCTGCGGCTGCCTGTCGGGGCGTACCTCGGGATCGTCGCGGAGAACGTCGCGCAGTACGAGCGCACCCGCGACGCGCTCGCCGCCGGGGAGCCGCTCGACGCCGAGGCGACGATGGAGTACGCGCCGCAGGTCATCCACAGCATCACCACCGGCACCCCGCGTACCGTCTACGGCAATGTGCCCAACCACGGGCTGATCGACAACTTGCCGGCGGCCGGCACCGTCGAAGTGCCGTGCCTGGTCGACGCGTCGGGCGTGCAGCCGACCCGGATCGGGGCGCTGCCCGCGCAGTGCGCGGCGCTCAACCGCTCCTATCTGAGCATGAACGACCTGGTGGTCAGGGCGGCGCTGGAGGACGACCCGCGCTCCGTACGGCAGGCGGCGATGGCCGACCCGGCGACGGCCGCGGCGCTGCCGGTCGAGCGGATCTGGGAGCTGTGCGACGCGATGGTACGGGCCCACGGCGACCTCCTCCAGCCGTCGCTCCGCGCCACGGACCTGCTCTGACCCGCTCTGACCTGCCCGGACTCGCACGGACCCGCTCTGACCCGCTCTGACCTGCGGGATGTCTCGTACGCTGGCCGCCATGACATCCGAGGCACCACAGCCGTCACAGGCTTCATAGCCATCGCAGGCTTCACACGCATCGCAGCCATCACACGCATCGCAGGCTTCGCAGGCATACCTTTCCGGAACTCTTCTCGCTGGAGGGCCGGGTCGCCGTGGTGACCGGCGGCAGCTCCGGCATCGGCCGGGCCATCGCCGGGGCGCTCGCGCGGGCGGGCGCGAGCGTGGTGATCGTGGCGCGCCGTGAGGCGGAGCTGACGGCCACGGTGGCCGAGCTGACGGCCACGGTGGCCGAGCTGACGGCGGCCGAGGGGGTCCGGGCCGCGTGGGTGAGTGCCGACCTGTCGACCCGCGACGGGGTCCGTGCGGCGGCCGAGGAGGCGGTACGGGCGTTCGGCGAGCCCGACATCCTCGTCAACTCCGCGGGGGTCAACCTGCGCCCGCCGATGGGGGAGTTGGGCGAGGACGTGTGGGACACGACGATGGCCGTCAACCTGGAGGCGCCCTACCTGCTGGGCGAGCGCTTCGGGCCCGGCATGGCCGGACGGGGTGGGAACTGCTGTCGGTTGAGAGAGTTCTGGAGCCTGTAAGTGTGTGGGAGTGAGTCCGATCGGTGTGGTGGTTCCCCGTGCTGTGGGTGGAGGTCTGGGCTGGTTGGGTGACTTTTGGGGCGGTGGTTCGTTGTCCTGTTCGACACCGGGATGCCGGTGGTGTGGCGGAGGTCCGGTCGGGGTCGCGGAGGGGGTGGGGTGGATGGGAGAGTCTCGGGTGCTGGCCGCCCCGTTCGTCGTGCCCGGCCCGGCGGGTGTCGCGGTGCGTACCCGGCTGCGTCTGTCCGCTGGTGAGGTGCGGGTGCTGGCGGAGGTGGGCGGGTGGCTGGGGTCGTTGGCCTCAGAAGATCTGGCGGTGCGTTGCCGTGATGGTCTGGCTCATGATGCGGGGCGTTGGGCGGTGCGCAAGCGGGTGTTGTCGGGGCGGTCGTCGTCGCGGTGGGCCGGGAGTATCACCAAGGCCACCCATGATCAGTGGGCGCTGGCCCGCCGGAGCCAGGCCGCCCACATCCGGGGCCTGGAGGCGGGCATCGCGACGGTCCGTCACCGTCTGTCCCTGCCGGTCGGGGAGAAGGGGACCAGGCGTGTGCCGGGTGGTTACCGTTCCCGGCGCGAGTGGCACGCCAAGTCCCGCCGCCTGACCGTCCTGGAAGCCCGTCGGGAGCGGGCGGTGGCGGACTGGCGGGCCGGACGGGTCCGGGTCGTACGGGGCGGTAAACGTCTCGCGAACACCCGCCACCACCTTGCCGAGGCGCAGCTCACGGAGGTGGGGTGGCGGGAGCTGTGGGAGGCGGCGCGCCTGTTCCTGTCGGCGGACGGGGAATCGGGCAAGAGGTACGGCAACGAGACCATCCGCATCACCCCGAACGGGGAGCTCTCCCTCAAGCTCCCCACGCCGCTGGCCCACCTCGCCAACGCCCCGCACGGCCGGTACGCCCTTGAACAGCCGGTGGTGTTCGCGTACCGGGGCGAGGAGTGGGCCGACCGGGTCACCGCCGACCGGGCCATCGCCTACACCCTGCACCACGACACGGACCGGGACCGCTGGTACGTGACGGCCGCCTGGCAGCGCAAAGCCGTGCCGGTCGTTCCGCTGGGCGCGGCGCTGACGGCAGGGTGTGTCGGGGTGGACATGAACGACGACCATCTCGCCGCTTGGCATCTGGACCCTCACGGCAACCCCGTCGGCGACCCGCGCCGTTTCTTCTACGACCTGACCGGCACCGCTCTCTACCGGGACGCCCAGATCCGCCACGCCCTCACCCGCCTCCTCCACTGGACCCAGCGATGCGGAGTGACCGCGATCGCCGTCGAGGACCTCGACTTCGCCCGGGAGAAGACCCGTGAGAAGCACGGGCGGCGGAAGCGGTTCCGACGGTTGATCTCCCGCTTCCCCACCGCACGGCTCCGGGCCCGCCTGGTCTCCATGGCCGCCGAGCACGGTATCGCGGTCGTGGCGGTCGATCCGGCCTACACCTCCCGCTGGGGCGCCCAGCACTGGAAAAAACCCCTCACCACCCCGCGACGCACGACCACCCGGCACGATGCCGCGAGCATCGCGATCGGACGACGCGCCCAGGGACACCCGGTCCGGCGACGGACGGCACCGCCCCGTGCACACCAGAGCGATGTGCACGGGCATCGGACCGCCCAGGCCCCACCGGGCAACCCTGGGCGTGAGGAACCCCGCCCCCGCATCCCCGGACCACGGACACGATCCGTGCCGCCGGACGCGGCGAGTACGCGGGCGACCAGGACATCCACAACCGTTCGGGGTGTCCGCAGTGACCAGGTCCGGGTCCAAGACCCACTCCTGCTCACTGACTAGGAACGGTTTCGGCAGGATCATCCCATCACCTCCCAGCAGGCCCACCGCGCCTTCGTCCAGAGCGGCGCCTACGGCGTCTCCAAGGGGGCGCTGGAGTCGCTGGCCCGCTCCCAGGCGGAGGCGTGGTCCCCGTACGGCGTCACCTGCAACACCCTGGTCCCCGGTTTCGTGATGACCCCGCTCAACGCCCGGCTCTCCGCGGACCCGGAGCAGGTGGCGGCCCTGGCCGCCCGCACGATGGTCGGCCGGAACGGTCTGGCCGAGGACTTCGCCGCGGCGGCGGTCTTCCTGGCGGGCCGGGGCTCCGGCTATGTCACCGGGCAGTCGGTCTTCGTGGACGGGGGGCTTTCGGTGCACTGATCTCGGTGCACTGAGGGGCCGGGTCATCCGGTGCGCCGAGGGGCCGGTTCAGGCGGGTACCCCGGGGTGTCCCAACGGGGCCGGATCCCCGGCGAGTTCCGTCTCCAGGGCGGCCCGCAGCCACTCCTGGGCGGCGCCCAGGGTCGGTTCGCCGGGGCCGGTGAGGGCGGCGCTGAGTTCCCAGTAGCGGTCGAGTACGGGATCGGCGGTCGCCCTCAGCAGGACGCGCAGCCGCCGGCGGAAGACCGGGGTGTCGCGGGCGCCGTACGTACGGGCGTGGGCGGCGACGAAGCACTCCAGGGCGCCGCCCGGATACGGGGCGCGGTGGGCCCGTACCTCCGTCGCGGCCAGCGCGAACGCCTCCCGCAGCCCCTCGAAGAGCACGGCCGGCCGGAGTTCCTCGTCGGTCCTGCCGCACATCGAACGCCCCGCCGGGGAACGCCAGTGGTCGACCGGCGGACGGGCCCCGGTGACGAGCGCGTGCAGCCGGGCGAAGGCCAGTACGTCGCCGGGGGAGGGGTTGTCCGGAGGGTGCGGAACGACCGCGTCCACGATCGAGGCGCGCAGCGCGGAGGGCAGCCGGGCGGGCAGCTCGCGGCGCCAGAACCGGGCCAGGGCCGTGGTGTCGGGCGGGGTGGTGAGGGCGCCGACGAGGCGCAGTCGTTCGGCCCGTTCGCCGTCCGGGCAGTCGCGGAGCGACTGGAGGGCGGCCTCCTGCCAGCGCAGGGCGGTCAGCCGGGTACCGAGCAGCCGCAGCCGCCCGGCGACCACCTCCTCCAGGGCGTCCTCCCGTACCGCGCCCTCCTGTCCGGGCTCCTGCCCAAGGACCGTGCCCACGTCGGTGACCGGCAGGTCGAGCGCGCGGAGGGAGCGGATGAGGCGGAGCCGGTCGAGGGCGTCGCGGCCGTATCTGCGGTGGCCTCCGGAGCTGCGGCCGGCTTCGGGCAGCAGTCCCCGGCCGGAGTAGAAGCGCACGGTCTTGACGGTGACGCCGGCGCGCCGGGCCAGCTCTCCGATGCTCCACAGACCGCCGGTGTCGTCCATGGCTTGAACCTCCCCCGAGGGCAGCTTTTACCGTACCCGCGTATCCGCTGCCCGCGTATCCGGCGGGTGAGGGATCCGAGGGAAGGGCAGGGCCATGGCGACGACCGCGTTCGTGCTGGTGTCGGGGGCGCACACCGGCGGCTGGGTGTGGCGGGAGGTGGCCGCCCCGCTCCGCGCGGCCGGATCGGAGGCGTACGAGGTGACGCTCACGGGTATGGGCGACCGCCGGGCCGAGGCGTCCCCGGACACGGACCTGGAGACGCATATCCGGGATGTGGTGGAGGTGGTGGACCGGGTGGCCGCCCTGGATCCCGTGCGGGAGGTCGTTCTGGTGGGCCACTGCTACGGCATCCACCCGGTGCTGGGCGCGGCGGACCGGCGTACGGAACGGGTCGCCCGCGTCGTCTACCTGGACGCGGGCCTCGCCCAGGACGGCGACGCGCCGCTCGCGCTCGCTCCGGACCAGGCGGTACGCGACCGGGTGGCGGCAGCGGCGGGGGCAGCGGCAGGGGCAGCGGAGCCGGGGCCGGGGCCGGCGGCGGGGGCGGTTGCGGCTGCGGTTGCGGAGTGGCTGGTTCCGCCGCCCCCGGTGGACGAGCCGGAGCGCTGGGGCGGTACCGCCGGCGTCCCCGAGGCGGCCCTGCGCCGGCTGGCCCGGCTCGCCGCCCCGCAGCCGCTGGCCACGCTCACCCGGCCGCTCCGGCTCCGCCACCGGGACGCGCTGGCCGCGCTCCCGACCACCGGCGTCTTCTGCACGGCCGACGGTTCCGGGATCGCGCTGGTGGAGATGGCGGTGGCGACGGGCCAGCCCCGCTTCCAGGCACTGGCCCACCCCCGGGTCGGCTTCTTCGAGCTGGCGACGGGGCACTGGCCGATGCTCTCCGTACCGGACGAACTGGCGCGCGTACTGCTGGCAGCGGCGGCGGACGAGGGGCGCCGGGTGGCACCCGTACCCGCACATCAGCCCCCGCCGCATCTGGGCCGCTTCCCCCTGGAGGTCCCGGAGGACGCGGGGCGCGGAGCCGAGGGGAAGGGAGCCGGGGGAGCCGGGGGAGCCGAGGGAGCCGAGAGGGGAGGAGTCGACCTGACGGAGCGCACCACCGCGTACTTCCCCGCACCCGCACCAGCCTCCGCACCCGCCCCGGCGGTCGTCTTCGTCCACGGCGGCCCGGTCCCCGCCGACGCCCGCCCGACGCCGAGGGAGTGGCCGGTGTTCGTCGGTTACGCGCGGTACGCGGCGAGCCTGGGTGCCGTGGGCGTCACGGTCGACCACCGGCTGCACGGCCTGACCGACTACCGCCGCGCCGCCGAGGACATCGCGGAGGCGGTCGCGCGCGTACGCTCCGATCCGCGCGTCGACGGGGAACGGATCGCCCTCTGGTTCTTCTCGGGCGGCGGCCTCCTCCTCGCCGACTGGCTCGCGGCGCCGCCGCCCTGGCTGCGCTGCGCGGCGGCGACGTACCCCGTACTGGCCCCGCTCCCCGGCTGGAGCCTGGTCGAGCCGCGCTTCCGCCCGGTGGCGGCGCTCGGCGGCGCGGGGCGGCTGCCGGTCGTGCTGACCCGGGTGGGCCGGGAGCGCCCGGAGATCGCGGCGACGGTCGAGGAGTTCCTGGGCGCGGCGGCGGCCCACGGCGCGAACGTGGAGGTCATCGACGCGCCCCGGGCCCGCCACGGCTTCGACGCGCTCGCTCCGGAGGAGCCCGAGGCGGAGACGGCGGGGGCGAGGGAGGCGGCGGAGGCAGCCGAGGCGATCGAACAGGCGGTACGTACGGTCCTGACGCACCTGAGGCGGACCGGTGAACCGACCGCCGAACCGCCCCGCGAACCGACCGGCGAACCGATCGGCAAACCGACCGACCGGACACCGGCTCCGGCTTCGGACTGATGTACCAGGGGTGAATCTCCCCCGAGGCCAGGGCGCCCGGTCCCCGCTCCCGGCACTCTGCTGAGTACCGGCTGCCGAGTGCCGGCCCAGTGGGATGGGAGGGGAGCGCGCGTGACGCAGCCACCGTCACACCCTCACCACGATCCCGCACCCGCGCCCGGTCCCGCGCCGGGTCCCGCACCCCGCCCCTCGCCCCGCCACGTGGCCTGCGTCATGGACGGCAACGGCCGCTGGGCGGCGCTCCGTTCGCTGCCCCGTACGTCGGGCCACCGGGCGGCGGAGACCACGGTCATCGAGGTGATCGAGGCGGCGCGCACGGCGGGGGTCGAGTGGCTGAGCCTGTACGCGTTCTCCTCCGAGAACTGGCGGCGCCCCAGCGGCGAGGTCGACTTCCTGATGGAGCTGGTGCGCCAGGTCGTGCGCAAGCACGCCGCGCTGCTGCACGCGCGCTCCATCCGCTGCCGCTTCCTCGGGATGGCGGATCCCCGGATCCCCGCCCCGCTGGCCCGGGACTTCGCGGATCTGATGACGCTGACCGCCGTCAACCGGGGCATGACGCTGACCGTGGCCTTCGGCCATGGGGGCCGCGGGGACATCGTGGCGGCGGCGCGCTCCCTCATCCGGGACGGGGTGCCGGCCGAGGCGGTGGACGAACGGTCCTTCGCCGCGCACCTGCCCTTTCCCGACACGCCCGATGTGGACCTGGTCATCCGGACCTCCGGCGAGCAGCGCATCTCCAACTTCATGCTCTGGCAGGTGGCCTACGCGGAGTGGGTCTTCCCGCCGGTGCTCTGGCCCGACTTCCGCGCCCCGCACTTCCTGGAGTGCCTGCGCGCCTACCGGCTGCGCGACCGCCGCTTCGGCGGCGTGGCACCGTACGCGAACGGAGACCCCCGCCCGTGACCCCGCCCCCGCCCCCTCCTGTGACGCCGCCTCCCCCCGTGACCCCGCCCCCTCCCGGTTCTCTCTTCGGCCCGGACTCGCAGTTCCACCGCTTCTTCAACGACCCGCGCTGGGCGCTGGCGGTCATCAGGGCCACGGTGCTGGAGGCCGCGCACCCCCAGGTCGGTGCCGCGCTGGCCGACAACTCGACGTTCGTGGCGCACCCGTGGCGGCGGCTGCGCAACACCCTGGTCAGCCTCCAGCGCATGTTCGGCGCCGACGACGACGTACGGCAGCGGGAGGCGGCGCGGCTCAACCGGCTGCACGCCCGGCTGAGCGGGACCGACGCGCGGGAACGGCCGTACGACGCGATGGACCCCGAGGTCCGCGCGTGGGTGGTGGCGACGCTCTTCGAAAGCTCGGTCACCATGTGCAGGCTGAGCGGACAGCCCCTGGACCAGGCGACGATGGAGCGGCTCTACGACGAATTCAGGGCGTTCCTGGGGGTGTTGGAGGGACAGGGGACGGCGGCCGGGCCCCGCACCGACAAGGCGGAGGACGGAGCCGGGGACAGGGGCGAGGCCGGAGCCCGGGGCGAAGCCGAGGACGGAGCCCCGGCCCGGGATACGAGCCGGGACACGAGCCGGGACGCGGCAAGCGGGGCAGCCGGGAACGCGGCCGACGACGCGACCAGGAACGCGGCCGGGAACGCGGGCCATCTCCCCGCCACACTGGCGGAGTTCTGGCCGTACTACGACCGGGTGATCGCGGAGGAACTGGAGAACACCGAGGCCGTCCGCATCATCCTCTACCGGCTCTTCGACCACCTCCCGGCCCCGCCCGTCCTGCACGGCCTGCCCACCCTCTGGGCGGCGGGCCGCGCGCTCGCGGGTCCGGTCATCGGTACGGTCACGGTCGCTTCGCTCCCCGAGCCGTTCCAGCGCCGGGCGGGTCTGCCCGAGATCCCGGGCGCCCGGACGCTGATGCGGAGCGCGTACCTGACGGCGGGGCTGGCCCGTTTCCTCCCGGACGACCTGCTCCGTACCGAGGCCGTCATCGATCTCCTGTACACACCCCGGTCCCCGTCCCGCGGACCGTCCCCCTTCCCGGGGGCCGGTGAGCCCGGCGCCGTACCGCTCTCCGCGCTACGCGACCGGATGCACCGGGCGGCGGCCCTGCTCCGCCTGGTCACCCCGTTCCCCACGGCGTACCCCGCCCCCGCGACCGACCCCGACCCTTTCGCCACACCTGGCCCCCACTCCCCTCCCGCCACCCCTGGCCCCTACCACTCCCCTCCCGCCGCTGCTCCCGAACCGGCGCGCAGCGCCGACGAGTTCTTCACCGAGGTGCTGGACCAGACCGGCAACGGCACCCTGGACTGGCCCGACCTGGCGGCCATGGCCCGGGAGCTGTCCTCCCGCCTCGATCTGGACGAGCCCGAGGAGACCCGGCTCTACCAGGCGTACGCCGAGTGGTGGCGGGAGCTCCAGGCGGCGCTCGACACCGACGGAGACGGCCGGATCAGCAGGCGGGAGTACGCCGCCGCCGTACCGTCGCTCGCCGGTCCCGCGCTGATCAGGGTGGCCGAGGTGCTCTTCGACGCCACGGACAAGGACGGCAACCAGTTCATCGACGCGGAGGAGTACCGGGCCTTGTTCCGTACCGGCTTCGGCCGCACCGTGGCGGACCCGGAGGCGGGGTACTCGCGGGCCGCGTTCGTGAAGGACTTCCTGGCCTTCATGTCGGGGCGGCGCCGCTCGACCCCGTACGACCCGCTGCTGGCCGACGGCTAGGCCGAGGGGCCCTGGGCCCTGTCGTCGGACTCCCGCCGGCCGCCCACGCCGAGGTCAGCGAAGAGTGACGGACCGCTCGATCAGGGCACGCACCGTCTGGTCACCGTTGGAGTCCAGAGGCAGCGAGTAATCACCGACGGCCCAGAAGCCCCCGCTCCCCGGGCCCGCCGTCGTACCCCCCGAGACCGGCGCCAGGTCGTAGAAGGTGTACCCCGGCCGGGCCGGGTCGCTGTCCGGCGTCGGCGCGCCCGCCTCCTTGCTCCAGGTGGCGCCGTCGAAGTGCCAGAAGACCGGCTCCGCGTAGGCGGGGTGGGCCTTGTCGGTCCCGGCGGCCCACAGCCCGCCGTCCCCGTCCGGGACGATCGCGTGCAGGTAGAGCTCGGTCAGGGCGCCGGTGATGTCCGTCCAGCCGGTGCCGTCCCAGTGCGCGACGCTCGGGATGGGCGCACCGCCGCCGCTGCCGTCGGCCCAGCCGGCGACGTAGACGCTGTCGGGCCCGTCGGCGGCGATCTTCGCGGTGTCCGTGCCGGCGCGTACGGGGGCCTGCGGCAGCAGCGTCCAGGTGGTGCCGTCCCAGTGGTACGTGACCGGGTGGCCGCCGTTCACCGGGTACCGCATGCCGGTGGCGTAGGCGTCGTCCGCCGAGAGCGCGACGATGTCCCGGATGTCGACGCGGGCGGGCAGTTCGAAGGTGGTCCAGGCACCGTCGGTGTACGTGTAGAGCCCGTTGCCGCCCTTGAAGAGCCGCCCGGGGACGGCCGCGATCGGCACCTCGGGCCAGGAGTCGTCGGAGGGGCCGACGGTGGGGACGGCGGACCAGCGGGTGCCGTCGTAGTGGGCCAGCACCTGGTCCCTGACCAGGGTTCCGTACGCCCAGACGTCATCGGCGGAGACGGCGCTGACCGCCGACCACTGCCAGACGGCGGGGAGCCCCGGGGCGGTCTCCTCGGCCCAGGCCGAACCGTCCCAGCGCATGATGACGCCCTTGCCGCCCGATCTCCCGGCGGCCCAGGCGAGATCGTCGGAGACGGAGGAGACGGACATCAGGGACTCGGCGGCGCTGGGCCCGGAGAGCGAGACCTCCCAGCCGGTGGCGGCGGCGGAGACGTCCGCGGGCGCCGTACGGACCGGAGCGCCGGCCGCGTGGGCGGACGCCGGGGGCGCGGCGGACGCGGAACCGGCGGCGAAGGCGGTGGCGGAGAGGGCGAGGGCGAGAGAGACGGCGGTGGTGCGCAGGAGATGCCGTTGAGACATAAGAGGGATTCCTTCCTTCATGGTTCGCCAAAGCGAGGGAAAACAAAGGAAAAGCATTCGCCAAAGAGACTCCCGCCGAAGCCGGACGGTTGTACCGCGCCACAAAAACGCCCCCCCACCCCCACTCCAATCCACTCCACTCCACTCCGCCCACCCCCGCTCCAATCCACTCCGCCCACCTCCCCTCCACTCCCACGCCACCCCCAATTCCGTATCCGGCAGAAATGTGCGAAGAAGGTGCGAATCTCTTGATGGCCGGGAGGGGTCCCGGCCCCCTCCGTCAGAATCCCCGCATGCGCGACAACACCAGGGCCGAAGTCCGGGACATCGCGGGTGCCGTAGCGAGCGAGACCGTCATGCGCTACGCGGACGCCCTCGCCAGATCGCCCTACGCACTCCAGACCATGACGACGACGGCCACCGAGGTCGCCACCGAGGTCGCCAACGCCATCGCCGACCAACGCGTCGCCCAGGCCGATGAGATCGTCCGGGCCGCGGAGACGGCGGCGGGGAACACGGCCACCGAGACCGCGCGGCAGGTGGCGGAGAAGACGGCCGCCGAACTCGCCACCGAGAAGGCCGAGTCGTCCCTGCGGGAGACGCGCGAGGAGCTGGCGGCGACGCTCGACAAGGTGCGCGCCGAGTCGGAGCGGACCCTCGCGACCGTACGCGAGAGCTCCGACATGACCCTCGGCACCGCCCGCGAGGAATCAAAGGCAACCCTGGAGACCGCCTGGAAACAGGCGAACGAAGCCCTCTCCACCGCCCGTACGGAATCGAAGGAAACGCTCTCCACCGCCCGCAGGGAACTCTCCGAAGCCCTGGGAAAGGTCCAGGGCGACGCCCAGGAGATCCTGGCGCGGGCGCGCCGCGAGCTGGAGCAGGCGCGGCAGGACATCACGCAGGCGGCGGGGGAGTTCGCGCGGGCCGAGGCGGTCCGTACGATCACCGCGACGGTCGCCGAGAGTGTGCCGCCCGTCGTGGAGGTCCGGGTGGCGCGGGCCGAGCCGATCCGGGTCAGCGGCCACACCCACTCCGTACTCCCGGATGTGCTGCTCACCCTGGGCGCCGGGTGCCAGGTGCTGCTGGTGGGGCCCGCGGGGACCGGGAAGTCGATGATGGCGAAGCAGGCGGCGGAGGCGTTCGGCCAGGAGTTCCATGCCCTGTCCCTCGGGCCGACCACGCCCATGAGCAAGATCTTCGGGTATTACGACGCGCACGGGAAATACCACGGAACGCCGTTCCGCAGCGCGTTCGAGCGCGGCGGCCTGATGCTCCTCGACGAACTCGACAGCGGACACCCGGGCCTGCTCGCGGAGTTGAACCAGGCGCTGTCCATCCGCTCCTGCGCCTTCGCCGACGGGATGGTGACGGCGCACCCCGAGTTCCGGCTCGTCGCGACGGCGAACACGTACGGCACCGGCGGGGACCGCCAGTACGTGGGGCGCCAGGCGCTGGACGCGGCGACGCTGGACCGCTTCGTCGTGGTGGACGTACCGGTGGACGAGGAACTGGAGGAGCGGATCGCGCTCGCGCACGCACCGGACCAGGAGGGCGCGGCCCGCAAGGTGCTCAAGCAGGTACGGAGGCTGCGCGCGACGGCGGCGGAGAAGCGGCTGCCGGTGATGTTCTCGCCCCGGGCCAGCATCGACGCGGCGAAGCTGCTCCAGGCGGGCGCGAGCGTGGAACAGGTGGTCCGGTGGCGGGTGACCAGGGGGATGTCGGAGGCGCACCGCTCGGCGCTGGGCCTGACGAAGTCCGACGGCCCCGCCCAGAAACCCAAGAGCGGATCCCGGTCATGACGGGGAGCGGCCCCGCTCGCGGCGGAGAGCGGAACCCGGTCATGACGGGGAGCGGAACCTTGGTCATGACGGAAGGAACGGCATGACCAAACAGCACCCCACCCCCCAGGACACGGCGGAATCCCTCCCCCCGATGTGGTCCTGGCAGGAGTTCATGGACCGGGCCCGCGCCCCGGACTCCATCGAGAACGGCGACGGCCGGCACTACCCGAACAACGAGTGGGCGGGCGGCTCCTGGGAGGAGGCGCTGCGGCTGGCCGAGGACGGCTGGACGACGGTGCTCCCCGAAGTGGACGCCGAGGTGGCCGAGTTGCGCGAGCGGGTCGCGGACGAGGTCGTGACCACTTCGCTGGTCCCGGCCTGGGACGTGACGGGCAGCGAGGTGGATGTCGGCGTCTACCTGAGCGGTACGCCGGAGTGCATGGTGGACGCCGTACCGCAGCGGATGTCCGCGCGGGGCCGCGTCGTGACGTTCCTGATCCCGACGGGCTACAACAACAAGACCCCGCACTCGGCCGTCCACAACCGGGGCGTGGCGCTGGCCGCGCTCTGCTCCGCCATCATCGCGACGGGCCACAGCGTCGAGATCTGGTCCGGTTTCTGCACGTACGTGACCGATACGGACCGCTTCGCCTCGGTGGCCAGAGTCATCTCCCCAGCGGAACCCTTCGACACGGCCCGCCTGATGTACGTCATGGCTCACCCGACGATGCTCCGCCGCCTGTGGTTCGCGGCCTGGGACAGCGCCCCGGAACCGGTGGCGCGCCGCATGTACGACAACAACTACGGCTACGCCCCGTACGACTGCTACCCGGAGGACCTCCCGGACACCTTGACGAGCACCTTGACGGACGCCTACATCCTCCCGTTCCTGTCCCCCAAGGACAGCCAGTGGGAATCCCTGGACAGCGCACTCCAGTGGTGCAGAGAAATGTTCGCCGGCCTGGGCCTCCTCCGCGAGCCCTGACCCAAGCCCCCCCCGCCCGACAGAGCCCTCAGAACTTGTAATTGGTGATCATCGCGTTGCCGGAGACGTCGTAGACCGACGCATACCCCTGATCCGAGTTCTGCCAGTCGCCGAACGCCTTGGCGATCGCGGAGGCGGCCGCCTGGGGGTCCTTCTCCTGAGTCTTCCCGGCGCTGATGTCAGTGGAGATATAGGCGTTTCCGGTCCTTTTGTTCCACTCGCCGATGATGCGCTGCACCCGCCCGACCGCGTCCTTCTCCTGCGCGCTTCCATGGGCATCGACCCAGGAACGGAACTCTTGGGCGTTCTCCTTCGATTTCGCCTGATCCAGATCTTCCGGAAGTTTTTCCACGACTCCGATCTTGTCGGCTTTCGCAGAGGTCTCGATGCTGCACGCGGAAATTCCGGCGATCAGGACAGCGCCGAGCGCGAGAACGGCGGCCGTGCGGGGGGTGGGCTTCACAGGGTTCTCCGTCGCATGCTCGTGTCGGATACGGAGTTGCCGGTTAGGCAACGCGGATAAGAGACGCCGGATAAGAGACGCCGATACGGGACGTCGGACGTGAGACGCCAGAATACCGGCACGCCGAGTCGGGCGTGCCGGTACTGGTCAGATGGCCGGATCAGAACTTGATGGCGTCAGCCTTGTCGTTCCAATTGCCCCCGTAGACATAGCTGATGTTCTTGAAGTTCGGATACAGGCTGTACCCGGCTCCCAGGAACAGATGGGGGTCGGGCAGCCCGGTGCGGAAGTCGTACAGCTCGACTCCCCGCTGCGGCCGGTTGACGTAGGCAGACGAGGCCTTGTCCCGGAACGAGGGCGAGTACTGGTCGAGGTGGCGGGTCTTGGCCGTGTCGTAGGTGGGCCACTGAAGGCGTCTGCCGGAGTAGTTCGCGTCCTGCCAGAGGCAGACCCAGCCGCTGGGGCAGTCCTGGTACTTCAGAATGGTCACCTGTTCCGCGGGAACCAGGGTCACCTCCGCGGGCTCCGCCGCCCCGGCCACCAGCGCCTGCTTCGCCCCGGCCCGGGTCTCCGCCGTGGGCGCGTGCGCGGCGAGGAACGTGTTGGCCTCCTCGTCGCTGTCGAAGCACTGCATCGTGCCGTCCTCCGACACCTCGGCGCAGATGTCCGCGCCCTCCCAGTCGGATGCCGGGTCGACCTTCTCGCCCTTGTAATACATGTCCACCTTGTTGGCGGGGTCCGCCTCCGCGTGGACCTGCTCCTCCTCCTCGGGCGTGAGGACGTCCGACACGATCTCAGGCGCCGTGCCCGGTTCGTCGGCGGCCAGAGACGGAGCCGCGGTGATGCCGGTCAGTGCCATCGATCCGACGGCCGCAATGGTCAGCATGGTGCGTATACGCACGAAGATCCCCTATTCTTCCGGTGCGTGACAAACGGGATGTCGAGGGCGACGCGAGAGAGAAATAAACGTCGTCGAGTGGCAAGCCATGCGATTAACCGTTGCGGCGAACCTGAAAAGCCGAAACCGCCGCATGGCGGCATGCTGCTCCAGACACGGTGTCCCCCCCGTTCTTCATGTTCGATCTGCACTGGACTATTCGGCACTGGCTGCTCGGCCGGAATAAACCAGTCCGCTTCGCTGCCCCCGACATCGATGGAGTGCGAAACACGTTCGATCGAATCCGGACGGAATCTAGCACGCTGAGCGACTGTGGTAAGCGGTTTTTTTCGGCCACCGAACGAACCGTCATCCCCACCGGGGCCGCCCTGACCAGCATATGAAGGTACGAGGCCGTCGGACCGATGGCGAAGTGGCCGAATAAAGCCCCGGAATACCCCACTCCACCCCCGCGCCCCGGCCACACCCCCCCCGTCGACCCTCTCCGCCCCGCCGAGATCGACGCCCTGGACCACCGTGCGGTCGAGTTCGCCGTACGCGACCTGACACGCCGGGACGGCTGCGAGCCCGAGCAGTTGGACGGCGCCGACGACAACGACCGCGACGTACGCGCTGTCATGACCCGCCGGACGACACCACCGTCAGCCCCGCCGACGTCCTCCGCCCCCGAGTGGACCGCACACGTCGAAGGGCCCCACCGCAGACGGTGGGGCCCTTCGACAACGTGCCCGGTGAAGGCACTGGCGGAGGATACGAGATTCGAACTCGTGAGGGGTTGCCCCCAACACGCTTTCCAACTGTCCGCATGACTGTTCGAGGACGTCCGTGGGGGTTCGCGCGGCAGGTCAAAGGGGGTGCGCGTACGGCGGCGGACGGGGGCGGCCGTCGGTGCACTGGACAAAGACCAGGACAACGAGCGGCCTCAGAGCCGAGGTCTCGACTCAGACGCGAGGGATGACGCCAACGAACTCTTCGCCCTTGTGGTTGCCCACAATGAGGGCGAAGCCGTGGCCAGCCGCGCAAGTGAGGTCGACCCGCACGTATCCGCCTCGGGTGCCGAGGGGACTGTCGTAGTCGTCCCTGTCGGGCTGCACGGTTACCGCCCCGTGGTCACCTCCGGCGGCTGCTTGTTCGACCTCAGAGATTCCACAGGCTGGACACATGAGCTTCCACTGAAGGTTCCAAGACTCGGAGGCACTGTCCGTGGGCACGAGGGTGTTGGCGTGGGACATTGGCATGGCGTCTCCATGAGAGCTAGGGCTTTAAGGGGCGTCCGGAAGGTCACAGGACCCTTCCCTGTGCAATGACTATCTGTTCTGCTGCAAACCGCATCAGGGGAATTTCGCGAGCCAACTCCTCGTCGTGGGCGAAGGGCGCATACTTTGGCAGTTCTCCTTCTTTGGCATGAACCAAGGCATTCCTAACCTTGTAAATTCTTTTTGCGATTGCGCCGCGCACTGCCTCTTCATCGTTCGCGCGAATGCTTACTTTGCTTGCGCCGGCGAAAGGGACGTCGCTATTTGCGTAGTAGTCGACCAGGTTGGCGTCGTAGGCGTCCAGGTCGGTTACGAGGCGAGGAATGCTGACGAATCTATCGAGCACCAATTGCAGTGAGCGCTGTTCGTTCACCCCGCCCTCATCTTTGATCTGACCTTTAATTTTGGTGACAATCCGAACGATGGACTGGATATCCTTGTCTCGGCGCGCGGAGAAAGATGGATCGGTGATACCTGACCGCACCTGGTTTATCAAATCCTCATTGAACACCTTCCCGAAAAAGTGCTCAGCGATATGATAGTAGGCCAGGTATTCCAGTAGTGGAATTTCTGCGGCGACGCCCATGAGGTAGTGATGCACTAGGTCCGCGTCATAGGTTTGCCGTGGTGCGTCAAGGGCGCCAGTTTGGGTCCTCCGGACCCGTTGGATAGCCTGCGGCCGAAACATCGATTCTAGACCGATTCGAGCCGCTGCATCGGTGTTGTAAGCGGCATGGAATAGGAAAGAGTTGGCAAGCGTCTCGAAATCTGATCGAGCTTTGGCGGCGGTAATACGCAATGTCGTAGCGCGAAAACCCGCTGAAAGGAGATCAAACAGCGAATCAGTTTCGAGCGGGCGACCGTTCCGCACCAGCGTAAAATCCTGTCGGTCGCTGCCTCTGAGTCGGTTCAGTATCATCCTGTTTCTCGGCGACGTCAGAAAGGTAGGATTTTGCGCAACTATACAAAGCAGATAGGCGGCGAACTCTCGGGACGGTCTACCGACTTTGAAAGTTACAGGATTATCACCTTGGCCCGTGAATGTTTTGTCTTCGAAAAATCTATCGAAGGCGCCGATTGAGTCGAGCGAAACCAGGGAAAATTCTGCTTCTTTTTCCCACCGGAAAGAGCTCTCGGTCTTTGATTTTGCCTGGTTGAGGTGAGTTACGATTGTGGAGATTTCAGTACTGCTTACCCCGCTGATCGTCTTTCCTTCGAGCATCTGAATGGGGTCGCGTAGGGTGAAGTCCCCACTTTCCTCCCCGTTGCTGCGGAATATCAATCGCAGCCCCTTCATGATGGACATTTCATCTACGACAGGCTGCCAGCTCATATCTATCCTTCTATGCCCATGCAAGCGTCCTTTGTGAGAACGCCCTCCCTGTAGAGGTATTGTGGCCAGCGGAATGGTGATATGCAGGAGTTCAGGGAAAGTCGAACGTCAGTACGAAAATCGGTGGGTGGATTCCCTGGTGCACCTACTGAGTGGCAGCACGCCCATGGGAAGCTGGAGTGAGGCGCCATCGAACGCCGACGAGGCCGATGAAGGGGAGGGCCACGTGCCGCAGGGCAGTCCGCGAGGTACATACCTGGAGGTTTCGGAATCTCTCCGCGAGAAGCTTAGGAACGGAAAGATCACTGAGGCACTGCCTTCTCAGGCGGCGCTCGTGAGCGAGTACGGCGTTAGCCGCAGCACCATCGAGCGGGCGCTTGCCGCGCTCAGGGCTGAGGGCGTCATCGAGTCGGTACAGGGTGCCGGGTGGTTCGTGGCGGGGACTGGCGACCGCCGGCCGTTGGTCGAGAAGGTGACCGACCTGTTGCGCGCCGACGGGGTCAGGGTTGGCGACCGCTTCCCGACGGAGAAGGAACTGTGCGAGCGGTTCGGTGCGTCACGGACTGCCGTCCGTTCCGCCATCGCGCTGATGGAGGGTCAAGGGCTCATCGGCAAAGGTGCCGCGCGAGGGCGGGAAGTACGTGCGTTGCCGGTCGAACGGGGGACTCAGACGGCATGACGACGACCGAACGAACTGAGTTTGACGCTGACGCGGCGGGCGCCATCTTGCGCAAGGCATGCGAGGTCGCGGACCTGGACCCGGACGGAATCGAGATGCTGCGGTTCGGCGACCATGCGGTTTTCCGTGTGGACGGCGGCCGTATCGTCTCCCGGGTCGGCCGCAGTCCCGATCGGCTTCCCTCTGTACGTAGGGAAGTGGCTGTTGCGGAATGGCTCGCGTCTGAGGGATATCCGGCTGCTCGACTCGTCACGGCGGCCGAACAGCCGGTTGTCATTAAGGGCCACCCGGTGACGTTCTGGGAAGGTCTCTCCGACGGAGATTCATACGCGAGTACGGGAGAAATGGGCGCACTGCTGCGGCGGCTTCACGATTTGGAGCCGCCGCCCTTTTCGCTCCCGTCGCTTGAGCCTTTCGACAGAGTTGCGCAGCGTTTGAAACGTGCCGTCATTCCGGATGCTACCCGCGCTTTTCTCCAGTCCATGGCCGAAGATTTGGCGGCTGAGTACGGCCGTCTCCGCTTCGAGCTTCCGGCGGGTCATCTGCACGGGGACTTCAACGTGGGGAACGTCCTGCATGACGCGGCCGGTCTTCCGAAGGTCATCGACCTGGACGGTTTCGTTACGGGCCCCCGGGAGTGGGACCTCATGCAGACTGCCATGTACTACGACAGCTTTGGTTGGCACACAGAAGCCGAGTACGCCGATTTCGTCGCTGGGTATGGGTTCGACGTGCGGGAATGGTCCGGGTACACAGTTCTGCGGAGCATCCGAGAACTCCTCATGGTCACATGGCTTTCTCAGAATGCCAGCACCAATCCACGCGCTGCTGAGGAAGTTGAGAAGCGGGTGCAAAGCCTACGCTCGGGTGGGTCTCGCCGGGACTGGGCGCCGTTCTAGAAACGTCATGCCTGTTGCCAGAGGCGGAAGCCACGGGCCTGTTCCTCGAATGTGTGGAACTCCGTGGCCCGCCTCATCCCACCCGTGACGCGTCCCTGGAATTCCCGCACGTACTGAATGCAGCGTGCAGACTTCAACCCCTCGCCGAGTTGCAGCGCGCTCAGCGCGATATCGAATCCACGGCCGATCTCCCCTTGATTGATGTATGTCTCAGCCTGAACCATCGTCGCGAAGAAGTCGCTTCGGTTGTTCAGGCCGTCGCCGAAGATGGAGACTCCACCTCGCTGCGCAGCTTCGACGGAACGCCCCAGGTCGCGAAAGCAGTGGCCTATCTCGGCAGCAAGCTCCACTTCGTCGAAGTACGCAATGTACGGCGGGTCACTGTCGGCCGTCCGCTGGTTGAGCTTGCGTTCCGCCTCCGCAAGGGCGAGGTCACAGCCACGCTCATCCCCGAGTCGGGCCAGTGCCCGTGCCTCCATCGCGCGGAACTGCGCGGCCATCGTCGGCCCCAGTGCGGAACCGGGGCCGGTGTACGCGGCACGTGCGAGCGTGGCAGCGTCCTGGTACCGCCCCAGGAACGTGGCCTGATGGCTCATGGCGGACAGGACGCTTCCGCCGAGAAGCCTGTCACCAGCCGCTTGCGTCATGCGTAGTGCCTGGATGAGGTACCGCTGAGCGATGCCGTGAAGGCCGCTGTCGTACGACATCCATCCGGCGAGTAGGAGCGCCTCCGCCACGGCTGAGTGCAGTTGCCTGCCCATGTCGTCGGAGTATTTCCCATCGAGCATTGGCCGGACATCCGTGTGCAGGTACTGAATCAGCGCCCGTCGGGCATGGCCACCGCCGAACTTGCCATCGAGCATGCTGAACGCGTCGGCTGTCGAGCGCACCATGTCCACGTCCACCGCGCCGACCGCACGGTTGCCCATCCGTGTCAGCTCTCCGTCCGGAGGGGCCACGATCCAGCGGAGGGACGCGGTGTTCCAAGCCGCAGAATCCGGCAGGGCCCTAACCAGCGTCTCAGCGTCCGCAAGGTCGGCACGCCAGAGGTCGGCCACGGTCTTGGCCGTGCTCTCCGGCCTGTCCGCGAAGTCAAGCCCCAACTCGGGCTGCATGGTGGACACTGCCGCGTCGCCCATCCCGATGTCATCGATCGTGAGGCGTCGCCCCACCTTGCGCCCGATCGCGTCGGCAATGAACTGCGGCATGTTGCCGCGCGGGATGGAGCCCTTGAGCCACCTGGTCACGTACGTGTGGTCACAGGTGACGTCCTCGCCTGACTGAGCGGCGGCGGTGACCACCGCGCGAGCAAGGGACTTGTGGGAGAAGTCGGCTTCCTGCATGAGCGCGGCCAGTCCGGCGTTCCGGTCTGCCATCGAACCCCCAGAGAGCGGCCGTAGTACCAGCTTGACTCATCGTCACTCTACGCAGGTCAGGGCCACGGTGCAGAGGGATTGCACGTAGGAGTGCACGAGTGCACCCCCAAGTACACGCTCCCGAAGTCCTCGCCGTCTGGCGACAGTTGAACCACCACCGCACGAGAAGGCCGGCGGGTCCGAGTCGAAAACCACCGGTTGACGGCGCGGAATCCATCTGCCAACGTGAGTGGTAGGTAATACACACCACGCAGTGATGCGGGGTGTGTACGCCGTTCGCGCAGCGCCCGGAGGGCCCTCGAAAGGGGTTCAAAGGAAGCGCCGGTTCCTTGAGAACTCAACAGAGGACGCACCGCAACCTGTACACGGGAAGAGCGGCCGTCAGATTCATGCAGGCAACAGCGATAAGCCGTAGGCCCTGCCGCACACGAGAGCAGCAAGCACCTTCTCCCCATGCCGCCCCTGCCGGGCGGGCGGAGCCGATACGTGCGGTGAGACAAGGGCAAAGATCGCGGGCCCCGTAGGCATTGACCGGTTCGAGTTCGGTCCGGGGCACTTGGCCCGCCGCGACGTGCGGCGTTGGCCCCCAATCCGGTGCGGCGGCTCCCGGACAAGGACAACCCGCCGCCCCGGTCTCCATCCCGACACAGTCAAGGAGAGATCCACCATGCGTATGCGCACCTTCGTCGCGGGCCAGGAAGCCCACAACGAAACCGAGTTCGCGGAATTGGCGCTCGGCATCGACATCGACCTGTTCCGGGGCCCGCTGGAGTCCGAGACGGACAGCGAGCGGGCCGCCCGTGAGGACGCGGCCCGTGACATCCTCGCCGACCTGCGGGCGGAGGCGGAGGCCGGTGACGAGATCGCCGGTTGGGACGCCCTGTACGCCGATGCGCTGACCCGCACGGTGCCGTTCCTGCGGTCCGTTCGTGGCCTGCGGGCGGGGACGGGGGAAGCGGCGTGAAGGAGACCCGCAAGCCGCTGACCAGGGTTCAGATCGGTGTGCTGACGGCCGCTTTCGTGCCCATGCTCGCCACGGGCGTGGTCGGCGGTATCGGCACGTACAGCAACATCGGGCACGCCTACGGCACCGGTACCGCGCTCGGTGCCCTTGGTGCCGGTGAGGGTGCCACGGCCGTCCTCGCCCTGGTCCTGCTGGGACTGACCATGCTGGGCCAGTCCTCGCCCTGCGTCGTACGGATCGGGCTGTGGGCGCTGCCGGCCGCCGCCGCCGTCATGGGCGCCATGGCCGCGCCGGACCCGGGCCGCACGGTCGTCTACGCGCTGACTCCGATGGGCATGTCCGTCTCGGCTGAGGGCATGGCGTTCCTGGCCCGCCGGATCGTGGTGCACACCGACGGCCGCGACGCGGAACACGAACAGCGCACCGCCGACATCGTTCAGGCCCTCGCCTACCACCGTGCCCGTGCCACCCATCACCCGGTGAGCCGGGTGCGGAAGCGGTCCGATCGGGCGTCGTGGCGCCTCGCCCGTAAGGTCGGGGTCGGGGACGCAGCGCTCGGATCGAGGCTGTTGGACGTCCAGCGCACCCGGATCACCGACGGCGCGGACGCGGCCCTCGCATCGATGTTCGGCACGACGGCCCTCGATTCCTCTCCGGTCGCAAATGCGGAGGAATCGATTGGAAGTAGTCGAGAACGGTCTACCTCTGACCTGCCTGTATCGACCCCGGCCACGGTCGCGCTGACGCGGCTTTCGGTGCCCGACCCGGCGCCGGTCGACCTGGGCAAGTCGGGCGGCGGCATGAAGCCGATGCCCGCCGTCGTCCCGGCGGTGAAGCCGGTCCCGATCGCCCCGGCGCCCGCCCGCTCGGTCCCGGCCGCGTCGACCGTGGCGCGTCGGGCGACGGGCCGTGTCCCGGTCGCCGCCAAGTCGACCCGCACCCGCCGCACTCCCGATCAGCTCATGACGGAAGCGCGGAAGGCGACGGCCGGCCTGACGGATGCTGAGGTGACCGGGGAGGGCATCCGCCGGGCCCTGCGCACCTCGCCCGCGAACGCCCGCATGCTGCGTGACGCCCTGCTCGCCGAACGCGCCACCACGGCGGTGACGTCGTGAACACCCTCGCCGCGCTCTTACCGGCCGTGCCGCCCGTCATCGGGTGGGCGGTACACGCCCGGTGGCTGCACGGACGGCTGACCACCGCCCGCCGTGACCCGCTCACCGGGCTGTGGACGCGGGACGCGTTCACCCGGCGGGCCCGCCGTCTGCTGCGCGACCCTCGCGCCGTGGTCGTGCTGGCGGACGTCGACCACTTCAAGCAGATCAACGACACCCACGGCCACGCGGCCGGTGACGTGCTGCTCGCCACGGTCGCCGCCCGCCTCGCCCACGGCACCACCCCCGGCGGGGTTGTCGGACGACTCGGTGGGGATGAGTTCGCCGCCGTCGTCGTCGACCGCGACGGCACGGCCGCCGACCGGTTGCACACCCTCGCCCGCGTCCTCGCCCGGCCGGTCGACACCGCCCCCGACGTGCACACCACGGTGTCACTGGGGTGGGTGCGGGCCGTCGACCACCCGGGCGAGGACCTGTCCGCGCTGCTGCGTCGCGCTGATGAGGCCATGTACGTGGCCAAGCGGTCCGGCCGGTCTGGCCCCCGCCGGGCCCGTCTCGGGCGCCTGCTCGGGTCGGTGGCCGGCCGCCGTCCCGGACGGCGCGGCGCGGCGTGAGCACGCTGCCGGTCTTCCGGTGGCACCTCGCCCCGGACGGCTACGCCACCCGCCGCCAACTGCGGGCCCGCGACCTGCGCCCCGGTGGTCAGGACGTCGCCGCCCAGCTCGAACGCCCCCGGCGGCGAGGCCGCCCGCCCCTGGTCGCCTACCTGTACCGCGTCGACCTCGCGAAACCGGTCCGTCCGATGACCCCGGGCCGGTGGCGGGCCCACGCCGCGATGATGCGCGCCCGCCGCACCTGCCCCGAGTGCCGCCGGGATGCCGGATACGTCATCCCGCCCACGCTCGGATCGTGCGTGACCTGCGCCTACCCCGAGGAACAGCGCGCTGCCTGAACCACCCTCGAATCCCGGGTCCGGCCGCCCGACCTTCCACAGCAAGCCGGCCGGACCCGTCGACTCCGAAGGAGTACGTACATCGTGACCGAGACCACCACCTTCACGCCCGCCGGGGACCCGGAGGGCACCGAACAGCCGACGGCCGCCATCGTGCCGTTCCCGCTGAAGAAGAAGACCGACCCCGACCCCACCGGCCCGGCCGCCCCGGGCGAGGGTGTGGTGAAGCCGGGGGAGTGGGAGGCCGAACTCCCCGACACCGACGACCCGGAGGCCGTCGGCCTGAACGAGGGGGCGCCGGTCGACCCGCCGCGCGAGGTCTACCCGCCCTCGGTCGCGGAATGGATGGAGGCCAAGGACAAGGCCCGTATGCCGGTGCTGCCGGACTGGGTGAAGCTCCCTGACCAGCGCACGGCCGTCCGCAAGTGGGCCGTCCGGCACTACTCCGCCGTGGCCGGCTACCACGCGGTGCGCCTGCCGCTGGTCTACACGCCGAAGATCTGCGTGTACTCGCCGCGCGGCGCGTGGCGGTGGTCGACGGCCATCGGCCGGTGGGTGTTCGACGCGGAGGGCAAGACGCTGAGGCTCGCCTCCGTGGCGAACGAGGACGCGGCGGAGTACCTGAAGCTGTCCCGGCAGCGCAACGACCGCGTGAGGCTGCGGGGGATCGTGGCGACGATCGCCGGTTTCGTCGGCCTGGCCGCCGCGCTGACCCTGTACGTCATGGCGCCGTCGTGGCTGCTCATGCTGGCCATGGCCGCCCTGACCACCACCCTCGGTGTGGCCGGTGCGCCGGCGGACCGGCCGCTGATCGATATGGCCAAGGTGACGTTCCGCAAGCGCAAGCTGTCCTCCGACATCGTCATCCGTGCGCACGACGCGTCCGGGCTGACCACCAAGGATCAGACGATCGCCTTCCCCCGCCCGATCGGCCGGGACGGTGACGGGTGGCGCGTGGTGGTCGACCTGCCGTACGGGAAGACGTTCGAGGACGCGATGAAGGCTCACGCCCGTCTCGCCTCCGGTATGGACATCGCCCCCACTCAGCTCTTCCTGGACAAGGACGAGACGAGTGGGCGGCGGGTGTCGTACTGGATCGCCGACCGTGACCCGCTCGCCGTGCCGTCGGGCAAGTCGCCGCTGCTGGGGGCGACGCGGGTGGACTTCTGGAAGCCGTTCCCGTGGGGCGTGGACGAACGCGGCAACCCGGTCATGGGCACCATGCTGTGGCTGTCGCTGCTGGTGGGCGCCGTGCCGCGTCAGGGCAAGACGTTCTCCGCTCGCACGATCGCGCTCGCCGCCGCGTTGGACCCGTACGTCAGGCTGTACGTGTTCGACGGCAAGGCGTCGCCGGACTGGCGCACGTTCGCCAAGGTCGCCCACCGCATCGGGTTCGGCATCGTGCCGAAGAACGGGGTGGACCCGGTTCAGCACCTGCTGACCTCGCTGCGGGAACTCAAGGCGGATGTCGAGGACCGGTACCACCGGCTGTCCGAACTGCCGCTTCACGTCTGCCCCGAGGGCAAGCTGACCCCGGAGATCAGCCGGGACAAGAAGCTGAACATGCCGCTCACGCTGTTCGTGGTGGACGAGGTGCAGGAGTACCTGACCCACCCCGAGCACGGCAAGGAGATCCTGTCCCTGATGGTCTACCTCGCCCGGGTCGCCCCGGCGGTCGGTGTCTCGGTGATGACGGCGACGCAGAAGCCGGACGACAAGGCGTGCCCCTCGGAGCTGCGTGACCAGCATCAGGCCCGGTTCGCCCTGCGGGTCGGCGCCTACCAGGTGTCGGACACCATCCTCGGTGCGGGCTCGTACTCGGAGGGGCTGGACGCGTCCAAGCTGCTGAAGTCCCACAAGGGTGTGGGTCTGCTCAAGGGCATGTCGGACGACTCCGGGATCGTGCGGACCTACCTCGCCGACGGCCGCGACGCCGACCGCATCCTGACCAGGGCCGCCGCGCTGCGCGAGGCGGAGGGGACGCTGTCGGGTGACGCGGTCGGCGAGGTGCCGACGGCGGAGACGTCCGCGACGATCCTGGACGATGTCGCGGCCGTGCTCGGCAAGGGCGAGGCCAAGGTGTGGTCCGAAACGGTCGTTGACCGGCTTGCCGACCTGCGCCCGGACGTCTACGGCCCGTGGGCGGAGTTGGAGGCCAAGCCCAAGGCGGAAGCGCTCACCGCAGCGCTCAAGCCGCACGGCATCGGCACCGTGCAGATCAGCCGGCGCATCGACGGCGAACAGGTCAACAAGCGCGGCATCAAGCGCGACGACATCGCCACCGCGATTACGGAGCGCAACCAGAAGCGGGACGCCGGATAGGGCTCGGAGGGTGCTACCGGTAGCGGCGGACGTCGCTACCGGTAGCGACCCTGCTAGCGACCCAAACCGCCCCTGATCAGGTCGCTAGCACGTAGCGACCGACCTGCGAAAACCCCCTTCAACCCCTCTGGGAGGCCCCTGATGAGCCTTGCAGTGCTCGCTACCGCGTTCCTCCTGTTCGTCACTCTTGGTTACATCGTCAAGTGCTGGCTGAGCCCGTTCGGGGACTGCCGCAAGTGCGACGGCATGGGCCACGCCTTCAAGACCGACCGCAAGGGCAGGACCCGGCGCGGCAAGGACTGCCGACGCTGCGACGCCACCGGCAAGCGCATACGCGTCGGCCGCTGGATCTACAACCGCGCCGCGCGCACCTACCGCGCCGGCACCCGCTGAGACCCGCCATGGAGGCCCTGTGACCCTCACCATCCCGCTCGTTCTGCTGCTCGCCGTCGTCGTCGTGCTGCTGCTGCGGTTCAAGGCCGTCGGCGCCGGCGCGGCCGTGGCCGTCGCGCTCTTCGGCTTCTACCTCGCCCACACCGGCGCGGCCGACACCGTCAACCAACTCGTCACCGCCTTCACCGACGCCATGCCCGGCGTCGGCCGCTGACCCGGAAGGGAGACCAGCACCATGAACGAACCCACCACGTACGGCCGTCCGGCCGGACACGAGACGGCGGCCGTGGAAGTCCACACCCCCACCCCGATCGTCCCCGCCCACACCGCCCCGCTCATGCCCGTGCAGCCGGGCACCATCCCGGCCGTGGCGAGCGTCGTCCTGCCCGACGGCCGTGTCGTCACCGGCTACGCCATCGAGCCCGCCAAACCCGAACCGGTTGCCGCCAAGCTGGCCGTCTCCCGAGCGGCGGTGAACATCGCGCTCGGGGGCGTGGGGTTCCTCGCCGTGTGCGGCGGACTGCTCATGCTCACCGCCTTCATCACCGCCCTGACCGCCCTGGTCACCCAGCTCGTCATCCTCGCCGCCGTCATCTTCGGCGGCTGGATCGCCGTGCAGGTGTTCAGCGCGAGCGGCCACCGGGGCGGGACGACGGTCAACATCCGCAAGGCCGTCATCAAGCGGAACAAGTTCTACGGCTGACAAGGGAGTCCAACACCCGTGATCCGACTGCGTATCCAGCGCACCGCGCTGCCCCGCAACGCCCTGATCCTGACCGACACGCCTCGCCCGGACTGCCGTGACTGCGACGGCATGGGCGGCATCCCGCACGACTACGGCGACCACAACGGCGAGTACGCCGGTACCGAGTGGGAGCCCTGCCCCTGCTGGTCGGAGTGGCGCATGGTCCTACTGCCGCTCCCGCGCCGGCCCCGGTGGCTGCGTCGCCGTAGCAACGGCCGCGACCCGTGGGGCCCCGGCGGCTACAGCGACGAACCGCCCTTCTGACGGGAGCCCCATGCCCTACCGCGACAACGACCCCATCTCTGACGGTCCCCTCGACAACGCCCCGTTCGGCTACTCCCCCGAGTCCTTGCAGCGCGAGGCCCTGTTCGCCGAACTCGCGGTCGCGGGCGTCGAACTGGGTGCCTACGACCGGCGGATCGTGGACTGGATCGCCGGATGGGACTACCCCACCGTGGCCACCATCGCGAGCCTGATTCGCCGCGCTGGCCGCGCCCCGCAGTAGCTACGCCCGAGGGCGGCGGCTCCCGGACAAGGACAACCCGCCGCCCTCGGTCTCCGTATCCCGACGTTTCAGAACAGGAGACCTACAGCATGACCCAACTGCGCGTTTTCGGCGAGGGCCTCTCGGCCCCGGCCACCCTTTCGGGGCGAGTGCCCCGGCCGCGTCTGCTGGATCTGTTCTCGTGTGCCGGTGGTGCCGCCATGGGCTACCACCGCGCCGGGTTCGACGTGGACGGCTGCGACATCGCCGACCGCCCGAACTACCCCTTCCCCTACCGCCGGGGTGACGCCCTCGCCTACCTCGCCCACCTGATCGAGTCGGGTGAGATCCGCCGGTACGCGTTCGTCCACGCCTCCCCTCCGTGCCAGCACGGATGCGCCCTGACCGTGGGCACCAATGCCTCGCAGGGGTGGGGCCGTGCCCACGTCGACCTGGTGGCGCCCGTTCGTGACCTCTTGGACGCGACCGGTCTGCCGTACGTCATGGAGCAACCCAACGGCCGCGCCGCGATCCGCAAGGATCTGACGCTGTGTGGCGAGATGTTCGGTCTCGGGGTCATCCGTCACCGCAACTTCGAGTTGGGCGGGTGGACGGCCGTGCGGCCGGCGCACGTCCCGCACCGGGGCCGCGTACGTGGCTACCGGCACGGCCGCTTCTACGACGGCCCGTACGTGGCCGCGTACGGCAACGGCGGCGGTAAGCCGTCCGTGGCGGAACTCCAGGCGGCCATGGGCATCACGTGGACCGACGCGCGTGAGGAACTGACGGAGGCGATCCCGCCCGCCTACACCGAGCACATCGGCCGCGCCTACCTTGCGACCACGGCGACGCTGGGGGCGGCGGCATGAGCGCGACGCCCGAAGTGCTGCGGGTCGCCCTCGCCCTCGCGGCGGCTGGCGTCCCGGTTCTGCCTCTGCGGGTGGGCAAGGTCCCGTTCGGCAACTGCCGTACGTGCAAGGGAAACGCGTGCGGCGGACGGCCCAACATGAAGGTGGCGGGCCCCTGCTGGTGCTCCGCGCCGTGCCACGCGTGGGCCGCTGCCACCACCGACCCGCACGCCCTCACCTCGCCCCTGTGGGCGCCGGTGTGGCGTGAGGCGGTGGCCGTCGCCTACCACCCCGGCGGGGCCGGGCTGACCGTGGTCGACCTCGACAACGCGGCGGCCGTCGCATGGGCCCGCGAGACCCTGCCCGCCACCCGCACCGTGCCGACGACGCGGGGTGAGCACTGGATCTACCGGGACACCATGCCGTCGTCGAACGCGGTCCGCCCCGGTGTCGACGTGAAGTCCGTCATGCAGTACGCCCGTTGGCTCGGTCCCGGGACCGGCCGCATGGCCCCTCTTCCGGCGGCCGTGCGCGCCCTGGTGGTGAAGGAAGACACCACCCCTGCCCGGGGGGAGGTGGCCTCTTCCCTTCCCGGCCGTACCCCGTGGGGCCGTTCGGTGGCCACCGGGTGCCGCCACACCGAGCGCTACGTCCGCACCGGTCTGGAACGCGGCCTCGCCCTTGTACGGGCCCGCACCGAATCCGGCGCCGGATCACAGGCGTTCGGGGTTGCCCGGTTCCTCGCCGCTCAGCACACCGGGTGTCCGGGACCGTGCGGACTCGCGGCGATCGGTGAGGAGATCGTGACGGCCGCCGTCTCCGTGGGCGTTCCGGAGACCTACGCCCGCCGCGCGGTCGCCAACGGCCTTGAGACGGCTGTGGAGCGCGCGGCATGAACAAAGCATCCCGAAACCCCACGAACGGCCCTCAGCGCGCCGTACAGGGCCCGCCACGGCCCACGGTGGGCGAACCGAAGGTCGTCGCCCGCAAGGGCGTCCATATCGCTGTTGGTTCTGACCCACAGACAGTCACCGTCACCGGCATCACCCCGGGGCTTCAGATCCAGTGTGAGGGCGTGCCCGTCGCGGACTGGCTCTGTGCCTGTGGGCATCACGAACGCGCCCGGGGCCGTGCGGCCGTCATCCGGCTGACCGCCCGCGTCCGCGTCGGCGTCTGCCCCCACACCACCACCGCCGAAGGGAGGGCCGCCTCATGACTGCACAGCCTGTGGACAACGACCTGTGGGCCGGACTGCCCACCCTGGAAGAACCGCACGGCGAGGACGACGCGGCACCGGACGTGTGGGAGGACCCCATTCCCCTCACCGGCCGTCGTGAGCGTCCGACGTTCCCCGCTCACGTCCTCCCCACCTGGTTGGGGGAGTTCGTGGCGGCCGTCGCGGAAGAGACACAGACCCCCGTCGACCTCGCCGGATCGGTCGCCCTCGCCGTGCTCGCCACGGCGGCCGGCGGCCGGTCGGTGGTCCACGTGCGCGGCAACTGGCGTGAGCCCACCAACCTCTACACCGTGGTGGCACTCCCGCCCGCCAACCGCAAGTCCGCCGTCTTCGCGCTGCTGACCAACCCCCTCTATGAGGCGGAGAAACAGCTCAAGACCGTGATGAAGCCCGTGATCGTGGAAGCGGAACTGACGGCGAGGTTGGCCAAGGAAGCGGCGGACAAGGCCGCCGCCAAGGCCGCGTCCGCCGACGGCGACAAGCGGGATGACATGGTGGCCACCGCCGTTGGCCTCGCGCAGACCGCCGACACGCTCACCGTCCCCGCCGAACCGGTCCTGTTGGCGGACGACTCGACACCCGAGACGGTCACCTCGCTCATGGCGGAACAGGGCGGGCGGCTGTCGGTGATGAGCGCTGAGGGCGGCATCTTCGACATCATCGCCGGTCGCTACTCCGGGGCCCCCAACATGGAAGTCTTCCTGAAGGGGCATGCCGGGGACCGGCTGAGGGTCAACCGGCAGACCCGCCGCGAGTACATCGACCACCCCGCGCTGACCATCGGCCTCGCAGTACAGCCGGGTGTGCTGAGGGACATCGGGAAGGTGAAGGGGTTCGAGGGCAGGGGGCTGCTGGCCCGCTTCCTATACTCCCTGCCGGTGTCCACGGTCGGTGACCGCGAGATCATCACCGACCCGGTACCGGAGGAGACGGCCGCCGCCTACACCGCCCGGGTCATCGACCTCACCCTGTCCCTGGCGGAGTGGACCGACCCGGCCGTCATCCAGCTCAGCCCGGAAGCGGACGCGGCCCTGATCGCCTATCAGAAGCGCATCGAACCGCAGCTCAAGGCACGGGGCGGCAAGCTGGGCCACATCTCCAACTGGGCCGGAAAGCTTGCCGGGGCGACCGCCCGTATGGCCGCGCTGCTGCACCTCGCGGAACACGGCGGCAACGGCTACGCCCACCCGGTCACCGAGGACACCATGCGCGCGGCCATCGAGCTGGGGGAGTACTACACCGCCCATGCCCTCGCCGCGTTCGACGTCATGGGAGCCGACAACACGACCGCGCGCGCTCAGAGCGTCCTGGAAGCGCTGCGCATCCACCGGTGGACCGAGATCAGTAAGCGCGACCTGATGGTCAAGCTCTCCCGCTCGGAGTTCCCCACCGCTGCGGACCTGGACCCGACGCTGACCCTGCTGGAAGACCACGGTTACGTGCGGGCACAACCCATCGTCCGCACCGGAGGTCGCGGCCGGCCGCCCTCGCCGCGCTACCTGGTACACCCCCGGCTGACCGACCCGACCACCTGAGCCCGTCCACAGAAACCACAGAATCACAGAAATACCCGCCGTGCGCCCCTGACCTGCACAGACAGCCATATCAGGGGCGCACGGCGCCCTGCCACAGAAACCCGCAGAGAAGCCACAGAAATAAGCCCGACCCGGCCGCGCCGGACCTGCCCCCTATTTCTGTGGGACCTTCTGCGATTTCTGTGGCAGCGGCCACCACGCAGTATCGCCGCAGGTCAGAGCCGCGATCCCAGGTTTCTGTGTATTTCGTGGTTTCTGTGGCGGCACTCCCCGTGAACCCCTGACCCGCCAAGGGAGCGAATCGTGAACCACCACGGAACCCCGGTGCCCACCGACGACGACCCCACGTTGGTTCTCCTCACCGTCGAAGAGGCCGCCCGTCGCCTCCGTATCGGCCGGACCACGTGCTACGGGCTCATCCGCTCCGGAGAGCTGGAGTCCGTACCCGTCGGCCGTCTCCGGCGAGTCCCTGCCGACGCGGTACCCGAGTACGTCACCCGTCTCCGTACCGCCCAACGCGCCGCTTGACGACGCCCGGGGCGGCGGTTCCCGGACAAGGACAACCCGCCGCCCCGGTCCCCATCCCGACACCAAGAAACAGGAGCCTGCCTGTGGCAGAGAAGAAGAAGGGCACCCGCCGCGCCAACGGCGAATCGGCCATCTACCTCGGGGCAGATGGTCGTTGGCACGCGCGCGTCCCGATGGGCTACAAGGACAACGGGGAGCCCTACCGCCGGCACCTCACGCGCAAGACGCGCGATGACCTGGTTGAGGAAGTCAAGAAGCTGGAGAAGCAGCGCGACGGGGGTTCGGCGCAACAGCCGGGCAAGGCGTGGACGGTTGAGAAGTGGCTTCAGCACTGGGTTGAGAACATCGCCAAGCCGACTGTCAGCGAGAACACGTACGACGGCTACGAGGTCGCCGTTCGCGTGCACCTCGTGCCCGGTGTCGGCAAGCACCGCCTTGACCGTTTGCAGCCCGAGCACCTGGAAAGCCTGTACCGCCGTATGCAGGCGAACGGGCAGCGTAAGGCCGGTACGGCTCACCAGGCTCACCGGACCGCCCGCACCGCACTGGGGGAGGCAGTACGGCGCGGTTACGCGGCGAAGAATGCCGCCGCGCTGGCGAAGCCGCCCCGGATGGAAGAGGACGAATCAGAGGTTGAGCCCTACTCCGTGGATGAGGTTCAGTGTCTGTTGCTTGAAGCCAACAAGTGCCGGAACAGCGCCCGTTGGATGCTGGCGCTGGCGCTCGGTCTGCGGCAGGGCGAGACGCTCGGACTGCGCTGGTCTGACGTCGACCTCACCAACGAGTACCTGAAGCTGCGGCGGAACCGTCTGCGTCCCCGGTACGAGCACGGGTGCCCGGAAACCTCACCATGCGGCCGGAAGGCGGGATACTGCCCGGACAAGGTGCAGGTCCGGCGCGAGACCAAGAACACCAAGTCCCGCGCGGGCCGGCGTGCCGTGCCCCTGCCGGGCCCGCTGGTCTCGATGCTCCGTACGCATGCCGAGACGCAAGCGCGCGAGCGCAAGGCGGCCGGCGACCTGTGGGCAGAGTCGGACTACGTGTTCACCAAGCCGCTGGGTGGTCCACTGAGCCCGAACACGGATTACCACGACTGGAAGCGACTGCTGGAAGACGCGGGGGTTCGGAACGCCCGGCTGCACGACGCCCGGCACACGGCCGCCACTGTGCTCATGCTGCTTGGTGTCCCGGCGCGCGTCATTGATCAGATCATGGGGTGGGAGCCGGGCACGTCGGACAGCATGCGGGCGAGGTACCTGCATGTGCCGGACGCCATGCTCAAGGACGTGGCCAAGAAGATCGCCGATGCCATCTGGGGACCCCCGGAAACGCCCCCTGTGGACAAAAACCAGGACAACGACGGCTGAGGACAACGACGAAGGGGCCCGCTGAAGATCAGCGGGCCCCTTCGTTTTGCCTGTTCAGGCAAGGTGCGGAGGATACGAGATTCGAACTCGTGAGGGGTTGCCCCCAACACGCTTTCCAAGCGTGCGCCCTAGGCCACTAGGCGAATCCTCCGCCGCAAACAATACAAGACGTGGGGGTGTGCTCGCGAACTCGTTCGTGGGGGGCCGGATCGGGTACTGTGTGCGGAGCCCCTCACGTGGCGCTATCTGACTGAACTCCCCCAGGGCCGGAAGGCAGCAAGGGTAGGTCGGCTCTGGCGGGTGCGTGGGGGGCGCTTGCGTTGGGGGAGCTGGAGGGGAGGGGTTTGTCGTAGGGGGCCGATATCGTCGTAGGTGTGTCGTCCCTTGCGCTGTACCGCCGTTATCGCCCCGAGTCGTTCGCCGAGGTCATCGGGCAGGAGCATGTCACTGACCCGCTGCAACAGGCCCTGCGGAACAACCGGGTCAATCACGCGTACCTGTTCAGCGGGCCGCGTGGGTGCGGGAAGACGACCAGTGCGCGGATTCTGGCGCGCTGTCTCAACTGTGAGCAGGGGCCGACGCCCACGCCGTGCGGTACGTGTCAGTCCTGCCGGGACCTGGCCAGGAACGGGCCGGGGTCGATCGACGTCATCGAGATCGACGCCGCTTCGCACGGTGGCGTGGACGACGCGCGTGATCTCCGGGAGAAGGCCTTCTTCGGGCCGGCCGGCAGTCGTTACAAGATCTACATCATCGACGAGGCGCACATGGTCACCTCGGCGGGGTTCAACGCCCTGCTGAAGGTGGTCGAGGAGCCGCCGGAGCATCTCAAGTTCATCTTCGCGACCACCGAGCCCGAGAAGGTCATCGGGACGATCCGCTCGCGTACGCACCACTATCCGTTCCGGCTGGTGCCGCCGGGCACCTTGCGGGACTACCTCGGCGAGGTGTGCGGGCGGGAGGGTGCCGTCGTCGCCGACGGGGTGCTGCCGCTCGTCGTACGGGCCGGGGCCGGCTCCGTGCGGGACTCGATGTCCGTGATGGACCAGTTGCTGGCGGGCGCCACCGACGAGGGTGTGACGTACGCCATGGCGACCGCCCTGCTCGGTTATACGGACGGCTCGCTGCTCGACGCCGTGGTGGACGCGTTCGCCGCCGGGGACGGCGGGGCGGCCTTCGAGGTCGTGGACCGGGTCATCGAGGGCGGCAACGATCCGCGCCGCTTCGTCGCCGACCTGCTGGAACGCCTGCGGGACCTGGTCATCCTCGCCGCCGTGCCGGACGCGGGGGAGAAGGGGCTGATCGACGTCCCCGCCGACATGGCCGAGCGGATGCAGGCGCAGGCGTCGGTCTTCGGTGCCGCCGAACTGAGCAGGGCCGCCGATCTCGTCAACACCGGGCTGACGGAGATGCGCGGTGCCACCTCGCCCCGGCTCCAGTTGGAGCTGATCTGCGCGCGGGTGCTGCTGCCGGCCGCCTTCGACGACGAACGTTCCGTGCAGGCCCGGCTCGACCGGCTGGAGCGGGGGGCCGCCGCCTCCGCCTCGGTCGCGGGCGCCGCCTTCTCCGGGGGCGAGGGCGGGCCTGCGGTGGGGTACGTTCCGGGCGCTCCCGGGGGCGGGTACGGGGGTGGCCACGGTGGCGCTCCCGGGGGTGGGCAGGCGGTGGCTTCCGGTGGGGATCCGGGGGGTGCGGCTGCTCGGGCCGCCGCCGCTGCGCAGGCCGCGCAAGCCGCTCAGGCCGCGCAGGTCGCTGCTCAGGACCCCGCTCCCGCTTCCGCCCCCGCGCCCGCCCCTGCCCCCGCGCAGGCTTCCGCACCTGCTGCCTCCCCGGGCCCCGGCCCGGCGCCCGCCGCGCCTTCCCGGCCCGGCGCCTGGCCCGGGAGCGGTGGGAGCGGTGGGAGTGGTGGGGGCAGCGGAAGTGGTGGGGGGGATGGTGCGCGGCGGCCCGGGGGGTGGCCCACCGCCTCCACCCCGGGGCAGGGGCTCGGTCAGGCCGCGGCCTCTCGTACGCCGTCCTCCGCTCCCCCCGCCGGCGGCTCAGCGCCCGGGCCCGCCGGTGCGGCCGACCCGGGGATGGCGCAGGGCGCGGGCCAGGTGCGGCACATGTGGCCGGACATCCTGGAGGCCGTCAAGAACCGCCGCCGCTTCACCTGGATCCTGCTCAGCCAGAACGCCCAGGTCGCCGGGTTCGACGGGACGACACTCCAGGTCGGCTTCATCAACGCGGGCGCCCGCGACAACTTCACGAGCAGCGGCAGCGAGGCCGTACTCAAGCAGGCCCTGGCCGAGCAGTTCAACGTCCAGTGGAAGATCGAGGCGATCGTCGACCCGTCCGGCGGCACCGCGCCCCCCGGCTCCCCGCCCCCGGGCGGCGGACGCGGCGGCGGTGGAGGAGGGTACGGGGGCGGTGGTGGAGGCGGTTATGGGGCGCCCGGTGGTGCCCCGCCGGGTCCCGGCGGCGGTGGTGGTTACGGTGCTCCCGCCCCCTCCGGGCCCGGCCCCGCCCCGGGTGCCGGACCCGGGCCCGCCCCGGCCGCCCAGGCCCCGCGTCCCGCCGTACCCGCTCCGGCCGAACCGCCGCGCGCCCCCGAGAGACCCGCCGCGCCGCCTCCGCCCCGTACCGTCGTCGCCCCTGAGGACGACACGGCGGAGGAGGACGATCCGGATCTCGTCGACTCGGCGCTCTCCGGTCATGAACTGATCGTCCGCGAGCTGGGGGCCACCATCGTGGAGGAATACATGAATGACTGAGCAGTACGTGAATGACTGAGCAAGACGTGAATGGCTGAGGAATGACGGAGGGAGGGGCCCTCAGGGGGCTTGTCGTTACGCCCGGCATCGGGGAGGGTCCGTCTTCGTGACATCGGGGGGCCCGAGGCCGAGCCCGCGAGCCCGGCCTTCCCCGTACTCCTTTAGGCTGCCCTCGTGAAGGTCCTTGTCATCGGCGGCGGCGCCCGCGAACACGCCCTGTGCCGCTCTCTCTCCCTCGACCCCCAGGTCACCGCTCTCCACTGCGCGCCCGGCAACGCCGGCACCGCCGAGGTGGCCGAGTCGCACCCGGTGGACGCGCTGGACGGCGCGGCTGTGGCCCGGCTCGCGACCGAGCTGGAGGCCGGGCTCGTCGTCGTCGGTCCCGAGGCGCCGCTGGTGGCCGGGGTCGCCGACGCCGTACGGGCGGCGGGCATCCCCTGCTTCGGCCCGTCCAAGGAGGCCGCCGAACTGGAGGGCTCCAAGGCGTTCGCCAAGGACGTGATGGCGGCGGCGAACGTCCCGACCGCCCGCAGCTACGTCTGCACCACGCCCGAGGAGATCGACGCCGCGCTCGACGCGTTCGGCCCGCCCTACGTCGTCAAGGACGACGGGCTCGCGGCCGGCAAGGGCGTCGTCGTCACCGGCGATCTCGCCGCCGCCCGTGCCCACGGGGTCGCCTGCGGCCGGGTCGTCATCGAGGAGTTCCTCGACGGGCCCGAGGTCTCGCTCTTCGCGATCACCGACGGCGAGACGGTCGTACCGCTCCAGCCCGCCCAGGACTTCAAGCGCGCGCTCGACAACGACGAAGGCCCCAACACCGGTGGCATGGGCGCGTATTCGCCGCTGCCGTGGGCCGACCCGAAGCTGGTGGACGAGGTCCTGGCGACCGTCCTCCAGCCGACGGTGGACGAACTCCGGCGCCGGGGCACGCCGTTCGCCGGGCTGCTGTACGCGGGCCTCGCGATCACCGGTCGCGGGGTACGGGTCATCGAGTTCAACGCCCGTTTCGGCGACCCGGAGACCCAGGTCGTGCTGGCCCGCCTCAAGACCCCGCTGGCCGGGCTCCTGCTGGCGGCGGCCGAGGGCGACCTCGCCTCGTACCCCCCGCTGACCTGGCGCGACGACGCGGCGGTCACCGTGGTCGTCGCCTCGCACAACTACCCGGACACCCCGCGCACCGGCGACCCGATCGAGGGGCTCGCCGAGGTCGCGGCCCAGGATGCGCCCGACGCGTACGTCCTGCACGCCGGGACCCGGCTGGAGCGGAGCGCTCCGGGAGGCGGCGGTACGGAGGCCGCTCCGGGCGGGGGCACGGAGGCCGCTCCGGGGCGCGGTACGGGGCGCGGCGACGGCGACACCGTGGTGAGCGCCGGTGGCCGTGTGCTCTCCGTGACCGCCACCGGCAAGGACCTGACGCAGGCCCGCGAGCGCGCGTACACCGCGCTGGGCCGGATCCGGCTCGCCGGCTCCCAGCACCGTACGGACATCGCGCGCGCCGCGGCGGGTGACGACACGTAGCGCCCCGCGGGGCCTGCCGCCTCCGCCTGCCGGACGGCGCAGTACGTACGCGAACCACGCGAGCCGTGACCCGTCCCGGGTCACGGCTCGCACGCGTTGGCTCGCACGCGTATTCAGCGTCACGCACCCCGTCTCAGGGGTATTCCTCCTGCATATGAGCGCGGCACCAAGAAGGCCCCGCGCGTCAGCAGCTTTGACCAGAGCCATTCCATCGAGTGACGGTTGGGCCATCCGGATGACGGGTCTCCGGGGCCCAACTAGGGTGCGGCGCATGCGTTCCGGCACTTGGCCCACCGGCATTGCGATGTCAGTGGCGGGTGCCACAGTGGGGGAGTGAGCAACGCAGCCGACACGGCAGAGGGGGTGAGGTCCGACCATGTCCGGTTCCGGAATCGGTGACGAGCTGGGCGCTCAGGGTGCCCGGGTCCGCGCGCTCGCCGTGCTGCGGCTGCGCGGCAGGGCGCTGGCCGTCGCGCTGGTGCCCGCCGCCGCTGCCGTCGTGCTGCTGGCAGGCGCGTCCACGGGGCACCTCGCGGGGGCGGGGTGGGATGCCGCGCGGTGGGTGGTGACGCCCCTCGCCGTGGCCGTGCTGGTGCTCACCGCCGCCGTGGCCGCGGTGGTGGTCCGTGCCCGGCCCGCGCTCAGCCCGACCGTCGCGGTCCCGGAGAAGGCCGCGCCCGACCTCTACCGGCTCGTCCGCGATCTCGCGGAGCGGCTCGACGTCCCCGCGCCCTCGGCGATAGCCCTGACCCCGGACTGTGACAGCTGGCTGGAGGACCGTACGCACCCGGGCCATGGGAAGCGGCGCGAACGAATATTCGATCGTGCACTCGGCCGGGCGGTTCCGTCCCCGGCCGGCGGCGACGGGGTTCCCGGCGCCCGGGGCACCGAATCGGCCGCCGGTACGGGCCGGGGCGCATCCGGCGGTAAGAGCGCCGACCGTACGCCCGGTGACGGCACGACCAGCGGCGTGGCCGGCGCCGCCCGGGGCGGGCAGGCGACGCCCGTCCTCGTCATCGGCTCGCCCTTCCTCTGGTGGATGCGCGTCGCGGAGCTACGGGCCGTCCTCGCCCCGGTCGTCGCCGGTACGGGGCTCTCCGCGCACCCGGACATAGCCGCGGCGCGGCGCTTCGTGCGCGGGCTCGACGCGGCGGTCGCCCTCGCGGACACGCCGGGGCTCGGGCCGGTCCGCAGGGTTGCCCTGGGGGCGGTCGGACGGGTCGCCCGGGTCCTGCTGCGCGGCTGCGGCGAGCATGCGGCGCTGATGGAGCGGGGGGTCGCCTCCGCCGCGTCCGAACGCGCCCAGGCGGTCGACTACGGGCTGCGGATCGTCGCCCAGGAGCAGGTGGGCCTCGCCTACGCGGGGTGGGACCGGCTGCTCACCCGCGTCGCGCTGCCCGCCTGGCGCATGGGCCGCTGGCCCTCGCGGCTCGACGCGGGGGTGGTCTCGGCCCTGACCGAGCTGTCCCGGCGGGATCGCCTCGCCGAGGGTTTCGCCTCCCGGCTGGGCGAGCGCCCCGCCTGTGACCTGCTGGAAGAGCCGGGCGCTGTCGACGAGGCCGCCTCGCTGCTCGCCGCCCGCCTCTTCCACGGCGGCCCGGCAGCGCCGGGGCCCGACTGGTCTCCGGTGGACTGGCAGCAGTATCCGGAGGAGGTCGTGGACCGTAAGTGGCGCACGGAGGCCGCCCGGCTCCACCGTGTCCTCGACACCATGGAGAGCGGCGGCATGGCCGCCGCGGGCGGTGCGGGCGGCGCCCGGGCAGGTGTTCCCACGAGGGTGGGCGGCGCGGACGTGGCGGGCGCCGACGTACGAGGCCCACGCGGCCCACGCGGGCCACGCCCCCCGGGAGCCGTCGGGCCGGCGGGCGCGGTGGCCGCTCAGGAGCCCCGGGGGACGCTGGGCTCCGGCGGATCCGGGGCCGCGCAGGGGCCCACCCTGGCGCGGGTCATGGACCACCTCTCCGCCACCGGACCCACCGGCTCCGGCCCGGGCTCCGGCCCGGGTGGTGTCGTCGGCGGGTCCGGCGGCGCCGGAGAGGCCGGCGAGGCACTCGCCGCCGGGATCAGCGCCGAGCTGGCCAGGGAGGAGGCCGCGGCCCCGGTCGCCCCGGCCGAGGCGGGGGGCGACGCGCTCGCGCTCTGGGGCGCGGACCCGCTGCCGCTCTTCCCGCTCCAGCCGCCGCGTACCGGCCGGGAGCTGCTCGCCGACCACGTCACGGCCATGGTCTGCTGCTCGGCCGTCGACACGGCGGGCGCCGCGCCGGGCCTGGACTGGCTCGACGGCCCCGCGCTCCTGGTCGACGGCGTACGGAGGGCGGACCTGGGCGGCCGCGTCCTCAGCCTGGTGGAGAGCGGCGACCCCGAACCCCTCCGCTCCTGGCTCACCTCCCTGGGCATCCGCCCGGAAAAACCCGTACGCCTGGTCTGACCCCAGGGCCTCCACACCAGCTCCCCCCTCCGCACCGACAAGCCGCCTTCCGGCCCCCGGCCCCCGAAGCCCAACGCCCGAGCCCATCCGTGCCCTGGCCCAGGCAGGCCCCGCCCCAGCTCCTCCGCCCCTGAAGCCCGCCGGGCACGCCACACCCCGGCCCGAGACCGCCCCGGCCCCGCCCGGCCCCGAAGCCCAACGCCCGAGCCGAGCCGCACCCCGGCCCGACGCCGCTCCGACCTTGGCTCTCCGGGCCCCCGAAGCCCGCAGGGCGAGCCCGCACTCTGCCCCGGCGCCGCCCCGGCCTCGGCCCTCCGGGCCCCCGAAGCCCGTCCGCCCAGGCCCACGCCCCATCCCCCGCCCCGCCGGCTCTCTCCTCCACCCCCCCCGGGCCCCCAGCGCCGCTCCACCCCCCCTGTACTCCCATCCGTACTCCCATCCGCACCCCCATTCACGCCCCCACACGCCCCCTCCCCCTTCGGCTCCCGTGTCGTGCGCCCCGGGGCTCGTGGGGCCGCGCTTCCTTGGGCTCCGTGCCCCTCGGGTGCCGAGGCGGCTCTCCCCCGGTGGCCGGATGCGGTCCCCGGTGCCGTCGGTTCCGCTTCCGTTTCGGCACCGTACGAGGGCATTTGCGGACCCGGGCCCCCTACCACGCGTCCGAACTCCTATACCGGAGTGCCGCGTTCCGTTCACGTCAATTCACGACGAATGGTGACGGGCCACACGCGTCTTGTGATGTGCTGGTGTCCGGAGCCGACCGTCAACCGTGTCACCGACCGGCCAAACGACCGTCATACCGTCGTATCCCCGGCGCGTCGGCGCACGTATCGACGCGTGCATCAACATCCGTGCCCCTCCCGGGCGCGGCGGTACGGAGGAGGGGCGCACCATGGGGGCGGACCAGATCCGGCGATGGGAATCGGGCGCTCTCGCGCATGCCGTGAGCGACCCGTTCGGCCAGGGCCCGCTGCCCTGGCTCCGCGGCAGCGAGAACTACCTCGACGACAGCGGGCAGGTCGTCCCCTGGTACGCCGACCCGACCCTGAGCGCCGGGCGCAGCGGCGGCCCCCGTACCGCCGACGACGTACACCGCCAGATCAAGGGCTTCGCCTCGCACGGCGCCGTCGCCCCCGGCGAGTCGATCGACTTCCATGTCACGGTCACCCCGCCCCAGGACTTCTTCGTCGACATCTACCGGATCGGGCACTACGGCGGCGACGGCGCCTCGAAGATCACCACCAGCCCCCGGCTCTCCGGCATCGTCCAGCCCGCCCCGCTCGCCGCCGACCGCACGGTCTCCTGCCACCACTGGTGGCTCTCCTGGCGCCTCCACATCCCGTCGTACTGGTCCCTCGGCGCGTACGTCGCCGTCCTCACCACCGTCGACGGCTACCGCTCCCACATCCCCTTCACCGTCCGCGACAGCCACCCCGCCGATCTGCTCCTCCTGCTCCCCGACATCACCTGGCAGGCGTACAACCTCTACCCCGAGGACGGCCGCACCGGCGCCAGCCTCTACCACGCCTGGGACGAGCAGGGGCGGCTCCTCGGTGAGCAGGACGCCGCGGTCACCGTCTCCTTCGACCGCCCCTACGCGGGCGCCGGCCTCCCCCTCCACGTCGGCCACGCCTACGACTTCATCCGCTGGGCCGAGCGCTACGGCTACGACCTCGCCTATGCCGACGCCCGCGACCTGCACGCGGGCCGCGTCGACCCCACCCGCTACCGGGGCCTGATCTTCCCCGGCCACGACGAGTACTGGTCGGTCCCCATGCGGGCCACCGCCGAGGCCGCCCGCGATCACGGCACCTCGCTCGTCTTCCTCTCCGCCAACACCCTCTACTGGCAGGTGGAGCTGGGCCCCTCCGCCTCCGGTGTCCCCGACCGCCTCCTCACCTGCCGCAAACGCCGCGGCCCCGGCCGCCCCACCCTCTGGCGCGAGGTGGACCGGGCCGAGCAGCAGCTCCTCGGCATCCAGTACGCGGGCCGGGTCCCCGACCCGCACCCCCTCGTCGTACGGAACGCCGGGCACTGGCTCTGGGAGGCCACCGGCGCGGGCGAGCGCGACGAGATCGCGGGGCTGGTGGCAGGGGAGGCGGACCGTTACTTCCCGCGTACGGCGCTCCCCGAGCACCAGGACCGGATCCTGCTCGCGCACTCCCCGTACCGCGACAGCGAGAACGCCAAGCGCCACCAGGAGACCTCCCTCTACCGGGCCCCGTCCGGCGCGCTCGTCTTCGCCTCGGGCACCTTCGCCTGGTCCCCGGCGCTCGACCGGCCGGGCCATGTCGACCCCCGTGTCCAGCGCGCGACGGCCAACCTCCTCGACCGCATCTGCAAACGCGACTGACCGGGTTCACCGCCGGCCGCTGTTCCCGGGCGGGCGGTCAGGGCCGGTGTGTGGGGCAGGTGAGGTATGTGCAGTACGTGTCATACGTGACGTAAGTGCTGTACGTGCTGTACGTGCCGTACGCGCGTCCGTCCGCACCCCGTCGAGGCCGAACAGGACGAGGAGTTCGACCGCGCCGCCGTCGGCGCTGCCCAGCCAGTGCGGCAGGGACGTGTCGAACTCCGCCGTCTCACCGGGCGGCAGGGTCAGATCGCGTTCGCCGGTCACGAGCCGCAGGCGTCCGCTGAGGACGTGGAGCCATTCGAAGCCCTCGTGGGTCCGCGGGGCGGGTTCGAGCGGGGCCGGCCGGGCGGGGATGATCATCTTGAAGGCGTGCACGCCGCCCGGGCGCCGGGACAGGGGCACGAAGGCCATACCGAACCGGTTCATCGGTTTGAGATGGATCCGGGGGTCGCCGGTGCGCGGGGCGCCGACGAGGTCGTCCAGCGGAACATCGTAGACGCGGGCCAGTGGCAGCAGCAGCTCCAGGCCGGGTCGGCGCTGTCCGCTCTCCAGCCGGGAGAGGGTGCTCTCCGACACGCCGATGGCCGACGCGAGGGCGGCGAGGGTGATGCCACGGTCACGGCGCAGCGCACGGAGCCGTGCCCCCACCGCGTCAAGGACGTCGTCGTCCGTCGGGTGATCCATGCGTCCACCTTGCGGGTGTCGCAAGATTCCGTGCCAGTTCCTGTCGCGCCTGCCGAGACTGAGCGCCTACCGAGGCGAGGAGTCTTGATGAGCACCACTGATGCGGTCGCGTTCTGGGACGGCGTCCACGCGGCCCGGCCGGCCACCGGCGACCCGCGGCCGAACGCCCGCCTGACCGAGACGGTGACGGGCCTGCCGTCCGGCGAGGCGCTGGATCTCGGCTGCGGCAACGGCGGCGACGCGCTGTGGCTGGCCCGCCGGGGATGGCGGGTCACCGCCGCCGACATCTCGCCCGTGGCGGTCGAGCGGCTCACGGAGCTGGCCCGCTCGTACGGCGTGGACGGCCGCGTCACCGCCGTGCGGGTCGACCTGCGCACGTCCTTCCCGGCCGGCGCGTTCGACCTGGTCTGCGCCCACTACCTGCACACCCCCTTCGACCTGGACCGGGCAGCCGTGCTGCGTTCGGCGGCCCATGCGCTGCGTCCGGGCGGGCGGCTGCTCGTCGTCGACCACGGCTCGGCCGCCCCGTGGTCCTGGAACCAGGAACCCGACGTCCGCGCGCCGGGCCCGCGGGAGGTCGCCGACGGGATCGGCCTGGACCCGGGGACCTGGACGGTCGAGCGGGCCGAAGCGCCCCGCCGGATCGCGACCGGACCGGACGGGCGCACCGCCGAGGTCACCGACCACGTCCTCCTCGTCCGTCGCACCGGCTGACCCGGCGGCCGGTGCCGGCAGCCGGTACCGGTAGCCGGCACCGGCGGCGAGCGCCTGCCCCCCCGACCCAGGACGGAGAAACCCCATGCCCAGCACCACCCCACCGCCCAGCACCACCCCACCGCCCAGGACCGCGCACCGCGACACCCCACCGCCCAGGACCGCGAACGGCGAGATCGAGGTCCTGCGCGGATTCCTCGACTACCTCCGGGAGTCGATCGCCAGGAAGGTCGACGGAGCCCCCGAGCCGCAGGTACGGGCGGCGGTGGTCCCGTCGGGCACGAACCTGCTCGGCCTCCTCCACCACCTGACGTACGTCGAGCGCTCGCTGTTCCTCGGGGACGAGGTCACCGACTGGCAGGCCACGTTCCACGCCGCGCCGGGGGACGGTGTGGCCGAGGTCGTCGCCCGCTACCGGGACGCGGTGGAGCGCGCGAACGACGTGCTCGACGGCTGCGCCGATCCCGGAGCACCGGTCCCCCGGCCCCGGCCCCGGCCGGACCGCCCCGCTCCCAGCATCCGATGGGCGCTCGCCCACATGATCGAAGAGACCGGCCGGCACGCGGGCCACGCGGACATCCTCCGCGAGCTGGCCGACGGCACGACCGGCCGCTGACCCTCACTCTCCAGAACGGAAACGCATGATCACAGCACCACCGTCACCGCCGTCACGCCGCCGCTTCCCGCGCCCCCTGCGTTCCCCGCGCCCCGGACCGCGCCCCGCGCGCTCCCCGCGATCCACGCGCATGGCGGCAGCCATGATGCTCACCCTTCTGCTCACGATCGCCACCACGGCCTGCTCCACGCAGACATCCACGCCCGCATCCGGGCCATCGTCCACGTCCGCGTCCACCTCCGCGTCCACGTCCGCGTCCGCGTCCACGCCCGGGTCCTCACCGGCAGCTGGCGCCGGCGTTCCCGCGTACGCCGCCGTCACGCAGGACGATCCCCGGTTCGCGAAGACCTTCCGGCACGAGTTCGCCGACGTCGACGGCGTTCGTATGCACTACGTGACGGGCGGCAGCGGCACACCGGTCGTCCTCATACACGGCTGGCCACAGACCTGGTTCGGCTGGTGGCCGATCATGCCGGAACTCGCCGAGCGCCACACCGTGTACGCCGTCGACCTTCCCGGACTGGGCGACAGCACCGGCTCACCGACCGGCTACGACAAGGCCACGCTGGCGCGGTACGTGCACGAGCTGATCTCCGACCGGCTCGGGGTGCGGGACGCCCGTGTCATCGGACACGATTTCGGTGCCGCCGTGGCATTCCAGTACGCCGCCCAGTTCCCCGACGACACCGCGCGCCTCGGCTATCTCGACCTGCCGCTGCCCGGGCCCGCGATCGACGCGCGCACCTACTCCACACTGAGCTGGCACATCGCCTTTCACTCCCAGCGACGGATCCCTGAGGCGGTCGTGGCCGACGATGTCCGCGCGTACCTCGCACTCTTCTATCCCCAGGTCGCCTTCGGCGGCAGGGCGTTCGGCGGGACCTCCGACCGCTCCCCGTTCACCGACCGCGAGATCGACGAGTACGCACGGACCTACAGCAGGCCCCCGGTCCTGTCGGGCGGCTTCGAGCTCTACCGCGCCCTCGGCAAGGACGTCCGCGACACCGTGGCGGCCACTCCGGTACGTGTTCCGGCCCTGCTCATGACCGCCGAGGGACAGCTTGACGCCATCAAGGGCACCGTGGCCCCCCGCATGACCAACATCGTGCGAGCCGTGGACGTGCCGAAAGCCGGGCACTGGCTCGTCGAGGAAAACCCCCGGTTCGTCACCGCCGAACTCCTCCGTTTCCTCGACGGATAGGCCACGGACAGGCCACGGGCAGGCCACGGATGGGCCAGGGACAGGCCGCGGACAGGCCGGTCACGCGCGGTACCGCACGCCCGCCCCCCGGCCCCCTGCGAGCCGCCGCGTCCGGCATACGGGAGAATCGAGGCGATCTCTGGGACCTGAGATCGGACAGAACCACGCGGAGGAACCGTGTCCGGATTCGTAGAAGAGCCCGAGCCCCTTGAGGTGCCGGGTCTGGTGCATCTCCACACCGGCAAGGTGCGCGACCTGTACCGGAACGAGGCGGGCGACCTGGTCATGGTCGCCAGCGACCGTATCTCCGCGTACGACTGGGTCCTGCCCACCGAGATCCCGGAGAAGGGCCGGGTCCTCACCCAGCTCTCGCTCTGGTGGTTCGACCGGCTGACGGACCTCGTCCCGCACCATGTGATCTCCACGGACGTCCCGGCCGGCGCCCCCGCCGACTGGGACGGCCGTACGCTCGTCTGCCGGTCGCTCGACATGGTCCCGGTGGAGTGCGTCGCGCGCGGCTATCTCACCGGCTCGGGCCTGGCCGAGTACGAGGACTCCCGCACCGTCTGCGGGCTCGCGCTCCCCGAGGGGCTGGTCGACGGCTCCGAACTGCCCGCCCCGATCTTCACCCCCGCGACCAAGGCGGCCGTCGGGGACCACGACGAGAACGTCTCGTACGACGAAGTGGTCCGCCGGGTCGGCACCGAGAACGCGTCCCTGCTCCGCCGCACCACCCTGGACGTCTACGGCCGGGCCCGGGACATCGCGCGCGACCGGGGCATCATCCTGGCCGACACGAAGTTCGAGTTCGGCTTCGACGGGGAGCGCCTGGTCCTCGCCGACGAGGTGCTGACGCCCGACTCCTCGCGCTTCTGGCCCGCGGCCACCTGGGAGCCGGGCCACGCCCAGCCCTCGTACGACAAGCAGTACGTACGCGACTGGCTGACCTCACCGGCCTCCGGCTGGGACCGGCACGGGGAGCTCCCGCCGCCCCCGCTGCCCGAGGACGTCGTGGCCGCGACCCGCGCGAAGTACCTGGAGGCGTACGAACTCCTCACCGGCAAGACCTGGTAGCCCCGGGATCAGCGAAAAGCCCCCGGCCGAAGATCCGGCCGGGGGCTTCCCGTTCTGAGCGGACGACCAGGTTCGAACTGGCGACCTCAACCTTGGCAAGGTTGCGCTCTACCAACTGAGCTACGTCCGCACGCGCCGTCGTGCTTCCCGCTCTCGCGGTGGCGCGAGGCCAACTATACCCAACCTCGCTCGCGTGCGAGACGCGCCGCCGTATGCCGGTTCTCCGCCCCCAGCTTGGTGGCCGCGGCGGACAGGTAGTTCCGTACGGTCCCCTGCGACAGGGCGGCGCGGGCGGCGATCTCCGCGATCGGCGCACCGTCCGCCGCGAGCTCCAGGACCTCGGCCTCGCGGGCGGTCAGCGGCGAGTCCCCGGCGGAGATCGCGTCGGCCGCCAACTCCGGGTCCACGAACCGGTTACCGGCGTGCACCGCCCGGATGATCTCCGCGAGCCGCCGCGCGCTGACCGTCTTCGGCACGAAGCCGCGCACCCCGGCCGCCAGCGCCCGCTTGAGATGTCCCGGCCGGCCATGGCTGGTCACGATCATCGTCCGGCAACCGGGCAGTTCGGCCCGGAGCGATGTGGCGACTCTCACACCGTCCGCCCCTGGCATCTGGAGGTCCAGCACGGCGACATCGGGACGGTGGGCGAGCGCCATCGCCAGCGCCTCGTCCCCACTGGCCGCCTCGGCGACGACCACCAGGTCGTCCTCCAGCCCGAGCAGCGCGGCCATGGCCCCCCGGATCAGATGTTCGTCGTCCGCCAACAACACCCGAACCGGCATCGCACCAGCCTCCCCGGCAGCCCCCGTCGCCCCCGTCGGCCCCGTCGGTACGGCCATCACGCCGGCACCCCCGCACCCGTACCGGTACCGGACCCCGACCGCTCGCCCGAGTCGTCCCACGCCGCCCCGGCGCCGTCGCCCAGGGGACCGCCCCGCCCCGGCCGCTCGCCCGCCCCGGACCACGCCCCGGCCCCGGCCCCGGCCAGGCGACCGCCCCCGCGTGGCCTTCGGCCCGGCGCCGTCCCCGGTGCCGGCAGCGGTATGCGTGCCGTCAGGCGGAAACCGTCGCCCTGCTCCGTCCGGGCCGCCTCCAGGGTTCCGCCCACCGCGGCCAGGCGCTCGCGCAGGCCGGCGAGGCCCGAGCCCTTCCTGGCGTTCTCGGCCGGACCGGCCTCCGGCACTCCGTCGTTCTCCACGGTCAGTACCGCCTCCCAGCCCTCGTCTCCGCCCGCCCGACCCGGAACGTCCACACCCGCGCCCCTTACCTCCGGCACGTCCCCTGCCCCATCCCCTGCCACATCGCCTGCCCCATTGCCTGTCCCATCGCCCGTCGCTTCCCCCTTCGCATACGGCTCCTCCGACAGCCGTACGGTGCACCTGCGCGGGTCCCCGTGGCGCAGGACGTTGGTCGTCGCCTCGCGCACCACCCACCCCAGCGCCGACTGCACCTCGGCCGGCAGCCCCGCGCCGCCCCCGGTCCGGGGCAGGCCGCCGGGGATGCGGCCCTCGATCGTCTCCACACCGTGTATCCGGCAGTCGATGCCCGCCGCCTCCAGCACGCCCCGGGCGCCCTCCAGCTCGGTGTGGAGATTCGCCTCGCGGTAGCCGCGTACGACCTCCCGCACCTCCCGCTGGGACTCCCGGGCTATCCGCTGCACCTCGGTCATCTGGTCCACCGCCTGCGGTCGGCCCCGCTCGGCGAGCTGCACCGCCAGCTCGCTCTTCAGGGCGATCACCGCCAGATTGCGGCCCAGGACGTCGTGGAGGTCACGGCCGAACCGCAGCCGCTCCTCCGCCACCGCGAGCCGCGCCCTCAGCTCGTGCGCCTCGTCCAGCTCCCAGACGATCCTGACCAGCCAGATCGAGAAGACGGAGGCGACGGAGAACAGTCCGGACATCAGCATGACCGCGACGAAGTTCGCTCCCGCCTGGCGCCATCCGGCCCCCAGCAGCACGGTCGCGACAGCGGTCAGCACCGGGACCCCGAGCACCACCCCCACGCGGTGCGCCGTCGTCCGCAGAGCCACCACGAGCGCCGAGACACCGAACCCGCAGAGCATCATCAGCAGGGCGGCGAACACGCCGAGCCTGGCGGACTCGTAGTTCCTGAACAGCGCGAGCAGCCCGAGGATCTCCACGGCCGACACCACACCGACGGCGACCGCCAGCCGTACCGGCCGGGGGCGCCGGTCCAGCCGCCACTCCATCGCCCGTACGCAGAGCACGGTGCAGAGCACGCTCTGGAGGAGGAGCGGCAGCGGCGCCCAGAACATCCGCTCCGCGATGAGCCCCGGCAGGTTCAGCACGAAGACGAGACCCCCCGACCCGTAGAACGAATAGCGGGTGTAGAGCTCGACCTTCGACGAGGCACGGCCCTGCCGGTGCATATCGGTCATCCTGGCCATGGTCCGGGCTTCCTTCCTGCTCTGCGCTTCCGCGGCTCTCCGCCGGTCGTCCGGCTTTTCCTGTCCCTCAGGGTTTCCTCGTCCCCCAAGGGCCCTTGCCGTGTGCCCCTCAGCCCCTCAGCCCCTCAGCGGCTCAGCGGCGCGGCTCCCAGCGGAACCAGCGCTGTACGGCGAAGAGCGAAAGGGCGATCCAGACCAGCGCGCTCAGCGCCGCCCTGAGCAGGTCGTACCCCTCCGCCCCGCCGAGCCATCCCGCCCGTATCAGGGTCATGACCCCGGTCACCGGCAGGAGCTCGCAGACGGCCGCCAGCCGGTCCGGCAGCACCTCCAGCGGTACGAAGAGCCCGGATCCCACCACCGAGGTCAGGAACAGCGGCATGATGGTGAGCTGGGCGCTCTCCACGGTACGGGTGAACGCCGAGGTGACCGCCGCGAGAGCGCTGAGCAGCAGCAGTCCGCCCAGCAGCCCGGCGAGGAGCAGCAGCGGGTTCGACGGCGCGCGGACCTCCAGGAACGCCACCGCGCCCGCGATCATCAGACAGGACTGGATGAAGGCGAGCGAGACCGCGGGCAGCGCCGTGCCGGCCAGGATCTCGCGGTCGGACGCCTCGACCGTACGGAGCCGCTTGAGCACCAGGTCCTCGCGCCGGGCCGTGTACGCGGAGGTGAGGTTGGCGTACACCGCCATGACCAGCACCACGCCGAGGCTGCCGGCCATCGCGACCTCGATCCCGCTCGCCCCGAACCCGCTGAGGTCGACTTCCTTGAGGGACGCCTTGATCGCCCCGATCATGGCCACCGGCACCACCAGCGAGGCGAAGAGCGCCGCCCTGTTGCGGACCAGCATCACGTACTCGGCCCGCCCGAGCGCCTGAAGCCGCCCCACGGCCTTCGTCCGCTGCCCACCGCGCCGTACGGTCCCCCGGCCGCCCGGAGGGGGCGCCGTGCCGGCCGCGTCCGCCGGACCGGTCACGTTCACGTTCGTCGTGTTCGTCGTGTTCGCCGTGCTCATCGTGTCTCCCCCGTCTCCACGCGCCGCGACGCGATATCCAGAAACGCCTCTTCGAGGGAGGCGGAACGGGCGTCAAGCCCCATCAGCTCCACCCCCGACTCCTCGGCCCAGCGCAGCAGTTCGCCCAGATCCCGCTGGAGCCGCCGGGTCCGTATCTCCACCCGCCCGTCGGTGGGCTCCGCCGCCCGCAGCGAGAGCGGGAGCCGCCCGGCCGGCACCCCGGCGGGCAGGGCGAAGCGGATCCGGGCCGGCCGGGACGCGGTCACCTCGGCCGGGGTGCCCGAGACCTCGATCCGGCCCCGGTGCATGATCGCCAGCCGGTCCGCGAGGGTCTCGGCCTCCTCCAGATAGTGCGTGGTCAGTACCACCGTCGTCCCCTCCGCGCGGAGCGCCCGCACCAAGTCCCAGGTGTCGCGCCGCCCTTCCGCGTCCAGCCCCGTCGTCGGCTCGTCCAGGAAGAGCACCTCGGGCCGCCCCAGCAGCGCCAGCGCCAGGTCCAGGCGCCGCCGCTCACCGCCCGAGAGCTGCTTGACCCGTACGTCGGCCCGGTGTCCCAGCCCCACCAGCTCCAGCGCCTCGCCGGTCGGGCGCGCGCCGCTGGTCACCCCCGCGCACATCCGTACCGTCTCCGCGACCGTCAGCTCGGCCGGGAAGCCGCCCTCCTGGAGCATCACGCCCACGCGGGGGCGCACGGCCGCCCGCTCCGTGTACGGGTCGTGGCCCAGCACCCGGATCGTGCCGCCGCTGGGCCGGGCGAGCCCCTCCAGCAGCTCGACCGTGGACGTCTTGCCCGCGCCGTTCGTCCCGAGCAGCGCGAACAGCTCACCGCGCGCCACGGAGAAGGAGATCCCGTCGACCGCCGTGTACCCGCCCGTGTACGTACGCCGCAGCGCGGCCACGTCGATCGCCGGCGCGGAACCCTGGGCCGGGGCCCGCGCCGGGGTGTACGTCGTCTCGTGCGTCGATGCCTGAGTCATGCTTCCAGGGTTCTCGTGGAACCGGCCCTTCAGCAGTGTCTCCTGTCACCGGATCCGATGACATTTGTCAGCCGGACCACATGACCCGGAACACATGACCCCGACCGCATGACCCGGAACACATGCCCGGACCACATGACGGTGCGCACGCACGAAGAAGGCCCCGGTCTTTCGACCGGGGCCTTCTTTTCCGAGCGGACGACCAGGTTCGAACTGGCGACCTCAACCTTGGCAAGGTTGCGCTCTACCAACTGAGCTACGTCCGCATCGCATCGGGCGGTGCTCGATGCGTCCATCACTCTACCTGATCCATTGAGCCGGATCACCCGGATTCCCCGGACGGTTGGTGATGTAGAGCGGGTGACAGGAATTGCACACTGCGCCTCCCCCTTGGAAAGGGGGCGTTCTACTACTGAACTACACCCGCACGCTGCCCGGGTTTTGGCTTTTCGGCCTTGCCCCTCGGCGTGTTCCAAACTCTAGCCGATCGATGGGGGTGCTGTGCAACTCCGGGCCCGGGCACCTCACTCGGCCGGCGTCCACGGGTACGGAATCCGGGGCCCGCGGCCGCGTGCGGAGTCCGCGCCCGTAGCCGCGGAACAGCGGAACACACGTGCGGGCAGGACGCCTCCGCGGCGCCCCGCCCGCACCCCTGCGCGGTCCCCGCCGCTCAACTCGCCTCGTGGAACGCCTCGTACACCCGCTTCGGGATCCGGCCCCGCGCCGGTACCTCGATCTTGTGCGCCTGCGCCCAGGCCCGCACCGCCGCCGGGTCGGGCGCGAGCGCCGTGTGCCGATACGTGGAACGGGACTTACCGTTCTTACTGGCATTTGTCTGCTTTCGGCCGGCCGCCATGAAGGGCGCCAGAGCCTTGCGCAGTTTCTTTGCGTTGGCAGGATTGAGGTCGATCTCGTACGACTTCCCGTCCAGGCCGAACGCGACCGTTTCCGCCGCTTCCCCGCCATCGATGTCGTCGGAGAGCGTGACCACTACGCGCTGCGCCACGGATAAGGTCCTTTCGTGCGGTGCCGCCCGCGCCCGGCCGTGCCCGACTTGTGCGGGAAACACGGTGACGTGCGGCGATACCGGCCTTCCGGCTGTTATGGGGCAATGCTTCTTTCCGCTGTATTCCTTTGTACAGCGGAAGAGGGCGCATTGTGAAGCCCAGCCAATTACATCAGCGTGTCCTCCGGCAATGAGGGGACAAGATTTTTTCCCGGGATTTTTCCCGGCGTTGTTCCGGGGTGATCTCGCGGTGATCGTGTGTCGATGGCGTGATGGCGTCGCATCCGCGTCGCATCGGTCCCGCCGCCCGCGCGGATCTCGAATGCGGACATATCTACCCGCGTAGAAATTTCGGCCGGGTACGCTGACGGTACCTGAGGTACCTCGGGGAGTCTGGGGGATTCCCCGCAGGACACAACAGCGAGAACCAGCCGCACCACACCACCGGGAGTGCACGTGGCACGCGTCGTAGTCGACGTCATGCTCAAGCCGGAGATCCTCGACCCGCAGGGCCAGGCGGTGCAGCGCGCACTGCCCCGCCTGGGCTTCGAGGGCATTGCCGATGTCCGTCAGGGAAAGCGTTTCGAGCTGGAGGTGGCGGGCCCGGTCGACGAGGCGGCCCTTGCCCGCATCCACGAGATGGCCGAAACCTTTCTGGCCAACACCGTCATCGAGGACTTCGTCGTGAAGATCGACGAGGAGATCCACGAGCGGACCGGCGGGACGACCGACGGGACGACCGGCGGGACGGGCGACGGGAAGGGCGACCGGAAGGGCGACGCGTCCCCGCAGGCCGCGTCGGCCGAGGGGTCGAAGTGACCCGTATCGGAGTCGTCACCTTCCCCGGCACCCTGGACGACCGGGACAGCCTGCGCGCCATCCGTATCGCGGGCGCCGAACCCGTATCCCTGTGGCACCGGGACAAAGATCTCCACCAGGTCGACGCGGTTGTCCTGGCCGGCGGTTTCAGTTACGGGGATTATCTCCGCGCCGGGGCGATCTCCCGCTTCTCCCCGGTGATGGAAACGATCATTGAGCAGGCGAAGGCCGGTATGCCGGTGCTCGGCATCTGCAACGGCTTCCAGATCCTCACCGAGACGCATCTCCTTCCGGGCGCGATGCTCCGTAACAACCATCTCCACTTCATCTGCCGCGATCAGAAACTGCGGGTGGAGAGCGCGGACACCGACTGGACCGCCGATTACACCGCGGGCCAGGAAATCTCCGTACCGCTGAAGAACATCGACGGCCGGTACGTCGCCGACGAGCGCACCCTCGACGAACTGGAGGCCGAGGGCCGCGTCGCCTTCCGCTACCTGGACGGGAACCCGAACGGCTCGCTCCGCGACATCGCCGGGATCACCAACGCGGCGGGCAATGTCGTCGGCCTCATGCCGCACCCCGAGCACGCCGTGGAGCCGCTGATCGGGACGGGCCGTACCGACGGCCTCGGATTCTTCACCTCGATCCTGAAGAAGCTGGTAAGCGCCTGATGTCCACGCAGAACATCAAGAACCTCGACACGGTCAAGCACGCCGCCGACACCCCCGACACCGACCAGCCCTGGAAGGAACTCGGCCTCAAGGAGGACGAGTACACCCGGATCCGCGAGATCCTGGGCCGCCGTCCCACCGGCGCCGAGCTGGCCATGTACTCCGTCATGTGGTCCGAGCACTGCTCCTACAAGAGCAGCAAGGTCCACCTGCGGCAGTTCGGCGAGAAGGCCCCCGCCAACGACGCCATGCTCGTCGGCATCGGCGAGAACGCGGGCGTCGTCGACGTCGGCCAGGGATACGCGGTCACCTTCAAGGTCGAGTCGCACAACCACCCCTCCTACATCGAGCCCTACCAGGGCGCGGCCACCGGCGTCGGCGGCATCGTCCGCGACATCCTCGCCATGGGCGCCCGCCCGGTCGCCGTCGTCGACCCGCTCCGCTTCGGCGCCGCCGACCACCCCGACACCAAGCGGGTGCTGCCCGGGGTCGTCGCGGGCATCGGCGGGTACGGCAACTGCCTCGGCCTCCCGAACATCGGCGGCGAGGTCGTCTTCGACCCCTGCTACCAGGGCAACCCGCTGGTCAACGCGGGGTGTATCGGCGTCATGAAGCATGAGGACATCCACCTCGCGCAGGCGTCCGGCCCCGGCAACAAGGTGATCCTCTACGGCGCCCGCACCGGCGGCGACGGCATCGGCGGCGTCTCGGTCCTCGCCTCCGAGACCTTCGAGTCGACCGGCCCGGCGAAGCGCCCGGCCGTCCAGGTCGGCGACCCGTTCCAGGAGAAGCTCCTCATCGAGTGCACCCTGGAGATCTTCGCGGAGAAGCTCGTCGCCGGGATCCAGGACCTCGGCGGCGCCGGCCTCTCCTGCGCGACGAGCGAGCTGGCCTCGGCCGGCTCCGGCGGCATGCGGGTCGAGCTCGACACCGTACCGCTCCGTGACGCGACGCTCTCGCCCGAGGAGATCCTCATGAGCGAGTCGCAGGAGCGCATGTGCGCGGTCGTGGAGCCGGGGAACGTCGACCGGTTCCTGGAGATCTGCGAGAAGTGGGACGTCATCGCCACGGTCATCGGAGAGGTGACCGAGGGCGAGCGGCTGGAGATCTTCTGGCACGGCGAGCAGATCGTCGACGTACCGCCGCGCTCCGTCGCCCATGACGGCCCGGTGTACGAGCGCCCCTACGCGCGCCCCGCGTGGCAGGACGCGCTCCAGGCCGACGACGCCGGCAAGCTCCCCCGCCCGGCCACCCCGGCCGAACTCCGCGAGCAGGTCATCAAGCTGATCTCGTCGCCGAACCAGGCGTCGAAGGCGTGGGTCACCGACCAGTACGACCGTTTCGTCCAGGGCAATACGGTGCTGGCGCAGCCCGAGGACGCGGGCATGGTCCGGATCGACGAGGCGTCCAACCTCGGCGTGGCCATGGCGACCGACGGCAACGGCCGCTTCGCGAAGCTCGACCCGTACACGGGCGCGCAGCTCGCGCTGGCGGAGGCGTACCGCAATGTGGCCGCCTCCGGCGCGACCCCGCTCGCCATCTCGGACTGCCTGAACTTCGGCTCGCCCGAGGACCCGGCCGTGATGTGGCAGTTCGCCGAGGCGACCCGCGGCCTGGCCGACGGCTGCCTCCAGTTGGGCACCCCGGTCACCGGCGGGAACGTCTCGCTCTACAACCAGACGGGCGAGACGGCGATCCACCCGACGCCGGTCGTGGCCGTGCTCGGCGTGATCGACGACGTCACCCGCCGTACGCCGATCGCCTTCGCGGCGGAGGGCCAGCTCCTCTACCTGCTCGGCGACACGCGCGAGGAGTTCGGCGGCTCGGCCTGGTCCCAGGTCGTCCACGACCACCTCGGCGGGCTCCCCCCGGCGGTGGACCTGGACCGCGAGAAGCTCCTCGCGGAGATCCTGATCTCGGCCTCCCGCGACGGCATGGTCGACGCGGCGCACGACCTGAGCGACGGCGGCCTGATCCAGGCGGTGACGGAGTCCTGCCTGCGCGGCGGCCAGGGCGCGCGCCTGGTCGTCCCCGACGGGCTGGACGCGTTCACCTTCCTGTTCAGCGAGTCGGCGGGCCGCGCGGTGGTCTCCGTACCCCGGAGCGAGGAACTCCGCTTCACCGACATGTGCGGTGCGCGGGGCCTCCCGGCGACCCGGGTCGGCGTCGTGGACGGCACGGAGATCGAGGTGCAGGGCGAGTTCGGCATCCCGCTGAGCGAACTGAAGGCCGCGCACGAGGCGACGATCCCGGCCCTGCTGGCCTGAGGCACCACCTGAGCCGAGCCCCCGTTCCGGATCTCCCGGGACGGGGGCTCGGTCGTGTGCCCGTACGCGGGGAAGCCTCCGGCCCTCCTGGCCTTCCCGGCCTTCCCAGGTATTACGTAATTACGTAATATCGAGGAATGGGGCTGGAAGAACGCGTCACCGAACTGGAGCGCAGGCTGGCGGCATGGGAGCGCGCCGCCCGCGCCGACCATGCCGACCGCGAGCGCGGACCACACGGCGACGGCACGGACGGTGCTGACGGCACGGACGGTGCGGACGGTGCGGACGGCGTTGAGGGTACGAGCCGTACGCACGGCGGCGACGGTACGGTCCCGGCGGAGCCGCCCGGCGGGGAACTCTGGGCGCTCCACCAGTTCAAGGCGCACCTGGCGGAGGTCGGCGCGCCCGGCGGGGGAGTCCTCTACACCGGCTCGGTGCGGCTCGGCACGGGGGAACGGTACGAGTGGCAGTACGGCGCCCTCACCGACACCCTGCTCGACGCCGACTGGTCCGGAACCTCCGATTCCCTGGCCGCGCTCGGCCACCCCGTACGGCTCCGCCTGCTCCACGAGATCCTCGGCGGCCGGCGCACGTCCGCCGAACTCGCGGAGGTGGACGGGCTCGGCACCACCGGCCAGATCTACCACCACCTGCGCCAGCTCACCGGCGTGGGCTGGCTGCACACACCGGGGCGCGGCCGGTACGAGATCCCGGCGGCCCGCGTCGTACCGCTGCTGGTGATGATCACCGCCGCAGGACCCTGACCGGCCACGACCAGCTCCGACCGACTGACCGACACGGGGGAACAAAGAATGTCAGCGAACGACACGACCGGCGCACGAGAGACACGAGAGACACAAGAGACACGAGCGGAACAGAACGAGCGCCGCCGGAGCCGAGCCCTGGCCATGGCCGGGATACGGATCTCCTGGCTGGTGTTCTGCGCCCTGGTCCTCCTCGGAGCCTTCGGGCGCCTGCCCTTCGGCTACGGGTGGACCTGGCTCCCCGCCGGAATCGCGCTCGCGCTGCTGCTCTGGCTGGGCCGCACCGCCCGCGCCCAGCACGCGGTGCGCCCGCCCGCGCTGGAGGGCGTGCCGGTCGGCGGCGCCTGGCAGGCGCTGAACAGCCCGGCGGACAAGGTGCCGAGCCACGGGACGTACGGATACGGCCAGGCGTACGCGATCGACATCGTGGCCGTACCGGACCCGACGCCCCGCACCCCCACGCCCGACAACCCCACGCTCCCCCGCCCGCCCTTCGCCTGGCTCTGGCCCGTCGCCCGCCGCAACCAGGACTTCCCCGCCTTCGGCGCGCCGCTCCTCGCGGTGGCCGACGCGACCGTCGTCCACGCCTCCGACGGCCAGCGCGACCACCTCAGCAGGAACTCCCTCGTCGGCCTGGTCCACATGCTGCTCTTCGAGGCCGCGGTGCGGGAGATCGCCGGGGTGCGCCGGATCGTCGGCAACCACCTGATCCTCGACCTCGGGAACGGTACGTACGCGGTCTACGCCCACCTGCGGCGCGGCTCGCTGGAGGTCCGCGCGGGCGACCGCGTCTCCGCAGGGCAGCCCCTGGCCCGCTGCGGGAACTCCGGCAACTCCAGCGAACCGCACCTCCACTTCCAGCTCATGGACCACCCGGACCTGAACGTCGCCCGCGGCCTCCCGTTCCGCTGGCGGGGCATCGGCGTCCCCGCCAACGGCGAGACCTTCGTCGCCGACGCAGACGCAGCTTCGGACGCCGACGCGGACGCAGGCGCAGACGCGGACGTGGACGCAGGCGCAGCCTCCGACGCCGACGCCCGTTAGCCTCACCCCATGCCACCTGCCAAGAAGCGTGCCCGCACCTACGACTCCGCCAAGATCCGGGCCGCCGTGCCGGCCCAGTTCGGCCATGTACGGGAGGCGGTCGAAGGGCTGGCGCCGGAGCAGTTGGCGCTTCCCTCCGGGCTCGGGGAGTGGACGGTACGGGAGCTGGCCGCCCACCTCTGCATGGGCGTCGAATCCGTCAGCCTCGCGATCGAACGGGACCGGAGCGACGAGGAGGCCACCCCCGCTGACCAGCCCCTCGTCACCCTCGCCACCTGGCCCTTCGCCACCGCGGCGCACGCCGCGCCCATCGCCCGAGGGGTACGGGAGTACGCCGCCACCGCCGCCCCGGGCGCCCTCTTCGCCCGTACCGCCGAACGCCTCCAGGCCCTGCTGCCGGCCCAGGACGACGACCGGGTGGTGCCCATCCGGGTCGGGCCGATGCGGCTCGGGGACTACCTCGTCACCCGTACCGTCGAACTGGTCGTCCACACCGACGACCTCAACCGGGCCACCGGGCTCTCCGTACCCTTCGACCGGCAGGCGCTCGCCGCCTGCACCCGGGTGCTGGCCGACGCGCTCGCCGTGAAGGCGCCCGGCGCGTCGACGGAGGTACGGGTGCCGCCGTACGCCGTGGTGCAGTGCGTGGCCGGGCCGCGCCACACCCGGGGCACGCCGCCCAACGTGGTGGAGACGGACCCGCTGACCTGGATCCGGCTCGCCACCGGCCGTACGGACTGGCGCGAGGCGGTCGACGCGGCGCAGGTCAGCGCCAGCGGGGAGCGCGCGGACCTGGGCGGACTCCTGCCGCTGATGGGGTGAGGGCGCGCCCCGGGCAGACGCGGGAGGCGGAACCGTACGGTCGCCCTCCCCGTCCCACCGGTATGCGACCCCAGAAGATCATCACCACCTCGTCCGCCCCGTCCGTCCCCCTCACCACCACCGTCACCGCCCTCACCGCCGCCGCCTTGCTCGCCCTGACCGGCTGCGGCACCGAGTCCGCCAAGGGCGCGGGCGGCGGCGCCGGGAACCAGGCCGGCGGCGGGGCCGTACGGACCGGGCTGCCGCTCACCGGCGTCCACTGGCGGGTCGACAGCGTCACCGTCAAGGGTGAGAAGACCGCCGCCCCCGAGGGCGCCAGTGTGGAGATCACCTCCCAGGGCCGGGCCAGCGCGCGCACCGGCTGCAATCTGATCGGCGCGGATGTCACCGTCGACGGCGACACCGTCACCGTCGGGACGAAGGAGTCCACGGCGATGGGGTGCGAGAAGGATCTCCAGGAGTTCGAGCGGACGCTCGGCGGCGTCTTCGACGGCAAGCTCACCGCCAAGGTCAAGGAGAAGAACCTCACCCTCACCACCCCCGGCGGCGACGCGATCGAGCTCACCGCCGAGGAGTCCGCCCCGTTCGCCGGTACGAAGTGGACGGTCGACGCCCTCGTGGACGGCGGCGGAGACGGAAACGACGGACCCGCCGACGCCGCCACCTCCACCTCCCTCCCCCAGGGCGCCGAGGGCAAGGCGTACTTCACCTTCACCGTGAGTAAGGAGGCCGGGGCGGCGAAGGCCGCCAAGGACAACGAGCAGAGCGGCACCATCGAGGGCAGCCTCGGCTGCAACCGCTTCCACGCCGCCGCCACCCTCTCCCGTACGACCCTCACCCTCGACCGGATCAGCTCCACCCGGAAGCTCTGCCCAGGGCCCGAGATGTCCCTGGAACAGCAGGTACGGAAGGTGCTGGAGGGCAAGGTCACATATGAGCTGCGCCACCGTTCCGTCACCCTCATGACAACGGGGGGACAGGGGATCGGGGCCGCCGCGCCCGCCCAGAAGCGGTAGCCGGGGCGGCCGGAGCGCCCCGTGACGGGCCCGCGAGGACGGGAATCCGGATCCCCAATTCGGACCAGTGGTCGATCTCGCCTACACTCGGTGGCGTGCCTCGTGGTGATGGACGACTCAACCACGACCTGCTCCCCGGCGAGAAGGGCCCCCAGGACGCATGTGGCGTCTTCGGAGTCTGGGCTCCGGGTGAAGAGGTCGCCAAGCTCACCTATTTCGGACTGTATGCCCTACAGCACCGTGGACAGGAGTCCGCGGGCATCGCAGTGAGCAACGGCTCCAAGATCCTGGTTTTCAAGGACATGGGCCTCGTCTCACAGGTCTTCGACGAAACCTCCCTCAGCTCCCTCGTGGGGCATATCGCGGTGGGCCACGCCCGCTACTCCACCACCGGAGCCTCGGTGTGGGAGAACGCGCAGCCGACCTTCCGGGCCACCGCCCACGGCTCCATCGCGCTCGGCCACAACGGCAACCTGGTCAACACCGCCCAGCTCGCCGAGATGGTCGCCGACCTGCCCAAGGAGAACGGCCGGACGACCCGCGTCGCCGCCACCAACGACACCGACCTGGTCACGGCCCTGCTGGCCAACCAGGCGGACGCCGACGGCAAGCCGCTGACGGTCGAGGAAGCCGCCGCCAAGATCCTGCCCGACGTCAAGGGCGCGTTCTCGTTCGTCTTCATGGACGAGCACACCCTCTACGCCGCCCGCGACCCGCAGGGCATCCGCCCGCTGGTCCTCGGCCGGCTGGAGCGCGGCTGGGTGGTCGCCTCCGAGGGGGCCGCCCTCGACATCTGCGGCGCCTCCTTCGTGCGGGAGATCGAGCCCGGCGAGCTGATCGCCATCGACGAGAACGGTCTCCGCAGCCAGCGATTCGCGGATGCGAAGCCCAAGGGCTGTGTTTTCGAGTACGTCTACCTCGCACGCCCCGACACGGACATAGCCGGACGGAACGTCTATCTCTCCCGGGTCGAGATGGGCCGGAAACTGGCCGAGGAGGCCCCGGTCGAGGCGGACCTGGTCATAGCCACCCCGGAGTCCGGCACCCCCGCCGCTATCGGGTACGCGGAGGCCAGCGGCATCCCCTACGGGTCGGGCCTGGTCAAGAACGCGTATGTCGGCCGGACCTTCATCCAGCCGTCGCAGACCATCCGGCAGCTCGGCATCCGGCTCAAGCTCAATCCGCTGAAAGAGGTAATCCGGGGGAAGCGGCTGGTCGTCGTGGACGACTCGATCGTCCGGGGCAACACCCAGCGGGCCCTCGTCAAGATGCTCCGCGAGGCGGGCGCCGCCGAGGTCCATGTCCGGATCTCGTCGCCGCCGGTGAAGTGGCCCTGCTTCTTCGGTATCGACTTCGCCACCCGCGCGGAGCTGATCGCCAACGGGATGACGGTCGACGAGATCGGCGTCTCGCTGGGCGCCGACTCCCTCGCGTACATCTCGATCGACGGGATGATCGACGCGACCACCATCGACAAGCCCAAGCTCTGCCGCGCGTGCTTCGACGGCGAGTACCCGATGGAGCTCCCCGACCCCGAGCTGCTGGGCAAGCGGCTCCTGGAGACCGAACTCGCGGCGGGACCCGCGGCCACCGCCGCGTCGGAAGCGGTCCGCAGGCCGTAGGGGCCCCGTGGCGCCCGCCGCCCGGGACCGTCCCCGCCCGCCTCGGCCCGCGGGCCCGGTTCCGGCCGCCCGGCCGCACCGCACCGGGCCCGGCACCGCCGTACGAACCCCGGTACGCCCCACCGATGACGCCGACGACCCCGACGACGCCGATCACGCCGATCCGATGACCCACCCCGAGACTCCGATGACGTACGACGACCCCACGACGACAGGAAAGTATCCAGCCATGTCCGAAACGACTACTGGTGCCAGCTATGCCGCCGCGGGCGTCGACATCGAAGCCGGTGACCGCGCGGTCGAGCTGATGAAGGAATGGGTGCGCAAGACCCGCCGCCCCGAGGTCCTCGGCGGCCTCGGCGGCTTCGCCGGGCTCTTCGACGCCTCCGCGCTCAAGCGGTACGAGCGCCCCCTGCTCGCCTCCGCCACCGACGGCGTCGGCACCAAGGTCGACCTCGCCCGCAAGCTCGGCGTGTACGACACGATCGGCCACGACCTCGTCGGCATGGTCGTGGACGACCTCGTCGTCTGCGGCGCGGAACCGCTCTTCATGACCGACTACATCTGCGTCGGCAAGGTCCACCCCGAGCGGGTCGCCGCCATCGTCAAGGGCATCGCGGAAGGGTGTGTGCTGGCCGGCTGCGCCCTGGTCGGCGGCGAGACCGCCGAGCACCCGGGCCTCCTCGGCGAGGACGACTTCGACGTGGCCGGCGCCGGTACGGGCGTGGTCGAGGCGGACCAGCTCCTCGGCCCCGACCGGATCCGTACGGGGGACGCGGTCATCGCCATGGCGTCCTCGGGACTTCACTCGAACGGGTACTCGCTCGTCCGCCACGTGGTCTTCGACCGGGCCGGCTGGTCGCTGGAGCGCGAGGTCCCGGAGTTCGGCCGCACCCTCGGCGAGGAGCTGCTGGAGCCCACCAAGATCTACTCACTGGACTGTCTGGCGCTCACCCGGACGACCGAGGTGCACGCGTTCAGTCACATCACCGGCGGCGGCCTGGCGGCCAACCTCGCCCGCGTGATCCCGGACGGGCTGCACGCCACGGTCGACCGCTCGACCTGGACCCCCGGGGCCGTCTTCGAGCTGGTCGGCACCGCGGGGCAGGTGGAGCGGCTGGAGCTGGAGAAGACCCTGAACATGGGCGTCGGCATGATGGCCGTCGTCCCGGCGGACTCCGCCGACGCCGCGCTCACCACCCTCGCCGACCGCGGGGTCGAGGCGTGGATCGCGGGCGAGATCACCGAACGAGGGGACCACCACACCGGCGGAGCCGCCCTGACCGGCGACTACGCGAGCTGACCCCAGGTCCCGGGGCCCTCGGGGGAGCGCCGTGGACAGCACAGAACCCGGTCCCGGGCTGTGGGCCCCGGACCGGGCTGGTGCCGATGACGAGCTGCCGCTCGGTGTGACGGCTCAGTACACGGTGGTACGGACAGAGTCCGTGCCGCTGGTACGGACGTCAGTGGTACGGGACGTCAAGCGCCGCGGCGTTTGGTCGAGGGTCCGGACTGGTCGTCCTCGTCCTCGTCGTCCTTGTACGGGTCCGCGTTGTAGCGCTCCGCGTACTGCGCGTACGGGTCATCTTCCTCGTCGTCGTCCTCGAACGGCTCCGCGTTCGGTGGCTGACTTGAAGGCGATGCGCCCAGCTCGTTGGCCAGACGCGACAGGTCTGTCCCGCCGCTGTTGTACTTCAGCTGGCGGGCGACCTTCGTCTGCTTGGCCTTGGCCCGGCCGCGCCCCATGGCTCGACCCCCTCGGTGACGGGGCTCGACGGCCCCAGAGTCTTGACACGCGTTCATGAATCAGAACGAGCCCTCCGCGGAGAGACCCGTCCGTAGGGGTTCAACGGTACCTGCTTCCGGGGCCATACGGTACGCCGCCCACATGACGTGCCCCGGAGCGGGGTCCGCGAGACGCCCCGTCGTCGCTGGTCAGCACCGATTTTAACGTCTTCCGGAGGGGCGACCCGCCGACCGGCGTGAGCCTGGTCTCGCCGGTCGGCGGAGCGCGGCCGGAGCCACGCGGAGCCCCGCTCCGGAGGGTGTCGAGTGTCACACTCGGGGTGCGATCGGGGGCGCGATCGGGGGTGCCTCAGGGGCGCCCCGGATGCGCCGTCGGGGTTACGACCGTCGAGCTTCGGCCATCCTGTGTTCGGCGATCCGGTCGGCCGCCGCGGCCGGCGGAATACCGTCTTCCTTCGCACGTGCGAAGATCGAAAGGGTCGTGTCGAAGATCTTCGCGGCCTTCGCCCTGCACCGCTCGAAGTCGAAGCCGTGCAGCTCGTCGGCGACCTGGATGACTCCGCCCGAGTTCACCACGTAGTCGGGCGCGTACAGGATGCCCCGGTCCGCGAGATCCTTCTCGACGCCCGGGTGGGCGAGCTGGTTGTTGGCCGCGCCGCAGACCACCGTCGCGGTGAGGGCGGCCACCGTCGCGTCGTCCAGCGCGCCGCCGAGCGCGCACGGGGCGTAGATGTCCAGGCCCTCGGTGCGGACCAGGGCGTCCGTGCCGGCGACGGCGGTCACCTCCGGGTGCGCGTCGGTGACCCGGCGTACCGAGGCCTCCCGTACATCCGTCACCACCACCTCGGCGCCCTCGCCGAGCAGGTGCCCCACCAGGTGGTGGCCGACCTTCCCGACGCCCGCGATGCCGATCCGGCGCCCGCGCAGTGACGGGTCGCCCCACCGGTGCTGGGCGCTGGCGCGCATGCCCTGGTAGACGCCGAAGGCGGTGAGCACGGACGAGTCGCCGGCGCCGCCGTTCTCCGGGGAGCGCCCGGTGGTCCAGGGGCAGGCGCGCGCCACGACGTCCATGTCCGCCACGTACGTACCGACATCGCAGGCGGTGACATATCTCCCGCCGAGCGAGGCCACGAACCGGCCGTACGCGAGGAGCAGTTCGCTCCGCTCCGCGCCCTGGAACCGCTCGGAGTCCCCGATGATCACGGCCTTGCCGCCGCCGTGGTCGAGCCCGGCGAGGGCGTTCTTGTACGACATGCCCCGGGCCAGGTTGAGCGCGTCGGCGACGGCCTCGGCCTCGGAGGGGTACGGGTGGAAGCGGGTGCCGCCGAGGGCGGGTCCCAGGGCGGTGGAGTGGATCGCGATCACGGCCTTGAGGCCGGTGGCGCGGTCCTGGCAGAGCACGACTTGTTCATGACCGCCCTGGTCCGAGTGGAACAGGGTGTGCAGTACGTCAGCGTGCGCGCCGGAGACATCGGTCACGGTAGTGACTCCCCATGAGAAGAACGGCGTCGGGCGGGGTCGTCCCGGTGGGTGGTGGGACGACCCTCGGGCAAGCATGAGGGTAGGCCCTCCGCCGGTGTGGATCAGCCGCAGTGCCGAGGATCACCCCCTCGGGGGTGGCGGGCGTGGGACGATGCGGCCCATGCCGGCGGTGACTTCTGTCCATGTCCCTTATGCGTCCTACCTGCGGGTGTACGAGCCTCTGGGAGCCTTCCCCGAACCGGAGCGCAGCCACTGGGCGCGCTATGCCACGGGGGAGCGCGCTCCCGGGGCCCAGGAGGAACTGCGGCGCTCCCTCGCCGACTTGCTGCCCACCCCGCCGGTGGCGGTGCCGGTGCACGAGAGCGGGGACGCGTTCGTCACCGAGGTGGACGGCGTGGTGTGCGTCTGCCCGTGGCGGACCCGGCTGCGCGGCTGGCTGGCCCTGGAGGAGCTGACCCGTACGCTGCCGCCCCCGCTGCTGGACGCGGTGCTGCCGCCGGTGGTGCGCATTCAGGCCACTTCGGACTACGAGCGCTGGCGGGACCGGAATCCGGACGCGCGGCCGTGGATCAGGTCGGCGGTCTGGCAGGTGCCGGTGGGGTGGTTCGCGCTCTTCTCGGACGAGGAGCGGCTGTACGGGAACGAGTCGCCGGCGCCCGGGGAGGGCGGCGCGGACCCGGACGGCGCGGGGGCGCCCGTACTGCGCTACCGGACCCCGATGGTGCAGGCCAGGCGGCGGCTGGCGCGGGCGCTGAAGACGCTCCGCGAGACCCTGGACGAGGCTCCGATGATCGAAGGGCTGATCGAGGTGGGGCGGTGGCTGGAGGAGTTCCACCCGCGTTCACTGGTCGAACTGGACTACGGCGGTCTCGTCCACGCGATGCCCCGGGAGCGGCTGGCCGACGATCACTCGGCGGCCGATGTGACGGCGGCGGTGGCGGCGCTGCGGGACGGCGACATGGAGGCCGCGGGGGCCGCGTACGGCCGGCTGGTGGCGCGCTGGAGCGCGGTGCGGAACCGGCAGCACGCGAGCTGAGCCGCCGGGTGCCGGGCGGTCGCCGGGTGATCGCCGGGCGGCCGAACGGGCAGGTGGTGGCCGGGAAACGGGCACGCCCGCCGGGGGAAACGGGCATCGGGGCGTAGGTCCCGATCCGGGCCTTTGCTCGCAAGGGTGATGGACCGCACTAACGGGGCTCTTGCGCCCATCACCCCTCCTCGTGCCAAAATAGGACAAGGAGTCCGGGGAGGGCTCCCTACGTCCATGTATGGGCGGAATGCTCGGCATTGCACTCTATGTAGGGGGGCCAGTGACTCCTGATCTTTCTGTGACTGATCGTATCTGTGACGTGACTGTCCGCTATGGCATGGTCCATCGTCTTCCGCCGCTGATGGGCACCTCAGAGGGCAATTCCATCGGTTTGGCCTACGTGGCTGGACGGATGGTGTAGTTGTAGTGCCGAGGACAAGCCGTTCGTCCTATAACCGACTCGGCCCGCGTCCGCCATTTCGGGCAACGCGGGCCAAGGTGCAGAATTTAGAGGAAAGAACCGAGATGGTTCGGTTCTCCCGAGGAGGCCGCTCATGACCGCTCGCACCCCTGATGCCGAGCCGCTGCTGACCCCGGCTGAGGTTGCCACGATGTTCCGTGTGGACCCGAAGACGGTCACACGCTGGGCAAAGGCCGGCAAGCTCACGTCCATCCGCACGCTCGGTGGACATCGCCGGTACCGCGAGGCAGAGGTCCGCGCACTGCTTGCGGGGATCCCGCAGCAGCGCAGCGAGGCCTGAACACCCCAGTAAGGCTCATTTAGGGCGCAAACCAACCAGGGCACAGCCGGGTCCCCCATATCCGGCCGTCCCGCCTCATGGCTCCACACGACGGGCACCTGCCCCAACAGGTCCCACGCCCACGCACATCGGGCACGTCGTCGATCGCGCCGGACTCCGCCGAGTCCGGCGCGATTTTTTTCTGCGGGGAAACCGTGTGGAGTGAGTGGTTCCGGGGAGGGTGGGGAACGGGTGGGGGAGGGTTCGTGAGGGCGGTGCAATTGCACATATTAAATTGGCGTCGTGTAGGGAGGGTGTAAGCCCTTGCTGGGCAGGAAGTTGCGGTGTGACTCCGGTCACGTCACTTGTGCCGTCTTGCCAGGACCTCCGACGCGTCTCGGGAGCGGCCGGCCGGTGACCGCCGAGCCCCCCGGAAGCGCTCCGTCCGCCGAGCTCCCGGCTCGTCCCGTCTGAACGGGAGTCAAACCTCAGATGGCGGCGGGAGGTTGATCGGCGGGTAATTTCTCCGCGAGGAAGCCGCCGAATCCGGGCACCGGGTCCGCCGCCGTCGCGGACTCCCTGACGAGCCGCTGGAGGCGATGGCAGACCGGGCAGTACCCGGTGGCGTGCGGACGGCCCGACGCGGCCGCCAGATGGGCCCGCAGCAGCGCCGCGGTCTCGTGCTTCGGCTGTTTCACGGGCCGGGGCCGAACTGCTTGCCCCACCGTCGACGCGGTCACGCACACCACCCCCGGCGCGGGCCCGGAATGTGAAGGAACGGGGCCCTTCTGCTTGAGTACCCCCGCCCCGAGAACCCCGTCAAGCCGCTCCGGCCCCACCCCGGCGGATTTGAGGACGCCATTACTGCGGCGTTACCGCCGCGTCGACGGCGCTTGCCGTATGCAATGGAGTCACAGAACGGGCGCACGAGGCGCACCCCGTACGCCGAACGCACCTCGGACGGCTACAACGGGCGTACGGGCGCGCCCCTGGCCCCGGTACGGCAGGAGACACCGCATCCGGCGCACGGCAGAAGGGCCGCGGCCCCGGTGACGGGGTGCGGCCCTTCTGGTCGGTCGTGGGGGTGCGGTCCTGACGGGATTTGCTGTATTTGATCGCGGCTCCGCCGCGGGCGCGGCCTCCGGGCCCGGTACGGCTCACGTACCGCAGAAGGGCCGCAGTCCCGGTGATGGAGTGCGGCCCTTCTGGTTGATCTCTTGCGGTCCTGACGGGATTTGAACCCGCGGCCTCCACCTTGACAGGGTGGCGAGCACTCCAAACTGCTCCACAGGACCTGGCGTTTCGCGGCCCCGTAGTGGCGGCTGCGAGACGAGACTCTACAGCAGCTCGGAGGGTGCGGTCGAATTGGATCGGGGCGCCCCCTGGACGCCCCGGTGCGGCGGGGCCGGCGGGTCTGGCGGGGCAGGCGGGGCAGTCAGGGGGCTGCCGCGTCGATCGCCTTCACGATGCGCTTGTCCGAGACCGGGTACGCCGTGCCCAGCGCGTGGGCGAAGTAGCTCACCCGGAGTTCCTCGATCATCCAGCGGATCTCCCGCACCTCGCGCGGCACAGGACGCCCCTGCGGGAGCTGTTCGAGCAGCCAGGCGTACTCGTCCGCCATCTCATGGACCTTCTCCATGCGCGTCGTGTCCCGCTGGACCGCCGTCGGCATCTGCTGGAGCCTGCGGTCCACCGCCACCAGGTAGCGCATCAGGTCCGGCAGCCTGCGCAGCCCCGTACGGGTCACGAAGCCGGCCGGTACGAGGGCCGTGAGCTGGTCCCTGACGTCCTGGACGTTGTTGAGGAGCACCAGACTGTTCGTGGCCTTCAGACGGCGCTCACAGGCCTGCCAGGCGGCCAGGATCTGCTCGACCTGGGCGATGGTCCGCACGGTCAGGTCGACCAGGTCGGCCCGGACCTTGTCGAACAGGGCGCGGAACGAGGCCTCGTCCCACGCCGGGCCCCCGTGGTCGGCGATCAGCCGGTCCGCCGCCGCCAGCGCGCAGTCCTCGAAGAGCGCCTGCACCGAACCGTGCGGATTCCGGGAGAGCGCCAGCTTCTGCTTGTTGGTGAGCTTGTCCGAGGCGAACTTCGCCGGGTTGACGGGGATGTTCAGCATGATCAGCCGCCGCGTCCCCGCCCACATCGCCTGCTCCTGCTCGGCCTCTGTGTCGAAGAGCCGTACGGCCACGCTCGCGCCCTGGTCGACCAGGGCCGGGTACGCCTTCACCGGCTGGCCGGCCCGCCGCGTCTCGAAGACCCGTACCAGCGTCCCGATCGTCCACCCGGTCAGCCCGGTGCGCTCGATCGTCTCGCCGCCCGAGCGCTCCGCCGTCGCCGCCGCGGCCTGGGAGAGGGCCTGCCGGGCCTTCGGCCGGAGCTGGAGCCGCAGCGTCTCCAGGTCCTTCGCCTCGGCGACCTTGCGGCGCCGCTCGTCGACGATCCGGAACGTGATCTTCAGGTGGTCCGGGATCCGGCTCGGATCGAAGTCCTCGGCCGCCACCGGCACCCCGACCATCCGCTGGAGCTCGCGCGCCAGCGTGACCGGCAGCGGCTCCTGGAGCGGGACCGCCCGGTCCAGGAAGGCCGCCGCGTAGTTCGGCGCGGGGACGTAGTGGCGCCGTACGGGCTTCGGCAGCGACCGGATCAGCTCCACGACCACCTGCTCCCGCAGCCCCGGGATCTGCCAGTCGAACCCCTCGGAGGTGACCTGGTTCAGCACCTGGAGCGGGATGTGGACGGTGACCCCGTCCGCGTCCGCGCCCGGCTCGAACTGGTACGTCACCCGGAACTTCAGCCGCCCCTGGCGCCAGGAGTCCGGATAGTCGTCCTTGGTGACCGAGCCGGCCTTCTCGTTGATCAGCATCGACCGCTCGAAGTCGAGCAGCTCCGGCTCCTCGCGCCGCTTCGCCTTCCACCAGGAGTCGAAGTGGGCGCCGGAGACCACCTCGTCGGGCACCCGGCGGTCGTAGAAGTCGTAGAGCGTCTCGTCGTCCACGAGGATGTCGCGGCGCCGCGCCCGGTGCTCCAACTCCTCGACCTCGCCGAGGAGTTTGCGATTGTCATGGAAGAACTGGTGGTGCGTGCGCCAGTCGCCCTCGACCAGCGCGTTCCGGATGAACAGCTCCCGCGAGACCACGGCGTCGATACGGCCGAAATTCACCTTGCGCTGGGCGACGATCGGCACCCCGTACAGCGTGACCTTCTCGTACGCCATGACGGCCGCCGCGTCCTTCTCCCAGTGCGGCTCGCTGTAGGTGCGCTTGAGGAGATGGCCGGCGAGCGGTTCGATCCACTCGGGCTCGATCCGCGCGTTGACCCGCGCCCAGAGCCGGGAGGTCTCCACCAGCTCCGCGGACATGATGAAGCGCGGCGGCTTCTTGAAGAGCGCCGAGCCGGGGAAGACCGCGAACTTGGCGCCCCGGGCGCCCAGATACTCGCCCCGGCCGCCCTCCTTGCGCCCGCCGTCCTTGCCGCCGTCCCCCTTCGCGGACTTCGAAGCGTCCTTCTCCCGCACGTCCTTCATGCCGATGTGCGACAGCAGCCCGGAGAGGAGCGAGACATGGACGGCCTGCTCGGCGCCGTCCTCCTCGTTGAGATGGATGCCCATCTGCCGGGCGACCGTACGGAGCTGCGCGTAGATGTCCTGCCACTCGCGGATCCGCAGGAAGTTCAGATACTCCGTCCGGCACATCCGGCGGAACGCGGAGGACGACAGCGCCTTCTGCTGCTCCCGTACGTACCGCCAGAGGTTGAGGAAGGCGAGGAAGTCGGAGGTCTCGTCCCTGAAGCGGGCGTGGTGCTGGTCGGCCTGCGTCTGCTTCTCGGCGGGGCGCTCGCGCGGGTCCTGGATGGAGAGCGCGGCGGCGATCACCATCACCTCCCGTACGCAGCCGTTCCGGTCGGCCTCGACTACCATCCGGGCGAGCCGGGGGTCCACCGGGAGCTGGGAGAGCTTGCGGCCCAGCGGAGTGAGCCGCTTGGTCCCCTTCTTCCCCTCCGGGTCCTTCCCCGCCGGATCCTTCCCCTCTGCGGCCTTCTCGGCGCTGTCGAACGCGCCCAGTTCCTGGAGGAGCTGGACACCGTCCCGGATGTTCCGGTGGTCCGGCGGGTCGATGAACGGGAACTTCTCGATGTCGCCGAGGCCCGCCGCGGTCATCTGGAGGATGACGGAGGCCAGGTTGGTCCGCAGGATCTCGGCGTCCGTGAACTCCGGGCGGGCGTCGAAGTCCTCCTCGGAGTAGAGCCGGACACAGATCCCGTCGGAGGTACGGCCGCAGCGGCCCTTGCGCTGATTGGCGCTGGCCTGGGAGATCTTCTCGATCGGCAGCCGCTGGACCTTGGTGCGGTGGCTGTAGCGGGAGATCCGGGCGGTGCCCGGGTCGATCACGTACTTGATGCCGGGGACGGTGAGCGAGGTCTCCGCGACATTCGTCGCGAGCACGATCCGGCGGCTGATCCCGCCGCCGGGGCGCTGGAAGACCCGGTTCTGCTCGGCGTGCGAGAGCCGCGCGTAGAGCGGCAGGACCTCGGTGTCGCGGTGGGCGAGCTTCTGGAGCGCCTCGGCGGTGTCGCGGATCTCCCGCTCGCCGGAGAGGAAGACGAGGATGTCCCCCGGGGCCTCGCGCCGCAGCTCCTCGACGGCGTCGGCGATCGCGGTGATCTGGTCCCGGTCGCGCTCCGCGCTGTCGTCCTCCAGGAGCGGCCGGTAGCGGACCTCGACCGGGTACGTACGCCCCGAGACCTCGACGATGGGGGCGCTCGGCTCCGCTCCGTCCGCTCCGTCCGCGCCGTCCGCTCCGCCGTCGACGCCCACGGCGGCGAAGCGCCCGAAGTGCCGGGCGAAACGTTCCGGATCGATGGTCGCCGAGGTGATGACGACTTTGAGGTCGGGGCGCCGGGGGAGGAGCTGGGCGAGATAGCCGAGCAGGAAGTCGATGTTGAGGCTGCGCTCGTGGGCCTCGTCGATGATCAGCGTGTCGTACGCGAGCAGTTCGCGGTCGGTCTGGATCTCCGCGAGCAGGATGCCGTCCGTCATCAGCTTGACGAAGGTCGCGTCCTGGTCGACCTGGTCGGTGAAGCGGACCTTCCAGCCGACCGCCTCGCCCAGCGGGGTGTCCAGCTCCTGCGCGACCCGCTCGGCGACCGTACGGGCGGCGATCCGGCGCGGCTGGGTGTGCCCGATCATGCCGCGCACGCCACGCCCGAGCTCCAGGCAGATCTTGGGGATCTGGGTCGTCTTGCCGGATCCGGTCTCCCCGGCGACGATCACGACCTGGTGGTCGCGTATCGCCTCCAGGATCGTGTCCTTCTTCTGGCTGACGGGGAGCTGGTCCGGGTACGAGACCGCGGGCACCCGGCCGGCGCGCAGCCGCGTCCGCTCGCCGGCCTTCCTGGCCTGACCTGCGATCTCGTCGAGCACGGCCTGTCGCGCCTCGGGTTTGCGGATGCGCCGGGCGCCTTCGAGACGGCGGCCGAGGCGCTGCGCGTCGCGCAGCGAGACGTCGGCCAGCAGGGTCTGGAGGTCGGCGAAGGAAGTAGACATACCGCGACCAGGATCTCACCCGGGCCGAGCGGGTGGCGAACGAATTCGCCGGGGCGGCTCCGGCGCGGGGGCGCGGGCGGGACGGGCGCGCGGTTTTCCTGGAGAGGAGCGGTGATCCCGTACGGGGTGGAGGGTGGTCCCGTACGGGAGAAGCGGTGGGCCCGTACGGAGGGAGGCGGCCCCCCCGTGCGCGGGTAGCGGTGGTCCCGTACGGAGGGAGGCGGCCCCCCGTGCGCGGGTAGCGGTGGTCCCGTACGGGAGAAGCGGTGGTCCCGTACGGGATGACCCCCGCCGGAATCCCCGGCCCTCGTTACCTTGCCGGCCTGCGGAGATGGACGTCGGTCGCGGGTGCGGGCCGGGAGAGGAGGCCCGTACCGCACCAGTTCTGCTGGTGGAGATGGTCGAGCATGGCCGTCTCCGCCGGGCCCGGGTCGCGCCGTACGCCGACGAGGACGGGCTCGGTCAGGGCGGGCAGGAGCGGGCAGGCCAGTTCTTCGAAGCCTTCGGGGATGGCCGAGGCCGGGACCACGGTGACGCCCAGGCCTTGGGCCACGAGCCGCACCGCGGTGGAGATCTGTGACGCTCGGGCCACCGTGTGCGGGCTGAGGCCCGCGTCGGCGAGCAGGTGGGCGAGGTAGTCGTCGAGGAGGCTGGCGCGCCGGAACCGGATCCACCCTTCTGACGCCAGGTCCTCCAGGCGCAGGGCGGCGCTGTCCGGGAGGAGCGGGTGCCCCTTCGGCAGGAGGGCGACATAGGCCTCCTTGCCCAGCGGGTGAACGTCGAAGGTGCATCCGGCGGGGATGCGGTGCACGAGGATCATGTCGAGGGTTCCCTGGCGGAGCAGTCGTTCCATGTCCGCGGGATCGGGCTCCTCGTGGAGAGTCACCTGTAGCTTCGGGTGGCGGCTGCGCAGCTGCCCCAGCGCCTGGGGGAGTTGGCGTGCTCCCAGGCCCATGTGGACAGCGACGATGAGTTCGCCGGCCAGTTCCCCGTCGGCGGCGCGGGCGGCCGTGACGGCACGCCGGGACGCGGTCGTCGCGATCTCCGCCTCCGCGAGGAATGCCCGCCCTGCCACCGTCACCGTCACCCCGCTCGGGGTACGGGTGAACAGCCGAACCCCGAGGTGCTTCTCCAAGGCGCCGATCTGCTGCGACAGAGACGGCTGGGTGATCCGCAGGCGTTCTGCCGCCGCCGTCATCGAGCCCTCGTCGGCGACGGCCAGGGCGTATTCGTACTGGCGCAGGTTCATCGCGTCCACCTTCGACATGACATAGACGATGTCAATGCGAAGTATACGTTGCCACTATTTGCCTCTATGTAAGGCCGCTCCTACCGTGGTGCACACCCGGCGCGGCCGGCGCGGCCACCAGGGCCGGAAAGCCGCGGGAATTTCCGACCCAAATTCCGACCCAAAATTCCGACCCAAGGAGAAAGCATGCGTCTCGCGAACAAGGTCGCCCTCGTCACCGGCGGGAGCGCGGGCCTCGGTCTGGCGATTGCCCGGAGATTCGGAAGCGAAGGCGCCCACGTCTACATCACGGGGCGACGGAAGGAGGCGCTGGAAGCCGCGAAGGATTCCATCGAAGGACATGTCACGGCGGTCACCGCGGACGCCACGGTGCCGGGTGATTTCGACCGGGTGGTCGAGGCCGTCCGTCAGGAGAGCGGGCATCTCGATGTGATCGTCGCGAATGCGGGCAGCATTGAGCGGATGAACTTCGGGGACGTGACCGAGGAACACTTCGACCGCATATTCGACCTCAATGCCCGTGGCACCCTTTTCACCGTCCAGAAGGCGCTGCCGATTCTGCGAACGGGCGGCTCGATCGTTCTGCTGGGCTCGGTCACGGCATTCCAGGGGCATCCCGGGGCAGGGGCCTACAGTGCGGCGAAGGCCGCCGTGCGCTCCTACGCGCGCACCTGGGCGGCGGAATTCGGCGGCCGGGGTCTCCGGGTCAATGTGCTGAGTCCGGGGCCGATCGACACACCCATCATCGACGGACAGGCCGAGTACTTCGGCCAGGATCCAGTGGCTCTCCGGTCCCACATGAGCACCCTTGTCCCGATGGGCCGCCTCGGGCTTCCCGAGGAGATCGCCCATGGTGCGCTGTTTCTCGCCTCGGACGAGAGCAGTTTCATGACGGGTGCGGAACTCTGTATCGACGGCGGCATGGCTCAGGTGTAGCCCGACTCGGCCGCGCGATGGGATCTCGCCCTGGCTCAACTCCTACGACAACATCCGCGCCGGAAGCACTGACAAAAAAGTAGGTACTTGCCCGTGGAAAGGCACGGCATGTTTCCTCGGTTCTGGCGCAGATCTGCCATGTCGGGGTGCAGCGCCCCGAGGGTGCGGGCCCGTTCCCCGACGCCCCGACGGTCGGCCCTTCGGGGATCGGGCTGGACGGCGCCCCGGCCGGCAAGGCCATGACCCAGGACGACCTGGACGCGGTGATCGCCGCCTTCGCCGAGGCCGCCGCCGCGGCCGAGCGCACCGGCTTCGACGGCGTCGAGGTGCACGGCGCCCATGGCCTCCTGATCGACCAGTTCCTCTGGGCGCGCACCAACCACCGTACCGACGGCTACGGCGGCGACCCGGTCGCCCGTACCCGCTTCGCCGCCGAAATCGTGGCCGCCTGCCGGAAGGCCGTCTCCGCCGGCTTCCCGATCGTCTTCCGCACCTCGCAGTGGAAGGTGGACAACTACGACGCGCGCCTGGCCACCACCCCGCAGGAACTGGAGGCGGTCCTCACCCCGATCGCGGAGGCCGGGGCGGACGCCTTCCACTCCTCCACCCGCCGGTACTGGGTGCCGGAGTTCGAGGGTTCGGACCTGAATCTCGCGGGCTGGACGAAGAAGCTCACCGGCAAGCCCACCATCAGCGTCGGCTCCGTCGGCCTGGACAAGGCGTTCAAGCCCGGGTTCCGGAGCGGCAGCCGGACCGGGGTGGCGGGCATCGAGAACCTGCTGGACCGGCTGGAGCGCGACGAGTTCGACCTCATCGCGATCGGCCGCGCCCTGATCGCCGACCCGGAGTGGCCTCGCAAGGTCCTCACCGGGGACACGGAGGCGCTGATCCCGTTCACCGTCGACCAGGTCGCCACCCTGAGCTGACATCGGGCCCACTCCGATGACCGCCCGACAACAAGTCCCCTCCCGGTGGTGGACGGAAAGGTATGTCCGGATGACCGAGCGTGGCTTCTACTGCGGATTGGACGCCGCACTGTCCGTCGTCGGAGGGAGGTGGAAGTTTCTGGTGCTGTGGCAACTCGCCGTCCACGGTCCCCGGCGCTTCGGCCAACTGCGCCGCCTTGTCGACGGCATCACCGAGAAAGTGCTGATCGGAGCACTCAAAGACCTTGAGGCGGACCGCATCGTCGTCCGCGAGGACTTCCAGGAGCTTCCCCCGCACGTCGAATACTCCCTGACCCCGTACGGCTCCGGTCTGGCCGAAGCACTCCGCCCGCTGTGCGACTGGGGATACGCCCACATGGACCGGATAACGACGCCGACGCCGGAGAGCCACCCCGTCAGCCCCTGACGGATGACGCTGCCCGACGGACGAGGCAGCGACACCCAGGCAGCACAGAGGCGACACCGAGGCGACACGGAAAGGTCAACCGCTGACCGCCTTCCGCGCTCGCCCCCTGGACCACACCCGCTTCCCCTGCGTCTACCTGGACGCGACCTACCGCACGGTGCGGGTGAACCGCCAGATCGTCTTCCGGGCCGTGGTCATCGCCACCGGCATCACCGAGGACGGCGGACGCGAGGCCAAGCGCCGCACCGACGCCGTCGCGGTGAACCGGTACGCGCGTGCGTTCTCCAGGACATCGGCGGGAGGGGCGCCGTTCTCCACGATGACGGCCGACCTGGGGAAGTCGAGCATGTCGCGGTAGCAGTACGCCACCATCGGGGAGCCAGTCGGCGGGCCGGGTCCGCTACGTTGCTTCGGGACCAGGAACACGAAGCAGAGGAGGCGACATGTCGGCGGGCGCAGCCGAGGGATCTCCATTCAACCTGCCCGAGACCCTGAGCTGGGAGGAGCTCCAGGAGCTTCCGGACGACCTCGCGGAGGGGATCGAGCTTTGGCAGGGCAGGGTCGTGTGGAACAGGCGCGGCCCACTGGAGCACCAGCGATTCGCCGTGCGCATGCGCAACGCGCTCGAGGCTGACGCCCGCCGCGCCAAGCGGGAGGAGACCAGCGGCAAGGAACAGCGCTGCTGGCAGGTCGGAATGGGGACCAACGTCTTCTTCACACCTGACAGGTCCAGCTTCCTCACCCCCGACTTCCTGGTCCGCCGCTGCCTGCCCCGTGGCGCCGACACCTTCGCCGCCGACACCGTCCTTGTGGGTGAGGTGCTCTCCGGTTCGGATACCCCCAGGCGCAGGCAGTGGAAGATGGACCGGTACGCGGAGGCCACCATCCCCTGGTACTGGGAGATCGAGCTCGACTCCGGCAGGACCTGGGACATCACCTTGGTGCGGGCGTACGAGCTGGTCACCATCGACCGGGCCGGGCTTCCCGTCAAACCGCTGCGCCCTTCGGTGTACGTACCCGTGGGTGAGTGGGAGCCGGACGGCCTCGGCATCGAGTTCCCCGAGCCCTTCGCCCTGAGCATCGCTTGGGAGGACCTGGCGTTCTAGGGCGGTACGTGAGGTAATGCCCGGCTTGCCATCGGCCGATGCCGCCCTCGGCGAGGAGTGCTCCGCCTGCTGGAGACACCAGAAAGCTCCGGACGCCATACTGTCCGGAGCTTTCCCTGATGCGGTGGCTGGGGCCGGGATCGAACCGGCGACCTATCGCTTTTCAGGCGATCGCTCGTACCAACTGAGCTACCCAGCCACGAAGTTCACAAGGAACTTCAGCGGTCCTGACGGGATTTGAACCCGCGGCCTCCACCTTGACAGGGTGGCGAGCACTCCAAACTGCTCCACAGGACCATATTTGCGTATGTGGAACGAATCTGCATACGCAAGGTTGTGCGTGCCCCCAACGGGATTCGAACCCGTGCTACCGCCTTGAAAGGGCGGCGTCCTGGGCCACTAGACGATGAGGGCTAAGGGCCCGCCTGGGCGCTTCGCAGCGCGTCGGGGACGTCCGAAGCATATGTGATGCGGGGAGCTATCACCAAAACGGTTAACGCACCCCCCGCCTGGGGGTACGCCGGAGGGGTGGATGGAGGGGGTGGTTCAGGGGGTGGGTTCGGGGGGTTCGCCGGGGGATTCCGGGGGAGGGCTCGTGGGGGAGGCTGGAGGGGGTGTGCCGGGAGGGGGGTCGGCAGGGGGGTCGGCAGGGGGGGTTGTGCGGGTGCCTGGGGCGCCCGGGACCGTGCCGCCGTTCGCGCCCGCGTCCGTGGCGGCGTCGGCGTCCGTGCCCGTTCCGGGGTCCGTGCCGGCGTCCGTGCCTGTGTCGGTGCTCGTGCCGGGGGCTGTGTTTTCTTCTGTCTCCGTGTCGGGGTTCCGTGCTTCCTCTGGGAGGTGCCGGGCTACCTCCGCGGTGGTCAGGCCTAGTCCGCCGAGCGTGATCTCGTCCCAGGCCTGGAGCCGCTTGGTCGTCCGGTCCAGGTAGAGGACGGAGGCGCGGACCTTCTCCGGCTTCTTGTTCTGGAGTGCGCGCAGCCCCCCGCCGCCCGTCGAACCCTCGATCTTGAGCCGGGTGCCGAAGGGGAGCACTTCGGTCTCGCGGTGGTGCACATGGCCGGCGAGGGCCAGTGGGACGGTGCCGTCCACCTCGCGGGCGGCGAGCGGGTTGTGGGCGACCGCGATGTCCACCGGTGTGCCGGCCCGCTCCTGGTCGCGGATGGCGGAGGCGAGCCGGATGCCCGCCATGCGTTCGGCCGGGTCGCCCGGTACCTCCTTGGAACGGTCCGGGGTGAACTGCGGGTCGCCCGTGCCCGCGATCCGGATCCCCGCCACGGAGACGGCGCGGCCGTGGTCCAGGACGTGGACGTTCCGGGTCCGCTCCAGATACTCCTGGGTGAGCGCCGAGTCGTGGTTGCCGCGTACCCAGACATAGGGGACGTCGAGGTCGGCGATCGGGTCGAGGAAGGTGTTCTCGGCGGAGCTGCCGTGGTCCATCGTGTCGCCCGAGTCGATCACGGCGTCGATCCCGTACTGCTCCACGAGCGACCCGATGATGTGCCAGGACGCCGGGTTGAGGTGGATGTCGGAGACGTGCAGCACGCGGAGGGTGGCCGGGTCGGGCTGGAAGGTCGGGAGGGTGGAGGTGGCGTCGTACAGCTTGGTCACATTGGTGACCAGCCGGGCCAGCTCCTTCTGGTAGACGTCGAAGTCGGAGACGATCGAGCGGGCGTTGCCGACGACCTGGGGCGCGGAGGAGAGCAGCCCCGAGAACTTCGGCTCCAGCACCGACTCCGGGTTCCAGGTGGCGTACGCGCCGACGGCGGAGGCGCCCAGCAGCGAGAAGGCGAGACCGCCGGCGGCGAGGGCGCGGCGGGGGCGGCGGTAGACCGCGAGGCCGAGGGCGGTGGCCCCGGAGACGACGGCGACGACGGAGCGCACGGCCAGCTCCGTGGTGCCGGTCCTGACGTCGCGGCCGACCTCGCTCTGGAGCCCGGAGAGGCGTTCGGGGTGCTGGACGAGGGCGGTGGAGCGGACCGGGTCGAGCTGGTCGACGTCGACGTCGAGCCGGATGGGCGCGGTGTGCGTCTCCAGTTCCAGCGCGCCCAGCGGGGAGACGTTGATCTTCGTGCCGCCGGTGAGGGAGGGGCGGAGCGTCATCCGGGTGTCCATCGGCCCGACCGGCGTCCGTACGCTGCCGACGATCAGCAGCCCGAGCCAGGCGCCGAGCAGCACGACGGAGACCATGCCGAGCGCACGGGCGAGGGGATGCGGGGGATCGACCTGGACGAGGACGGTGCCGCGCGGGACATCACGGGCCATTGGGCGCCTATGCCCCGGGGCGGGGCGGGGCATGCGTGATCACCGCGAACCCCCGCCGAGCGGAGTACTCCCCGGCGGACGGGGCGGGGGGCTCCGACGGACGGTGGGGGGTCCCGGCTGTGGGTCGGGGTGTCGGCCCCCGGGTGTACGGGGTGTCGGCCCTCGGGCGTACGGGGCGTACGGAGGGGGTGTCAGCCCCAGCCCAGTTCGTGCAGGCGCTCGTCGTCGATGCCGAAGTGGTGGGCGATCTCGTGGACGACGGTGACCGAGACCTCGTGGACGACCTCCTCCGGACTGCCGCAGTACCGCAGGGTGGGGCCCATGTAGATGGAGATGCGGTCGGGCAGGACGCCCGCGTACCACTCGCCCCGGTCGGTGAGGGGCGTGCCCTCGTAGAGGCCGAGGAGTTCGGGGTCGGAGGGGTCGGGCTCGTCCTCGACGAAGACGGCGACGTTGTCCATGACCCGGGTCAGCTCCTGGGGGATCTGATCGAGGGCCTGGCTCACCAGTTCTTCGAAGGTCTCGCGTGTCATCTCCAGCACACGGCCATTGTCCGGCAGAACGGCGCCCCGGCAAGATCGCGGACGCCGCCGTCGCCGTTCCCGCCGCTGATCTTGTCGCCGTTCCTGTTGTCGTTCCTGGCGTTCGCGTCGCCGTGGTGCGCCCCTTAGGGGGCGGATGGGGGACGGGTCGGGGCGGGCAGGGCGTGTCCCCGGTGCCGGAAAAGAAGTTGAGCAGGGGGCAGGGAGATCCGCGTCCCCTCTGCTGTCCCTCTTCCCCGCGCCCCGGAGGTGCCCCTCGTGCGCCAGTTGTCCGCCCCTGGCCGTCTCGCCGTCTGGCTCGTCTCGTCCCTGGCGGCTCTCAGCTCCGCGGGCTGTATGAGCGTCGGCGACGGCGCGGGGGCCCCGGCCGTCTCGCTCGCCCCGGAGCGTACGGGCGGGGCCGCCGAACCCGACGGCGGTACGGGGGCCGTGACCGGATCCGGTGGTGCCGGTTCCTGGCCGGGGCATACGGAGAAGAGCGGAGGCGGGGGTACGGAGCACGCCGAGGCGGGCGGCGACGCGGGGCCCGACGGCAAGGGCGGGCCGGGGGGCGCGGCGGCGGCCGGGGCCTCGGAGTCGCCGGCGGCCAACGGGGGCTCCCCGGGGGCCGGTTCTCCCGCCGTACCGTCGCCGAAGCCGTCCACCGGGACCCGCCCGCAGCCGGGGCACGGTAAGCCGACGACCGGGCCCGGGGGCGAGCCCGTACCGACCAAGGAGCCCACCCGCCCCGCGCCGCCGACCGGCCAGCCGCCCGCGCAGAGCCCCGCCCCCGAGCCCCCGGACCCCGAGCCGGAGCCCAGCAGGCCGCAGGAGCCCCCGTCGGCCTCTCCGCCCGCCGACACCAGGACGGCCGCTTCGGCCTCGGCCGAGGGGGCGGGGGCGCGGAAGGAGTGGAAGGAGCGGAGGGAGCCATCGGCGTCGGCGCAGCCGAGCCCGGTGTGAGACGCGCCACTTCTCCCCAGCTCCGGTGCTCACCAGGGCGGGAACGCGGGGCTCGGTTTGCCTGAGGCGGGGGTGGGTGCGTATGGTAGTAGATCGTTTGATCATTGCCCGGCGCCGACACAGAAGAGCGCCGCGTGGCGCGTACTCTCCCTTGCCGTGGCTGACCGCATAGAGGCGGTTGATTTGTGAATCACGGAGTTTGGGCGCGTGCCGAGACTCCGGAAGGTTTCGCATTTCGCATGTCCGTTTCCAGTACTGACCGCACCGCCATGCCCGAGACTGTCGAGGTCGTCGAGACCGTCGAGGCCGACAAGGGTGTCGAGACCGTCGACGCCGTCGAGGCCCCTGTGGCCGCCGACGCGGCAGAGGCCACCGAGTCCTTCGCCGCGTCCGAGGCCGACGAGACGTCACCGGCCGCCTCCGAGCCCGGCTCCGGTGTCACCTTCGGCGACCTGGGCCTGCCCGAGGGCATCGTCCGCAAGCTCGCCCAGAACGGCGTCACCACCCCCTTCCCGATCCAGGCCGCGACCATCCCGGACGCCCTGGCCGGCAAGGACATCCTGGGCCGGGGCAGGACCGGCTCCGGCAAGACCCTCTCCTTCGGGCTGCCGCTGCTCGCCACGCTGGCGGGCGGCCACACCGAGAAGAAGAAGCCGCGCGGCGTCATCCTCACCCCCACCCGTGAGCTGGCCATGCAGGTCGCGGACGCGCTCCAGCCGTACGGCGATGTGCTCGGCCTGAAGATGAAGGTCGTCTGCGGCGGTACGTCGATGTCCAACCAGATCTACGCCCTGGAGCGCGGCGTCGACATCCTCGTCGCCACCCCGGGCCGGCTGCGCGACCTGATCAACCGCCGCGCCTGCTCGCTGGAGCAGGTCCAGATCGCGATCCTCGACGAGGCCGACCAGATGTCGGACCTGGGCTTCATGCCCGAGGTCACCGAGCTGCTCGACCTGGTGCCGGCCGGCGGCCAGCGCATGCTCTTCTCCGCGACGATGGAGAACGAGATCAGCGCGCTCGTCAAGCGCTACCTGACCGACCCGGTCAGCCACGAGGTCGACAGCGCCCAGGGCAATGTCACGACGATGACGCACCACGTGCTCGTCGTGAAGCCGAAGGACAAGGCGCCGGTCACCGCGGCGATCGCCGCCCGCAAGGGCCGCACCATCATCTTCGTACGGACCCAGCTCGGCGCCGACCGGATCGCCGAGCAGCTCCGTGACTCGGGCGTGAAGGCCGACGCGCTGCACGGCGGGATGACGCAGGGCGCGCGGACCCGGACGCTCGCCGACTTCAAGGACGGTTACGTCAACGCCCTCGTCGCGACGGACGTCGCGGCCCGGGGTATCCACGTGGACGGCATCGACCTGGTGCTCAACGTGGACCCGGCCGGGGACCACAAGGACTACCTGCACCGCTCGGGCCGTACGGCGCGGGCCGGCAAGTCCGGTGTCGTCGTCTCGCTGGCGCTGCCGCACCAGCGCCGGCAGATCTTCCGGCTGATGGAGGACGCGGGCGTGGACGCCTCGCGCCACATGGTCGGCGGCGCGGGCGCGTTCGACCCGGAGGTCGCGGAGATCACCGGCGCGCGTTCGCTCACGGAGGTCCAGGCGGACTCCGCGAACAACGCGGCCAAGCAGGCCGAGCGCGAGGCCGCCGACCTGACCCGGCAGTTGGAGCGGGCGCAGCGGCGCGCGGTCGAACTGCGCGAGGAGGCGGGCCGGCTGGTGGCGCGCGCCGCGCGCGAGCGGGGCGAGGACCCGGAGGCGGCGGTGGCCGCGGTGGCGGCCGAGGCCGAGCGCGCGGTCGAGGAGGCCGCCGCGGCGGCGTCCGTGCCGCAGCAGAGCACGCCGCGCGACGAGCGCGGCAACTTCGCCCGCCGGGACGACCGTCGTGACGACCGGGGCGACCGCAGGGACGACCGGGGCGAGCGCAGCGGCCGGGGCGGCGCGCGGGGCTACACGCCGCGCGACGACCGGGGCGGCGACCGTGGCGGTGACCGGGGTGGTTTCCGCCGTGACGACCGCAGGGACGACCGTGGCGGCGACCGCCGTGACGACCGTCCGTTCAGCCGTGACCGGCGTGACGACCGCCGTGACGACCGGGGCGGCTTCAACCGCGACCGTGGCGGCGACCGTCCGTTCAACCGTGACCGCCGCGACGACCGCCGTGACGACCGGGGCGCCCGCCCCTTCGAGCGCCGCGACCACCGGGACCACCGGGGCGCCGGTGACCGCCCGTTCAACCGTGACCGCCGTGACGACCGCCCCTCCGGCGGCTACCGCTCGGCCGGACACGACCGTCCCGGCACCCGCCGCGACGACCACCGTGGCGGTACGACGGGCACCGGCACCGGATCCTTCGGCCGCCGCGACGACAAGCCCCGCTGGAAGCGCAACGGCTGACCCCCGGCACCCCCGGCACCGCTGGCAGGGCCCGCGCCACCCCTCTCAGGGACCCCCTGAGAGGGGGTGGCACGGGCCCTTCCCCGTCCCTCCGGATCCCCGTACGGGGGGATGAAGGGGGATACCTGATCTACGCACGGGCCCGGGCGGGCTATGCTCGTGTCTGTTGTGCCGAGGGCCGTTAGCTCAATTGGCAGAGCAGCGGACTTTTAATCCGTTGGTTGTGGGTTCGAGTCCCACACGGCCTACCGACAGCACCTGCTGCATCTGGTGCCTCTGATACGCCTGTTACACCTGATACGCCTGTTACGCGGCGCCCGGACCGGCTTCGGCCGACCCGGGCGCCGACGTGTTTCCGCCTGATTCCCCGCCCGGTTCCCCGCTCCGTTCCCCGCCCGGTCGCGGGGGCGCGGGGGTGAGCGGCCGGGCGATGTCCCGGGCGATGGCGCGGGCGACGGCGATGACCTGGTCCTCGGAGGCGTCGCTGCCCCGGGCGGCCAGCAGGACCGAATGGACGCTCAGCAGGGCCGTGCGCAGGCGGAGTTCCTCCTCCACCGGGATCCCCGGGGCGGTGAGGACCGCCAGGAGTTCCCCGAACCGTTCGCGGGCGCCCGTACGCTCCGTGCTGAAGTCCGTGCGCGGGTTGGCGAGGGCCAGCCGCAGCACCGGCAGGTGGTCCCGGGCGGCCAGGCCGACCATGCGGTCCACGGCCCGCATACGGAGCTCGGGACCGGGCGGCTGCTCCCGGGCCCAGACGACGGTCTCGTCGAGGGCCGTCAGGTACCGGGCGAAGAGCGCGTGCGCGATCTCCGCCTTGCTGCTGAAGTGGTAGTAGAGGGCCGCCTTGGTGATCCCGAGCCGCTCGGCGATCTGGCGCATCGAGGTGGCCTCGTACCCCTGGTCGGTGAAGAGTTCGGTGGCCACCTCGCGGATCTCGGCCTTCGTGTCGCTGCCACTGCGCCGGCCCGGTGACGGCATCGCCGCTCCCTCTTCTCTTCTCTGTTTCGCGCATGTCGGCTCTGCTTCGCCAATACGGCTCCGCTTCGCGCATGTCGGCGCCTCGTGCTCCGGCGGGGCCCTCGGATGGCCGGAACGCGTTCTCGTACGCCCGGGTCGATCATCGCCGAGAGACGCGGGGTTGCCTACTTGCCGGACGGCAAGTAATCTACTGACCGGCCGGTAGGTAAGTGCCGTGTCTCCTTCTCCGTCCTGTGCGACGGCTTCTCCGTCCCGTGCGGCGGCCCGCCGGCCTGCTCGATCGCTTGCTTGCTCGATCGCTCCACCTGGCCCTCGCGTGCACACCCACCGGAGGAAGTCCATGACGATCAGCGATTCCGTCGGAGCTCCTGGTTCCGTCGACAGTCCCCGGCCCGTCGAAAGCCCCGGCCAGAGCCTCCCGGTCGCGCGCGGCTGCCCCTTCAGCCAGCCCCAGCAGTACGCCCGGCTGCGCGAGCGGGGGCCGGTCGGCACCGTCCGGCTGGCCGACGGCGCCGAGGCGTACTGGATCTCCGGCCACGAGGAAGGCCGCGCCGTCCTCACCGACCGCAGGTTCTCCTCGGACCGGCGGCTGCCCGGCTTCCCGGTCCTCGACCCCGACCCGGGAACGCGCAAGCGGCTGATCAGCCAGCCGCCGACGATGATCGGCATGGACGCGCCCGAGCACACCGCCGCCCGCCGCGCCGTACTCGGCGAGTTCACCTTGAAGCGGCTGACCGCGCTGCGCCCGCGCGTCCAGAGCATCGTCGACCGGTTCGTCGACGAGATGCTCGCCGCCGAGACGCACCCCGTCGACCTGGTGCGGGCGCTCTCCCTGCCGGTGCCCTCGCTGGTCATCTGCGAACTGCTCGGCGTGCCCTACGGCGACCACGACTTCTTCCAGGAGCGCACCGCCACGGTGATACGCCGCACCAACCCCTCGCAGGCGCGGCAGCAGGCGTTCGCGGAGCTCCGCTCCTACATGGGCGACCTGATCACCCGTAAGGAGACCGAGCCGGGCGACGACCTGTTCAGCCGGCAGATCGCCAAGCAGCGCGCGGAGGGCACCTTCGACCACGAGGCCATGGTCAGCACCGCCTTCCTGCTCCTGCTGGCCGGCCACGAGACCACCGCCAACATGATCTCGCTCGGCGTCCTCGCCCTGCTGCGCCATCCCGACCAGCTCGCCCTGATCACCGCCGACCCGGCCAGGACGCCCCTGGCCGTCGAGGAGCTGCTGCGCTACTTCGCGATAGCCGACCTCGTCACCTCGCGCGTGGCGACGGAGGACGTGACGGTCGGCGGGGTGACGATCGAGGCGGGTTCGGGGGTCGTGGTCTCGGGCCTCTCGGTCAACTGGGACCCGGAAGTGTTCCCCGACCCCGCCGAGCTGGATCTCGGACGCGGCGCCCGCAACCACATCGCCTTCGGCTTCGGGCCGCACCAGTGCCTGGGCCAGAACCTCGCCCGCGCCGAGTTGCAGATCGTGTTCGACACCCTTTTCCGCCGGATCCCCGGGCTGCGGCTCGCCGTACCGGTCGAAGACATCCCGTTCAAGACGGACGCCGGTCTCTACGGCGCCTACGAGCTCCCGGTCACCTGGTAGACCCGGCAGGGGCGGAGCACCCGCCCGTCGGGCATCGGGGAGCCCCCGCCCGTCCGAAGGGATCTCTGTGACGTACGTTACAGGGGGTACGGAAGATGGGCGGGGCCCCAGTGGTGCGCCCGGGGCGGGAGCGACGCACCCTTGGCCGTATGAGTGATGTACCGATCGTCGTACACCGGGTGTCCGGGACGGGCGGACGGCGGGTTACGGTCCGCGGCCGGATCATGGGGCTCGCCCACTCCGACGACCACCTGGTCGAGTTCCTCCGGCAGGCCGGGCTGCCCGACGCCTGGGATCTGCTGGACGACCCGGAATGGGTGGAGTGGCAGGGCGGGGGCGCGCACGAGTACTGGAGCGCGTCGGTGTGAGGGGGCGTGGCCGGGGCCCGGGGCCGGGCGGGGCCACGCTCCGGCGATTGTCAGTGGCTCGCCGTAGCCTTGGTCCCATGGTCGATCTCCCTTCCGCACCACAGGTCCCGTCCTCCTCCGAGCCCCGTTCCGACCGCCCCGCCCGCTCCGCCGCTGTGGTGAACGAGGAGATCCGCGCGCTCTGGACCCGCGCCGGCAGCGCGCTGACCTCGGCCGAGCAGGAGCGGTACCAGCGGCTGCTGGTGGAGTGGGCGGCGGCCGTACGGGCCGACGTCGTCGAGGCCGCGTAGGACCGGGCGGAGGGCGTGCGCAGAGGCGGGCGCGGGGCCTCCTCCGGGGGCCGAGGCCGGTTCCTCGGCCCCCGGCAGGGCGGTCGGCTCAGCTCGCCTCGAAGGCCCGTACGGTGTCCTCGCCCTCCGTCCACCAGACCCCGAGCCGCTGCCGGACCAGGAGCCAGCCGTCCCCGTCCCGGCGGAACTCCCAGTCGTAGGGGCCGCCCATGGCGTACGGCGCGGAGGTTCTGCCGGGGGCGGTGACGGCGACGAACCACATGTACCCGGTGCCGGTCGCCCGGTCACCCGCCACCTCCACCCGCATGTTCAGGATGTGGTGCTGCATGCTCTCGTACGGTGACTCGGCCTCCTCCACCTTGGCGCGGATGGCCTCCCGGCCCCGGATCCGCTCCCAGGGCCCGAACTCCATGACGGCGTCCTCGGCCCAGCAGGCGGACCAGGTCCGCCACTCCTTGCGGTCCAGCGCCCGCCAGCCCCGCATCATGAGGGCGCGCAGGGCGTCCCGGTCCTCCAGGGCCCGCACCCTGCGCTCCAGGGCGGCGGAGTCAGCGGCGGGGTGCGGGGCGCCGTCGGGTGTCGTCACTGGTTGCTCCCCACCGGCCGTACGACGATCTCGTTGACGTCGACCTCGGGCGGCTGCGCGACGGCGTAGGCGATGGCGTCCGCGATCGCCGAGGCCGGCAGGGCCACGGAGCGGTACGTCCGCATCTCCTCCCGGGCGGCCGGGTCCGCGATGCCGTCCGCGAGTTCGGACTCGGTGACCCCCGGCGAGACCAGCGTGACCCGGATGGAGCCGGCCGACTCCTGCCGCAGCCCCTCGGAGAGCGCGCGGACCGCGAACTTGGTGGCGCAGTAGACGGCGGCGGTGGGCGAGACCTCGTACGCGGCGACGGAGGAGACGTTCACGATGTGGCCGCCGCCCCGCGCCCGCATCACGGGCAGCGCGGCGGCGATGCCGTGCAGGACGCCCCGCAGGTTCACGTCGATCATGCGGTCCCACTCCGCCGTCCTGAGCTCGGCCAGCGGCGAGAGCGGCATCACCCCGGCGTTGTTGACCATCACGTCCACCTGGCCGTACTGCTCACCGGCCGCCGCCACGAACTCCCGGACCTCGGCGGCCCGGGTGACGTCCAGGCGCCGGGCCGCCGCCGTGCCGCCCTCGGCGGTGATCTCCTTGACCAGCCGCTCCAGCCGGTCGGTGCGCCGTGCCCCCAGCAGCAGGCGGTGGCCGTCGGCGGCGAGCCTGCGGGCGGTCGCCTCGCCGATCCCGCTGCTGGCGCCGGTGATCGCCACCACCTTGCCCGTTCGTTCTGCCGTGTTCGTCATGACTCTTCCTCTCGTCCTCTCTCGGAGGACACCGAGTCTGGGCGCGGCCCGGCAGGCGGCCCAGGCCGTCTGCTCCCTGGGTGCGGCACACCCAGGCGGCGGTACCCGCCCACGCCCTAGCGTGGAGGGCATGGGCGAGAACCAGTTGGGGGAGTTCCTGCGGGCGCGCCGGGCCGGTGTGCGGCCGGACGATGTCGGGATGGCGAGTTACGGCGTGCGGCGGGTGGCCGGGCTGCGCCGTGAGGAGGTCGCCGTGCTGGCGGGGGTGAACGTGGACTACTACACCCGGCTGGAACAGGGGCGCGAACGCCACCCGTCCCCACCGGTGGTGGACGCGCTCGCCCGGGCGCTCCGGCTGGACACCGACGCCAGGACCCATCTGCACCGGCTCGCCGGAACCGCGCCGTCCAGGCCGCCCGCCGCCACCCCCGGCCGGGTCGACCCCGCGCTCCGCGTCCTGCTCGACGGCTACCCCGGCACCCCGGCGCTCGTCATCGGCCCGAGCCTGGACATCCTGGCCGCCAACCCCCTGGCCCGTGCGGTGTACTCGCCCTTCGACCCGATGGACAACCTGGCCCGCATGGTCTTCCTCGCCCCGGCCGGGCGGCCCTTCCACCCCCGGTGGGACCAGACGGCCGAGGCGGTGGTGGGGCATCTGCGCCAGGCGTACGGCATCGACCCGGGCAACCCGGAGCTGCGCGGGCTCGTCGCCGAACTCAGCGCGCGCAGTGCGGACTTCGCCTGGCTCTGGGAGACCCACACCGTGCGGGGCAAGACCCTGGAGCACAAGTACTTCCACCACCCGGACGTCGGCGCGCTGACCCTCACGTACCACGCGTTCGACATACGGGCCGCCCCCGGCCAGCAGTTGATCATCTACCACGCCGAACCGGGCGGCCCCGACGCCGAGGCGCTCACCCTGCTCGGCTCCGTGCACGCCACGGCGGACCGGGCCTGAATCCCGCCGCGTGGCCGTCCCCAGGTGGCCGCCGGCCGGTGGCCGTCCCCAGGTGGTCATGGGCCCGCTCCCGATGGCGTAGAGTTGTGTTCACCGACGCGGGGTGGAGCAGCTCGGTAGCTCGCTGGGCTCATAACCCAGAGGTCGCAGGTTCAAATCCTGTCCCCGCTACTCGTGGAAAACGCAAGGCCCGGATCCTCATCGAGGATCCGGGCCTTCGTCGTGCCCGGTGCCTTCGTCGTGCCCGGTGCCTTGAATCGGGCAGCGCCTTCGCGTTCCCGGACGCCTCCGCGTGCCGAACGCCTGCGCATTCCGCTTGACCTTTACGTAACGTCAACTTCTACCGTGAACGTCATGGAGTGGTCGATCCAGGACATCGCGAAGAAGGCCGGTACCACCAGCCGCACGCTCCGCCACTACGGGGAGCTCGGCCTGCTGGTCCCCACCAGGACCGGGGCCAACGGCTACCGGTACTACGACCAGGACGCCCTGGTCCGGCTCCAGCGGATTCTGCTGCTGCGCGGGCTCGGGCTCGGGCTGCCGGACATCGGGCGGATTCTCGACGGCCAGGACGGCCGGCGGGAGACCGTGGCGGCCCTCCGGGGCCATCTGGAGCTGCTGGAGCGGGAGCGCGAGCGGATCGGGCGGCTGATCGTGTCCGTACGGACCACTCTCCACAAAACCGAGAACGGAGAGGAACTCATGGCAGAGGAAGTGTTCGACGGTTTCGCGCACACCCGGTACGCGGAGGAGGTCACCGAGCGGTGGGGGCGCGACGCGTACGAGAAGGGCGACCGGTGGTGGCGCTCGCTCGGCGAGGAGGAGCGCCGCGCGTTCCAGGAGCGGCACGAGGCGATCGCCCGCGACTGGGGGAGCGCGAAGGCGGCCGGGTACGGCCCGGAGAGCGACGAGGCGCAGGAGATCGCCCGGCGCCACTGCGCGTGGCTCTCGGTGACCATGGAGCCCACCAGGGCCTATGTCATCGGTGTCACGGCCATGTATGTCGAAGATCCACGTTTCGCCGCGAACTATGACAAGTACGGTGAAGGTACGGCTGTGCTCGTGCGGGACGCCATGAAGGTGTACGCCGAGCGCCACCTGACCGGCTGAGAACCTGCGGAGGAGTTACGGAGCCCCACCGGCCGCCACCGGCGGCTCCGTAGCCCGTACGGCCGACGGCGGTCGCCGCCCCGAGCGGTGGCGGCCAGCCTGGAGGGTGTGCGGGTACCGTCCGCAGCCGTCGGCGGACCGGGCAGGAGACGACTGGTGGGGAAGGTCAGGAAGAACGCGGAGCGCCCCGGTGGCGGCGGCGCCGGCGGCCGGGCGTCCGCGGGGTTCCGGGCGGCCGCCGGGTACGTCCGCGACACCGTCCACCGGCGCCGGCGGAACCGGCGCCACCAGCGCCATCTGGTCGAGGAACTCGCCCTGGCCCCGGAAGGGGCGCACAACGGGCTCCCGGAGGGCGCCCCCTACGGGCCCCACGGGCCGCACGGGCTCCTCGCGTACGGGCGGGCCCGCGCCGGCCGCAGGATCGTCCGGGTGCTCCCCGCCCTGGTCATCATCGGCGGGGTGGTCCTGGACGTGGTCACCCCGGCCCGGGTCACCGCGGCGCCGTTCTTCGCCGCCGCCCCGCTGATCGCGGCCCCGTTCTACCCGATGGTGGGCACCCTGCTGGTGGCGGTGTTCTCGCTCGGCGCCGAGACGGGGCTCCGGATCAAGACGGACTCGCTCTACACGGTGACGGCGACCAGCGAACTCCTCACCGTGCTCGTCGTCTCCGCCCTCGCGCTCTACATCAACGGGGTCGTCAGACGGAGCGGCGAACGGCTCGCCTCCGCCAGGATCATCGCGGAGACCGCCCAGCGCGCCGTGCTCCCCCGGCCCGCCGAACGGATCGGCGGGCTCCGGATCGCCGCGCGGTACGAGGCGGCCCAGGAGGGGGCGTTCATCGGCGGTGACCTCTTCGCCGTCCAGGACACCCCCTACGGGGTGCGGCTGGTGGTCGGCGACGTACGGGGCAAGGGTCTTGAGGCGGTCGAGGCGGTCGCCGTGATCATCGGGTCGTTCCGGGAGGCGGCCGAGCAGGAGGGCACCTTGGAGGGGGTCGCGGAGCGGCTGGAGCGCTCGCTGCTGCGGGAGGGCACCCGGCGGGACGGGCTCGACGTCTTCGAGGGGTTCACCACGGCCGTACTGGCGGAGATCCCGCACGGCGAGGGCGTCGTACGGCTGGTCAACCGGGGCCACCCCGAGCCGCTGCTGATGGGGCACGACGGCGCCGTACGGACGCTGGTGCCGAGGGATCCGGCGCTGCCGCTCGGCATGAGCGAACTGGGCGCGTGGCCGGACCGGGCCGAGCAGGCGCCGTACCCCGACGGGGCGACGCTGCTCTTCTACACGGACGGCCTCAGCGAGGCCCGGGACGCCCGTGGCGCCTTCTACGTGCCGCGCGAGCGGCTCGACGGGCGGATCTTCCAGGGGCCCGACGAACTCCTCCAGGCGCTCATCGACGACGTACGGCTCCACACGGGCGGCGGCAGCCAGGACGACATGGCGCTGCTGGCGGTGAGCCGGCCGGCGCGGGGGGAGCCGGAGCGGCGCAGGACGATGCCGATCGTCCCGTAAGGGTGTCCGTGCCGATCGTCCCGTAGGGGTGTCCGTAGGGGTGTCCGTAAGGGGGGCCGTAAGGGGGTACGTAAGAGTCTCCGTGCGGGGCCCCGTACGGGTTCCCGTGAGGGAAGTGTGACGGCGGCTGTCACCCATGGTGACGGGAAGGTGTTCCTCCGTATAGCGCGGAGTCGGGGCGCCGCGTGCGCGTGGTCACGTCACCCGCCCCGAATCCCGTTCAACTCGCCCGAGTGCGCGCTCTTGTGTCCGGGTACGTCCGTTGCGAAGTCGTTAACGATCATCGGGAACAGCTTGGAATAAGGCCCTGGTCTCTATTAACGTTCGATAACGCAGCGCGGTTGTCCCAGCCGTCGCCGAGACGGCACCGTGCGCATGCGCCGAATCCCGCGAGGGAACCGGGGAACCACCAATTGGGGTGAATCGGGAGTTACTTGCCGCCCGCGCGGCAGGGGACATCCGTAGGAGACCTTCCTGCTCCGAACCCGTCAGCTAACCCGGTAGGCGAGAAGGAAGGAAAGGAGCACGCCTCAGTGGCGTCCAACCAGCCTGCCCCCACGGCCACCATCGAAACCCCCGCCTTCGGCAGCGGCGGTGCGAGCCAGGCGCCCGGCACCTGGGGCGAGTGGAACCCCACCGAGGAGTCCATCCAGCCGGTACGCGGCAGGCACCGGGTGGCCAAGCAGCGCAACGGGCTGGCCCGCAGCTCCACCGTCCTCGGCGTCGGCGTCATGGCCGCGGTCGGCGCGGGCGGCATCGCCACCGCCCAGGACAAGCCCGCGGTCTCCATATCCCTCCCCGACGCCATCGCGGACAGCCTCCCCGACGCCAAGTCCCTCCCCGGGATCGGCTCGCTCGGCGGCGAAGAGGCCGGGACCACCGACCCGCTCGCCAACGCGCCGCTGACCTCCGCCGGGCTGACCGTCACGGAGGCCGAGCAGGGCGCCACCGACGCCGGCGAGGCGCTCCGCGCCCGCATCATCCAGCAGGCCGAGCGGCAGCAGGCCAGCGCCGACGCCACGCAGAAGGCGGCGGCCGAGGACGCCGCGGCCGAGAAGGCCGCGAGCCAGGCCAAGGCCCGCCTGAGCGACGCCGAGAAGAAGATCGAGGCGGCGAAGAAGAAGGCCGAGGCCGAGGCGAAGATCAAGGCGGAGCAGGAGCGGCTCGCCAAGCTGGCGGCCAGCTACTCGCTGCCGACCTCCTCGTACACCATCACCTCCACCTTCGGTCAGTCCGGCTCCCTCTGGTCCTCCGGCTACCACACCGGCCTGGACTTCGCCGCGCCCACCGGCACGCCGATCAAGGCGGTCCACAGCGGCACCGTCACCTCGGCCGGCTGGTCGGGCTCGTACGGCTACCGCACGGTCCTGGAGCTGGAGGACGGTACGGAGGTCTGGTACGCGCACCAGTCGTCCCTCGCCGTCAGCGTCGGCCAGAAGGTCTCCACCGGCGATGTCATCGGCCGCGTCGGCGCGACCGGCAATGTCACCGGCCCCCACCTCCACCTGGAGGTCCACACGGCGGGCGGCACGGGCATCGACCCGATGGCCTGGCTCCAGGGCAAGGGCATCAACCCCTGAGCACGCCAGAGCCGTACCCCTACGGGTACGCGCGCGCACTCTGACTCCGAGCCCCCGCCCCTTCCCGGCGGGGGCTCAGTGCGGCCGGTACCGGCGGTACGGGGTGTATCAGTACTGGCGGTACGGGTTGTAGCCGTCGTAGTCGATGTACGGCGGCGGCGCCCATACGCGCCCGGCGGCCCGCGCCGCGTGGGTCAGCGCGGGCCCGGCTATCTCCTTCCGCTCCCACAGATGGTGCAGCAGCTCCTGCTCGCGCTCGACGAAGTCCGGCCCCACCGGGTCCCGCCCGGCCCGGTGGCGCAGGAACGCCAGCGAGGTCGCGAACCCCTCGTACTCCGCGACCGCCCGCGCCGCCGCCGGGCCGTGCGTACGGTTGGCGAAGCCGCGCGCCATCGAGCGCAGCCGCATCGAGGAGAGCGCCACGGGCACGGCGGGGGCCAGCCACCCCGCCGCCGCGTACGCGGGCAGCTCGGCGGCGAGGGTGCGCAGCTCGCGCTGGCGGCTCCAGATCACCAGCCAGGTCACCAGCCCGAAGACCGGCACCATGAAGACCGCGTACACCGCGTAGAAGCCGAACGGGCCGAAGAGCGAAGCCGAGCCGTTCCACAGCGCGTGCATGCCCATCGCGAACAGCAGGCCCAGCGGCGGCAGCACCACGCGCCGGAACTTCTGGCGCCGCGCGGCCATCGCCGCCAGGCCGAAGCCGATCCCGGTCGCCGCGGTGAAGAGCGGGTGCGCGAACGGCGACATCACCACCCGTACGAAGAAGGTCGCGGCCGTCACCGAGTTCAGCCCCGCGTACCCCCGGCTCTGGTCCTCCCCGTAGGCGCTGCCCAGATAGAGGATGTTCTCCGTGAAGGCGAAGCCGGTGGCGCTGAACCCCGCGATCACCACCCCGTCGACCAGCCCCGTGAAGCTCCTCCTGCGGAAGAGGAAGACCAGCAGTATCGCGGTGGCCTTCGCGCTCTCCTCCACGACCGGCGCTATCACCGTGGCGCCCAGCGACTCCGCGCCGACCGGGTCGGCGGTGGCGGTGGCTATCCACTCCGTCGCGAAGGAGTTGGCGATGATCGCCACCAGCGCCGCCGCGAAGGCGCCCCAGGCGAAGGCGAAGAGCAGATTCGTCCACGGGCCCGGCTCGACCCGGTCCAGCCAGCGGAACGACGCCGTCAGCAGGGGTACGGGCAGAACGGCGAGCCCGAGCCCCACCAGGAAGCCCTGCGGGCCGGTCTGCTCCCGTACGAGCGCGAGGATCACCAGGGCGCAGAGCGCCAGCACGAGGACGACCGCCGCGATCCGGGCCGTCCGGCTCCGCCAGAGCGCCCGCGCCGGGCGGTACCGCCTGCGCGCCGGCTCGGGCACCGCGCTCCACAGGTCGCCGTGGCGCTCCTGCTGCTCGTAGACCGGGATGGCCGGGTGGGCGTGGGCACGCGGGGGCGCGGGCTCGTGCGCGGGCTGCCACGCGGGCCGGTCGAGGCGTTGCTGGGGCGGTTCTGACACCTGATGACCCTAGCGAGGGGCACTGACACCTGACCATGGCGCGAGGGGCACCACCAGGTCACACCGGTTCCGGCGCCCTCCGGAAGAGGAGGTCGTGCACGGCGTGCCCCTTGTCGAGCCCCTGGCCCTCGAACCGGGTCAGCGGCCGGAAGGCGGGCCGGGGCGCGTAACCGCCGCCGGGGCCGTCCCCGGGCACCGTGTTCTCGTACGCCGGGTGCGCGGTCAGCTCGGCGAGCATCTGCTCGGCGTACGGCTCCCAGTCGGTCGCGCAGTGGAGCACGGCCCCGGGCTTCAGCCGGGTCGCGGCCAGCGTCAGGAACTCCGGCTGGATCAGCCGGCGCTTGTGGTGGCGCTTCTTGGGCCACGGATCGGGGAAGAAGACACGGAGCCCGTCCAGCGACGCTTCGGGCAGCATCTCGCGGAGCAGGATGATCGCGTCGCCGTTGGCCACCCGGAGGTTGGTCAGCCCGTTCTCCTCGGCGAGCCGGAGGAGATTGCCCTGGCCGGGGGTGTGCACATCGACCGCGAGGATGCCGGTGGCCGGGTCGGCGGCGGCCATCCGGGCCGTCGCCTCGCCCATCCCGAAGCCGATCTCCAGGACGACCGGCAGCCCGCCGAAGAGCGTCGCCGGGTCGATGACCCGCCGCCCGTCGATGTCCATGCCCCAGACCGGCCAGAGCCGCCGCAGCGCGTCGGCCTGCCCGGTGGTCACCCGGCTCCGGCGCGGCTGGAAGCTCCGGATCCGCCGCTCGAAGTGCGACCCGGCGGGATCGGCGGCCGGGCCCACCCCGTCCGCGAACATCCGGCTCGCGGGCCGGTGCGCCGGCGGCTGCGCGGGGCTGTCCCCGGCGATGCTCCCCGGGCGGTCCGCTGGGGTCTCCCCGGGGCGGCTCTCTGCGGTGGTCCCCGCACTGCTCACGGAACGGCTCGGCGTGGGGTTCTCGGTCATCTCGGGGTCTTCTCGGCAATCCGGGCGGGTGACGGCGGTCGTACGGCACCGCCAATTCTACGGAGGCCCCGCGCACGCCTTCTCCGGGACGCCTTCGCACGCGCTGTCCGGATGCCTTCACCAGCGCCGTCCGGACGCCTTCTCTGGCGTCCCCCGGACCCTTCCCCGGCGTCCCCCGGACCCTTCCCCGGCGTCCCCGGACGCCTTCCCGGCGCCTTCCCGGACGCCGGGCGCCCGCCCCTCGCCACAGGGCCTGGACGCGCTGGAGGCACAGGAGAAAGCAGGATGCGCTGCCCGTACTACCGGCGCCGCGCGCCGCCCTCCAGCACCGGTGCCCCCACCCCGTCCCCCGCCAGCACCGCCAGCGCCTGCCGGGCCACCTCCCGGCCGATCGGCAGGGATGCGGTCGCCGCCGGGGACGGGGCGTTCAGGACGTGGACCGTGCGGTGCGAGCGGCGGATCAGGAAGTCGTCCACGAGCGTGCCGTCCCGCAGGACCGCCTGGGCCCGTACGCCCGCCGGGGCCGGCCGCAGGTCCGCCTCGGTGACCGCCGGGAGCAGCCGCCGGACGGCCGCGGTGAAGGCCCGCTTCGAGAGTGAGCGGCGCACCTCGCCCACGCCGTACCGCCAGTGCCTGCGCGCCGTGCGCCACGCCCCCGGCCAGCTCAGCGTCCCGGCCACCTCCGCCGGGCGTACGGCCGACCACGCGTACCCCTCGCGGGCCAGCGCCGGGACCGCGTTCGGCCCCACATGGACGGTGCCGTCGACCGCCCGGGTCAGATGCACCCCGAGGAACGGGAACGCCGGATCCGGCACCGGATAGACCAGCCCGCGCACCAGCTCGGGCCGGGCCAGCTCGTAGTACTCGCCCCGGAACGGCACGATCCGCATCCCCGGTTCGTCGCCCGCGAGCCGGGCCAGCCGGTCGCACTGGAGCCCCGCGCAGTTGACCAGGGCCCGCGCCCTGACCACCGCCCCGGACGCGGTGCCCACCGCCACGCCCCACGGGCGCCGGTCGATCGCGGTGACCTCCGCCCCGTACCGTACGGACGCGCCCGCCGCCTCCGCCGAGCGGGCGAGCCGCCGGGCGACCGCCGTGAAGTCGCAGACGCCGGTCGTGCCGACATGGATCGCCGCGAGGCCGCGCACCTGCGGCTCGTACTCCGCGATCTGGGCGGGCCCCAGCTCCCGTACCGGCAGCGCGTTCTCCCGGCCGCGCTGGACCAGGGCGTGCAGCCGGGGCAGCTCGTCGCGGCGGGTGGCGACGATCAGCTTGCCGGTGACCCGGTGCGGAATGCCGTGCTCCGCGCAGAACGCGACCATCTCGGCCGAGCCGCGCACCGCGTACCGCGCCTTGAGCGAGCCGGGCCGGTAGTAGACGCCACTGTGGATGACGCCGCTGTTGTGGCCGGTCTGGTGGCGGGCCGGGCCCGCTTCCTTCTCCAGGACGACGACCCGGGTGCCCGGGGCCGCGCGCGTGATCGCGTACGCCGTCGACAGGCCGACGATCCCGCCGCCGATCACCAGCACCTCGCAGTCGAACGCCGCGTGCTCCGACGCGTGCGCCGCGTGCCTGACGTGTTCGCCCATCGCGCCCGTCACCTCCCACCCCGATAGTGCACTGGCCCGCGCGCCCCGTCCGCAAACCCGCGCACGCCGATCAATCCAGGGAAGCGCGAGGAAGTACCAGGGGGAGGGCGAGGGAAGCGGAAGGCGGGCCACCGGAGGGTGCGGGGGATCCCGTAAGGGCAGGGGGCTGGGAATCCCGTAAGGGCAGCGTTACGCCGGTGCCACCAGCAGCGGCCTGGCGCGCTCGCGCAGCTCGACCACCCTCGGTTCGTCCCCGTACGGCTCCAGCCGGTGCAGCAGATCCCGTACGTACTCGGTGGTGCGGGCCGACGAGATCCGTCCCGCGACCTCCACCGCCCGCGTACCGGCCGCGCACGCCGCGTCCAGGTTCCCCGATTCGAGTTCGGCGACCGCGCTCACCACCAGCCGCAGCCCGTGCGAGCGTACGAACTCCTCGGTCGGCCGGGAGAGCGCCTGTTCCGTGAACTGCCGTACCTGGCGCGGCGCCTTGAGGTCGCGGTAGCACTCGGCGGCATCGGCCGCGAACCGGTCGTACGAGTAGAAGCCCAGCCACCCCGGGTCGGCGTCGCCGTCCCGGGAGCGCTCCAGCCACCCCTCCGCCGCCTTCAGCGAGGCGCCGGCCGCCGCCGCGTCGCCCGCCTTGGCGTGCGCGCGCGCCTCCACCAGCCGGAAGAAGCTCATCGTGCGGGCCGTGGCGAGGCCCCGGTTCCGCTCCAGCGCCGCCTGCGCCAGGTCCACGCCCTCGTCGGCGAAGCCCCGGTAGGTCGCCTGGAGCGACATGGAGGCCAGCACATACCCGCCCAGCGGCACATCGGCCGCCGCGCGGGCCAGCCGCAGCGCCTGGATGTAGTAGCGCTGGGCCGCCTCCTGCTGGCCGGTGTCGAAGGCCATCCACCCGGCCAGCCGGGTCAGTTCGGCGGTGGCGCCGAAGAGGCCCCGGCCCACCTCGTCGCTGTACGCGCCCAGCAGCAGCGGCGCGGCGTCGACCCGCAGGCACTCCGGGACCATCGAGGAACGCCAGTCGCCGCCGCCGTACTTGGAGTCCCAGCGGCGCGCGTCGGAGGCCGCCTCGCGGAGCTTGGCGACATCGCTGTGGCCGACCCGGAGCGGGGAGACGTCCCCGGGGCCTCCCGGACCGCCGGAAGCCGCCGTTCCATCGGCCGCCGCCGCAGCGGCAGCCGCATGCGTCTGCGCGCCCTGCCCGGCGCCGGAGCCCCCGCCGTGCGCTCCCTGCGCCGCCTCCGCGACCGCCGGATCGCGGGCGACCGAGGAGTCGGCGGGGGTTATCAGCCACCGGGAGGCGGGTGTGGCGTAAGCGCTCACTGCGAAGGATCCGGCCAGCGACTGCCAGATGCCCCCGCTGCCCGCGCGCCGGCCCGCGAGGTCCAGCCGGTACAACTCCGTGGCCGAGCGCACCGCTTCGCCGACATCGCGCGGGAAGGCGAGACCGACCTCCGGCGCCGGGTCCGCGTCCGCGAGCCCTATCTCGTGGAGCGGGACGGGGCGTCCCAGTTTCGCCCCGATGGCCGCGGCGATCAGATGGGGCGCGGCGCCCTGCGGGACCATCCCCTTCGACACCCACCGCGCCACGGACGTCTTGTCGTAGCGAAGTGTCAGACCGCGCTGCGCCCCGAGGTCGTTGACCCGCCGGGCGAGGCCGGCGTTGCTGATTCCCGCGAGGGCGAGAACGGTGCCGAGCTTCTCGTTCGGCCCGCGTAGCTCCCTGGACATGCGTCACCCCTCGACACCCAGACGGCCGCCGCTGTGCGGCATAGGCGCGCGGCATTCGTAAACCCAGCGTAGTTCGCCACATCCCGACCGTTAAGGGGCGGAGTTCCGGATGGCGGGAAACCTGCCCGTCCCGAACCCCCGAAAGGGCCCCCGGAGCGACGCCCCGTGCTCCCGTTGTGTACCGTGCGCCCGGCTGTGCGCTCTTGGCCCCAAGGGCGCGCGAGGGCTTCCATGAGACCTGCGTGGGTCGGCCCACTGCGTACTGGAACGAGTGGGCTGGGGGAATCCCACCGCCCCAATCCCCGCGGGCGGTGGACCGGTCCGGGAGGCGCAGCCCGCCTCCCGGGCCGGACGATCGCCGGCGCCGGCACCCCGCGCGGCGCGCCGGGCCGTGTTCGGAGATTGGCTGAATGCTGCCTATGTGGGGAGGGCCGTATCTCCGCCAACTGGTTCATGCCAGGGGCGCATTCCCCTTCGCCCACACGCTTCCGCAGACCCTCCTGTGCGCTGTTGTCATGGCAGCATGGTCCCGTACGGCTTCGGCACGGCTTTGGTACGGCTCCGGCGCGCGTCGGTCCGGGCTTCCCCGGGTTGACCTTCGGTCCGGGCTTCTCGGGTCGACCTTCGACACGGGATCATGGCTCCGGGACCGCACGATCCAGGTCCAGGAGCGCCCGGGTCCGGGCCCGATTGATCCACAGCCTGTGGCAGTGTGCCACGGGGTGTGGAAGCGTGGAGGCGGCGATGCGCTGGTTGGTGGGGTGGAGCAGTATCGCCGCACGCTTCGGCACCGTGGGGGAGGTCGGCCCCATCGGCGACGCCGAGTCCGGCTCCGTCCACCCCGTCGGCTCCCAACTCCTCTGGGGCGACCCGGATCCGCTCTGGGCCGTCGGCGACTGGCGCCCCGACGAGGTGAGAGTCGTCACGGTGGACCCCTTCACCCGCCTTGCCGTCCTGGGGTGTTGCGGGGCGAGCGACGAGGAGCTGCGGGTCGGGCTCTTCGCGGCGCGCGGCGGCGCCCTGCGCCATCTCACGGCCTGGTCCGGGAGTTACACCGCGGTCGCCCAGATCGGCCGCCGGATCACCATCGCCGGTGACCTCGCCGGGGCCCGCCCCGTCTTCTACACGCCCTGGGCCGGTGGTACGGCGTACGCGACCGCAGCGCTCCCGCTCGCCGACCTCATCGAGGCCCAGCTCGACATCGGGCATCTGGCGGCGCTGCTGGCCTGCCCGGAGACCCCGGAGGCGCTGCGCGACTCGACCCCGTACGAGGGCGTGAAGCGCATCCCGCCGGGGCACGCGCTGGTGCTGCGCGAGGGCTCCCGGGAGATCACCGGGTACGAGCCGGTCGCCTCGCTCGCCGTCGCGGGGCCCCAACGCGACCCGGAGCGCGCGGTGGAGGGCGTACGGGACGCGCTCGTCGACTCCGTACGCGCCCGGCTGCTCGCCCCCCGCCACGCGCCCGAGACCCTGCCGCCCGATCCGGGGCCCGTCCCCGGCATGGGCCCGGCCGACCGGCGCGCCGCGCGCGGGGGCCCGGTCCCCGGGATCGGCGCCGACCTCTCCGGAGGCAGCGCCTCCGCCACCCTCGCCCTCCTCGCCGCCGGGCTGCCCGGCGCGCCCGGCACGATCCTGGGGCACGGCACGGGCGCGGGGGAGCGCCTTCTCGCCGTCACCTTCAACGACCTGTCGGCGGCGGGCCACGACGAGGCGGAACTGGAGCGGGCGAGGGCGATCGCCGCCAACCCCCGACTCCACCACGTGGTGGTGGCGGCGGGCGAAGAGGCGCTGCCCTACGCCGATCTGGAAGGCCCCCTGACCGACGAGCCCGGCCCATCCCTGGTGGCCGCCGAACGCCACCGCCGCCGCCTGGCGGCCGGCAGCGCCGACCACTTCACCGGCGCGGGCGCCCGCGAGGTCCTCGACGCGCACCCGGCGCGCCTGGCCGATCTGCTGCTGGACCGCCGCAGACGCCATCTCCTGCACCCGGTGACCGCCCTGGCGAAGGCCGAAGGCCCCTCCCCCACCTCGCTCTTCATCCCGGTGACGGTCTACCGGGCGGCGCGGCGCCTCGCCCGTACGCCGTACCGCACCGGCCTCGAACAGGCCGCCGCCCGCCTCCCGCAGGCCAACCGCACGCTGCTGTCGGCCGCGGCGAACGGCCCGCTGGGCGCCTCGCTGGCCGCCCTGACCTGGTCGCGCCCGGGGCCCGCGGCCCGCTGGCTGACGGGGGAGGCCCTGGCGGAAGTATCGGTTCGCCTGCTGTCCGGAGCGACCCGCCCCACCGCCGTCCAGCGCCCCGGCGAGGCCCGCGCCCGCGCCGCGCTGGCCCGCTTCGCCGCCGACCACCGGGTCTTCGAGCAGGCGGGCGAGATCCGCAGCCAGCGCCTCCACGCCCCGTTCCTGGACAACCAGGTCGTACGGGCCTGCCGCGAACTCCCCGAGGCGCTACGGGTCCAGCCCGGCGCCCGCGCCGACATCCTCCGTACGGTGCTGGCCGACTCCGGCATCCACGACCTCCCGCCCGGCTGGGGCGCCACCTCCCGCCCCGGCACGGCCTCCGCCAACCGCGTGGGCCTGCGCGCCGCGATAGGCGACCTGATCACCCTCTTCGACGCCCCGCTGCTGGCCGACGCCGGCCTGGTGGAGGCGAGGGTCGTCCGCAAGGCGCTCCGCGCGGCGGCGGAGGGCGAACCGGTCCCCCTGGACGGCCTGGCGGACCTGGTCTCCACGGAACTCTGGCTCCGCCGCCTCCTCTCCCGCCGGGGCACCTGCTGGACGGGCACGGCGGCCCCGCGCCAGCGCGCGGTGGCGGGCGGAGTGCTGCCCCGGCCTTCGCTGCGGTCGTAGGCGCTGCGGTCGTAGTCGCTCCGGTCGTAGGCGTACGGATATTCCGGACGCGCATCCCGGACGCGTCGGAGATTCTTGACGCGTCGGAATTCTCCGACGTATCGTGCGGGTGTGCCCACAGACGTGTTCGGCGTGCTGGCCAATCCGGTGCGCCGCAAATTGCTGGAGAGCCTGCGTGAAGGGCCTCGTTCCACCGGCGAGCTGGCCGGGATGTTCGAGCTGGGAAGACCGGCGGTCTCCGAGCACCTGGCGGTGCTCCGGGCGGCCGGTCTGGTACGGGAGGAGCCGCGCGGGCGGCACCGCTTCCACCACCTCGAACCGGGCCGGCTGGCCGAAGTGAGCGCGTGGCTGAGGCCGTTCGAGCAGTACTGGAACGAGCGACTCGACGCCCTGGCCGATGTGCTGGACGGAGCCGGCGAGAACGGCGACGACGGCACGGGCGGCAAGGGCGGCGGGGACAGCAAGAACAGTGAGGAGAAAGAGAAATGAACGACAACAGCGGTGCCGTTGACGCGATCAGCTTCGAGAGATTTCTGCCCCACCCGCCCGCCGTGGTGTGGAACGCGCTCACCGACCCCGGCCTGCACGCCCGTTGGTGGGCGGCGGGCGATGTCCGGCCGGTCGTCGGCCACCGCTTCACCCTGGACATGGGCGGCTTCGGCAGCCAGCCCTGCCGGGTGACCGAGGCGGAGCCGGAGCGGCTGCTGGCGTACGTCTTCGCCGAGGGGGCGCTCGACACCACCATCACCTGGCGGCTGGAGCCGGAGGGGGAGGGCACCCGGCTCCACCTCACCCACGCGGGCTTCGACCTCGACTCCCCGATGGGCCGGCAGGCGTACCAGGGCATGGGCAACGGCTGGCCCGGCGTACTGACCCGCCTCGAAACCCTCCTGGACAAGCCGGGCGCCCCCGCCTGACCCGGACGCGGGCTCCCCCGGTCCCGGGGCCGCTCAGCGGCAACTGATGCGCGACTGCGCCCAGTCCGCCAGGGCCATCGTGTCGAGCGAGGCGTACGGCTCCACCACCAGCCGGATCGCGGAGCGGCCCGCGATACCCACCTCCAGCGGGACCGCGGGGTCCCCGCCGCGCAGGACGCGGGAGCGCCAGAGCCGGGTGCCGTCGGCGTAGAGGGAGAAGCGTACGGAGCCCTGGCCGAGCGGTGTCAGGTCGTCCACCCCGACCAGCGCCGCGTAGGTGGAGCAGCTCCGGTTGAGGTCGATGGTCACCGAGGACGAGCCCCGCATGGTGACCCCGTGCCCGTAACGCGTCCCGCCGATCGACACGTTCGACCGCTGCCAGAGCCAGCCGCTCTCTCCGAGCCGTACCTCGGGCCCGGAGCCGTCGCCGAAGGCGCCGTACCGCAACTCGTTCACCTGGTAGACCGCCGGCGCCGGCCGAGGCGGCGGTGGCGGTGTCGGGCTCGGGCTCGGGCTCGGGCTCGGAGGGGGAGCCGGGGTGGGGGTGGGGCTCGGCTTGGGCGTGGGCTTCGGCTTCGGTTTCGGCGTGGGCTTCGGCGTGGGCTTCGGCGAAGGGGGCGGCGTCGGCGTGGGCCGGGGGGTCGTACGGGCCGGGGCGGGCGCGGGCTCCGTGGCCGGGGCCGGTGGCGCGGGCGGCTCGGCGGGCGGGGTCGGGGCGGGCGAAGGCGCCGGCGGCCGGGGGACGAGCGGCTGCGCGACCGGCGGTTTCTCCCGGGGCTTGGCGTCCGGCTCGGGGCTGTTGTTCGTCAGCGCGTACGCCACCCCGGCGGCGACCACCACCAGCAGCCCCGCGATGCCCGCCTTGGCCGGAGCACCCAGCCCCTCCGACGCCGCACCCCCGGAGGCCGCACCCCCGGAGGCGGCGCCCCCGGAAGCCGTACCGCCCGCCGCCGCGCCTCCCGCCGCCGTACCTCCCGCCGCCCCGGTCGCCGCGGCGGCGGCGCCCGCGCCCGCCGCCCCCACCGCGCCGCCCGCGACGACCCCGGCCGCCTTGAGCGAGTAACCCGCCGCGAACCAGCCGATCACCGCGATCGGCAGCGCCGCCGGGATCGCCGAGTTGACCTGCGCCAGCTCCACCGCGGCGAGGCGGCACTTGGCGCACTCCTCCAGATGCTTGCGCAGCCCGCGCTCCGCCCGCATCCGCAGCCCGCCGCGCGCGTACGCGCCGAGCCGGTCCGCGTACCGCGAGCAGTCGCCCTCCGACGTCAGCGACGAGCTGACATGTGCCTGGAGGTAGGCCTGTTTGAGCCCTTCCCTGGCCCGACGGGCCAGTACGGCCGTGGCGTTGGGGGAGAGCCCGAAGAGCGGCGCGATCTGGCTCGGCGACTCCTCCTCGACGGTCGTGTGCCAGAGCACGGCCTGCCACCGCTCGGGCAGGCTGCGGAACGCCCGCATGGCCATGGACTGCTCGGCCTCGTGCATCGCCAGGACATCCGCGCCCAGGTCGAGGGTGTCCTCGTCGGAGATCTCGGAGGTACGGACCGCCTGGGCCGCGAACACCGCGAAGTCCTCGACCAGTTGCTCGCGCTTCGCGGACTTCGTCCAGGTGGCGGCCACCCGCCGTACGGTCGTCAGCAGATAGGCGCGTACGGCCTGCTCGGGCCCTGCCCCGCCGCGTACCGCCTGGAGCGTCCGGGCGAAGACCTCCGCCGTCAGGTCGTCGGCGGTGTGCGCGTCGCGGCAGCACGTACGGGCGTACCGCCGGACCGGGCCCGAGTGGCGGCGGAACAGCTCCGCGTACGCGGTGTCGTCGCCGTCCCGCATCCGCTGGATCAGATCCCCGTCCGACGGGGCCTCCTCCTCGCCCCCGGCCGGACCACCCGGCTCCGCCGCCGGACCCCCGGGACCCGGGGCCCCGGCGGCCCGTTCCCGCTGCGACGGCACCCCGCCGTCCTGCCCGCCGGCCCCCGCCGGACCGCCGGCCCCCGCCGGACCGCCCGGTCCGGCCTGCCCGGGTACCCCCACGGTGGGCGAAGGCTCCTTGGGCCCGCCCTGGTTCGGCACCTGTCCCGGCGCCTGCCCGGACATCTGGCCCGGCATCTGGCCCGGAACCTGCCCCGGGATGTGGCGAGGAGACGCCATATCCCCGGAATCCGTACCGCCGCCCATGCCATCGGCGGTACGGTCGCTACCGTCGGCCCCATCGCCGCCGCGCGGCCCACGCGGCCCGAGCGGCCCGTCCGGCTCGTCCGGTCCGCCCGGTCCATGCTGCCCGTGCTGCTGTCCGTCGCCGCTCATCGCGGAAGCCCCCGTACGTGCGCTGGACACGTGCGCACCGGATGTGCTCCGTACGCACCTGCCTGACCCAAAGACCGGGACAGAGTGCCACAGCACACGCCGCCGACCACGGGGTTCGTGGACCGGGACCACTCGTCCGAGGGGCTTTCGCGGACGACTGCTTTAAGTGTCACCCGTTCGGGGAATGATCAACGCCGCTCTCTGGTACGCCAGTTCGGAGCCCGGCCGCGAAGGCCACGAGCCCGGAAGGGCCGATACGCACCCGCGCACCGGCCCCCGGAGACGCCTACGCGGGCCGGGACCGCAGTCCCTCCAGCAGGATGTCCAGCAGCCGCGCCGAGGCCGCCGCCTGCTGCACCGCGTCCGGCAGCGTGGGCGCCGCCGTCGCGATGACCAGCAGGACGTCCGCCACGGTCACATCGCTGCGCAGCTCACCCGCCGCCCGCGCGCGCTCCACCAACTGCCCGACCACATCGAGCAGTTCGACGGAGCCCGGGTCGTCCAGGTCGTCGGCCGAGGCCGATATCCGTGACCCCACCACCCGCAGATCGGGGTGGCCCGCCTGCCGCTGCTGCGGCACCCGCGCCTCGTCCGCCGCCGCGCCGCGCCCACCGGACCCCTGCCCGACGGACCCGACAGGCCCGACAGGCCCGTGTCCGGGCACAGCGGCCACGGCACCCGCCGAGCCCACGCCACCCGCGGCGCCAGAACCGTCCGCGCCGCCCGCCGCCACCTCGTCGGAGTCCACCCGGACCCGCAGCACCTGCGGCGGCAGCAGCCGCCCCGCGCCCGAGTCCACCGAGGTGCGCAGGAAGCGGGAGAGCGCCGACCACGGCTCCTCCTCCTGCCCGAGCGCCGCCCGCGCCTGCTCGGTCAGCCGGGCAGTCTCTTCCTCGGCTATCCGCCTGACCAGCACGTCCTTGCTCGGGAAGCGCCGGTAGACCGTACCGACCCCGACCCTGGCGCGCCGTGCGACGTCCTCCATGGGAGCCCCGTACCCCAGCTCGCCGAACACCTCGCGAGCGGCCCGCAGTACGTGCTCCAGATTGCGCTGTGCGTCCACACGGAGGGGCGCGGCACGACCTGCTCCGCCCGCCCCCACCGCTCCCAGCCGGCTCTCTTCGGCCACCCTTCCGTCACCCTCGGTGACGACGGCAGCCTGCCAATGAGAATCCTGAATGTGCATAAGCGTTCCCCCGGTAATGATGTCTCCCCCCGGAGACTCCCCGCCTGGCTGCCGGGTCCCGGTCCGGTCCACCGGCCGGACAACCCCGACGAGCTACGAACATAGTTCAGCCCGAGGCAATTCAGAAGAGGGTAGTTCCGCACAGAGCGCACCCCGATCGGAGCAAGGACCGGAAGATGCCGGATTCGTCCCCGTGCCCGCCCCCGCCCCGCCCCGCTGACCTGCGCGCCTCCGCCGGACACCGTAGGTTCACCCGCCCGGCGGCGCCCCGCCCCGACCACGTTCTCCGGTCATACAATGCGTCGCGCCTGTGGACAAACACCCGAGCCGGGTGCGTCATGGGAAGGTGACGGCTGAGATCTCCCGGGGTACGAGCCCCGCACCCGCGCCCGAGGCAAAGACGCCGGAGGCGACGCCGCCCGAGGCACCCCTGCCGGAGGCGACGCCGCCCGCGGCGCTGCCCTGGGAGGCGCGCCCGCCCAGAAGACGCATTCTGGTGATCGGCGGCGGCTATGTCGGCATGTACACCGCGCTCCACCTCCAGCGGAAGCTGAAGGGGCCGCTGAAGAGCGGCGACGCCGAGATCGTCGTCCTCTCGCCCGACCCGTACATGACGTACCAGCCGTTCCTCCCCGAGGCCGCCGCCGGCAACATCTCCCCCCGCCATGTCGTCGTCCCGCTCCGCCGCGTCCTCGACCGGTGCACGATCCTCGTCGGCGAGGCCACCGCCATCAACCACGCCAAACGCACCGCCACCCTGCGCACCCTCGCCGCCGAGGCGGAGCACAACGGCACCGTCGACCTCACCTACGACGAACTCGTCCTCGCCCCGGGCTCCGTCTCCCGCACGCTCCCCGTCCCCGGACTCGCCGACCACGGCATCGGCTTCAAGACCGTCGAGGAGTCCATCGGCCTCCGCAACCACGTCATCGAACAGATGGACATCGCCTCCTCCACCCGCGACCCCGCCATCCGGGACGCCGCCCTGACCTTCGTCTTCGTCGGCGGCGGCTACGCGGGCGTCGAGGCGCTCGCCGAGCTGGAGGACATGGCGCGCTACGCCACGCGGTACTACCACAACATCAAACCCGACGACATGAAGTGGATCCTCGTCGAGGCCACCGGCCGGATCCTCCCCGAAGTCGGCGAGACGATGGGCCAGTACGCCGTACGGGAGCTGCGCGCCCGCAATATCGACGTACGGCTCGACACCCGCCTCGACTCCTGCGAGGACCGCGTCGCCGTCCTCAGCGACGGCTCCCGCTTCCCCACCCGTACGGTCGTCTGGACCGCCGGCGTCAAGCCGCACCCCGTCCTCGCCGCCACCGACCTCCCCCTCGACGACCGCGGCCGGCTGCGCTGCACGGCGAGCCTCGCCGTCGACGGGGTCGAACACGCCTGGGCCGCCGGGGACGCCGCCGGCGTACCCGACCTGACCTCGGACGAACCCGGCAAGGAGTGCGCGCCGAACGCGCAGCACGCCCTCCGGCAGGCGAGAGTTCTCGCCGGGAACATCCTCGCTTCCCTGCGCGGCGCCCCCCTGCGGGACTACCGTCACGCCTACGCGGGATCGGTCGCCTCGCTCGGCCTCCACAAGGGTGTCGCGCATGTCTACGGCCGCAAGCTCAAGGGCTACCCGGCCTGGCTGATGCACCGCGTGTACCACCTCGCGCGCGTCCCCACCTTCAACAGGAAGGCCCGCATCCTCGCGGAATGGACCCTGTCCGGGCTCTTCAAACGGGAGATCGTCTCCCTCGGTTCGCTGGAACACCCGCGCGCCGAATTCGAACTCGCCGCCGGGAGCGAACGATCCCGGGGCTCCAAGCGTTCCCAGGACACAGAACGTCCCCAGGGAACCGAGGAGGCATGAGGCCGGCGACCCCGGCAGATCCCGCGGCGCGGCGGACCGGACGATCCCGGCCAACCCCGTGACCCCGGCACCCCTGTCAGTGCGGTGGATCACACTGGACGTGTGACCATAGGTGGGCTCACATCTGCACAGAGTGATACGGCCCCGCCCTGCCCGCCTTCACTCCCCCCTCGCTCCCCGCTCTCCGTACCGCCCGTACCGCCCGTACCGCACGACACCCGACACCATGAGGCCAGAGAATCCGTGAACTTCACGCGTTGGAGCGCCCGGCTCCCCGGTACACAGCGCCGCGCCGCCGCGCGGACGGACCGCGGTTCGGTGCCGGCGGCCCGCGGTGAGTACGAACAGCAGACCGGCCCGGAGGGGGACGACACCCCGGCCCTGCCCTCCCTGGAGGAGTTGTCGGTACGGGAGATCCTCGGCGAACTGCCCGCCCTCGTCGCCCTGGTGTACGGCTCCGACCACCGTCTGGCGTATGTGAACGCCGCGTACACGGCGACGTTCGGCCCCCGCCCGCTGGGCGCCCCGGCGGCCGAAAGCTGCCCGGAGCTCGCCGAGCTGGGCCTGCTCCCCCTCCTCGACCAGGTGCTCCGCAGCGGCACCTCCCGCACCGTCAAGTCCCGCAAGGCCCAGGGGCAGAGCCAAGCCCAAGGACAGAGCCAGAGCCAGGGGCAGAGCCAGGCCCAGGCCCAGGCCCAGGCCCAGGCCCAGGCCCAGGAAGGCACCACCCGCGCCGCCGGCTCGTACACCGTGACCTGCACCCCCGTCACCGGCCAGGGCGCCCCCGGCATCCTCATCTACGCCGCCGACGTCACCGACCACGCCGAAGCCGCCGAGCGCCTCCGCGCCAGCGAACGCCGCCAGCACCGCACCGTCGTCACCCTCCAGCGCTCCCTGCTCCCGCAGGAGCTGGAGCAGCCCGACGACCTCCGTGTCGCCGCCACCTACCGCCCCGGCGGCGCGGACGCGGCGGTCGGCGGCGACTGGTACGACGTGATCACCCTTGGCGCCGGACGCACCGCCCTCGTCATCGGCGACGTGATGGGCCGGGGCGTGCGCGCCGCCGCCGTCATGGGCCAGTTGCGTACGGCCGTACGCGCCTACGCCCGGCTCGACCTGCCGCCGCACGAAGTCCTCCAGCTCCTCGACGGACTCGCCGCCGAGATCGACGCCAGCCAGATCGCCACCTGCGTCTACGCCGTCCACGACCCCAACGAGGGCCGCCTCGTCTACTCCTCGGCCGGCCATCTGCCGCTCCTCGTCCGCGCCGAGGACGGCACCGTCGAGCGCGCCGAGGACCCGACGGGCCCGCCGCTCGGCACCGGCGGCTGGCTCCACACCTCCGGCTCGATCGCCCTGCCGCCCGGCTCCACCGCCGTCCTCTACACCGACGGCCTGGTCGAACGCCGGGGCGAGGACATCGACGAGGGCGTCGCCGCCCTCGAACGCGCGCTCTCCGGCGCCCAGGGCTCCCCCCAGGTGGTCTGCGACCGGCTGATCCGCTCCCTCGGGGTGACCGACGACCACGACGACGACGTCGCCGTACTCGTCCTCCAGCACCCCGCCCGCACCGGCCCGGACGCCGAGCTCTTCCACAACGCCGCGCTCGACCTGCTCGGCGGCGTCGAGGCCGCCCCGCGCGCCCGCGCCTTCGCGACCGGCGTCCTCTCCTCCTGGCGCTTCCCGGTGGAACTGCGCGACCTGGGGGTCCTCGCCACCAGCGAACTGGTCGCCAACTCCCTCCAGCACGGCACCCCGCCCATGCGCCTCAGACTCCGCCGCACGGACCGCCGCCTGATCATCGAGGTGACGGACGGCGACGACCACCTGCCCCGGCGCCGCCGCGCCGACCCGGCGGACGAGGCGGGCCGCGGCATCTCCATCATCGCGACGATCGCCTCGTCCTGGGGCTCACGCCGGACGCCCGGGGGCGGCAAGGCCGTCTGGTGCGAATTCGCCCTCCCGCACTGAGGGAGCGGCACCGGGAGCCGCGGCCCCCTGCGCCACCACCCGCGAACCGCCTGCCGCCGACGGCTGATCCTGTACGGGGGTGAGCAGCCGCCCGAGCCGCAGGGCCAGCACGGTGACCCCGAGCGAACAGAGCACGAACGTCACGATGTACGGCCCGTGCAGCGCGGCCCCCATCGGCCCGCCCACCGCCGGACCGACCGCCAGCGCGACCTGCTTGACCAGCGCGAACGCTGAGTTGTACCGCCCGACAGCCCCGGCCGGCGCGAGATCGGCGACCAGCGGCGCGACCGTCGGCGCGAGCATCGCCTCGCCGAGCCCGAGGAGCGCGTACGTCGAGACGAACGCGGCGGTCGCCACCGCCTGCCCGCCCGGCCCGAGCCCCGCGAACCCCGCGACGGCCCAGGCGAACGCCCAGACCACCCCGACAACCGCGATCACCCGGCTCCTCCTGCGCCGCTCCACCAGCCGCAGGACGACGAACTGCGCGGCCACGATCACCGCGGTATTGGCGGCGAGCGCGACCCCGAGCGTCGAGGGCCCGATCCCGGCGGCCTCCGTACCGTACGCGGCGAGCCCCGACTCGAACTGCCCGTAACAGGCGAAGAAGACCAAGAACCCCAGCAGGCAGAGCCACACCATCGCCCGGTGCCGCACCACCCCCCGGAGCCCGCCCTCCACCGCCGCCGCTGACGAGACCCCCGGCAGAACCGCCCTCGCCCCGGGCAGCCGTACGGTCGCGGCCATGCCGGCCAGCACCAGGAACATCACCGCCTCGACGGCGAAGAGAAGCAGAAAGGTGCCGGGCCGGTGCTCGTCCACGAGCTGCCCGCCGATCAGCCCGCCGACCCCGAGCCCGAGGTTGGCCAGGAAGAACTGGGTGGCGAAGGCCCGGGTACGGGTCGCGGAGGTGGAGGACCGGACGATCATCGTGGCCAGGGCGGGCTGGAGCACGGCGGTCCCGGCCCCCAGCAGCGCGGCGGCGGCCACGGCGGTCGGCACGCTCCCGGCCACGCCCATGGCGAGCGCACCGCCCGAGGCGACCAGCGCGCCCCCGACCAGCACGGGCAGCGGCCCGCGCCGGTCGATGACCCGCCCGGTGAACGGCAGCACCACCAGCGCGGCCAGCGCGAAGACCGCCAGCACCACCCCGGCCGTACCGGCCCCGAGCCCGCGCACCTGCGCCACGTACACGTAGAGATACGGAACCGTGAACCCGAGCCCGAACGCGCTCAGCGCGTTCCCCGCCTGGATCCGACGCATCGCCGCGGACGCGTCCATCACCCTGCTCACACTCACCACCCAAGACTTCAAAGCTAAACTTTGAAGCTAAACGGTACACATCGAAGGACTTCAACGCCAACAGAGATGCGTGGCATACTGCCCCGATGCCCGACACCCCCGAGAAACCCGGCCCCGAGGACCCCCAGGGCCTCCAGGAGCCGAGCCTCGACGAGCAGATCGCCGCCTATCAGCGGGAGTTCCGCGACCTCGACCCCCAGGTGGAGCAGGTCGTCTCGGCGCTGGGCCGGCTGAACCGCCGGATGAACGTCGCGTACAGCAGGCAAGTCGCCGAACTGGGCATCAGCAACACCGAGTGGGAAGTCCTGAAGACTCTGGTGCTCTCGGGCTCCCCCTACCGCCTGGGCCCCGGCGACCTGGCGAAGCGCCTGGGCCTCACCCCGGCCGCGATGACACACCGCATCGACCGCATGGCGGGCGAGGGCCTGGTGACCCGCGACCGGGACGAGACCAACCGGGTCCGCGTCATCGTCGAGCTGACGGACGAGGGCCGCACGAAGTGGCTCGCGGCGATGCGCATGGCCTCGGAGTTCGAGGAGGAGCTCCTCCAGGATCTCACCGGAGACGAACGCGGCGTCCTGGGCGACCTGCTGATCCGCCTCCTCCGCCGCGTGGAACAGGCCCAGCCGGACGCCGGCGGCCGCCTGACCGACCTGGACTGAGCGCACCGAGCGGGGCGGCCGGGCCGGGGCACCAGCCGGGGCAAGAAGGTGAGCAACAAGTGGTTTGACACGCCCCCGGCCGGTCCGTAAAGTTCTTCGAGTTGTCACGGAGCCGGTACGGCGCCGACGACAGCCACTCAAGCCGCAGCAGCGGCACCCAACCTCAGCATGGCCCCCAGGCGGGGATGAATTTCGGCATGCCGAAATTCATTTCGAAACTCTCGATTATGAGTCGCCCACGGAGTCCGCTAAGGTTTGGAACGTCGGAACGGCCGCAGGGCCGGGAAGACGCCCCCCCTTCTGACGGGGAATCAGGACCGAAAGGATCTGGTAGAGTCGGAATCGCTGGAAAGGGAAAACGCGAAAGCGAAGAACTGGAAAGCAACCCCGCTCCGACGGGGAATCGGACACGAAAGAGTC
>NZ_JBFBFB010000017.1:0-165028 GCF_040683935.1 Streptomyces sp. NPDC093085 | reverse complement strand
CCCCGCCCCCCCCCGCCGTCCGGGGGCGCCCCCCGCGACCGTTTCCGGCTCTCCGGCTCAGGGTTCTCGCATGTAGAAGTGGTAGAAGGCCGCGGCGGCCGTACCCGCGCCGATCGCCAGCCCGATCCCCGACGACAGCAGCACGCTGTGCCCGGTGAGGCTGTAGAGGAAGCCGACGGAGCCGCCCACCAGCACCCCCCAGGCCGCGGCCCGCACCTCGCGCGGCAGGGCGTGCCCCACCCTGAGCAGCGCGAAGAGCAGCAGCGCGAAGACGGCGCCGGAGATCAGCGCCAGGGCGAGCTGGCCCCAGGTCGCGGGGCCGCCGCTGCGCGCGATGGCCTGCGCGTACGCCCCGTAACAGATGCCCAGGAAGAGCGGGACGCCGATCGTGAGCGGGGAGAGCCGCCCGCCCCGCCCGCCGCGCCGGGGGGAGGGGGACGGGGTGTACACGCGGTGCGCTCCTTGCGGACGGAGCGGTGCGCCGTGGTGGCGTCCGCGCAGCCGAACAGGTGTGGCCATGACCGGGACTCCTTCCCTTGCCCCTCCCCCTCCAGGGCACACCCGGGTGCCGCGCCCGTCAAACCGCGCCATGCCGCGCCCCTTCCGCGCCGGGCCGGCCGGTGCCTCACCGGGCCGGCCGATGTCTCACCGGGTCGGCGGCGCACCGCTAGCGCCGTCCGGCGGCGTCGCGTTCGCTGGAAGGGTGCGGACCAGCCACCGGTCATTCCTCGCGAAGTTCTCCGCTTCCTCCGTCCGTTCCGCTCTCTCCGTCGCCCTGATCCTCCTGCTGACGCTGCTCGTCCCCCTCAGCGCGGTCGCCGCCTGGACCGGTCTGGAGATCGGCACCACCCGCCGCTTCGTCGCGGCGACGGCGCCGCTCTCCGCCGACCCGGCGGTACGGAAGGCGCTGGCGGACCGGATCACCGAGCAGGTCATGACGGAGATCCACGACAGCGGCGGGCTCGACGCGGGGCCGTTCCAGGCGGACCTGGAGCGAGCGGTGCGTACGTTGCTGCACGACGCCTTGTTGTCGTTCACCGATTCCGCCGCGTTCAAGAACGCGTGGCGCACTGCCGTACGGGCCACTCACTCCACCATGGAAGAGGCGCTGTCCAAGGGGCGCGGTAACGCCGTGACGCTCGACCTGGCGCCCGTCGTACGGCAGGTGAAGGCGCAACTGATCTCCGACGGGGTGCCGTTCGCCGACCGGATCCCCGTACGGGACACCCGGATCGTGGTCCTGGAGGCCGACGGGCTCGGGGTCTGGCGGCAGGTCGTCCAGGGGCTGCGGGCCGCCGGGATCTGGCCGGCCGTGGGGACGGCGCTGCTCGCGGCGGGGGCGGTGGCGCTCGCGGCGGCGGGGCGGCGGAGCCGGGCGGTGAGCGGGGCCGGTCTCGCGGTGGCGGCGGGCGGGGCGCTGCTGGTGGTGGCCGTCGCGGTGGCGCGGGCGACCGTACTCCAGGACCTGCCGGACGACGGCGACCGGCAGGCCGCTGCCGCCTTCTACGACGCGCTGACCGGCTCGCTCCGTGTCTGTGGCTGGGCCCTGCTCGCCGCCGGGCTGCTGCTCGCCCTGGCGGGGTGGCCGGCGGTGTGGCTGACGCGGCGGCTGCGCGGCCGGGGCGGGGGAGCGCGGGGCGGGGAAGCGGGGGGTGGTACGGGCGGGGAACCCTCCGTCAGAACACCCGGGTCACCACCCGCCTCGCCGGACTTTACTCAATCTTTATGCCGATAACACCCCTCCGAATATCCCTTTTGTCCCATTCGGAGCAGTATGGGGGTATGAGCCAGAACACAGCACAGCGGCCCCCCACTACGGGCATGGGCACAGGCACAGGTACTGGTACAGGCATGGGTACGGGCATGGGTACCGGGGTTGGACACGGCACCGGCGCTCATGCGGAAAGGAAGGCCGCCTGGGCACTTGGCGGTAGCTTGTTCGCCGGCGTTCTGATGCTGGTGACGGGCGCCACGAACATTCTTCAGGGGGTGGCGGCGGTCAGGCACGACTCGATCCTGCGCCGCCTCACCGGTTACGCCTACACGTTCAACCTGACGTCGTGGGGCTGGATCCACATCGCGATCGGCATCGTCCTCGCGTGCGTGGGTTTCGCGCTCCTCGCCCGGATGGGGTGGGCACGGTACGCGGGTATCGCCATCGCGGCGCTGAACCTGGTCGCGCAGTTCATGTACCTGCCACGCCAGCCGGTCTGGGCCGTCGTGGGCATGGCCCTGTCGGCGTTCATCATCTGGGCGCTGGCCAACGACCGCTACGGATTCGGAGCCGGCGGAGGATCCCGGGGCGGATCCGGGTACGGCGCCAGAACCTGACGGCACGGCAGAGGGTTCCGCGGTACGCGGACCATCCGCCACCCACCCTCGCGGGAACAGCGGTTGAGGTCGCTGTTCCCGCATTCACGTGTCTATGGCGACCGTGCGTGCGGAAGTATGGGGGCTTCCAGCAGTCTGAGCGAGAGGCTTCGTTTCCTTGACCGGCTCTTCCTCCGACTTCTCATCCGACTCCTCGTCCGACTTCTCATCCGGCTTCTCATCCGGCTTCTCCGACGCCTCCTCCGGCTCCCCTGCCTCGTCGCCCGCGCCACCGCCGTCGCCGGTTCCGTTGCCGGTTCCGTCGCCACCGCCGCTCTCCCGGCCGCTCCCGCAGCGCCTGCTCGTCGGGGCCACCGGGCTCTTCCTCCTCGCCGCCACCGTGCTCCTCGCCTGCCGCGCCGCCGGCACCGACGGCGTCACGCCCGTACCGCAGCTCCTCGCGTTCCTGCCCTGGCTGCTCGTTCCCGCCGGGCTCGCGCTGTCCCTCGCCGCGCTGCTGCGCTGGCGCGCCGGGACCGCGTGGGCGCTGGTGGTGCTGGGCGCCGCCGGATGGTTTCTGCGGCCGTACGACACGGGGCCGGCGGGCGACGCCTTCCCCGGCCCCGGCCCGGTCGCGCAGGCGCGGGCGGTGGGTGGCGGAGGGCCCGAGGAGGCGTCCGAGGCGGGGACGGCGCCCGGGGGCGGGGGCGGGACGGGGCCGGTGGCGATCCGCGTGCTGACGTCCAATGTCGAGTTCGGGCACGCGGCGGAGGGCCTCGTCGACGCGATCCGGCGCGAACGGCCGGACCTGGTCTTCGTCCAGGAGTGCGAGTACGCCTGCGTCCGGCTGCTCACCGAGCGGATCCCGCGCGCCGACTACCCGTACCGCAACGTCGTCGCGGCGAGCGGCGCGGAGGGCTCCTCGATCCTCTCCCGCTTCCCGCTCACCGACACGCCGGGCATCCCGGGCACGCTCGCCATGCCCGGCGCCGCGGCGCGCGTCGGCGGCCGTACGGTCCAGCTCCAGCTCGCCCATCCGCTGCCGCCGATCCCGGGCATGGTCGCCCACTGGCGCACGGAGCTGGACCGTATCCGTACGTACGCCGCCGGGGAGCGGGCGGCCGGGGCGCCGGTGATCCTCGCGGGCGACTTCAACGCCACCCGCGACCACGCCGCCTTCCGGGCCCTCCTGGACGCGGGCCGGCTGCGCGACGGGGCGCTCCTGGGCGGGGCCGGCCGTACGCCCTCCTGGCCGGCCGACGTGCCGCGTCCGCTGGGTGCGCAGATCGACCATGTGCTGGTCAGTGACGACTTCGCGGTACGGGGCGCCCGCTTCCTGGATCTGGCGGACACCGATCACCGGTCGCTGGTGGTCGACTTGGCGCTGTACTGAGCGCGGGCGCGGGCGCGGGCGCGTACGTGAGCGCGGGCGCCGGCGCGGACTCACCCGGAGGCCCCCGGTCCGCCCCGTCCTCCGTCCCCGGGATCGGTCGCCCCCGCCCCGCCACCCGGCACCTTCAGCAGCGCCCAGACCCGTTTCCCCGGACCCCGGCGCGGGGTGACGCCCCAGTCGTCGGCGAGCGCGGCGACCAGGGCGAGGCCCCGCCCGCGTTCGTCCTCGACCCCCGGGACGCGCGGGTTCGGCAGCGACTCGCCCGCGTCCTCGACCTCCACCCGGAACACCCCGTCGGCCCGGTAGAGGGTGACGGCGATCTCCCGGCCGGGTGGACTGCCGTGCCGCAGCGCGTTGGTGACCAGCTCCGAGAGGAGCAGGGCCGCGGTCTCGCCGGGGTCGCCGGTCAACCCGATCCGGTTGTGCAGGACTTCGCGGGCGCGGCCGACGCTGCGGGGGTGGCTGGGCAGCCGGAAGGTGACGGAGCGGCCCGCCGGATCGCGCTGTTCGTCGTGGTGCTTCGTGGGGGCGTCGTGGTTCATGGGAAGGAACTTCCCCGTAATGGGACATTTACATTCGCTGCTCGCGAATATCCCGTTCGGGTCCCGTTCGCGTCTCTTCCCGGTCGTTCATCTCACGAGACGTGCATGATCTGGATCAGGTTTCCGCAGGTGTCGTCCAGGACGGCCGTGGTGACCTTGCCCAGGTCCAGCGGCTCCTGGGTGAAGCGGACGCCGAGGGCGCGCAGCCGTTCGTACTCCGTCCGTACGTCGTCCACGGCGAAGGCGGTGGCCGGGATGCCGTCCTCGACCAGGGCGGTCTTGTACGGGCGTACCGCCGGGTGGCCGTCGGGCTCCAGCAGGAGTTCGGTTCCGCCGGGGTCCTCCGGCGACACCACGGTCAGCCAGCGGTCGTCGCCCACGGGGACGTCGGCCTTCTTCTCGAAGCCGAGCAGGTCGGTGTAGAAGCGCAGCGCCTTCTCCTGGTCGTCGACGAAGACGCTGGTCAGGTGGATCCTCATGGGGTGCTCTCCGGTGCGTCGGGCCTGAGCCACCGGGTGACGATGCGCTCAAGGGGTTCGGTGTTCAGGTCGTGGAACTTGTACCGGCCCTGGCGCCGCGTACGGACCAGCCCGGCCGTTTCGAGGACGGCCAGATGCTGGCTGACCGCCTGCCGCGTCAGGCTCAGACCGTGCTTGGTCACCAGCCGCGCGCATATCTCGAACAGGGTCTGGCCGTCCCGTTCCACCAGTTCGTCCAGGATGTGCCGGCGGGTGGGGTCGGCGAGGGCCTTGAAGACATCCTCCGTCATACCCACCACGATAGGCAAGTGAACACTTGCCTATCAAGTGGGGCGAGCCCGTAGGTGAAGGCTCAACCAAGCCATAGGGTGGCCGCATCATGAAGGTGCTCATCTCAGTCGACATGGAGGGCATCTCGGGGCTCGTGCACCCTTCCGAGATGAACCCGGATCGCCACGACTACGCCCATGGGCGCGCGTTGATGACGGCCGAGGCCAACGCCGTCGTCGCCGGTGTCCTCGACGCCGAGCCCACCGCCACGGTGCGGGTCGCGGACGCGCACGGGACGTTCCGCAACCTCCTGCCGGCCGAACTCGACCGCCGGGCCCAGCTCGTACGGGGCAAGCCGCGCCCGTACGGCATGCTCGGCGGGATCGACGCGGAGACGGAAGCCGTCCTGTTCGTCGGCTATCACGCACGGGCCGGCGTCGGGCCCGCCGTGGTCGCGCACACGATGAACGGCAACATCCTCGACGTCCGGGTCGCCGGGCGCTCCCTCGGCGAGATCGGGCTCAACGCGGCGATGGCCGGGGCGCTGGGGGTGCCGGTGGTGCTGCTCAGCGGCGACGACACCGCCTGCGCGGAGGTACGGGAGCTGATCCCCACCGCCGTGACGGTGCCCGTCAAGCAGGCGCTGGCCCAGGCCGCCGCGGTCACCCTCCACCCGGAGGAGGCCCGCGAACGGCTGCGCCGGGCCGCCGCCGAGGCGATCACGCGCCGGGCCTCGGTCCCGCCGCTGGTCCTGGACGGCCCGTTCGACGTCGAGGTCGACTTCACGGAGCCGCACATGGTCGACCTGGCGACCCTGGTCCCCGGCGTCACCCGCACCGGCCCCGACGGCGGCCGTACGGTCACCTTCATCGTGGACGCCTTCACCGACGCCTACCGGCTGCTCCTCCTGCTCGTACAACTCTCCACGGTGCGGCCGGCCTGACAAGCGGCAGAGGTCATGACGTCATGATGACTCCGCGCCGCGCCGTCTTTCGCCGGGGAGCGGTGACCGCGTCCATCTCGCCTGGTCAGAGCTGATCACGCCTCAGATGAGGCAGTCGCGCGTTACGGGAGAATTGCCTATTGACGTCTTCTGGGGTTCTAGTCATCATGACGTCTTGATGACAACAGGGGCTCGATGAGGAGACCATGGATGGCCGAGCACAAGTACGCGCAGGTACGGGACCACCTGCTGCGCCGGGTGAGCGGTCTTCCCGTGGGCGGTCGGCTTCCACCGGAGGCCGCGCTCTGTGAGGAGTACGCGGTGAGCCGCATCACACTGCGCCGGGCCGTGGAGGAGCTGGTCCACGACGGGCATCTCATCCGGGAGCACGGCCGGGGCACCTTCGTCACCCGGCCCCGGTACGCGCTGAAGCACCGGGAGCGGTTCGTCAGCGAGGTCACCGGGTTCTTCACCCAGATGACCCGGCAGGGCCACACCGTCACCTCCGAGGTGCTCGTCCAGGAGCGGACGCTCGCGGGCGCGCGGCTCGGGGCGGCGCTGGACATCAGCCCGGCGGCCTCGGTCGTACGGCTGGAGCGGTTGCGCCGGGTGAACGGGGTCACGCACCACCTCGCGGAGTCGTATGTGGAGGAGGAACGGTTCGCCGATGTCCTGACCGCCGACTTCACCGCCACCTCGCTCTACGCCTACCTGCGCGCCCACCACGACGTGCTGCTGGCCCGGAACGAGATCGTCGTCGGGCTGCACACCTGCGACCGGCGCGAGGCGGAGCTGCTCGGGGTCGAGCCGGGGTCGCCGCTGCTCCTCGCGACCTCGCGGGTGTTCGACCTCGACCGGAAACCCGTGATCCACGGGACGTCGAAGTTCCTGCCGGAGACGGCGGAGCTGTCCTTCGACATCGTCGCCGATGACGCCGGGTGACCGGCGGTGCCGGGTGGCCGCCGGTGCCGGGCGGACGACGCTGCCGAATGATCGCGGGTGCCGCTTGACCGTAGGTGCCCGGTAGCCCTGTAAACGTACGGAGTCTGTCCCCATGCTCATGCTCAGTGAAGTGCTGACCGAGGAGAAGATACGTTTCTCCAGTGAGGTCCTGGAGTGGCGCCAGGCCGTCACCCGGGCCGCCGAACCCCTCCTCGCCGCCGGTGACATCACCCCCGGCTACGTGGACGCCATGATCGACGCGATCGCCGCCGGCGGTACGTACATCAACCTCGGGTACGGGATCGCGCTCGCCCACGCCCGCCCCGAGGCCGGCGCCGTACGGACCGCGATCTCGATGCTCCGGCTCACCGAGCGGCCCGCCCCGCTGCTCGGTCTGCCGGAGCATTCGGTCGACCTCTACTTCTGCTTCGCCGCGGCCGACACCGCCGCGCACACCCAGGCCATGGCGTCCCTGGCCCGCATTCTGTCGGACACGGAGACCCGCGACGCGCTGCGCGCCGCACGCTCCGCCGCCGATGTCACCCAGTTGATCACTCGATTCGAGGAGCGTGCATCGCGATGACGAAGTTCCTGGCCATGTGCAGTACCGGGCTCGGCAGCAGCTTCATGGTGCGGATGAACATCGAGGACATCGTGCGGGAGCTCCAGCTCCCCGATGTCACGGTGGAACACACCGACATCAGCTCGGCGGGACCGGAGAGCGCCGATGTGTTCTTCGTCGCGAAGGACCTGGCGGAGGCCGCGCAGGGGCTCGGCGATGTCGTGGTGCTCGACAGCATCATCGACAAGGACGAGCTCCGCGAGGCGGTCAAGGCCGCGGCCGGGCGCCACGGGCTGCTCTGACCCGCCCGCCTTCCGGCGCGGGCCGCTCCGGCCCGCCCGCCTCCTGACCCGGGCCGCTCCGGCCCGCCCACCTTCCGCGCGGGCCGCTCCGGCCCGCCCCTTTCCTGATGCGGGCTGCTCCGACGCGGGCGCCCTCTCTTCGTCGCCGCGCGCCTCCCCCCGGCGCCGGCGAACTCAGTGACCCACCACACCGATCACGGCTCCGCCGTGCCCGTGGAGAGGCGTTTCCGCCATGAACAGCGTTCTCAACACCTTCGTCGACATATTCCGTGAGCCGTCCGTCATCATCGGGCTGATCGCGCTGCTGGGCCTCGTGCTCCAGCGCAAGTCCCTCTCCGACACCCTCAAGGGCACCATCAAGGCCTTCGTCGGATTCCTGGTGCTCGCCGCCGGCGCGGGGGTCGTCTCCGACGCGCTCACCCCGTTCGGCGAGATGTTCCAGCACGCCTTCGGCGTCCAGGGCGTCGTGCCGAACAACGAGGCCATCGTCGGCAAGGTCCTCACCGACTACGGTTCGCAGGCCGCGCTGATCTTCTTCTTCGGCATGGTCGTCAACGTGCTGCTGGCGCGCTTCACCCGGTTCAAGTTCATCTACATGTCCGGCCATGTCGCGCTCTACCTCGCCGCGATGATCGCCGTGATCCTGATCGCGAACGGCTTCAGCACCTGGCAGGCGATCCTCTGGGGCGCCCTCGCGCAGGGCCTGGTCACCACCCTCTCGCCCGCGCTCGTCCAGCCGTGGATGCGGCGGGTCACGAAGCAGGACAACGTGGCGCTGGGCCACACCGGCAACTTCGGCATCGCCACCAGCGGCCTGGTCGGCAAGCTCGCCGGTGACACGAGCAAGTCCACCGAGGACCTGAAGATCCCCAAGAACCTCGGCTTCCTCCGCGACACCACCGTCGTGATCGCCGTCTCGATGGGCGTCATCTACCTGCTGGTGACGGTGATCGCGGGCGCGGGGTACGTCGAGGAGAAGCTGAGCGGCGGCCAGTGGTACCTGCTCTGGTCGGTCATGCAGGCCGGAAAGTTCTCCGCCGGTGTCTTCATCATCCTCGCCGGTGTCCGGGTCGTCCTGGCCGAGATCATCCCCGCGTTCAAGGGCATCTCCGAGAAGCTGGTCCCCAACGCCAAGCCCGCGCTCGACGTCCCGATCGTCTTCACCTTCGCCCCCAACGCCGTCCTGGTCGGCTTCCTCGCCAGCTTCGTCGGCGGCCTGATCGGCATGGGCGTGCTGGTCGCGGTCGGCGGCACGATCATCATCCCGGGCATCGTCGCGCACTTCATGACGGGCGCCGCGTCCGGCGTCATCGGCAACGCGACCGGCGGGCGGCGCGGCGCGGTGCTCGGCGCCATGACCAACGGCCTGATGATCACCTTCCTGCCGCTGCTCGTCCTGCCCTTCCTGGGCGATGTCGGCCTCGCCAACTCCACCTTCTCCGACGCGGACTTCGGCGTCGCGGGCTTCCTGCTGGGCAGCGCCGTACGGTGGGGCCACACGGCGGTGATCGTGCTGATCCTGGCGTCGCTGGCGGCGGTGCTCGTCGGCAGCGCGGTGGCGGGACGCCGGGAGGCGGCGAAGGCGGAGGCGGAAGCGGGCGCTGGCGCGGGCGCGGAGGCCGAAGCCGGTGCGGGTGCCGATGCCGGTGCCGAGGGGGCGTCGCGGTCGGCCGGGTGACGCCGGGGTGATGTGCCGGGGTGATGCCGGCGGCCCCCGACTGCCGCTTTCCCCCCGCTGACGGGGCGGAACAGGAAGGTCCGGACCTTTCGGAACCGGAGTGGACCCGCCTGTTCCGCCCCGTCGCCGCTCGTCTAGCCTCCCGTCCATGCTTTGGTACGAAGCGCAAGCGAACGAGAACGCCTTGCTGGTCTTCGACGGCAACGTACTGGAGGTGTTCGGGCTCCCCGAGACCCACCGCTACCACGCCTGGCAGGAGCCCAGGCTGGAGTTCAGCAGCGGGATACGGCCCCGGGTGACGATCATCCCGCGTACGGGACACCGGCTCTCGTTCGCGTACGACGCCCACCGGCTCGCCGGACTGCGGGCGCTCGCCCACCGCCTCGCCGCCCTGTGACCGGAGCGGCGGGACCGCCCCGGCTCACCCCTCCGACGTACCCGGGCCCTCAGCCGCCCCGGCTCACCCCTCCGAAACGCCAGGCGCGCCGGGCGCGTCGCCGAAGTCCGGGATCGGGAGGCGTTCCCCGCCCTTGAGGGCCGACGCGTGCGCGACGATCCCCGGCAGCGTGTAGCGGGCCGCGACCCACGCGTTGACCGGGGGCAGGGTGCCGGTGGCCACCGCCCGGACGAAGTCGTCCGCGAGGAAGTGGTGGCTGCCCTCGTGGCCGTTGGTGACGTTCGCGAACTCGGCGGGCAGCCGCGACCGGTCGTGCACCGGCGCCGAGCCGGAGGTGAACGCGTCGCGCAGCGCGGGCGACACATGGGCGAGCGACGGGTCGTCCGGGGAGAGCGTGGGCTTCGGCCGCAGGTGGTCGGTGACGTCCTGGACGCCCTCCTTGTCCTGCCAGACGCTGACTGTGGCGAGCTGCTCCAGGCTCCCCTCCGTACCGAAGAACCGGAAGCGCGACTCCCGGATGTGCGAGGGGTAGCCGACCCGCCGGAACTCGTTGATACGGAACGAGCCGCCGCCCGCGACCTCGAAGAGCGCCGTGGCGTTCGAGAAGTCGTTGTCGAACTGGCTGACGTCCTTGTCGAAGACCCCGTCGCCCCGCTCGTCCCGTACCCCGATCGCCGACACGCTCACCGCGTGCGTACGCCACGCCCCGAGCACCCCGCCCACCGAGTGCGTCGGGTAGAGGAGGGGCGGATAGCTGGCCGTCGCCTTCCACCCCTCGCCGCCGCTGTACCGGTACGCGTCGTAGAACCCCAGGTCCATGTCGTGCACATAGTCGCCCTCGGCATGGAAGATCCGGCCGAAGGCGCCCGCGGCGACCTGGTCACGGGCGTACACGGTGGCCGGGTTGTACTGACTGGTCTCGCCCATCATGTACGTCAGCCCGGTCTCCCGTACGGCCTCGATGATGGCGGCGATCTCCTCCTCCGAGACCGCCATCGGCACCGCCGAGTACACGTGCTTGCCGGCCCGCAGCGCCTGGACGACGAGCGGGCCGTGGGTCCAGCGCTGGGTGAAGATCCCGACCGCGTCGACGTCGGAGGCGAGCATGGCCTCGAAGGAGGGCACGGTGCCGTCGAGGTCGCACTCGGCGACGAGCTTCTCGGCGCGCTCGGGGAGCAGGTCGGTGGCGAGGATGGCGCCGACGCCGGGGTGGAGGCGCCAGAGCTTCGCGAACTGGCCGGCGAACTGGCCGGCGCCGACGATGCCGAGGGAGAAGGGGGAGGAGGGGGAAGGCAGCGACATGGAACACCTTTCGATGAGTGCGGGGGGATTCAGCGGTTGCCGTCGTCCTGCGCGAGGATGCGGTTGATCTGCCGGTTGGTCGTGGTGAGGCTGCTCGCGGGGGCGCCGTTGGCGTACACGTTCTGGATGGCGGGGCGCATGAGGGCGTTGACGTCGGCCGCGTAGTTGGTGACCGGGAACGAGAACGTCGTCCCGTCGGCGATCGGCCGGGTGAACGCCGTGACGTCGATGCCCTGCTTCCGGTACGCCGCGACCGCCACCTCCGTACCCGCCTTGGAGGCCGGGAAGACGATGCCCTGTTTCCCGACCTCCTTCTGGCAGGCGTCGGAGGCGAGGTACGCGACCCAGCGCTGCGCGGCGGGTTTGCGCGCGCCGCGCCGGGTGAGGGAGTCGGCGAGGCCGTTCCGCATGGTGGCGCGCTTTCCGGAGGGGCCGACGGGGGTGAGGGCGGTGCGGGCCTCGATCTTCGGGAAGTTGTAGATGGTCCGGGTCATCCAGGCGCCGTGCAGGGCGATGGCGGCCTGGCCGGAACCGAGCTGTACGTCAGCCTTGTTGGACTTGGAGAAGACGGTGTACGGGGCGAGATACCCCTTCTCCGCGAGGCCGAAGTACCAGTCGATCGTGGACTGGAAGCTCTTCTGGTCGTAGTTGTAGTGCGTGCCCCAGGCCTTCTTGTCGGTGTAGCTCCACCCGGCGGAGCCGGTGAAGGCGCTCCACTGGGTCTGCCCGTTCTCCTCGCCCGCGTCATTGCCGGCCAGCCCGTACGTGGCCACGCTGTGCCGGTCGAAGCCGGGTTCGTCGCCGCGCCGGCCTTCGGTGTCGACGGTGAGGCGGGCGATGGTCTTCTCGAAGGTGCCGCCGTCGACGGGGTTCCAGTCGAGGGAGTTGAGGGTTTCGGCGGAGATCCCGGCGGCGTCGGTCTTCTTCTTGTCGTAGAACATGGCGACGGTGTCCCAGTCCTTGGGCGCGCCGTAGCGGTGCCCGTCCTGCCCGGTCCAGGAGGCGGCGAGGCCGGGCTGGTAGTCGGAGTCCTTGATGGACCGGGTGGCGGGGAGCAGGTCGAGCGGGGCGAGGACGTCCAGGTCGACGAATTGCGCGAACTTGGTGATGTGGTCGGTGAAGACGTCCGGTTCGGTGCCCGCGATCATGCTGGCGGTGAGCTTGGTCCAGTAGTCGTCCCAGCCGATCTGGGAGATCTTCACCTTGGTGCCCGGGTCGGCCGCTTCGAAGGCGGTGGCGCACCGCTGGTAGCCGGGGAGCTGGTTGGAGTCCCAGAGCCAGTACGAGACGGTGCGGCGGGCGGCGGCGGAGTCGGCGCCGTCGCCGGTGGAGCCGGTGCCGACGAGGGAGGCGCAGCCGGTGGCGAGGAGGGAGAGGGAGAGGGTGAGCGGGAGGGCGACGGAGCGGGCTCGGGCGGTGGCGGCGCGGCTGACGAGGGCGGGGCGGCTGACGAGGGTGGGGTGGTCGACGAGGGTGGGGCGCATGGTTCCAGCCTCCTTTTCCGGAAAGGTCACTTGAGCCCCGTGAAGCCGATGGAGTTCACGATCCGGCGTGCGAAGACCGCGAAGAGCACGAGCATCGGCAGCGCGGCGACGAGCGTCGCGGCCATCAGCCCGGCCCAGTCCGTGCCCGTCTGCGGGGTCTGGGAGCGGAAGATCGAGAGGGCCACGGTCAGGACGCGGGAGCTGTCGGTGTACGAGACCATCAGCGGCCAGAAGTAGTCGTTCCACGCCGTGATGTAGGTGAGCAGGCCCAGGGTGGCCATCGGGGCGGATGCCATGGGCAGGGCGAGCCGGAAGAAGATCCGTGCCTTTCCCGCCCCGTCGAGCAGTGCGGCCTCCTCCAGTTCGTGGGGGAGGTTGAGGAAGAACTGGCGGAGGAAGAAGACCGCGAACGGCGTCATGAACATCGTCGGCAGGGCGATCCCGAGGAGGGTGTCCACCAGGCCCATCTGCTTGATCAGGACGAAGTTCGGCAGCAGGGTGAAGATCGACGGCACCATCAGCCCGGCGAGGAAGAGCGCGAAGACCCGGTCCCGGCCGCGCCAGCGGAGCCGGGCGAAGGCGTAGGCGGCCATGGCGGAGAAGGTGATCTGACAGACCGTCACGAGGGTCGCCACGACGGTGGAGTTGAAGAGATACCGCCAGAAGTCGAGGGAACCGCCCGAGCCGCCCTGGGCCAGCGCCTCCTCCGTCGTCTGGAGCCCGAAGACCCGCTCGAACCCGCCCCAGCCGAAGTCCACGGGGAGGGGGCTGGCCGGGTCGGTGACGAGCGCGGCGTTGGAGGAGAGGGCGGTACGGGCGATCCAGTAGAACGGCAGCAGGGTGATGAGGACGACGGCACCCATCACGGCCCAGGCGGCGATCCGGCCCGGGGAGGGGCGGCGCCGTACCTTCGTCGCGTACGGGGCGGGGCCGCCGGGGGCGGAGCGGCCCTCCCGGGCGGGATCGGGTACGGGGGCCGGGACGGGATCGGGATCGGGAACGGCGACGGGAGCCGGTACGGGGTCCGGGGTGATGTGCATCAGGCGAGGTCCGTTTCGCCGGCCCGGGTGACCCGGTACTGGATGATCGTGATCACGCTCAGCACGGCCAGCAGCGCCACGGACATGGCGGAGGCGTAGCCGAACTGGAAGCGCCCGAAGGCCGAGTCGTAGATGTAGAGCTGGAGCACATTGCTGGCGTTGGCCGGGCCGCCGGGGCCGCTGGTGGCGACGGCGACGGTGTCGAAGACCTGGAAAGAGCCGATGACCGTCATGATCAGGACCACCGCGAGCACGGGCCGCAGCAGGGGCAGCGAGATCCGCCGGAACATCCGTATCTCCCCGGCCCCGTCCATCCGCGCGGCCTCGTACATCTCGCCGGGGATGGCCTGGAGCCCGGCGAAGAGCAGCAGGGCCGTATAGCCGACGTGCCGCCATACGTTGATCAGCGCGACGCTGGGGATCACCCACTCCTGGCCGGCGAGGAACGGGATCCGGTCGAAGCCGAGCGCGCCCAGGATCTCGTTGCCGATGCCGAGCTGGGTGTCGAGGATCCAGAGGAAGACGACGCCCGCGACGACGTTGGAGACGAGGTACGGGGTGAGGACGACGGAGCGGAGGAGGGCGGAGGTGGTGAGCCGCTGCATGAGCACGGCGATGCAGAGGGCGGCGGCCGTCTGGACGCCGATGTTGATGACGACGTACGTGAGGGTGACGCGCAGGGAGTTCCAGAAGATGGGGTCGTCGGCCATCCGCCGGTAGTTGTCGAGGCCGACCCACTCGGCGGGGGTGAGCAGGTTGTAGCGGGTGAAGCTGAGGTAGACGCCGCGCAGGGTGGGCCAGAGCAGGAAGACCAGGAAGCCGAGGAGGGCGGGCCCGATGAAGAGCGCGGCGAGGGCGCCGTCGCCGCGCCGGGGCGGGGCCTGTGGTGGTCGGGCTGGTGCCGGAGGGGCTGGTGCCGGAGCGGCCATCAGAGACTCCCTTGTCCGTGACGCGTCCTCGGGGTGGGTGGGGTGGGGTTACTTTCGCGGTGAAAGAATCGCCGCGTCAAGGGTTCTGCACGGACGGCTTGCTGCGCCGGATGTCCCCCCGGCGCCCGCCCCGGATGCTCGCCACGACATGCATTTACTTCTGCTGCGGAATAAAGTAGACCTGATGCCGCTCCTGGTTACGATGGCGACGAGAAGTCGGCGAGGGGCCGGTGAGGGGCACCGTCACAGGCTCCGCGAGGAGTCGTCCGTACGACCCGAACGAGGGGAACCCGCGCATGCGCGCCGCCAGTTGGGCCCCGCTGAGCGCCGCCGAGCGGGCGGTGGCGATCGAGGTGCTGACGCACGGCCCCGTGTCGCGCAGTGAGATCGCCAGGAAGCTGAACCTGTCGGCGGGCAGTCTCACCCGGCTCACCAAGCCGCTGATCGAATCGGGCCTGCTGGTGGAGGACGCGGTCGTCACCGCACCGTCGGCCCCGCCGGCACCCCCGCCCCCCGCCCCCTCCTCCCGGCAGGGCCGCCCCTCGCAGCCGCTGGATGTGGTCGCTGACTCCCGCTTCTTCGCGGGCTTCAAGATCACCGAGGACACGGTGTACGGGGTGGTGACCGACCTGCGGAGCACGGTCGTCGCGGCCCGGGAGGCTCCGCTCCGTACCCGTGAACCGTCCGCCGTGGCGGCGCTGCTGCACGCCCTGGCCTCGGACTTCGCCGCCGGCTTCCCCCGCCTGGCCGGGATCGGGGTGGGGCTGGGCGGCCATGTCGTGGGTCCGGAGCGAATGGTCACCTCCCCGTATCTGGGCTGGGAGGCGGTCCCCTTCCCCGATCTCCTCGAAGGGCGTACGGAGTTGCCCGTGGTGGTCGAGAACGATGTGGCCGCGCTGGTCGAGTCGGAGGCGTGGTTCGGGGCCGGCCGGGGGCTGGAGCGCTTCGCGGTGCTCACCATCGGCGCGGGGATCGGGTACGGCCTGGTCATCGGCGGGCGGCTGGTCCGCTCGGCCGACGACGGCCACGGGATCGGGCGCCGCTGGATCATCAACCCGAACGGCCCGCTGACCCCGGACGGCGACCGGGGCAGCGCCGTCGCGCTGCTGACGATCCCGAGCATCCGCTACCAGGTCGCGGCGGCGACCGGCCGCCCCCACACGTACGAGGAGATCCTCGAACTGGCCGCGAAGGCCGACCCGTTGGCGGCCCGCGTGATCGACGAGGCGGGGCGCGCGCTGGGTACGGTGGTGGCGCAGATCGCCAACTTCGCGATGCCGCAGAAGATTCTGCTGGCGGGGGAGGGGGTGGGCCTGGTGGAGGTCGCGGGGGAGGCGATCGGCGAGGCGATCGCGGCCAACCGCCACCCGCTGGCGGAGCCGGTCGCCCTGGAGACCAAGATCTCCGACTTCAACGACTGGGCGAGGGGCGCCGCGGTGCTGGCCATCCAGACCTTCGTACTGGGCCGCCCGAAGACGGCACCGTGACAACCGGCGGCCGGAGGATCACGTGCCGCTGAGGGGCGAGGTGCCCCTGAGCGGCGAGAGGTCCCTGAGTGTCGCGGTGGCGCAGCCGAGGTGTGTGCCGTACGACGTGCGGGCGAACGCCGTGGCCCACGCGGCGGCGGTACGGGCGGCGGCGGGCGCGCGGGTGGTGGTCTTCCCGGAGATGTCGCTGACGGGGTACCACCTGGACGCGGCGCCGGTCCCGCCGGACGACGAACGGCTGGCCCCGCTCGTCGCCGCCTGCGCGGAGACCGGGGCGGTGGCCCTGGCGGGCGCGCCGGTACCGGGCCCGCGGATCGGCGTCCTGGCGGTGGCGGGCGACGGCGCGCGCGTGGCGTACGGCAAGGTCCACCTGCACGAGAGCGAGGCGGCGCGCTTCGTACCCGGGGAGCCCGCGGTGACCGAGGTCGACGGCTGGCGCCTGGGCCTGGCGGTCTGCCGCGACACGGGCGTCCCCGAACACGCGGCGCGGACGGCGGCGTTGGGCATGGACGCGTACGTCGCCGGGGTGGTCCACGCCGGCCATGAGTCCGCCCTCCACGCGACCCGCGCCCGCCGGGTGGCCGCGACGCACGCCGTATGGACGGCGACGGCGGCCTTCGCGGGTCCCACCGGCGAAGGCTTCGGCCGGACCTCGGGCCGCTCGGCCCTCTGGTCCCCGCACGGCCGCCTCCTGGCGGAGACGGGCCCGGCCCCCGGCGCGTTCGCGCGGGCGTCCTTCACGCGCCGGCCGTGACCCGCGGCGCACGGTCCGGCCGAGGCTCCGGCGGTGCCGTCGGCGGCACGGCCGGCGCCACGGCCGGCAGCGTTGCCGGCAGCGCTGCCGACGTTTGAGGAACGATCGTTCTTGACTGATCGTTCCTCAAACGAATATGGTCATGTCGTGGGCAGGCCAAGGGCATTCGACGAGGATCAGGCCGTGCACGCGGCCGTCAAGCTGTTCGGCAGCCGCGCGTACGACGGGGTGTCCGTCGACGATCTCGTCACGCACCTCGGCGTGCACCGCAACAGCCTGTACAAGACGTTCGGCAGCAAGCGCGGCCTCTATCTGGTCGCCTTGCGCCGTCACCGCGCCGACGATGTCGGTCCGCTGGTCGACGCGCTCGGCGCGGCAACGGATGCCGCGACCGCGCTGCGGCTCGTCACCTCGGCCGACCTCGGTCTGCTGCTGCTCGCCGCGGCCGAACGGGCGCCGGCCGACGAGGAGGTCGCCGCCGAGGTGGAGGCCGCGCTGGCCGCCGTCGACCGGGCGATCGCCGGTGCGCTCGGCATCCCCGCCGACCTGGCCGTCGCCCTCACGTCCGCCGCGCTGGGCATCCTCCTGCGCGGAAACCCCGACGGCGCGGGCACCGCGCTGTCCCAACGCCTCGATCCCCGCGCCTGACTCGCCCCCGGCTCGCCCCCCCGGCTCGCCGCCGACCCCCGCCCGACTCCTGCCCGACCCCCGCCCGACAAGGAAACCGACATGGCACTGGTCCGCATCGAAGGCGACGACCTCGTCGTCCTGATCGAGGGTCTCGACAAGCTCTGGGCCCTGAAGAGCCGCCTGACCATCCCGCTGACCAACGTCCGTGGTGCGACCGTCGACCCCGGTATCACCACCGACCCCAAGGGGATCCGCGCGCCCGGCACCCGGGTGCCCGGGGTCATCGCGGCGGGCACGTTCCACCGCGACGGCGAGAAGGTCTTCTGGGACGTCAAGGACCCCTCGAAGACCGTCGTGGTCGAACTCGCCGACGAGGAGTACGCACGTCTGGTTCTCCAGGTCGACGACCCCCGCGCGACCGTCGCGCTGGTCGAGAACGCCCTCATCTGAGCTGACAGACACAAAGAGAAAGAGGTGGACCGATGTTCCTCCGATTCGCCGCGGTCGTACTGGCCTTGAGCGTCGCGACCGTCACCCCGGCCGAGGCGACCCCCCGCCTGGTGCCCGCCGCCGACCGCGAGATCGTCTTCACCGTCGACGGTACGACGACATACGGCACCCTCCATGTTCCCGAACACCGTGCCGGGCAACGGCTGCGGGCGGCACTGCTGCTGCCCGGCAGCGGACCCACCGACCGCGACGGCAACCAGCCGCCCGCGGCCACGCCGGACACCCTGGCGCAGGTGGCCGACGCGCTCGACGGCGACCGGGTCGCCACACTGCGCTTCGACAAGTACGGCACGGGCCGCACCGGCCTCGGCGCCTACCAGGACCGCCCGGAGGAACTCGACTACCCGGCGTTCGTCCGTCAGGCCAAGGCCGCCTACGAGTCGTTGCGCGACCAGCCGGAGACCGACCCGCGCGCGCTGATGGTGGTCGGGCACAGCGAGGGCGCGATGACCGGGCTGCTGCTGGGCGGCACCGTCCACCCGCGCCCGGCCGGCCTGGCGCTGCTCCAGCCGCAGGCGATCCGCTTCCTCGACCTGGTCGCGCTGCAACTGCACTCCCAGATAGCCGAGGCGACCCGGCTGGGCCAGCTCACCCCGGAGCAGCAGCGCGTGATCGACGCGGCGGTCGACGCCGCCGTCACCGCCCTGCGCGAGCGCCGGCCGGTCGACACCACCGACCTGCCGCCCGCGGTCGCCCAGCTCTTCCTGGCCTTCCAGGGGCCGAGCGCCCGGTTCGTGGAGAGCGACGACGCCGTCTACCCGCCGGACGCCGCCGCCGCGCTCCGCCCGGGCACCAAGGTGCTGCTGACCTGCGGCACCAACGACGTCCAGGTCCCCTGCACCACGACAGACGCCCTGACCACCGCCCTGCGCCGCGCCCACACCGGCGGACCGGGCCGGGTGGAACTCCCCGGGGTGGACCACCTGATGCACGACGCCGACCACCCGTCCACCCTCGCCCCGGCCGCCCTCGACGCCCTGCACCGCTTCACGGCACGCTGAGCCGGCCCGGGTGCGCGACCCCGGACCACCCCCGGCGGCCCGGCCCCGCTCGGGGCGGCCGGGCGCTCGGCGGGCGCTCGGCGGGCGCTCCTCCCCACGGGTCCGTGCCGGAACCCCGTGTGACCCTCACCGAGGGGTGGAGGCGCGCCCGGAGCGGTCCGTGGCCTGGGCCCGGTACCGGCCCGGTGTGATGCCGAACTCCCTCGCGAAGGCGTGGGAGAGCGCGTACGGACTGCCGTAGCCGACGCGGTCCGCGATGGTGGCCAGGGTGTCCGTGGTGTCGCGGAGCAGGGTGGCGGCGAGGATCACGCGCCACCAGGTGAGGTACGCCATCGGAGGGCGGCCGACCAGAGCGGTGAACCGGCGCGCCAGGGTGGGGCGGGAGACGCCCGCCTCGGCGGCCAGGCGGTCGTTGCTCCACGGCGCGGCCGGGTTCCCGTGCAGTGCCCGGAGGGCGGCGCCCGTCACCGGGTCGCCCAGCGCGCCGGGCCAGGCGCCGCAGGTGGCCTCGGCCATCCAGGAGCGGATCATGTAGACGAGGAGCAGGTCGAGCAGGCTGGGGAGGGCCACGGAGGAGCCTGGCCGCAGCTCGTCCAGCTCGCCGGCCAGCAGATCGATGGCGGCGCGGAGTTCGAGGTGACTGCCGACGCGGCTGGGCAGGTGGACGACCTCGGGCAGCTCCGCCATGAGCGGATGCATGCGGCTGCAGTCGAGCCGGTACTTGGCGCAGAGCAGCTCCGTCTCGGCGGGTGCGGTCCGACCCCCGGGCGCTGTTTCCGCGAGCCATCGCTCGGCCGGCGCCGCCCTCTTCCGGGCGACCGCCGGATCGGCCAGGGAGTCGGCGAGCACATGGCCCGCGCCGTGCGGGAGCAGCACCGCGTCGCCCACGCCGAGGGACACCTGCGTGCCGCTGTCGGTCAGCAGCCGGCAGGTGCCCTTGAGGACGACGTGGAAGCCCGCGCCGTCGTAGGGGTCCAGCCGCGCGCACCAGCTCCCGCCCACCCGAACCCGGCGGGATTCGGGGTGCCCGAGGTGCACGGCGGAGATCGCGTCGCTCACCACATCCATCCGCCCAGGGTATCTCCCGTATGAGTGGTGAGACGGATGCGTATCTATGTGAGCTGGATGAGCATCGATAAGCTCGGACGGTCTTCTTAAGGTCGAGCACATGACGAACGAGGACGAGCGTGTGCAGAGCATGGTGCTGGGGGATGTCGAGGTCATCCGGGTCGTCGAGTGGCACGAACCGTTCCTGACCACTTCCGACTTCCTTCCGCAGGTCGGTGCCGCGGTGTGGAAGGACAACGAGCACTGGCTGGCACCGGACCACTGGCGGCCGGACAGCGACAGGACGGTGCTCGCGTTGCAGACATGGGTACTGCGCAGCGCGGGACGGACGGTTCTGGTGGACACAGGAGTGGGCAACGGGCGCGATCGGCCAGGCATGGCGCCCTATTTCGACCAGCGGCAAGGGGATTTTCTCGGGCTCCTGGCGACGGCCGGTGTCCGTCCGCACGATGTCGATGTCGTCGTCAACACCCACCTTCACGTCGATCACGTCGGCTGGAACACCGTCGACGCGGACGGGCAGTGGGTCCCCACGTTTCCCAACGCCCACTACCTCATTCCGGCCGCCGACGACGCCCACTACGGTCCGGACAACGCCTACGGGGGCGGTGCGCAGGAGGTCGACCGCCTGGTCTACGAAGACAGCGTCGCGCCCGTCCACCGGGCCGGACAGGCCGTGCTGTGGGACGGCCACCACCGTATCGACGAACACCTCACCCTGGAATCCGCCCCCGGCCACACCCCCGGCTCCTCCGTACTGCGCCTCGCCTCCGGGGCCGACCGGGCCGTCTTCGCCGGAGACCTGCTCCACAGCCCGGTGCAGATCCTCGCCCCCTGCTGCAACAGCAGCGCCTGCCTGGACCCGGGACAAGCGGTGGCCAGCCGCCGCCGGATCCTCGCGCGCGCGGCCGACGAACGCGAACTCCTCATCCCCGCCCACTTCGGCGGCGCGGGCGCCGTCGAAGTCCGTCGGGAGCGCGGCGGATTCGCCCTCGGCCCCTGGGCGACGGCCGCGCCGGCCGGCCGGGGTGGCGGCGGTGCCGGCCGGTCCGGCTGATGCGCGACGCCGGCCACCCGTCCACCCTCGCCCCGGCCGCGCTCGACGCCCCGCACCGCTTCACGGGACGCTGAGCCGGCCGCGCGCCGGGGGCGCCGCTTCGGCCGGAGCGGCGGTCAGTGGTGCCAGGCCCAGGCCCAGGGCCAGCGCGGCACCGACGGCCAGCAGGCGGCGGCGGGGGCGAACGGGTGAGAGGAGCGAGAGGAACGAGAGGAGCGAGCGGCTGGACAAGGGGCACCGTCCCTGGAGTTCCGGGTCTGTGGTCGAGCCTTCTCATCCTGTGCGGACGAACCGCGTCGGCGCTCCGGCACACGGGACGTCTGCCTCGTATGGGGGAACGGCCGGGGAGACTCGGGGAGGCTCGGGCCGTTCGGTCGCGGGGGCGGGCGACACCCCCCCCGTGACAGCGGCGGCAGCCCCGTTGGTCAGGGCCCGGGTGGGCGTGGCTGGGGCATGGCCTGGTCGAACTCTTCTTTGGTCAGGGGCGGGTGGGGGAGTGGGGTGGGGTGGGAGCGGGTGGTGCGGAGGCCGTCCAGGAGGAGGGTCAGGTAGCGCTTCCACAGGTCGGGGGTGATGGTCTGGGTGTGCAGGGTGACGGCGCCCAGCATCAGTTGGACGAGAGGGAAGTCGGTCGGCTCGATGTCGTCGCGGAGTTCGCCGGCCCGCTGGGCGCGCTCGATGACCGCGCTGACCACGGGGGTGAGGCGTTCCCGGGCGGAGCGGGTGCGGTTTCCGCCGTGCGCGCTCTCCAGCAGGATCTCTCTCAGGCCCCGGTCGTCGGCGAAGTCCTGGCCGGTGGTGAAGAAGAGCTGGACGACCCCTTCCCAGGGGTCCTCGTGCGAGAGGGCCTCTTCCGCCCGGGTGATCAGGTGCCGCACCGTGACGTCGAAGACGGCTTCCACCAGGGCTTCGCGGTTGGCGAACCGGCGGTACGCCGTGCCCACGCCCACGCCCGCGTGGCGGGCCACGTCGTCCAGGGTGACGTCGACTCCCCGTTCGGCGAAGAGTTCCCGGGCGGCCGCGATCAGACGCTGCCGGTTCCGTTCCGCGTCCGCGCGCAGGGGGCGTGGCGGTGGGCCGGACGCGGGAGCCGGAGGAGAAGTGGGAGGTGTGGGAGGAGTGGGAGGGGTGGGAGGGGTGGTGCGGTGGGTCATGGGAGGGGAGCCTACTTGCCGTACGGGGGTAAATGGAGGTTGTTGCTCCGGTTTGGGGTGGGGGTGGGGTGGGGTGCGGCCGGGGCCGGTCGGCGGGGGCGGCGGCGGGGTGTGCGCTCGGCGGGTAACCCGGCTTGCCCGTCCGGCCCTTCCTCTGTCCGGGGTCTGCCCGGCGGGCCCTTGAGCTTGGCGGGCGGCCTGGGTAGAAAGTCATGGTGCACTTCGATGATCGTAAGAACTTGTCAAGGGCCGAGAGCCCGGGCCGGCGCTTCTCCCTCCCGCGTCCGTCCGCCCCGCTCTCCCCGGTGCTGGCCCTCCAGGAGAAGGCGGGGAACGCGGCGGTGACGCGGGCGATCCAGCGCTCCGTGGGCGACCGGCCGGATGCGGCGGCGGGCAACGCGGGGCTCACGCGGGCCGTCCAGCGTTCGCTGCACGAGCACGGCCCCGGGTGCGCCCACGGCCAGGTGGATGTGCAGCGGCGGGTGGCGGACCGGCCGGTCGTCCAGCGTATGGAGGACGAGCGGGGCAGGGGGTACGAAGCCGACCACTCCAGCTCCGAGCACGGCAGCGGCAACAGCTCCCCGGAGCGGCGAGCGCTCAACGAACAGGTCCAGGCGGGGCTGGCGGATCTTGAGGGCATAGCGGGCAGAATGGCCGGGCTCGCGGAGGAACGGCCTTTCCCCCGGATGAGGCGGGTGCTCCCGGAGTCCTCGTCCGAATCCGAGTCGTCGCCGGAGCGGCCGGCCGAGGTCCCGGCCGCGGCGGGGCACGGGGTTCCGGCCCGGCAGCAGCCGCCCGGGGCATTCCCGGATTCCTCCTCCGAGGAGTCGGAGGGGGCCGCCCTGCCCACGCACAGCAAACTGAGCCCGCTGCACGCCCTGCTGGAGCAGGAGATGGCGGACGGTGACCTCACCAAGAAGCTGAAGGTGACGTTCAGCGTTTCCGTGGGCGACGACCGGAGTGGTGGTCACGCCTGGATGGTGGTCACCGGATCCGGTGGACAAGAGGTCTCCTTCGGCTTCTTCCCGGACCGTAACGCGGACTCGCGCTTCGCCGATGTGCCGGGCGGCGTTCTCTGCCCCGACCCGCTGGCCCGTCACTACGACGCCACGCACCACGAGTCGAAGAACGCGACTCTGAGCGACATCATCAAGGGGTACCGGCTCGTCCACGGCAGGGCCGAGGCCAATTACAACTTCACCATGCACAACTGCACGACCTTCGCGACGCAGGTGTGGAAGAAGATGACCAACAAGGACATCCCCGCGAACCTGCTCACCACGATGGGTCTCCTCAGTCTGGCCGTCTCGAATCCCAAGGCCGCCGACGAGGGTCTGGCGACCCATCAGAAGCGGCGCACGGACGGCCGGCGGGAACGCTATCTCAAGGAAGGCCGCTCGGCAGAGGAAGCCGAACGCCTCGCCCGCGAGCGGGAGTCCCAGAGCAGCTCGACCGAGTAGGCCGCCCGGCCCGGTGCCGCCCGGTCCGGTGCCGCCCGGTCCGGTGCCGCACGGCCCGGTCCGGCGCCGCACGGCAGGTCCGGCGCGCGTGTCCGGTCCCGGCGCGCGCCCGGTCCGGCCCGGCCCGGCCGGTTCCGCTCCGTATCCGTCAGGTTTCTACTCCGCATCCGTCAGGTGGGGGGCCAGAGCGCGCTTCAGGTCGGTCCTCCTCCGGATGCCCAGCTTGCGGTAGGTGCTGGTCAGATGCGTCTCCACGGTGCGTTTCGCGAGGTGGAGGAGTTCGGAGATCTCCGCGTTCGTGCTGCCCTCCGCCGCCAGGGCGGCTATCCGGCGCTCGCTCGCCGTCAGGGAGCTCGTGCCCGTCAGGGGGGCGGTTCTGCGGCGGGCGCCGCTGGACCGGAGGGCCGATTCCGCCGTCGCCAGCAGGCGCGGCGCCGCCAGGCGTTCGGCGGTCGCCGCCGCCTCGCGGAGGAGGGGGCGGGCGCGGACCGGGCGGCCCGCCGCGGTGAGCTGGCGGCCGTGGGCCACCAGGGCGTGGACCAGTTCGGCGTCCAGAGAGGTGTCGCGCAGCGTGTCCACCGCCTCCGCCGTCAGGTCCAGGCCGTGTCTGCCGCCGGTCGCCTCGCCCAGGACGCGGAGCGCCCGGCCCCGTACCCTCGGCGTGTTCCACACCCGCGCGTACCGGTACTCCACCTCGGCCAGCGCCACCGCCTCCTGCGGTTCCCCCAGGGCGAGATGGCACTCGGCGGCGGCCGTGCGCCAGGGGGTGACCACGGGGCTCTCGATGTCCCGGCCGCTCTGGCGCCTTCCGCACTCCAGGAAGTCCGCGAGCGCGCTCGACCAGTCGCCGGAGGCGGCGCGCAGCACACCGCGTGCGTACAGGAAGCGGTTCAGCTCCCAACTGTCGTGCGCCTCGGCGATGTCGACGCCCGCCACCAGGCTGTGCGCCTCCGCGAGGCGGTTGTACTCGACCAGCGCGAGCACCCGGTGGGCCAGCACATTGCTCGGTCCCGCGCGCGGCGCGTCCTCCGGGGGCGGGGCCGCGCCCGCCGTCTCGCGCAGCACCTGGGCGTGGTCGCCGCGGGCCGCCGCGGTGTCGGTCCGTACGTTGAGGAGCGCGTTGTGGATGGGGTGGAGCGGGGAGAGGCGGTGCTCCGTCAGGCCCGCTCTGACCAGGCGTTCCGCGTCGTCCGGTACGTCGGCCCACTGGGCCACCGCCGCCGCCGTGCCCAGCAGGTACGGCACCAGGAGCTGGTCCTCGGGCGCCGTCAGCAGCCGCCGGATCTGCCGCATCGCCCAGTCGGCGGAGATCAGGCCGGCCGTCGACTCGTACCGTACGAGCAGGGTCCGTACGGCCGGGCTCATCCGCTCCGGGGCGTTCGCCGCGGTCTCCCGCAGCCCCGCGTAGACCCCGCGCCGGATCTCCCGGTCGTGGTCGGAGAGGAGCGCCGAAGCGGTCTGCACCGTACGCGCCAGGACCGGGTCCTCGTCCAGGCTGCCCAGGCCGCGCAGCACCTCGAACGCGGCGTGCGGCTCGCCCCGGTGGGCCAGCGCCGTGCCCAGCCGGACCGCCGTCAGCACGCGCTCCCTCGGCTGCTCGTGAAGGCGGAGCGCCTCGGAGAGCCGGGAGATCCCCGCCGACCGTACGGTGGCGAACTCCAGGGTGCCGAGCTCGGCGAGGACCGCGGCCCGGCGCTCGCGCGGCAGCGGTTCGTCGAGCGCGCGGCGGAGGCAGGCGACCGCGTCGGCGGTCCTGCCCTCGCGGGTGGCGACGGCCGCCGCGTCCAGCAGGGTCTGCGCCACCCACGCCGTACCGTCCGGGGAGGTACGGAGCAGATGCGCGGCCACCGCCCCGAGCCGGTCGCCCCGGTGGCGGCGGAGTTCGGCGGCGCGGCGGTGCACGGACTGGCGGTGCGGGCGGGGCCAGCCGTCGAGGACGGCCTCGCGCAGCAGCGGGTGCGCGAAGCGCGGTCCGCCGTGGCCGGGGTCGCGGCGGAGCACCCCGAGCCGCACCATCGCGGTGAGCCACCCCGCGACCCGCGCCGGGTCGGCCCAGGTCACCTCGGCGAGAAGGGTGCTCAAGTCGTCGGCCTGGTGCGGCGGGCCGGGGGGCGGGGACGAGGGGGCGGACGGCGGCGGGGAGGGGACGGCGGACTCCAGTTCCGCCAGGGTCCGGGCCACCGCCGCCGTGCCGGGGCCCGCGCTCTCCAGCCACCACGCCACCGCCGCCGCGAACGCCCCGGGGTACAACTCGGCGCAGCTCGTGGGGAGTTGAGGGAGTTGGGGGAGTTGGGGGGACGGAGGGGACTGGTGGGCGGGTGCGGGGCGGGTCGGCGGCGGGTCAGCGGGCGCGTCCGGGCGCGTCCGCGGGAACACCGCCCACAGGTCGTCCAGCAGCGCCCGGAGCAGCAGCGGGTTGCCCGCGCCCGCCCGTACGCACCCCTCCACCCACTCGTCCGACACGGCGGCCGTGCCCGCCTCGCCGCGTATCAGCGTCTCCGCCGCCGCCCGGCTCAGCGGCGCCAGGGCGTGCGAGCCCACGGCGGCGGGGGGCAGGGCGTGGGCGAGGCCGGGGGACGGGGGCGAGATGTCGTACTGGCCGCGCTCCGTCACCACCATCAGCACCCGAAGGCCCGTCAGCCGCCGCGCGGTCTCGGTGAGCCAGCGCCGCGACGCCTGGTCCGCCAGGTGTACGTCGTCCACCGCGACCAGCACCGGCGACTCGGCCGCGTGCTCGCACAGCAGTCTCCAGTGGAGGGCGGAGGAGGTCCCGGGCTCCTCGCCCGGGGCGAACTCCGGTGTCGTACAGAAGAGTTGGTGTACGAGGCCGAGGGGTTCCCCGGATCCCTCGGCGGAGCCGTGGGCGCGCAGGACGCGCATGCCGAGCGCCTGGCCGAGCTGGGCGGCGGCTTCGAGCAGCGCGCTGCGGCCCGTTCCGGTGGGTCCGCGGAGGACCACCAGACGGCCCGAACCCGCCAGCGCCCGCCGGGCCTCCGTCTTGATCAGATCGCCGGCCGCCTCGCGTTCCCGCAGTTCGGAGGCGGGGCAGGGGATGAGGGAGGGGGCGGGGGAGGGCGCGGGGGAGGGGAGCCCGGCCGGCCTGGCGGGCGGCCCGGCGGGGGGCGGCGCGGCAGGAGGCCCGGCGGGGGGTCCGGTGGGGGGTCCGGTGGGCGGCTTGGCGAGGGGTTTCGCTCGGGGGGTGGCTGGGCGCATGGATCGGGGTGGGGAAGTCCTCGGGGGCGGAAGGGGGGTGTGGTCCGGGCCGGTGCCCGGACCGGCGCTCCGGGGCGCGTCCGATGGAGCGGTCATGGGGCCTCCCGCCGATCTCGTGGTCGGTCTCGTGGTGGGCCACGGTTGCGGCCGCCGCACTGTGAGAGGGACGGTGGGAAGAGATTGTTCCGCTAACGCAAGGACGTAAGGGAATGGTTCTCCGCACCCCGGCCAGGATCCCGGTCGAGGTCCACGCATCCGATCCGCTCTCCCTCGCGGGAGCCGCCAGCCAGCTCCGCCGACAGCCGGAGATCGAGCTGGTCGAGGAGGCCGCCGGACGGTCGGGGACCGTCGCTGTCCTGCTCGCGGAGACGCTGGACGAGGCCACTGTGTCCCGTTTGAGGCGGTTGGTCAGGGCCGACGGCACCCGGGTCGTCCTCGTCACCAGCGTGATCCGCGAGGCCGAGCTGCTCCAGGTGATCGAGTGCGGCGTCGGCGCCATCGTCTGGCGGCGCGAGGCCACCGGGCACCGGCTGCTCCAGGCGGTGCTGGCCGCCTCCCGGGGCGACGGCGATCTGCCGTCGGACCTGCTGGGCCGGCTCATCACCCAGGTCGGCACGTTGCAGCGAGGCGCGACGAACGCACCGGGCGCCCCCGCTTCGGGCCTGGCGCCGCGTGAGGTGGATGTGCTCCGCCTCGTGGCCGAGGGTATGGATACCGGGGAGATTGCCAGCAAACTGTCGTACTCCGAACGTACCGTCAAGAATGTGATGCACGGACTGACGACCCGCTTGCAGCTCCGCAACCGCGCCCACGCCGTGGCGTATGCCCTGCGGGAAGGCTACATCTGATGGTCGGCGCCTGAGTCAAGGTTCCCAGGGGCAGAGCAGCCTGCCCCTTGATCGTCCCGGCCGTGCCTCGTGGGGCGGATGCCCCGTGAGGAACGATCCCCGGAGGTATGTCGTACTGTCACACCGGCGCGCCGGTGTGGCGATGGCGTGAGACGACATGACGTGAGACTCGAAGGGCCCCGACCGTGATCCACGAGATCGACGACGTCCTCAAGCGCCTGCTGACCGGCGGCGCCCTCAGCGGGTCCGGGGTCGAGGTCGCCTTCGACGCGCCGACCAGCGACTGGGCCGCCCGGCAGAACGCCCCCACGCTGGACGCGTACCTCTACGACATCAGCGAGGACACCCGGATGCGTCAGGGCGGGGCGATCGCCGTCCGCGACGAACGCGGCGTCGTCGTCAAGCAGCACGACCCGCCGCGCTGGTTCCGGCTCGCGTATCTCGTCACCGCCTGGACCAAACGCCCCCAGGACGAACACCGGCTGCTCTCCGCCGCGCTGGCCACCCTGCTCCCCCGCGAGATGGTGCGCCCGGCGGAGCTGCCGCCCGCGCTCGCCGAACTCGGGCTCTCCGTCCAGCTCTCCGTCTCCGGGCTGAACAACGAGGCGCGCTCCCGCGCGGACATCTGGACGGCGCTCGGCGGTGAACTCAAGCCGTCCATCGACCTCGTGGTCACCGCGCCCTTCCCGGTCCTCCCCGAGTGGGACTTCGGCCCGCCGGTCCTCGAGGTCGGTGTCCGGGTCCTGGGCGGGGAAGCGACGCCGGACGAGAGCGGCACACGGTTCCAGATGCCCCGGCACCTGATGAACGAGAACCCCTGGAAGATGACGGGCTTCCGCAGGCCCAAGGGGCTGCTGGCGGAGCAGGCCGGGAAGCCGGAGAAGGGCGAGGGGCAGGGCGAGAAGAAGGGCCAGGAGGGCGCGGAGCGGTGAACGGCGCGGAGGAGACGGTACGGGAGCCGGTACGGAGCGAGGCGTCCCCCGTACGGAGCGAGGCGCCTTCCGTACGGGACGAGGCTCCCCCTGTACGGAACGGGGCGGCCCCGCCGGACGAGGCCGGGGCGCTGCTGCTCCGGCTGGCGGCCGTACGCGAGGGCGTGGCGCGCCTGGTCGACCGGCGCAGCGCCGGGGACCCCACGGCCGAGGACCCGCTGCGCGGGCTCTACCTCCCGGAGGAGGCGGTGCCCTACCTGCTCCGCCTCGCCGGGGCCCCCGGGGCGGCCGGCGCCCCCGGGGCCGCGGGACCGGCCCTGGAGGACCTTCCCGGCGACGCCGGACTCGGCGCCTTCGACCCCGCGTCCGAACCCGGGGTCCCCGACTCCCCGGCCGACCGGCTGCCGCTGCTCGCCTGGCGGCTCCGCCTCACCGAGCTGGACCTCCGGATCCTGCTGCTCGCCCTCGCGCCCGACCTCGACCGGACCTTCGAGCCGCTGTACGGGTACCTCAACGACGACGTCAGCCGGCGCCGCGCCACCACCGGGCTCGTGCTGGAGCTCTGCGGGGTGCCCGCCTCGGCGCCGTGGGGGCGGGCCCGGTTCCACCGGTCGGCCCCGCTGGTCGCCTACGGCCTGATCGAGGTCGAGGACCCCGAACGGCCCTTCCTGAGCCGGGCGCTGACCGTGCCCGACCGGGTCGTGGCGCATCTGCTGGGCGACGACACCCCGGACGCGGCGCTGGACCGTACCGTACGGCCGCTCCCGTACCTCCCGGGCGGCTACGGCACCGGAGACGGCACCGGCACCGGCGACGGTGCCGATGACGGGGGCGGCGATGGCACCGGCGGTGGCGCCGGGGGCCGGTCCGGTCCGGATCCGCTGGTCCGCCGGCTCGCCGCCTGGATCTCCGCCGGGCCCGGCACCGTCTATCTGCGGGAGAACCGCGACGGCGACGGGCTGCCCTGTGCCGCCGCCGCCCTCGCCGCCGCCGGGCTCGGCGCGCTCCGCCTCACCCCGCCCCCGCCGCCCCATCCCGGCGCCCCGGCCGGTGGCGACGAGGAGGGCGCGCACCCCGGTCACCCCGGGGCGCGCGAGCGGCTGCCGTACCGCGAACTCCTGCGCGAGGCACGGCTCACCGGGCGCGCCATCGTCGTCTCCCCGCTGCCGGAGCACCCCGCCGAGCTGATCCGGGCGCTCGCCGTGCCGGACGTCACCGTGGTGCTGGCGGGCTCCGCCCCGTACAACCCCCAGTGGGGCGAACACGGCCGCGACCCGCTGGTGCTGGACGCCCCCCGGCAGCGCGCCGGGGACCTGGCGACCTGGCGGTCGGCGCTGGCGGAGGAGTCGCGGTCCGGTGCGGCGGACCCCGGCGGGCGGGACGCCGGGGAGCCGGGCGCGGAGCCGGGGTTCGATCTGGCGCCCGTGGTGGCCTCGTACCGGCTCGGCGCCGTCGCCATCGACCGGGCGGCGCGGGCCGCGCTCGACCTCGCCGAGTTCGAGGGCGCCCCGCTCTCCGCCGCCCATCTCCGGGTCGGCGCCCGCCAGCAGTCCGCGTCGGGCCTGGAGGCGCACGCGCGCCGGATCCGGCCCGATGTCACCTGGGACGACCTGGTCCTGCCGGAGAAGCCGCTGGGGCAACTGCGCGAGCTGGCCGTCCGCTCCCGCCACCGCGACCGGGTCCTCGGGGACTGGCGGCTCAGCGCGGGCGGCGGGCGCGGGCGCGGCGTGCTGGGGCTCTTCGCGGGCGACTCCGGTACGGGCAAGACGCTCTCCGCCGAGGTCGTCGCCGCCGAACTCGGCCTGGACCTCTATGTCGTGCAGCTCTCCTCGGTGGTCGACAAGTACGTCGGGCAGACCGAGAAGAACCTGGAGCGGATCTTCACGGAGGCCGACCGCACCGACGCCGTCCTCCTCTTCGACGAGGCCGACGCGGTCTTCGGGAAGCGCTCGGAGGTCAAGGACGCGCACGACCGGTACGCCAACATGGAGAGCGCCTATCTGCTCCAGCGCCTGGAGTCCTTCGACGGCATCGCGCTGCTCACCACCAACCTCCGGGGCAATATCGACGAGGCGTTCACCCGCCGTCTCGACCTGGTCATCGACTTCCCGTTCCCGGAGCCGGACCAGCGGCTCGCGCTCTGGCGCCACAGCCTGGCCCATGTGCCGTGCGTCGAGGACATCGATCCGGGGCCGTGTGCAAAGGAGTTCGAGCTGGCGGGCGGGGCGATCCGCAGCGCGGTGGTGACGGCGGCGTACGGGGCGGCCGGGCGCGGCGAGCGGGTCACCAACACGGACCTGCTGGAGGGCGCGCAGCGCGAGTACCGGAAGGCCGGGCGGCTCGTGCTGGACGAGGTCACCTGGTAGGTCTCCGTACCGGAATGCCGTCGGCAGGTCGCCTTGCCGGAAGCCGGAAGCCGGAAGCCGGAAGCCGGAAGCCGGAAGCCGGAAGCCGGAAGCCGGAAGCCGGAAGCCGGAAGCCGGAATGCCGCGATGGCGGAATGCCGAACGGCGGTGGGGCCGGGGTCTCTTCGACCCCGGCCCCACCGCCGTTCACCGTCCCCGCGCGGGAGTCCCCGTGGGGGAGTCTCCCGCGGGCGCCGTCACTCCATCGGGCCGGGCAGCCACGATTCCGCCGTCACCGTGCCGGGGATGCCCGAGTTCTTCACCCACCCGGCCTTCCACTTGTTGAGCGTCATCTCGTCCACCGTGCCGGTCTGCTCGGCCTTGAAGAGTGCCTGGTACGACTTGATCCAGGTGGCCAGGTTCTTGGTCGCCGGCCGCTTGAGCTGCTCGCCGCCCCGGACGTAGATGATGTTGGCCCGCGTCATCTCGATCGTCACGCGCAGCTCGGCCTCGTCGATCTCCTCGTTGTTGCTCCAGAGGAGGAGGTTGCGGATCCACGGCACCTCGGGGTCCTCCTTGCCCTCCTCCAGCGGCACGGACTGCTTCTGCACGAAGTGGCAGGCGAGCAGCGCGGTCATGGTCGAACGGCCCAGCACGCCGAGCCCGTCCGTCTTCTCCACCGCGCCGAAGGAGCCGGCCCGCTCGTCGCTGGCCTTCTGGAAGCAGATCAGGGCTTCCTTGGTCGCCTTGTCCAGCTTGCCGACGGTGAATTCGCCCTCCAGCTTGCAGCCGTACGGCTGCGTGCTGAGGCGGACCTGGGCGAACTGCACGAAGAGGTTGGGCTTGTCCGCCTCGGTGATGGGCAGCGGGCCCCTGGCCTCCTCTTCCTGCTGCTCCTCCTCGCCGCCTCCGCCGCCGTCGTCCCCGCCGTCGTCCGCGCCGCCCCCGTCGTCGTTGTTGTCCGCCGGTGCCTCGGGCTCCGTGGTGGGCGTGTCCAGCTTCGGCTTCTCCGAGTTCGACGGCGCCTCCGGCAGCGCGGTCGCCGCGGTCTGCTCCAGCTTCTCCCGGGCCAGGGTCGTGACCTGGGGCTTGAACGCGAACCAGAGGACCAGCCCGGCCACGGTCGCCGCGAGGATCAGGCTCAGGGCGGTCATCAGCCAGTACGGCATCACACTGCGCTGTACGTACGTGCCCTGCACGGCCAGCGGCTCGGCGCCGGAGCGGCGCACGCTCATCTCGTACGGGCGTGACTGCTTCTGCCCGGCCCAGGTGATCTGCTTGGGCTTGAGGACGGCGTCGACGAAGGCGGCCCGTCCCGGCTCGATCTGGATGTTCGACGGGTTGATCTCGTACGAGAGCGCGTCGCCGTTGTCGGAGCCGCTGAGCGAGGCGGTGACCTTGGTGTTGCCGTAGTTGTCGACGGCCAGCTTGGGCCGGCCCCGGAACCGGCCCTTGACGGTGGGCGGGACGAGCTCCGCCCGTACCTCCACGAAGGGGGTGAAGGTGATGTTCCCCTCCACCACCGTGGTGGCGTCCGGTTGTTCGGTGGGCAGCACCCGCACCCCGTACGGATGCGGCCCCGCGACGGCGTCCGGGGAGCGGGGCGGGGCGAACGTCAGCTCCACGGCGCCGGTGGTCCCCGGGTAGAGCCGGATGGTCGGTGGCTCCACCGTGACGTAGGGCGCGACATCACCGACCGGCTCGAAGCGGTACTCGTCGACCACATCACCCGTGTTGCGCAACCGCAGTCGTACGGTGGTACCGCTGCCCGGGTCGACCGTGGTCGAGGCGGGTTCCAGGGAAGTCCAGATCGTCACCCCGTCGACGGTAGGCGCGCGGGCGAGCGTATGTCAGAAGCGCCCGGGTATCTCCGGCAGGCACGGGAAAGGGCCGCGCGGACAGCGCCGTTGCCCCAAAGGGCAGCCGGACGGAGGCCTGACCCTTGGGAGGGTGGCCTTTTGTCCGGCCGTTGTTACACGGCCAGGACATCTTTCCCGCCATCCGGGGGGCACGAAACCTGCCCCCGGGCAGGTACCGGGGGACGTTTCACGCTCCGCTCGCGCGCGTGAAGCTGGGAGACGTCTTGTCTTGTACCCCCGTTGTACCCCCGAGGAGAGCAGAGCATGCCGTCTTACCTGTCGCCGGGCGTATATGTGGAGGAGGTGCAAAGCGGCACTCGTCCGATCGAGGGCGTGGGCACCTCCGTCGCCGCTTTCGTGGGCCTGGCACCCGAAGGTCCGCTGAACGAGCCGACGCTGGTGACCAACTGGACGCAGTTCGTCGCGTCCTTCGGTGAGTTCACCGACGGCTACTTCCTGGCTCACTCGGTCTACGGCTTCTTCAACAACGGCGGTTCGGCCGCGTACGTCGTCCGCGTGGGCGGCGTGCGGGGCGGGGTCGCCGCCGAGGGCGTCGCCACGGGCCAGGAGCAGCAGGCCGTCACCGGTTCCGCCGCCCCCGCCGCGCTGCTGCCGGCCGAGCCGGCCGCGCTGGGCACCTTCAAGGTCAGCGCCGTGGGCGCGGCCCCGAGCGGTGGCCCGCTGAGTGTCGAGGTCGCCGACGCCGAGGGCGAGGGCCCGGCCGAGCGCTTCCGCCTGGTGGTGAAGGAGGGCGACAAGCCCGTCGAGACCTTCGACGTCACGGCGAAGAAGGGCGGCCGGAACTACGTCGTCACGCAGGTCAAGGAGCGCTCCAAGCTGATCTCCGTGGTCGAGGGCGCCGCTGCCTCGCAGCTCGCCCGCCCGGAGAACCAGACGGTCGCCCTGGCCGCGCCCGTCAGCGCCGCGCTCCAGACCACCACGCCCGGTGGCGACGGCGTCGTCGCGCCGACGGTGGAGATCGCCGACTACATCGGCGACTCCTCGGACCGTACCGGCTTCGGCGGCCTGGAGGCCGTGGACGAGGTCTCCATGGTCGCGGTCCCCGACCTGATGGCCGCCTACCAGCGCGGCGCGATCGACCTGGAGTCCGTCAAGGCGGTCCAGCTCGGTCTGATCGCGCACTGCGAGCTGATGGGCGACCGGGTGGCGATCATCGACCCGCCGCCGGGCCTCAACGCCCGCCAGGTCCGGGTGTGGCGCCAGGAGACGTCCAACTACGACTCCAAGTACGCCGCCCTGTACTACCCCTGGATCAAGGTCTTCGACCCGGCCGCCGGGAAGAGCCGCAGCATCCCGCCGAGCGGTCACCTCGCCGGTATCTGGGCCCGTAACGACTTCGAGCGCGGTGTGCACAAGGCGCCCGCCAACGAGGTCGTACGCGGCGCGGTCGACCTGGACATCCAGATCACCCGCGGCGAGCAGGACCTGCTCAACCCCATCGGCGTCAACTGCATCCGGTCCTTCCCCGGCCGCGGTATCCGGGTCTGGGGCGCGCGCACCCTCTCCTCCGACCCGGCCTGGCGCTACCTCAACGTCCGCAGGTACTTCAACTACCTGGAGGAGTCGATCCTCAACGGCACGCAGTGGGTGGTCTTCGAGCCCAACGACCACCGGCTGTGGGCCCGTATCCGGCGGAACATCTCGGCGTTCCTGGTCACGGAGTGGCGGAGCGGCGCGCTCTTCGGCGCCAATCCCGAGGACGCGTACTACGTGAAGTGTGACGAGGAGACCAACCCGCCGGAGTCGGTGGACCTGGGCCGGGTCATCTGCGAGATCGGTGTCGCGCCGGTCAAGCCGGCCGAGTTCGTGGTCTTCCGGCTGGGCCAGTTCTCCAGCGGCAGCAGCGAACTGGAAGAATAGGAAGACCGGGACCGGCTCGGACGACCTGAACGACCCGGCAGGAGCCGGGAGTCCGGTGGGGGCGGGGCGGGTGCGTGCGCCCCTCCCCGCCCCGGCCAGGACCGGTGTCCTCCGTGAGGTTCCCGCCCCTTCGCTCGTGTCCGGCTCGCGGTATCAGCGCACCAGTAGAAAGAAGTGTCATTCATGTCCATGGAACAGGGCGATGCTCTCCTCGCCCATAACTTCGGTATCCAGATCGACGGAATCACGGTCGAGACCCTGCACTCCGTCAGCGAGTTGGGCAACCAGCAGGACGTCATCGAGTACGCCCAGGTCACGGAGAACGGCCAGCCCATCGTCAGGAAGCTGCCCGGCGTGAAGAAGGCGGGCGAGGTCACCATCGTCCGCGGGGCGCAGCCGTCGCCGGTCTTCTCCGAGTGGCTCGATACGTCGGTCAAGGGTGACATGGGATCGGCGCGTAAGAACGCCAGTGTCGTCTACATGGACTCCATGAAGCAACCGATCAAGCGGGTCAACCTGCGGAACGCCTGGTGCTCGTCGCGGATGGTGAGCGGGGTGACGGCGGGTGAGGCGTCCGTCGTGACCGAGACCGTCGTGATCGTCTACGAAGAAGCAGTTCCGGAGTAGTAATGCGCCGTGGAGCCCCCCGGCCGGCCGGTGAGGCCGCCACCTCTCTCTTTGACGAGGTGGCGGCCCCGCCCGCGGCCGAACCCCCTCCCTTGCGTAGGGAGTTGAAGACCGAGTTCGCCTTCGAGCTGCCGCGCGGCTATGTCGACGCCTCGGGCACCGTGCACCGCGACGGCGTGATGCGCCTGGCGACCGCGCGGGACGAACTGATCCCGCTGCAGGACATACGGGTGCAGGACAACCCCGCGTATCTCTCCGTGGTGCTGCTCGGCCGGGTGATCACCCGGCTGGGCACGCTGAACAGCGTGCATGACGGCGTGGTGGAGAACATGTTCGCCTCCGACCTCGCCTTCCTCCAGGACTTCTACCGTCAGGTCAACGCCGAGGGCCATACCCGCGCCGGCGTGTCCTGCCCGCACTGCGAGCAGCCGTTCGAGGTCGAGCTCGGCGGGAGCCGCCTGGGGGAATCGTGACGTACGCGACCGACCGTATCCATGAGGAGGTCGCGTACATCGCCTACCACTTCCACTGGAACCTGGAGGACATCCTGGACCTCGAACACCGTGAGCGGCGGCGATATGCCGAGCAGATCGCCGCGCTCGTGACGCGTGCGGAGGGGAAGAGGTAATGGGGATGTTCGACCGGCTCAAGGGCCGGGGCAGGGACCGGGATCGGAACACGACCGGGGGCGGGGACGGTAGGACACCGGGCCCCGCCCCTGAGGCGTCCGCCGGTCCGGGTGGTGCTGGTGCTGGTGTCGCCGCTGCGGGTGGTGCGGGTGCGGGTGCGGGTGCGGGTGCGGGTGTTGTGGCCGGGGCCGGTGGTGCCGGTACTGGCGCTGGTACTGGTGGTGCTGGTGCGTCTGACAGTGCCGGTGGTGCCGGTGGTGGGCTTGGGTGGGCCGCGCTGGCGCCCATCCAGCGCGCGACGCGGGCCGCCGGGGCCCATGCCGTCGCTTCCAACAACTTCCAGGCGTCGCTGGCCGCGTTCCGTGACGTGTCGTTCTCGGGCACGCTCTCGCACGCGGTGCTGGACGACGCCCCGACGGGGCTCGTCAAGGACGTCCTGACGCCCGCCGCCGGGTCCCGCCCCGGCGGACTCGGCGGGCCCGCACTCCATCTGCCCGTGGCCTCCGCCGACTCCGGCGAGGCCGGTGGCACCGATGGGGTGCCCGGGGTGTCCGGGGCCTCTGGTGCGAGGCCGCCGGCGCGGGTGCCGTCGGTCCAGCGTGCTACGGGGACGAGGGTCACCCCCGTACCGCAGCGCCCGGTGGCCGCCCCCCGTCCGCTGACACGTTCCGCCGCGCCGCGCTCGGTGCAGCCCCGGGCGCTGACCGCGGTGAAGCCGAGCCCGGCGCGGTCGGGCGGTGCGCGGCCCTCCCCGGCCGAGGGGACGTCCTCGGGCGGAAACGCCGCCGCGCCGTCCGGACCGTCCGGGGGTTCCACCGGCGAGCGCGCGCCGGGGCGGGCCGTGCCCGACCGGCCGGTCGCCGCCACCGCGCCCACGCCGGGACCGCCCGCCGGCCCGGCTCCGGCGCCGTCGGCCGCCCCCGGGCCCGCCGCCGCGCCGATGGAGCTTCCCGTACGGCGCGACGCCGCGCCCTCGGCCGAGACCGCGAAGCCCCCGGGCGGCGCGGCGATGCCCGCTGTCCAGCGGTCGGTGGCGCCCCGGAGGTCCACGCCCGCACCGCCGGCGCCGTCGAGCGCGGCGCCCGTGAGCGCGCCCTCGAAGCCGTCCGCCCCGGCGGTCCGGCCGGCCCCGGCGTCTCCGGCCGCCGCGCCCGCCGCCTCCGGTGCCAAGAACTCGGGTTCGCAGGATTCCGGGGCCGGGAAGTCCGGGGCCGGGAAGTCCGGGTCCGGCAACTCCGGGTCCGGCAACTCCGGGCCGAAGAGCGCCGGGGCGCAGGGCACCACGCCGAACGGCGGTACGTCGCAGAGTGCCGCTCCGGCGCCCGCCGCGTCGTCCACGCCTCCGGTCGTACGGCCGTCCGCCGCGCCGGGGAATGCCGCGCCGTCCACGCCCTCCGCGACCCCGTCCGCCGCTCCGGGTACGCCCGCCGTGCAGCGGTCCACCAGCGGTCAGGCGACCCCCCGGGCGACGCCCGGGACGCCCGCGACGCCCGCGACTTCCTCTGCTTCCTCCGCTCCTTCTGCTTCCTCTGTTCCTTCCGTTCCTTCCGTTCCCTCTGTGGCCCCGGAGCCTCCGGCGGCGAGCGCACCGGTCGAACTGCCCGTGCAGCGCCGGGAGCAGCCGGAGCGGCCGGCGGCCGGCCGGCCGGCCGGGCTCGGGGCACCCCGTTCCTCCGCCGTTCCCTCCGGGCGGGCGCCGGGGGCCACGGGTGCCAGGCCGCCGGGCCGGCGCTCGCTGCTGGGCGCGCCGCTGCCCGCCGTGCCGCCGCCGTCGTCGGCCACGCCCGTACAGCGGAGCGACGCCCGCACGGGGTCCTCGTCGCCCGCGTCCTCCCGGCCGTCCAAGCTGTCCCAGCCCTCGCCTCCGTCCGGTACGCCCGGCGGGCGGCCGGTGGGCGGTTCGCGGCTGGGCGCGCCCCGGAGCGGACCGGTGAGCGGACCGGAGAGCGCGCCCGTGAAGGGGGCCGGGAGCCGGACCGGGAACGCGCCCGCCGGGGGTTCCCCGTCCGGAACGCCCTCGGCCTCCTCCCCGGCCCCCGCTCCGGCTGCGCCCTCGGCCTCGGCCTCGTCTTCCTCCTCGGCCTCTCCTTCTCCGGCCTCTCCTTCCCCGGCTTTCTCGGCCTCCCCTTCGTCCTCGCCGTCCTCGCCGCAGCAGGGCTCCGCGCCGTCGGCCTCGCCCGCGCCTCCCGCGCAGCAGAGCGCGGCCCCGGCCGCGCCGCCGTCGCCGGTCGTCTCGCCGGCCGCGCCCGCCGCCGTACCGGCGCCCGAGCTTCCCGTGCAGCGGGCCGTCGCCGGCCCGTCCGCGCAGGCCGCTTCCGCGACCCCGGGGGTGGCGCCGTCACCGGTCGCCGGGGCCTCCGTACAGCGGTCCGGTGCCCGGCCGGTCCAGCGGAGCGCCGCGCCCGCGCCGGCGCCCGTCCCGGCGTCCGCGCCTGCCCCGGCGTCCGCGAAGGCGGCTCCCGCGCAGAGCGCCGGCCGTGCGGTCGCGCCCACGCCCCAGCCGGGGCCCGCGCCCAAGTCACCGTCCCAGCCCATGGGGAAGGCCCCCGTCGTCCCGGTCGTTCCGGTGACCCGGCCGCTGACCCCCAGCCGTGCCCAGGTCACCCGTACCCCCGCGGCCCGGATGCCGGCCGTGCAGCGGTCGTCCGCCGTACGGCTCTCGGCGCCGGTGGCGTCGCGTACCGCCCCGTCGGGCGGCGCCGCTCCCGCGCCGTCCGCCGCGTCGCCCGCGTCGCCTGCGGTACGGCAGGATGCCGCCGCCCCGGGGGCCGCCGCCCCCGGATCCGCCGCCCCGGGCGCCTCGGCCGCCACAGGGTCCGCCGCCCCGGCTCCGGTCCGTGCGCCGGGGGCGCAGCGCCTCGGCGCGGCCACGCCCGGCCCCGTATCCACGCCCGGCCCCGTATCCGCGCCCGGCCCCGTATCCGCGCCCGCGTCCGGTGCGGCGCAGGCGGCCGTGCAGCGGTCTGCGGTCACCGCGCTCCCTGTCGCCGGTACCCCGGCCCCCTCGTCCGCCCCGGCGGCCGGAGCGGCCGGAGCGGCCGGGAGCGGGAGCGGGGGCGGGAGGGCGCTGCGGCATGTCGCGCGGCTGTGGCGTCGTGGCGCCGCGACCCCGGCGGCGCCCGCCGCAGGGACCGCTGCCGCCTCCGCCGCCTCCGCCGCCCCGGTCAGGAGCACGGTCCCGCAGACCCCCGTACAGCGCTCCGTGGCACCGTCCCCGTCTCCGTCCCCGGGCGCGGGCCCGGCGGCCGGCCCCGGTGCCGCCCCCGCCGCCCCGGCGCCCTCCGTGTCCATCACCCCGTCGCCGTCCGCCGCCGCGTCAGCCGCCGCACCCCTGCCGCCCGTACGTCTCGGTGACGGCGGCTCCGTCTCCTCGGGCGGGGGCCCCTCGGCGCCGTCGGCCGTCCGGCTCGGGGCCCTTCCGCAGGGGAGCCCGGGTTCCGGCCCGGCCCCCGGCCCCGGTGGCGTGCCGGGAGCCCCGTCCGTCTCCGGGCCGGTACCGTCCGTACGCCTCGGCAACGGCAAGGGCGCCGCCGCCTCCGCCTCCGTACCGTCCCTCCCCGCCGTCCAGCGTTCCGTGGCCGCCCCGCTCTCGGCGCCCATATCCGCACCCATATCGGCACCCATATCGGCACCCATATCAACGCCGCTGTCCGCGCCCCTGCCGGGCCTGGGAGGCGCCCCCGTACCGGGAATGCCCTCCGCGGGCTCCACGCCCGGCGCCCACAGCGCCCCCACCGCCCACGGCGCACCCACGCACACCGCCCCCGCCCCCGCCCGGCCCGTCGTGCCGCTCGCGCCCGCGCGGGCCGGCGGCCCCCTGGCGCTCCCTGTGCAGCGGTCCGTCGCCACCCCCTCCGTGGCCGCCGCCCCGGCGCCGCCCGCGCCGGGGACCCCGCGTGTGATCGCCTCCGCCGCGACCGGCGGCGCCACCTCCCCGTCCGCCACCACCGTCACCGTCCAGCGCCGCGGCGGCGGTGGCGGTGGGCCCCGGGGCTCGGGCGGGTCCTCGTCGCAGCAGGGGAGCAGCATGGCGCGGCAGGAGGCCGCCCAGGGGGCTCCCGCGCCGCCGCCGGGGCCCTCCGTCACCAGTCAGCTGCGGCCCCGCGAGCTGAAGGAGGACCAGATGGCGGAGCTGGTGCACCGGCTGACCGGGCCGCTGACCCGGCTGCTCCGTACGGAGCTACGGCTCGACCGCGAACGGATCGGCAAGTTGCGCGACCCCCGTCACTGACCCGCGGCCCCGGCCCGGGACGCCGGCCACTCCGCCGGCCCCGCCGACCGCACCGCCCGCCCCGCCCCCACCGACCACCCCGTGGAACCGCAGGAAGGCCCCACCCGATGTCCGCACGAATCGATCCAGGTTCGACCATCTTCTTCAGGCTCACCATCGACGGTGAGAGCCTGGGCAGCTTCAACGGCTGCGAGGGGCTCTCCTCCCAGGTCGAGATCGAGCACCGGCAGGAGGGCGGCAACAACGGGTTCGTCTGGGCGCTGCCGACCCGCGTCACCTACTCCACCATCACCCTGACCCGGCCCCTCACCGCGGACACCAAGAAGGTCGCCGCCTGGATCTCCTCCGTGACCACCGGCATCAAGCGGCCCACGGGGCAGATAGCGGCGCTCCGCGCCGACGGTTCCGAGGTCGCCCAGTGGGGGCTGCTCGATGTGCTGCCGGTGAGCTGGCGCGGGCCCCGGCTCGACCCGGAGAGCCCCTCCGTCGCCACCGAGGTGCTGGAGATCGCCCATCACGGATTCACGGACTAGGGGGCCCACCCGATGAGTTTCGGCAGTTTCGGCATCGGCGACTCCCTGGTGAAGGCGACGCTCCGGATCCACCAGCCGCCGGTCGGCTCCAGCACCAGACCCGGTGCGCTGATGACGACGTTCAATTTCGACTTCAACCCCTCCCAGCTCCAGTTGAGCCGGCGCGCCAACTGGAAGACGACGCCCACCGCCGCCGTACGCGACGGCGCCGTACCGGAGTTCATGGGGCCCGAGCCGCGCGAGATGACGGTGGAGGTCTTCCTCGACCGCTCGGACGACCCGGAGAGCAACGACGTCCGCAAGAAGGTCGAGGCGCTCTTCTCGTGCTGCGAGACGACCGCCGCCAGCATCGCCGCCAAGCAGCCGTCGACGCCCTGGGTGGTCTTCGAGTGGGGCTCCTTCTCGACCGCGCGGTTCTACGCGTACGTCAGCTCGGTGGAGGCCACGTACACCCTGTTCCACACCTCGGGCACGCCGATCCGGGCCGTCTGCCAGGTGCGGCTGCACGAGATCCCGGGCTCCACGCCGGGCCAGAACCCGACCTCCGGGGCGCTCACCTCGCGGCGGGTGCACCGGGTGGTGGCCGGGGACTCGCTCCAGTTCCTCGCCTTCCGTGAGTACGGGGACGCCAACGCCTGGCGGACCATCGCCGAGGCCAACGCCATCGACAACCCGCACGAACTGGTGCCCGGGACCCAACTGATGCTGCCCGCCGCCGAAGAGGTGGTGCGCCCATGACCACCGAAATCGGTTTCTCCAACGTCCTCTACCTGACGATCAACGGCCAGACGCTCAAGCCGCCCGTCGAGAACCAACTGGTCGGCGGCTGGGTGGACTTCGGGGCCGGGGTGCCGGCCGCGTTCCAGCTCACGTTCCGGGACAACAAGAAGAAGCTCCTCGGCGACCTCGGGGTGAAGATCGGGGTGCCCGTCGTCATCTCGCCCGTCTCGGACGGTGACGGCGCGCAGATACCGCTGATCACCGCCGAGGTCACCGCGCTGGAGACGGATTACGACCAGACCGGCACGTTCACCGTCATCCGCGGCTACGACAAGGGCCACCGGATGCTGCGCCAGCGCCGGGTCAAGGCGTACAAGAACCTGACGGCCTCCGAGATCGCCCGTGAGCTGGCCGGCGCCAACGGCATCCCGATCGGGAAGATCGAGGCGAAGAAGGAGACCGCGTACGACTTCATCAGCCAGGCCAACGTCACCGACTGGGACTTCCTCCAGCGGCTCGCCGACGAGAACGAGATGGTGCTGTCCATCGACTCGGAGGGCAAGTTCCAGTTCGTCGAGCGGAAGCCGGCCGCCTCCGCGCCGGACCCCTCCACCCCCAGCGAGAAGTCCCCCTTCGTGCTGGCCGCCGGGGTCGAGATCCTGCGCTGCCGCTCCGCGGTCACCTCCGCCGACCAGGTCGCCGAGGTCACGGCGCGCGGCTGGGACGTGAAGACGAAGGACGCCCTGGTGCGGACGGCGCCCGCGACCGACAACGACGCCCTGGAGATCGGGACGACACCGGCCCGGGTGACGAAGAAGTTCGGCAAGGCCACGCTGGTCGCCACGGAGACCCCGTACGACAAGGACAGCGAGGTCCGGCACGCCGCCGAGGCGCTCGCCGACGACATCACCTCCTCCTTCGGGGAGATCGAGGTCACGGCGCGCGGCAACCCGGAGCTGCGCCCCGGCATCCCGGTCACCCTCGCCGGCGTGGGCAAGCCGTTCGAGGGCAAGTACACGGTGACGGCGGCCCGGCACTCCTTCGGCGACCAGGAGCACTACCAGACGCTCCTGACCGTCAGCGGACGCCAGTGGCGCTCGTTCTACGGCCTCGCCTCGGGCGGCGGCGCGGCCACCATGTCCCGGCTGCCGTCGGTGGCCAACGCGCTGGTCACCGACATCAAGGACCCGCTCAAGCAGGGCCGGGTCAAGGTGAAGTTCCCGTGGCTGGACGACAAGTACGTCAGCGACTGGGTGCGTACGGTGCAGTTCGGCGGCGTCAGCGGCGGCGGGGTCATCGGGCCCGACGTGGACGACGAGGTGCTCGTCGCCTTCGACCGGGGCGCGCTGGACCACCCGTATGTCATCGGCGGCCTCTACAACGGCATCGACAAGCCGGGCCGGGTCGAGGAGCCGGTGTACGACGCCACGCGGGGCAAGGTCACCCGGCGTACCCTCGCCGACCGCTCCAACAACCGGCTCGACCTGCTCGACCAGAGCGTCGGGCTCAAGCGCGGGGTGCGCCTGCGCACCGGCGACGACCGGCTCACGATCAACCTGGACCGGACGAAGACCGAGATCGTCATCGACTCCAAGGGCAAGGTCTCCATCCGGGGATCGGGCGCGGTGGCGATCACCGCGGGCGGCAACCTGTCGCTCAACGCGGTGGGGTCGATGACGATCCGCAGCGGCGGCCCGCTCAACATCAACGCGGGGAGCGTCCTCTCCATGAAGGCGGGCGGCGTCGCCTCGCTCAACGCGGGCGGGGCGCTCAACATGAGCGCGGCCGGCATGGCCACGCTGAGCGCGATGGGCACCCTCCAGCTCCAGGCCGCGGTCACCATCGGGCTGCGGGCGGCGACGATCATGTCGCAGGGTGCGCTGCTGTCCAACATGAAGCCGGTACTGACCATAGGGGGTGTCTGATGGCGGAACAGTTCGTCGGGACCGGCTGGGCCTTCCCGCTCCGTATCTCCCCGACCGGGGGCATCGCCATGGTCAGCGGGGAGCGGGAGGTCGAGGAGGCCATCCGGCTCGTCCTGGCCACCGCGCCGGGCGAGCGGCCGATGCGCCCCGAATTCGGCTGCGCCATCCACGACATGGTCTTCGCGCCGATCAACGAGGCCACCGCCGGCCGGATCCAGCACGAGGTCTACGCGAGTCTCGACCGCTGGGAGCCGCGGATCGAGGTGGAGGACGTCACGGTGACCGCCGGGCCCGGGGACGGTGTGCTCTCCATCGACGTCCGCTACTCGATCAGGGGCACCAACAACCCGCGGAGCCTGGTCTTCCCGTTCTACGTGATCCCCTCCCACGACGGGCCCGAGGGGTCCGGCACGTCCGACGAGAACATTGGAAACGACCGCTGATGGCCCTGCCCTCCCCGAACCTCGACGACCGCCGCTTCCAGCAGTTCGTCGACGACGCCAAGCGCTACATCCAGCAGCGCGCCCCCGAGTGGACCGACCACAACGTCTCCGACCCGGGCGTGACCCTGGTGGAGACGGTCGCGCACATGGCCGACCAGATCGTCTACCGGCTCAACCGGGTGCCCGAGAAGAACTATCTGGCCTTCCTCGACCTGATCGGGATCACCCTCTTCCCGCCCACGGCGGCCCGCGCCGATGTCACCTTCTGGCTCTCGGCGCCGCAGCAGCAGATCGTGACGCTCGCCACCGGCACCGAGGTGGCCACCGTCCGCAACCAGGGCGAGGAGGCGGTGGTCTTCGCCACGGAGCGCGAACTCAACGTCATCCCGTGCGAGTTGTCGTACCTGGTGACGCAGCGGAACGACGACAAGGCGGTCGACCGCACCTCCGACCTCGCCGAGTCGAAGGACGTGCACTGCTTCTCGGAGTCCCCGCGCCCCGGCGACCGGGTGCTCTTCGGGCTGAGCGCCGCCGTCCCCGAGTGCGCGGTCGTGATCGCCCTCGACAGCCAGGTGGACGGTGTCGGTGTCGACCCGCGCCAGCCCCCGCTGGTCTGGGAGGCGTGGACACCGGACGGCTGGGCGGAGTGCGAGGTCGACCGGGACACCACCGGTGGTCTCAACCGCCCCGGCGAGGTCGTGCTGCACGTCCCCGGCGCCCACGCGCTCTCCCGCACCGGGCGGCGCGAGGCCGGGTGGCTGCGCTGCCGGGTCATCGACCCCGAGCCCGACCAGCCGTTCTACACCGCCTCGCCGACGGTCCGGTCCGCCGAGGCGTTCACCATCGGCGGCACCACCGGCGTCGTCCACGCCGAGACCGTCCGGGACGAGGCGCTCGGCGAGGCCACCGGCCTGCCCGGCCAGCGGCTGCGCCTCGCGCACGCGCCGGTCGTCGGCGATGTGCCCCCGCTCCTCCTCCAGGTCGCCGAGCGCGACGGCTGGCGGGAGTGGGAGACCGTCGGCCACTTCGCCGCCTCGGGCCCCGAGGACCGCCATGTCACGCTCGACGCGACGACCGGCGAGATCGCCTTCGGCCCTTCGGTGCGCGAACAGGACGGCACGCTGCGGCAGTACGGGGCGGTCCCGCCCAAGGGCGCCCCGATCCGGGCGCGCCGCTACCGTACGGGCGGCGGCAAGGCGGGGAACGTGGCGCGCGGCGCGATCCGGGTGCTGCGCGACTCCGTGCCGTACATCTCCGACGTGGTCAACCGGGAGGCGGCGCGCGGCGGCGTCGACGGCGAGAGCGTCGAGGAGGCCAAGCGCCGCGCCCCCATCGCGCTCTCCGCCCAGGACCGCGCCGTCACCCTGCGGGACTACGAGGAACTGGCCCGGCGCGCCGCGCCCGAGACGGCCCGGATCACCTGCCTGGCCGCCGAGCCCGACCAGCACGGGGCGCACGCGGTACGGGTCCTGGTGGTCCCGCAGGCGGTCTCGGACCCCGGCGGGCGGCTCCGCTTCGAGCAACTCGTCCCGGGGGACGGGCTCCTGAACCGGATCACCCGCTACCTGGACGAGCGCCGCCTGATCGGCACCCGGCTCTCCGTCGGCCCGCCGTTCTACCAGGGCGTGACGGTCGTCGCGACGGTGCACGCCTTCCGGGGCATGGACGTGGACCGGGTACGGCGCCAGGCCCACGACGCGCTCTACCGCCACCTGGACCCGCTGACCGGCGGCGCGCACGGCACGGGGTGGCCCTTCGGCCGCCCGGTGCAGGCGGGCGAGGTCTTCGCGGTGCTCCAGCGGGTGCCGGGCGTGGAGCTGGTCGACGAGGTCCTGCTCCACCCGGCGGACCCGCTCACCGGCAAGCGGGGCGAAGCGACGGAGCGTATCGACCTCGAAGCCCCGGCGCTGGTCTTCTCGTTCGACCACCGTGTCCGGGTGATCGGCGACAACTCATGAGCGTGGACGGGGGCATGGGCGGTACGGGTGCGAACGGTACGGGCGCGGGCGGCGCGGGTGCGAATGGCTCCGGCGGCGGTGGCGGCGTCGGCGGCGGTCCCGGCGGCGGTGGCCCGGGTGGTGCCGGGGGCCCGGGCGGGGTGGGCCTGAGCGAGCGCGGCTCGGTCGACGGCCTGGCCTCCTCCTTCCCGCTGGGCATGATGCTCCCCTCGGTCTTCGCCGACGACGACCTGGCGCAGCGTTTCGTGGCGGGCCTGGACGAGGTGCTGGCGCCCTTCCACAACGTCCTCGACTGCCTCGACCTCTACTTCACCCCGTCGCTCGCCCCGGCCGACTTCACCCGCTGGCTGGGCAGTTGGGTGGGCGCGGACACCGAGAACTATGATGCGGCGTACACTTCCGCGTCCGTACGCCCCGGCCCGGAGGTGACAGCGGACCTGCGCGCCGCCGTCGCCGCCGCGGTACGACTGCACCGTGTCCGGGGCACGCGGCGCGGCCTGGTGGACGCCGTCCGGCTGGCCTTCGGGGTCGAGCCGGAGATCACCGAGAGCGGCGCGGCCACCTGGGACGCCCGCCCGCTGGGTCCGTTCCCGGGCGAGAAACGGCCCGCCCTGCATGTCACCGTACGACTCCCGCAACCGTCGCCGGCCGATACGCACCGGCTGGAACGCCTCGTCGAGGCGGCCCGTCCCGCCCATATGCCTTACACGGTCCAGGTGACCGCCGCCGAAAGGACGTCAGACAGGTGAGCAGCCAGACTCCATCCTCAGCCTCGCCACCTTCCCCCGTGGACGGGGGCGAGCGGAGGGCGAGCAACTGCGCCGAGTGCGGTACGCGCCCGGAGCCGGGCCAGTCCTTCTGCGACGGCTGCGGGGCGGTCCTGAACTGGAAGTCGGAACCGGCGTCCCCGCCGGCCCGGAAAGCCCCCTCCCAGCCGACACCCCCCGAAGCCGGCTCCCCCTCTGCTTCCTCCCCCTCTTCTTCCCCCGCCTCCGCCCGGGTGGACCCGGCGGAGGCGGACACGGCCCCGAGGCCGACGCTCAACTCCCCGGCGGGGGCCGCGGCGTCCCCCGAGATCCCCGACATGGACGACACCGCCCCCACCCCCGCGGCATCCGCGCCCCCCGCGTCCCCCTCTCCCGACGAGGCGGCGCTGCGGGCGAGGGCGCTGCTGGTCCCGGTCGCCGAGCCGGAGGGCAGGCAGCCCGAGCCGGAGGTGGCGCCGGTGCTCCCCGGGGTCCCCGCTGCGGCACGTCCCAAGATGCAGTCCGCCACGGTGGAACCGGCCGACGAGACCGGCCCGCCGTGCCCCTGGTGCTCCACGGGCAACCGCCCCGACCGCCACTTCTGCCGCCGCTGCGCGATGTCCCTCGCGGACCGCCCCGGCGGCACCCCGGAGGCCCGCCGCCCCTGGTGGCGCCGTATCTGGTGGGCGGGCGACCGCCCGGCCCCGTGGGCGGGCGACCGCCCGCGCCTGCGCCGGGGGATCAGCCGCGTCTTCACCTGGATCGCGGCCGGGCTCGCGCTGAGCCTGGTGGTCTGGGGCCTGTTCAACGTCGGCACGGCCTACGACGCCGTACGCGACCACTTCGCGAAGCGCGCCCCGGCCGACCCGGACGCGTACGCGGCGTCCCGTTCCTTCAAGGACCACGACGTCAAGAACGTCTTCGACAAGGTCAGCAACTCCTGGTGGGGCCCCGGCGTCTCGCAGTCGGCCGAGGGCGAGTGGGTCGAGGCCCGCTGGGCACAGCCGACGCGCCTGCTCGACGTCCTGATCACCCCCGGCATCTCCACCCGCGCCAGCGACCTCCCGGAGTCCGCCCAGCCCCGCAGGCTGGAGGCGATCATCACGACGGCCGACGGGAAGAAGACCACCCGCGAGATAACCCTGGACCGCGCGAGCGGCGCCCAGCGCCGCAAGTTCCGCGTGGCCGACGTGTCGAGCGTCCGCTTCGTCATCAAGACGGCGTACAACGCGGGCCCGGACAAGCAGGTCTCGATAGCCGAGATCGAGTTCTTCGGCCGCTCGACGAACAACAACTGACACCCGCCCGCCCCACCCGCGGCCCCCGCGCAGGCTCCTTCGACAGGCTCTACGGCAGCCCTGCGGCAGCCCTGCGGCAGCCCTGCGGCAGCTCTGCGGCAGCTCTGCGGCAGACCTGCGACAGGCCCCGTACCGGAACCCTCCGGTACGGGGCCTGCCCTTTCCCCGTCCTTTCCCCGTCCTGTTCCCCTCCCCTCTCTCCCCTCCCCTCTCCCCCCTCAGCCCCGTTCCCTTCCTCCCCCCCCTCAGCCCCTTCGCAGGGCCCAGCGCTGGAGGGATTCGAGCGGCCCGGCCGTGAAGTGCCGCAGCCAGAGGGTGGATCCCGCCATCAGGAGGGTGCAGACGGCGGCCCAGAGGGCGATGACCCACCAGGGGTGCCAGGACGGGGGGACGCGGGTGGCGAGGCCGAGGGCGAAGCCGTAGGCGGCCAGGGAGCAGAGCAGGTTCTGGAGGACGTACGCGGAGAGGGCGGTCCTGCCGACGGAGGTCAGGCCGTTGAGCACCGGGCCCGGACGCCGGACCCGGTCCATGAGGGCGCCGAGCAGGCCGAGGTAGCCGAGGGCGGTGAGCGGACCCACGACGTACCGGTCCAGGAGGAACCAGTCGGGCCCGGCCCAGGCCGCCACCACGCTCAGCGGGAGCCCGAGCCCCAGGCCCCAGAGGAGGAGCCGGCCCCGGATGCGCCGTCCGGTGGCGTCGTCGCCGAACGCCCCGGCGCGGAAGAGCCGTACGCCCAGCAGGAAGAGGAAGACGAGCAGGGCGAAGGAGAGCACCGGTTCGATCCGGAAGGCCAGGGCGTGTTCGATCCGGAAGGCGACCTGGTCGAAGTAGCCGCCGTGGGCGTACAGGTCGGCGACTTCGCGCGGGGTGCCGTCGCCCGGCCCCGGGTCCGGGCTGATGACGAGGACGGCGGTGAGCAGCCCCATCAGGGTGAGGTGCGCGCCGGCCGCCCACCACATCACCCGGCGGCGCGCGGTGCCGGAGCGGGTGAGCAGCCAGGCCACCAGCAGGGCGGTGACCGCGTACCCCATCAGGACGTCCCAGGCGAAGACGAGGAGGAAGTGCACGGTCCCCTCGGCGAAGAGGAAGAGCGCCCGCCACCGGTACCGCCCCGGCCAGGGCTGACCGCGCCGGGCGGCGGCCGCGTACTGGATGGCGAGGCCCGCGCCGAAGAGGAGGGTGAGCAGGGAGAGGAACTTGCCGTTGGCCAGCAGCCGCATGGCGGATTCGACCGCACCGCCGACCCCGCCGGCCGCCTCCCCGGCCGTACCGGTGCCGAGGACGCCCCACTCGGAGCCGGGGGCGGTGAAGATCCAGACGTTGGTCGCCAGCGTACCGAGCAGCGCGGCCCCCCGCGCCACGTCGAGGAGGGGAAGACGGCCGGAGGAGGGCGCTGGGGAAGGGGAAGGAGAAGGAGAAGGAGAAGGGGCTGCGGAAGCGGGTGTCTCGGGCGCGGTCCCGGCCGGGATCGGGGTGTCGGGCATGCCTTCATCGTCGGATCGCGCGGGCCCGTCCGCGTCATGACCGCAGAGGAGATGCGGCTACACAGAAGGATGTACGGCCGCGCCCGACCTCTCCACCGCCGTGCGCCACGCGGCGGTGACGGCACGGCGGGCCTGTTCGGCGGCGGTGGCCGGGTCGCCGGTGAGGGTGACCGGGGTGCCGACGTGGACATGGAGCGCGGGGCGTCGTACGGGCGAGGTCAGCACCCCGGCGAGCTGCTTGCCCGCCCCGCCGGAGGTGACCCGGCGCGCCCCGACCTGCCCCAACGGCACGACCTGGGCCCCGCTTTCGCGCGCGAGCCGGGCGATCCCGTACCGGAACCGCTCCGGCGCCGCCTCCCCGGAGTCCCGCCGCGCCGGCAGCCCGCCCTCCCCGTAGATCAGCACGCACCGCCCGGCGTCCAGCGCCGCGCGGGCCCCGTTGAGCGAGTCCCCGGCGTGAACGGTGCGCCGGTGGACGGGAACGTGCCCCTCCCGGGCGAGCGCGGAGCCGAGCACGGGTATCCGCCAGAGCCCGGCGGTGGCCATCACCACCGGGTCGACTCCCAGCCGCCGCAGGGCGGCCAGGACGACCGCGGGGTCGAAGAGGCTGGTGTGGTTCGCGGCAACGATGGTCCCGGGCCCCGGCCCGCTCCCGTCGGCGGCGTCGGTGGTGACGGTGAGCGGCCCGAAGGCGGGCACGAGGCGGTGGGCGAGGGCGCTGAGCACGACGGTCCTCCGGGCGGGAGCGGGCGGGTGAGCGGGTGGGTGTGTGAGTGGTGGTGTGAGTGGGCGAGTTGGGACGGGGCCGATGCCCTCCTCTGCCCATGGTGACGCGGGGGCGGCGCGACGGCGTGAGTAGCGGTACTCAGGCAGTGACATGAACGCGCAGAAACCTGTTCCCTTCGTGACTGGATGTGGATAGGTTGTGACGGCCCGCGTGCGTTGTGACTGCGCTGTGGGTCAACTGTGTTCTACCTGTGTGTTTTTCGGTGCTTTCTGTGGGGGAGGGCGCGTGCGTGTGCACGGCGAGCGGTTCGGAGTCCGACTGTCCGCGCGTACCAGAGCGTTGACGACCGGCCTGCTGGTGGTGGCCCTGTCGGCGGGCCTCGTATCGACGGAGGCGGTGGCCGGCGCGACGCAGAGCGCGGATCCGTCGTCCTCCTCTCCCTCCTCGCCCTCGGCGGCCGCATCCGCCCGGCCCGGCGCGCCTCCGGCGGCCGACCACGCCCCGTCCGGGGCGCCGGAGCCGAGCGGCCCGCGGGCAACAGCCGCCGCGGACGCCGCCGCCGACGCCCCCGCCACCGACAACGCCGTCTACGCCTACGACGCCGCCCGCCGCCTCGTCGGCGTCACCGACCCGGACGGCGAGACGGCCCGCTACCGCTACGACGACGCGGGCAACCGCCTGGGCGTCGACCGTTACCCGTCCAGCCGGCTGTCGGTCCTCTCCCTCGTCCCGGTCCGCGCGGCGGCGGGCGCCCGTATCACCGTCTCCGGTACGGGTTTCGCCCCCACCCCGGCGGCCAACACGGTCACGTTCGGCGGCAAGCAGGCCGAGGTCGTCTCGGCGTCCCGGACCCGCCTGGTCGTCACGGTCCCGGCGGGCGCGGCCGACGGCAAGGTGTCGGTGACGACGAGCGGCACGACGGAACAGACCCCGGAGCCCTTCGCCCTGGCGGCGGCGGGCCCCTCGATCACCAAGGTCGACCCGGCGACGGGCCCGGTGGGCACCGTCGTCACGCTGACCGGCGCGGGGTTCGCGGCTTCCGTCCCCGGCAATGTGGTGCGGTTCGGCGGCGGCGCCGTGGCCGAGGTGACCGAGCGTGGGGACACCTCGCTCACCGTACGGGTGCCGACGGGCGCGGTCACGGGCCCGATCGAGGTGGAGACGGCCGAGGGGAGGACGGTTCCCACGACCCGTTTCACCGTGCAGTCGGGCGCCGGGGCGGGCGAGATCGAGATGTCGGTGACGACCTCGGTGACGGATCCGTCACCGCCGACTGTGGCCGTCACGACGCCCGGGAACCGTGCGGAGGTGCTCTTCGACGCCGACGAGGGTGACGACATCAACCTCGGCTTCGCCGGAAATACGTTCAACGCCGCAGTGGCGACTCAACTTGTCGATCCTCAGGGTAATCCGGTCGGCGGAACGAAGACGGTCTACGATCCCGTTGCTGACCTGGAGTTCTTCAACGTACCCCTCAGCGGTCGGTACTCGCTGATCCTCATTCCTGGGACGGGCAACATCGGAGCCGTGAAGGTGACGGTTTCCAGGCCCGTGACCCCGGTGTTCGATCCGGACGAGCCCACCGCCGAGCTGCTGTTCGCCCGGGAGGGACAGGACGGGAAGCTTACGTTCGAGGCCACGGCCGGCGAGTCGCGGAGCCTGGGCTTCGACGCGACCGCGATGTCGAGGTCGACCGCGATCACCGTGTACGGACCGGACGGAACCCAGATCTACAGCACGAGCCTCTCGAACGGGCTCACGAGAAGCGCCCGTCTTGAGTCGCTGCCCGGGACGGGCCGCTACACGGTACGAGCAGATCCTTTCCAGGCCAGTACGGGACGGCTCTTGGCCACGTTGTCCCGCGATGTGGATGCGGGCGATCTCGGTGTGGTGGGACCGGAGAGCACGCTGCCGGTTACTCGGCCCGGTCAGCACGGCATCGCCCGTTTCACCGGCCAGGCCGGTCGGCGGGTGTCGCTCGGCGTGGCTGCGGCGGGATTCACCTCGTCCACCTCGGTGGAGGTCCGGGGGCCTGACGGACAGCGGTTCGGAGACAGTCTCGTCGTCTCTTCGGGGGCAAGTGCGGAATGGGACAGCCCGACTCTGGCTGTGTCCGGCACATACACCGTAGTCATGCAGCCGCAGTCACTGGGGACCGGCACGCTCACCCTGGCGCTCTCGCTCCCGTCGTACGCGGGTGAGCTGACGACGACCGGCGCGAAGGCGCCTCTCGTGGTCGACCGCTTCGGCCAGGACGGCGAGGCGACGTTCCGGGCAGAGGCTGGGGACGACCTCTCGGTCGGCGTCACCGACAACACGTTCACGGCTCTTTCGTACCTGACCGTCTTCGCTCCTTCGGGTACAAAAGTAGTGAACCAGCAGAACATCGGGGCCGGTTCCGCGACCACGGTGAGCCTTTCCGATCTGCCGGAATCGGGTGTCTACCGGCTGGTCGTGGACCCGTACAAGGGCGCCACCGGGTCCCTGTCCCTGACTCTCTCGGCCGACGTACAGATCACCCCGGCCGTGGACGGAGCGTCGGCGCGACTGGACCTCGCCCGGCCGGGGCAGCGGGCCAGGGCCGAATTCACGGCGCCGGACAGCGGGACACTCGGGTTCGGCTTCACCGCCAACACCATGCCGGACGCCACCGCGCTTCGGCTGTTCGGGCCGACGGGCGGCACCGGGACGGTGCTCACCTCGGTGAGCAAGAACAGCGACGGCGCGGTGTACGCCACCGGCCTCACCGCCGGTGCGACGTACACCCTGCTTCTGACGCCTGGCACCCCCGTGACCGGCGCGCTGACGTTCTGGCTCTCCGGGGCCGTCCCCGTGAGCCTCTCCGCGTCCGTCCCGAAAGCCACCGGCGACATCACCCGCCCCGGCCAGTTCCTCAGGTTCGCCACCGAAGCGGCGGCGGGCGACGGCGCCGCAGTCGTGTTCAGCGAATCCACCCTCACCAAGTCGTCGCTCATCAAGCATCTTCCTCCGGGCGGGGGTGGTGAGGCATCCGTGGGATCCGTGCTCAGCACGGTTGTCGACGTGGCCCTACGGGCCCCGCTGGCCGCCGGTACGCATTACCTTTACATCCGGCCCACCGCTCCCACCACAGGAAAACTGACGGCAACCCTGATCCCGGACGTGAGCGGCGGGACGCTCACGGTGGGCGGCGGCCTCCGGCCGGTACAGATCGCCACTGCGGGCGGTAACGGCCACTACACCTTCACCGGGTCCAAGGGTCAGAAACTCACGCTCGGCTACGGTCAGCCGCCGTCGGCATGGAGCCTCTCCGTGAGCAACCCGGACGGCACCTGGCTGGTGAACGCCCGTTCGATGAGCGCCACCACGCTCTCGTACGCGCTGGCCGAACTACCCGCCGACGGCACGTACACGGTCACGGTCGACCCCACCACGCGCCAGACCGGTACATACAACGTGGGCCTGGCCGCCACTCAGAGCCTTGCCGCGGAGAAGACGGCCGGAACGGCGAAGTCATCGGCGGCATCGGAGACAACGGCGAAGAAGGCCGCCCAGAAGACGGAGCCCGCTCCCGGCGCCGTCCCCACCGGCCCGGACGCCTGGCAGCCGAACGCCTCCCAACTCGAAGGCCGTGACTGGCTCACGCTCCGTGGCAAGGCGCCCAAGTCCCCGCCGACGCTGCGCGGACCGCCCGGGAAGACGGCGCTGACCGGTCACGTCCTGAAACTTGATGGAAAGCCGCTGGCCGGAGTCACCGTCAAGGCGGGCAAGAAGACGACCCGTACCGACGCGCGCGGCAGATTCCTGCTGGCGGGGATCGACGCGGAAACGGCCACCCTGGTCGTGGACGGTGCGAGCGCCAACACCCAGCAGCGTAGGTACGGCCGCTTCGACATCCACATCGAACCCACACCCGGCACCACCACCGACCTCGGTTTCCCGGTGTGGATGACCCCGCTGGACACCAAGCACACCGTACGATTCGACGCCCCGGCCAAGGCAGAAGTCGTACTGAGGACCCCGAAGATCCCCGGCCTTGAGGTCCGTATTCCCAAGGGCTCGGTGGTACGTGACGAACACGGCGAGCCTGTCACCGAGCTGGGCATCACTGCGATCCCGATCGACCGGCCGCCGTTCCCGCTGCCCACCAACGGTGTTGTTCCGGTCTACTTCACCGTCCAGCCCGGCGGCACCTACGTCTTCCCAGAGGGCGCGCAGGTCATTTATCCGAACTACACGCGGGAAGCCCCGGGCAGCCGCGTCGAGTTCATGGACTACGACCCGAAGAAGAAGGGCTGGTACGTCTACGGCCGCGGTGCGGTCAGCGCGGACGGTCGGCAGGTGGTACCCGACGCGAAAACGCGGATCTGGGCCTTCCACGGGGCCATGTTCAACATCAGTGACCTGACTCCTTGGGACGTTCCGTGGGTCAAGGAGGCCGTCGACTGGCTCTCCGGTGACCCCGTGGAGCTGTCCACAGGGATGCTCACGGACTCCCGAACCGACCTGGCGGTCCCCGATGCCCTGGGGTCGATCGATGTCAGCCGTACCTACTGGCAGGGGGACACGCGTAAGCGTGCGTTCGGGATCGGCCGGGACCTGTCGTACAACGCCTTCCTGCATGCCGAGAAACAGTACGAGGAGGTCGATCTCTATCTGCCGGGCGGCGCGAAGGTGCACTTCGTCCGCACATCGGCCGGCACCGGCTACCGGGACGCGGTCTTCGAGCCTCTTGACACATCATCCGCGTTCCGGGGCACGAAAATCCTCGACGTCGACGGTCACTGGGAACTCCAGTTCCGCGACGGGGCCGCCTGGGTCTTCCCCCAGTACGCAGCTCTGCAAGAGATTCGGGACCGGCACGGAAATACCACCAAGCTGACCCGGCTCAGCGGCAACAGGGGCGAACTCACCCGCATCACCGGCCCCTCCGGCCGCTGGATCTCCCTCTCCTACGACGCCGAGCACCGCGTCTCCTCGGCCAAGGACAACACCGGCCGCACCACCCGCTACACCTACGACACGTCCGGCCGCCTGGAGACCGTCACCGATCCGGCGGGCAAGGCCAGCCGTTACGAGTACGACGGCACGACCAACCGCATCGCCGGAGCCGTCGACGCACGCGGCATCACGTACATGACCAACACCTTCGACGCCGACGGCCGGGTCAAGGTGCAGACCCTCACCGAAGGCGCGAAGTACGCCTTCGAGTACACGCAGACCGGCGCCGGCAAGGTCACCTCCGCGACCGTCACCCAGCCCGGCGGCTCCGTGCGGCGCGTCGAGTTCGACGCGGACGGCTACGGGGTGGCCGACACCCAGGCCCTGGGCAGCCCCCTCGCCCGCAAGACGGTCTACGAGCGTGGCCCGTACCACCGGATCGACGCGGTGGTCGACCCGTACGCCCGCCGCACGGAACTCACCTACGACGCCCACGGCTACGTCACCTCCGCCACGGAACTGGCCGGTACGCCGCAGGCACGCTCCTCCGGAACGGCGGTCTACGACGGCCCGTACGACCAGCCCACTTCCGTCACCGACCCGTTGGGCAACGAGACCACCCTGGCGTACGACGCGGCCGGCGACCTCCGAACCGTCACCGACCCCGAGCAGCGGACCACGGCCTTCACCCACACCTCCCAGGGCCAGTTGGCGACGGTCACGGACGCGTCCGGCGCGGTCACGGAGTACACCTACGACCGCGGCGACCTGGTATCGGTCAAGGACGCCGAAGGCCGCACGGCCCGACGCTTCCTCGACGCGGCCGGGCGGCCGACGGCGACCACGGACGAGGCCGGCGCGCGTACGGAGGTGACGTACGACGCCCTCAACCAGCCCCGCGAGCTCACCGACCCCCTGGGCCGCCGGACCATCCTCGCCTACGACGACAACGGCAACCTCACCACCCTCACCGACCCCCGGGGCCACGCCACGACCTGGGCGTACGACAACGCCGACCGCCCGAAGTCGGCCACGGACCCACTCGGCGCGCAGGCGCTGTTCGGGTACGACGCGGCGGGCCGCCTGACCCGCGCGACCAGCCGTACGGGCCAGGTGGCGACGGCCGAGTACGACCTGCTGGGCCGCCCGACGAGCAGCAAGTACGGCGTGAACGTCACGGGCGGCGCCGAGTCCACGACGACCTACGGCTACGACGGCGTGGACCTCCCGAAGACGGTCACGGACACGGCGGCAGGCGCGGCCCCGGTCACGCAGTCCTTCACGTACGACGCGTACGACCGCACGAAGACGGTGACGGGCCCGACCGGCACGGTCGGCTACAGCTACGACGCCGCGGACCGCCGTACGGAGATGACGCCCTCCGGAACCCCGGCCGCGCCGACGACCCGCTACGGCTACGACGCCGCCGGCATCCTCACGTCGGTCACCACCGGCGACCAGGCGGTGACCTTCGCGCTGGACGCGGTGGGCCGCGAGAGGTCGGCGACGCTGCCCGGTGGGATCACGCGCGCGACCACCTACGACAAGACGGGCACCACGCAGGCCATCGCCTACGCGCGGGGAAGCACCCCCATCGGGGACCTGACCTACACCCGGGACGAACGGTCACTCCAGACCGGCCTGACCGGCTCCCTGGCGAGCGTGGCGCTCCCGGCGGCGGAGACGGGCGCGGAGTACGGGAAGGACAACCGCCTGACGACGTTCAACGGCCGCTCCTTCACGTACGACGCGGAGGGCCGGCTCCTCTCCGACGGCAAGCGCACGTACACCTGGAACGCCCGAGGCGAACTGACCGGCACGGCGGCGGCGGACACCGGCCTGAACAGCGCCTTCACCTACGACCCGCTCGGCACCCGCTCGTCCAGAACGGTCGGCGGCACGACCAGCCGCTACCTGACGGACGCTTCCAACCCCCTTGCGGAGCAGTCCGCTTCGGGCGACACGACGGCGACGGTGGCGACATCGGGCCTGGACGAGTACCTGACCCGTACGGAGAACGGCAGGACCCAGGTCTACCTCACGGACGCGCTCGGCACGGTGGTCGGCCTGGCGGACCCGGACGGCACGGTGGCGACCCGCTACACGTACGACCCGAACGGCCAACCCACCGCCACCGGCGCCGAGTCGGCCAACCCGTACACCTTCACGGGCCGCGAGAACGACGGCACGGGCCTGCTCCACTACCGCAACCGCTACTACGACCCGGAGACGGGCCGTTTCATCTCGCAGGACCCGATCGGCTACGCGGGCGGCACGAACCTCTACGAATACGCCCTCAGCTCCCCCACCACGTACACCGACCCGAGCGGCAACAACCCCCTGCTGGCCGCCTGCGCGGGCAACGCCCTGTTCGACGGCGGCATCGACTGGCTGGCGCAACGCCTCTCGGGCCGCAAGGTCAACTGGGGCCAGGTGGGCAGCGCGGCGGCGATGGGCTGCCTGGGCGGGATGCTGGGCGCGGGGATCGGCGGAAAGGCGGCGCAAGGCGTCGGCTGCCTCAGCAAAGCTCCCTTCAACAGCTTCACGGCCGACACCCCGGTCCTGATGGCGGACGGCACCCAGAAGCCCATCAAGGACGTCAGGATCGGCGACAAGGTTCGGGCCACGGACCCGAAAACGGGCGAGACCGGCGTGCGCCGCGTAACGGCCCTGATAGCGGGCACGGGCACAAAGGCCCTGACGGAAATAACCCTGGCCACCAAGGAGAACGGCACCCCCAGCAAGATAACCGCCACCGACGGCCACCCCTTCTGGCTCCCGGAACTCGACGCGTGGGTCGACGCGGGTGACCTTCACCCGGGCCAGTGGCTCCGCACCAGCGCGGGCACCTGGACGCAGATCACAGCGATCAGCCACCGCACGGAGTCGACCACGGTCTACAACCTGACCGTCGACGACCTGCATACGTACTATGCGGTGGCGGGCGAGACGCCGGTTCTCGTTCACAATTGCGGTAGTGGCGCAAGTGATGCCATGAATGCCGCCCGGCTGAAGCGGTTCTATTCGCAGGCCGAAAAATATGGGCAGGGCGGGATAAAGGAGCTTCAGAACGGGAGGATTCGCTTCTATGGGAGTGTCGCGCGAGCCCGCAATCCTGGCGAAATGATTGGCCGCCGCCTCGTGCGTGAATGGGATCCCGGGACGGATTCTGCTCGGATCTGGCACGAGACGCTCGATGCCTCCGGGAATGTTCGAATCGTTCGGCCTGACGTCAGTGTTACAGGCGGACGTAAGGTGCACTACATGTTCGACCCTGAGGGAAACTTCACAGGAACATTCTGAGGGTGTCATGAGAGAAGATCTTCGAGAGCTGGTCGGCAGTTATTTGGAGCGCCTTGCTGAGGGTGTGGTTTCTCCCGGCGAGGCAGCCGATTGGGCGCTGCGTGTCATGGAACAGGAGAGCGCTGAGGCTGTTGATTCAAAGATCTGGCGCGCTTTGGATCAGCTTGCGGGTGCGGATCTGCTCGAATCTCCTGGAAAATATCTTCACGGGCGCGAGGATTTCGCCTGTTGGTGGGCAGAATTCGAGGGGGATTTCAGATGTTGACGGAAATTGGCGAGGTGCGGATGCGAGGCTCGGTCGACGGTGAATCGGGGCGCGATATCCTGACTGCCATCCGGAGGCTGGCCGCGTGCTGCGCGGAGGATGTTTCGGTGGAACTCCACCTTGGGGGAGACTGACCTGTTTCCTCGATGGGCGAGAGGGGGCCGGTACTGGCGGGTCGGCCTCGTGGGAAGGGAACGGAAGTTTTAAATGAGGCTTGCGGTCTGCGCTGAAGATCAGAATCACCGGTGTGTGCATGCGGGGAGGGAGGTCGGTGCTTGCCCCCACTCGCGGGTGACGCATGCGAACGATCCCTCTCCTGAGGGGGTGGGGTGAGGCGCAGGGCTCTGTTGCTGGGTTCCTCGTCGGCCGGGCTGGCGGTGGGGGCCGTTGCCGTCGGCGGTCTGTTGGCCCGTGGGGAGGGGGCCGATGGCTGGCGGGAGAATGGTGGTTCTCGGACTCCGGTGCAGTTGCGGGGGGTTGAGGCTCCGTCTCGGGTGGTGTTGGTGGCGTTGGATCGGCGGGGTGGGTCGCTGCGGGCGGTGGTGGCCGGGGCTCAGGCCGCCGGAGGGGGCGGGGTCTCCGTGGGGGTGGCCCTGGGGGCGGGGGTGTTCCGGGGCGCCACTGAGCGGCCCCGGCAACTTGTCGCGATGCCCGGGTTCGCGGGGGATCTGCTGGATCCCGCGCAGTCGCACGGGGATGTGCTGGTGCAGGTCGCCGGGGAGCGCACCGGTGAGGTACGGGCGGGGGCCGAGCGGGTCCTCGGGGGGTTGGCCGGGTGGCGGGTGCGGTGGCGGGTGGAGGGGAGCCGGGCCGGGAACCGGGTGGAGGGCGGTCGGGCGCTGGCCCGGAATCCGTTTCACTTCACCGAGGGGTTCGGTAATCCGGCGTCGGAGCGCGAGGCGCTGGACCGGGCGCTCGTACGGGCGGGGCAGGGGGGAGCCCCGGTGGGCGGTCGGGGGGAGTTATCAGGTCGTACGAGTCATACGGCTGGCGACGGAGCTGTGGGACAAGGACTCCGTGGAGGAGCAGGAGCGGATCGTCGGGCGCCGGCGGGACGGGCGCTGGCTCGACGGGGCGCCCGTGGACGAGCAGCCGAACTACCGTGCCGACCCCCGGGGCCGGCTGACCCCGCTCGACTCCCATGTACGGCTCGCCACCCCCGATCGGCGCCACCCGGCCCCGCTCGTACGGCGCGGGTACAGCTACGACCGGGGGAACGGGGACACCGGGCTGCTCTTCTCCTGCTTCCAGCGCGACCTGGCCCAGGGGTTCGAAGCCGTACAGAGGCGGCTGGAGGGGGAGGCGATGGCCAAGTACCTGCTGACCACCGGGGGCGGGTACTTCTTCGTTCCGCCGGCGGGGGATGACGGGTGGGTGGAGGCGCTGGAGCCGAGTTGAGGGGATGGGAGGGGGCGGCAGTGGGCGGGGCTTGTCGTTCTGATCGGGCGAAGGTTGTGGTTGTGCCCTGGGCTGTCGGTGGCCTGGTCTACGGTCGTCCGCATGGCCGAGCCCTCCTATCTGGCCGCCGTACGGGAGTCGTACGACACGGTCGCCGTCGATTACGTCGAACGCGTCCCGCCCCCGGCCGAGAAATCCGGTCGAGTTCGTGCCGGGCCGGCTTCTACTCTGGGCGGTATGGGCCATGGGAAGAGTTCTTATGTCTGCTTGCCCTGCCGGGCCTCGTACAAGCAGCCCTACGGCGGGTACGGCGATGACCGCGAGCGGCTCTGCCCGCGCTGTGCACGGGTGTTGATTCACGTGGGCTCCGCCTTCGCGCCGCCCCGGCGGCGGGACGCGGCGGGCTGGCGGACGCTTTCGGTGCTGCTGAACGCCGGGGTCCGCTTCCACAAGAGCTGTTGCGGCGGCCCGGGTTACCGTCCGCGCACGCTGGGCGAGGTGCGCGAACGGATGGTGTACGCGGAGAGGACCGGCGAGCCGTACGCCCGCGCGCTGGTGCGACCGGAGGTGCCGTAGCCCCGGGGGGTGCGTATCCCCCGGGCGCGGTCTAGCCGGGTGGCGGCGGGGGCGGGGGGTCGCCGAAGATTCGGTGGAAGAGGGCGGGTTCGTCCAGGGCGCGTAGCTCCGCCCGTACCAATTCCGCGCGTACGGAGTCGAGTTCGGCGCGGGCGGCCTCGCGGTGGTGCCACAGGTCGATGCGGCGGCGGAGCAGTTCCCGCTCGGCGGGGCCGTGGACCGGGTCCGCGTACAGCGCGCGCGCCTCGCGCCACAGGCCCCGGTCCCGGGGGGTTCGGTACCGGGTAGTTCGGTCCCGGAGAGTTCGGTCACGGAGGGCCCACCACCGTGCGGCGGCCTCGCGCTTGGCCGACAGCCACGTCCGTACGGGCCTCATCGCGCACCCGGCTCGGTGCCGTCCCCGCCGCAGGCCGCTCGGCCGCCGGCCGGCCGTTCGCCGGGCGGTTGTCCGCCGTCGGGGCCGCGGTAGTCGGGGCATACGGGGTTGCCGCATTCGCAGGGCGGCCACGTCAGCGGCGCGGCGGGCGCCGTCTTCTGTACGACCAGGACGCCGTCCGTCCCGTACGCCTCGATGAGCAGCGACATGCGCCGCCGGGCCTCGCTTTGTGCCATTGCGCAGCTCCTTGTCCGGTTGGTTCCTCACCCGGTCGTGTACCGGGTGTAGTCATTTGCTCACCGGAAAAACGGAGGAGCCAATAGAATGGGCCTACTTGAGCGGCATCACGCAAGGCGGTTGCCTGCTGCAATGCCGTGCGTGATCAGCTCAGCAGGAGGTCACAGCAGTGGACGAGGCGACGGCGGTCGAGCATTTGAATCCGCTCCAGCGCTTTGGACTTGACGTCAAAACCGTCCGGCTCGGGCGGAAGCTGACGCAGAAGCGGCTGGGCAACGCGACGGGGTACTCCGAGGCGTATGTCAGCCGGGTGGAGAGCGGCCAGTGGATGGCCAGCGAGAAGTTCGCCCGGGGCTGCGACCTGGCCTTCGGTACGAACGGGCTCTTCGTGGGGATGCTGCGCCGGATCGACGAGGGGGACCACCCGAGCTGGTTCGCGCCGTACCTCGACCTGGAGCGCAAAGCGACGCGGATACTCGATTACTCGTCCAACCTCGTGATGGGCATCCTCCAGACGAAGGAGTACGCGCGGGCCATCTTCGAGGCGTACTTCGTTCAGGAGGAGCCCGAGGTCATCGAAGGCAAGGTGGCCGCGCGGCTGCGCCGACGGGAGGTGTTCGAGCGGGAGAACCCGCCGCTGCTGTGGGCCATCCTCAACGAGGCCTGCCTGCGCACCGTTGTGGGTGACGCCGAGGTCATGGCCGGGCAGCTCGACCATCTGGTCGCGGCCGCCGCGTCGCCGCACATCACCCTTCAGGTCCTGCCGTTCAGTGCGGGCGCTCCGGCTGCGCACAGCAAGCAATTCACGGTGCTGCAATTCGCGGACTCGCCTGCCGTGTTGTACACGGAGACCCGGGTAGGAGGCAGGATGCACGACTCTCCCCGGACGGTCACCCCGGCACTGGATGATTATGATCTGCTCAGAGCACACGCGTTGTCACCGTGTCGGTCACTGGCGCTGATCAGGACATTGTCGAAGGAGTACCGCGCATGAGCGCTGGCTCGAAGTTCTTCACCGCAGAGTGGATCAGGTCCTCCTACAGCGACGCCAGCGGCGGGCAGTGCGTGGAGGTGGCTCACGGGGTCGCCGGTGTCGTGCCCGTGCGGGATTCCAAGGTTTCTGAGGGGCCGGTGCTGGTGTTCGCCGCGCCTGCGTTCGGGGTGTTCGTGGCGGCGTTGCGGCGGAGCGAGGGCTGACTTGAGTCCCGACTCGGTTGAGTGGATCAGGTCCTCCTACAGCGACGGCAGTGGCGGGCAGTGCGTGGAGGTGGCCCATGGGGTCGCCGGTGTCGTGCCTGTGCGGGATTCCAAGGTTTCTGAGGGGGCGGTGCTGGTGTTCGCCGCGTCTGCGTTCGGGGTGTTCGTGGCGGCGTTGCGGGGGCGCGAAGGGTGAGGGGTGAGCGGTGGGGCCCTGTGGGGTCGTGGGGTCAGTGTGGTGCGGGCAGCATTGATTCGATCTCCTGGAGCACCAGGTCGGGGCGCTCGGCCGGGATTTCGTGGGATGTGCTCTTCGCGGTGACCAGCGTTCGGTTCGGTGCCGCCCGGACGAAGGACGCGGCGGCTTCGCGCCAGCGTCGGGCGTCCTCGGGGGAAGCCTCGAAGGGGGTCTTCTCCGAGACCAGGACCGTTGCCGGTACCGAGTCCGGCCACGCCACCTTGTGGTACGCCTTGTGTGCAGGGGCGAAGTCCTTAGCGGTGGCTAGGAGTTGGCGGTTCTCCGGGCGCTCGGGGGCCTTTCTGGCCGCGTCGACCTGCGGCTGGGTCGCGGCCACCAGGCGGGGGATCTCCTCGTCCGTGAAGAACTGCGGCACATTGGCGTCCACCAGGACCGCCCCGGAGAGTAGCTCCGGGTTCTCCCTGGCCAGACAGGTCGCGATCTCGCCGGCCTGGGAGTGGGACACCAGGGTTATGTTCCCGGTGACGCCCAGCTCCCTGAGACCCGCCCTGAGGTCGCTTACGGCGTTCTCCGCCTTCCACGGGCCGGGCACCACGTCGCTCTTGCCGAGCCCGGCCCGGTCGTAGGTGATGACGGTGGCACCGGTCGCCGCGTGCAGCCGGGGAACGATGTCCTTCCACTGCGAGGAGTCCTCGCCGCCGCCCGAGTCCAGGACGACCGTGGGGCCCTTGCCCCGCGTCACGTAGAAGGCCACTCGGTGACCGTCGTTGTCGACCAGATGCGGCCTTTGCCCTTCGGCCGCCCGGACGGGATGCGGGGGCGAGGGGGTGGCGGGGGAGTCCCTGTCGCTCCAGGCCCTGACCGTGACGGCGGTCAGCGCCAGCAGGGCGAAGGAGAGCAGGGCCGGGGTCAGTCGGGATCGGTTCGTGGAGTGGGTGCGGGGGTGGGGGTGGGTGTGGGGGGTGATGCGGGGCATGGGGGATCCTCTGGGCGTTGGGGGAGAGGGGGGAGGGGGGCCGGCGCGGCTGCCGTGCGGTGTCCATTCTTTGAGGGGTCGGGCGGTCGCGGAATGCGGCTGGCCTGCGCATCGGTGGTGCGGGTGATGTGTGGGTGAGGGGTGGGGATATCCCCCTGCGGTGAGCCGCCGGGGCGGTGGGCCGGTGCGTTCTGTCGGCGGGGGCGTTGTCAGTGCGGCTTGGTAGAACTGAGGGGCGGTGGACGGACGCCCCGGTTCTGACGCGTCGTGACGGGAGGAGCAGCGCGCATGAGTTTCCACGAGTACCTCGACGAGTGGCACGGCCTGCCCGCGTTCACTTTTCCCGCGCCCGGGGAACGCGGGGGAGAACTCGGGGAAGAAGAGGGGGCGCTGCCCGCTGCCGGGGCCGTGGCCTGGCGGATTACTTCGCACTGGCTGATACCCGGGGAGACGTACCGCCGCGAGGACACGTGGGAGAGCACCTTCGGGAGGTTCCTCGACGCCGTCGACACGGCCGGGGTGCGGGCCCTGATCGTCGGGGACTGGGGGGACGCCCAGGACACCGACCCCTCCGAGGCCATCGGGGCGCTGCTGGCCGCGCGGGACCGGCTGCCCGCGCTGCGGGCGGTGTTCCTCGGGGACATCCTGGACGACGAGTGCGAGCTCTCCCGGATCGGGCAGACCGATGTCACGCCGCTGCTGGCCGGTTTCCCCGCGCTGGAGGAGTTCGGGGTGCGGGCGGGGGAGGGCGAGAGCATGGGGGAGGAGCTGACCCTGGCCTTTCCCGCGCTCCGCCATGACGGCCTGCGCAGGCTGACCGTGCAGAGCGCGGGGCTGTCGGCGGAGGTCGTCCGGGGGATAGGGGCCAGCGAGCTGCCCGCGCTGGAGTTCCTGGAACTGTGGCTGGGGACCTCGGAATACGGCGGCGACGGTACGGTCGCGGACCTGGCGCCGATTCTCTCCGGCGCCCGACTGCCCCGGCTCCGCCACCTCGCCCTGCGGAACAGCGAGATCCAGGACGAGATCGCCGCCGCCGCGGCCTCCGCCCCGGTGGCCGGACGCCTGGAGACGCTGGATGTCACGTCAGGGTGGGGGGAGTGAGAGGAAGGGGAGGAGACGGGGGGTAAGAGGGACGGGGGAGTGGGCGGGGCTTCAGAGGAAGAGGAGGGCTGATGCCGTTGTCGCGCCCAGGGCCGTGCCCGCGAGGGTCTGGGCGGGGGTGTGGTACGAGAGGGCCACGCGGGACCAGCAGACCGCCGCCACCAGCCCGTAGGCCAGGAGCCACCAGGGGGAGTGGGCTGCCGCGAGGAGGGCCACCACGGCGGAGGCCACCGCCGCGTCGACGGAGATCTTCCATGCCGTGTTGACGGCCAGGAGACCTACCGTCATCAGCCACAGGGCGAGCATCGACGCCAGGATGCCGGCCGGGGCGTCCGCCAGGACCATGATGAGCGTGCCGGTGCCGATCGAGCTCAGGATGACGAAGAAGATCGGGGCGCGTTTCGTACGGTCGGCCACATGGCGGTCGGCCCAGGCGCCGCGCTTCAGGTGCCAGGAGATGTAGCCGGCCGGTACGAGCCCCGCGCACACCCCCGCCAGCAGCCCCCACAGGATGCCGGTCCAGTCGCCCGCCGTGGCCAGGCCTATCGCGGGCATGCCGGCCAGGATGACGTTCCTGGGCTGGAGGATGTCCGTTGTCACCCGGGCCCACGGTGACTCGGAGGTCGATGAGGGCGATGAGGCCGATGAGGCCGATGTGGGTGACGAGGGCTGCGCGGGTGGCGCGTTCTTGGGGGAGGGGTTCTGCGGCAATTCGTCCGCTCTCTGGGGGCCCATTCCTGATGCTGATGAGCTTTGGGCAGAGGTGTAGCCCTTCGCGACGGGGGATGCACGAAGGGCTACGCGACCCATTATGACACCTTGTCAGGGCGTTCGACAGCCGACCTGCCAAAGACTGTCTGTTTTTCCAGGTCAGAGGTATTGCATTGGGGTGGGGGACGGGCTTTGGAGGGGGTGGTTCCGGGTGGAGGGGGACATTCCGGGCGGCGGGTGGGGCCGTGTCAGACCACCGCGTTCCGCGGGGGCTCGCCGCGGAGGACTCGTACCACGTCGGTCGCCACCGCCATGCCCATCGCCCGGTTCGCCTGGTCGCCGAAGGCCGCGCAGTGCGGGGTCAGTACGGTGTTGGGCGCGCCCAGGAGCGGGTTGCCGGCCGGGGGTTCGGCGCTGAAGACGTCGATGCCCGCGCCGCCCAGGTGGCCGCTGTGCAGCAGTTCGGCCAGCGCCTCCTCGTCCACCAGGCCGCCGCGCGCCGTGTTGAGGACCAGGGCGCCGGGGCGGAGCGCCGCCAGCTCCTGGCGGCCCAGCAGTGGTCCGGCGTCCGGGGCGAGGGGGAGGTGGAGGGTGATGGCGTCGCAGGCCGGGAGGAGATCGGGGAACGGTGCGGAGCGTACGCCTGCCTCCGCGAAGACCTCGGGGGGCAGGTGCGGGTCGTACGCCACCACCTCCATGTCGAAACCCCGGGCGCGCCGCGCCACCGCCTGGCCGATCCTGCCGAAGCCGACGACCCCGAGCGTCCGGCCCGCCAGCTCCCTGCCGAAGAAGCGGTCCCAGCGGCCCTCGGTGACCGATACATGGGCCGGGACGATCTTCCGGGCGACGGCGAGCAGCAGGGCGAAGGTCTGGTCGGCCACGGCGCCGGTGTTGGTGCCGGGCGCGTTCACCACCCTTACGCCCCGCTCGCGCGCCGCGTCCAGGTCGATGTTGTCCGTGCCGACGCCGTGCTTGGCGACGACCTTCAGCCGGGGCGCCGCCTCGAACACCGCCGCCGTCACCGGGTCCAGGCCGACCACCAGGGCGGTGATCTCCGCCGCCTCGGTGGCGAGTCGCGCTTCGGGGAGGGGGTGGGTGCTCGGGGTGCGGTGGGCCGGGAAGCCGGCCGCCTCGAAGATCTCCCAGGGGGCCCGGGACGTCTGGGCGAAGCTCGGGGTGGTGATCAGGATGCTCTCCCCGGTGGGGGTGTTCTCCCGGTTCAGGGGGGCGTTCCGGGTGCTGTTCTGGGGGGTGCCCCGGGGGTCGTTCCGGGCGTCGTTCTGGAGGTCGTTCCGGGCATCGTTCTGAGTGTTGTTCTGGGGGGCTTGCTCGGGGTGGTTGTTCTCTTGCATGGGGGTCCCTTCCTCCCGTGGGTGCGCTCCGTGTCAGCCGATTCCCAGGCCGAAGACCTCCAGCACCGAGTAGACCCCCAGCGCCCCGATCGCCGTACTGCTTGCCACCAGCGCCGTGTTGAGGCCCCTGCTCCGCCGGAACCGTTCGTCGACGTCCGCCGCGCGCAGGTGCCAGACCGCGATCACCACCGCCAGCAGGAAGATCCCGCCCGCCACCCCGCCGATCTGGACCATCAGCACCGGTGACCGGATGAAGAGGTAGAACGAGGCCCAGAGCGGCGGCAGCGCCACGGTCAGGACGCGGACGGCGCGCGTACGGACCCGTACATCCGTCCAGTCGATCACGCCCAGCAGGCCCAGCGTGTTCGTCCACAGCCTGGGGACACTCGCCGTCGAGCCGACCAGCGTCGAGAAGAGCACCGCGATCGCGCCGACCAGGAAGAGGACGTGCGCCCAGGGGCCGAGCGTGTCGGTGTAGACGCGGGAGAGGGTGGTGATCATCTCGTTTCCCTGCGGCACCAGGCCCTGCGGGTGGAGCACCGCCGCGCCGATCACGTAGAAGGCGAGCGTGCAGAGGGTGCAGACCGCCCAGGAGAGGAGCGCGTCGATCCGCATCACCCGGATCCACCCCTCCGCCCGCCGGGCGCGCTCCTCGGTGCCGTCGTCGGGGCCGGTCCACCGCGCGTACCCCTTCTCCAGGCACCAGTAGGTGTACGTGGTCATCTCGTCGGCCCCGACGCCCGTGATCCCGAACATCGCCACCGCGAAGCCGACCGTGCCGGCCGGGATCGCGAAGGTCAGGCCGGCCGCCAGCTCGCCGGTGCCGTACGAGAAGTCCGTCCACGGGAGGCCGAGCGCGAGGCCCACGGTGATCAGGGTGAAGATCACCACCGTCACGAAGGCGGTCTTCTCGACGGCGCTGTAGCGGCCTGAGTACATCAGGGCGATCACGGCCGCGACGGTGATCACGGTCCAGATGGTGAGGGAGGTGGTGCCGAGGGCGGGGCCGCCGAGGGGGAGGAGGATGCTGCACGCCGCCGCGGTGCCGCCGATCAGGCCGCCGCGCTGGAGCATCTTCGCGAAGTCCATCAGGATCCACAGGATGTTGATCCAGCCGACCCCGGTGGCGGCGGAGGTGCCGGTGGCGGAGGTGCCGTCGGCTTCGGCGGCGGTACGGCGGCGGCCCGCGAGCCTCGGGCCCACCTGGGCGTAACCCGCCAGCGCGGTACGGCCGGTGAGGATGGTCCAGCGGGCCAGTTCGATCTGCACCCACACCTTGACCAGCGCGCTCATGATCACCAGCCACAGCAGCACGAACCCGGCCTTCGCGCCGAGCGCCGTGGTGGTGATCAGCTCGCCGGAGCCGACGACGGCCGCCGAGAGGACCATGCCGGGGCCCAGCCGCCGTACGGTGCCACGGAAGCCGGTGGGCGGCTCCTCGGCGTCGGCGGGGCGGAGCGCGTACGGGTCGGGGGCGGCCGGGGCGCTCGCGGAGGCCGGGGCGGCCCGGGAGCCGGGGGTGTCCGGGGCGCCCGGAGGGCGGTCGTCCGGTGCGTGGTCCGTCGTCTCTGCCGTCGTCATGCTTCTCCCGCCTCGCCGCCCGCCGTTGGGCGCGCCCGAATGCCGTGCGCACCGAATGCCGTGAGCACCGGATGCTGTGCACACCGAATACCGAGTGCTGCGCGTTGCGTGCAGAACGCTGACATGTGCTGCGTGAAGTACGCAAGACTCTGTACGCTGTCTTCTGAGACGAGGACGCCGGCGGCCCTGTCCGACGGCGTCCCACGGCGTCCGACGACGCCCGCCCGAGGCACGCGGCGGGCGCTAACCTGTCCGGTGACCCCGGGCGACCAGAGGATGACGACGCGATGGATCCGCAGCACGCAGCCGAAGCCCCCGGCCCCGCCGCCCCCGGCCCCGAAACCTCCGGCCCCGCCGCCCCCGGTGAGCGGCCCCGGGCCGGGGACCGCCGGGAGCTGATCCTGCGGATGGTCGCCGCCGACGGCACCGTGGCCGTGGAGGAGTTGGCCCGTACGCTCGCGGTCACCCCCTCCACCATCCGGCGCGACCTGGCCCTCCTCACCGAGCAGGGCAAGCTGGCCCGTACGTACGGCGGGGCCATCACCCCGGGGCACGCCCCCGAGCCCTCCCTCAACCAGCGTTCAGGGCTCGCGGTGGCCGAGAAGGACCGGATCGCGCGGTGGGCGGCTGCGCGGATCGCGCGCGGCGATACGGTCATCCTCGACGCCGGTACGACCACCGGGCGGCTCGCCCGTCATCTGCGCGGGCGGCGTGAACTCACCGTCATCACCAACGGGCTGACCACCCTGGTCGAGCTCGCCGAGGCGGACGGCATCGAGGTCGTCACCCTCGGCGGCACCCTGCGCCATGTCAGCCACGGCTTCGTCGGCCCGCTCGCCGAACTCGCCCTCTCGCGCCTCACCGCCGACAAGGTCTTCCTCGGCGCGGACGGGCTCGACGCGGCGCTCGGGATCTGCGAGGCGAGCCTCCAGCAGACCTCGCTCAAGGAGCTGATGGCGGCGCGCGGCGCCGAGGTCTATGTCCTCGCGGACAGCGGCAAGTTCGGGCAGCGCCCCTTCACCGCCTGGGCGCCGCTCGACCGGGCCTGGACGCTCGTCACCGACACCGGCGCCACGGAGGAACAGCTCGCGCCGTTCCGGGAGTCGGGGAACGTCACCGTCGTGACCGTCTGAACCGGCAACCGGCAACCGGCAACCGGCAACCGGCCCCCGGGCGCCCTCCGTCGCGGGGTGCCGGCCCCTGGCCGAGCAGGCCCTGCCTGAACAGGCCCTGGCCAGGCCCTGCCCGAGCAGGGCCTAGCTGATCAGGCCCTTCTCGCGCAGGTACGGCAGCGGGTCGAGGTCCGAGCCGAAGGACGGGCCCGTGCGGATCTCGAAGTGCAGGTGGGGGCCGGTCACATTGCCCGTCGCGCCCGAGAGGCCGATGACCGTGGAGCCCTCCACCCGCTGGCCCTCGGCGACCTGGATCTGCGAGAGGTGGGCGTACTGGCTGTACGTGCCGTCGTCGTGGCGGATGACGATCTGGTTGCCGTAGAGGCCGCCGTCGCCCGCCGTCGTGACGACCCCGGGGCCGATCGCCCGTACCTCCGTGCCGGTGGGCACGAGGAAGTCGAGGCCCGTGTGGAGCCCCGTCGACCAGTTCGGGCCCTTCTGGTGGTACGGGGCGCCGGCCGGGCCCGTCACCGGGAGGGTCCACTGGCCCGGGAGCGAGCCGCCCGCCGGGACGACCATGTACGCGGAGACCTTCAGCACCCCGCGTACGTAGTCGAACGTCGCCCCGTCCTCGCCGCTGGCGCGCGGCACGCCGCCCGCCTCGGCCACGGTGTCCCACCCCGCGTGGTACGCCGCCAGGGCGATCTCCATCGGCTTGCCCCGGTAGTCGGGGTGCTCCTTCGCCTTCTCCAGGAGGGCGCACATGGCGCGGCCCTGGGCGGGGATGGCGTCGGCCGGGTTCCAGACGTCCGGGGTGCCGTTCTTGTCGGCGTCGTACCCGTACAGCTTCCACGCGTCCGGGCGGAACTGCGCGATGCCCTGCGCGGGCGGGCGGTCCCCGGACTCCAGCGACTGGGCGCGCGGCTGGAAGTTGCTGCCCTGCTTGAGCTGGGCCGCCAGCACGGTGGCGGGGAGCTTGGGCTTGCAGTCGGCCGCCGCGTCCAGGATGAGCTGCCCGTACTCGGGCGGTACGCCGCCGTCCCCGTCCTTGAGCTCGGTGGACATCGGCGCGGGCGCGCCGGTGCCGACCTGGGCGTCGCCGTCGTTGACGGTCGAGATCATCAGATAGCCCAGGCCGAGCGAGACCGGAGCCATGACCAGCCCGGCCAGCACCGGGATCACCCACCGCCCGTTCCCCACGCTGTCCCCCCAGTTCGGGTGTTCGAATCCCCCGGCGGTGTGACCTTATGTCATCGCCCTGGGTGGTCCGGTCCCGGCCCGTGGGGGGCCGGGACCGTCGTGCACGTGGCTGCCCCGCAGGTCAGTCGGTCAGCAGGGCAACCGGGCAGTCGGTCGGTCAGGCAGTCGGTCAGTCGGTGACCATGCGGAAGGCCGAGTCGGCCCGGTAGGTGTTGCTGTTCTGGTACGGGTCGAGCCAGAGCTGGAAGTTGCGGTGCCGGATGTAGCGGCCCGGGTAGTTGACGGACTCCAGCATGATCTGGCCGCCGTTGCCGTTGCCGTTGCCATAGCCGTAGCCGTAGCCGACGGTGCGCGGGCAGAAGGTGGCGTCCTTGCCGAAGAGGGCGCTGCCGTCGTTCTTCGCCGCGCGCAGCCGGAAGTTCTGGTGGCGTACGTAGCGGCCGTCGCTCAGGGTGAAGGAGTAGCACCGCTCGTCGGAGAGGCCCTTCTTGACCGTGAGGGCGGCGCTGTTCCGGCTGACGGAGTCGAGGTAGCCGAGGCCGTCGCCCCGGATGTTCCAGTAGCGGTCCGGGTAGTTGACGGCCTGCATGGACGCCTCCCGGTTCGGCGAGTTGACGGGCTGGCCGACCGAGCCGCCCTTGCCGCCCCCGGTGGAGGAGGAGCCGCCGGATCCGGCGGGCGAGGTGCCCGGACCGGGGTCCGAGCCTTCCTTGGAGCCCGTACCCGAGCCCTCGCCCTTGCCCTTGTCCGTCCCCGAGTCGCCCTTGTCGTCGGCCGGCGCGCCGCCCGCCGAGCCGCCCGCGCTCTCCTCGGCCGGGGCGTCGGGGCTCCCCGTGGCGTGCGGGGCCTCCTTGGAACTGTCCTTGTTCTGGGTGTCGGAGCCGGAGCTCTCCGCGTCGGAGAGCGAGCCTGCCGAGTCGTGGCTGTCCCCGGGGTTCCCCTCCGGGGGCACCGGGTAGCCGCGCAGTCCGGGCACGGTGAGGTCGGTGACGGGCGCCGACGCCCGGCCCGCCTCACGGTCGTTGCCGCCGGTCATGGTGATCAGGGTGATCCCGCAGGCCAGCGCCGCGACGCCGACCAGCACGGTGACCCAGAGGGAGCGCGGATACCGCTCGTCCTCCTCGGACTTCGCCGCCGCGTCCGCGAAGCCGTGCGGCCCCTGGGGCCCGTAGGGGTCGGACGGCCCGTAGGGGTCCGCGTGCCCGTAGGGGTCGTACGGGGTGTGGGGGCCGCCGCCACCCGTAGGGGTTCCCGTAGGGGGTACGGGGAGCAGGCCGGTGGCCCCGGCGGAGAGCGCCGCCCCGGCGGGGACGGAGGCCCCGCCCGAACCGCCCGAACCGCCCGGGAAGCCGAGGCCGTTCGGCATCCGCTCCGGGGGGAGCCCCCGGGGCAGGGCGCGCGGGCGGTTCTGGGCGCTCGGCAGCGCGGCGGGGGTGGCGCGGGCCGGGGCGAGGGTGGGGCAGGGGCCCGGGTCGGGGTCCGCGAAGAGTTCGAGGTCGGCCGGGTCGGGGCCGGGGGGCGGTGCGGCGTGCCTGCTGCCGCCCTTGGCCGCCCCCTTACGGGCCCCCTTAGGGGTGCCCGTACGGCCGTTCAACCCGGCCATCAGGGCCGAGATCCCCTTGCCGGGGGCGGCGGACGGGGTGGCCGACGAGGGCAGCCCGCCCGGGGGCACGGGGACGGCGCCGGGCGGGCCTGCGGGGGGTTCCTGGTCGACGGGGCGGGGGTCGATGGGCCGAGTGGGGTCGGCGCCGCTCATCTCTGACATGCGCAGCTTGCCTCCAGCGTTTCCCTCGGGGGACGGGGAACACGCGGATCCGGGCGTCGCGGGGACGCGGATGGCCGAGCACAACACGGCCATGGGGGAGGAGTTTTGGGTGGTGCGAGGGTGATGTCGTGGTGTGACTAGTGGAAGAGTAGTTGAACAAGTGAGTTTTTCGTAAAGGGAGATGGGGCCGAATACGGGGCCGCAAACGCGCGACAGGCGGTTTGGCGCGATGCGGCGCGTCTCGCCGGACCCGGTTCCCCCGGCGTTCCGTTCCTCCTGAGGCTTCTGGCCTCGGAGAGTTCAGGACGGCGATGCTCGCATCAATTCCCTTGGTCTGCGCGGCCGTTGCTCAGATATGGCGGAATTACGCCCCCGGGAGCGCCTGCTCCGTCCAGATGCATTTGCCCGTCGCCGTGTACCGCGTCCCCCACCGCTGGGTCAGCGCCGTCACGAGCTGGAGCCCCCGCCCGCCCTCGTCCGTCGCCGAAGCGCGCCGGATCCGGGGGGTCGTCAGAGAGCCGTCGCCGACCTCGCAGACCAGTGCGGCGCCGCGCAGCAGCCGGAGCCGTACCGGGCCCTTGGCGTGCCGTACGACATTCCCGACCAACTCGCTGACCAGCAGCTCCGTCGTCACCGCCAGTTCGTCCAGGTCCCAGGCCGCGAGCTGCTCCCGGACATGCCGGCGCGCCTCACCGGCCGCCTGCGGATGGGTGGGCAGCGGCCAGGACGCCATCTGGTCGGGGGCGAGCGCGTGGACCCGTGCGACCAGCAGCGCCGCGTCGTCCGGCGCGGTCCGGCCGGCCGGGAGCAGCCCGGCGGTGAGGGTGTCGCAGAGCCGGTCCAGATCGGCGGCGGGGGAGGTGTCGGCCGTACGGAGCAGACCGGCCAGCGCGGCCATGCCCTCGTCGAAGTCCCGGCCCGGCGCCTCCACCAGGCCGTCCGTGTAGAGGACCAGCAGCCCGTCCGCCGGAATCTTCAACTCGACCGTCTCGTAAGGAGGTTCGCCCGCGCCGAGCGGCGGGTCCGGGGCGAGGAGCGGGAAGTCGACCGTGCCGTCCGGGTGGACCACGGCGGGCGGCGGGTGGCCAGCGCGGGCGAAGGAGCAGATCCCGGTGGTCGAGTCGTACAGCGCGTAGAGGCAGGTGGCGTACGAGTCCTCGCCGAGGTCGCCGACGATCTCGTTGAGGTGCCCCATGATCTCGTCGGGCGGCAGTTCGAGCCCGGCGAGCGTGTGGACGGCCGTCCTGACCCGCCCCATGGTGGCGGCCTCCGGCAGCCCGTGCCCCATCACATCCCCGATGACCAGGGCGACCTGCCCGGCCGAGAGCGGGATGATGTCGTACCAGTCGCCGCCCACGTCCATGCCCTGCCCGGCCGGCAGATAGCGGGCGGCGGCGGTGCACGCGGGCAGTTCGGGGAGGGTACGGGGGAGGAGCCCGCGCTGGAGCTCCTGCGAGCGGGTGTGCTCGGCGTCGTAGAGCCGGGCCCGCTCCAGTGCGTGCGCGACGAGCGCGCTGATCGCCGTGAGCAGGGTGCGGTCCTCGTCGGGGAGGCGGCGCGGCCGGTCGAAGGCGATCACACAGACGCCGAAGGTGTGGCCGGAGGCGATCAGCGGCAGGAACGCCCAGGAGGCTTTGGCGGCCTGGGAGGGGCGTTGGCGCAGTCGCGGGTAGCGGGCCATGAACTCGGCGGCGGAGGAGAGGAAGAGCGGCGTCCCGCTCCTGACCGCCTCCCAGATCGGGCCGCCGCGCGCCGAGCTCTCCCGGGTGATCGCGTCGATGAACCCCCGTGGATAGCCGACGGATCCGATCTGCGAGAGCCGGTCGCCGCCCCGCTCGACGGCGAGCACCATCAGCCCGCCGGCGCCGAACGGCGGCAGCACCCGGCGCGCGACGGCCTCCACCACATCGCGTGAGGTGGTCGCCCCGGCGAGCGCCGAGGTCAGCTCGGCGATCCGGGTGGCGCGGGCGGCGGCGGCCCGCTCGGCGGCGGCGCGCTCCGACTGGTGGCGGCGGCGCTCGGTGACATCGGTGAAGTAGAGGGTGAGGCCGTCGGGCACGGGGACGATACGGAGGTGGAAGCTGCGCCCTGTGCCGGGGGAGCGTACGTCGAAACCGGTGGCCCGGCCCGCCGCCGCGGCCTTCCGGCAGCGCGCCTCCAGACCGGGGACGCCGCGCACGGAGGGCAGTTCCCAGAGGATCCGGCCGTACAACTCCTCCTCGGAGGAGCCGAGGGTCTGCTCGGCCGACAGGTTGGCGAAGGTGATGCGCCACTCCTCGTCGACGGAGAGGAACCCGTCGGTCATATGGCGCAGGGCGCGGCTGAGGGCCTCGCGCGAGGTGCGGGCCTCGTTGCTGTCCCAGGCCCGGCCGACCATACGGACCGGCTCGCCCCGGTCGTCCAGGACGACCCGGCCGCGCGCCTGGGTCCAGCCGTAGCCGCCGCCGGGGCGGCGCACCCGGTACTCGGCCTCGAAGACGGTGCGGTTCCTGATCGCCTTCCCGGCGGCGGCGAGGGTCGGGGGGAGGTCGTCGGGGTGGACGATCTTCATCCAGCTCTCGACGCGGGGGACGAAGTCGGCCGGGTCGGTGCCGTAGATGTCCATGGCGGCGTCGTCCCAGGCCAGCTCGCCGGTGCGGATGTCCCAGTCCCAGGTGCCGACCTGGACCGCCTTGAGCGCCTTACGGAGCCGGCCGCCGGGTTCGTCGCCGGGGGTACGGGCACGGGCGGGCGGCGGGGCCTGCGCCATCCGCTCCTCGGCCCAGGCGACGACGGCGCGGAGGAAGTCCCACTGGGCGGCGGTGGGGCCGGCGGGTCCGGCCGGGCCTGTGGGGCCGGTGGGACTGGTGGGTCCGGTGGGTCCGGTGGGGGAGGTAGGGGCTACGGGGTCGGCGAGGAGGAGGGTGAGGGCGCCGACGGTACGGTGCGGGTGGGGCGCGGCGGGCTCGTAGTCGCGGCCCGCCACCGGTACGGAGGCGAAGCCGGAGCCGGGCCAGACCGGGCCCCCGTCGTCGCCGGGCGGCACGGGGAGCCACACCCCCGGGGTGCCGGCGGACCGTACGGTGCCGTCCTGGCGTACCGCGCGGGCGGGGGCGGTGGGGCCCTCCTGGTCGAGGATCTCCCAGGTCTCCACCAGGCGCGGGGGCAGCCCGGTGGACGACACGAGCCGCAGCGCGGACATGGGTCCCCGCAGATGGACGGCCCCGCCCAGGGCGCCCAGCTCGGCCACGGAGTGCTGGAGCGCGAGCCGGAACACCTCGCTCTCGGCGATGCCCCGGTCCACGGTGGCGAGGAGATCCAGCCGTGCGTTCATTACTCAAGAGTACATGTCGGACATGTGATATTCATCACTTATTACGCCTGTGGGGGCCGGCACCCGACCCACGGGCGCCGGCCCCCACAGGCGGCGGTTCGGCAGACGGTGCCGCCGGTTGTCCGGTCGGCGGGGTCGCCGGTTGTCCGGCAGACGGTGTCGCCGGTTTAGAGGAACGGCTTGACGACGTCCGCGGCGTTGGCGTGCCAGTTGGTGACCTGCGGCTTGTTGATCGTCACGTCGTCGCTGACCTTGAACGCGCCGCCCTCCCCGGCGTCGCTCTGGGAGACGGAGACGAAGAGCTGCTGGAAGCCGGGGCCGTCCTCACCGGTGCTGTCGGGGTTGATGCCGATGTACGCGGCGGCGCCGTCCTTGAGCTTGACCTTCTCGGCGGCGCCCCGCTCGATGGCGGTCGCGACGGTGCTGGAGTCGGAGCCCCACATGACGTCGGGGGCGCCCTCCAGGTAGCAGGTGACGCCGGACTTGGCCTTGACGGTGACGAGGTAGTAGCCGCCCGCCTGGGTCTCCTCCGTGAGGGAGAAGTTCAGGTCGCCGTTGTCGCACGCCTTCGCGTAGTAGTCCTGCTTGGCGCCGTCGACGTCGTTGTCCGCGCCCGAGCCGGAGGAGCCGGAGGAGCCGGAGGAGCCGGAACCGGAGTCGGAGGAGCCGCCCGAGCCCGAGCCCTTCGAGCCGGAGTCGCCGCTGCCCGAGCCGCCGGTGCTGCCCGAGCCCCCGGTGGAGGCGGTGGCGCTCGCCTCGGCCGCCGCGTTCGCGTCCGCGTCCGGGTTGCACGCCGTCGCGGTGGCGGTGAGGGCCACCATGGCCGCTGCGGCCAGGGCGATACGGGCGGAACGGGTGCGGGTACGGGGGGCGAGGCGCGGGCGCATCGGGAGCTCCATCGGGGGTTCGGGGGTGCTGACGGGTTGGCAGGTGGTGCGTTCGCGCCGGCGGTCCGTGGTGTGCGCGGTGTGCTTGTTGTGCGCGGTGTACTTGGTGCCGGCGGTGTGCTTGTTGTGCGTGTGCTGTGTCCTGCTGACGTCGTCAACATTAGGGCTCGGGAGATCTTCAATTGATCCGGTAAATGTCCGGGTTCTGTCCCGCCGTGTTCGACCCCTCGGCTCACCCCGCCAATTCGGCCACTCCGGCGAGGAAACGCGCCACATCCTCCTCGTCGTTGTAGTGGACCAGCCCCGCGCGCACCGCCCCGCCCGTGTCCCGCAGCCCCAGTGAACCGGTCAGCTCCCAGGCGTAGTTGTGGCCGCTCCAGACGTTCACCCCGCGCCGCGCCAGGTGTCCGGCCACGGCGGCCGGGGGGTGCCCGGCGACCCGGAAGTACGCGGTGGCGGTACGGCGCGCGGGGGCGCCGTACAGGGTGACCCGGGGCAGTGCGCGGAGGCCGTCGAGGAGGGTGCCGAAGAGTTCCCGCTCGTACCGTTCGACCGCCGCCATCGACGCGAGCAGCCGCGCCCGGCGCGGGACCCGTGCGCCGTGTGCGCCGTGTGCGCCGCGTTCGCCCGGTATCTCTCCGGAGGGGGCTCCTGAACCCCCCAGCCCGGCGAGGTGGTCGACGGCGGCGGTCACCCCGGCCAGGTCACCGAAGGGGAGGGTGCCCGTCTCGAAGCGGTGCGGGACCGTCTCCGGCGAACAGGCCAGCTTCTCCGGCCGCAGGGACGCCAGCAGCGCCGGGTCGGCGACGACCGCGCCGAGGTGCGGGCCCGACCACTTGTACGCGCTGGTCGCGTAGAAGTCCGCGCCCAGCGCGCGGGCGTCGACCGGGCCGTGCGGGGTGGCGTGCACCCCGTCGACATACGTCAGCGCGCCCGCCGCGTGCGCCTTCGCGGTGATCGCGGCGACGTCGGGGCGCGTCCCCAGGATGTTGCTCGCCGCCGTGACGGCGACGAGACGGGTCCGCGCCCCGAGCAGCGCGTCGTACTGTCCGGCCGGCAACTCCCCGCTGTCCGGGTCGACTTCGGCCCACCGTACGACCGCACCCGCCCGCTCGGCCGCCTGCACCCAGGGGCGTACGTTCGCGTCGTGGTCCAGCCGGGAGAGGACGACCTCGTCGCCCGGCCGCCAGGTGGCGGCGAGGATCCCGGCGAACCGGTAGATCAGGGTGGTGGTGTTGGCGCCGAGGACCACCCCCTCGGGCTCCCCGCCGACCAGGTCCGCGAGGGCGCGGCGGCAGCCGTCCACGAGGGCGCCGGCCCGCTCGCTCGCCGGGAACGCGCCGCCGACGTTGCCGATGCCCGCGCGGTACGCGGCGGCGATCGCCTCGATCACCGGCTCGGGCGTCTGGGTACCTGCGGCGCCGTCGAGATAGGCGGTGCCGTCGCGGAGGGCGGGATAGACGGCGCGTACGGCCGCGATGTCGAAGGCGACGGTGTCGGGGGCGGTCTCGGGGGCGGTGTCCGGGGCGGTGTCGGGGGTGGTGTGGGGGGTGTCGTCCGGGGCGGTCTCGGGGGTGTCGTCCGGGGTGGGGCGCGTGTCCGTATTCATGGCGAATGCCTTACCCATGGCCGTGTTTTGTATCACCTCTGAACCGAAGTGCCGCGAGCCGGTGACGGGGTACGTGGTGCGGTCGTAGCCTGACGGACTGTCATGGCGGGATTGTCATGGCGAGGTCAGACGCGGCCTGATGGGGGAGCACATGTCCGGGTTCGGGGGTACACCGGCGTATGCCGGCGGAGGCGGTACGGGCGGAGGGGCGCCCGGGGGCACCGGGCGGGTGGCGCTGCCGCGCGAACTCGCCGTGGCGCGGGTGCTGATCCACGTTCTCTTCGGCGCGACGGTGCTGGGCGCCGTCGGGCTGTTCGGCTCCGCGCTGGCGGCGGACGCGATGAGCGCGCAGATCCTGGGCGTCCTGGTGTACGGCGCCGTGCCCGGCGTGGCCGGGTGGGTGCTGTCGCGGCGTGTCTGGTCCGGTGGCCGGGGGGTGTGGGCCGGGCTGCTCGCCGTACAGGGGTGGCTGTTCCTCGGCGGGCTGGGCAATATCCCGGCGGGGTCGGGGCACGGCTTCGCGCAGCTCTTCCTGCCGACGCTGATCCTGATGTTCCTGCTGCGGCGGGAGAGCCGGGAGTGGTTCCGGCTGCCGGAGTACGAGCGGGAGGACCGGCCCGCGTTCTCCCTCCCGCACATGATCACCTGGCGGCGCGACCGGGGCCAGACGGCGATGGAGTACCTCGGCCTGATCACGGTGGTCGCGGCGGTCGTCCTGGCGCTGACCCTGGGCGGCCTCGGCGGACGTATCACGGACGGACTCCAGTCGGCGATCTGCTCGTTGACGGGGACCTCCTGCCCGGCGGAGGGCGGCGGGAGCGTCGCCTCGGGGGACGGGGAGGACTCCGGGGGCGGGGCCGACGGGGGTACGGACACGGGTGGTTCGGCCAACGGGGGCGCGGCCAACGGTGGTACGGACACGGGTGGTTCCGTGGACGGCGGTGCCGCCAAGGGCGGTACGGGGGCGGACGGTTCGACCGGCGGCGCGGCGAACGGCGGTGCCGCGAACGGTGGTACGGCGACGGCCGGGACCGGCGGCTCGGACGACCCCGAGTCCCGCTCGGGGCCCGGCTCGGACGCGGGCTCCGGCTCCGGCTCCGGCTCGGGCTCCGGCGGCTCCGGTGGGACCAGCGGTTCCAGCGGTTCCAGCGGCTCCGGCGGTTCCGGCGGTTCCGGTTCCGGTGGTACCGGTCCCGGAGGGGCCACTGCCGGCTCCGAGGACACGTACCCCGAGACGAGCGTCGAGCCGGAGGAGGAGTACGACGGCCCCGGTCTGGACACCGACGACACCGAGGACACCGACGGCTCCGGCCAGAAGAAGGAGGACAAGGAGGACTGCGGCGGCTGGGGCTTCTTCGGCTGCGCCTGGGACCGCACCACCCAGGTCGCCAAGGGGCTCTTCGTCGACGGTGTCTGGGGCGACCTGACCGGGATCGTCGATCTCTTCAAGCCCGATACCTGGAAGGGGATCGCCGACTACGGCGGCCAGCTCGGCGACAAGTGGGTGAAGGACTCCGACGGCGCCGGCGACAAGTGGAAAAAGGGCGACTACATCGGGGCCTTCACGGGCTGGGGCAAGGCCTCCCTCAAGACCGTGGTGAAGGTCGGCGACGACATGTTCATCGGCGACGACGTGCGCGATCGCTGGAACAACGGCCAGAAGACCCGGGCCGTCACCGATGTCGTGTGGAACGTCGGCTCCCTCTTCATCCCGGGCTACGACGTCGCCAAGGTCATCGGCAAGACCAGCAGGCTCGGCGCGATCGGCAGGGCCGCCAGCCGGGTCGCCGAGGCCGCCGATGAGGCGGCCGAGGCGGCGCGCAAGGCCCGGAAGGCCGCCGAGGCGGGCGATGTCGAGGGTGCGCGCAGGGCGGCCAAGGACGCCGACGAGGCGGCGGACCGGGCGGAGGACCAGGCCCGCAGGACCGGCTGCACCATCGCCATCGGCCCCGGCGGCGGCCCCGGCGGCGGACAGCGGTACGGAACCGGCGGCGGGTCCGGCGTACCGGGCGGGTCCGGCGTCCCCGGATCCGGCACCGGAGTGCTCGCCTCCGGGAGCGCGGGCCGGGTGGTCCTCGCCGAGGCGGGCTGCGACGAGAAGGCCAAGGCCGAGGCGGCGGAGGCCCGTAAGAAGGAGCGGGAGGCGTGGCTGGCGAAGAAGCGCGCGGAGGAGCCGGAGCGCGCCAAGAAGGCGCTGGAGAAGAAGAAGCCGTACCCCGACCCCAAGCACGGCGACACCTCCGACCCGCGCAACTACAACCCGCCGGAGTGGGCGAAGGACCTGAAGGACCACAAGCTGGGGTCCGCCGACGCGGGCGACGGCTACTGGGCGAGCCGGGACCGCAACCCCAAGCCCAACTGGAAGAACGAGTCCTGGACCCGCTACCAGGAGCAGATCACCGGCACGAACCGGGCCCAGGAGTACGTCGTACCGAACCCGAAGGAGGGCAAGCCGCCGGTCGAGTACGACGGCTGGGACTCCGGCCGGCAGACCTTCCTGGAGGCCAAGAACGGCTACAAGAGCTACCTCCAGAAGGGCGACAAGGGGACGCTCACGAAGTCGGGCAAGGAGAAGTTCGTGAAGGAGGCGCGCGAGCAGGTACGCGCGTCGGGCGGCCGGCCGGTGGAGTGGCACTTCTCCGATCCGGACGTGGCGAAGGCGGCCCGCAAGGCGTTCCGCGAGGAGGGGCTGCCGATCCGGGTCGTCCATACGGTGCAGAAGGAGACGGGCGGCACCAGGAAGCCGGAGGCGTTCAACTGAGGGGTACGGGACGGAGGGCCACGGGGCGGTACGGAACCGCGCACTAGCCTGGTGGCGGCGGAGCCGGACGGGCCCGATGGCCCGCGCGGCACGGACAGTACGGACGGCACGGACGGCACGGATGGCTCGTACCGTCCGGCCGTCCGGCCGTCCGGACGGCCGGACAGCACGGACAGTACGGACAGTACGGACAGCGCGGACGGTACGGACGACGGAGATGGGCATGCGACGCGTGGTACGGGGCTTCTGGGGCCCCCGGGTGGAGTCGGCCGAGGCGCTCGCCGGCCGGTGGAAGCGCACCCTCGATGAGCTCGGCCGGCTCGGCCCGGGCGGCCCGGCCGGGGGGTCCGGCGGGGGGTGGGCCTGGCGGCAGGTGCACTCCGACGGGCCCGCGACCGGGATCCGGGCGGAGGAGGCGGACCTGCTCACCGCCCTCCGCGCGGCGGCGGCCTCCGACGACTGGTCGGACGGCGCGGGGCTCCGGCTCTTCGCCGAGGCCGGTGCCGCTGCCGGTGCCGGTGCCGGGGCGGGGGCGAAGTGGGAGGTGGAGGTCAGCGGCCGGGCGGGCGCGGACTCCGAGTTCCTGCTCCAGTCGATGGTGATCGGCGTCGAAGCCCCTGAGGGGGCGGAGGGCGCCGGGTTCCCGTACGCCGGGCTGCTCGCCGCCGTCGCCGGTATCTGGGAGCCGGACTTCGGGGATGTCACCGACGACGACGTGCTCGATGTCCTGGAGGACGAGGGCGGCTTCGTCTCCGGCGACCCCGCCCTCGGGTGGGCCGGATACCTCTCGCCCGCCCGCGCGGCCCTCGTTCCGGACGGCCTGGACGTCGTCCGCGAGGAGCTGGGCGGCGGGGGCGTCCTCCTCACCGTCGCGCCGGAGGGCGGCACCGGCGCCGTGCTCCGGGCGTCGCTGCGGCTGCGGGAGACCGGCGCGCTCCAGCCGCTGCCCCGGCCCATGACCCGGGCCGTGCTGTGACCGTCCGTATCGGCGAGACCTTCGTGCTCGCCCGCGCGGTCGCCGAGGCCGAGGCGCTGCGCACCGCCGAGTTGCCGGCCGCCGGGCCGGTCCCGGCGGAGTCCGACGTCGAGGAGGAACCCGGCACCGGCGAGTGGATCGCCACCACCGGCGCCGGGTTCCGGATCGTGCCGCTCTGGGAGAGCGGGGGGTTCACCGGCGTGTACGAGGCCGAGTGGAGCGCCGCCCAGGAGGAGTGCGAGGGCCATCTCCGCGCCCTCGTCGGCGCGTTGGAGGAACGGTGGGGCCCGCACCGGCGGGTCGCCATGCATGTGCCCCTCTTCCGGGCGCAGGCGGGCGAGCCCATGCCGCCGGTGTTCCGGGCGCTCTGCGACCAGGAGGCGTACGGCGACCTGTCGGTCTGGGGGCCGCTGGGCGAGGGGGCCGGCGGGCCGCGCTGGGTCGGGGTCTCCCTCTGCCAGATCGACGGGGACGCCCCGATGGTGCTGGTGGCCGTCGTGACCGACGAGGAGATCGCGCAACTCCCCGACCGCTGAAGGAAGTTACGGGCAAAGATTTCCCCCGCCCCGCGTTGAACCGTTCCGGCGCGCCGTACGTATGGGAGGAGGGCCCTTCCGATGCCCGGGGCTCCGGCGCTGGCAACGTCGTACCGGTACGACCTTGGGGGCCCACGGATGAAGCACGCGCGACGCCACCTCCGGCGCTTCACGCGCCTCGCCGCTGTCGGCGGGCTGCTCTGCGGCGGCCTGCTGGTCTCGAACGCCGTGGCGAACGAACCGGCCAGAGCCGGAAGTGACGCCGCCGGCATGTCCGTCGGCCAGGTCGGGGCCGAGCTGGTGGACCGGCTCGGGACCGCCCGTACCGCCGGTACCTGGATCGCCGACGACGGGCAGCCCGTGGTCGCCGTGACCGACGAGGACGCGGCGGCCGAGGTACGGCGGGAGGGCGCGCGGCCCAAGGTCATGCGGCACAGCATGGACCAACTCACCTCCGCCACGCAGGCGTTGAGCGAGGCTCCCCGGGTCCCCGGCACCGCCTGGTCGGTGGACTACCGGAGCAACCGGGTCGTGGTGCAGGCCGACACCACCGTCTCCGCCGACGACTGGTCCCGGCTGACCGGCCTCGCGGACGGCATCGGAGACGCGGTCGAAATGAAGCGCGCCGAGGGCGAGTTCCGTACGAAGGTGAACGGCGCGGCGCCGATCTTCACCAACAGCGACCGCTGCTCCGTCGGCTTCAACGTGACGGACGGCACCACCAACTTCGCGCTGACGGCGGGGCATTGCGGGCCGACCGGCACCACCTGGTTCCAGGACAGCGGGGGCGCGTCGCTGGTCGGCTCCACGGTCGCCTCGACGTTCCCCGAGAGCGACTTCTCCCTGGTGCAGTACGAGAACCCGGCGGCCTTCGACGGGACGAGCACCGTGGACATCGGCGGCGGCCAGGCCGTCCGGATCGTCGGCGCGGCGGATCCGGTCGTCGGCCAGCAGGTGTTCCGCAGCGGCTCCACGACGGGGCTGCGGACCGGCCAGGTCACCGCGTTGAACGTGACGGTGAACTACCGCGAGGGCGCCGTCACCGGCCTCATCCAGACCACGGTCTGCGCCGAACCCGGCGACAGCGGCGGCCCGCTCCTCGCCCAGGGGGTGGCGCTCGGGGTGACCTCGGGGGGCAGCGGGGACTGTACGACCGGCGGTACGACGTTCTTCCAGCCGGTGACGACGGCGATGGCCGCCCTGGGGGTACGGCTCGCGGGGGTCGAGAGCGGCGGCAACGAGACGGCCACGGGGGACCGGGACGGGGCGGTCGACCCTGCCGTGCCGGCCCCTACGGGTACGGGCACGGGCAGCGGCGTCCCGGCCGGGACCGGTACGGGTACGGGGCTGAACGGCGGGGGCAGCGTCGGGGTGGGGGCCGGGGTCGGCACGGGGACGGGCGTCAGCTCGATCGTGGACTACCGGACGCTCGTACCCGGGCTGGCGATCATCGTCGTGTCCCTGCTCGGGCTGGTGATGGCCCAGCGGATGTGGGCCGACAAGGCGAGCTACCGCAGTCAGTACGCGCAGAGCTGGGGCTGATCCGGGGTGATACGGGTCGGGCCGGAGCGGTGGACTCGCGGCCCCCGCCGGCCCCCGGTGCCCGGCCCCCCGGTGCCGGATACCGGTACCGGATGTCCGTATCCCGCAGCATCATGTCCCCATGGGACACGGGGAGTACGATCGTCCCTCATGAAGGTGATGGGGTGACGGGGCCGGCGGCCGTCGTCGAGGACGGCCGGCAGCGCAAGGCGCGGCGCACCCGGGAGGCGCTGGGGTTCGCGGCCGCCGATCTGATGCTGGAGCGGGGCCTGTCGGAGGTCACCGTCGAGGCGATCGCGGAGCGCGCCGAGGTCACCCGCCGTACGTTCAGCCGCCACTTCAGCGGCAAGGAGGACGCGGCCGTCGAGTCGACCCGGGCCGACGGCGACCGTGTCAACGAGGCGCTGCGCAACCGTCCGCCCGGCGAACCCCCGCTGATGGCCTACCGGTTGGCGGTCCGCGAGTGGCTGCTCGACGAGACGTGCCCCGGGATGCACCGCCGCCCGCGCGGCCGGGAGCTCTTCGCCCTGGTCGACCGGGAGCCCGCGCTCTTCGCGGCGTTCGAGCGGGTGCGGATCGACGCCCAGGAGGAGTCCGTCCGTATCATCGCGGCCCGGCTCGGGGTCGACCCCGACCTGGACCCGCGCCCCGTAGTGGTCGTCGGGGCCGGGGCGGGGGTGCTCCTGGGGGCGCTCCGGCTGTGGGCGCGCGCGGGGGGCGACACCCCCGAGCCGCTTCCGGCGCTGGTGGAGCGGGCGTACGAGACATTGGGCAGGGAGAGCGCGGCCCGCAAGGGGCAGCCCGTGGGACCCGTAGAGCCCCTAGGGCCCGTAGGGGCCGGGGAAGAAGCCCCCGGTTCTCCGGGAGAATCCCTGGGGGATTCCCCGTCCGACGGCCCGGTAAATCGTTTCCTCTTGTCGCGTTCACGGTAATCGCCGCACCGTTTGAGGTGTCCCCGGCGAGGCGTTCGGCGCGGGTCCGGAATATCAGATTCACCTCAGCAAAAAATCTTCATACCCCCGCCAGAACTTCCTATTTGAGCGGAAGTGCGATCGGTGCTTTAGTTGCGGTGTCGAGATTGAACGGCCATGGGCAATCCGCAAACGGGGGTACGACAACATGGCGACCACACAGGTGACAAGCCTTTCCGAAAACACGCGGTTCGGCTCGGCCGTCCGGCTGGACGCCGGCCCCGCCGACATAGCCGAACTGAAGCGGCTGCTGCGGCGCGGTGCCCGCGTCGCGCACGAGCAGTTCGACGACGACACGCATCTGGACGAGGTCATCCCGAAGCCGTGGGGGTATGAATACCGCGCCTTCGTGGACGAGTTCTTCGACTTCTGGGCGCTGCACATCGACGCCCCGCACAGCACCTCGGTCCATGTGCACCCGCGCAAGCTGACCTATCTGCTCTGCCTCGGGGGACAGGGCGTGACGACGGGCCTGGGCGGGGTCGCGATCCCGGTCCGGCAGGGCAGCGTCGTACGGATCGCGCCGGGCGCGTTCCACGGCACGCGGAACACCGGCGACGACCCGCTGGAGCTGATCGAGGTCGAATCGCCGAGGAACAAGTTCGATCTGATGCGGCTCAGGGACGACTACAACCGGGCGGGAACGGCGTACGAGTCGACCTCGCTCGAAACCCCGCGCCACCCGATGCGGAAGGTCGTCGCCTTCCCGAACACCCGGATGCGGAACCGGACGCCCGACGGCCGTTTCCGCTTCGAACTCCGCACGGGAATGGACGTCTTCTACCGGCGGCGCCCCGAGGACCTGTTCCACATTCCGCTCTGCGTCTCCGGCGCGGTCTACGGGGACATCGATATCCTGACCGGCCGCCCGGAGGACGCCCGGCGCGTACAGGCGGACAAACAGTATCTGTGCGTCAGTCTCGCCTGAGCGCGAACGCGGGGACAGGCGAGAAAAACAGAGGAAAAACCTGAAAGATCCGGGGGGATCGTATGTCTCACTCTGCTGTCATCATCACGGGCCAGGGATTCCAGGACCACGATGTGGTGTTCACGTATTACCGCCTCCTTGAGGAGGGCTGGCACGTCGACATCGCCACCAGGAACGGCGACCCGACGAGCGGGAAGTACGGCGTCCCGCTGCCGATGGACAAGACGGCCCGGCCGCTCATCGCGTACGAGGACCTCGCCGTCGACCAGTACGACACCGTGATCCTCACGGGCGGCCACGAGGCGCCGGACCGGGTGCGGCAGGACCGCCATGTGCTCGGCTTCGTCGCGGGGATGAACGAGGCCGGCAAGGTGGTCGCCGGACTCTGCCACGGCCCCTGGATCATGGTGAGCGCCGGGGTGCTGCGGGGGCGGCGGGCCTGTGCGTACATCGGGCTGCGCGACGACGTGATCAACGCGGGCGCCGAGGTGGTGGACAGCGACGTCATCGTGGACGGCAACATCATCACCTGCTCGTACTACGGCTACATGGGCGCGTTCATGCGCGCCGTGTTCGAGACGACGCGGAAGCTCGCCGTCGCCGGGGACGCGGCCTGATGGCACGGCACACGCAGACGCCGCTGCCGGCCCCGGCTTCGGCCCCGGCCCCGGCTCCCGCGCCGTGCGGAATCGAGCAGACAAGGGGCGTGGAACAGGCAAGGGGCGTGGAACAGGCAAGTGGCTTACTCGCCCTCGACTTCGACGGGGTGGTGTGCGACGCGCTGGACGAGTGCGCGCTCGTCACCTGGCTCGGCGACCGCCCGCACGACCTGACGCTCTCCGGTCCCGAGCAACTGGCCCGCGTACCGGCGGAGTTCACCGCACGCTTCCGTAAGGTGCGGAACTACGCCCGGGTGCTGGACCACTTCCTGGTGGCCCACCACCCCGAGGCCGAGGCGATCGGCTCCCAGGCCGAGTTCGACCGGCTCTTCGCCTCGTTCCCCGACCCGCGCATCCAGCGGTTCGTGGCCGGGGCGTCCGATGCCCGGGACTGGTTCCGCAACACGGAGCCGGACTTCTGGCTCGGGCTGCACACGCTCTACCCCGGCGTCGCCGACCTGCTGCTGCGGGCCGGGGTGCCGGTGGTGATCGTGACGGCGAAGGACGAGCCCTCCGTACGCGCGATCCTGGACCGGCACGGCCTGGAGACGGCCGTCGCCGGGGTCTACGGGGAGTGCGCGGCCAAACCGGAGGCCGTACGGGAGGCGTGCGCGCGGCGCGGGATCCCGCTGGAGGCCGCGACATTCGTGGACGACAACCTGACGAATGTCCGCAGAGTGTCGGCGACGGGCGCCCGCGCGTGGTGGGCGCGGTGGGGGTACCAGACCCCCGAGCACCGCGCCGAGGCAGCGCGGTTCGAGGTCCCGGCCCTGGAACTGAAGGACCTGCCGGCCCTGCTGCCCCCGACCGCCTCCTGACGCCTTCGAGGCCGACGCGTTCCGGGCCGAAGCCCTGCACGCCGAAGCCCTCCAGGTGACCTCCTGAAACGGGGCCCCGTCGCCACGAGGGGCCCCACCCCCGGGGAGGGCGGCCGGCACACCGACTCCCGTACCGGCCGCCCTCCTTCGCGTACCCGCCGCTCTTCCGCGTTCGCTGTCCAAGGGGCTGGAGACCCAAGATGACCACTCACCACCCGCACCCGCCGGACACCCCCGGACAAGCACCTCCACCCCCGCTCGCACCCCCCTCTCCCTCCCCTTCCTCCTCCCCTTCCTCCGCCTCTTCCTCCGTCCCGTCCTCCTCCCTCCCCTTCGGAGTGCAGTTGGGCCTGCTGGTGGCGATGGCGTTCGCCATTCCGGCACAGCTCTATCTGGCGATCCCGGTGGCGGAACGGATCCGGACGGCGTACGGCACCGACGCGGCGTCCGCCGCCTGGACCGGGGCCGCGTTCTCCTTCGCGTACGCCGTCGGCTTCCTGGTCTTCGGCCCGCTCTCGGACCGGGTCGGCCGCCGCCCCGTCCTGGCCTGGGGCGCGCTGGCGACGGCGGTGACCACGGGGCTGACGGCGGCGGCACCGGGGCTCGGCTGGTTCCTGGCCGGGCGGGCGGCGCAGGGTTTCGCGGCGGCGACGTTCGCGCCCGCGGCCCTCGCGTACGTCACCGAGCGCGCCCCCGCCGCGCGCCGCCCGGTAGCCCTCTCACTCCTCACCACCGGCCTGCTGGGGGCGGGGATCGCGGGCCAGGTGTACGGCCAGCTCGTCACGGAGTACGCGGACTGGCGCACCGCGTTCTGGCCCCCGGCCCTGCTCTACGCGGCGGCGGCACTGGCCCTCTGGCGCCTGCTGCCCCCGGACAGGGAACGGGCCCACGCCTCCTCCGCGCCCCCCTCGCCCCCCTCGTCCCCCTCCTCCGCGTCCCCGCGTACGGTGGCGGCCACGGCGCTGGTCCTCCTCCGCACGCGGGGTCCGGCGACGGTGTTCGCGGCGGCGCTCCCCGTGTTCGGCAGTTTCGTGGCGTTCTACGCCGTACTGGAACGGGAGCTGCGCGCGACGTACGGGTACGACTCCAACGCCCTCCTCCTGGCTCAGGCCGCGGGCGCGCTGGGCCTGGCGGCGGCCCCTCTCCTGAACCGCCGCTACGGAGAGGCCGGCCCCAGGGCACTGGCGCTCACCGGCTATCTCTCCGCCGCGAGCGGCCTGCTGCTGGCGCTGCTGGCCGCGGTGCTGGCCCAGCCGGCCGCGCTGATCGGAGCCGGGGCCCTCTTCGTCGCGGGTACGGGTCTGACAGTCCCGGGGTGCGTGGGCCTCCTCCACCAACTCGCCCCGCAAGCAAAGGGAACGGCGGGCGCGGTCAACACCTTCGCCCTCTTCGTCGGCGCCTCGGCAGGCCAACTGGCCGCCGCTCACCTCTCCCTTGTCCCCATGCTGGCGGTGCTGACGGCCGCCACGCTCCTGGCCGCGCTGGCCCTGAGCCGGACGGAGCCGCCCCGTACCCGAGAAAGCCTCCGGTCATGACCCCGAAACGCGCCTTGTTCATCCTGACCAGCCACGACAGGCTGGGCCCCAGGGAAGCCACCGGTGCCCGCCCCACCGGCTTCCACCTGGGGGAAACGGCGACACCCTGGCGCCGCCTGCGCGCCGAGGGCATCGAGGTCGACTTCGCTTCCGTACGAGGCGGACGCCCCCCGATGACGGGCCACGACCCGGACGACCCGGACCAGCGGGCGTTCCTGGCCGACCCGGAGGGCGGGGGCCGGCTGGAGCGTACGCCGAAGGCGGAGGAGGCGGACCCGGCCGCGTACGCGGCGGTGTACTTCGTGGGCGGCCACGGCACCATGTGGGACTTCCGCGCCCACCCGGCGCTGCACACGCTGGGCCGCGCCGTCCATGAGGCGGGCGGGGTGGTCGCCGCGATCTGCCACGGCCCGGCGGCCCTGGCCGACCTGACCCTCTCGGACGGCACCCACCTGGTCGCGGGCCGCGAACTCACCGCGTTCCCGCACGCCGCTGAGGTGGCCCGGGACCTGGCCGGCGTGGTCCCGTTCCCCCTCCAGACCACCCTGGAACAACGCGGCGCCCACTTCACCTCGGCCCCCGACCGGACCCCCCACGCAGTCCGGTCCGGCCGCCTCCTGACCGCCCAGAACCCCCAGTCGGCCGCCCTCTTGGCAGCCCACCTGGCCGACCTCCTGCGCCCGTAACACGCCGTGGCCCGCGTCCCGTGGCCCCTGACACGTGCCCCGCGTCCCGTGTCCCGTGTCCCGCGTCCCGCGTCCCGTGGCGCTTAGCGGAACGCCGCCGCGTTGCGGGTGGCCCAGGTGGCGAAGGAGTGAGGGGCCCGGCCGAGGACGTGGCGGATGTGGGGGCTGACGCGTTGTTCGGCGGGGAGGGGGGCGCCCAGGATGTCCAGGGTGTCGTCGGCCAGTTCCGGGGGCATGGCCCGGGACATGGCCGCCTTGGCCTCCTCGCGGGTGAGTTCGTGGAAGGCCACCGGCGAGGACAGGGCGGTGGCGAGTGCCGCTGCCTGCCCGCGGGGGGTGATCACCTCGGGGCCGGTGAGTTCGTAGGTCTGGCCGGTGTGGCGGTCGTCCAGCAGGCAGGCCGCCGCTACTTCGGCGATGTCCACCGGGTCCACCACCGGTACGCCCGTGTCGCCGAACGGGGCGGCGACGGTCCCCCGGGTACGGATGGACTCCGCCCACCAGAGGGCGTTGGACGCGAAGCCGCCCGGGCGCAGGATCGTCCACTCCAGGCCGGATGCGCGCACCGTGTCCTCCAGCGCGCGCATCGCGATCCGCGTCGTACCGAACGGCCTCGTCACCACACCCAGGGTGGAGAGCAGGACGAGGCGGCGGACGCCGGCGTCCGCCGCCTCGCGGACGATGTCGGCGGGGGCGGCCCCGGTGGCGTGCAGGTCGCCGGAGAGGAGAAGGAACAGCGCCTTCGCCCCGGCCAGCGCGGGCTTGAGGGAGGCCGGTCCTGCCAGGTCGGCCACGACGTGGCGGGCGCCGGGCGGCACCGGCGCGGGGTGCCGTGACACCGCCGTCACCTCATGTCCCGCCTCGGCCAGCGCCTGCGTCAACGGGCGGCCGATATTGCCGGTTGCCCCTGTCACCGTGATCATCTTCAGCTCCTTCTCGTAAGTCCGGCGGATGTCCGCCGTGATCTTCACGCTACGAATGGAGCTAACTCTTGGTAAGGGCATACCTGAAGGTAAGCTCGGGATATGACGGGAAGCGTGCAGCGCAGACAAGGTGACACCGTGGCCCGGTATGACGTGTTTCACACCGACTGCCCCGCCCGCGACGTGGTCGACCATGTGACCAGCCGGTGGGGCATCTGGGTGCTGATCGCCCTGCGGAGCAACGACCTCCGCTTCTACGAACTCCGCGAGTCCATCAGGGGCATCAGCGAGAAGATGCTCGCCCAGACCCTGCGCTCGCTGGTCCAGGACGGCCTGGTGTGGCGGACGGTCGAACCGACGACCCCGCCCCAAGTCACCTACGGGCTCACCGAGTTCGGGCAGGATGTCGGGGAGCCGCTGACGGACCTCTTCGACCGGATCACCCGGCGGCTCCCTCAGGGCGAGGAGAAGTGGCCGCGCGTGGCGCCATAGGCTGTCCGCGCAGGGAAGGAATGAGATGCAGGTCCCATAGTCGTCGATGCGCGCATCGGAAAAGGCCGTGATGGCCGATGCCTGTCCGTTCCGGTTCGGGCGCTTCGATTGTCGCGGACGTCAGGGGGGCCGACGAGTACCAGGAGTCGAGTTCGTCGTGTGCGCGCTGGGTGATCAGTTGATCATCCGCTATGCGGAAGGCCGTGACCGGGGTCTTCACGGCGGCGAACCGGCCGGCCGCGTCGGGGAAGTCGACGCCCAGGTATCGGCGATGCAGGCACCACCGGGCCCACTGGCGCATGACGGACGACGGCATGTCGTCGAACACACGGAGCGCGCGCCCCGGGAAGTAACCCGCCGCGCGGGTGCTGAGAGGGACGACGGTGCGCAAGGCGATCGGCGCCGCGAGGCGCAACGGCCCCTTTGCCCACCGCCAGTAGGCGACACCGGAGGCCACGAAGACGGCCCGGTCGAGGAGTTCGTGGGGCACGAACGGCAGGATCTGCCCGCCCAGGCTGTGGCCGAGCCAGACGACGGGGGTGCCGGACGGCGCGGCGGCGTGCAGCGCTTCGAGCGCGGCCGCGGCGTCGGCTATCCACCGGGTCAGGTCGCCGCGCTCGGCCAGGGCCGCCGCACGCGACTCCATCCCTCGGTAGTCGAAGGTCACGGCCAGGAAACCCGCGGCTGCCAGGTGGCGGGCGAGCCGCTCGTAGAAACGGGCGGGCGTCGCCAGGGCCGGCGCGATCAGCACGGCGGTGTGCGGCCGGCCCTCGGGCCAGTGCCAGGTGGCCGTCACGTCGCGGCCGTCACCGGCGACGATGCGAGGGCTATGACAGTTGTCGTAACGCTTCATGCGCGCATTATGACACCTGTCTTAGCGTGTCCTAGCCTGAGCGCATGACGACTTCCTCGACCCGCCCCCGTATGATCCGCGCGGCGGCTCGGTTCATCTCCTACAGCAGCGTCGACGCGATGAGTCTGCGAGCCCTTGCCGCCGCGGAACACGTGCCTATGGGCTCGGTGTACCACCACTTCCCCGGGGGGCGCGGTGAACTGGTCTCGGAGGCGGTCCGCTATGTCGGGGACAGAATTCTTGAGCGTATTCACGCCGCCGATCTGGACAACATCTCGGAGCCGTTCAGTTCTCTGGCCGAGCGTTGGCGCCGGACCCGTGACGAGACCGGCCGCGCCGTCAGTTGTCCGGTCGTCGCCGCGGCGCTGAGCGGACAGCGGGACATACGGGAAACGGCCCATGCCGTATTCGACGCGTGGGCGGCGGCGATCGCCGCGAGGCTGACACGGGCCGGTGTCGACGGGTCAGAGGCGCGGGAGCTGGGCTGGGCTGTGATCGCGTCCTGGGAAGGAGCGGTCACGCTCGCGCGGGCGGTCGGACATACCGATCCGCTGGACTCGGTGGGCAGGCACCTCGCCGCGACCATCACCGCGAAGCTCAGCGCGGCCGGTCGCGGGCAGATGTGAAAGCCCTGGCAGGACCCCCTCGGCCCCGGCCGGGCAGCCAGTCCGGCGGGAGTTCCCGGCCCAGCGCCAGCCGCATGCCCAGCGCCGTCGCCCCCGCCGCCGACGCCGGGTTCTGGCCCGTGACCAGGTTTCCGTCCTGGACCACATACGGGGTGAACGGGTCGCCCGCCTCGTACCGCGCCCCGCGTTCGCGCAGCGCCTCGTCGAGGAAGAAGGGGACCGTCGAAGCCAGGCCCGCCGCCTCCTCCTCCGTACGGGAGAAGCCGGTCACCCTGCGGCCCGCGACCAGCGGCGTCCCCTGCGGGGTGCGGGCCGGCAGGAGGGCCGCCACGCCGTGGCAGACGGCCACCACCACGCCGCCCGCGCCGTGGAAACGGGTGAGGAAGCCGGCCAGGCGCGGGTCCTCGGGCAGGTCGAGCATGGCGCCATGGCCCCCGGCGATCAGGACGATGCCGAACTCCCCGGGGTCGTACCGGTCCGCCGTCGTGGTCGCGGCGAGCCGTTCCCGTACCGTCGCGTCGTCCAGGAAGAGCCGCTGCGGCAGGTCGGAACGGTCGGCCCCGCCGATGCGCGGGGTCGCCTCGCGCGTGCCGGCGAAGGCGAAGTCCCAGCCCGCCGCGAGCAGCGCGCGCCAGGGGTACGCCGCCTCCGGCAGCCAGAACCCCGCCCGCCGCCCGCCGGGCAGCCGGGCGACGCTGCTCACCACGATCAGCCCGCGCGTCGGTCCGCACATCGGTCCGCGCGTCGGTCCGCGCTCATTCATGCCTCTTCCATTCTCCGGAAGGGGCTCACCCTAACGAATACCTTCCATGAATTTCCCTATGGGGGCAATCGAACAGGCTATTTGGCACCCGTAATCGGCGGTGCCTACATTTCCTGCACTGCCTGTATTCCCGTTCATGGAAATGGAGAAGGAGAAGGAAATGGCCAAGAAGATTCTGTTCGCGCTCACCAGCCATGGCACCCTCGGCGACACCGGCCGCTCCACCGGCTTCTACGTCCCCGAGGTGGCCCACCCCGCCGCCGTGTTCCGCGCGGCGGGGTACGAGGTCGCGTACGTGTCCGTACGGGGCGGGCAGCCGCCGCAGGACGGGTACGACGCGGGCGACGCGGTGCAGGCCGCCTTCCTCGCCGACCCCGCCACCGCCGCCGCGCTCGCCGCCACCGCCGCGCCCGGCGAGCTCTCCCCGGGCGACTACGACGCGGTCTTCTTCGCGGGCGGCCACGGCGCCATGTGGGACCTCCCGGGGTGCGCGCCGCTCGCAGGGCTGGCCGCCGGGGTGTACGAGCGGGGCGGGGTCGTCGCGGCCGTCTGCCACGGGCCCGCCGGGCTGGTCGACATCCGGCTCGGGGACGGCTCGTACCTGGTGGAGGGGAAGCAGGTCTCGACGTTCACCAATGAGGAGGAGCAGGCCGTCGGGCTCACCGAGGTCGTACCGTTCCTGCTGGAGAGCAGGCTCGCCGAGCGCGGCGCGAAGATCACCAAGACGGCGAACTTCGCCGCGCACGCCGTCGCCGACCAGCGCCTCGTCACCGGGCAGAACCCGGCCTCGGCGGTACGCGTCGCCGAACTGGTGGTGGAGCAGTTGGAGGCCCGCGCCGCCTGACCCGGCGGACCGGCCTGATCCGGGCAGGCCGGGCGTGCATCGACGCGCGCTCCCCCACGCGCATGGCCGCTTCTCGTGCTCCCAGGCGCGAGAAGCGGCCATTCGACGGCCATACGTACGTATTCGCCGCGTATTCGCCTGGCCCTTAAGGGTGTTTTCCCCCGACTCGCCCGCACGCGCGCACCCTTTCCCGCAGCATGGGCGGCAGCACACCCGGCCATCCCCGAAGCGCCCCGCCGAGTGTCACCGGCACCCCGCCGGCCCCCAGGCCGCGCGGGGTGGGAGCACGCGCGCACAGGGGGAACGGCCTTGACCACGGCGGTACAACTGAGCTGGCTGCGGACGTTCGTGACCGTCTACCGCCTCGGCTCCTTCACCAAGGCGGCCCAGCGGCTCGAACTCTCCCAGCCCACCGTCACCCACCAGATCCGCAACCTCGAACGGGAGCTGGGCAAGCCCCTCTTCGAACGCATCCCCCAGGGGGTCCGCCCCACCCCCGCCGCCGAGACCCTGCTCCGCGAGGTCCAGGGGCCCGTCGACGCCCTCGGCACGGTCGTGGAGCGCCACTTCGGGGGCGCCCCCGACGGACACCCGCTCTACGTCGGCGGGCCGGTCGAACTGGTCACCTCGCGCGTGCTGCCCGCCGTCAGCGACCTCGTCGCCGACGGGCTCCGCCTCACCTTCGGCTTCGGCCTCGCGGACGACCTGCTGGCGCGGCTGGCCGGCGGCGACTTCGACCTCGTCGTCTCGACCGTACGGCCCCGCCTCCGCGGCATCACCGCCACCACCCTGGTCGACGAGGAGTTCGTCCTCCTCGCCTCGCCCGGCCTCGCCGAGGAGATCCCGGCCCACCGGCTCACGGCGAAGGAGGCCCCGGCCGTACTCGCCAAGTACCCGCTCATCGCGTACGCCGAGTCGCTGCCCATCGTCCGCCGCTACTGGCTCACCGTCTTCGGCTCCCGCCCCACCAGCGCGCCCTCCCTCGTCGTACCGGACCTGCGCGGGGTGCTCGCCGCCGTCAAGTCGTCGGCGGGCATCTCGGTGCTGCCCAGCTATCTCGCCGCCGAGGAGCTGGTACGGGGCGAGGTGGTCCGGCTGCTGGAGCCCGAACTCCCGCCCATCAACACCTTCTACCTCGCCACGCGCGACGGCGACCTCGGCCGCGCGGACCTCTCCCTCCTCCACGGGCATCTCCTGATGAAGGCCCGGCTGTGGATGTGAGCGAGAGGACGCGTCGGTGACTGTTACTATCCGCTGCCACACATTCACCGAGCGTGTTCGTTCTTGGTCAGGGAGTTACGTGTGAAGGTCGCCTGTGTCGGCGGCGGTCCCGCCGGGCTGTACGTCGCCATCCTGCTGAAGCTGCGGGACCCGTCCCACGACATCACCGTCTACGAGCGGAACCCGGCCGGTTCCACCTACGGCTGGGGGGTGACCTACTGGGGCGGCCTCATCGAGAAGTTGCGCGCCCACGACCCCGAGTCCGCCCGGACCATCGCCGAGAACTCGGTCCGCTGGAGCGACGGGACCGCGCATGTCGGCGATCTGACCACCGTCCACCACGGCGACGAAGGGTTCGGAATCGGCCGTCGTGAACTCCTCGGCATCCTCGCCGAACGCGCCACGGAGCTGGGGGTGCGTATCGCGTACGAGTGCGACGTCAGCGAACCCCCGGACGGTGCCGATCTCGTCGTGGCCTGCGACGGTGTGCGGAGCGGGCTGCGCGAGCGGTACGCGGACCACTTCGGTACGGAGGTGAGGGTGGGCCGGAACAAGTACATCTGGCTCGGCACCACCAAGGTCTTCGACACGTTCACCTTCGCCTTCCGGGAGACCGGGCACGGCTGGATCTGGTGCTACGGCTACGCGTTCAGCGAGCGGCGGAGCACCTGCATCGTGGAGTGCTCCGAGGAGACCTGGCGCGGGCTCGGCCTCCACGAGGCGCCGGAGGGCGAGGGGCTGGCCCTGCTGGAGAAGATCTTCGCCGTACCGCTCGACGGGCATCCGCTCCTCGCCCGCACCGGGGCCGGGGCTTCCGCCTCGGACGCCGGGCCGGGCCCCGCGTCGGCGCCCGCGTCCGCCCCCAGGCCGGCCCCCGAGCCGGCCTCCGCATCGGCCCCCGCGCGGTGGCTGAACTTCCGTACGCTCACCCACCGCACCTGGTCGTACGGCGGCCGGCTGGTCCTGGCCGGCGACGCCGCGCACACCACGCACTACTCCATCGGCGCGGGCACCACCCTCGCCCTGGAGGACGCCATCGCCCTGGCCGCAGCCCTGGGCGAGCACCCCGGCCCGGACCGGCTGCCCGCCGCCCTCGCCCGCTACGAGCGGGAGCGCCGCCGCGCGCTGCTCCCGGTGCAGAGCGCGGCCCGCTACAGCGCCCACTGGTACGAGAACCTGCCGCGCTACCTCCACCTGCCCCCGGAGCAGATGTTCGCGCTCCTGGGCCAGCGCCACTCACCCCTCCTCCCGCACCTCCCGCCCGCCCTCTACTACCGCCTCGACCGCGCCGCGAGCCGGGTGGCGGTCGTACGCGGCCTCAAGCGACGCCTGGGACCGAGGCTCGCCCGGGCGTTCGTACGCGGCCAGTAGGGGAGGAGCCGTAGGGGGCAGCCGTAGGGGAAAGGCCGTAGGGGAGCGGTCGTAGGGGGAGCGGCCATAGGGGGGCGGTACGTGCGCGGGGAGCACCCGGGGGTCACCGTCCCGCCCCCGGGACGGTGACTCCCGGGACGCCCCGGTGGTCGGCCCAGACCCCGGCCGCTTCCGCCATGGCCGCCACCCGGTTGAGGAGTTCCACGGCGAGGGGGAGATCGGGTGAGTCCGGTCTGAAGTCGAGGCCGCGCTCCTCGATGGCTTCGAAGCCGAGGATGATCCACCCGGCGTCGTCCCCGTCGACGCTCCACAGCAGGGCCGGGGAGAGGGGCTGTACGCAGGGGTTGATCGCCCGTTCCCGGAGGATGGATTCCCTCCGTCCCCCGGGGCGGTTGAACATGGCCTTGACGAAGAACCGCCCCTTCTCGCTGTCGACGACGCCGGAGAAGTCGGACCCGAACCCCCGGGCCGGGATCCGAACGTGGCTGACTTCGCCGGTGTACGGCAGGATCAGATGCCGGAAGTGGCGGTCGGGCAGGTCGCCCACGCGAGGGCCTCTCAGCTCAGCTCGGCTCAGCTCAGTTCAATGCAGCTCGGTCAGAGGGAATGCTCGGGCGAGTCGAGCCATGTCCGTTCGCCGTCTCGGTCCACCGTCAGCCCGAACCGGGTGCAGTCGGGACGGTCGTGTTCCACCCACCACCGGTGTGCGGTTTCCACCTCGTCCCAGAGGCGCCGGGGCCCCGACTGGTACACCCTGGCCTCCTTGCGGTCGTCACGGAAGACGACGACCGCCCAGGACTTGTCCGTCAGCCCGTAGAACCACACGGCGCGCTGTCCGTCGCGCTTGCGGTCGGGGTGGTGGACGACATCCCGCACCCGCAGCCCCAGCGCGAAGCCGGCCGCGTCGAAACTCCCGGTGCCGAGCAGTTCCGCCTCGGTCAGCGCCGTGCCCGAGACCTCCGCACTGCTCATGGCATCGGCGGCGACGTACTCCTCGTGCCGGGGCCACCGCAGCCGTTGGGACCGCATCCGCATGAACGCCACGGGCCGCGTGAACGAACCGGTCGCACCGCGCCCGTCGTCGGCGACCACGAGCCGGGCGGTCGCCTCGCCCGGCCCGTAATACGTCCCCCAGGGGACCAGGATCACCCCGCCCGGCCTGGTCTGCTCCAGCCACCCGAACGGGATCTTCCGCATCCCACAGGTCACGATGACGCGATCGTAGGGGGCCCGCCCCGGATGCCCGAGGAACCCGTCCCCGTGCACCACTTCGGCCGGCAGCCCGAAGCGCGCCAAGGACTCCCGGGCCCGTGCCGCGACGGCGCCGTCCACCTCCACCGTCACGACATTCGGGGCGCCGAGCCGGTACGCGAGCAGAGCCGCGTTCCACCCGGTCCCGCTGCCGATCTCCAGGACGCGCTGCCCCGGCCGGACATCGAGATCGGCCAGCATGGAGAAGACCAGGCTCGGCATGGACGAGGACGAACTGAACGACGTCCCCGGCTCGGCCCCGTCGTGCCGGCCGTCGTCCCACTGGGTGACGATCGGGTCGTCGGAGTCCGCGTACCTCCGCCACGCCTCGGGATCCCGCTCCCTGTCGACCGTCACGTTCCGCCCGGTGCGCATGTCATGAGGCCACATCAGGCCGGGCAGAAAGCCGGAACGCGGCACCGCGTCGAAGACGGGCGCCCAGTCGGGCGCCATACACCCGGTGTCCAGCAGGAGCCGCCCCAACTCCCCACGAGCGGACCACCCCGCCTGCCCAGCCTCCCCCACCTGCTCGGCCGGACGCGTCACTTCTTGTGCGTCCCGTCACCGGGAGGCGTGGAACCGTCCGGGTGGGGCTCGTCGGACGGGTTCCAGGGCTGACCAGGAAGGCCGTCGCCCTCGTCGTCGTCCTTGCCGTGCCCGCCACCTTCTACGCGCTGGGCCGCCGTCCGTCGACCGTTCACCGGTTCTCCTCCCTGAGAGGCTGGTACTCCATTGTGGTCTCGGAACTACGCATAAGGAACATGGCACTGATGTCCGCCCCGGGAGCGTTCGTCAGCGGGTGAAGTGCTCGGCGAGGAGCCATCCGGTGACCGTGTAGGCGGCGATGGCGGCGCTGACGACGAGTACGGTCCGTACCGTTCGCAGGGCCCGTGCGGTGTCATCGGGATCAGGCCGCATGTGCCGTGCGGACCCGCCGCCGAAACGGGAGGCGCAGCCAGTGGCGGAGGTGGTCGAGCCATCGGGGTTTGCGGTGTCTGTGGCGGCCGGAGCCGCCCTGGGGGTGCGCGTGGCGCGGGAGTGCGTATGCGGACAGGGGCAGGGGCCGGTACCCGGGTACGGACAGGGGTGCCAGTAGGGGTACGGGGACGGGGAGTGCTCTGAGGGTGTACCGGCCGCTGAAGTCGTCGGCGGTGAGGGTGAATTCGGCTCCGGCGAGGAGTCGTTCCCGGGCGGTTCTCTGTGCGTGGGGGGTGTGGCACCAGATGCGGAGGGTGGTGGGGACGTCGGGGTCGGGGGACCATACGGGGGTGAGGGTGCCGCGTGGTGTCCATCCGGCTCCCGGGCCGGGGTCGAGGCCGTTGGCGATGCGGCGGGCCTGCTGGCGCAGGAAGACCAGGGCGGCATCGGCGGTGACCGCTTGTCGGGCGGCGAGGACGACTCGTACCAGGGTGCCGGTGGCGGTGGGTCCTTCGCAGACCACGGTCACGTTGTAGAAGCGGGCGGTGCTCATGCCGGGCGCCACCCGGTGGGGGGCTCAGCGGGGGGTGTGGCCGGGGGCCGCTGCCGCCGGTGCAACTCGGCGAGGGCACGGAGCTGGGTCCGCTCCCGCTCCGTCGCGGGGCGTACGGCGTTCAGCGTGGCCTGCCAGGTGTGCCCGGAGGGGCGGACGAGGCAGACCAGCGATCCGGCGAACGAGCTGATGACGCCCGGCATTTCGGTCCGCCGGTCGTACGCCGCCATCCCGACCCGCAGGCCGGACAGCGCAGGCAGCGAGGACGACTCAGGGGTGGACGGGGCGGGACGCAGGCCCCGGCGCCCCAGCGGACGGCGGGGCGAGACGGGCGGTTCGGGCGTCGTCATCCGGACTCACCAGCCCGCCGGTGCGGATGCGCCGCGACCCGGCGCGCCTGGTGGTCGCGGGTCACCGGGCCCCCTCGGGGGTTCTCGGGCCGCGCGTTCCCATAGTGCTCCAGGAGCCAGGCACAGTCCCGGTGCAGGAGAGCCAGCCGTACCTGGGCGGAGAGCGGCGTCAGAGCCGGGGCCTGCTCACCGAGGCTGTACCGGATGGCGTCCAGCCGCGCCCGCCGGGGACACCACTCCGCCCCGCCCGGCCACAGCCCGTCCACATGCGCCTCGGCGGCGGGCAGCAGGGCCGCGATATGGGTGCGCAGGAGTGTGGCGGCGTGGGCCAGTTCGGCCTCGCCCGCCCGTGCGGTCCCCAGGGCGGCGGCCTTCGCGAGGGCGTCCTCGATACCGGTCCCCGGCATGGCCGGCGTCGTACCGGGCCCGGTCACCGGATACCACCCTGGCACCGGTGACCGTCGGCCAGAAGCCGGGCGACGGCGGCCGGGGAACAGAGGGTACGGGCGTGGGCAGGCGGAACGGCCCAATGGATCCCGGAGGGGCCCCTACGGTCGGAACGGGGCACGGTGAGATAGGCACCGGGGCCGAGCACGGAGGCGTACGTAGGGTCCCAGGTGTCCGCCGTCCCGGCCGGGACGAGGGCCAGGTACCAGCCGGGCGGCGCCCAGATCACCGGACCGCCCAACGGGGCCAGCACAGCGGTTACGGCGGACCGCTCGGGGGCGCCGGCCGCCGCGTGGACAAGGCGCTGCGGGAGTTTCACCGCGTCGAACATCGCGCCCAGGGCGAGCACGGCGGGGCGCCCGTCGCGCCAGTCCCGGTAGGCGGACTCGGGATCCCGGATGGATCTCGCGAGCCAGCGCTCGACGGGGGTGATGGTGAGTGGGTGGTACTGCGTCATGGCCGACTCCAGATCGGATGCATGGAGTGCGGCGTCGGCCGTGCCGGGGGTTGGCCGACGCCACTTCATGCAGCGACGCTATGGAGCTGCCCAGTTACACCCCAGTGGCGGGATGTCCCAAATGGAGAGTCAATTATCGCCCGCCTAGGACGCGTTGTCCTACCCGTTCACAAAGCCGGATCGACACCGAGACGTGCCGCCAGACCTCGCAGCGGGGTATTGCGCCGGCGCTCCGATTCCAGCATCTCCCGCACCGTGGTAGTGGCCAGCGTTTGGAACCGGATCCACTCGGGCTGGTCTTCCTCCACCGCCAGGAGCGTCTCCAGGGCACCCTCGCCGTCTCCCGTCTGATACTGCGCCTGGGCGACATCGACGCGATAGGCGGCCGAGTGCACTGGCCGGGTGATGTGGTCGACAGTGACTCCGCCTGACAGGTTCAGAGCCTCGGCAGGGTCCGGCTCCCGCCCGGCAAGCGCCACGTTGACTTGCTGGGTGCGGACGTCGACGACCGAGAACGCGCTGCCGTAGGCACGGACCGGGCCTGACCGGGTGGCCGCGGACTCGGCCAAGTTGAGCAGGGTGAAGGCTTCCTCTCGGCGGTCGCGGCGGGCTGCCGGGGTTGCGGCGGCCACCAGCAGGTTTCCGTACACCGCAAGCTGCGCAGGTGTCGCGCGCCGGAAGCTGGGCTCCAAGGCATCCGCCTTCCGCTCCGCGACGTTCTGAGCCTGCTCCCAGCGGCCCTGGCGCAGCAGCACCCAAGACAGAGTGGAGATGCCCATGCCCTCCATGAGTGGGTCGGAGGCGCGCTGCGCGGCAGCAAGCTGCTTCTCCACAGCGGCGAACGCCCAGTCCGGGTGGCCGGCCTGAGTCGACAGTGACGCGGCCAGTTGGTAGGCGAGCGCGAGTTGCTGCCACACTCGCTCGCTCTCCGTCTGCCGGGCCACCGCGCGGCCGTCGCGCAGGAGAATCGGCAGCGTGCCGGCGAGCGTCGAGTAGTCGCCTGCCCAGTAGTGGGTGGTGGCGGCCTTCACCGCTGCGGTCCACTCGTCGGCGTCCGGCGGGTCTTCAAGATCGGTGTCGGCGAGGACGCCGGGCAGGGCGGTGACGTCCTGGATGGCGTCGCGCAGGGCGATCAGGCCGCCGTCGTCGGAGAGGTCTTGGGTCACTGTGGGCTGTCCTACTAGACGCTCAAGCTGGACGTCCAAGGTGCGTGCGAGGGCCCGCAGGGTGTTGATGCGGGCTGACTGCCTGACGTTCTGTTCCAGCTTGCGGATCGTGTCGACGTGGACTTCGGCGCGCTCTGCCAGCTCCTCTTGAGTGAGGTCGCGGAACTCGCGCAGGCAGCGAATACGGTCACCGATGGTGCTGTTCATACGGACCCCCGCCAGAAGGTTGTGCATCCACGGTACTGCGCGCGGCGGCCCTGAACGCACGAAGGCGCCCCGCTCTCCCGGAGGAGGGCGGGGCGCGGTTATGCCCACGGGCTGAGGTCGAGTTCGGGCGGGGGCTCGGGGATCGGATCGTCGGCCAACGCCACCCGGCGACCCCAGCGGACTACGCCCACCAGGTAGAACGTCATGATGCGCCGCTGGCGATCGCGATGGAGCCGCCGGTGCCGAACCGCAGGCTAGCGGCGGGCGAGCAACTGGAGCAGCCCGGTGACGGCGACGCCGGGGACGATGGCGCCGCGGTCGTAGCCCGGCTCGCTGCCGGCCTGCCGGACCGGTGCGGTGTCGCACCGGCCGCGTATGTCGTCGTACGTGTCGCATACGAGTCGCGGGCCCACGGCCGTGCCTCCCGATCGCAGGTGCGGGGCTGGTGGTGCTACTTGTCGTCGAGGTCTTCACCGAAGGTGACGTCCAGCTCGGCGGCGAGGGCCTCGGCGAGCTGGAGTGTCTGCACGTGGTCGATGACGATCTGCTTGAGCGAGGCCAGGCCGCGAAGCTGGGAGAGGTCGTTACCCCGGAGGTCCAGGCCGCGATACTTCCCGCCGTCGAACTCGGTCAGCCGTAGATCACAGTCGTCGATCAGGGCGGCACCGAGGTCAGCGGCGGTGAGGGTGGTTTCGCGCAGCGAACACTTGGCGAAGATCACGGGGCCGGTGGCCCGGACGCGGGTGAGGGTGCTGTAGTCGAGTTTGCAGTTCTCGAACAGGACGTTGTCGAGTGTGACGTCGTCGAGGGTGGCGCCCATGACCTTGCAGTCGCGGAAGACGGCTCGGGAGACCTTGCTGTCGGTCCACTGGAGGGAGGACAGGTCGCAGCCGGTGAACTCCACGGAGTCGACACGCAGCTTCTCCAGGCGGGTGCGGTGGGTCTTGAGGCCGGTGATCCGCCCATCCATCAGACGGGTGTCGACCAGATCGAGGTCCCGCAGGTCGGCATCGGCGTAATGGAACTCCGCCAACCTGCCACGGCCACCCTCCAGTGAGGTGACGTTGGAGAGATAGAGGCCCGGCTCGTTCAGGGCGGGGAGCGTGACGCTCGTACGGCGGATTGTGCGGGTGTCCATCAACAGCCTTTCGGCGCGGCGGCGCGGCTTGCTTTTCTTGTTCCAGTTGTCCCAGGTGGGACGGTTGTCGAAGGGGGCCGGGTTCTTGGGCCAGTTGTCCCACGTGGGTCGGTTGTCCCACTTCGTTTCAACGATCGCCGGGGTCGAGATGTCGTGCGTGGCTGTCAACTCCATCACGACGGGGGTGTCGGATGTGGCGAGTCGGTCCAGGATCTTCATGCGACAGCCTCCTTGGCCGCGAGCGTGGACAGGGCTGTGACCAGGGCCTGCCGGGAGGCCCGGCAGTAGTTGGTCTCGGTCGTCGTGAAGTCGCCGTTCTCGAAGTAGCGGTTGGCGGCCTGGGCGCCGCGACAGAAGTCGAAGAACTCGCACTCTGCCTGGCAGCGGTCCAGGCCGGTGAGGAAGTCGCTTACGTAGCGCAGTCGGTGGGCATCATGGAGGATCTCGGGCAGGGGACGGCCGAGGATGTTCCCCGCCACGAAGTCGCCGTACTCGGGCGCCACCGTGTCCGCGAGTTCCGGGGAGAGCAGGACCACGTCGCCTTTCCAGGAGATGGTGGGGATCGGGTCGAGGCGGCGCCCGTCCCACTCAGCTCTCCGGCCGGAACGAATCAGCCGGAGGTACTCGGCGAGGCGTTCGACTTCCCGGACGGGCGGGGCACCAGGATGCTCGCGGGTCCAGGTGAGGGTGCGGCGCCAGAACTCTTCGGCCTGGAGTGCGGTGGGCGGCTGCCGATCAGTGTTGACTCCTTCGATCTCCTCAAGGTTGAAGCCCACCGAATGGCCCCCCAGAGAGGTCAGGAACTCCAGCAGTTCCTCCGGCATGGCGATGCCCAGGGTGCCGACCACCGAGATGACGGAGAACGGGATGCCGTGCTCGCGCAAGTGGGAGATGCCGCGCAGGATCCGGTCGAAGGCGGGCTTGCCTCGCAGATCGACACGCTCGGCGTTCAAGGCGGCAGGGCCGTCGACGCTCACCCCGACGCGGACATCGTGCGCGGCCAGCAGGTCGCACCACGTCTCGGTGATCAGCGTCGCGTTGGTCTGCGCATAGTGGTGGACCCGGCCCGCCCGCCGCAGGGCCTCGAACGGCGCGAGCAGGGCGGCGAACTTCCGCCGACCGACGGCCAGCGGCTCCCCGCCGTGCCAGACGATGCCGACCGGGTGGCCGCTGTCGCCGAACTGGGCCACCTCATTCGCCAGGGCTTCGGCCACCTCCAGGGGCATCTGGTGCTTGAGCTTCCGAAAGGGCAGGTAGCAGTACCGGCAGTCCAGATTGCACCAAGTGGTGGGCTGGATCACCACGGTCTGCGGAGCCGCGAACCGCTCCTGATACCGGGCGCGCCAGGCGGACGGGTGAGAACGCATCGGGGTCCTCTCTTCGACGGACAGCGGGCAGCCCCGGCTGTGAGCGGGAGCCTCGGGCCGGGCAGGGATACGGCCACGGTCCGCCCCGTCGCGACGTGTCCGCGATGACATCGCGCTGTCATCGCCGATGACATGTCATCGGCGCGGCGCTGACACGGCGCCGAAGCGGCTTAGCCCGCACGGGAGTTCGAGTAATTCTCGGTGGGCTATCGTGGCGGGGTGCCTCGCTCGATTCTGATCCACGACGGCCGGACATCCCGCGACATCGGTCTGGTGTACTGCTGCTCGGGCTACCTCGTCGAGCGTGGCAAAGTGCTGCTCGTGCACCACAACCGCTTCGACAAATGGGTTCCGCCGGGCGGTCATATCGAGCCCGGGGAGTCCTTCGCGGGCACGGCGGTGCGCGAGTTCAAGGAGGAGACGGGGCTGCTGGTGGAGGCGATCTCCAGCCAGCCGGCCATCCATCCGGCCGACCACAACGCCACTCCTGAACCCGTGCCGTTCTATGTGGACATCGAGCGCGAAGGCTTCCCGACACCGGCGCTGGTCCAGTTCTTCTACGTCCAGCGGCAGCCGGGCACCCGGGAACAGGCCGTGGAGGCGCAGCTCGAAGAGGTGCACGGGGCTGCCTGGTTCGGCCTGGAGGACCTCGACACCCTCAAGACCTTCGACCAGGTCCGTTCCCTGGCGCGGTTCGCCCTGCTGAACCACCCGGTGGCGGAGGAGCGCGCCGCGTCGTAGGCGGCGGGGCCTACCGCCCTGCGAGGCGGTACCCGCCGGCCCCCTCCACCGTGCCGGCCACCAGTAGCCGGGCCGGGACACCGCCGAAGGCCGCAGAGACGGCCTGGTTGAGGCGCTGAACGTACTTGGGCACCGAGGACGGGGCGACGTAGAGCTTCGCCGCGATCCGCTCGGTCGCCATTCCGGCCTCGGGGGCGTCGTACACGACCTTCACCACATCGAACAGGCGCTCCGACAGCTCGCACGCCACCCTTCCTTCGCTGTCGCGTGCCCCGAGGAGGACGGTCCGGCCCGGACCGAGGGCGACATGGACGATGACCATCTCGGCCGATGCCTCGCCCGCGTCCTCGGAGGTGATGTCGGCAAGGTTCATCCGGGCCAGCCGCCGCATCGCCTCCTCGTAGGCCGACACCGTGTAGTACGCGGCCCGGATGGTGGCGCGCTTGCCCGAGGCACCCGGCTCGTTCCACAGTCCCGCCTCCGGGTCCCACAGGTCGTTCATCAACTTCCACGCCTTGGCGAGGCGGGGATCGCGCGGGCTCGCGCCGGCCCGGATGGCGGCCTGGGCGCACAGCGCGTATGCCATGTGCTCCCAGGCCGTTCCCTGCACGTCCTTGTCGTCCTCGACGAACTCCTCCCACCGGTGATGGTTGTGCAGCAGCCACTGGCCGGCCTCGGCGACCACGTCGGACAGCCGCTTCCGCCGCACCGGGCCGTGCACCCCGCCCGCCTCCCGCGGGACATCCCGGTAGGCGGGCTCGCCGCCGGGCCCAGTACCGGCACAGACGGCCGACAGCGCGAGCAGGCACAGCGCGGTCTTGCTCGGGCTCGGATCGGTGTCGACGTACGTGCGCCACCCCCATGCCCCGCTGGGACGCCGGTGGTAGAGCAGGCCGTGCACTCCGTGGTCGATCAGCGGTTCGACGTGCTCCAGCAGGCTGTTGGTCTCCACCCCGCCGGGTAAGAGGAGCCCGGGGCCGAAGTCATGGAGGGCATCTCTGAGTTCGGCGAGCCGGTGCACCACCAAGGCGGTCTGGTGCAGCGAGGTGTCGTCGAGTCCGAGGACTTCGGGCCAGCCATGGTCGACCTGGTGGTCCTCCAGCCAGCCGACACACCAGGCCGCGGTCTCCGCGACGCCGTTGTGGTGGAAGAAGCGGGGGTGGGACAGCAGTCCGGCCAGGCCGAAGGCGATGAACCGGGTGTGCTCACCACGACCGCCTTTGGGGCGGGGCCGAGAGTGCTCAGGGATGGCGCCGGTAAGGAAGTCGATCCCTTGGCGAACCGGCTGTCCGGCGATGCCGGCGGCGCGCAGAATCGGCAGGACCTCGCTGGTGTTGACGATCGACGAGACCGAGGTCAGGGTGAGGCCCCACCCGCCGTCGTACCCCTGGTTGCGCAGCAGGGTCCGGGCAGCCTCGCCCGCCCTGGTCTCGAACCCCGAGAGCCCCACGTGCGCGCTCTTCATGATGCGCCTCCGCCGCTGAACGACCTGGCCCGCCGGTCGGACCGTACCCAACAGGTCCACTGCCGATGCGCCCTATCGGGGGGCGGCGGTTCATGGGGCAGCGGCGGCTCGGGGCTTGAGCTTCGGGGGTCGAGCGCTGCTTGTGAGGAGTGGGTGGTTCTTGTTTCCCCCCACCCTCCCTACCGTCCATCCTGGCCCGGGGGTTGACTTTTTGCTTCGGGTTGCGACGCGGGGTGAGGACGGCTTGGACGAGGCTGGTGCAATCAAGAGGCGTCGGGCAGTTTGGTCCATGTCAGCCCGTCGTTGTTTTGCTTGTCGGTCTTTCTGATCAGGGTGTTGTGCGTTCTCAGTATGAGGCTGCTGGAGTTCGCCTCCGTGCAGTCCTCCGCCGAATCGGAGTGGACCATGCGCGTCGCACTCAAACGCATTGACGCGGAGCCGGACACACTCGTCAGGTCGCTGGAGATTTCACAGTGGTAGGTGCCTTCGCCTGATTTCTTGGGACCGTTGGCGAACATGCGGACGAGGGGATCTCCAGGGTTTCCCTGGCTGATGGTCATCCACCGAGGGCTGCCATTGACACTGGCGGTCCATGTGCCCAGGAACTCCTCCGGCACCACGCCGTCCCCGGAGGTGCCGTCACCTCTCATCAGGGTGTAGGCCACGCCTCCCGCGCTCAGCGCCACGGCCAGTGCCACGATCAGCGTCGTGCGGCGTCCGCGCTTGTGAGAGGGCGGTTTCCCGGATGGCGCCACTGCCGGGACCGGGAGCCCCCCTGCGGCGGAGGCTGCCCCCAGGGCCGGCATCCGCCCTGGGGCTGTGTCACGAGGGGGCGCGGGAGCCGGGGGTTCCGGACTCTCCGTGTCCAGAAGACTTACCGCGTGCCGGCCCAACTGGGCGACCAGGGGACCTGGCAGCCACGGCGCGGTCAAGCGGCCGTCGACGACTGCGTCCTGCACGCCTGTGCGGCGCAGAACCTCTTCAGGGCCCGGACGCGACGCGGGGCTCTTCTCCAGGCATCCCTCGATGAGGTCCACAAGCGCCGTCGGCAATCCCTCCAGGTCGGGTTTTTCGTGCGCGATGCGGTACATGAGCACCTGGGCCCGGGTCTGTGCGGTGCCGAAGGGCATCTTGCCGGTAGCGGCGTAGGCGAGGACCGAGCCGAGGCAGAAGATGTCGCAGGCGGGCGTGATCCGGTCACTGCTCACCTGCTCCGGTGCCATGAAACCGGGCGAACCGACGAGCGCGCCTGTACGCGTGATACGGCCGTCGGTCATGGTCTCCAGGGCCCGTGCGATCCCGAAGTCGATGACGCGGGGCCCGTCGATGGTGACCAGGACGTTGGACGGCTTGAGATCACGATGGACGAGCCCGGTGCGGTGGATGTCCCGCAGGGCATGGGCGAGGCCAGCGGCGAGCGTGCGTACCGAGCGCTCCGGCAGAGGGCCGTAGTCACGCCCGACGACCTGCCGGAGGCTGGGACCGGCGACATAGCCGGTGGCAACCCACGGCACGGCGGCCTCGGTGTCGGCGTCCAGCACCGGCGCCGTCCAGTGGCCGCCGACCTGCCGCGCCGCCGCCACCTCGTACCGGAACCGTGCCCGGAACTCCTCCTGCGCGGCCAGTTCCTCGCGCACCAGCTTGACCGCGACCGTACGCCCCCGCTCCGAGCGGGCGAGGTATACGTCGCCCATACCGCCGGCCCCCAGCCGCCCCAGTAATCGGTAACCGCCGATCTGCCTCGGCTCTCCGTCCCCCAGCCCGTGCACGACGCACCGCCTTCCCCGCCCGTGAGCCCGCGCGAACAATATGACGAGGGTACTGCGCAAGGGTGGCCTCCCCGGTGTGAACAGGTCCACTGTCAAGCCACATAGGAGTCCATCTCCCGCAGTGGCAACTGTCCTTTCGATACGCCCCTGTGGACAAGTGACGTGAGCCTTTTCCAAAGCCTTTTCCAACATCACGTTGACGGGTGAGGTTGGAAAAGGCTCAGTTCATCGGCGCCTTCATACCGGCCATGCCGTGTCGGCGTGAGGACGCGGCCTCACGCGGTGCCTGGGGCCGAGGTCCGTCCGGGTTCTCCCCTAAGGGCGAGAACGGCCGAAAATGAGCGCAACCTTTACGGGCTGGTGAAAAGGGTGCAACCAGGGCGGAATGGTGTGAGTCCTACCCCGTGAAAGGTGCCGCCAGGAGTCTTCGCGAGTCGTCGTGAGACTTCGCGACGTACGGGGCTTCCGGCGGTACGGGGGAACGACAACGGGGGATTCACCTTGTCCGAGAACACCATCGGCGTGCCCGGAAACAGCGGCATAGAAGCCGATCGGGGGTATGCCGACGACATCGGCGCCGTCGACGGCGCCACCACCGCCGCCAGTACCGCCGCCGACGTCGGGGGGCTCACGCCGTACCTCGACCGGCTCCGCGTTCCCGCGACGCTCCGGCCGGGCGGGCGGCCCGAGACCATCGAGCTCAAGTCGACCTGGGTGCGGCTCCATTCGCAGATGGCGCCGACCCATGTCTTCGCCTACAACGGCCAGTTCCCCGGGCCCACCATCGAGGTGCGGAGCGGGCAGCGGATCAGTGTGGCGTGGACCAACCGGATCAAGAACGCGCCCTATCCGGTGGTCGCCGGGGAGGAGCCGGCCGTCGGCGGGGCGCCCGCGCGGCATTCGGCGCCGGGGCGCGGTGAAGGGTTCGTGGAGATCAAGGAGGTCGCGGACCTCCCCGCCTGGTCCGTGACGCATCTGCATGGCGCGGAGACGGGCGGCGGCAACGACGGGTGGGCGGAGAACGCGGTCGCGTACAAGGACGCGCAGCTCTCCGAGTACCCGAACGGGCAGCGCGCCACCACGCTCTGGTACCACGACCACGGGATGAACATCACCCGGTGGAACGTCTACGCCGGGCTCGTCGGGATGTATCTGATCCGGGACGAGGAGGAGGCGGCGCTCCATCTGCCCAGCGGGAAGTACGAGGTCCCGCTGATCCTCTCGGACCGCAACTTCGAGACGGACGGCCGGGGGCGGCCCACCGGGCAACTGCTGCACAAGGTGCGGCGGGCCTCGGACGCGGTGAACCCGGAGTCGGGGAAGATCGTCACCCTGCCGTTCTCGGGGCCGTACAACCTGGTCAACGGGGTGGTCTGGCCGTATCTGGACGTGGAGGCCCGCTGGTACCGGTTCCGGCTGCTCAACGCCTCCAACGCCCGGATCTACAACCTCGCCCTGGTCGACGAGGAGAACCGGCCGGTGCGCGGCGCGATCCGGCAGATCGGCTCCGACGGCGGGCTGCTGCCCCGGCCGGTCGCGGTGGAGTACGACGCGGAGACCCGCGCCGGGCTCTCCATCGCGCCCGCCGAGCGGATGGACCTGCTGGTCGACTTCCGGGCGCTGCGGGGGAAGAAGGTGCGGCTGGTCAATGTGGGGCAGGAGCCCGCCGGGACGGCCGATCCGGCGCGGGATGTGCTCTTCCCGCAGGTCATGGAGTTCCGGGTGGGCGCGGCGCCGGTGGGGGACCGGTTCGTGCTGCCGTCGGTCATCTCGTCGTCGTTCCGCCGGTTGAGCCATGACATCCCGCACGGCCACCGGCTGGTGGTGCTCAGCGCGCCGGGCACGACGGGTGGCGCGGGGCACCCGGAGATCTGGGAGATGGTGGAGGTCACGGACGGCTCGGCGCGGCCGGGGCAGGACGGGGTGATCGCGCTGCGGGGGCCCGACGACGCCGAGCCGAAGGTCTACCGGCGGATCTCCCGGACCTTCGACGACACCCTCGGCTTCAAGGTGGCGCACGGGGACTACGAGGTGTGGAGCCTGCTGAATCTCGGCGGCCCCACCCACCCCATGCACATCCATCTGAGCCAGTTCCAGGTGCTGGAGCGCGAGGTGTACGACATCGCCGGGTTCGACCCCGGCGGCGCCACGACCACCTCGCCGGTCACCTATACGGGGGCGAACCCGGTGCCGGAGAACGAGCAGGGGTGGAAGGACGTGTTCCAGGTGCGCCGTGCCGAACTGGTCAAGGTCATGGGGCAGTTCACGGGGGCGCACGGCCGGTTCATGTACCACTGCCATCTGCTGGAGCACGAGGACATGGGGATGATGCGGCCGTTCACCGTGATGCCCCGGGAGGTGCTGGTCTTCGACCACCATCAGCCCGGGCACGGCGGCCACTGAGCGGCGGCCGTCGAGTTGGCCGGCGGTCGTTGACCGGAGGCCGCTGACCGGCGCGGTCGTTGATCGGCGGTCGTTGACCGGAGGCGGCTGACCGGCGGTTCTGACCGGCGGATCACCTATCAGTGATCCGCCGATCAGGCATGCGAGGAGCCCAGGAACCGGAAGAGAAGGGGAGCCGAACGACGATCGCGCCGAATGCTGTTGCCCACCCCCGTGGGGCAGCGGCATCCGGCGCTTCCGCGGCCTGGGGCCGCTCTCGTCGTCCAGCGAGACCGATCCTGTAGGCGTGGCGTTCAGAAGTCAACTATCGTTGATTAAAGCTTGAGATGGAGGTGCTGCTTCCCGGTAGGTCGGGGATTTTGCCCCGATTCTTCACAACGATCGTGTAAATCGGCTCGGTCGTGTGATCCCCGCCGGGGCCGAAAGCGCTCTATGATCCGAGCCATGGCCAACACCGATCCTCCACACGCAGACGCGTCGGCACCCCGTTCCGGCGGCGACGGTGGGGAACCGGGGACGCCGGAACTGCCCGGACCGCCCGACGGTCCGGCGGAGCCGCTGGACTTCGCCGCCCGCTTCCGGCGGGTGATCTCGGTGATCTACCCGAAGGATCTCGGCCGCCCCTGGCGCGACTCGGAGATCGCCGAGGGGACCGGGCTGAGCGGTACGTACATCGGCAACCTCCGCAAGGGCACCCAGAAGCCGAGCCTGGAGAACGCGGTGAAGATCGCCAAGTTCTTCGGGGTCCCCCTGGACTACTTCACGGACTCCGCCGCCGCCCAGGCCGTCGAGCGGGACCTGCGGAAGATCGAGGCGCTCCGCGACGCCAAGGTCGAGCGGATCGCGATGCGCGCGGCCGGGCTGCCGCCCGCGATGCAGGACGCCGCGCTCACGATGGTGGAGCAACTGCGCAAGGCGGTCGGGCTGCCGTACGGCCAGACGGACAGCCAGGGGGACGGTCAGACGGACAGCCGGGCGGGCGGTCGGGCAGGCGGCCAGGCGGGCAGTGAGGCGGAAGCGGCGGCTGGCGGTGGGCAGGGGGCCGGGGGCAGGGCCGAGCCGAAGGGTGTGCTCCGGCGCGCCGTGAAGCGCGACGGGAAACGCGACGCGAAACGTGAGTCGAAGCGCGGGGCGAAGCGCGCGTCGGAGGGCCGCGACGGTCTTTCCGAGGGGTGACTCCCGGTGAGCGGACTCCTCTGGGACACTGGCGCATTGCCGAAACGGGCAGTGAAGGTCAGGCCGATGGGGAGAGCGTGGGAGATCTTGGGCGGACCCGCCGCCGGATGCGGGCGAAGTTCAAAGAACTGGATCTGCCGCGCACGCGCACCGTGGACGACCTGTGTGCCGCGGTCGCGGAGCGGACCGGCCGCGAGATACGGCTGGAGCCGCGGCGGATGAAGGTGGGGGAGCCCTCGGGGTTCGTCGAGCGCCGCGCCGCCGCCGACATCGTCCACTTCGAGCAGGAGACCTCGGCCCTGCACCAGGCCCACATCATCTGCCATGAACTCGCCCACCTGCTCTGCGGCCACCTCGGCGAGGCGCCGACCCCCGAAGAGGAGGAGGCCGCCGCCCATGTCGAGCTGCCCACCCTCGATCCCGACCTGATCCGGCTGGTCCTGGGCCGCTCGCACTACGACGAGGCGGCCGAGGAGGAGGCGGAGATACTGGGCGCGGAGCTGACACGTAACCTCGTCCTGGCCCCCGGTGCGGGGACGACCTCGCAACTGGCGCCGGCTTTGGAACACCGCAAGGGACAGCATGTCTGAAACACCTGACGGCATACGGGGGCAGGGGCAGGGGCGTTGGCGGGGGCGGGGGCAGGGGCGGTATGTCAGGCATATCTGACATATCCCAGCTCTCCGGCATACCGCAGCTCTCCGATATGCCGGCGCTCTCCGAGGCGCCGTTCAATGTCGTCTATCTCGGAATCGGCGTCGTCTCCTGGGTCGTCGCCGCCCTGAAGATACGGGCCTGGCGCCGGGACCCCAGCAAGGGGCTGCTGGTCGTCTTCTTCTCGATCGCCTCCCCCGCCACCGCGTTCGTCCTCGCCTCCCCGCTCGTCTACCGGCTCGTCGACCGGATCTCCGGGCGCGGCAACTTGGCGACTCTCCTCGTCTACCTCGGCATCATGGGGTTCTCCGCCGCCGCCGTGGTGCTGGCCCGCATGTGGACCCCGCCGCAGGACCGGGTCGACGCGCGGGTCTGGGACGGGGCTGCGGTCGAGTCCTGGCGGCCGGTACGGCTCCGGCTCACCGTCTTCGCGCTCCTGGTCACCGCGATGACCGTGCTGTTCTTCGCGGGCGGCGCCACCCACCCCCGTACCCCTCTCACCTTCGACACCACCTTCGCCCCGGTCCCGGCGATCGCCGCCTTCCTCGTTCTCTACCAGTGCCTCTTCGCCTTCGCGCTGATCGACATCGGCCGGGTCTGTCTGCGGCACGCCGCCGGGCTGCCGGAAGGGCCGCTGCGGCGCGGCATCCGCCAGCTCGCCCTCGGCTCCTTCACCGCCTGCGGATACGGGGCGTGCAAGCTCACCGCCATCGGCGCGGCAGCCGCCGGGTACACGGGTACGGAGTGGCTGAGCACCGCCCTCGGCCCCGCCTTCGCCGCGCTCGGGGCGATCCTGATCACGACCGGGTTCGGCGGTCCCGCCCTCGCCGCGTTCGTCCGCAGGCGCCGCGACTACCAGGCGCTGCGCCCGCTGTGGGACCTCGTCTACCGGGCCGACCGCAGGCTGGCCCTGGAGGCGCCGCCGTCCGCCTGGACGGAGCGGCTGGCCGTACGGGACCTGGAGTGGCGCACGGCACGGCGCGGCCTGGAGATACGGGACGGCCAACTGACCCTGCGCCCCTGGGTCACCCCGGCGGTGGTGCCCGTCGCGACCGGGATCGCCGGACGCGAGGGGCTGGACGAGGCCGACCGGGCCGCCCTGATCGTCGCGACCGGGCTGCGCTCGTCGGTGGAGTTCCTGCACGCGGGCGCCCCGCCGCGCCCCCGCGAGGACCAGGTCCCGCTGCCCGGCCTGGACACGGAGCCGGTGGAGGAACGGGCCCACCTGGTACGCGTCGCCCACCTGCTGTACGCCCCGCTGACGGGGGAGGCGGTGGCGGGGGTACGGGAGGCGGCGGCGGACGCGGCGGCGGATGCGGACGTGACGGCGGACGGCACAGCGGACGGAACAGAAGACATGGACGGGGAGACGGGGGGTGAGCGAGGTGCGTGAGGGATGACAGAGATACGTGAGATATCCGGGGCCGGGGGAGCAGGGGGGCCCGAGGGGGCGCCCCGACAGCCGGCCGACCGGGCCCCCGTGGACGCGTTCGGGCGGCTGGTGCTGGAGACCATGCCGGAGGAGTCGAAGCTCGGGCTCTCGCTCGGGTTCATCCGTACCTTCGCGGTCCCGGACATAGCGCGGGTGCTCGCCGCGACAGGACGGATGACCAGCGCACCCCGGGTACGGGCCAAGGCGACCGGCGTCGCGATGTTCACCCTCATAGGGCGCGGCGTCGACAGCGACGAGGGGCGGCCGATCGTCGAGGAGCTGCGCCGGGTCCATGAACGGCCCGGGATCACACCCGAGTTGATGCGGTACGTGCTGGCCTGCTTCACCGTCTGCCCGCTGCGCTTCATCGACGACCACGGGCACCGCCCGGCGACCCCGGAGGAGCGCTCGGCCGCGTACGCCTTCCACGTCGGCCTCTCCGACGCGCTCGGCATCACCGACATCACCGATACAACGGGGGACCCCGATGCCGGTGCCGCCTCGGGGCTGGCCGGGGTCGAGCGGTGGATGCGGGCCTTCGAGGAGCGGAACTTCGCGCCGAGCCCCGAGGGGGACGCGCTCTGGGCGGCCACCAGCACCGGGCTGCTGGGGCGGCGGCTCCCCCGCCCGCTCGCCGGACTCGCCCCGGCTGTGGCCGCCTCGCTGCTGGACGCGCCGCTCCGGGAGGCCCTGCGGATCCGCCGCGCCCCCGCCCCCGTACGCGCCCTGATGTCCCTGGCCCTGCGGGCGCGGGCGGCGGCACGCAGGCGCCGTACGTAGTGCGGGAGTTGATACGGGAGCGGCGGGAGCGGTACGGGGGCCGGTGAGCCGGTGGGCCGGCGGTGGCGGCGGAACCACCACCGCCACCGCCGGGCAGGCGCCGGCTCACCCGCAAGCGTGCTGGCTCAGCCGCCGTTGAGCGCGGCCAGTGTGGAGTTGTACGCGGCCTTCTTGGCGTAGTTGCCGTCGAAGAGCAGCGGGGTGTCGCCCGCCCGCCACGAGTACTTGTCGGTCACGCCCCACACCGTGATCCCGGTGCACCGGGAGACGGCGAGGCAGGACCGTACGACCGAGGCGTAGGTGTTGGCCTGCGCGGTGCCGGAGCCCGCGATGTCGAGTTCGGTGATCTGGACGTCGACGCCGAGGTCGGCGAAGCGCTGGAGGTTCTGCTGGTAGTCGCCCGGGAGCGGGGACGCGGAGTTGAGGTGGGACTGGAAGCCGACGCAGTCGATGGGCACCCCGCGCGCCTTGAAGTCACGGACCATCGCGTAGACGGCGTTGCTCTTCGCGTTCTGGCCGTCGGTGTTGTAGTCGTTGTAGCAGAGCTTGGCGGACGGGTCGGCGGCGCGGGCGGTGCGGAACGCCTCCTCGATGTAGCCGTTGCCCAGCTTGTCCTGGAACGGCGTACTGCGCCGGGCGCCCGAACCCCCGTCCTGGAACGCCTCGTTGACCACGTCCCAGGAGTGGATCCGGCCCCGGTAGTGCCCGGCGACCTGGGTGATGTGGTTGTTCATCGCGGTCCGCAGATCGGCGGCGGCCAATCCGCCGACCCAGCCCGGCAGTTGGGAGTGCCAGACCAGGGTGTGCCCCCGGACCCGCATGCCCCGGCTCTGGGCGTGGTTGACGATCTGGTCGGCGGAGCCCCAGTTGAACGCGTTCCGGTTCGGCTCGATCGCGTCCCACTTCATCTCGTTCTCGGGGGTGGCGCTGTTGAACTCCTGGTTCAGGGTGTTGGCGTACGCGGCTTCGCCGAGGTGGTACCCGGCGACGGCGGCGCCGAAGTACCGCCCCCGCTCGGCGGCGGACGCGCCGAGCGTGGAGGCGGCGCTCGCGGACGGCGCGGTGGCGAGGACGGTGACCAGGGCGGTGGCGGCGGCCGTGGCACCGGCCAGCAGGGTGGTCAGCCGGCCGGTCGGGCGGCTCGACTCTGTCATGGCGACTCCTTCGGAGGTGGTCGACGACAACGTGCGGCTCCCCGGGGAGGCCCCCACAACCGGCCCGAGATGACTGTCTCTTTCGTAACGTCGAGCAAAACTTTCGAATGCGCAAGGGGTCGCGCGGAGTTACGTGCGCGGGGGCCGGGGGCCGGGGCCCGGGGGCGTCGGCCGGCCCAGGCGTCGGCCGGCCTGGGCCCGAGGGGTGATTGACCCAGGGGCGGGCAAATGATTGCGTCGCGCCATGACCAACCACTCCCTCCCTCCCCGCCCTGCCCCATGCCCGCCAACACCGGTACGGGCGAACGCCGTTACCTCCTGAAGGGCGGCGCGGTCCTCGCGGGAGGGGCTGCTCGGGCCCCCGGCAAGGAGGCCGACATCCTCCTGCTGCGCGCGGACGCCCTGAACGTGGCCCCGCTGAACAACGTACCGGGGGCGGTCGTGACCCTGATGGACCGTACGAACGTGGACACGGTCATCGTCGCGGGCCGCATCCGCAAGTGGCGGGGCGCCCTGCTCGATGTGGACCACCCCCGCCTGCTCGCCGACCTCGAAGCGTCCAGGGACCATCTCTTCACGACGGCCCGGGTCGACCGTCCGCTCTTCTGAGGGGTACGGCGGTTCTTCTGAGGGGTCTGGCGGTCGTCTGCCCGCGGTTGTCCGCCTGGCGGTTGGTCCGGCCGGTCAAGGCGGCGTATCGGCTCAAGACCGCGTGTCGGCTCAAGACCGCGTGTCGGCACAAGGAGCCTCATCAGCCCGCAGGGCTCAGGGACGACCGTGGGCGGCAGTCCAGCGCCGTCGTGACGGACGGCGCCCAGCCGAGCGCGTGCGCCGCGAGCAGAGCCGCGCCCACCGCCGTCACCTCGGGCTCCGCGATGGTCCTGGCGGCTCTGCCGGTGACGGCCTCTTTGACCTCGACCCAGCCCGGGGAACGGGCCCAGCCCCCGGCGGAGTAGACCGGCGCGCCGGGTGCGGTGAGGCTCTGGACGCGGGCGACGGCCCGGCCGCCGAGCGCGGCCAGCGCGCCGAGGACGGCCGAGGCCCGGGAGAGGGGGGCGGTGGGCGCGTCGGGGGTGTAGGAGGGCGGCCGGCCCCCGGCCGCGCCGGGCCGGAACGTACCGGAGTGGAGGGAAGAGTCCGGCTTGAGGTCGCCGGAGATCAGACGGCCGAGGGCGCGGGCGACATCGGGGTCGCGGGAGGCCCACTGCATGTTGCGGGCGAGTTCCTCCACCCGCAGCACGGTGGCCCCGGCGGGGTTGTGGATGCCGGGCGAGATGTCGAAGGAACCCGGGGAGGGCCTGGGGGGCGACGGGGTCTGCGCGACGACCACTTCGGCGGTGCCCATGGAGTCGAGAACGGCCCCGGGGTGCAGCCGGTCGACGCCCCAGCCGCCGACGGGATGGTCGTGTCCGCCGGCCACGACGAGGGCTCCGGGGGCGAGGAGACCGGCGTCCGCGAGGCGCGCGGAACGCAGTTCGCCGACGGCGGTGCCGGTGGGGAGGACCGGGGGCAGGAGACCGGTGGTGCCGAGGGTGGCGCGCACCCGGTCGGCCAGCCAGGTGCGGGGGAGCGGGCACCAGGCGCCGGTACGGGCGGCGAGGGTGTCGCTGAGGAAGGCGGTTCCGCTCCAGCGGCAGGCGACGTAGTCGGTGAGCGCGATCCACGAGGACGCCCGGTCGGCGCCGGGCTGCTCGCGCGCCCAGGCCCAGCCGACGAGCGTACGGGCGGCGTCGGTGACGGTGCCGGTGTCAGCGTCGGTGCTGGTGCTGGTGCTGGTGCTGGTGCTGGTGCCGGTGACGGTGCCGGTGTCAGTGCCGGTGACGGTGCCGTCGGCCGGTTCCGGCCCCGGCCCCGACCCCGGCGCGAGGCCGAGTGCTGCCTCAGGCGCCGGGGCCGGGGTCGGCTCTGCCCCCGGCGCGGCCCCCGGCACCGGTCCCAACACCGGCCCCAGCGTGGTCCGCAGGGCGTCGAACAGCTCGGTGCGGCGCGGATCGAACCAGGCCAGGGCCGGGGTGAGCGGGGTGAGTGCGGCGTCGGTGAGGATGCCGTCCTCACCGACGCCCGCGGCACACGCCCCGGCGACGGCGTACCGCTCACCGCAGGCGGCGACGGCCATCTCCTCGATGATCCCGAAGAGCCGTGCCGCGTCGATCGAGGGATCGTCCGCGGGGCGCGGGGTGGCGCGGCGCACCCGGGCGACCACATGGCCGCGCGCGTCGAGCGCCACCACTTTGACGTTCGTGCTGCCGATGTCGATACCGAGGACGGCGTCCACCCGGCGCGACGAGGTTCCCACGTGTCCCATCTCCTTCGACCGACACTGCCGCTCATGTCCTCTCCCGGGCTGTCCCTCCCCGGGCTGCCCCTCCCGGGCTGTCCCCAGGTGCTCTCCGGGTGCTCCCGGACTCGGCCCGGGCGCTGGGCCCCGGGCCCCGGACTCGGCCCCGGGCCCCCGGCCCCGGGCTCGGCACCCTGGCCGTCCCGGGCCCCGGGAGGTCAGTCGTCGAAGCTGACGCCATGGGTGAGGGCGGAGATCTCGGAGAGGACCTTCTCCGCTTCGGCGCTCTCGCGCTGCCAGATGTTACGGCCGACGATCACCCCGCGGGCGCCGGCGCGGATGGTCTGGGAGACCGCGTCCACGGTCTCGGAGGGCTCGCCCGACAGCGGGCCGCCGGCGATGACCAGGGGCACCTTGAGTTCCTCGACGAGGCGGCGGGTGCGCTCCTCACCGGGGAAGGCGATCTTGATGATGTGGGCGCCCAGGTCGTACGCGATGCGCGCGACCTTCTCCTCCTCGGCGATGACCTCCTCGGTGCGGGGCGCGCCCATCAGGACGGGCTCCAGGACGAGCGGGATGTCCCAGGCGTCGCACGCGGTGACGACCTGACCGACCCGGCGGGCGAGCGCGGCCTGTTCGGCCCGGGAGATGTTCCAGGGGAAGAGCATCTTGACGGCGTCGACCCCCATACGGACGGCCTCTTCGACCGTGGTGATCAGGGAGTGGGAGCCGCCGCCGTCGAGCTGGGCGTAGTCGTAGTACGTGTCGATCGTCAGGACACGGGTCAGGTGCGGATTGCGGGCGAAGAAGGCCTCGGTCCGCTTGACCTGGCCCGGGGTCATCATGAACCCGGTGACGTCCTTGTCGCCCCAGGTGGCGAAGGGGGCCGAGGGCGTCTCCAGGCCCTCGATGCGGTCGAAGATCAGGCCGTGGTCGACGGGCATGATGATGGCGACCCGGTCGCTGGGGAGGGTGCGGCGCATCCGGTATTCCATGGACATGGCTGTCTTGTCCCTCTCGTCGTGAAGACAGGTGAATCGGCCGCCCGGCGGGGTGATCGGCCGGCGGGGGCGACCGGCGACGGGCTGAACCGTCGGCGGGGCGGGTGCGGTCCTCCACACCAGCAAATTGTACGTACAGTATGTACTGTCCGAACAGTAGGCGTTAGCGTGGGGCCGGTCAAGACCCGAGCGAAGGAGCACGGCGCCATGTACCGGCACATCGTCAACCGCCCAGAGAACGCCGCCGACGAGGCCCTCGAAGGGCTGGCTCTCACCCATCCGGGAGTGGTGTCCTACGACCGGGACGCGGGTATCGTCCGGCGGGCCCGCCCCGCCCGGGAGAAGGTCGGCCTGGTCTCCGGCGGCGGCTCCGGGCACGAGCCGCTGCACGCCGGGTTCGTCGGCACCGGCATGCTCGATGTGGCGGTGCCCGGCGCCCTGTTCGCCAGTCCGACCGCGCTCCAGGTCCACACCGGGACGGTCGCCGCCGACTCCGGGCGCGGCGTCGTGCAGATCGTGAAGAACTACACCGGCGACGTACTGAACTTCCGGATAGCCGGGGAGCTGGCACAGGACGACGCGATCGAGACCGAAGTGGTCCTGGTCGACGACGATCTCGCCACCGGCGGCGGTGACGAGGGGGGCCCGGGGCGGCGGGGCACCGCGGCCGTCCTCGCCGTGGAGAAGATCTGCGGCGCCGCCGCCGAGGCGGGCGCGGGACTCGCCGAGGTGGCCGCGCTGGGCCGCCGGGTCGCGGGCAACGCCCGCACCCTCGGCCTCGCGCTGCGCGCCTGCACCCACCCCGGCCAGGACGAACCCGCCTTCGCCCTGCCCGAAGGCGAGATCGAACTCGGGGTCGGCATCCACGGCGAGCGCGGCACCGGCCGTATCCCGTACGCGGACGCCGACACCCTCGTCACCCGGCTCGTGGACCCCCTCGTGGCGGACCTGGCCCTGAAGCGGGGCGCCGGAGTGATCGCCGTCGTCAACGGCCTCGGCTCCACCGGCCCCCTGGAGCTCTCCATCGCCGCCCGCGCCCTCCACCACCGCCTGAACGGCCTCGGTATCACCGTGGCACGCTCGCTGGCCGGCTCCTATGTGACCTCGCTGGACATGCACGGCGTCTCGGTGACCCTGCTGCCGGCCGACCCCGACCTGCTGCCGCTCTGGGACGCGCCGGTACGCACCCCCGCCCTGACCTGGTGACCGGAGAGGAACCGGCCGGACAACGCGACCGGCACCGTAACGCCGGTGGAACGCCGACCGGCGTGACGCGACCGGCACCGTAACGACCGCCGGGACAACGACCGACAAGACAAGGGACCGTCATGACCTCACCCCGCCAACACCCCATCCGCCTCGGCCACCAGCTCGCGCTGAACGACGGGTTCGGAGAGCGCTGGACGCGGAACCTCTTCGCCGTCTTCCTCGGGGGGCGCGCCGAGGAGCTCGGCCGTCTCGACCGGCTCGCCGGTGACGGCGACTTCGGCAACAACATCTCCGCCGCCCTGGACCGGGCCCGCCGGGCCGCCGCCGCTGAGGAAGCAGGGCGGCTCCAGGGCTATCCCGCCTGGCTGACCTGCGTCTCGCGCGGCTTCCTCGGCACCGGCGGCACCAGCGGCCCGCTGTTCGGCATGTTCTTCCGCGACCTCGCCCGGTGCACCACCTCGGGCGAGCCCACCCTCACCGAGCTGTCCGCCGGACTGAGCGCGGGCGTGGCGACCGTACAGCGGTACGGCGGGGCCGAGGTGGGCCACAAGACCATGGTCGACGCGCTCGTGCCGGCCGCCCGCACCCTGGAGTCCCAGCTCTCGGCCGCCGCCGCGCCGGACGAGGCGCTCGGCCGTACCGCGCTCGCCGCCGTCGAGGGAGCGCGCTCCACCGCCTCGCTCATCGCCCGGCGGGGGCGCGCCAGTTACGTCGGCGAGGTGGCCCGTGGCGTGCTGGACCCCGGTGCCGCGGCCGCGGCGATCATCCTTCAGGCCGCCGCCGTGGCCCAGGCGGGCGGGGACGGCGTCGACACCGCCTGGATCGAGGTCTGACGCGCGTTCGCCGGTTCGCCGGTTCGCCGATACACCGGTTCGCCGGTTCAGCGATGCGCGGTACGGACCGTACGGACCGCTGAACGCCCTTGTGGTACGGACCGTACGGACCGCGGATTACGATGAGTGCCCCGGCGGCCACCGCCGCCAGGCCAGGGAGGGAGCGTAGCCGTGGCGCCAGCGAGGGCCATCGACCGGCAGTCGACAACGCCGTACTACCAGCAGCTCGTCGGGGCACTGGAGCAGCGGCTGACAGCGGGGGAGATCCCCACGGGCCAGCGGCTGCCCAGCGAGAACGACCTGTGCAAGGAGTTCGGCCTGTCCCGGGCCACGGTCCGGCAGGCCCTCCAGGTGCTGGAGTCGCAGGGACTGGTGACCCGGATCGCCAACCGGGGCGTCTTCGCCGCACAGCCCCCGGCCGCCGACGACGGGTGGACCATCCAGCAGCCACAGGGCTTCCTGGAGAACGCCCTCGGCCACCGGAACCGCTCCGTGGCCACCGTGGTGCTCCGCCACGGGCCGGCCATCCTGCCGGCCTTCGCCTGCCGGAACCTCCAGGTGCCCGAGCACACGGGGGGGTACGAACTGGTACGGCTCCGCACCCTCAACGGGGTGCCCGCCCTGTACAGCATCAACTACAGCCCGCCGGAGCTGGTCCCGGTGATCGCCGCCAGTGCCGAGGTGCTGGAGGGGCAGGCCTCGCTCAGCCAGGCGCTCGCCGACGCCGGATACCCCCTGGGCGGCGCCCACCGCTCGGTACGGGCCGTCGCCCCGACCCCCGAGATCGCCGCCGCCCTGGACATCGACCGGACCACGCCCACCCTGCACATCCGCTCCACCTCGTGGACCCCGGCGGGGCAGCGCTTCGACGTCTACGACACCTGGGTGCGCAGCGACATCGTGCCGCTGGAGGTCAACGTCGACGCTACGGGCGGCGCGTAGTCCCGGCGCGGGCGTCGCCCTCCTCCGTCAGGGGCCGGGCGTCGCCTGCCTCCGTCAGGGGCCCGCCCTCCGTCAGCGGCCTGCCCTCCGCCACCGCTTGCCGGGACTCCTCGGGGATGGTCAGCCACCGCACCGCCACGCCCGCCAGGAGGTACAGGGCGGCGAAGACCACCGTGACGCCGCCGGGGCCGATGACGCCCAGGAAGGCGGCCACGATCAGCGGCCCGACGAAGGTGGCCGCGCCGGCCCCGAGGTTGAGCACCGCGATGGCATTGCCCTTCTGGCCGGGCGCCATCAGGGACATCAGCACCGAGATCGGGGTGAAACCGGCCAGCGTCACGCCGTACAGCGCCGCGCACACCACCGCGAGCCAGTACGCGTCGCTGACATGGGCGGGCAGGAAGTACAGGCAGAGGGAGCTGACCGCGGAACCGGCACAGCCGAACCAGCGCAGCGTACGGTGCCAGCCCAGCCGGTCGCTGAGCACGCCGAAGAAGAGGTTGGCGAAGATGTTCGCCGCGCCCAGGACGAAGACCAGCCGCAGCCACCCCGAGGTGCCGAAGCCCAGGTCGTCGGAGAAGACGGCGGGCAGGAAGACCAGGAACCCGAACTGCGGGGCGGTGTTCACCACCCGTATCAGGCAGCCGACGGCGATCCGGGGCTGGGAGAAGATGATCAGGACGCTGTTGGCGACGCTGCGGCCCGCCGTCACCTCCGGGGGCGCCAGCCGCCCGCCGCCCCGGGCGCCGCGGATGCCGGTGAGGGCGAGGACGCCGCCGGCCACCACCAGGGCGAGGGAGAGCCAGAGGGTGGCGTACTCGCCGATCAGCGGTTCACTGCCGCTGGCCAGCAGCGAGCCGAGGGTGGGCAGGCCGCCGGTGAAGGCGAAGTAGAACCAGCCCACGGCGGAACCGAGCCGGTGCGCCGGGCTGCCCGCCAGCACCCAGACCAGGAAGCCGTAGGCGAAGAAGGGGTAGCCGAAGCCGCGGAGGCCGTAGGTCAGCAGGATCAGCGGATAGTTCCCGGTGGGCAGCGCGACCGCCAGGAAGAGCACCTCGAAGACGCTCCAGACGCCCAGGCCCAGCCACATCACCCGGCGCGGCCCCCACACGTCGGAGAGCGCGCCCGACAGCCACGATCCCGCCGTGACCACCGCCCCGTAGACGGTGATGACGACGGCCGCCCTGGTCGCGGTGTCCGCCCCGTGGGCCTGTAGGTAGGGGGAGATGTAGCCGGACTCGACGCCGTCTCCGATCATGAAGAGCAGCAGGCCGGCGAAGCCCCACACCAGGGGGCGCGGCAGGCCGAGCCGGTCGGTCAGGCCCTGCTCGGCGCGGGCCGGTGAAGCGGATGCGGACATCGGTGTCCCCACTTTCTGAAGGTGTTTCCCAAGGCACAGCCCATGGCAGGGCGGGGTACGGGGCGAGGTGTCACCGCTGCGGGTGGATGTGCACCTTGCGGGCGGTGTCGGACGCGGCGGCCTCCAGGGCGGCGGCGTACTCCTGGAGGCCGAAGGTGTGGGTGACCATGCCCGGTGCCAGCCGGGGCAGCTCCGCGACGGCGTCGACCGCTTCGGGGAAGGAGGTCGCCAGCGACTGGGAGCCGACCAGGGTCAGTTCGCGGTCGAACAGGTCGTACGGGAAGAGCTGGATCGCGGACTCGGGGCTGACGACCCCCATCTGGAGGAGCGTGCCCCGGTCGGCGAGCCGGTCCAGCGCGTCCGACACCGCCGAGGGGTGCCCGCTCGCCTCGATGACCAGGTCGATGTCGTGGTTCCCGGGCCGCTCACCCGGCGCGTGCACCGTGTCGGCGCCGAATTCCACGGCCGCGCCGCGCCGTACCGCGCTCGGCTCGACGACCCCGATGGACCGGGCGCCGCGGGCCCTGGCGTAGGCCACGGCGAGCAGGCCGATCGAACCGGCCCCGTAGACCAGCACCCGCCGGCCCTCGACCGGCCCGATCCGCGAGGCGGCGTGCAGCACACAGGCCAGCGGTTCGATCAGCGCACCGGTGGCGAAGTCCACCCCGTCCGGCAGCCGGTGGACGACCTTGGCCGGCACCTTCACCAGCTCGGCGCAGGCGCCGTCGCCCGCGACCCCGACCGGGACCAGCCGGGGGCAGAGGTTGGGCGCTCCGGCCACGCACCGCGCGCAGGTCCCGCAGGAGATGTTCGGGTCCACGCACACCCGGTCGCCGACGGCGAACCGGCCGGCTCCGGCGCCGACCGAGGCCACGGTCCCGGCGAACTCGTGCCCGGGGACCACGGGAAAGCGGCCCGTGGGGTAATCCCCCTGGGCGAGGTGGAGGTCGGTACCGCAGATACCGACGGCCTCGGGCGCGATCACGATCTCGCCGGGCCCGGGTTCCGGGTCGGGAAGCTCTCGGACCGCTGTCGATCCCCGTCCGTCCAGGACTACCGCACGCATCGTCGCGTCCTCTCACCGGCTCGGGCCGAGCGACCTGCTCGGCCGGATGGGCCGCCGGTGGTCTCCCCACACCGGAACGGCTTAAGCAAGGTAGGCCGTCATTCCCGCACTGTCCATACGTTACGGACTGTACGTACAATTTTTCTTCCGCCCTGGTGGCGGGGGTCTGCCGGGCCCGTCGTGGGATGGTCCGCCGGACCCGTTGACTCCGGGCGCGACCGGTGCGTACTGTCCGGGCGGTACGAACTGTACGTACGATTCGGGGCCCGCCCGCCCGCGCCACCAGCCGCAGCGCGCGCCCCGTCCGGGTGAGGCTTCGGCCGCTCCGCCCTCACCCGGGCCGAGGGAGGCCCGGAAGACCGGGACCCCCTGCCACGCCCTGCCCTTCAACGGCGAAGGAAACCGCCATGCCCTCAAACGCCCTGCTGCACCGGCTCGGACTGCCGGCTCCGCTGCTGCTCGGATACGCCGGGGTCCTGCTCTTCATGATCGGCGACGGGGTCGAGAGCAACTACCTCTCCCCGTTCCTGGAGGGCGAGGGCTTCACCCCCGGCCATGTCGCCATGACCATCAGCACCTACGGCGTGTTCGTGGCCGTGGGCTCCTGGCTGGCCGGTGCGCTCTCCGCGCTCCTCGGCCCCCGGCGCGTCATGCTCTACGGCGCCATCACCTGGATCGGGCCCGAACTCCTCCTCCTGGCCTGGGCCATCCCCAGCGGCTCCGCCACGCTGGTCACCGTCTTCTACGGCGTGCGGGGCATCGGATACCCCTTCTTCGCCTACGCCTTCCTGGTCTGGATCACCCAGGCCACCCCCGACCACCAACGCGGCACGTCCGTCGGCTGGTTCTGGTTCGTCTTCGGCGCCGGGCTGCCCACCCTCGGCTCCCTCGTCGCCAGCGCGACCATCCCGGTCGTCGGCGAGTTCGGCACCTTCTGGATCTCCACCGCCCTGGTCGCCCTCGGCGCCCTGACCGCCCTCGCCGGCGTACGCGACCTCACCCACGCCGGACCCGCCCCGCAGGACGAACGCCGCTCACCCCTGCGGGAACTCGCCCGCGGTATCACCATCCTGCGCCTGCCGAGGGTGGCCGTCGGGGCCTTCGTACGGCTGGTCAACACCGCCCCGAACTTCGCGCTCTTCGTCGTCGCGCCGGTCTACTTCACCCGCACCATCGGCTTCTCCCAGCACACCTACCTGCTTCTCGTCACCTGCGTCTACACCGCGAACGTCTTCGCCAACCTCGCCTTCGGCATCATCGGCGACCGTCTCGGCTGGCGCCGCACCGTGACCTGGTTCGGCTGTGTCCTGTGCGCGGCGGGGCTGCTCCTCCTCTACTACGTCCCCCAGCTCACCGGGCCCAACTTCTGTATCACGCTGCTCTGCTGGGGTGTCTTCGGGATCGGCCTGGCGGGGTTCGTCCCCCTCACCGCCCTCATGCCCGGTCTCGTCCGCCCCGCCGACAGCGCCAACGCCCTCGCCGTCTACAGCCTCGCCGCCGGGCTCTCCGCCTTCGTCGGCCCCGCCCTCGTCGGCCTGCTCGGCGGCGCCGCCCATATGACCGCCCTCATCTGGACCTTCGTCGCCCTCTACCTGGTGGCCGCCGCCCTGAGCCTGGCCCTCGACTCCCCCACCGACCCCGTCCACCACCGCAGCCCCCGCCCCGCCGAGGCGGAACCCGCCCACTGACGCCCGGCCACATCCCGCCCACGGCACCCCGATACGGGGTCCCGACAAACCCCACGGTCCCCACCGGCCACCGTCAGCAGATGGCCGTACCGCCGGGCGCGGTGATCCCGGCCCGGCGCGGCAGGGGCCCGCCCCGCTCCGTATCGCGGTACCGGCGGCGTATGCGACGAACAGCCCATGGAACTTCCGAGAGGAGCCGTCCTCCGCCAGTGCGGCGCCGGTGGCATCCTCGCAGTCGCGTACGGCGGCGGAGGCGAGGGTGGGCGCCCGGGGGTGGTGCCCGGCGGGGAGCTGACGCGGGCGGGCGGCCCGCGCAGGTCATGACCACGGATGCCCTTGCGCGCGCCGCTACCGTCGTACGGTTGGCCGCGCTTGCGCGCAATGACCAGGTCGGCCAGTGGCAAGGGCAATCTCGCGCAATCCTCCCCTTTCCGTTCGCTGACACCGTCATGCTGAAGGTCCGACCAGCGAGAACAGGGGCGGCACATGACACTCAGGCTCCTCGGCACCACCAGCGATGACGGTGACTGTCCCACCCTCTACGAGATCTCGGGGACGGACGATGTCCTGGTCCAGGGCGATCACGAGACCGACCCCGAGCATCTCGCCCAGTTGCGCGACGTCAAGCCGTCGGAGACGTTCGTACGGGTGCCCCGGAGCCTGCTGATTCGCTACGCCCCGAAGGCCGGTGCGCCGGAACTGCGTCCGTTCACCGACATCGCCCATCTCTTCCGCGAGTTCCGGCACACCGCCTGGCGGCTGGAGACTCGTCGCGGCTACGCATCCGACCGGGGAACCCTCAAGTGGGAGCGCTGGCGGGCCGGTGAGGACATTGCCCGCGACGCGGCGAACGCGTGGCGGAAGAACGTCGCCGAGCAGACGGCGGACGGGAAACGGTTCGAGCGGGTGCGGTTGGTGGACGACCCGCCCACCGAGGGCCAGCGGTACCTTCTCGCGAGCGCACCCGGCAACCTCGCGGCCGGCGAGGACATCCGCAACCTGAGCCGTGCGCAGGCCGAGTCGCTGCGGCTGCCGGAGCACGACTTCTGGCTCTTCGACTCCAAAGTGGTCGCCCGGTTCGCCTTCGACCACGACGACACCACCCTCGGCGTGTACCTCACCGAGGACCCGACCGAGGTACTGGCCGCCTGCCAGGCCCGGGACGCCGCATGGCATCACGCGGTGCCTGCGGCGGAGTTCGCCGAGAGAGTACGTTCCAGCATGTGACCACCGATTTCCAGAGCGCCCGCGAAGCCCTCGGTGCGCGCCTGCGGGCACTGCGCACCGAGGCGGGCATGCAAGGGAAGCAGCTCGCGGCAGCCCTGGGCTGGCAGACGTCGAAAGTCTCCCGCCTCCAGAACGGCAAACAGACTCCGACCCGCGAGGACCTGGCGGGGTGGGCGCACGGAGTCGGACGCCCGGATGCCGTGGCCGAGTTGCACGGCCTGCTGGCCGGGCTCGGGGCGCAGGGGCGGCACCGGTCCTGGCGGCGGCAGTTGGCCGGAGGGCACCGCGGACGGCAAGAGATCGCCGTCCGGCAGACCGAGCACACGAAGGAGATCCGGGGACTGGAGGTCTCGCGTGTCCCGGGCCTGTTCCAGACACCCGAGTACGCCCGGGTCCTCTTCGACGCGAACGCGGAGTTCCGGGGAATCCCGCCGACCACGGATGCCGCCGTGGCGGCCCGGATGCGTCGCCAAGAAGCGCTGTACGACCCTGAGAAGACGTTCCGGTTCCTCATGTGCGAGGCCGCTCTGTATCACCGCGCCTGCCCGGTGGACGTGATGGCCGAGCAACTGGACCGCTTGTACAACCTTGTGGGTCGGCGCCGCATCGAACTGGGCATCCTGCCCTTCGGCGCCCAGCTACGACGTACCGCTCCCCACGCGTTCTGGGTCTACGACCGTACTTTGGTGATCGTCGAGACGATCAGCGAGGAACTCTGGCTGACCGGCCATGAGGACGTCGGACTGTATGAGCGGGCGTGGGAGTGGCTCGCGGAGTCAGCGGAGTACGGAGCTCAGGCACGGCGTCTGATCGGCCGCGCCCGAGCATCTTTGGACCTCACCTGAGCAATGCCGACAACCGTCGGAGGAGCTCGTGCAATGGCGCGCAATCCGCGAGCGGAGCGCACGCAGTGCCTCATACGGTCCTGGCATGAACCGACGCCCGCGCTCAGCGCGCTCCGCGTGCTCGGTGCCTGGCTCTGGCTCGACCGTCCGGAGACGCTGGGACGGCGGACCGATCCGGCGGCACGCGCCGCCGCACGCGTCGCCGCGCCGCTGAAGCTTCCGTAGGCCGATCCCCGGAAGCAGGGTGCTCATATCGGCGTACGGGACAGGACGAGCCGCCCGGTCGTGCGTGGGCGGCCCGGCCAGTGCCCCGCGAGGGGCGGGACGGTGCGGGGACCGCATCCCCGAAGTGCCACGGCGAAGGGACAGGACCATGAGTGTGATCCCGGAGTTCGAGTTTGTCAGCGCGGCGGCCTGCCGTGACAAGAAGGTGGGCAACTGCCCACAGGTGGCCCTGAATGTTCCGGGCGTCGTCGCGTTGCGGGACAGCGAGCACCCCGACACCGTCGTCACCATGACGCCGGACCAGTGGGTGATGCTCACGGGCGCGATCAGGGCCGGTGAGTTCGACCCGGGCGTCTGAGAGAGCTGGTATCCGTGGAGAAGAAGTGCCCGCGCTGTTCCGCCGAGTGCCCCACCGACCCCGAGAACGGGCTGCCCTGGTGCGCTCGCTGCGGGTGCTTCTTCGACCTGTCAGCACCTGCCTGCGCAGGGCTGTGGTGGTGGCGCGCCCCGGCCACCCGCGCCCCGGCCGCCCGGCGCGAGCACTGAGGGCCGGGGGATGGGAACGGGGACGCGGACGGGGTACGGGCGGGCGGGGGCACGGTCCCCGGGTGCGGCGGGTCAGAGGGTGCGGTGGAGGAGGTAGGTGATCAGGGTGTCGAACTCCTCGGCCGTGGCGGGCGGCAGCGGGATCGTGGCCAGGGCGGCGCGGGCCGCTTCGAGTTCCTGGCGGGCGGCGGTCATCGTCGCGGTGCGGGCGCCGGTCCGGTCCAGGAGGGTGGCGGCTCGGGGGGTCTGGTCCGGGGACTTCGGCAGGCGGGGGAGGAGAGTGGTCAGTTCGCGGGCGGCCGGGGTGTCCGTGGCCAGTGCCGTCAGGATCGGCCAGGTCTTCTTCGCCTTGCGCAGGTCCGCGTGGACCGGCTTGCCCGTGACCTCCGGGTCGCCCCAGATGCCCAGCAGGTCGTCCACGATCTGGAAGGCCACCCCCAGGTGACGTCCGGCCCGGTCCAGCGCGGTGACCGTGGTCGCGGGGGCACCCGCCAACTGGGCGCCGACGGCGGCGGCGCAGCCCAGCAGGGCGCCGGTCTTCCGTTCGGCCATCGCGCGGTACGCCGCCGGGGTCACCGCGTCCGGGCCCGTCCAGGGGCGCGACTCGAAGAGCAGGTCGTCCGCCTGGCCGTGGACCAGCTCCGACAGCGCCTCGCAGAGGATGCGTACGGCAGCCGCCGTGTGGGGGGTGGGGGGAGCGGCGGCGGTCAGGGCGGTGAGGGCCAGGGCGAACAGCGCGTCCCCGGCGAGTACGGCCGGGCCGGTGCCGTACGCCTTCCATACGGTTTCCCGGCGCCTGCGCATGCCGTCGCCGTCCATGATGTCGTCGTGCAGCAGCGAGAACGCGTGGACCAGTTCGACCGCCACCGCCCCGGGAATCGCCTCGCTCCCCGCCGATCCGGCCGCCTCCGCGCCCAGGACGGCGAGTGTCTGCCGTACGCCTTTGCCCTCGGAAGCGCCGGGGGCGAGCGTGCCCCGTACATCGCTCCAGCCGAAGGAGAACGCGGCCATCTCGGCCACCCACGGGTGCAGACCGCCGATCGCCTCCGCCAGGGCCGGGCGCACCAGGGCGCGGCAGCGGGCGAGGGAGGGGACGGGGGTGGAGGAGGGGACGGGAGTGGGAGTGGGGGAGGTGGCCGGAGTGGGGGAGGGGGCGGGGGAGGTGCTCGTCTCCTGCGTGGCTCGCGCCGCCGGTTTACGGAGCATCTCGGCCACGGTCGGTGCCGTCATCGGGGCGCCCCCGTTCCTGTGACCGCAGGGCCCGGCCGGCCGGCCGGGGCCTCCGCGTTCGCCAAGTCCGCCTCCGTCAGGCCCAGTTCCGTCACCGCCTTGTCGACCATCGCCCGCGCGTGACGCAGGCCGATGCGGTCCAGGGTGGTGCGCAGGCCGGCGAGTTCCGCGGCCGTCTCCCCGCGGTCCCGGCCCAGCCTCGCCGCGGACTTGGCGAGGCCCAGGCGGGAGAGGGCGGTGCCCCGTTCCTCGTTCATCTCGGTGAACTCGCCCAGCGACCGCGCGTACTCGTCCCGGGCCTCCGCGTACCGCCCCGCCCGGTAGAGGACATTGCCGCGCATCTTGTGGTTGTAGGCCAGCGCACTCGACAACTTCATCTCCGTGCATATGAGTTCGGCCTCGGAGAGCAGCGCGAGCGCCCGCTCGGCATCCCCGTCCCGTACCGACACCACATCGGCTATCCCGCGCTTCGCCCACGCCAGCCCGCGCCGGTCGTCGGCCCCGGCCGCTATCTCCGCCGACTCTTCGAAGAGGGCCAGGGCCTTGTCGTACGAGCCCGTGTTGCGGTGCATCTGCGCGATGCCCTCCAGCGCCCATACCGTGTGCCGCGCCTCGCCGCGCTTGCGCGCCTCCGCGAGGAGCTGCTCGTGCAGCTCGCCCACGGCCTGGTAGTCGCCCTGGATCCGGCCGGTCTCGGCGAGCCCGGCGAGCGAGTAGCCCCGTACGACCACATCGCCCCCGCGCTTGCCGAACTCGGCCGCGAGCCCCAGCAGCCGGTACGCCAGCGGGAGCGCGCCGCGCTGGCGGGCGAGGGTGCCGCCGCTCCAGAGCGCCCACGCCATGGCGCCGACGTCCTCGGCGTCCCGGGCGGCCCGGTAGCTGGCCTTCCACGCGATGTCGGCCTCGGCGCTCATGCCCAGGCGGCGGTACGCCTCCGCCACGGCCAGCCCGCACCGCGCCATCTCGCGCCGCTCGCCGGCCGCTTCGGCGGCACGCAGCTCTTCCACTCCTCTGGCCAGCACGTCGGTCAGGGAAGAGTTGACGGAGAGGGAGCCCAGGGCCCCCTGGTACTCGGGGGCGAACGCCTTTGCCCGTACGGTCCCGCCGCCGGACGCCGCCGCGCCTGCGGATGCCGCCGTGCCTGCGGACGCCGCCGTGTCTGCGGATGCCGCCGTGCCTTCGGGCGCCTTGTCTCTGGACGCCCTGTCCGGCCGTACGGACTCACCCCGTACCGCGCCGTTCCCCCGTACCGCCGTCGCCTGTTCCGCTGTCGCCGTCTGTGCCACGTGTGCCACCTGACTCGCTGTAGTGCCTCAGTGGGTCGGTCTTCCCACTGGACCAAGACGGTAGGTGCGGCGAAGGGTTGCGCGGATCCACCCTTGTATTGATCACAGCGTCATACCTCGGACCTACGGAGGACACCTGTACGTGGCCGAAAGAGGGAGGGGCCGTTCCGCCTCGCCTACGATCGGACGCGTGTGCGCGAACATCCTGGTCGCCGAAGACGACACGAAGCAGGCCGAGCTGGTACGCCGCTACCTGGAGCACGAGGGGCACGCGGTCACCGTCGTCGCGGACGGCCGCGCGGCGCTGGAACGGGTCCGGCACCACGAGCCCGACCTGCTGGTCCTCGATGTGATGATGCCCCGGGCCGACGGTCTCGACGTCGTACGGATTCTGCGGGCCGAGGGGCGGGAGGTGCCGGTGCTGATGCTGACGGCGCGCTCCACCGAGGACGACCTGCTGCTCGGGCTCGACCTCGGGGCCGACGACTACATGACCAAGCCGTTCAGCCCGCGTGAACTGATGGCCCGCGTACGGACGTTGCTGCGGAGGCACCGGAGGGCTCCGGGGCCGGCTCCGGCTCCGGCTCCGGCGTCGGACGCGGGGGCGAGCGCGGGGATGAGCGTCGGCGAGGCCGTACCTGTTCCCGTGCCGGTGCCGGTGCCGGTGCCGGTGCCGGTGATTGAGTCTCCGCCTCCGGCCGCGCCCGTTCCCGCACCCGCGCCCGTACCCCCGCCCGTACCCCCGCCCCCGGACGGCGCCCTGGTCGTCGGGGCCCTGCGGGTCGATCCCCTGCGGCACGAAGTCTCCGTCGCGGGTACGCCCGTCTCCTGTACGCCCGGCGAGTTCCGTATCCTCACCGCGATGGCCGCCGAGCCCGGCCGGGTCTTCACCCGCAAGCGGCTGCTGGAAGAGTTGCACGGCTTCGACAAGTACATCAGCGGGCGCACCGTGGACGTCCATGTCATGAACCTCCGCAAGAAGATCGAGCGCACCCCGCGCCGGCCCGCCCGGCTGCTCACCGTGTTCGGCGTCGGCTACAAGCTGACGAACCCGGACCCGGCCCCCGCCCAGAACGGACCGGCCCATGAAACGTCGTCCTGAACCCGCCCCCGGAGAGGGCCCGGGGGCCATACCGGAGGCCGGGGCCACAGCGGAGGCCGGGGCCGTACCGGAGGCCGGGGCCACACCGGAGGCCGGGGCCGCGCGGCTTCCGCTCCGTAAGAGCGTCCTCGGCCGGCTGCTGACCGTATCGGCGCTGGTCGCGTCCTGCTCGGTCGCCGCCACCGCCTGGCTCGTCGTCCAGACGACCTCCGTCGCCATCCGCCAGCAGCAGGGCCAGAACCTCAGCGCCGACGCGACGATCTACAACACCCTGCTGGGGTACGCGGCCACCCACCGGACCTGGGACGGCGTCGGCGCCACCGCCCGCTCGCTGGCCGCGGACTCCGACCGCCGGATCAGGCTGTCCACCCAGGACCGGCGCCTGATCTTCGACTCCGCCGCCGACGGGGGCGGCGACGGGGGCGGCGACGGGGACGGGGACGGCAAAGGGAGCGGCAACGGGAGCGGAACCGGGGGCGGCAACGAGGTCGCTTCGTCCGGAGGTTCAGGCTCCGGCTCCGGCTCCGGTTCAGGCTCCGGCTCGGGCTCGGGCTCGGGTTCAGGCCCCGCCCCCGGTGCCAGCAGCGACACCCTCCCCGTCCAGGCCTCCGCCGTCGTCGATCCCCTCTCCGTCGACACCGTGCTCGTCCCCGACCCCGACCCCGGCTCCACCTCCTCCGCCACCCGCTCCTCCTCCACCGCCTCCGCCGCCGCCGACGCCGACCGCGTCGACCCGCGCGCCGTCGGGCCCTTCAAGCTGCCCGCCTCCGAACGCGCCGCCCTCCGCCGCACCGTCGACGAGGCGGTCGCCTGCCTCAACAACGCGGGTATCGCGGCGGATGCCGTGGAAGAGCCGAGCGGGCGGCCCCGTATCCAGTACGTCAGCAAGGGCATCGACAGCGTCCCGGGCACACGCTGCCTGCCCTCCGGGCCGGAAACGCCCACCAAGACCGAGCAGAAGGCCCTCACCGCCCTCAACAAGCTCTCCGACGCCTGCCTCGAACGCCAGGGCCATGCGGGCGTGCAGCTCAACCTCGACCTGTCCTGGGCCCGTGGCGCCCAGGTCGCGACCCCGATGCCGAGCGAGGTGCCGGTGGACGCCTTTCCCGACCAGAGGTCCGCCCGCGCGGAAGCCGAAAAGACCCGCGCGGGACGGTCGGTGCGGGCCCGGGCGACCGACGGGCCCGAAGTGCCGGAGCGGACCGCCGAGACGGGAGGGACCGACGCGTCCCCCGCGCCGGACGGTACCGGCCCGGCCGAAGCCTCCCCCGCGCCGGGAGGCGCGGACACGGCGGACACGGCGGGCCCGGAGCAGGCGACGTCCGCGCCCCGGAAAGCGGCCGGCACGGCAGAAGGGACAGGAGAGACGGGCGGTACCGGGGCCGGCCAGGGCGACGGCGGCACCGCGGACCAGAAGCTCCCCAGGGAACGCGCCAGGGACCGTCAGGACGCCGAACCCACCCTCGCGCCCGGCATGCCCGGGGCCGGCGACAGCGCGTACGACCGCGCCGTCGCCTCCTGCGTCGGCAGCGCCCGCCGCGAACAGCTCAGCGGTTACGTCGCGGCGCCCGCCCTGCTCTTCATCGACGGCCCGCGCCCCGTCGGCGTCTTCGGCTTCGACCTCTCCCCGACCAACACCGCCCGGATCGCCGGGGTCGCCGCCCTCGTCCTCGCGCTCACCGTCGGCGCCTCCGTGATCGCCGGGACCCGTTTCGTACGGCCGCTCCACGCGCTCACCGGGGCCGCGCAGCGGATGCGGGACGGGCTGGACTCGGCGCCCGTACCGGTCGGGCCCGACAAGGACAACGAGATCGGCCGGCTCGCCGCCGCCTTCAACGACATGGCCGCGCACCGCGCCCGTCTCGAAGCGGCGCGCAAGGCGATGGTCAGCGACGTCGCCCACGAACTCCGTACCCCGCTCAGCAACATCCGGGGCTGGCTGGAGGCGGCCCAGGACGGACTGGCCGAACCCGACCCGGCGTTCCTCGCCTCCCTCCACGACGAGGCGGTACAGCTCCAGCACATCATCGACGACCTCCAGGACCTCGGCGCCGCCGACGCGGGCGCGCTCCGCCTGAAGATGGAGCCGGTACGGATCGAGGAACTCCTCGGCCAGGTCGCCGCCGCCCACCAGGGCCGCGCGGAGACGGCCGGCGTCACCCTGACCCACACCCCGGCCCCGCCCGGCACCCTGCCCCCGCCCCTGATCGACGGCGACCCGGTCCGGCTCCGCCAGGCGGTGGGCAACCTGGTCTCCAACGCGGTACGGCACACCCCGCTGGGCGGGCGCGTCACGCTCCGCTCGTACGTGGTCGACCGCGAGGCCGAGGGCGTGGGCGCGGGCGAGATCGCGGGCGCGGGCGTGGGCGCGGGCGAGATCGCGGTGGAGGTCGCGGACACCGGCACCGGGATCCCGGCCGCCGACATCCCGTACCTCTTCGACCGCTTCTGGCGCGCCGAGAAGTCCCGTAACCGCGCCACCGGCGGCAGCGGCCTCGGCCTGGCCATCGTCCTCAAGCTGGCCGAGGCGCACGGCGGGACGGTGACCGTGGAGTCGGCGGTACGGGAGGGATCCGTCTTCACCCTGCGGCTGCCGATACCGGGCCCGATACCGGGCCCGATACTGGGCATGACGGACGGCACAACAGGGAAGGGGGACAAAGGAGACGGCGGTGTGACGCCGGGGGCGGACCGGGCCTGACGGGACCACTGCGGGACGCTGATGTGATGCCTATAGCGTTCTGACAGGTTCTTCACATGTAACGGCCAGTCTGATGACACGCCCGGAACCTGGTGCGAACGGCACCCAGGGACCATCCGAACCGGGCCCGGAACTGGAGTCGTCCATGTCTCGTCATCTCCGCCTGCGCTTCGCCGTCCTGACCGCCGTCACCGCCGGCGCGCTGCTGGTCCCGGCCGCCGCTGCCGTCGCCTCCGACAACTCCCCGGCGACGTCCGCGCCGACCGCCGCGCCCGCCGACGGCACGAAGCCGACGGAGGCCGCCAAGCCCGCCGAGGAGGCGACCCGCGCGCCCGGCGGGGCCGGGGCGGTCATGCCGGCCGAGGAGGCGACCCGCGCGCCCGGCCGGGCCGACGCGGTCCTGCCGGCCGAGGCGGCGAAGCGCCAGGAGGCCGCGCAGGAGGCCAGGCGTGCGCAGCGCGCCCCGCAGGGTGCCGTGGCCGCGGGCGACGCCCCGAGCGCGGTGCCCGCCGAGGTGGCCAAGGGCGTTGAGGACTCCCGGAAGGCCCAGCCCGCCCCGCGCGGCGGTGTCGCGGCCGGCGAGGCCCCGGTGTCCGGCGGCAACGGCCCCGCCGCGCTCGCGGGTACGGCCATCGGCGGCCTGCTCCTCGCGGGCGCCGGCACCATCGTGGTCCGCCGCCGCGTCGCGGGCCGCGCCACCGCCTGACCGAACACCACCAGGCCCAGGCACCACCAGGCCCAGGCGCCACCGGGTACCACCAGGCACCACCGGGTACCACCAGGCACCACCACGGCGCCGCCCCGCCCGGGCGGCGCCATCCTGCTTCCCCCTCCGCTCCGCTGCCGCGCGACTCGCCCGCCACTCACTCATCTCTGGAGCCCGCTGTGTCCCCCGTGAACTCCCCGGTACGGCGCCCCCGCACCCCCCGCACCTCGCTGCCCGCCCTGCTGCCCGCCCTCGGCATCGCCGTGCTCCTGACGGTCACCGGCTGCTCCTCCGGCCAACAGGCCGCCGCCAAGACCGGTTCGGGCGGCTCGGGCGGCTCCGGCTCCTCCTCGGCCGAGGCCGGCGGTACACCGTCCGACAGCGGCGGCAGCAGTGGCAGCAGTGGCAGCGGCGGTATGGGGGAGGACGCGGCCACCGAGCCCGCCAAGGTGGAGATCCCCTCGGTCGGGATCAGCAGCGAGCTGATGAAGCTCGGCCTCAACGACGACGGCACCGTCGAGGTCCCGCCGGCCGAGAAGGGCATGACGGCCGGGTGGTACACCGGCAACCCCGCGCCGGGGCAGAAGGGCGCCGCCGTGATCATCGGCCACAACGACACCCGCTTCGGCAAGGCCGTCTTCCACGACCTGAAGAAGATCACCAAGGGCGCGGAGATCACCGTCACCGGCAAGGACGGCGCCCCGGTGCGCTTCACCGTCACCAACACCGAGAGCGTCAGCAAGAACACCTTCCCCACCGACAAGGTGTACAAGGCGACCGACACCCCCACCCTCCGCGTGATCACCTGCGACGGCGGCTTCGACGCCGAAGGGCACCCGGTGAACAACCTCATCGTCTACGCGAAGCTCGCCGCCTGAGCCGACGCCCCCGGCGGCCACCCCCGACGCCCGGCGCGGCCCCGGCGGCCACCCCCGGCAGGCGCCACCCGGCGCTCGCCGCACGCCCCTACCCCAGCCGCCGCCGGAAGTACGCCGCCCCGCCCAGCGGTTCGGCCCACGCCATGAGCCGGCGCAGCCCCTCCTCCTGGCCGATGACGGGCGCGTACCCGAAGTCCCGTTCGGCGGCGGCGGTGTCGTACGTGGTCGAGTGGGTGAGCAGGGCCACCGCGTACCGGGTGAGCGGGGGTTCGTACCGCGCCGCCAGCGCCGGCAGCCGCCACAGCAGCTCGACCGCCTCGACCAGCCCGTCCCGTACGGGCGGGGGGATCCGGCGGCTCGGCGGCCGTACCCCGAAGAGCGCGGCCAGCCGCCGGAGCAGCGCCCCGATGTCGGTGTGTTCCCGGTCGGCGACGAAGTACGCCCGCCCGCCGACCCGCCCCGCCGGGGCCTCGGCGGCGAGCAGCGCGGCCGCGACCGCGTTGTCGCAGTGGCAGAGCGAGGCCAGCACCGTACGGTCGCCCGGCAGGTCCGGGAGGCGTCCGGCCGCCATCCGGGTCACGAGCCGGGGCAGGAACCCGGCATGGTCGCGCTCCCCCCAGACCCCGCGCGGCCGGAGCGAGAGCGTCGTGAAGTCCGGCCGGTTCGCGGAGAGCACGAGGCGTTCGGCGGCGGCCTTCGTCTCGGAGTAGAGGTTGTAGTAACGGCTGGGGTACGGGGCAGACTCGTCCACCCCGAACCGGTCGCCCTCGCCCACCTCCATCAGCGCGCTCGGGCTGCTGATGAAGACGAACCGCCCGGCCCCGGCGCCCCGGGCCGCGTCCATCAGCAGCCGGGTGCCGAGGACGTTGGCGGTCCAGAACTGCCGCCGGGTGCCGTACTCGACGACCCGCGCCGCGCTGTGGTGCACGACGTCCACCCCCTCGGCGGCGCGCGCGAGGGCATCGGCGTCGGTGAGGTCGCCGTACGCGAACTCCACACCGGAACCCGCCCCCGAGACGCCGGAACCCGCCCCTGAGACGCCGGAACCCGCCCCTGAGACGCCGGAACCCGCCCCCGAGAGGGTGCGCAGATGGGTCAGGTCGCTCGACTCCCGTACGAGCACGCGCACTTCGTGGCCGGCGCGCAGGGCGCCTTCCGCGAGATGCCCGCCGAGGAACCCGGAGGCCCCGGTGATCAGGACTCTCATCGGCCCGCCGCCCCCTCCTCCGTTCCGGGCAGCGTCCGCCACCACGCCGCCCCGTACACGAAGGTCAGCCCGGCGCTCGCCGGATCGCTGTACCCGGCCGCGCGTCCCCGCCGTACCCCCACCGGGATCTGCGCGATATGGGCCCCGACATTGAGCGCGGCCACGGTCCACCACAGGCCGCGCAGCACCGGCTGGTCCATCGGGTGGACGACCCCGGCGGCCAGATACGCCCACCCGGCCAGCGGCACCGCCCGCGCGGCCCGCACCCGCCAGGAGGTACGCGCCCGCCGCCCCGGCCCCGCCCCCATCCCCTTCCTCCGACTCTCCAACTCCCCTTCGGCCCACCGCCCGAGCTCTTCCCGCCCGATCTTGGCGTTGTGCCGGATGTCCACCGGGAAGGCCGGGTGGCGCAGGAAGGTGTCGAGCCCCTGGGTCACGTCGTACGCAGCCCCCAACTTCCGTAATTCCTCCACGAGTTCTGGCCACCGCTCCGGCCCGACCCCCGCCTCCGTCTCCACGCACACCACCGGGCGCACCGCCCCGGGCGCGCCGACGCCGACCAGGGCCGTACGGCGTACCTCGGGGTGGGCGTTGAAGACCCCCTCGCACCGCACCGTATGGAGGTCCCCGGCGGCGGTACGGACCCGCTGGGTGCGCCGGCCGCAGAACCACAGCCGTCCCTCCGCGTCCAGGTAACCGAGGTCGCCGGTACGGTGCCACAGCCGCGCGGGGCCCCCGGCGCGCTCCTCCGGGATCTTGTACCGGGCGTCGGCGTCCGGATCCCGGTGGTACCCGGGGCTGACGGCGTCCCCGGCGAGCACGATCTCGCCCACCTCGCCCTGGGGGAGGGGGAGTTCGGGCGTCCAGCGGGGGATGGGCGCGTCGGAGACCCCGATGATACGGACGGTCATCCCCGGCAGCGGGCGCCCCACGCAGGTACCGGCCCCGGCGGCGGAGAGCGCGGCGGTGCCACCGGCGGCAGTGACCTCATGGGGGCCGTCCCCCGTTCCTGAATCCGTTCCCGCCGCCGACCCCGACCCCGTCCCCGACCCCGCCGCTGTCCCCAGCACCTCCGCCGCTTCGACGGAGGAGATCGGCAGCGCCTCCGTGGCCCCGTACGTCACATGGACCTCGGCCTTCTCGCCGAGCGCCCCGCGTACGGAGGCCACCACATCCGTGGGGACAGGCGCCCCGCCCGCCGCGACGAAGCGCAGGTCCGGCAGGTCGACCGGATGGCGCTCCAGATGGCGGCCGAGGACCCGGAGCAGCGCGGGCGAGGCGATCAGCGTGTTGACCCGGTAACGGGCCAGCGCGTCGGTCAGCGGCCCGGGCGGGGCGTCCGCGACCTTCGCCGGGGAGACCGGCGCGAGCACCAGCGTCGAACCGCGCAGCAGGTCGAGGATGCCGTACACGGGCAGGGTGACCAGGGAGACGTCGTCCCGGTCGCCCGCGTGGAGCGCCTGGAAGAGCCGGAGCATCGGGACGGACATCCGCTGGGTGTACTCCACGCCCTTGGCGGGGCCCGTGCTGCCCGTGGTGAAGACGATCATCTGGAGGTCCTCGCCGGACGGCCGGGGCAGCCCCTCGGCGCGCGGCCCGACCCGGAGCCGCGCCAGCGTCTCGCCGCCCCAGAACCAGCGGCGCCCGACGGTCACCGTGGCCCGAACGCCCCGGAAGGCGCGGCGCCCCAGGACCCGTACGACATGGGCGACCGGCAGCCCGATGAACGCCTCCGCGCCCACGGCCCGGTAGCAGTGCAGCATCCGCCGCACCCCCATCCCCGGGTCCACCACGACGGGCACGGCCCCGATCCGGACCAGGGCGAAGGCGATGGCGAAGAGGTCCGGGCCCGGCGGTGTCATCAGGATGGTCCTGGTGTGCCGGGTGATCCCGATCCGGTGGAACCCGGCGGCCAACCGCTCCACCTGGTCCTGGAGTTCGCCGTACGTCAGCACCGACCGGGGCCCGCCGGAGCCGCCGGCCCCGTCCGGCGTCCCGGGCACGATGATGGCGGGCTTGGCGGGAAAGGTACGGGCGTGCCGTTCCAGGATGTCGGCGGGGCCCTCCTCGGGGCCGGGCGTTCCCGGGGCTGCGGAGGGGTCGGCGGCGGCAGTGGCCATGGCGCTCAGCGCTCCCCGGGCAGGTAGCGGGCGCAGACGACGCTGGGCCCGGCCCCGGCGCTCACGAACAGCAACTGCTCGTATTCCGGCTTCAGTCGACGCTCCAGCGCGGCGAGATACCCCAGCACGGGCGCGGCCGTGTGAGGTACGCCGGTACCTGCCGTGTGAGGTACGCCGGTACCCCCTCCCGCCATCTCTTCCCCGGACTCCGGGGCGCCGGCCGCGACCACCCCGTCCCCCGCCACCCCCAGCCGCGCCGCGAGGAGTTCGGGGAAACCGGGGACGGGCCGGTTGGTGACCAGGAGGGTACGGTCCAGGGCGAGCCCCTCGTCGCGTACGTACGCCCCGACGCTCTCGGCGGTCAGCTCCAGCAGCCGCTCCGCCCACCCCTCCTCCTGCCGTACGGTGATCCGGGACCGCCCGCCGCCGCCCGGCACCGACAGGTCGAGGGAGCCGGCGGCGCCCACCGTGCCCCGGGCGCTGTACGCCCGTACCGTGCCGAAACCGGGCCCCTCGTCGGGGTGGCGCTCCAGCAGCAGGGCGGCGCCGAGGTCGGCGTACGGATAGCCGGGGTCGGCGCCCGCGTCCCCGCCGGGGTGGACATCGGCGGCGGTGATCAGCACGCGCTCCGTGGTGGAGGTGCCGATGAGGGCCTGGGCGACCTTGACGGCGTTGAGGACGCCGCAGGCGCCGTTCATCAGGTCGAAGGAGAGACCGGCGACCGGGTCGGCCAAGTAGTCGAGCCCCAGGCCCAGTTCCTTCTGGACCAGCGCGGCCATGGCGGGCTCGATGGTGTTGTTCTCGCGGTAGACCCCGACGTTGACCAGCACGCCCACCGCCGTGTGCGCCAACCCGGCCTCGTCCAGGCACCCTTGGGCGGCCCGCGCGGCAAGCCGTACCGACGTGTCCGGGGCGTTCGCCGTGTACGACGTGTCCGGGGCGGACGCCCGCACGGGCGAGGCGGTGGCGGCGGCCCTGATGACCATTCCCACGGTCAGACTCCCAGGTTGGAGATGGTCACGGAGAGGCAGCCGGTGACGACGCCCGAAGCGGCGGGCACCAGCAGGTACTTGGCGCCCTGCCGGGCGGTGCCGGCCCGCAGATGGTGGCTGAGCGCCATGAAGTGGGAGGTGGAGGCGGTGTTGCCGAGATGTTCCACGACCGAGAGCGAGCGCGGCATCGGCGCGCCGAAGGACTCCGCGCCGTGCCCCTGCATCACGTCGATGAAGCGGGAGGTGACCTGGTGGTGGATGACGTAGTCGAAGCCCTCGCTCGCGAAGTCGGAGCCGTTCTTGGCGAGGAAGTCCCCGTAGAACGTCGACCAGATCTTCATCCGGTCCCGCGCCTGCATGGTCCCGGAGTCGGTGTACATGGCGAGGTCGGCCCGGTGCTCGCTGGGCATCGCGAGGCAGAGGTGGGAGTAGGCGGAGGCGGTCATCAGCTCGACGTAGTGGATACGGTCGGCCTCGTCCTCCGACTCGTCCAGGATCACCGCCGCGCCCGCGTCCCCCACGGTCAGCGAGGCGAACTGGGGGTGGCGCAGCCGGGGCATCTCGGCGGCGGCGGTGCGGGCGATGGGGGTGATGCGCTCGCCGCTGACCACCATGCCGTTGCGCACCATGCCCTGCCGGATCATCCGGTCGAGGATCTGGACGCCGGTGAGCATCCCGGCGCAGGCGTTGGAGAGATCGAAGTGGAGCGCGCGGTGGGCGCCCAGCTCTTCGATGAGCATACGGGCGAAGGAAGGTTCGAAGTAGTAGATGTTGCCGCCCTTGCTGCGGCTGATGGAGGTGGAGATCACCACGTCCAACTCGCCCGCTTCGTAGCGGGAGTTGCGTAACGCGTCGCGGGCGGCGGAGAGCGCGAGCCCGAAGGAGTGCTCGGCGGAGCCGGGCGACTCGTCGGCCACCCGGCGGGTGACGACCCCGGTCAGCCGCTCCAGGGGGAGTTCGGGCACCTGCGGCGCCGTGGCGACCAGTTCGGACGAGGGCTGCACCCGGTCGGGCAGACAGGAACCCAGCGCTTCGAACCGGCTGGCACGCGAGGCGGCGCGTGAGGCGGTGTGCGAGCTGGCACGCGAGGTGGTGTGCGAGGCGGCACGCGAAGTCGTCGCCATCCCGTCCTTCCTTCTCTGTACGGGCCCTGGAGACGAGCCGGAGCGGAGATCCCGGAGCGGAGATCCCGGAGCGGAGTCGCGGATCCGGAGATCCCGCGGCGGAGATCGCTTTCCCCCGGGGCACATTGTTGGCCGCCGGGGCGGTCCCGGGGCACTACGTGGATACGTAGTCCGGTCCTACGCGTCCGCGTAGTGCCGGCGCCCGCCGCCCGCGTGCGAGGCTGCGGCCCCATGACGACATCCCCGGCGGATGCGCCCGCTCGCCCCTCCCCGGACCCCGCTCGCCCCTCCCCGGCCCCCGGCCCGAAGGGGATCCGCCTGCTCTCCACCCTCCTCAAGGTGCGCGACGACCCGATGGGTACGTTCCGCCGCGTCCACCAGGAGTACGGCGACGTCGTACGGCTCGACACGGGCGTGCCCGGGGTCCGGCCCCGGCTCTACCTGGTCTGCTCGGCGGAGGGCGCTCACGAGGTGCTGGCCACCCAGGCGGCGAACTTCCGCAAGGACAACGTCATGTACGACGTGATCCGGGAGTCCATGGGGAACGGCCTGCTCACCAGCCAGGACGACGAATACCTCCGCCAGCGCCGCCTGATCCAGCCGCTGTTCACCCGCCGCCGGGTCGACGGCTACGCGGACGCGGCCTGCGCCGAGGCCGAGGCGCTCGCCGGGCGGTGGAGTACGGCGCCGGACGCCACCGTCGACCTGACCACCGAGATGCCGGGGTTCGCGCTCAGCACCCTGTGCCGGATCCTGTTCGGCGCGGACGGCCGCGCGGCCCTCGCCGTGATGAGCCGCTGCCTCCCCGTACTTGTCGACTACACCCTGGAGCGCGGCAACTCGCCGCTGCGGCTGCCCCGGCACTGGCCCACCCCGCGCAACCGGCGCGCCGCCGAGGCCCGGCGCGGGCTCTACGCGCTCTGCGACGAGATCATCGCGGAGCGCCGGGAGGGGCGCGGCCGGGCGGGCACAGCCGCGAGCACAGGTGCGGGCACAGGTGCGAGCACGGGCGCGGGCGGCAGCGCCGCAGCGGAGGGCGACGGCGAGGACCTGCTCTCCCTCCTCATCGCCGCCTCCGGCGAGAACGGCGACGCGCTCGGCTTCGCCGAACTCCGCGACCAGGTGCTGATCTTCCTGGTCGCCGGGCACGAGACCACGGCGACCGGGCTCGCCATCGCACTCCATCTGCTCGCCACCCACCCCGAGGCCCAGGCGCGCGCCCGCGAGCAGGTCGACCGGGTGCTCGCGGGCCGCCGCCCGGACGCCGCCGACCTCGACCGGCTCCCGTACCTGACGATGGTGCTGAAGGAGGCGATGCGCATCCAGTCGCCGGTGCCGTTCGTCTCCCGCCGGGCCGTCGCCGACACGGTGATCGACGGACAGCCGGTTCCCGCCGGGGCCGATGTGATGGTCTGCGGCGCGGTGGCCCAGTACAACCCGGAGCACTGGCCGGATCCGGCCCGCTTCGACCCCGAGCGCTTCACCCCGGAGCGCGAGGCGGAGCGCCCCCGGTACGCCTGGTTCCCCTTCGGCGGCGGCAGCCGGGCCTGCATCGGCCGGCACTTCTCGATGCTGGAGTCGGTGCTCTGCCTGGCGGTCCTGCTCCAGCGTTACGAAGTGGACCCGGCGGGGCCCCCGGTCGAGCTGGGCAACACGGTCACCCTCAAGGAGAACGGCCCTCTCCGCGTCCGCCTCAGGGCACGCACACCACACCCCGCGCCCCGGAACGGCTGAGCCCCGCCCCCTCCGCGACACCGGCGTCCGGGACCGTGGGCGAACTCAGCACATGGGCGAGCTGCACCCGGGACCGTATCCCCAATTTCCGGAAAATACGCCGCAGATGGAAATCCACGGTGTGCGGCGAAATGAAGAGCCGCCCGGCGATCTGCTGATTGCTCAGCCCTTCCCGCGCCAGCCCCGCGACGGCCCGCTCGGACACGGTCATACGCCCCCAGAACCCCGCGTCCGCCACGCCCTGCCCGCCGTCCCCCCGCCCCCGGTCCGCCCGTTCCCGTAACCGCCGCAGGACCCGCTCCTCGTCCCGTACGGCCCCGATTCTGCGATATCCCCGAGCGCTCTCCCGCAACGAGGACTCGGCCTCCGCTTCCGCCTCCGCTCCGAGCAGTACCCCCAGATCCTCGGCGGCGGAGGCCCTGGCCCAGGGCTCCCGGTACTCCCCGGCCACCCGCCGCAGCCCCGTGACACTCCCCTCCAGCAGGCTCCTGGCATGCGCCGCCCCGACCCGCGAACCACCCCCCGCCGCCACGGCCGCCGCCTCCGCCCGCTCCCCGGCCCGCAGGAGCACCCGTACGAGCCAGGGCGCGGCCTCCGGTTCCCACGCCACCAGCACCCCGTCCGCCAGCTCCCCGGGCTGCTCGGCGGCAAAGCGCTCCACGGCGGCCCGGGCCCCGAGAGAGGCGGCACCGAATTGGAGAATCAGCCACTGATAACGGGCGAGTTCGGCTGGTGGAGCCGAATCCGGAAGGGCCGCGTGAACGGCCTCGACATAGCGGGCCGCGGTGAGGAGATCACCGCGCCGGATTGCGGCGGTGGCTAAGACGGAAGGCGCGAACCGGCCGTGTGTATGACCGTTGGTCTGTCCATTGTTCATGTGAAGAAAATTTCCCTCAGATAACTGAGCCGTCGGTGGGGGAAGATATTTTTCCATGGGGAACACAGGAGCAACCGGAGTCTAGCCCTCCTCTCACTCCGCCCCCTGAGATGCCACTGACAGCACTCCCGTCACACCAAGGGCGCGCCCCGGAAGGGACGCGCCCAAGGCAACCCGCTCAGGGAGAGTCGGGAAGAGTCGCGAAGAGTCGCGGAGAGTCAGGGAGCGACGGTGACGACCGCCTGATTCCCGCTCCCCGCCCGCGCGGTGAACGAGAACAGCCGGCTCGCGCTGTCGTACGTGACGGCGCCGACCTCCCCCGTCGTGGCCGTCGCGCTCGGCTTGCGCGGGGCATAGCCGCGCAGGGTCACCGCGCCCTCGCCCGGCGCGAAGGCGATCGTGGCGTGGACGGAGCCGTCGTCGCTCAGGTGCGGGATGCGCTTGTCGCCGTGGGGCACGAACTTGCCGGTGTCGCCGAGGAAGGCGATCCCGGAGGCGCCCACCGGGGCGACGACCCAGTACGTACCGGAGGTGACGGTGGCGCTGACGCTGCCGCCCTGGGCGACCGGACTGCCCGTACCGGCGTAGTAGTCGTACGCGTACGCCGGTCCCGACAGGCCCAGTTCGGCCAGGGTGAAGGTGGCGGTCTGGGTCGGGGCGGTCGGCACGACGCCCTTGCTGATGCCGAGCCAGTCGATGTTGCCGCCGCTGGCCCCGGTGGCGGTCGCGCGCACGGTGTTGGCGCCCGCCTTGAGGGTCACGGTGGCGCCCTGGAGGATCCAGGCGGTCCAGGACCCGCTGGTGGCGAACGGCAGGGTGGTGGGCGAGGCGCCGTTGACGGAGACGGCGAGCGGCCGGTCGGAGCTGTTGCCGTTGGCGTACCGGAACATGAGCGTGTACGTCCCGGCGGAGGGCGCCTGCACCGTCCACTCCACGTAGTCGTCGCGGTCGTGCTGATAATCGACGTAACCGCTGCCCGTGTAACCGCCGTTGTCGCGGGCGACGATCACCCCCGAGAGGACGGCGTCCTCCGCCTGATAGGTGAGTTCGGGCTCGACGTACTTACGGGCATAGGCGAACACGTACCCGTACCGCAGCCCGCTCGCATGCTGCGCCCGCGTGGTGGCGACCATGGGCGGCATCTTCCCGGCCGCCTCCCCGAGGTAGGTCGCGTCGGTGGGGACGATCGGGATGTCCGGCTTGACGAGGACCCCGTCCGGGCGGGCCACCTTGGCGAGGTTCGCCGCGTCGACCTTGCCGAGCGCGTCGCCGACCCCGACCGGGCCCGCCGAGAGGGTGGCGAGGAGCAGGTTGTCGGTCTCGCCGCTCATGAACACGTCGACCCACGGCCAGGCGCCGAGCGACCAGGCGAACTGGGAGTCGTAGAGGAACGCGTCCCACTTCGAGCGCTCGAAGCGGTCGTCGCTCACCCGGATCGTCGTCAGATGGGGGTAGAGCGTGGACTGGAGGTAGTCGCGGGGGAGGGCCATGCAGTACTGGAGGTCGAGCCCGTTCTCGGCGGCGTACTTGGCCATGTTGCCGAAGTACTGGTCGCCCTCGGTGAGGACCTCGGCGGGTTTGGCGTAACTGCACAGCCAGTCCTGCTCGTATGTGACGACCCCGGAGTCCTTCAGATACCCCATGACCTTCTGCCAGTACGCGGGGTCGATGACGACATCGTTCGAGAACCGGTACGTCCCGTGGTACGGGCTGGACTTGTCCATCCAGCGGGCGTGGGTGACCAGGGGCATCCCCAACTCCTTCTGGAACGCGGCGAGTCCGTTGGGGAAGAGTTCCTTGGACGCCTCGTACAGATAGGTCCCGTCCGGCAGGCTCCTCCAGTCGCCGTTGGGCCCCTTCGGGTACCACCAGCTGTCGAGCTGCATGTAGCCCATGGGGATCTGCTGGGAGCGCCACTCGTCGCGGACGGCGAGCAGGGTGCCCGCGTACCCCTTCGTCTCGTCGTACCGGTAGTAGTAGTCGGCGCCGTTGTCGGTCCAGTACCCCAGTTTGCCGAGCATCGTGGTGGAGTCGTTGGCCGGCGGGGTCTTGCCCGCGAGCCGGTAGAGCGCGGAGCCCCAGGCGCGGTACGCGGCGCCGATGCCGGCCTTGGGCGTGAGGATGGTACGGCGGGTATGGCCGGCCGGCAGCGTGGTGACCCCGCCGACGACCCCCGCGACCAGCGAACCGTTGGAGGCCTGCGTGGTCTGCGCCTCCTGGAAGTGGTCCGCGGCGGAGAGCAGAAAGGTGTTCCCCTCCCCGTCGAAGAAGACCAGCGGCCCGTCGTTTCCGCCCGTGAAGGTGTTGAACTGGAACTTTCCGAAGCAGCCGCGGTGGCTCAGCCGGTTCGCGAGCCCCGGGTGCCCCGTGATGGTGGGGAACGGCTGGGAGTTGGGCGCGGCCTTCACGTACGTGTCGGTGAAGATGACGGCGGACGCGAGGTTGTAGACCCGCATACTGCCCTTCCGCGCACCCCCCTGGAAGGTGAACGTGGTCTCGCTGTACGCGCCCACCGCGTCCGTACCCGACCGGGTGACGATGTCGGTGGCCGCCCCGACCGACCCGCTGAACGTCCACCCCACCACACTCGCGGTCACCTGCCACGCGCCCGACGCCTTCACGCTCCCGCTGAGCGCGGTGACCGAGGCGGGCGAGGCGGACCGCGCCCCCGCGCTCCCCACGGCCCCCGCCAACGGCAGGGCGAGCGCGGCCGACCCGACACCGGCGGCTCTGATGAAATCGCGACGGCTGAATCCGGTCATGAGGTTACTCCTCGACTCGTAGTAGTCCCCGGAGGTCCTGGCCTTGGCCGTGGCTCTGGCTCTGGCTTTGGCCCTGTTCCTGTTCCTGGTCCTGCTGTCCCGATCTGCTGCGCGGCCAGCGCAAAAGGAGGGAGAGATGACCGCGAGCGGCCGTACGAGGGAGATGGTGCACAGTGTGCTGTCGTGTTTCTTTTGAGGTCAAGACTCAAGGCAAAGAAACAGCGTCCACCAGACCCACTCAGCCCCACCCCCATGACGACAGTTCACAACCCTGAACAAGGACGATCTCAAGGGCCGCTGCGGGACCCTCCCGCCCGAACCCCCGTCCGAGGACATGAACAAGATCACCGCTTCGGGCCGCTTTCGCGACGCCGAATAAAAACGCCGGCCCGGCGCTGCCGATAAACCATCAGGAGGAAATGGGGCGAAAATGGAACCCGTACCCCGGCCGTTTTGTGATAGGCTCTCGATGAATTCACAGGACGCCACGAAAAAAGGGGAATGGCGTGAACACCGAGAAGGTTACGGCTCGACGTCTCGCGGCCGAAGAGGTTTCGGAATTGGGCCCCCAGGACGAAATCTTCGTCACGGCCGAGACGAATGGCCTTCCTCTCGACTGCTATGCCCCGGCATTCCTCACGGAGCCGGGTAAGAACTTCGAAGGAGGATCCTTCGCGGCGAGGACGGTCTTCGGTGACGAGGTCCACGTCCTCCCGGACGACACCGCGGGACGCGGCATCTGGATCGCCGACAAGACGGGCGAGGAGATCGAGGTCCTCCAGGGCGCCGGAGTCCTCCTGAACCTCGCCCTGTTCGTGCCCGGCGGCAACCAGGAGTCCCTGGCGGCGCTCTACTCCGCCGCGCGCGACGCGTTCGGCGCCGGCATCGTCCAGCGCTGGAGCGAGGAGGTCGTCGAGGTCCCGGACGTCAAGATCGACCTCTTCGAGGAGCCGGCCCGCGCCCGCAAGAACGTGACCAGCCAGAACCGCGACCGCCGCGCCCTGGACATCTACCCGACCCGCGTCCGGTTCATGGAGCCCAGCGAGGGCTGGAAGTTCATCGTCGAACCGCACAAGGAGATCGTCGACGAAACCCCGACCATCTGAGCACCTCCCCACCTGACCCCCCGTCACCAGGAGCCCGCCACCCCCCGGCGGGCTCCTGCTCGCGTTCCCCGCCCCGCCGCTCCCCGCCCCGCCCCTCCCCGCCCCTCCCGTCCGGTCCGGTCCCTTCCTGTCCCCTCCGCTTCCCGTTTGTAGCCAAGATCCCCTGTTTATGTCCGTGATCGGTAACAGAGGCAGCTCACAAGCCCGTTCGTGTGTCTTCATAGAGGCACGGGGCGTCGGAGAGCGCGGAGAACAGAGGAGCGGGCGGTCATGGCGAGGCACAAGGGGCGGGGTTTCCACAGCCGGCTGATCGGCGCGGCGCTCGGGGTCACGGCCCTCGCCGCGGCCACCTCGGTGTGGACGGCGCAGGCCGACACGACAACGGCCAAGAAGCCCACCGCCCAGACCTCCCAGCAGCCCAAGGTGACGAAGGTCGCCGCGGACATCGCACACGCCTCGGAAGCGGGCGAGCGGGGCGTCAACCTCACCATCGACGACGGCCCGGACCCGAACTGGACGCCGCAGGTCCTCCAACTCCTCAAGGAGAACGGGGTGAAGGCCACGTTCTGCATGGTGGGCACCCAGGCCAAGGCCTACCCGGACCTGGTCAAGGCGGTCGTGGCGGACGGGCACCGGCTCTGCGACCACACGATCTCGCACGACACCGCGATGGACCAGAAGCCCGAGTCCTACCAGTCCCAGCAGATCCTCGACGCCGAGCGCATGATCACCGAAGCCTCCGGCGGCGTCCGCCCCGAGTACTACCGCGCCCCGGGCGGCGCCTTCACCCCGTACAGCCGCCAACTCGCCGCCTCCCACGGCATGCGCCCGCTCGGCTGGAACGTCGACTCCAGGGACTTCGAACGCCCCGGCACGGACACCATGGTCGCCACCGTCAAGCGCGAAATCGCCAACGGCCCCACGATCCTCTTCCACGACGCCGGCGGCGACCGCTCCCAAACAGTGGCCACCCTCCGCGAAATCCTCCCCTGGCTCAAGGAACAGGGCTACACCTTCAGCTTCCCCGTCCGCTGAACCGCCCTCTCTCTCCACCCCCTCCGCCCGCCCGCCGGCCCGTCACCCGAACCGGAGCCGGCGAACACTGATTGTCAGTGCCCACTCCTAGAGTTGCGGGCATGCCGAATTTCAGGTCCAGCCCCTCGCTCTTAGATCTGGTGGAAGAGGCGAGAAAGCTCACCGAACACGCGAGTGTGCGGGAGCAGATAGACGCGGTGCTGCACATCATGGGTGGCGCCTCCACCTACCGGTACGGTGCGGGCAAGCCGCTGGTGCACGCGTTGGAGGACGTCGCGCGAGAGTCCCTTCTCCATGAGGACTTCGCGCTGGCCAAGCGCTTCCAGAGGTTCGCCGGCTATGCCCGCGGCGAGCTCTTCCTCGAAGTCGTGGAGAACTACTACGACGAGAGGGCGAGGCAGCGAAGCGAGAAGTACATGCGCCGGATGGTCTCCATGGGCGCCGAGCGAGCGGTGGCCGTCCTGGACAGGCTGTGCGCCGAGAACCCCGACGCGAGTGCCGCCGACGCCAACGCACTCTTCCGTGGCATCGTCCGGTCCACCGAGCACTTGGGCATCGGAGACGAAGAAGGCGGGATCCAGCTCCCCGCCAAATACCTGAAGCGCCTTCAGGAGTACGGGCACATGGAGCTGGTCCTGCGGAACCTCCCCCGCCCGGCCTCCGCCGAGACCGCCCGGATGGTGAACGACGCCCTGGCGGACGCGGACGCGGGAATGCTGGCTCACCTGCTCGAATTGCGGGCCAGACGGGCCGCCCTCGCAGCCCTGCGCACCGCTGTGGACGACCCCGACAGCTCCGAGAGCGCCCTCCACACCTGCCTGAAGAACCAGGAATGGATCTTCGGCGGCGCCTATGTGGCCGAGCTGGCCCGCCGCCAGTACACCCCGGACACGATTCTCGACATTCCGCTGCTGCGTGGTGACGGCTCCCTGCACGTGGTGGAACTCAAGCGCGCCCGCATCGAGAACCTGGTCATCCGGCGCAGCGGCCACCTCATGCTGGGCGCCCCGGTACACCAAGCGGTCTCCCAGACACAGAACTACCTCCGGACCCTGGACGAGAACCGCCACCCGATCCACGGAACGTACGGCGTCGACACCCGCAGGGCCTCGGCGACCGTCGTGATCGGGCACCCGCAGTACGTGCGCGGAAGCATCGCCCCCCAGGAGATCGCGGAGACGCTGCGGACCTACAACACGCACATGGCACGCGTGGAAGTGATCACCTACAAAACCCTGTTGGAGTCAGCGGAACGCATGCTGGCCCTCTCCTCAGCGGAACAGGACCCCGCCTCGACCGAGGACACCACGACATGAACACCCCCCGCCCCGCGGTCGAACCGCTCCTCGCAAGCCTCTGTGGTGGCACCATCACCAGCGAGGACTACGTCGGCTACTTCATGAACGAACACGCCGAAGAACTCGTATTCGCCCAGCGCCGAGGCGAGAAGACCGCCCGGCTCTGGCACAGCGACGCGGACTGGGAGATGTGCCGTATCGACGACCATTCGATACGCCTGGACGGCCCCTTGGACGGAATGATCACCGTGGCCGACCTGATCATCGACCGAACAGAGGCAACGTGGCTCTCCTCCTGCCTGGCAGCCTCCCGCCCGCTCCGCCCGCAACGCAAGTGACCCGCTCTCCGGGGCCCGGCGCGGTCGCGGGGCCCGGCGCGGTCGGAACTGCCGGCTGACCCGGACCCCGCCGGACGGGGCCCGGGGCAGCCGGCCGGACGGGCCGGGGTCAGCGGAGTCCGGCGAAGAGGTCGTTCTCGGGTACGGCCGCGCCGGTGGTGTCCTTGACCCGTACGAAGGTCTCCAGGCCCATCAGCTCACCGAACTTCTCCTTGCCCATCTTGAGGAAGAAGATGTTCTCGCCCTGACTGGCGTGCGCGGCCAGCGCGTCGTACTTCTGGCCGCTGAACGCGGTGGTGTCGACCCACGTGGTGATCTCGTCGTCCGGGAGGCCGATCTCGGCCAGCGCGGCGGCCTCGGCGGGATCCGGCTCCGGCATGTCGCCCTGGAACTCGCTCATGGCCTCCCCGAAGCGCCGCATCGCCGAGCGCGGCACCGTCGTCCAGTACACCTTCGGCGTCAGCGTGGTCATCTCCAGCGCCGCCATCGTGATGCGGTGGGCCTGGATGTGGTCGGGGTGGCCGTAGAAGCCGTTCTCGTCGTACGTGACGACCACATCGGGACGGTAATGCCGCATGAGTTCCGCGAGCCGGGCGGCGCTCTCCTCGACGGGGGTCCGCCAGAAGGCTTCGGGGGCGTCGTTACTGGCCCAGCCCATCATCCCGGAGTCGGCGTAGTCCAGCATCTCCAGATCGCTGATCTTCAGTACGTCACAGCTCTCCTTGAGTTCCTGCCTGCGCATCTCGGCGACGGCCGCCGGATCGTGGCCGGGATCACCCGGCTTGACGCCCCCTGGTCCGTCACCGCACCCCCCGTCGGTACAGGTCACGAGAACGGTACGCATGCCTTCCGCCGCGTACCGCGCGAGAACCCCTCCGGTCCCGGTGGCTTCGTCGTCGGGGTGGGCGTGTACCGCCATGAGGGTCAAAGGCCGCTCGGTCATCAATCAGTCCTCCTGTGAAAACGCGTCCTGCTCCGAGTATGCGGCGGGCGCACGAGGATCCCCGGGCCGGGACCCGGGCCGGGACCCGGGGCAGGGATCCGGGGCCGGGACCCGGCAGGGAGGACCGGCGCGTGCGCCCCGACCGCTTGGTTACGCTGCGGAGATGGACGCGGTGGGGAAGAACGATCTGACGGGGCGGGCGCGCCTCCGTGAGGCGGCGTTCGCGTTGTTCGCCGAGCGGGGTTTCGAGGCGACGTCGACGAGAGCGGTGGCGGCCGCCGCGGGGCTGTCGCCCGCGCTGGTGACGCGGCACTTCGGCTCGAAGGAGGGGCTGCGCGCGGCTGTCGACGAGCACGTACTGGGCCGGATCTCCCGGGAACTGGCGGACCTGGATCAGGACGCCGGAGCGGATCCGGCTGCCCGCATGGATCCGGCTGCCGGACTGATGGAATCCCTGGGGCAGGTCTCGGCCCGGTTGTTCGGGGCGGACCCGGTCCTGCGCGGGTACCTGCGGCAGGTCCTGCTGGAAGGGAGCGAGACCGGCGCCGCGTTCTTCGGACGGCTGCTGAGCGGCGCCGGCGCCGAGCTGGCGCGGCTGTCGGCGGCGTACGGCGGCAAGGGGCCGGCGTACGGCGGCAAGGGGCTGGCGTACGGCGTCAACGGGCCGTCGGACGAAAAGCGGGCGCCGGACCAGGAGCGGGCGCCGCACGACGAGGGGGCGCCGCACGACGAGGGGGCGCCGCACGAGGACCAGGCGCCGGACGAGGAGTGGGCACCGTTCCAGATGCTCTGTCTCATCCTCGGCCCGCTGCTCCTGGAGCCGGTGATGCAGCCCCATCTCGACGAGCCGATGTTCGCGCCGGAGGTCCTGGCGCGGCGCAGCGCGGCCAATCAGCGCCTGCTGTCGTACGGGTTCGGATTCCACGGCTTCCCCGGCTTCCCCGGCTTCCCCGGGTTCTACGGTTCTCCGGAGGGCGAGAAGGGGAGGTAGCCCCAGTGCGGTGTGTACACCTGTTGAGGATGCTATCCACATGTACACACTTGCTTCTGGGGTCCGGCCGCCCGGGACCCGGCCGTCGCACGCACCCAACCGCCTCGCCTGGCTGGACACCCTCCGGATCGTCCTGACCGTGCTGGTGGTCGTCCATCACGCCGCGCAGCCGTACGGCCCGGCGGACTGGTGGTACGTCGAGGGCCAGCCCCGTAACCCGGCGCTCGCGACGCTCTCGGCGGTCGGCGGGACGTTCGCCATGAGCCTGTTCTTCTTCGTCTCCGCGGTCTTCGTGCCCGCCTCGTACGAGCGGCGCGGCGGATGGTCCTTCGTGAAGGGCCGACTGGTCCGCCTCGGCATTCCGGTCGTGGTGGGCGCGGTGACGATCGTGCCGGGCCTGATGTACGCGTACTACGTCCACTACCGCGGATATCCGCCGGTCTCCTTCGCCCGCTACTTCACCGACGTCTACCTCGGCCTGGGGGAGAAGCCCGCTGACTGGACGGGGCCCTCGTGGCCGGACCTCCAGTTCGGGCATCTGTGGTTCATCCAGAACCTGCTCGCCTACACCCTCCTCTACGTACTGTTGCGCGTACTGTGCCGCGAGACGGCCCAACTAATACGCCGCCACCGAGACACCCCCCGCCCACCCCGCACCACCGAACTCCCCACCCCCACCCCCACACCCGTTCCAGGTCACCGGGCGCTGCTGGCCCTGACCGCCGGGATCGCCGTCGCGACCTTCCTGGTCCGGCTGCGGTACCCACTGGACACCTGGGTGCCGTTCCTGGACTTCCTCCAGGTCGAGCCCGCCAGGCTCCCGCAGCACGCGACGTTCTTCACCCTCGGGGTACTCGCCCACCGGTACGACTGGCTAAGCCGGTTCGACGCCCGTACCGGATGGATGTGGCTGAGCGGCGGTCTGCTCGGGGTGGCCGTGCTCTCGGCGGTCGGCGCGGACGCGGCCTCCTTCGGCCCCGGCGGGCTCGACGGCCCCTCCGCACTGTGGGCGGCGTACGAGAGCGCCCTGTGCGTGGCCCTCTGCGCGGGAACGCTGACCCTGTTCCGCGAAGCGGCCGGCAAGGCCACCACCAACACCACCACCACCGTTCCCGGCCCGCTGGCGAAGGAACTGGCCGCGAGCAGCTACGCCGTCTACATCGTCCACCTCCCGATGGTGGTGACGGTGCAGTACTACCTGGCGGACCGGGGACTCACCGCGGCCACCGCATGGGCGACCGCCGCGCTCACCGGCGTCCCGGCGGCGTTCGCACTCGCGGCGGGGCTGCGCCGACTGCCGCTGCTGCGCAGGGTGTTGTGACGCGGTACGGAGCGAAGGCGAGCATGGCCGAGAAGAAGCACCCCCCGAAGCCCACGTCGACTCTGCCGGCCAGCAGATGCAAGCCCCACCCCCCCTCACACCCCCACCCCCCTCACACCCCCACCCCCCTCACACCCCCCACCCCCCTCCCTCCCCACCTCACACCCTGCGGAACTGCTGGGCCACGTCCCGGTCCCGTACGGAGATGCCGAGCCCCCGCAGCTCCTCGCGCGCCTCGTCCGCGGCGCCGCTCCGGCCGTCGGCGAGCGCCCGCTGCCGCGTCCTCAGCAACGTATGCGCACGCTCGTCGAGGCCCGGCCCGTTGTCGACCCAGGTGGTGTAGTCCGCCTCGTACGGGTCGACGGTGCCGCGCCAGGGATAGCCCCGCTGCTCGAAGGCGGACCGCAGCCGGCCGGTGAGGCCGAGGTCCACCCGGGTGCGGATGTGTTCCAGGCCGTCGGCATCGCGCAGCACCAGCTCGCGGCCGTCGGTGAACACCTCGGCGATCCGGCCCCGTTCGACATGACGGCCGCCGGTGGCGTCGCGCACGACGACGCTGTCGGTGCCCACCTCGATCACGGGGTTCTCCTTGTGCCAGGTACCCGCCACACACGCCCCGGCCACGGCACCGACGAGTATCAGCACCGGCACGGCCCACGCGAGCGGCAGCGCGGCGGCCAGCCGGAGCGGGCCCGGAGCGCCGTCGAAGAGACCGACCATCCAGTCGGCGAGCGGGCCCACGGCGAACGCGGCGCCGAGCCCGAGCCCGGCCCCGCCCAGGACGACCACCCCCAGCCACGCCCCGGGCAGCCGTACCGTGACCGGAGGTTCAGGCTCGACCATCGGTGTTCTCCCTCTCTCGATCCGCCCTCGTGACCTCTCGCACCCTCGTGGGCCTTCCCGCCCTCGTGGCCCCTCCGTCCGTCGCGGCGGCCTCCCGGTCCGTCTCCACCGGCGCCAGGTAACGCGTGACGGTGCGGTGCAGCGCGGGGAGCGGGGAGTGGCCGGGACGGGCGCCCAGGTACGCGGCGTCCACCATGTTCTCCAGCCAGGCGGCGGCCTCGGCCGGGTCGAGCTCCGGGTCGACGGTGCCTGCCTCGATCCCCCGCGCGAGAAGCCCCGCCAGCCCGTCGCGCACCACCTGGGACGTGCGGCCGACGACATCGAGGAGCTCGGGATCGTGCGCGATGCGCCGCAGCAACTCGACGACCATCCCCGAGGCACCCGGCTCCTCGGCCTCCGCCGCCAGCTCGGCCACGACGTCGAGGACGGCCGCGAAGGGGTCGCCGCTCCCCTCGTGACGGGCGACGAGCGCCTCCGCGCGCGGCAGGTCCCGCTCGAAGAGCGCGCGGAAGAGGGCCTGTTTGTCGGCGAAGTAGTAGAAGACGCTCCCCGAACTGAGCCCGGCGGCCGACGCGACCTGCGCGACCGTCGTCCGCTCGAACCCCTGCTCCCCGAAGAGCCGCCCCGCCGCCCCGACGATCGCCTCCCGCCGCCGCGCATGCAGCGCAGGGTCGACCACACGCGCCATCCCGCACCCTCCCATTCATTAACTGACCAACCAATCAAAGAATACCCCAAGCGCCACCCACCTGCCCCGCTTGCCGCGCCACGTCATCAGCGGCGAGGGATCCCGCGGCCGGGAGACCTGCGCTTTCCCGTGAGGAAGCTTGGATTGTCATGGTCTCTGGGAGCCGCATCTGACTGCTGTGGTCCGCTCCGCTGGGCACGGATGGGGCACGAGGGTAGCGGTGCAGCGGACCCTGCCAGGGGGTGTGCTCGGGGCGGGCCGGCGCGTCAGAGAGGGATGACGCGGACCTGGTTTCCGCAGAGTTTGGTCATGTCGTCGCTGTCGGAGGTCAGGAGGGCGACGGGCTTCTGCTGACGCAGGGCGACCTCGGCGACCGTGGCGTCGATGGCGTACTTGTGTCCGTGCAGCCCGGCGCCCTTGAGGAGTTCCGCTGCTGCCTTCGCCGCTTGTTCGGTGACCGGCTCCACCTTGACGTGGGACAGAGCCCAGTTCAGGCGAGGCATATTGGTGCGGGAGTGGCTGACTTCCACGATGGTGTTGGCCCCGATCACCAGGTCGGCTCCCATGTCGTGAAAGACCTGAAGCATCGCGAGGAGCTTGCGGTCCTGAGCGATCCAGGCGGAGAGCCCCTCGGCGTCCAGGACGACGGTCTCGACGCGCTCGCTCACGCGGCGTCCGCGCCCTTGGAGGTGCCGGCGGACCCGAAGATCTTCGCGCGGGCCTCGGCGAGCTCCTCGTCGCTGAAGGGTCCGTGTTCTTCCTCATGGCGGCGGAGGTCGTCGCCCAGGAGCTGGTGCCGGATCTGGCGGGCTACGGCCTCCGCCACGTAGCCGGAGACGTTGTCCGTGAGCTTGCGAAGCTCCGCCACCTGGTCGCTGGGGAGGGTGACGGTGATGCGAGTCGTTGAGGACATAATGTCAGCATACTGGAGTATGCGTTCTCTGGTCCGTGCTTCCTTGATTCGGTAGGCCGAGACCGCATACTCCGGGCGGGGAAGGATCCTCGCGTTCAGCTGCCCTTGGTAGAGGCCCCGGTCTGTTGTCGCTGATGGGCAAGTGAAAACGCCCCATTGGCTTACCGGGGCCTTCATCAATGAGCAGGCGAGCAGACTCGAACCCACGCTCTAAGCTTGAGCATCACTCGGCATTTGAGTGACCTGGTGGCTTCTGACTTGAGGAAGGGCATCGGGTACAGGATTCCCGACGATTACGCAGAGAGACGCAGCAGCACTTCCCTCCGGCTGGCAGGGTCTGCCGCGATGTGATCGACCACAGCTTGCCAAACCTCCGGGCGTTCGAGCAGTCGAATCACCGCGTCGGCCGGCATAGCGCTGGCTTGGTCCGGGATTTGCCTAGAGCCGATTGCGGATCGGTACTCATGCGCGGTTACGCGCTTGCGGCCTTCACTGGCCGCAGAGTCGACCATTGAACGAAAGGCGTCCCACCGCTGATGATCAGGCATTCCGGATCTTGAGTAGTCGCGGGCCGCTTCCCTCAGGACCGTGTAGGAAACCTGGACCTCCGAAAAGAACTTCAGCGGCTTCTACGGTGGAAGGACTGGGCAATGAGCTTGGGTGCCGAGGGTGCGGTGCAGCTCGCGGCGATCCCGCAGCGGGTGGAGCTGACCGCCCATCGGCCGGGTGCGGGCGGCCCGCGCCGAGGCGCATGAGGATCGCGAAAGGGGTCAGGTGGTGCGGAGGTGGTGCAAGGCGCTTAGGGAGGTCTATGCAGCGACGAACCCCAGGCCTTTGACCTGGGGTTCGTCGGAGAGCGGGTGACGAGAATCGAACTCGCGCTCTGAGCTTGGGAATCAACGGTGCTTGCGTGGTTAAAGCGCCTCTGAGCTGCATGTTCGTCCCGGCGGTACGAGGATGGCGCAGTCTCTGGGCGCCGTGCTTGACCGCTGTTGTCCGCGCGGAAGGGCACGGATGGGGCACGGCGGCCGAAGGGTGGGCGGCCGGCATCGTGAGGCTATCGGCCATCAGTCCTCGTGCGGTGCCTCAAGCTCCTGGAGCCGTTCCCCGATGTCGTCCGCCCACGTCTGTGCCCATTGCCGCAACCCGGAGACGGCTCGCTCGTCGAGTCCGTACGCTGCGAACTCCGTGTCGTCGATCCAGTCGGCTCCGCCGAGCCGCGCTTGGAGTTCGCTGAGGTCGAAGGAGTCGCGGGCGTGGCGTCGGCCGAGTTCCTCAAGTTCGACTGGGTTCCAATGGTCTGTGGCGGCGTGTACGTCGATCAGGTCCCGGGCGAGTCCGCGGTCGGCCAGCGCGCGGACCTTGGTTCCGACGACATCTTCGAGGGACAGCACCAGGCCGTGCTCGGTGTGCACCGGTGGCTTCCAGAGCGCTTCCTTGAGGATGTCGACCTCGCACTCCTCATGGCTGGTGGGATCCGTGACGATCAGACGCGCGGACAACGGGTCTGTCTCCAGAGCCCGGACGCCCCATCCACGCTGCTCCAGGCCGGTGCGCACGGCAGTGGCGATGTCCTCCATGCGTTGTGGGTTCTCGGTCGCGACGTCGAGGTCCTGGCTGAGCCGGTCGACCAGTCCGTGTGCCTGTACCGCGTAGCCGCCGGTAAGCGCCAGAGGGTAAGCACCGCCCACGGCGAGCACGTCCGCCCAGGAGCCGTCGGTGCAGGTCCGTGAGGTTCACACGGCGGCCTGAGTGCTGTGAGCCAGCTCGTCGAAGGCGCTCTCCCAGACCACGCGGACATCACGGCTGACCAGTGAACGCAGTGTGGGCCACAAGTCGACGAGAAGCTCGCGATGGAGGTACTGGACCAGGTCGTCGCGCCGGCCCTCGGCCAGGACAATGCGGTAGTAGCTCATCCGCAGCCGTGGCTGATCGAGATCGAACGTGGTCAGCCCCGACCGTGCGAGGTGGAGCGGCAGACTCACCGCGCCGTGCTCAGGTCCGGCAAGCTCCGAGAGTGCCACGGGCAGGCGCCGGGCAAACTTGGCGCGGCGGAGATCGGAAAGGCCGGGCTGTGATGCCATACGCCGATTATCCAGGAAGAGGGCGCGGCACGCCGCCAGGTTCGGGGACGCACAACCACAGAAGCGATTGGCTGAACACGAGGAAGCCCCAGGTCTCTGACCTGGGGCTTCCTGTGGAGCGGGTGACGAGAATCGAACTCGCGCTCTGAGCTTGGGAAGCTCATGTTCTACCATTAAACTACACCCGCTTGGCGAGCCCGTGTCGGCCTCGCATCGTCGGACACTCTACCTCATCCCCGGCCCCGGGCGCCTCCTGCCCCGTGGGGCCGGTGTTCTGTGTGGGGGTGGGAGGGGTTGGTGGGGTGGGGAGTTGAGGGGGAGCGGGGGGCGTAAGGTCGGGGCGGAGTGCCGCTTCTTCGAGGGCCTGTTCATCCCCTAGTGTGGGCGTTCGTCCGTGTTTGTTGGGGAAAGGACCTGATGGACTTGATGGAGCACACCGTCGTCCGCTGTGCCGAAGGGCACGTGTTCAGTACCGCCACCTTCCCGATGCAGCAGCTCGACACCGCGCGGATCGGGCCCGGTCGGCTCATCCGGTGTCCCCGTTGCGCTCGGTTGCGGCATGCCGTGCCGGTTCCTGTGCCCGTCCCTGTGCCCGTTCCCGTGCCGGGGGCTGTGTCGGGGGCCGTGGCCGCTGACGGGGGGACGAAGGGCGGAGAGCGGGCGGTGCGCGTGGTGGATGCCGGGGGTGTGGGCGAGCGGCGCTGACCGTTGAGGGGGGAGTGAGGCGCGCGGGGCTGCCCGGTTGGGGTGGGCTCGCGCGTCTTGCGTATCCTCGGTGCGTGCTTCTCTCAGACAAGGACATCCGGGCCGAACTCGACTCCGGACGCGTACGAGTCGAACCGTACGACGCGACGATGGTGCAGCCCTCCAGCATCGATGTACGGCTCGACCGCTTCTTCCGGGTGTTCGAGAACCACCGCTATCCGCACATCGACCCCGCCGTCGAGCAGGCCGATCTGACGCGCGTGGTCGAGCCCGAAGGGGACGAGCCCTTCATCCTGCACCCCGGTGAGTTCGTGCTCGCGTCGACGTACGAGGTCATCTCGCTCCCCGACGACATCGCCTCCCGGCTGGAGGGCAAGTCCAGCCTCGGCCGGCTCGGCCTCGTGACGCACTCGACAGCCGGGTTCATCGACCCCGGCTTCTCCGGGCACGTCACCCTCGAACTGTCGAACATGGCGACCATGCCGATCAAGCTCTGGCCCGGTATGAAGATCGGGCAGCTCTGCCTCTTCCGGCTCAGCTCGCCCGCCGAGTTCCCCTACGGGTCCGAGCGCTACGGGTCGCGGTATCAGGGGCAGCGGGGGCCGACCGCCTCGCGCTCCTATCTCAACTTTCATCGGACGCAGGTGTGAATCAAGGTAGGGCAGGTATGACGGACATACTGGGTTCCGGCAGCGGGACCTCGCGGCGCGAGAACCTGTCGTACGAGAAGTTCGGCCGCGCGGTGCGCGAGCTCGCCCAGACCGTTGCCGACGACGGGTACGAGCCCGACATCATCCTGAGCATCGCGCGCGGCGGCGTCTTCGTCGCCGGCGGGCTCGCCTACGCGCTCGACTGCAAGAACATCAACCTCGTCAACGTCGAGTTCTACACCGGCGTGGGCACCACCCTCGCCATGCCGGTCATGCTCGCGCCCGTCCCCAACGTCGTCGACTTCACCCGGAAGAAAGTCCTGATCGCGGACGACGTCGCCGACACCGGCAAGACCCTCAAGCTCGTGCACGACTTCTGCGTCGACCATGTCGCCGAGGTGCGCAGCGCGGTCATCTACGAGAAGTCCCAGTCGCTCGTGAAGTGCGAGTACGTCTGGAAGCGCACCGAGGACTGGATCAACTTTCCGTGGAGCGTCGAGCCCCCTGTTGTGCGGCAGTAGTCATCAGTAGAGAAGCGGAAGAGCAGTGAAGAGGGAGCCGCCGGGTCTGGTGGCTCCCTCTTACGTGGCTTACATCGCTTACGTCGCTTACGTGGCGTACCGCTTACGTGGCGTACCGCTTACGTGGCGTACCGCTTACGTGGCGTACCGCTTACGTGGCGTACCGCTTACGTGGCGTACCGCTTACGCGGCCCGCCCTACAGCGTGCCCAGCTTCAGCAGCGACAGCAGCGCGACCAACTGGATCGCCGACGCGCCCAGTGCCTTCGGCCACGGCAGGTCGTGCGACTTGTTCACCATCACCGTGAAGAGCGCGCCCGCCGCCACCCACGTCACCCAGCCGATCGTCTGGACCAGCGAGTTGTCGCCGCCCAGGAAGAGCGCGAAGAGCAGGCGCGGCGCGTCCGTGATCGACATGATCAGCATGGAGAGGCCGATGGTCGGCTGCCAGGCGCCGTCGCCGCCGAGCTGGCGGGCGAGGGTGTGGGTGACCGCGCCCAGGGCCAGGCCGCCCAGGAGAAAGGCGACGGCCGTCGTGAGGACGTACGGGATGGCCGTGGTCAGGGTCGCGTTGATCGCGTCCTCGCGGGCCGTGTCGAAGCCGAAGAGTGCCAGCAGGCCGTAGAGGAACGTCACGGTCAGGGCCGGGCCCCAGAGCGGGTAGTCCCGCATCTGGAGGAAGGTCGGCGCCGGGCGCAGGACGATGCCGCTCAGCAGCTCCTTCCAGTGCAGCCGGGGGCCGGACGGGGCCGGGGCCGCGCCGCTCTGGTACGTGGCGCCCTCCCCGTACGGGTCGTCCCCGATGCTGAACGCCTGGGTGTGCCCGGGGCTGTTCGCGTACGGGTCGCCGTGGTGCTGAGGAGCCCCGGGGTACCCCTGTGGTCCGGGGCGCCCCGGGTGTCCCGGTTGTCCGGGGCGCCCCGGTGCCCCGGGGTGGGTGGGCTGGCCGTGCAGGCCGGCGGGCCCGGGGTGGCCGGGCTGGGTGGGCTGCCCGTACGGGTCGCCGAAGTACTCCGGCTCGCCCTGACGGCCGCCCCCGTACGGGGCACCGGCACCGCCGTGCTGCTGCCCGCCGCCCGCGGGAGGCCACTGCTGACGGCCGTACGTCGGGGCGCCCTGAGCTCCGCCCCCGTACTCGGGGGGAGGCGCCTGCCGTCCGTACGGCTGCTGCTGCGGTTGCTGTTGCGAGGTGCGGTTGTCCCGGCCGCGTCCGATCCTGAATCCAGCCACGTCATCGAACGTACCCGGTCCCGACCGGCGCGGTGACGGAGCCGGGGGAACAGGGGGGCCATTGCGGCCGAGCTGTGACATCCCCTAGGGGAACCCTGGGGGTGAACTCCGGGGGTGAACCCTGGGGGTTTCCCGGAGAGACCTCATGGTGCCCCTAGGGGGCTCTCTCGGTGGCTCCGACTCCGGGGCGCCGGTGGGGTGTTGTGCCGCCGGCCCCTCCCCGGCCCCTCCCCGGCCCCTCCCCGGCCGCCTCAGCCCGGCCGCCTCAGCGGGCGAAGCCCCAGCCGAAGCTGTCGCCCGCCACCGGATCGAGGCCCAGGTCCGCCGGGACGATACGGTGCGGCCGGCCCGCGCCGGGGCCCGTCAGCCCGTTCGGGCCGCCGGGCAGGACCCGTACCACCTGCTCCTCCCGCGTCGCCCCGATCGCCAGGTCGGCCGCCCCGTCGCCGTCCGTGTCCAGCAGCGCGAGCCGGGTCTCCGGGCCGACGTCCGGGATCCGTTCGGCGCCCGCGCCCGTCAGGCCCTTCGGGCCGCCGCGCAGCACCAGGACCATGGTCGTACGGTCCTTCGCCGGGGCGGTGAAGGCCACGTCGGCGTAGCCGTCGCCGTTCACATCGCCCGCCGCCGGCGAACCCCCGAAGCCGCACCCGTCCGAGACCGGCGGTGCGGGCGAGGCAGGCAGCCCGGGTGTGCCGGCGTCGATCGTCGTCGGCTTCCGGGTCCGGCTCACGACGTCCGGGCCGCCGTACGCGACCATCAGCCGGCTGCCGCCCTCCGGAACGGCCACATCCCCCAGCATTTCGCAGGTGAGGCCGGTGATCACATCCGCGGTGCCGTCCTTGTCGAGATCGGCGGTGACGACGTCCTCGCCGTACATGTCCTTGCCCCGCGCGTCCTTGAGACGGGTGTACGCGGCCGTGACGCCGCCCGCGTCGCGGGAGGTGCCGGTGTGCACGACGGTGGCGCGCGGGGTGGGCATCTCGTCCGCGAAGACATGGGTCCAGGTGACGACCAGGTCGTCCTTGCCGTCCCCGTTCATGTCCCCTACGGCGGCGGGGCGCGCCTCGTAGTACGGCCCCGTCCCCGCCTCGGGGTCCGGGCCCGGGTCGTCCGGGGTCAGGTCCAGCCGTACGGTCGCGGTGGGCACCCCGGTCCGGGTGAACGGCCCGTACCACAGGGTCGCCGTCGACGGCGACGGGCCCGTGGTGATCAGGTCGGTGTACCCGTCCCCGTCGAAGTCGCCGGTCAGCGGCGCGCTCCCGGAGATCCGCGCCCCACCCTTGAGGGTCTGCCCTGCCGGGCCGCCCCAGACGATGAAGACGGTGCTGGTGCCCGCCCCGGTGATCAGGTCGGCGTACCCGTCCCCGTCCAGGTCGCCGGAGACCGCCGAACCGCCGAACACGCCGCCCTGGCCCGCCTTCCCGAGGTTCAGGCTGTTCTGGGTGACCACCCGGTGGCGGGCCGGGTCGGGGCCCTTCGGCGATCCGGGCACCACGGCCGCGTACCCGGCGGAGAAGACCCCGTCGACCGTCGCCCGGGGGTCGGTGAGGACGAGGTCGCTCAGGTGGTCGCCGTCGAAGTCGGCGTGGGTGGCCGGGCGCGCCGGGACCGTGGGGGTCGGCCGCGCCGACGGTGATGCCGATGGCGACGATGGCGATGGCGACGAGGGCGATGGCGGTGCCGACGCCGGTGGGGGAGCGGCGGAGGCGGACGGTGCCGGCGCGGGTGCGGGGGAGCCGCAGCCCGCCCCGAGAACCGCGAGAGCGACCAGCGCCGCGAGGCGGGCCGGGATGGCTGTCCGGTGTGCACGCATGCTGGTTGGACCGGGCCGGGCCCCGGAAGGTTGTGCGGAGCCTGTGGGCGGAGTTGTCGCGCACACCCTTAGGGGGCGGGACCCGTACGGGTCCCGCCCCCTAAGGGACGTCCGGCGAACGCCCGGCGACACGTCTGGCGAAACACCCGGCGAAACGCCCGGCGGATGTGCGGCGGAACGTCCGGCGTGCGGTCCGACGGCGCCTGGTCCGGCGCCTGGTCCGACGCGCGGTCCGAAGTACGGACGTACGCCCTTACGTCGCCGGAGCCGCCGAGGGCTCCGGGTCCGGTGCCGCCTCCGGTTCCGGGTCGGCCGGTTCCGGGTCTGCCGGGGTCTTCACCGACTCCAGCAGCAGTTGGGAGACGTCGACGACCTGGAGGTTCTCCTTGGCCTGGCCGTCGCCCTTCTTGCCGTTGACGGAGTCCGTCAGCATGACGAGGCAGAACGGGCAGGCCGTCGAGACGATGTCCGGGTCGAGGGAGAGGGCCTCGTCGACGCGCTCGTTGT
>NZ_JBFBFB010000016.1:0-171148 GCF_040683935.1 Streptomyces sp. NPDC093085 | reverse complement strand
CGGCGTCCAGGCTCGCGAAGCGACCGCGCAGCGGCCCGGCCTGGACGCCGCGCCCGGGTTCCTGGTACGCCCCTTGGGGTGTCCGACCGAGGAGGGAACCCCGCCCTCACCAGCACCACAACGCCCCCGCACCCGACCAACAAGCCCCCACCCCCTCCGAGAGAGGACCCGCCGGAGGCACACAATCGCCAGTAACAGCTCTGCATCACTTTCACACGACAGGGTGGAGTTGATCCCATACGGAGGGTTATAACCTTGTCATGACACCAGGAACAGAACGATTACTAGTGACATCAAGCATCGCCACCAACATCGCCGCAGTGGCCACTTTTCTCGCCAGCATCGGAAATTCAATTCCTGCCCGATACTTGCCAATCGCGGTATCGGTATTCGGCCTCACCGGCCTTTTCTTACTGCACCGGTTCCTGGCGCCCCAAAGCATTGCGGCCGCCCAACGGGTAGCACTCGCGGCGGCACTGACTCTCGTCTTGGTAGCTGTGTACTGGGCTTCGAACATTGCCTGGCCTGACACTTTCCCTCTGGGACAACCCAGAAAGGCAGCGAACGAACCGACTGCCCACCTCAAAGTGACTTCACCCAGGCCGAACGAATTGGTTGGATACTGTGTCACCATCAGAGGTACAGGAAAAATTCCGCCGGGATATCAGGTATGGTTCGCCCATCTCAAAACTTTGAAAAACAACAAAGCCGACGAGAGGAAATTGTATAATCTCCAGCCAGCGTCTCAGTACGATGACGATACCTGGGGCCTGCAATTTTCCCACTTAGGCAACCCCAAGCCGGGCCAGGGTGAGATTTATTTCCTCTACGCGTATCTGCTGCCAAATAGCGCTGGCAGTCTCATCAGCGGGCTTGAATACGGGAATCAATATGATCCGTTCCCTAACAAGAATGGAGTGCTCACCGGAAAGAAAATTGCAGAGATTCCGGTAGAGCGGACTGACGATAACGCAGATTGCCCCGCATGATCCTGGAATGAAACCGACTTCGTGAGCTGAGCCTGATCCATCACACGCCAGCCCAGCGGTCACCACAGGGCAGGCTGCTCGGCCGAGTACCGACGCGCAAACCGAATGCCCCCGGCCGGCACCGTCTCACCGGAGCCAGCCGTCAGCGCGGGAACGTCCGCTCCGGGGCAGTGACCGCCTTCTTCCTCCCACCGTTCGACGGCTTCGCGCTCAGCGCGCTCGTGCTGTTGGACAAGCGTGACCGGCCTCCGGTAGAGGTTCCGTGCCGTGGAGTTGAGCGCCGGAAGCCGGTGGGCGGCGGCCTTCTGGTCGTCGCGGCGTTTGTGGCGTCGACGGACCTTGGCAAACCGCGCCTCGTAGGCGGCCTGGTCGGTGCCGTACAGCGCAGCCGGGTTGAGGCGCACGAGTTCAAGAGCGACGTGGCCCATCGGGCTGAGGGCAAGTACGCGGGCGCCGTCCTCCTGGCGGACGGCGACGAGGAACCGGGCGGCGAACAGTGCCTGCGTCCGCTCGCGGCTGATCCGGCGGCCACCGTTCCACACACCGTGGCGTGCTGCCTGCCGGGCGCGCCCATCTCGCCAGTAAAGGCGCCCTGACTCGGCCGCCTCCAGCACGCGGACGTGTCCGGCGGTCCAGCAGAGATCGGCAACGAACTCATCGGCGAGATGCCGGTTCCTCACAACGCGGTCCCGGTTCTCGGAGTCCATGCCGGTGGCCGCCCGCTCCTGGGCTTCCTGCTCGGCTTCCCAGCGGCGGCAGGCGCTTTCCCGCTCGGCGTACTCGGCCACCGTCAACCTGCGCTCCAGCTCGGGTCGCAGGTCTGCGGCGGTCGCCTCGACTCCGGCCGCCTTCTGGGCACGAACGGCGTGGTCGACGGCCTTACGGGCGCAGTACACCAGGGCGCCGCTCGGCATGGTGGGATCGGCTGCGTACTGCTCTGCTCGATCGGCGTACCGCTCGGCCTCGACGGCCTCCTTGTGGGTCTCGTGCATGATCGCCTCCAATCGGGAGGTGGCTCCGGACCGGGCACGGCACACGGCGGTCATCGTGTCGTCTGCTGCGGTGGCGGCGAGAAGAGCTGCCTGCCTGGCGACCTGGAGACAGGTCTGCGGAGTTGGGTCTCCGGCCGTTCCACTGTGGGGATAGGTGGCGTACGCGTTCTCGGGCATGGGGTGTCCCTCGTAAGTGTCTCGGTGGTGCGGACGGCGACGTGCCGTCCTCGTGGTGGGTGTGCCGCCCGTGGTCGCGCGGAGCGCGACAGGCAGTGCCGCCGTGCCCGCAGGGCACGTCCTTTGGCCCGGCGTCCGGACGGGACGGGAGGGCCGCCTGCGGCCCGGACGTTCCGGCCGGCTGCGAGCCGGGCCATGCTGAGCCATCCCGAAGGGATGTCCTTCGCACGGCAGCCGGTCAGCGGGGCCGGCCGCCGACGCGGGCGGCCCCGCTCTGCGGTGGGCGGCGCGTGGGGCGGGCGGCTCGATGCCGCCCACCCCACGGCCCCGGCGGCCGGGGGTCCGGCCGGACGGCGACTCCCCGCCCGGCCGGGCTCTGTTACGCGGCGACCGGCTCGCGCTCGGAGACGCGGCACCGGGTGAGTACGGTCTGCGCGATCTCGCCGTACATGCTGTGGTCCTTGACCGTGCCGGTCAGCTCGACCTCGTCGCCCAGGTCGGGGACGGTCCCGGCGCTGCTGAACCAGACGAACACGTTCCCATCGGCGTCCTGGAACTTCACCAGGCGGCGGCGCTGCGTGTGGTAGCCGTACGTCCGGCCCTCCAGCTCGATCACGGTGGTGACGGTGGCGTTCGTGGTGATGCGCTCGCCCACGGATCCCTGCGGCCGGGAGAGCAGGGCGGCGCGCTCGCTGGCCTCCTTCTCCTGGTCGCGGTACCAACCCGCGATGGCCGATACCAGAGTGGGAAGGTGGCGCGGCTCAACCGTCTCCGCCTTGGCCAGTTGCCCGACCTTGTGGCGGTAGTCGGACAGGCTTCCGAAGCCCTGAATCGCCCACGCGCGGACTGCTGCGGCGGTGGTCGACGCGTCGGGTACGGCATCGATGTCGGCCCGCCACTCCTCGGGGGCCCGGCGGTCGAAGAAGTACGCCGCGACGCCATCGGCGGTCGGCTCAGCGTTCTTCCACTCCTCGGACCGGCTGTAGAACCGGCCTTCCAACTGCACGATTGCGGCGGTCACCCGCAGCACCTCGACCACCGGCACGCGGAGGTCGGCCGGGATTCCGCCCTCGTCGCCGTCCCAATCGGAGTCCTTCAGTGTGCCGAACCGCCACAGCGCCTCCAGGCCCTTGATGGGGAGGCCGGTGTACGGCTCGACACAGGTCGTGCCCAACTGCCGTATCTCGCCGTTCTCGTGGCGGGCGAGATAGGTGGCGGTGCGGTGGCGAGCGACGGCGCACCCGTGGCAGAAGTTCTCGATGGCGCGGTACTGGCGCGCGGCCTCGGCGTCCTCCTCGGGCAGACCGGGAAAGAGGCTGGTGATCGTCTCGCCCTCCTCGTCGTGGTCCAGACGGGCGACGACGGTCCAGCCACGGTGACGGGGAACGTCACCGGAGATCGTCACGGTGACGGTGGGGCGCTGGCCGATCAAGCGGCCGTCCCTGTCCTCGTAGTCAGCCAGGAAGGGCGCGGAGATGTCGAGCGTGTACGCGGTGAGCTGATGGACGGCGGCGCGGGCGTTGGTGGCCTCGACAAGCTGACGGACGCGGGACTGAGCCGTTGCGGGGATGGAAAAACGCATGGCTGCGCTGGTCATCGTGGGTGCTCCTGCTGGTGAGAGGGGTTCGCGGGCCCGGCCGGGCGGGTTGCCCTCCGCGTACGACCGGGGTCGGGTCGACTGGCGGCCCGGACGTTGGAAGGGGGTCCACCCCTTCCAACGTCATTAATTAAACCATGTTCTTTGTTCTGGGGAATACATCTCGACCGGGGATATCAAGTGCGGCGCGGTCACGCAGGAACGCGGCGAAGATCGCGGCAACGTAGCTGTCGGCGGTGCCGTACGTGCGGCGGCAGTCCAGCGCCCCGACGCGCTCGCCCCGGTGGCGGACAGGGAACGGCTGGCCCGGGGCCGGGATGGCGAGCGCGTACAGTCCGCGCGGGGTGTCCACGCGTAGAACGACGGCGGCGGCCTGGTGGTCGTAGGCGACCGACCAGCGGGCGGGCCCGATGCCGAACTCCGCGAGTCCGCCCGCGATGGCGCGGGCCTGCATGATGTCGGCGGTGGTGCTGGGGTCGGGCTCGGCGGGGGCGGGGACGCACCCGCAACCGTGGTCGTCGGCGCGGGTCTCGAACAGAGCGGTACGGGTCACTGTGGGGCTCCTGGGACAGCCGGGGGCGGGGCGGATTCCCGCCCCCGGTATCGGACGGCTGACGTGGTCAGGCAGCGGCTTCGTCGTCGCTCGACAGTTCGTCGGCCTCCTCGGCCTCCGGCTCGCTCGCCTCCCCATCGGTGCCGGGCTCCCGCTCGGCCTCCGGCTCGCTGCCGGACGTGATCGCGGCGCGGGGCTTCTTCTTCGACGGGTCGTAGGGCTCCTCGTCCACGACCGACTGTTCAATGGGCGTGAGCGGGTACCCGAGGGACGCGAGCACCCGGAACCACCGGCCGGTGGGCTTCCGCGCCCACGGGGCGTGCTGGCTGTCCGTACGCCACGCGGACCGGTTCGCGCACTTCTCCCGTACGGCGGCGATGGCCGCGAACTGAAGCTGCGGGGCTCGGCGGGGGTCCTTGGCGACGTGCCCGGCAAAGCTGCCCCGGTCCTTGGCCTGCTCGGAGTTCACCCCCAAGAAGGCGGCCAGAATCTCGGTGGTGCCACCCTTGTTCAGATCATCGGCGATGCCCCAACTCCCGTTCAATAGCGCGTCATTGACGTGCCCGATCAGGGCGTTGGTCGCGGTCTTCGGGAGATTGCGCCGCTTGATCAGGTCGGTGATCCACTTCCGGCGCAGAGCTTCGGCGGCGTCCCAATCGATATTCCCCTTCTTGACGGCGGCACGGGCGGCGCGCTCGGCTTCGACTTCAGCAGCGGTCTTCGTGCCGCCGCCCCCGCTGGCGGTCTCGGGCGCCACATGCCCGTAGAGGCCGGGGGCGGAGCAATAGGGCTCGTACCGGTCACCCCGCCGCTCATCGAACACCCACACAAGACCCTTGCACTCGGCGTGCTCCTCGGTGCTGATGCCGCGCAGTCGCCACACAGGCATGGCTCGCTCGGACAGCTCCTCCGCATCCCGGATCTTCTGCCCGGCGGCCTCCAACTCGGCACGTTGGGCCTCGGCCTTGGTCCGCTTGTCGCGCTTGGTCCGCTCGATCGCAATCGCCCAGTCAACGTCTCCGGCGTCGGCGTCGTCCTCGGCGGCGGCCTCGCTGATCGCGGCCAGCGCCTCGGGGTCGTCCGCGAACTCCGAGAGCGCGGCCAGATGCTCAAAGGTCCACGCGTAGCTGCCCGCACCGCTGACGGCGGCCGACAGCTTCTCGTCGGACCGGACCTTGACCAGGGCCTTCACGTCCTTCTGCCGTACGCCTGCGGCTCGCGCGATGCGCCCGACCTGCGCGCCCGCCTCGGCCGCGCTGAACATCGCCTGGTTCATCTCCGACGGAGTAAGGCTCTTACGGTGCTGGGCGGTCGTGATCATGTCGAGAAACTGACCGGCGGCATCGCGGTCGTCGTCGTCCCACTCGTACGGCAGGTGTTTCAACCCCGCGTCCTTCGATCCGTAGAAGCGGCGGTTACCGTCGTTGACCTGGAGGATTCCTCCGTCGAGCCGCTGGATCTTGACCGGGATGCGGCATCCTTCGGCGCGGAGAGATTCCACGAACGGCGTGCTGATGTCGAGATCTTCGCGGGCGTTCTTCGGGTGCGGGGTGAGCGCGTCGATACGGACCACAGGGCGGGGCGTGACCGGCACGGTCTCCAGCCCTGCGGCGACGGCGACGGCCAGCCGCCGGAACCCGTCGATGATCTGCGGCACGTTGCCGTGAGTCCGTACGACGTACAGCGGCTCCTCGACGCCGTTCCTCGTCACGTCGGCCAGCAGATCGGCCGGAGCCTCGATGTCGCGGACGTTGCCGGGGTGCGCGACAAGCTCGGCGACGGTGAGGGTCGGCCACGGAGCAGAGGCCGTCTGGACGCCTGCCTGGGTCTTGAAGTTGGTCATCGGTCCTTCTCTTCCTGGTGAGAGTCTTTCGGGCCGTTCGGCCCGGTGACGGCGTCGGGCAGGGGGTTGCCCTCCCCCTCCGACACCAATAACTAAGCCATGTTCTAGCTTGATCGATCATGAACTGAACCAGGGCCGGGGCGGCGGGCTGCCGCCCCGGCCCGGATGAACGGTTCAGGCCGCGAGCGCTCCGGCTACCTTCCCGCCGATGCGTCGGGTGCCCCCGATGTCGGCGCGATTGCCTGCGGCGGCTCCGTCGCCGTATCCGTTGCCGCTGTACGAACTGCGCGACACCCGGGCATTCGGGTGCGCCCGCCGAAAGGCTGCCTGAACCTTCGCGTCACGGTCGGCCAGAACGAGTTCACCACGGCGGCCGGTGGCCGAGGTCTCGTCGCGGGCGGCGGCGCGGGCGGCCTTCTCGATCGCTCCGAGTCGTTCAAGAACACGTTCGGCGAAGCCGATAGTCCACGAGTTGCGCCATGCTCGCGCACTGCGGACACCGTACGGGACGACCTGTGCGCCGAGTCCGCCGATCATCTGGAGAACGAGGGAGGCACAAAGGATCTCGGTGCGCTGGATGTCGGACTCGTAGCCGACGACGTGGACGCGGCGCACATTCCCGCGTATGCCCATGTAGGCGGCCTTGCACCCGACTGACTCGGCGATGAAGCACACCAGGCGGACACGGGACATGGACCACGGGTTGGGGAGGTCGATGTTCCGGTCGCAGACCTCGTCACGTGACGGCCGACCGTCACTCAACAGCGCCTCGTCCACGCCGTACTTCGCCATCATCTCCATCGCCCGCGTACGGGCAAGCTCGGCTTCCGCCTCGGACGTGGCGGCGTCCTCAGCCTTGGCCAACAGGGCCTGAATGGTGGCCAGCTTGGGGTTCACGTCAGCTCGGGAAGATCCCATTGCTCTGCTCCTGGTGAGAGGGATTGTCGGCGGCCGGTCGGCCTGCCGACGTCGGCCGAGGGTTGCCCTCCCCTTCCGACATGACTAATTAAACCACGTTTCAGGGGGTCGGGGCAACCCAGAAATAGCGCCTGACCTGCCCTTTCTCTCCCCTGCCGACCCGCACCCACCCGACCGGGCCCGCCCACAACGGACCTGGGCGGGGTTCCCTCCTCGGTCGGACAGCTCCGCCGTACCAGGGTTCCGGGCACGGTGTCCAGGCTCGCGAAGCGACCGCGCAGCGGCCCGGCCTGGACACCGTGACCGGGTTCCTGGTACGCCCCTTGGGGTGTCCGACCGAGGAGGGAACCCCGCCCTCACCACCCGCACCACAACGCCCCCGCACCCAACCAACAAGCCCCCACCCCCCTCCGAGAGAGGACCCGCCGGAGGCATCAAGTCTTTGAGGCCGGCACCGATGAGCTGATGGTTCGAGATGTCCGCGGACCTGTGTCTACGGTGCGCGCGAAGAGCAGTGTTGTCGAACAGGACTTGGGGGCAGGCGTGAGCACCACTTCGGCAGGGCCGGTGAGCGCGGCGGAGCTGCGCCGGCGGGTTCGCGCCGCTGAAGCGCTGAAGGCGAAAACGCGGGAGTTGGCCGCCGCGACCGCGTTGACCGCACGTGAAGCTGCGGCGAAGGCGACGAAGGCGAAGGAAGAGGCCGACGTCACGGCACGGGAAGCTGCCGCTGTCGTTCTGCGGCTGTTCGACGGCGATGCCGAGCTGGTCTCGGAACTGCTGGGGGTACCGGCGGAGGAGTTGGAGCGGGAGGCGAAGCCTGTTACCGCAGCTCGCGCGAAGGAGGTCATCGAGTCGCTGCGGGCCCGTGTCGAGCGCCCTCGCCCGTCCCGAGGACGTAAGCCTCGGGCAGAGGCGTCGGATCAGTCTCTCTCGCTTTCGGGCGCCCCGGCTCCGGCCGTCACTCCGGACGGCAGCCGGGCTGATGCCGCCTGAGAACAGCCTCGGGCCCGGACTCTTCCCGCTCTCGGCGGTGAACGGGTCCGGGCCCGTTCACGTTGATGAGCAGCTTGCCCTCATCGGCGAGCCAACACCCGTACGTATTCCGGCTGTTGAGTGGGAGACCTGGCTGGCTGACGAATCCGTTCAGGCCCGTTACTGGGCCAAGGTCTACCGCACCGATTCGCCCGATGGCTGCTGGTTCTTCTTCGGGGGCATCTCCAGCACCGGACATGCCAGTTTTCGGGCAGCGTCGCGGCCTGGCCGGACTCGGCGCGGCACGGTCCCCGGCCATCTGTACGGCTACCAGCTCGCGCACGGCGTGATTCCTCGGCTCGGGTGGGACAACGACAGCCCGACGGTCTGCCATACGTGCGACAACCATTCGTGCCAGCGGCCGGAACACCTGCGGCTGGGAACTCCGGCGGAAAACCGAGCCGAGTGGATCGCGCGTCGCCGCAACCCCAGCAGCCCTCTGGCCGACCTTCGCGGGCCGGCCGGCCGCTCGCGCGCTATCGGCGAGACCATACGGAGCGGGCTCGCCAACAGGGCGTCCAAGACGGAGATGGCTCTCCGTATCCGGACAGCAGCGGCGGCAGGCCGCCCTCTGAGTCTGTGGTGAACACCCACCCCTGCCGGACAAGACGGTCCCCTGCCAGACCTCGGCAAGCCGGGCAGGGGACCGCAGCCCCCTGCGGAAGTGCGGATGGCTCCTGCGGGAGGCGGTTGTTCGGGGAGGTCAGGCCGTGTGCGTGCGGTCGAGCAGCATCACGGCGTACAGCGGGGAGTCCGGAAACGGCTGGTTTTCGCCGATCTTCCGGTATCCCCAGCTCTCGTACAACGCCTGGAGCCGGGGACGTCTGGTGTCCACGGTGAGCACGGTCAGGGCCTCCGCCCGGTCGGCGAGCAGGGCGGTGTGCAGCCGTTCCCCGAGCCCCTGCTTCCGCCACTCCGGCCTCAGCATCAGTTCCGAGATGGAGAACGTCGACGGGTCGGCCGGGTCCACGGCCACGTGTTCGCGCCACCATTCGCGTCCCGGTTCGCCTGGTGCCCCGTAGGTGAAGCCGATTGGCTGTCCGTTCTCGTAGGCGACCACGCAGGCGAAGCCGTCACGTCCGCCCCAGTGGTCCACGAACCAGGGGAAGCGCTGTACGAACTCCTCGTGCCGCCGGTCGAAGTAGGCGTCGGCATGGACGTCGAGCAGGGTCTGCCGGATGCCGGGCAGGTCGTTGTGTCCGTAGCGGCGCAGGTCGATGGCGGATGCCGTGGTCACGCGGAACTCCATTCGGATCGGTAACGGTCGGCCCACTCACGCGCCACGGTGGTGGTGGACGCGAGCGTGAGGAGATCACGGTAGAAGTCGCCGAGCAGGACGCGCAGACGGCCGGGCAGCGGCCCCCCGGACATCAGGGTGAAAGCGATCTCGGTCGTGGCGCAAGCCTGCTCCACGTCACCCTGGTGGAGCTGGGCGACGGCGAGGTCCACGACCGTCATCGCGCGGTTGCGCCGATACGTCGCGGGGAGCATGGCCAGGGCATGGTGGGAGGCGGTCTCGGCCTCCGCGTGCTGGCCGAGACGTCTGCGGACGATCCCGGTCAAGGCGTACAGTTCCGCGGGCCCGTAGAAGGCGACCCACGCCGGACGGGGGCGCGTATCGGCTCGCTCAAGGGCTTCCTCGGCGTATCCGATCGAGCGGATCGCGGCCTGCCGATCGCCCTGGTCGGCGTGTGCTACTGCGGCACGGGCGTGCGCGAGGGATCCGAACAGCGGATCGCGGCGCGTGATCGTACAGGACTGGGCGGCCTGAGCCGCTGCCACGCTTTCGGCGTGGCGGCCGAGCTGGTGCGCGAGGATCGAGGTGGAGTTCCACACCCGCATCAGTGCCACGGAGTCCTGCGACAGCCCGGCCAGTCGAAGCGCCTCGTTCACGTGTTGCTCGGCGTGATCGAGCCGTCGGGCGTCGATGCACGACCAGGCGGCGGCCGTGGTGTAGGCAGCAGCCACGCCGAACAGCCGTTGCCGGATCGTCTGCGAGGCGGACCGGTCCTGCATGCCTATGGCCTCGGCCGCGCCGGCGAGCGCGGCGCGTTCGAGGGCGGCGTGTCCGCCCTGCTTCTGATCGAGAAGGGTGAGCCGGTCCAAACCGCCCCGCAGACGGATCACGTCCGAGGTGCCCACGGCGGTGGGACGGGTGTCGACGGCCGGCAGGGCGGGGGCGGCGAGCGCGAAGGCGGCGGTGCAAAAGCGTCGTCGAAGCATGACTTCGGGGTCCTCGTAGGGCGGTGCGGCCATGCCCGGCGGATAGAAGCCGAGGCACGCGGGTGTGCATCCGAATACTGCCGTGAGGGCGTCGCGCCGGCGCTGGTGCGGCCAGCGGGATTTTCCGGTGACCCAGTTGCGGACCGTGCGGTCGCCGACGGTCCCCCGGTAACCGGCCGCCATCAGCTCTTCGTTCACCCGCTCGGCCAACGAGCCCTGTTTGAAGGCGTGTTCGATCATGTGGGCCTGAAGCCGGGAATTGCCTTCCACACGCTCACCGTATCCGTTTGATCACGAGGCGTGGAGGGGTTGCGCGGATCCCGTCCTTCACAAATTTCCGGTCACCGCGAGTAGCAACAGCGCGCTTTTTCCTGCCCGTTGACCACTCTCCGGCGTTGTACTGGACAGCGCTCTCCTGTGAACGCCGCAGACGCCGAAGGCCGTCTTCGGTCTCCCCGCGGGAGATGGCCGTCGCAAGCTTCCCGACCACGAGGCACCCCTATGACGACGCGCAGCAGACAGCCCTCCACCGGCGTGTACGTGGACGCCCCGGCAATCCACCGCGAACGGCTGAGCCCTCAGCAGATTGCGGGCCACTCGTGTTGCTGGTGCGGCGCGACTCCGGACCCCCAATACCCGGTGCCGATTCTGCACGGTGCCACCCTGCTCGCCTGCGACCCGTGCGCGTCGATGTACGGCGTCCCGGCCGTGGACGCCGACCGGTGAGCGGCGAGGACTTCCCTGCCTGGCTGGACCACTGGGCCGCCGGCGACTGGGCGGACTACCGGGCCCGCGTCGGGCAGGGCGAGGGCTGCGCGAGGGCGATCGACGCTGTCGAGAGCCAACGCCGTCGCACGGCGCGGAGCGAGATGTCGCAGGAGGGTGGGCAGTGACCCGCGCGGCGGTGCCTCGCCGAGCGGGGGTGGGCGACCTCGTCCGCGACACCTCCCGGGGCTGTAGGGCCGTGCTCACCGACGTACGCGACGGTGTCCCCTACCTCCGCCGCCAGTTCGACGGCGGAGGCGCCGAGCCCTGGCCCACGGAGTGGAAGGCGGTCGAGCTGATCGCCAAGCGCGGCACCTGGGACGTTTGGTGACGGGCAGGCGCAGGGCGCCGAGCACATCCGCCCGCACGGTGGTGCTGCTCCCCCTCGGCTTCCCTCCCGGCGGGGGCTTGCGCCGCCGGAGGTTCAGGCCGGCGCGGCGTTACGGGCCGACGCCGTGCCGGTCGGAGTCTCCCGGCCGGATACGCCGGCCGACACCCGGGCCTGCGGACGGCAACCTCACCGGCCGGCCCGCAAAGCGCACCAAGACGCGCACCAAGAAGCGCACCAACCGGAGTGGCATTCCGCCCCCGGCCGTGCTGAACCCCCGACGAAGGGAATCTCCGTGACATACGACAGTGACACCTACGGCGAGCGTACGGCTGATGAGTACGACGGCCTGTACGGCGACTTCGTGCCGTCGACCGCGCAGATCCGATTATTGGCCGAACTCGCGGGCGCCACACCCGCCGTGGAGATCGGCTCCGGTACCGGGCGGGTCACGCTGCCGCTGGCCGAGCACGTTCCGGTCCTCGCGGTCGACGCGTCCAAGGAGATGACGCGGCAACTCGCGAAGAAGGTAGGTGCCCTGCCCGTCACGCCGATCACGGCGGATGCCGCCCACTATGTCGCGGACAGGCGGACGGATCTCGTGTGCGCCCTGTTCAACACCTTCTTCCTGCTGGCCTCCGAGGCAACGCAGCGGGCGTTCCTGCACAACGCCGCCCGCATGCTCACCGGCACCGGCACGCTCCTGATCGAGACGTTCGTACCGCGTCCCGGACAGCGGCTGCCCGACGGCCCGCATCCGGGGGTGTTCCCCGCGGAGGAGAGCGTGGTGGCGCTCAAGCGGCGGACCACCGACACCGTGGTGGTCTTCGCCGCCGAGAACCGCGACGAGGAGCAGGAGTTCCACTACTCCGAGGTCGTCCTGCGGGACGGGCAGCCGGTGCGGGTGCTGCCGGGTCAGATGCGCTACTGGCGGCCCGAGCAGATCGACGCGCTCGCCGGAGAGGCGGGACTGCTGCTGCGCGAGCGGTGGGAGGACTGGGAGCGCACCCCGTACGACGCGGACACCAGCGGCCGGCACATCTCGCTGTACCGGCTCGCCGGACCCGGCCAATAGCACGCGCGGGGGCCGCCGCACCCCGCCCGGGTACGGCGGCCCCCGCGTGCCATCAGGCAGACGGGCCGTGCCGGTGGGCGGCCTGGGCCGCGAGGTCGCGGCAGAAGACGCCGAAGTCGAGGCCGACAGCCGCGAGTGCCATGGGGTAGGTACTGGTCTCCGTCATCCCGGGGGCGACGTTCGTCTCCAGGACGAAGACCTCACCGGTCGCGGTGACGATCGCGTCCGTACGCGACAGATCCAGCAGTCCGAGCGCCTGGTGTGCGGCGACAGCCACCCGGGCGGCCTCCTGGGCCACCTCGGCGGAAAGGCGGGCCGGGCAGTGGAACTCGACGGCCCCGGGCGTGTAGCGGGCGGTGTAGTCGTACAGGCCGCTTCCCGCGTCGATCTCGACCGCGGGCAGCGCGCGCGGCCCGTCACCGAGATCAGCCACCCCCACGGCGATCTCCGTGCCCCTCACCCGCCGTTCGATCAGCGCTTCGTCGTGGTACGCGAAGCACGCCATCAGGGCCTGCGGGAGGTCCTGGGGCGACTCGACCCGGCTCACACCGAAGGCCGAGCCGCAGGCGCGCGGCTTGACGAACAGATCCGGTCCCAGCCGCTCGACGATCCGGCCGGTCAGCGCGGGCGCGCTCAGGTCGTGGAACGCCTGCTTCGGCAGCGTCACCGACTCCGGGGTCCGCAGCCCGGCGTCCTGGAGGATCGCCTTGGCGGTGGTCTTGTCGAACGCCGTACGGCACGCGTGCGGGCGGGCTCCGACGTAGGGCACGCCGGCCAGCTCCAGGACCTCCTTTATGGTCCCGTCCTCCCCGGCGACGCCATGCAGCACGGGGAAGACCACGCCCGGCGGGTCCTGGGCCAGGGCGGGCAGCAAATCCTTGTCGACGTCGCGGAGCTCCACCTCGACCCCGGCCCGGTGCAGCGCGTCGACCACCCTCGCCCCGGAGCGCAGTGACACCTCGCGCTCCGGTGACAGCCCCCCGGCGATGACGGTGACGTTCAGGTCGCTCATGCTCATCCGTTTCTCTGGCAAGTCGGCGGGGTCAGGAGTGGTCCGGGCCCGGTGTCTGCGGCCCGGGGCTGTGCGAACGCGCGGTGGTGCCGAAGGTCTCCCACAGCTCCAGCTCGCCGCGAACCACCCCGGCCAGGGTCCGCACGCCCTCGATGATCCGCGCGGGCGGCGGATAGCAGTACGACAGGCGCATGGTCCGCTGCCCGGCGCCGTCGGCGTAGAAGCCGGTCCCCGGCACATAGGCCACTCTGTTCTGGACAGCGCGAGGCAGCATGGCCTTCGAGTCCAGCCCCTCCGGCAGCGTCACCCACACGAAGAAGCCTCCACCCGGCCGCGTCCACGACACCCCGGCCGGCATGTGCTCCTCCAGGGCGCCGAGCATCGCGTCACGCCGCTCCCGGTACATCTCCCGGAAGGCTTTCAGCTGCTCCTGCCACGGCTGGGTGCGCAGGTACCGGTCCACGGCCATCTGGGCGAAGGCAGAGTGGGAGAGCATCGCGCTCTCGGCGGCCAGCACCAGCTTGTCCCGCACCGCGGACGGCGCCAGGGCCCAGCCGACCCGCAGGCCCGGGGCCAGGGTCTTGGAGAACGACCCCAGGTAGACGACATCCGCAGGGGCATCCGCGCGCAGAGCCCGCATCGGCTCGCCCTCCAGGTGCAGCAGCCCGTAAGGGTTGTCCTCCAGCACCAGCACCCCGGCCCGCCTGCACACCTCCAGAACCCGTAGCCGCCGTTCTGCAACCAGCGTGACCCCCGCCGGATTCTGATAGGTCGGCACGGTATAGAACAGCTTCGCCGCCCGCCCGGCGCGCTCCAGCCGGGCGAACGTCTCCGCCAGGGCTTCGGGGAGCACGCCCTGCTCGTCCATGTCGACGTGGACGGCGCGGGCCTGGTACGCGGCGAACGTCCCCAGCGCGGTGACGTACGTCGGGCCCTCGGTGACCACCGTGTCGCCCGGATCGAGGAACACCCGCGCGACCAGGTCCAGCGCCTGCTGCGAGCCGACGGTGACCACCACGTCATCCGGGCGCGCGTCGATGCCCTCGGCCGCCATCACCGTGCAGATCGTCTCCCGCAGACTCGGATCCCCCTGAGCGGACCCGTACTGCAAGGCAACCGCCCCGCGCTCCGCCACCAGGTCGGCCATCATCGCCGCGACGGCATCCATGGGCAGAGCGGACACATTCGGCATCCCGCCCGCCAGTGACACGACCTCCGGCCGCGACGCCACCGCGAACAGCGCCCGCACCTCACTCGCGACCATCCCCTCGGCCCGCTGCGCATAGTGGCCGAGCCAAGGATCAACCCGTGACCCCCGGGATGGTTCATCAGACCGCATCCGTCCGCTCCCTGTCCGTAAACACCAGGGCCACCGACACTACTGGTCCCGCACCGGGCAGCGTTGCGCAACCGGCCGTTGGGGACCAGCCATCCTCGGCATCGCCCGGATGCACAGCCTCGCCCTCGCCTGATACACGAGCGGCCCGCACGACGGCCAACGGCGCCCGAAAAGACCTGGAGATCCTTTACGGGACAGACCTGAAGCAGGTTCGCGGTCACCGTGGCCATCCGAGCCAGACACGAGGCTGAAGAGTCCCAAGCTCAGATCCTGACAAGGACCCGGGCAGCGATCGCGGCAGGCTGTCACCCCTCAGCCTCTGGTGACGAGGCCGGGCTCGGGTGTCACTCGGGTTCAACTACGGTCCGAGGAGCGAACACGTTCGAGCTCATACCTCAGCCCGTAGCTTCTGGCGAACGCCTCCCGCGCAACTGCGGCACGTTCTGTGGTAGGGAGCGCGCCGTCCCCGGATGGCGACCTGTAGTTCGCTGTGTTCTCCGGAGAGTACGGCGAGGTGGGCCCGTGTAACTCGCGCAAGCTACGTGAGGCCGCGACTCGGCGAAACCAGTGCGGCGCTGCACGGCGGCACCTCGGCAGAGCCACTGAGTATCGCCCGGGGAGGGAGGCTGTCTCCCACCCCCGACTCACTCGTTACGGTGGAACACCCTTCGGGGGGTGGCACGGTGTCATGCCTGTGTACCAGCTAGGTCAGCGTTCCGGTTCTTGACGCACACCTCCAGAGCCTCCCCCCGGGCCCGCTCAAAAGCCCTGGAGACAGCCGACCTGTTGATGCCCCGGGCGTGCGCCTCCATGGCGCCGTGGCGGGACTCGGTCCGGAATTCCGCGGACCGCGTGGTGAAGCCGTCGTGCTCGAACTCCCACCTCCACCGGCCGCTCACCGGAAGCGGCTCGTACGTCAGGGTGCCGTCCGCTTCGTACGACGCCAGGGCGGAGTACACGAATTGCCGCTCCGGCATCCGGGTCCAGACGGGCCCTCCGCCGGGCCGGCGTTCGCGTTCCTCCGGGGCAAGGGCTCCGTGACGGGCGATCTTCTCCTCGGGCCAGCCGTCCGCCCGCATGGCCGCGCTCTCCTCCTCGTGGTCGTCGTTCCACTGATCGACGACATCCTGTGCGTGCCGGCGGTCCGCGAACGGCACCTCCCGGCCTCCCAGGGTGATGACGAAGACCGGGCCGTTCCCGTGCTCCACGAAGTCCTCCTGCGGTGTGTCGCCAGCGTCCTTCCAACTCTCCTGAGCCAGTCCTGAGGGCTGACGGGGGACCCGGGGGAGTCCGTCCGTCGCGGAGGCAAGGCCGGAGTCCGCCAGGAAACCGGGCAACGGAGCGGTCGGGTCCATGGCCCATTCGACGGCGGCCACGACTTCATCGTCCAAGGCGTCAAGGAGGTGCCCGTAGCGGTCCACGGTGGTCGTGATGGACTCATGGCCGAGCCGCCCCTGGATGGCCGGCAGCGGCACCTTGGCGGCGATCAGCCACGACGCGTGGGAGTGACGGAGGTCATGGATGCGCGGTCGCTTGATGAGGCCGTACCTCTCGGCGGCCAGCTCGATCGCCGGTATCCACCGCAAGCGGCGGAAAGTGCCGGGGTCCCACTTGCCCCCTTCGGGGCCGGTGAAGATCAGGGCGTCCTGGGCCAAGCCCTTGGCGCGACGCCGGAGCATTCGGTCCAGCTTGTGCGTGATGACGGCCGTACGGCGCGACTTCTTGGTCTTCGGGGCGCCGAGCACGGACTTGCCGTCCTCGTCCTTCTTCCAGGCCCTCTGCACCCGGATGGCGGGGCGCCCGTTGCGCCGCCGGAGATCGCGGGGCTGGAGAGCGGTGGCCTCGCCCCACCGGAAGCCGGTCTCCGCCATGGTCTCGGCAAGGTCTTTGGCGTCATCGCGAAGGCATGCGTAGATCCAGGCCCACTCGTCGCGTTCGAGGAAGACCATCTCCTCCTCGTCCTCGGCTCCGTCGAGCCGAGGCAGCCGGGTCTTCGCGCACGGATTGGCCGCCCGCAGCGACGGTTCCGCGTCCACAGCCGACTGAAGGATCGCACTGAGAAGGCCGTGCTTGTTGTGCACAGTCTTCGGCGCGTACGCGGTCCGGGGCTTCCGGTCACGCGGGTCGAGCGGAGCGAGGCGTCCGGCTTCAAGGTCGTTGACCCACTCCTGAACCATGGTGCGGACGATGCCGCCCTCGCCGCCCTCCACGGAGTACGGCCCGAACCACGGGGCCATGTTCTCCCGTATTTCCTTTTTGTACTTGCTACGCGTATCACCCTGAATGCCGGTGAGCCGGTCGACGTAGGCGAGCGCGAACGGCTCGAACATTACGTCCGCACGCCGCCGATCGACGACAAACCCCTGACCGCGGGTCCACCCCGGGGGCCACTGCTGGCCGTGGCCGTTCACCAGATCACGGAAGCGCTCGGCGGCTGCCTCGCCCTCGAAAACCTCGGACTCCTGCTTGCCGCCACGAACTCCGCCGGCCCTCCACATGACCGTGAAGCTGGCCGATCCGTCACGCTTGTCCCGCTTCTTGATGTACGCCACGTGGGGAAACGTAAATCAGATCGGTGCTGACACGGTGCTGACGTTATGAACACAGAGAGGTCCCCTGACCGGCGTTTCCGCTGGTCAGGGGACCTCTATTGATGTGGAGCCTAGGAGAGTCGAACTCCTGACATCTGCCATGCAAAGACAGCGCTCTACCAACTGAGCTAAGGCCCCGGGGAAGACGGGTACGCCGACCAGTGGAGATCGGATCCCCCCATCACCGGAAACCAGAGTACCGGGTGTTCCGGGGGATCCCGCAAAACGATGGGGGCTCCCCGTGTGCGACCACGCTCCGTAAGATGCCCCACGAGGTTCGCAGCAGCGAAGCCGCCGCATTGGGGAAGCGATGGGGAGACGCGTATGGATGCCGCACAGCAGGAATCGACGGCCAGAGCCAGAGAGCTGCAGAGAAGCTGGTACGGGGAGCCTCTGGGGGCGCTCTTCCGCCGCCTCATCGATGACCTGGGGCTGAACCAGGCGCGGCTCGCCGCTGTGCTGGGGCTGTCGGCTCCCATGCTGTCGCAGTTGATGAGCGGCCAGCGCGCGAAGATCGGCAACCCCGCCGTCGTCCAGCGGGTCCAGGCGCTCCAGGATCTGGCGGGGCAGGTGGCGGACGGCAGCGTCAGCGCCGGGGAGGCCACCGACCGGATGGAGGAGATCAAGAAGTCCCAGGGCGGCTCCGTCCTGACCGGCACCAGCCAGACGACGAACAGCACGGGCGCGCCCACCGTGCGCCGGGTCGTGCGCGAGATCCAGTCCCTGCTGCGCTCGGTCGCCGCGGCCGGCGACATCATAGACGCGGCGGACTCCCTCGCACCGACCCAGCCCGAACTGGCAGAGTTCCTCCGGGTCTACGGTGCCGGGCGTACCGCCGACGCGATCGCGCACTACGAGGCGCACCAGAGTTAGGCGTCGGGACGTCCGGCGGGGACGTCCGACGGGACGCCTGGCAGGGTTTCCCGGCAGGAACGTCCGGCGGGGGCGTCCGGCGGGGAAGCCCGGCGGGGGCGTTCGCCGGGAACAGCAGGACTTACAGGGCAATCGGGACTACGGGGAGCGGGCGCTGCGCCATGGGTGAGGTCTTCGCGGGGCGGTACGAGCTGATCGACCCGATCGGCCGCGGCGGGGTGGGTGCCGTCTGGCGCGCCTGGGACCACCGGCGACGGCGGTACGTGGCGGCCAAGGTCCTCCAGCAGAGCGACGCCCACACCCTGCTGCGGTTCGTCCGCGAGCAGGCGCTCCGGATCGACCACCCGCATGTCCTCGCCCCGGCGAGCTGGGCCGCGGACGACGACAAGGTGCTGTTCACCATGGACCTGGTGACCGGCGGGTCGCTGGCGCATGTCATCGGCGACTACGGCCCGCTGCCGCCCCGGTTCGTCTGCACCCTGCTCGACCAACTGCTGGCCGCCCTCGCCGCGGTGCACGCGGAGGGCGTCGTGCACCGGGACATCAAACCCGCCAACATCCTGCTGGACGCCACCGGAACGGCCCGCCCGCACCTGCGCCTCTCCGACTTCGGGATCTCCATGCGCAAGGGGGAGCCGCGCCTCACGGAGACCAACTACGTGGTGGGGACGCCGGGTTACTTCGCGCCCGAGCAGATGATGGGCGCGGAGCCCGACTTCCCCGCCGACCTCTTCGCGGTCGGCCTCGTCGCGCTCTATCTGCTCCAGGGCCAGAAACCCGACTCCAAGGCGCTCGTCGAGCACTTCGCGGCCCACGGCACCCCGGGGGCGCCCCAGGGCATCCCCGAGCCCCTCTGGCAGGTTCTGGCGGGGCTCGTCCAGACGGACCCGGACGCCCGGTTCCGTACGGCCACGGGCGCGCGCAAGGCGCTGGCGGCGGCCGTCGATCTCCTCCCCGAGGGCGGGGAGGACGAGGAGCCGGTCGAGATCTTCGACCAGATCGGGCCGCTGCCGGACGGGTTCGGCCCGTCCGGCCCCGTACGGAAGCCCGCGCCATCACCCGCGCCCGCCCCCACGGCCGCGCCCGCCGAAGCGGGGGCCGCGTCCGTGCCCGTATCGGGGGACCCGTCCGCGCCCGTACCGGCTCCTGAGCCGACCCCCACGCCGACACCCACCCCTGCCCCCGCCTCCACCCCCGGGGCGGAGGCCGCGGCTCCGGGGACGGCCGCCGGCCCGCACACGCCGCCCCCGACCGACATGCCGACCGCCATGTCGGAGACGGGGAGCTTCCACCTTCCCCCGCCACCGGCCCAGCAGCAGGCCCCTCAGACGCCCCAAGCCGCTCAGGCGCCCTATGCATCCCCTGCACCACAGGCACCTCACGCGCCCCGGATATCTCCGTCGCAGCCCCTGCCGGAGCCCTCCCCCCAGCCGCTGCCCCAGCCGTTCCCGCAAGGCGCCCCGCTCTCGCCCGCCGAACTCGCCCAGGCCGAGACCTCGGCCGTACGGCAGGAGTACTCGCTCACCCGGCCCTACACCCAGCAGACCCCCGGGACCCCCCGGACCCCCCAGGCGCCTCAGCCCCACCCGCACCAGGGCCACGACCAGCACGAGGGGCACCCGGCGCACCGTACCGTCGCGCACCACGCGCCCCGGAGACGGCCGGGACCGCCCCCCAAGGTGGCGATCCCGGTCCTGCTGCTGGCCCTGGCCTGCTTCGCGGTCGGCTTCTGGGCCCTCACCCAGATCTGACCCGGGGCTCAGAGGCGCACTCCGCCCCCGCCTCCGCCACGCCCCTGCTCACGCCCGCGCGTCACGCCTCCGCCCACGCCTCCGCTCACGCCCGCGCGCCCCGCCGCCGCGCCAGCAGCGTCCACACGCCGAGCCCGGCCAGCAGCACCGTGCCCGTGCCGATCCCGCCCGCCGCGACCAGGGCCATCGTGTCGCCGCGCGCCGTGTCCGCCACCGCATCGCCGCTGCCGGCCGCGTCCCGGTCGTCGTCGGTCACGGAGAACACCCCCGCGGGTCCGTCGTACCCGGGGGCGGCCTTCGGCGTCCCCTTGATGTTGACGCGGAGCGTCAGCCCGTACGGCTTCTGCCCGAACTTCTCGCCCACCTCGGGGCTGAGTCCGACCTTCAGGTAGTACCAGCCCGCGAACCGCATCTCCCGGTCGCCCGACCGGTTGGCGAAGCGGTTCTCGTAGGCCACCGGCGGCAACGGGTCCAGCGCGGTGCTCTTCTGCTTGCCGTCGTACGCGGCGAGGCTGCCGCTGTCGACGAAGCCGAGCGCCGGGTTGTACAGCGCCAGGGAGAGCGCGCCGCTCACGTACCCCTGCCCGTCCGAGCTGCCGATGTCGGCGCTGGCGAAGAGCTGCTGGCCCCAGTCGACGGGCACCCGGTAGAAGACCGAGGCACCCGGTTCGATCTTCGTCGTCCACTCGCCCGGCTCCACCCCCTTGGCCTCGGCGAAACCGCTGCCGCCCGCCCGCTCGCGCACCGGGCCCGTGACGGGCTCGGGGGAGGCGCTCGGCCACTGCGAGGGGGCCTGGGTCGGGCCGGTCTCCGTGAGCCCCGGTTCGACGAGATGCCGGAGCTCCACCGCCCAGGGCGCGGCCGAGGAGCCCTTCGCCACGTCGCTGGTCCGCTCGACGACGACGTAGTACGTCCCCGTCTCCTGGCAGGTGGGCGACCCCTCCTTGAGCTGCCGGTAGGCGTAGGCGGCCAGCGGCCTGGCGTACTGCCCCTGCGACCCGAAATTCGCGTAGTTCGAGGAGCAGTTGGTGCCCTCCCGGTTCTGGACGGTGACCTCGATCTTGTCCCCGTAGGCCACCTTCGTCCCGGGTTCGGGCACGGCGACCGCCGAGACGTAGTCGCTCGTGCGCTTCGGGATGTCCAGCCGGTAGAAGCGCTTCTCGCCCGGTTCGATGGTGTCGCGGTACGGGCCCTCCGTGTCCAGCGGGGGCGCCTCGCTGGTGGTGGTCGCGCCGGTGACGCTCCGCGCGCCGGGGTCGAAGGCGTACGGGGCCGGGTCTCCCGCCGCTGCCCAGGCCGGCCCGGGCAGCGCCATCCCCACGCCGAGGGCCGCCGCCACGCACATCGCGGATGCCGCGGCCGACACCGCCCGCGCCCTGCCGCCCCTGCCGCTCTGCCCCATCACGTCCTGCTCCCCCTGCCCGTGGCCGCCCGGGTGCCGGTGGCACCCGTACGCCCGTATGACCGCGCGTCCGTATGACCGTATGCCTGCACGACGGTGTGCCTGTGTGGCCGTATGCCTGTGTACCTGTACGTCCGTATGCCCGATGCCCGCGTCTCCGCGCACACAGGGACCCGTACCGCCTGCGAGGGACCATCCTGCCCCGCCGCCCGCGCCCCTGTCTGCCCACCCCGTACGCACACGACAACCGCAGACGACCACGCACCCCGCCCGCCCCCGGGCAGCACGAAGCCCCGGCCGCTCAGCGACCGGGGCTCGCCTCAGGACTGCCGCGTCTCACACACCCGAACCTGCGGGCACGGAGTCGGTCGCCTCCGTCCACAGATCCTGCTCGGCGCGGTCCGCCTGGATCTGGCGGTACACGAGGAGCCCGCCGATGGCGGCCAGTGCGACCAGGAGAAGCTTCTTCACCGCGCGACCTCGTCTTTCCTTGACGTAAGGGACTACTGGCGCCCGACTATACACACCGACCGATACCGTTCGGTGACCTGTCCGCGCCTCAACTACCGTCTTCTGCCGCGTGAACCATGCGTGAATCACGTAGGGGCGACGCATGAACCAAAGGCCCCCAGCCGTCAAACGGCTGGGGGCCTTCACGCGGTGGGGCTAACAGGATTTGAACCTGTGGCCTCATCCTTATCAGGGATGCGCTCTAACCAACTGAGCTATAGCCCCGCGCTGCCCCTGAAGATTAGCGCACTTCAGGGCCAGCCCCAAAATCGGTAAACCCCGTGGTCACTCGTCCTCGGCGAGCGTCAGCTCGACGCCGCCCACGAAGCCCGCGGAGAGGTTGTAGATGAAGGCCCCGAGCGTGGCGAGCGCGGTGGCGAGCACCACGTCGATCGCGGCGATGACCGAGGTGAAGAGGAGCACGCGCGGCAGCGACAGGAACGACTGGAGGTCGAACCCGTTGCTCTCGTTGGACCCCGTCGCCTCACTGATCGTGCCGCCGACGGTCGAGAAGACGCCCATCGCGTCCATGACCATCCACAGCACCGCCGCCGCCACGATCGTGCAGAGGCCGAGCGCGATCGAGAGGAGGAAACTGACCTTCATCACCGACCACGGGTCGGCCTTCGAGACCCGCAGTCGTGCCTTGCGGGTGCGCGGGGTGGTGCGCGCCCCCGTCCTCGGCAGGCGTACGGCCGCTGTCGCTGCGGCGCCCGGGCCGGCCGGCGGGGCGGCGGTCGGGGCGCCACCGGCTGCTGCGGCGGCGGGGGGGACAGATGTCACGGATGCTCCCTGCTGACCCTGATGGCTCTGCTGACCCTGGTGTCCGGCCTGCGCCGGCATGGGGCCCGTTCCGGCTTGCGTGGCCCCGCCGCCCGGAGACGGATACGCCTGCGGCGGGTGGTACGGCTGGGCGGCCGGCTGCGGCTGCCCAGCACCGTAAGTCTCGTACGGGGACTTCTCGCCCCGAGTGTCGGTCACCGTAACTCCCTGGGAGTCGGCGGTGGAGCCACGGGCGCCGTTCCCGCCGGCGCTCCCGGCGGGCGTACGGCCGGAGGTCCCGGCGGAGGTGCCCCCGGACGCCCCGCCGGACGGAACCCCTGAGGCCCCTCCGGCCGGAACACCGGACACCCCGCCGGGAACCCCCGACGGAACACCGGCCGTCCCGCCCGGAACACCGGCCGTCCCGCCCGGAACGCCGCCCGGCACCCCGGAGGTCCCCCCTGAGGTCCCCCCGGAAGCGGGGGATCCGGCGCCCGTGGCTCCACTCACGCGTTACTCCTCGTGCTGCCCGGCCGGGGGCCTGCTGCCCCCGGCGACCTCCGCCGCACCGGCCGCTTCGGCCCCCGGGTCCCCGTCCCCGTCGACCTCTTCGGCCTCGCGGCCCGCCTCGGCGTTGCGCGCGATGCCGACGACGGCATCCCGCTTGCCCAGGTTGATCAGTTGGACGCCCATGGTGTCACGGCCCGTCTCCCTGACTTCGTTGACTCGCGTGCGAATCACACCACCGCCGAGGGTGATCGCCAGGATCTCGTCGCTCTCCTCGACCACCAGCGCGCCGACGAGCGAACCCCGGTCCTCCACGATCTTGGCGGCCTTGATGCCGAGCCCGCCACGCCCCTGGACGCGGTACTCGTCCACGGCCGTCCGCTTCGCGTACCCGCCGTCCGTGGCGGTGAAGACGAACGTACCGGGCCGGACGACATTCATCGAGAGGAGCTCGTCGCCCTCGCGGAAACTCATCCCCTTCACCCCGGACGTGGCGCGCCCCATCGGCCGCAGCGTGTCGTCCGTCGCCGTGAACCGGATCGACTGCGCCTTCCTGCTGATGAGCAGCAGGTCGTCGGCGGCCGACACCAGCTCGGCGCCGATCAGCTCGTCGTCAGCGCCCGCGTCGGTCTCCCGCAGGTTGATCGCGATGACACCGCCCGAGCGCGGGGAGTCGTAATCCTTCAGCGGGGTCTTCTTGACCAGGCCCGCCTTGGTCGCCAGGACCAGGTACGGGGCCGCCTCGTAATCCCGGATCGCGAGGATCTCGGCGATCTGCTCGTCCGGCTGGAACGCGAGCAGGTTGGCCACGTGCTGGCCGCGCGCGTCCCGTCCGGCGTCCGGCAGCTCGTACGCCTTCGCCCGGTAGACCCGGCCCTTGTTGGTGAAGAACAGCAGCCAGTGGTGGGTCGTGGAGACGAAGAAGTGGTCGACGATGTCGTCCTCCTTCAGCTTCGTCCCGCGTACGCCCTTGCCGCCGCGCTTCTGCGAGCGGTAGTCGTCCGTCTTCGTCCGCTTGACGTAGCCGCCCCGCGTGATGGTGACGACGATGTCCTCCTCGGCGATCAGGTCCTCCATGGACATGTCACCGTCGAAGGGCACCAGCTTGGAGCGCCGGTCGTCGCCGAACTTCTCGACGATGACGGCCAGTTCCTCCCGTACGATCGCCCGCTGCTTCTCCGGCGAGGCCAGGATCGCGTTGTACTCGTTGATCTTCGCCTGGAGCTCGTCGTGCTCCGCGACGATCTTCTGCCGCTCCAGGGCCGCGAGCCGGCGGAGCTGCATCTCCAGGATCGCGTTCGCCTGGATGTCGTCGATCGCGAGCAGCCCCATCAGGCCGGTGCGCGCCGTCTCCACCGTGTCGCTGCGCCGGATCAACGCGATGACCTCGTCGATCGCGTCCAGCGCCTTGAGCAGCCCGCGCAGGATGTGCGCCCGCTCCTCCGCCTTGCGGAGCCGGAAGCGCGTACGGCGGACGATGACCTCGATCTGGTGGCTCACCCAGTGCCGGATGAACGCGTCCAGCGAGAGCGTCCGCGGCACCCCGTCCACCAGCGCCAGCATGTTCGCGCTGAAGTTGGTCTGGAGGTCGGTGTGCTTGTAGAGGTTGTTGAGGACGACCTTGGCGACCGCGTCCCGCTTCAGGACGACGACCAGGCGCTGTCCGGTACGGGAGGACGTCTCGTCCCGGACATCCGCGATGCCGCCGATCTTCCCGTCCTTGACCAGATCGGCGATCTTCTGAGCGAGATTGTCCGGGTTGGTCTGGTACGGCAGCTCCGTGACCACCAGGCACTGGCGGTTCTGGATCTCCTCGACCTCGACCACCGCGCGCATCGTGATCGAGCCGCGCCCCGTACGGTACGCCTCCTCGATGCCCTTACGGCCCACGACCAGTGCCCCCGAGGGGAAGTCCGGGCCCTTGATCCGCTCGATCAGCGCGTCCAGCAGCTCCTCGTACGAGGCGTCCGGGTGCTCCAGCGCCCACATCGCACCGGCCGCGACCTCGCGGAGATTGTGCGGCGGGATGTTGGTGGCCATCCCGACCGCGATCCCCGCCGAACCGTTGATCAGCAGGTTCGGGAAGCGCGCCGGCAGCACCGTCGGCTCCTGGTTGCGGCCGTCGTAGTTGTCCGTGAAGTCGACGGTCTCCTCGTCGATGTCCCGGAGCATCTCCATCGACAGCGGCATCAGCTTGCACTCGGTGTACCGCATCGCGGCGGCCGGGTCGTTCCCCGGCGAACCGAAGTTCCCGTTGGAGTCCACCAGCGGCATCCGCATCGACCACGGCTGCGCGAGGCGCACCAGCGCGTCGTAGATCGAGGAGTCGCCGTGCGGGTGGTACGTCCCCATCACGTCACCGACGACGCGGGCGCACTTGTAGAAGCCCTTCTCGGGCCGGTACCCGCCGTCGTACATCGCGTACAGCACCCGCCGGTGCACGGGCTTGAGGCCGTCCCGTACATCCGGCAGCGCACGCGAGACGATGACGGACATCGCGTAGTCGAGGTACGAGCGCTGCATCTCCGTTTCGAGCCCCACGGGCTCCACGCGCATCGCCAGCCCCTCGACCGGCTGGACCTCCTGGGCCACAGCGGCCCCGGCGGCCCCGGGGGCCCCAGGGGTCGCGGGGGCGGCGCCGTCGCCGGAGGAGCCCGGAGCGTCGGGGGTACCCGGGTTGTCGGGGGATACGGGGTTGTTCTCGTCGGCCATCGCTGGTCAGTGTTCCTTTCGGCCTTGTCGAATCCGTCAGCAGTGACCGACTAGATGTCGAGGAAGCGGACGTCCTTGGCATTGCGCTGGATGAAGGACCGCCGCGCCTCGACGTCCTCGCCCATCAGCACCGAGAACAGATCGTCGGCCTGGGCGGCGTCGTCCAGCGTGACCTGGCCGAGCACCCGGTGGTCGGTGTCCATCGTGGTGACGCGCAGCTCCTCGGCGTTCATCTCGCCCAGCCCCTTGAAGCGCTGGATCGAGTCCTCCTTGATCCGCTTCCCGTTCTGCTTGCCCAGCTCCACCAGCGCGTCGCGCTCCCGGTCGGAGTAGGCGTACTCGTGGTCGTCCCGGCCCCACTTGATCTTGTAGAGCGGCGGGCGGGAGAGATAGACGTGCCCGGCCTCGACCAGCGGACGCATGAAACGGAAGAGGAACGTCAGCAGCAGCGTGTTGATGTGCTGCCCGTCGACATCGGCGTCCGCCATCAGAATGATCTTGTGATAGCGGAGCTTCTCGATGTCGAAGTCCTCGTGCACCCCGGTGCCGAACGCCGAGATCAGCGCCTGCACCTCGGTGTTCTGGAGGATCTTGTCGATCCGCGCCTTCTCGACGTTGAGGATCTTGCCCCGGATCGGCAGGATCGCCTGGTACATCGGGTTGCGGCCGGACTTCGCCGAACCACCGGCGGAGTCGCCCTCGACGATGAAGATCTCGCACTTGGACGGGTCGTTCGACTGGCAGTCGCTCAGCTTGCCCGGCAGCGAAGCGCTCTCCAGCAGCCCCTTACGGCGCGTCAGATCCCGCGCCTTGCGCGCCGCGACCCGCGCCGTCGCCGCCTGGATCCCCTTGCGGATGATGTCCGCCGCCTCGACCGGGTTACGGTCGAACCAGTCCGTCAGATGCTCGTGGACGATCTTCTGGACGAAGGTCTTCGCCTCCGTGTTCCCCAGCTTCGTCTTCGTCTGCCCCTCGAACTGCGGCTCGCCCAGCTTCACCGAGATGATCGCCGTCAGACCCTCGCGGATGTCCTCGCCCGCCAGGTTGTCGTCCTTCTCGCGCAGCAGCTTCTTCTCCCGCGCGTACCGGTTGACCAGCCCGGTCAGCGCCGCGCGGAAGCCCTCCTCGTGCGTACCGCCCTCATGCGTGTGGATCGTGTTCGCGAACGAGTAGACCCCCTCGCTGTACTGGGCGTTCCACTGCATCGCGATCTCGACCGAGAGCAGCCGCTCCTTGTCCTCGGCCTCGATGTCGATGACCGTCGGATGGATCAGCTCGCCCTTCCGCGAGTTCAGGTACTTCACGAAGTCGACGATGCCGCCCTCGTAGAAGTACGTGACCGAGCGGGCCGGCGGCTCCTCGTCCCGGCTCTCCACCGCGTCCGTACCCGCGACGTCCGCGCCCACGACCGCCTTCGCCGCCGCGCGCTCGTCCGTCAGCTTCAGCGTCAGGCCCTTGTTGAGGAAGGCCATCTCCTGGAAGCGCCGCGACAGCGTCTCGAAGGAGTAGTCGGTCGTCTCGAAGACATCCGGGTCGGCCCAGAACGTCACCGACGTACCCGTCTCGGACGTCGCCTCGTTACGGGCCAGCGGCGCCGTCGGCACACCGAGCTTGTAATCCTGCGTCCAGCGGTAACCGTCCGTCTTGACCTCGACCGCGACCTTCGTCGACAGCGCGTTGACGACGGAGACGCCCACGCCGTGCAGACCACCGGAGACGGCGTACCCGCCACCGCCGAACTTGCCGCCCGCGTGCAGCACCGTCAGGACGACCTCGACGGCCGGCTTGTTCTCCGACGGCACGATGCCCACCGGGATACCACGGCCGTTGTCGATCACCCGGACCCCGCCGTCTGCGAGGATCGTGACGTCGATGGAGTCGGCGTAGCCGGCCATCGCCTCGTCGACCGCGTTGTCGACGACCTCCTGCACAAGGTGGTGGAGCCCGCGCTCACCGGTCGAGCCGATGTACATGCCGGGCCGCTTGCGGACCGCGTCCAGGCCCTCCAGGACGGTGATGGCACTGGCGTCGTACGCGGTGGTCACCTCGCCCTTCTCATCGGCCGGACCGGACTCGGGGGAGCCGGGCGCACCGGTGGAGACGGACGGGGTCTTCTCATTGGGGTTGCCGGAATCGGCCACGAAGCGCCCTTTCTGGCACAGCACAGGCCGTTCTCCGAGCGACCGGGAGCGGGCTGCGTCGTTCGACTTGTGTCAGCATCTGTAGACGGTTCCCGCAAGCGCCGCGGGATTTTCCATCAGTCTACCGGTAGCGCCGACCCGAATGGGGGTTTGCCGGTACCTGAGTCCGCATGTGCCGCCCTGGACGAGCGGCCTCCGACTCCCCATATTCGGGAAGGGGCTCCAAGAGGCTCACAGCGGCATTGAGCGCTTCGGCCTGTCAACCCCCGGCTACCGTCCGGGACGCCCCAGCCTCCCCAGCCGTTTCCCCAGGTCACAGCGGTATACGAGGGTACGGACGGGGTACGGGCGAGGACCTGCCGGCGAACGGCCGCCACGGGACGGCGAACGGACCCTCCCCCCGGGCAGGAAGACGCCCGCACACAAAGACCGGTGCCACCCACGGGGTGCGCTCCGTCACGTACCCGCGAAGCCCCCGGAAGCGCACCGCGAAGGCCGCCGCGGGGGAGCCGCACGGGAACGGTACGGGGACGACGCGCACCCCGGGCCGGGGCACGGGACGCCGAGCGCGGGGGTACGACGCAGGCGGGCTCACGCGGAGCCCCGGCGAGCGCCGGGCGCGCGGCGGGGCGCGGAGTCCCCGGAGTCAGGGGCCCGTGGAGCGGGGCGTTCCGGAGCGGGCGCACGTCAGCCGCACGCGGGAGTACGCGGGGTACGCGGGCGGGGGCCCGTCCGCTGGAGCGCGCGGGCCCACGGGCTCGCGGCGCGGCGCGTCCGGGGTGCGCGGCGCGCCAGGGGCACGTAACGCGACGCCGTACGCGCGCGGGGCGCGCCTCAGCCGTACGTGTCGCCCGGACCCGAGGAGCCCGGCGCCCGGAGGGGGCCGTACCGCTGGGCCGGGCCCCCCGGCCCCAGCACCTTGATCATCCGTACCGTGCCCTGCCCCAGGTCCTCGTTGAGCCGGGCCACCAGACGGGGCGCCAGCAGCCGTAGCTGGGTCGCCCAGACCGTCGAGTCGCACTGCACCGTCAGCACCCGGGCGTCCTCGGCGTCGTCGTACCGCTGCGGCACACAGTGCTTCGCCAGATCCTCACCGACGATCTGCGGCCACCGGCCCATCACCCCGCCCACGGCGGCCGGCGTCTCCCAGCCGCGCTCCGTGATCAGCCGGTTGATCGCCGCACCCAGCGGCAGCGGGTCGCGGCCATCGGCCCGCGCCCCCGACCGGAGCCCGCCACCCCGTCTGGCCTGCTTCTTCTGCTGTACGGCGGTCCCCCGCGCCCGGGCCTGCTCCTTCGCCGCCCGCAGCGCCACCCGCGCCAGATCCACCCCGGACGCCTCGGGCACCGGGACACCGGCGGGCCCGGCCGGGACCCCGGAGCGGGTCCCGGCCCCGGACGGCTCGGGCAGCTCCGAGGGCCGCCCCACGCCTCCCGCCGACCTCGAAGACCCAGCAGCCCCGGCAGCCCCAGCAGCACCGGAAGGCATGGCAGACCCCAAGGGCCCCGGCAGCCCCGAAAGCCCCGAAGCCCCCGGTGTTCCCAACGGACTCATACGCGCTCCACCGCACCCTCGGCCACCGTGAACCGCGCACCCGCCAGCACACCCGGCACATCGTCGTCCACCGCAGCCGTCACCAGCACCTGCTCCCCCGGAACCACCAGCTCCGCCAGCCGCTCCCGGCGCCGCGCGTCCAGCTCGGCGAAGACGTCGTCCAGCACCAGCACCGGCTCATTGCCCTCCGCGCGGAGCAGATCGTACGAGGCCAGCCGGAGCGCCAGCGCGTACGACCAGGACTCGCCGTGGCTCGCGTACCCCTTCGCCGGCAGCCGCCCCAGCTTCAGCACCAGGTCGTCCCGGTGCGGGCCCACCAGCGTCACACCCCGCTCGATCTCCTGCTTCCGCACCTCGCCCAGCGCCGCCAGCAGCACCCCGTACAACTCCTCCCGCGAGGCCCCCGCCCCCGGATCACCGGGACCGGTGCCCCCCTCGGCGCCCTGGCCCGCGGCGGAGGAACGGTACTCCAGCGCGACCGGACCGCCCCCGGGCGCCAACTGCTCGTACGCCTTGTCGGCCAGCGGCTGCAATGTCGCGATCAGATCCGCCCGCTGCGCCAGCACCTCCGCCCCCGCCCGCGCCAGATGCTGGTCCCACACATCCAGCGTGGAGAGATCCATCCCGCGCCCGCCGTGCCGCCGCGCCATCGCCGCCGACTTCAGCAGCGTGTTCCGCTGCCGCAGCACCCGGTCGTAATCCGACCGCACCCCCGCCATCCGCGGCACCCGCGCCGTGACCAGCTCGTCCAGAAACCGGCGGCGCTCCCCCGGATCGCCCTTCACCAGGGCCAGATCCTCCGGCGCGAAGAGCACCGTCCGTACGATCCCCACCACATCCCGGGGCCTGACCTGCGAGGACCGGTTGATCCTGGCCCGGTTCGCCCGCCCGGGGTTCAGTTCGAGCTCCACGAGCTGCGACCGCTCGCCCTGGGTCACCGCCGCCCGGATCACCGCGCGCTCCGCGCCCATCCGCACCAGCGGCGCGTCCGAGGAGACCCGGTGGCTGCCGAGCGTGGCCAGATAGCCGACCGCCTCGACCAGATTCGTCTTCCCCTGCCCGTTCGCCCCCACGAACGCGGTGACGCCCGGGTCGAGGCCCACCTCGACCCGGGCGTAGGACCGGAAGTCCGCCAGCGACAGATGTGTCACATGCATAGCGGTGCGCGGACCTCCCCCGGTGCCACGGTCACTTCTCGCACTTCTTGTCGGCTACTTCTTCTCGTCGGACGACTCGACGGCATGGCCGCCGAACTGGTTGCGCAGCGCAGCGACCATCTTCATCTGCGGCGAGTCCTCCTGGCGCGAGGCGAACCGCGCGAAGAGCGACGCGGTGATCGCGGGCAGCGGCACCGCGTGGTCGATGGCCGCCTCGACCGTCCAGCGCCCCTCGCCCGAGTCCTCCGCGTACCCCTTCAACTGCTCCAGGTGCTCGTCCTGGTCGAGCGCGTTGACCGCCAGGTCCAGCAGCCAGGAACGGATGACGGTGCCCTCCTGCCAGGAGCGGAAGACCTCCCGTACGTCCGTGACGGAACCGGCCTTCTCCAGCAGCTCCCAGCCCTCGGCGTACGCCTGCATCATGGCGTACTCGATGCCGTTGTGGACCATCTTCGCGAAGTGCCCCGCGCCGACCTTGCCCGCGTGCACCGAGCCGAAGTTCCCCTCCGGCTTCAGCGCCTCGAAGACCGGCTCGACCTTCGCGACATGCTCCGGGTCGCCGCCGTACATCAGCGCGTACCCGTTGTCGAGGCCCCAGACGCCGCCGGAGACCCCGCAGTCCACGAAGCCGATGCCCTTGATGCCCAGCTCGACCGCGTGCTTCTCGTCGTCCGTCCAGCGGGAGTTCCCGCCGTCCACCACCACATCGCCGGGGGAGAGCAGCTCGGCCAGTTCGTCGATGGTCGCCTGCGTCGCGGCCCCGGCGGGCACCATCACCCAGACGACCCGGGGGCCCTTGAGCCGGCCGACCAGTTCCCCCAGGCTGTGGACGTCCGCGAGATCCGGATCGCGGTCGTATCCGATGACGGTGTGGCCGGCGCGGCGGATGCGCTCGCGCATGTTGCCGCCCATCTTGCCGAGACCCACAAGACCGAGCTCCATCAGGCGTTCCTTAAACATTGAGGTGATTCGTACCCGGGTCCGAGACTACGCCCGGACCCGGCCACTCACCTGTGGGGTCAGCCGCTCAGGCGTACCGGCATGATCAGGTACTTGTACGCCTCGTCCGCCTCCGCGTCGACGGCCGGGCGCCCGCTCAGCAGCGCCGGCTTGGTGGAGGTGGTGAAGGAGAGCTGGGCCACCGGGGAGTCGATCGCGCTCAGACCGTCCAGCAGGAAGGTCGGGTTGAAGGCGATCGAGATGTCGTCGCCCTCCAACTGCGCGTCCACCCGCTCCACAGCCTGTGCGTCGTCGCTCGACCCCGCCTCCAGGATCAGCACGCCCTGCTCGAAGCTGAGCCGTACGGGGGTGTTCCGCTCCGCGACCAGGGCCACGCGCTTGACGGCCTCGACGAACGGGGCGGTCTCGATCACCGCGACCGAGTTGAACTCGGTGGGGAAGAGCGTCCGGTACTTCGGCAGATCGCCTTCCAGCAGCCGGGTGGTGGTACGCCGCCCCGCGCCCTCGAAGCCGATCAGCCCCTCGCCGGCGCCGGAGCCCGAGAGCGCCAGCGAGACGGTGTCGCCGTTGGTGAGCGCCTTCGCGGTGTCCAGCAGCGTCTTGGCGGGCACCAGGGCGACCGCGGAGATGTCGGGGACCTCCGGCTTCCACAGGAACTCACGGACCGCGAAGCGGTAGCGGTCGGTCGAGGCCAGGGTGACCGTGTCGCCCTCGATCTCGATCCGTACGCCGGTGAGCACCGGCAGCGTGTCGTCCCGGCCCGCCGCGATGGCGACCTGGGCGGCGGCGGAGGCGAAGACCTCACCGGGGACGGTGCCGGTGGCCGTGGGCATCTGCGGCAGCGCCGGGTACTCCTCCACCGGCAGGGTGTGGAGGGTGAAGCGGGAGGAGCCGCAGACCACGGTCGCCCGGACCCCGTCCGTGGAGATCTCCACCGGGCGGTTGGGCAGCGCGCGGCAGATGTCGGCGAGCAGCCGGCCGGAGACGAGGACGGTGCCGTCCTCCTCCACCTCGGCGTCGACCGAGACCCGCGCCGAGACCTCGTAGTCGAAGCTGGAGAAGGAGAGAGCGCCCTCCTCCGCCTTCAGCAGAAGGCCGGCGAGCACCGGCGCGGGCGGACGGGCCGGAAGGCTGCGGGCCACCCAGGCCACCGCCTCCGCGAGTACATCGCGCTCCACCCGGATCTTCACCGGAACCGCCTCCTGCTGTCGCTGGCTCGCCCTGCTGGCCTTCGTCGTCGGCTGTGATGCCGGGGACCAGTCTGACGTACCGCACCGACAGTCGGTGCTGTCGCGGGTCAAGTCGGGGCGAGGCGTTCCGGAGCGCCGAGCGCGAAGTTGTGCACAGGCCCCACTTCCAAACGGCTTCCTCGCTGACTCTGAGTGGTAGTAGTAGTAGGCCTTGTGGAAACCGTGGAAAACGCCGTAAGCGCAGGTCAAGCCCGGTTTTTTATCCACCGGGCTTGTGGGCGGGGCCGTGGAGAAACCGGCTCTTCTGTGGACAGCCGAAAGTTGTGCACACCCCATACACAGGACACGGTGACTTCTCCCCAGGCGCGTCCCCAGTTTTACCCACGTTCCCCACAGGCCAACCGGGCACCTTGGTGTGATGCCTTTCACTCGACTCAGCGATCCCGGGTGTTTCGTTGCCGAACAGTGGACAGGGCTGTGGAGAAGCTGTGGGCGACGGACGGCTGCCTGTGGGCCGCCGGTGGACAACTCCTTCCGCCCCCTGTGGACAGAAAATCCGTCCACACCCTGTGGAGCGCGGTCAGCCACAAATCCACACCCCGCTGAGCTGGCCCGATGCACAGATGGCGGTACCTCCTGTGGACAGGGTCGGGACAACTCCGGGGTCCCCAGGCTGTGGACGGCAGATTCTGCCCGAATCTGTGGAGAAGAGGCCCCACCGCGATGTATTCGAACAGCCGGGGCGGTCCACCGAGCTGCCCGCACCACGTCCGCGGGGGCCGGGAGAACGGAAAAGGCGCCCCGGGAGCGTGCCGTACGGAGGCGTACGGAGCCCGGGGCGCCCTGATGCGCGAGGCGCGGTCGGCCGTGAGCGGGCCGGCCGGCGCGGTCAGCCGGCGCGGTCAGCCGTTCTTGATGCGGTTCGTCAGCTCGGTGACCTGGTTGTAGATGGAGCGACGCTCCGCCATCAGCGCCCGGATCTTGCGGTCCGCGTGCATGACGGTCGTATGGTCCCGGCCGCCGAACTGCGCGCCGATCTTCGGCAGCGAGAGATCCGTCAGCTCCCGGCAGAGGTACATCGCGATCTGCCGGGCCGTGACGAGCACCCGGCTCCGTGAGGAACCGCACAGATCGTCCACCGACAGCCCGAAGTAGTCGGCGGTCGCCGCCATGATGTTGCCCGCGGTGATCTCCGGGGCCGCGTCCTCCGTACCGGGGATCAGATCCTTCAGCACGATCTCGGTGAGCCCGAGGTCCACCGGCTGCCGGTTGAGCGAGGCGAAGGCCGTGACCCTGATCAGCGCGCCCTCCAGCTCGCGGATGTTCCGCGAGATCCGCGAGGCGATGAACTCCAGCACCTCCGGCGGCGCGTTCAACTGCTCCTGGACGGCCTTCTTGCGGAGGATCGCGATCCGGGTCTCCAGCTCCGGCGGCTGGACATCGGTGGTCAGCCCCCACTCGAAGCGGTTGCGGAGCCGGTCCTCCAGCGTGATGAGCTGCTTGGGCGGCCGGTCCGAGGAGAGCACGATCTGCTTGTTGGCGTTGTGGAGCGTATTGAACGTGTGGAAGAACTCCTCCTGCGTCGACTCCTTCGACGCCAGGAACTGGATGTCGTCGACGAGCAGGATGTCGACATCGCGGTACCGCTTGCGGAAGGTGTCGCCCTTGCCGTCCCGGATCGAGTTGATGAACTCGTTCGTGAACTCCTCGGAGGAGACGTATCTCACCCGCGTACCGGGGTAGAGGCTGCGCGCGTAGTGCCCGATGGCGTGGAGCAGGTGCGTCTTGCCGAGTCCGGACTCGCCGTAGATGAAGAGCGGGTTGTACGCCTTGGCCGGGGCCTCGGCGACCGCGACCGCCGCCGCGTGCGCGAACCGGTTGGACGCGCCGATCACAAAGGTGTCGAAGAGGTACTTCGGGTTGAGCCGGGCCTGCGGCTCACCGGGGCCCGGCGCCGGGGCGGGCTGGGCGCCCAGCGGCCCCGGCGCGCCGCCGGGCGCGCGGACCACGCTCTGCCCGCCGCCGTGCGGCGGGGCCGGCGGCTCCGGGAGGTCGTGGCGCTCACGCCGGTCGGGGGCCTGCTCGTAGAGGGAGCGGTCCGGGCCCTGGGGCCGGTGGTAGTCGTGCTGCTGGGGCCTGGCCGTGGCGTACGGGTCGCGGTCCTGGTAGCCGCCGGGAGCGGAGTGCCAGGAGAGCTCCTCCTGGGTGCGCGGCCAGGCGCCGGGCTCGGGGCGCTGCTGCTGGTAGTCGGGGTAGGCGGGGCGGACCGAGGGCAGCGGGTCGTCGGCGGGGCGGCGCCCGTAGCCGTCGTACGGCTCCTCCTGGCGCGGCTCGTCGTGCGGCGGGCCCGGGTAGCGGTGCTGCCGGGGGACGGGCGGGGCCGGCGGGGTGGGTTCGCCCGCCGAGTCGTCCACGGTGATCGCGATCCGGATCGGCCGGCCGCACTCGTGGCTGAGGGTCTCGCTGATCAGCGGGGCGAGACGGCCCTCCAGGACGCGCTTGCCCCATTCGTTGGGGACGGCGAGCAGCGCGGTGTCGGCGACCAGGGCGAGCGGCTGACACCGTTCGATCCACTGTTTGTCCTTGGGCTCGACACCCTGCTGGCCCTCCCTGAGGAGCTGCTCCAGCACGCGTGGCCACACTGCGGCAAGATCGGCGGGTACATCAGCCACAAGGCACGCTCTCTCGCTGGTCCCACGAATGTGTGGTTCTACGGGACGGGGTGGGAAGGCCGGCGGACAGGGAAAGCCGGGGTGAAGTCGGACCGGCGGACAGGGGTCGCCTCCGCCACGGTAGTCAGGCCGGGGCGCGCGGTTCAAGTTGTTGTCCACAGCCTGTGCACAATGGGGGGCGGTGCGGAGCTGGTTTGACCGGATGGCGTAGCCGCGCGTACCGTGACCAGGTCGAGTTGTCGATGGCTGCTGCCGCCTGCCTCCGATGGGCAAAGATCACGATCTGTGGTTGTGAAGCGGTGCACTCGGGCGTGATCGCGAGCTTCTCAAACTTCTCGTGGGCGCACGGTGACAGCCAGGCGATGTCCCGCCGTCCACACATCTTTTTCTGGAGCCCCCGAGTGAGCAAGCGCACCTTCCAGCCGAACAACCGCCGTCGCGCCAAGACCCACGGGTTCCGGCTGCGGATGCGTACCCGTGCCGGCCGCGCGATTCTCGCGACGCGTCGCAGCAAGGGTCGCGCCCGCCTGTCCGCCTGATCACCTGCTGACACACAGGTCATGACGTGCTGCCTACCGAGAATCGGCTGAGGCGGCGCGAGGACTTCGCGACCGCGGTACGGCGGGGACGCAGGGCCGGGCGCCCGCTTCTCGTCGTCCATCTGAACAGCGGTGCTACGGACCCGCACGCGTCCGGGGAGAACGCTCCCCCGCCGCGTGCGGGTTTCGTCGTAAGCAAAGCGGTGGGTGGCGCGGTCGTCCGCAACCGTGTGAAGCGGCGTCTGCGCCATCTCATACGCGACCGCTTGTTCGAGCTGCCCCCCGGTAGCCTGGTGGTCGTACGGGCGCTGCCCGGATCGGGCGACGCCGATCATGCACTACTGGCCCGGGACCTGGACGCCGCTCTCCGGCGGCTGCTGGGAGGGGGCGCGCGATGAAGTACCCGCTGCTGGCTCTGATCAAGCTGTACCAGTGGACGATCAGCCCGCTTCTCGGGCCTGTCTGCCGGTACTACCCGTCGTGTTCGCACTACGGATATACGGCCATCGACCGTCATGGCGCGGTGAAGGGCACGGCCCTGACCGCCTGGCGCATTCTGCGGTGCAATCCGTGGTCGCCGGGGGGCGTGGACCATGTCCCGCCGCGTAAACGGCCTCGGTGGCATGAACTGCTGCGCAACGCGTGGCGCGGCGGTAAGGGCGGGCGGCCCGCCGCTGGCGTGCCTTCCGGGGGATCGGCCCCCGACACCCCCAGTCCGGCCGCAGAGACCTCGCCCAAAGCTCAAGGAGCCTGATTAGTGGACACGATTGCCAGTCTGTTCAGTTTCATCACCACCCCAGTTTCCTGGGTCATCGTCCAGTTCCACTCGCTGTACGGGATGATCTTCGGCCCGGACACGGGCTGGGCCTGGGGACTGTCCATCGTGTCCCTGGTGGTACTGATCCGTATCTGCCTGATCCCGCTCTTCGTGAAGCAGATCAAGTCGACGCGGAACATGCAGGTGCTCCAGCCGAAGATGAAGGCGATCCAGGAGCGCTACAAGAACGACAAGCAGCGTCAGTCCGAGGAGATGATGAAGCTGTACAAGGAGACGGGTACCAACCCGCTCTCCTCGTGCCTGCCGATCCTCGCGCAGTCGCCGTTCTTCTTCGCGCTGTACCACGTGCTCTCCAGCATCGCGAGCGGCAAGACCATCGGCGTGATCGACCAGCGGCTGCTGGACAGCGCCCGTCAGGCGCATATCTTCGGCGCCCCGCTGGCCGCGAAGTTCCTGGACAGCAGTGAGAAGGTCGCCTCGCTCAACGCGTCGCTGACCGATGTGCGGATCGTCACCGCCATCATGATCATTCTGATGTCGGCGTCGCAGTTCTACACGCAGCGCCAGCTCATGACGAAGAACGTCGACCTGACGGTCAAGACGCCGTACATGCAGCAGCAGAAGATGCTGATGTACATCTTCCCCGTGATCTTCGCGGTCACCGGTGTGAACTTCCCCGTCGGTGTCCTCGTCTACTGGCTGACCACCAACGTGTGGACCATGGGCCAGCAGATGTACGTGATCAACCAGAACCCGACCCCGGGCAGCAAGGCGCAGGACCAGTACCTTCAGCGTCTGCTGAAGGCCATCACCACCCGGGGCGAGGTGCGCTCGCGCCGCAAGCGCTCCGTCGTCCAGGCGATCGTGGCCAAGGGGCCGGACCGTAACGACAACGAGCGCAAGTTCATCGTGAGCCTGGGCAAGGCCGGTCTGGCCGCCCAGCCCGACGGCACGGTGATCAAGAGCGACACCGCCGCCGCCGAGGCGGAGGCGAGCGCGTCGGCCAAGCGCCAGCAGCCCAAGCGGCAGACCAAGGCGCAGCGCCAGTCCGCCGGCTCGCAGAGCGGTACGGACCGGGCGTCGTCCGGTGGTTCCGAGCAGGGCGGGGCGGGCAGCACGGAGGCGAAGCCCTCGCTGCGGAAGCAGGAGGAGCCGCAGGACTCTCCGTCCCAGCCGGCGGCCAAGCCCGCCGGGGGTGCCACACGTCAGAAGGCCAAGTCGGGTCAGCGCAAGGGCCAGCAGCGGCCCAAGCACCCGTCCAAGAAGTAAGAAGGAGTCTCACCGTGACGGAAGGCACCGTCTCTGCCGCCCCCGAGGGGGGCGACACCCTGACCCGCCTGGAGCAGGAGGGGGAGATCGCGGCCGACTACCTTGAGGGCCTGCTCGATATCGCCGATCTCGACGGCGATATCGACATGGACGTCGAGGCAGACCGGGCCGCCGTCTCGATCATCAGCGACACGGCCGGCGGGGATCTCCAGAAACTGGTCGGGCGGGACGGTGAGGTCCTGGAGGCGCTTCAGGAGCTGACGCGTCTCGCGGTCCACCGTGAGACCGGGGACCGCAGCCGGCTGATGCTGGACATCGCGGGGTTCCGGGCGAAGAAGCGCACCGAGCTGGCCGAGCTGGGCGCCAAGGCGGCGGACGAGGTGAAGTCCACCGGTGAGCCGGTGAAGCTCTCCCCGATGACGCCCTTCGAGCGGAAGGTCGTGCACGACGCGGTCGCCGCGGCGGGTCTGCGCAGCGAGTCCGAGGGCGAGGAGCCCGAGCGCTTCGTCGTGGTGCTCCCTGCCTGAGCGGTTCAACGTTTTCTCGGCCCCGTCTGTCGCGCAGGCGGGGCCGATCTTTGTCAGCCTGATAGTTCAGCCACCGGTGGGTGGTTCGGTATGGAAGGACGGTTCCCGTGACGGAGGCAGCAGAGCTTCCCCCCGCACCGGACGAGGCACGCACGGTGTTCGGTGAGTTCTTTCCGGAGGCTGTCCGCTACGCGGAGCTGCTGGCGGACGCGGGGGTACGGCGCGGTCTGATCGGCCCCCGGGAGGTGCCGCGCCTCTGGGAGCGCCACCTGCTGAACTGCGCGGTGCTCTCCGAGGTCGTCCCCGACGGGGTGACGGTCTGCGATGTCGGCTCCGGCGCGGGGCTTCCCGGGATCCCGCTCGCCCTGGTGCGGCAGGACCTGAAGATCACGCTGCTGGAGCCGCTGCTCCGGCGGACGAACTTCCTCCAGGAAGTGGTCGAGCTGCTGGGGCTGGACCATGTGACGGTGGTACGCGGCCGGGCCGAGGAGGTCCTCGGCACGTTGCAGCCGGTCCATGTGGTGACGGCACGTGCGGTGGCGCCGCTGGACCGGCTGGCGGGGTGGGGGGTGCCGCTGCTCCGTCCGTACGGGGAGATGCTGGCCCTGAAGGGCGACACGGCCGAGGAGGAGATCAAGGGGGCCCGCGCGGCGCTGAGCAAGCTCGGCGTGGTGGACACCTCGGTGCTCCAGGTCGGGGAGGGCGTCGTCGACCCGCTCGCCCGGGTGGTGCGGGTGGAGGTCGGGGAGTCCCCCGGCGGTGTGAGGTTCGCGACGAAGCGGGCCAAGGCCGCACGGGCCGGCCGTGCACGGCGCCGGCGCTGAGGCCGTACAGTCCTCTCTGGCCATCAGCCGGTGATGGTCCATACAAGCTGCCGTACCCGAGCCGTGCGGAGTGTCGTGATGGCCTAGCCCTGCGGCGCGTGCATCGTGTTTCACGTGAAACGTCGCTCACTGCTTCAGGGCATCATCACCCGAGGCCGCGCGGCCGCCACACCGCGCGGCCGTAAACCCCTCGTTCGGGGGGCGGGGTTGTCCACAGACGCGGATTCATCCACAGATCCACGGGCCTCGCTGGTTCATGACCCCGAAAGCATGGCAGGCTCTGTCCATTGCGAGTCTGAAGTCGAGGAGAGTGAATCCTTGCGGTCCGACGCCAACATCGCGGGACCGATGGCCGATCCGGTCCCCGGTCCCCGCACCGAGTCGCTGGGGGAGGATGTTTCACGTGAAACACCGCCCCCGATGGACGACACCCCCATTGGCCGCGCTGCCCAACTGGCGGTGGAGGCACTGGGACGGGCCGGCGAGGGCCTGCCACGCCCCGAGCAGACCCGCGTCATCGTTGTCGCCAATCAGAAGGGCGGCGTAGGCAAGACCACCACCACGGTCAACCTCGCCGCATCGCTCGCGCTCCATGGCGCGCGCGTCCTGGTGGTCGACCTCGATCCGCAGGGCAACGCCTCCACGGCGCTGGGGATCGACCACCACGCCGAAGTTCCTTCGATCTATGACGTCCTCGTGGAGAGCAAGCCGCTCTCCGATGTGGTCCAGCCGGTCCCGGACGTCGAAGGTCTCTTCTGTGCCCCGGCCACCATCGATCTCGCCGGTGCGGAGATCGAGTTGGTGTCGCTGGTGGCACGGGAGAGCCGACTGCAACGGGCGATCGAGGCGTACGAGCAGCCGCTGGACTACATCCTCATCGACTGCCCGCCCTCGCTCGGCCTGCTGACCGTCAATGCGATGGTCGCGGGGGCAGAGGTCCTGATCCCCATCCAGTGCGAGTACTACGCGCTGGAAGGGCTGGGCCAGTTGCTGCGGAACGTCGATCTGGTGCGGGGGCATCTCAACCCCACGCTCCATGTGTCGACGATTCTGCTCACCATGTACGACGGGCGGACCCGGCTCGCCTCGCAGGTGGCGGACGAGGTCCGGAGTCACTTCGGCAACGAGGTGCTGCGGACGAGCATTCCGCGCTCCGTCCGGATCTCGGAGGCTCCGAGCTACGGACAGACGGTGCTGACCTATGATCCGGGTTCCAGTGGTTCCCTCTCGTACCTCGAAGCCGCCCGCGAGATCGCCCTGCGGGGGGTGGGGGTCCACTATGACGCCCAGCAGGCCCATGTGGCCATCCAGAACAGCCAGCAGAGCATGTCGGAGGGGATCCAGTGAGCGAGCGACGTAGGGGACTGGGGCGTGGGCTCGGTGCACTGATCCCGGCCGCTCCCCAGGAGCAGCCGGCGCCCGCCTCCGGGGTGGCCACGGCCGCTCCGGGAGCCGCGCCGGTACTGACTGCGGACCGGGGGGTGGCCGCCGCGAAGGTGACCTCGCTGCCGACCGCGACCGTCTCCCCGGAGACGGAGCCCGTCGTACCGGAGCGGACGGCCCCACCGGCACCGGCGCCCGAACCGGTGGTGGCCGGGGCCTACTTCGCCGAGGTGCCGATCGACGCGATCACGCCGAATCCGCGCCAGCCCCGTGAGGTCTTCGACGAGGACGCGCTCGCCGAGCTGGTCACCTCCATCAAGGAAGTCGGGCTCCTCCAGCCGGTCGTCGTACGGCAGGTGGGCGCGGAGCGCTTTGAGCTGATCATGGGCGAGCGGCGCTGGCGGGCCTGCCGCGAGGCCGGCCTGGAGACCATCCCGGCGATCGTGCGGGCCACGGACGACGAGAAGCTGCTCCTGGACGCGCTGCTGGAGAACCTGCACCGGGCCCAGCTCAACCCGCTGGAAGAGGCCGCGGCGTACGACCAGTTGCTGAAGGACTTCAACTGCACGCACGACCAGCTCGCCGACCGGATCGGACGGTCGCGCCCGCAGGTCTCCAACACGCTCCGGCTGCTGCGGCTCTCCCCTCCGGTACAGCGCAGGGTCGCGGCCGGGGTGCTCTCCGCCGGTCATGCCAGGGCACTGATCTCGGTGGACGACTCCGAGGAGCAGGACCGGCTGGCGCACCGCATTGTGGCCGAGGGGCTCTCCGTACGGGCGATCGAGGAGATCGTGAACCTGATGGGGACGCACCCGCAGAGTGCCCCCAAGCCGAAGGGCCCGCGGGCCGGTGCCCGGCTCTCGCCGGCGCTGAGCGATCTGGCCTCGCGGCTCTCCGACCGCTTCGAGACCCGGGTGAAGGTCGACCTGGGGCAGAAGAAGGGGAAGATCGTGGTCGAGTTCGCCTCGATAGACGATCTGGACCGGATCCTCGGAACCCTCGCCCCCGGCGAGGGCCGCGTCCTGGAGCAGGGGACGGCCGAGGAGGGCGGGGAGACCGAGGAGGGCTGAGGCCGCCCACGGTGCGGCAGGGGAGAGAAGTGAGGAACGGCCTCCATGGGGCGTCGGCTCGTACCGGTCACGCTGGACAACCTGGCGTACCTCCCCCAGCGCTGCCGTACCTGCGTCTTCTGGGAGCTGGATCCGGTCAGCGGTGAGGCCGCGGTGGCGGCGGGGCGTGCGGAGGCGGAGAAGGAGGCATGGATCTCCGCCGTACTGCTGGAGTGGGGATCCTGCGGCCGTATCGTCGTCATCGACGATCTGCCGGTCGGCTTCGTCCTCTACGCGCCGCCCGCCTATGTCCCGCGCTCCCTGGCCTTCCCGACCAGCCCGGTCTCCCCGGACGCCGTACAGCTGATGACCGCCTGGATCATGCCCGGCTATCAGGGGCAGGGGCTGGGCCGGGTGATGGTGCAGACGGTGGCCAAGGATCTGCTGCGGCGGGATGTCAGGGCCATCGAGGCGTTCGGGGACAGCGGCTGGAAGGAACCGTCCTGTGTTCTGCCCGCCGACCATCTCACCGCAGTGGGGTTCAAGACGGTCCGCCCGCATACCCGCTACCCCCGGCTGCGGCTGGAGCTGCGGACCACGCTCTCCTGGAAGGAGGACGTGGAGATGGCGCTCGACCGGCTGCTGGGAGCGGTGAAGAAGGAACCGGCGCTGCGGCCGCTCTGAGGCGGTCGACGCGCCGGCGGAAACGGAGAACGGGTCCGTCCCCCACCTGGGGGACGGACCCGTTTCACGTGAAACATCGAGCGTCTGCCGACGCCCGTCGCTCCGTCAGGCGATGTAGTCGTCGAGGTCGCGGAGGAGCGCGGCCTTCGGCTTGGCGCCGACGATGGTCTTCACGACCTCGCCGCCCTGGTAGACGTTGAGGGTCGGGATGGACATGACGCCGTACTTGGCGGCGGTGCCCGGGTTCTCGTCGATGTTCAGCTTGACGATCTCGATCTTGTCGCCGTGCTCGGCGGCGATGGCCTCCAGCGACGGGGCGATCTGGCGGCACGGTCCGCACCAGGCGGCCCAGAAGTCCACCAGGACGGGCTTGTCGCTCTTGAGGACGTCCTCGTCGAAGGAGCTGTCGGTCACGTGCTTCAGGTCGCCGGCCACGGCGGCCTCCTTACGGGGTTGAGGGGTGTGCGGGGGAAAGGGGTCAGACGGTCTGGGGCTGCTCGGATGCGGCCTTCTCGCTGTCGCTCAGCGCGGCGAGGAAGCGCTCGGCGTCGAGGGCGGCGGAGCAGCCGGTGCCGGCGGCGGTGATCGCCTGCCGGTAGGTGTGGTCCACGACGTCACCGGCGCCGAAGACACCGGTGACGTTGGTCCGCGTCGACGGGGCGTCGACGGTCAGATAACCCTCGGCGTCCAGGTCGAGCTGGCCCTTGAAGAGTTCGGTGCGCGGGTCGTGGCCCACCGCGATGAAGAGGCCGGTCACCGCGAGCGGCGAGGTCTCGCCGGTCTTCGTGTTCCGCAGGGTCAGTCCGGAGAGCTTCTGGTCGCCGTGGATCTCGGCGACCTCGCTGTCCCAGGCGAACGAGATCTTCGGGTCGGCGAAGGCGCGCTCCTGCATCGCCTTGGAGGCGCGCAGGGTGTCCCGGCGGTGGACGATCGTGACGGACTTGGCGAACCGGGAGAGGAAGGTGGCCTCCTCCATCGCGGTGTCACCGCCACCGATCACGGCGATGTCCTGGTCCTTGAAGAAGAAGCCGTCGCACGTGGCGCACCAGGAGACACCGCGCCCGGAGAGGGCGTCCTCGTTGGGCAGGCCGAGCTTGCGGTGCTGGGAGCCGGTCGTGACGATCACGGCCTTCGCCCGGTGCACGGTGCCCACGGTGTCGGTGACCGTCTTGATCTCGCCCGTGAGGTCGACCGAGACGACATCGTCCGGGACCAGCTCGGCACCGAAGCGCTCGGCCTGGGCGCGCATGTTGTCCATCAGATCCGGGCCCATGATGCCGTCGCGGAAGCCCGGGAAGTTCTCCACATCGGTCGTGTTCATCAGCGCGCCGCCTGCGGTGACGGCGCCCTCGAAGACCAGCGGCTTCAGCGATGCGCGCGCGGTGTACAGCGCGGCCGTGTAGCCGGCGGGTCCGGAACCGATGATGATCACATTGCGGACGTCGCTCACGGGTTTTTTCCTTGTCTCTGCGACTGCACTACGGGGCCGGATCAACGCTTTCACCCCACCCAACGGATCCTACGGGTCCCGCATTCCCGAGTCGCCCGACGCTCCACCCGGGGGGCGTCAGCGGCGCGGGTAGGAGTGCGTCAGCAGAACGGTGCCGGCGGCCGAGGGGGCGTCCGTCACACAGGACGCGTCGACCACATAGGCCTGGACCCGGGTGCTGTCGCCGGAGACCGGCACCACGACGAGATACGCGGCGGTGTCCTGGTAGGTGCCCTGCTCCACCGCGAGCGCCGACAGCTCGCTGCCGATGCCCCGCTCGATACAGGGCGGCACGGAGGGCGCGGACTGGAACAGGGGGGAGTTCGAGGTGGTGTTCTGCTCGCTCTCCAGGGCGCGCGGCCGGCCCGCCTTGGTCTCGCCCGCTGTGGCGCCACCGCCACCTGCGGCGAGAAGGGTGTCCACCCGCTTCTGGAGCGGCGTGCCGGAGAACTGCCGGCTCTCCTCCGAGGCGTGGCCGGTGACCGGAGCGGCCTGGCCCGTGACATCGCCGGTGTCGGAGGCGGAGAACGACGGGACCAGCAGGACGCCGAGCCCCACGAGGGCGGTACCGAGCACGGCGCTCAGCACGGCTGCGCGCCGTCGCCGCGGACGCGGCCGTCCGCCGCGCCCGGGTCCGGTGCTGCCCGCCTTCGGCCGCCCTGCGGGGCGATCGGCGGGCCGCTCCGTGCCGGGACGGTCCACGGAGGGGCGATCGGCACGTACGGTGTCCGTCACGTCATCGGGTGCGTCGGCCCGGGGGGACGGTGTGGTCGCGGGCACTGTTTCACGTGAAACATCGGCTGTGGCCGATGGCGTCTCCGCCTCGGCGGCCCCCTCGGGTGTGGTCGCGTCGAGGAGTGCCTCCGCGGCGAGAGCGGCGTCGATACGGCCCGCGACATCGGCGGGCATCCTCGGCGGCCCCGGAAGGGTGCCCAGCAGGCCCCTGATCTCCTCCAGGGAGTCGTGGACATCGGCGCAGAGCACGCAGCCGTCGAGGTGCTTCCGCAGATCGGCGGTGCGCTCCGGTGACAGCACCCCCTCGGCGAGGTCGGCGATCTCCGAGACGTCCGGGTGCTGAGCGGTGTCGGTCGTCGAGGTCACGCGCGCCCACCTCCGCCCTTCACTCCGGCGGGATCGCTCGATCCCGCGTCCTTTGGTGCCGATGCCGGTGGGACGGATCCCCGCGGCGTCCGGTTCCTTCCCCGGTCGGAACCGCTGTTATCCCTGGTGTTCCCGCGTAGATGCGTGAGCAGGGGGAGAAGTCTGGCCCGGCCACGGGCACAGCGGCTCTTCACCGTGCCGACCGGCACACCGAGGACGGCGGCGGCCTCCGCCACGGGGTAGCCCTGCATGTCGACGAGGATCAGCGCGGCCCGCTGGTCGACCGGGAGGGTGGCCAGCGCCGCCAGCAGCTCCCGGTGGAGGTCCTGCCGCTCGGCGGGTGCCTCGGCCGACTCATGGGGTTCGAGGAGCTGCTCCAGCCGCTCCGTGTCGTCCATGGGGGAGGTCTTGCGGGAGGCCGCCTTGCGGGCCCGGTCGAGGCAGGCGTTGACGGTGATGCGGTGGAGCCAGGTGGTGACCGCGGAGTGGCCCCGGAAGGTGTGGGCGGCCCGGAAGGCCGAGACCAGGGCGTCCTGGACCGCGTCGGCGGCCTCCTCCCGGTCCCCGAGCGTCCGCAGGGCGACTGCCCAGAGCCGGTCACGGTGGCGCCGTACGAGCTCACCGAAGGCCCGGGGATGGCCCGCGACATGAGCGCTCAGCAGGTCCTGGTCGCTCGATTCGCCCAGGGAGATGTCGTCCACCGGTGGGCCCCCTCCCCTGTCTCCGGTCAGCCCGTGATCTGGATCTCCGAGATGCCCCCGCGGAAGCGGTTCGAGGATCCGTCCGGCGGCAGCTCGGTGATGTGGATCAATACGTACCGGGTCCGCAGGGGCTTGTCGAGGGTGGTCTTGAGGGTGGAACCCACCGTCTCCAGCTTGGTGAGCCGCTGGGAGAAGTCCCCGAGGGAGGTCGGATCCGAGGTGTCCGGGTCGGCGGCCAGCACCTCGGCCCGCTGTCCCGACCGGTACATCTGGACGTTGACGCCCGACACGTCCTGGACACTGCCGAGGTCGACGACGATTCCGCTGCCCTGCTTGAGGAGATTACCGAAATTGGGGTAGTTCCAGTACTGCTTGGTGACCCAGGCCGTCCCGTTGTCGCCGTCGACGGTGTTCGCCGCCTGCTCCGGCTTGATCGCGGAGCCCTCGGGCATGAACTCCTTCGCACCGCTGATCTTGAGCGGCGTGGCGGGCTTCGCGGACTTGTCGTCCTCGCCGGTGGTGATCTGGCTCGGGGTGGGTTCCGGGGTCCGGTCCCCCTCCAGCAGCCGGTCGGCGACCTGCCAGCTCCCCAGGCCCAGCGCGGCGATCAGCAGCGCGGCGACGGTCCACTTGAGGAGCTTGCCGGTGCGGCTCTGCAACGGGGGCGGCGGCGGTATCACCGGCACCGGGGAGGTCGGCCCGCCCGGCGGGGTCCGTCCGTAGCTGCCCTGCTGGTAGGTGGTTCGCTGGTACTCCGGCGGGGCCGCGAAGACGGGCTCCGGCGGCCGGATACGGGGCATCTCCGCGACCGCCGCCGCCAGCTCGTCCGGGGTGGTGCAGGGCGGCTCCTGCCGGGAGGCGGTGGCACCGTCGTTGATCAGGGCGCGCATCGCGAGTTCCGAGAGCCCCCGGTGGACGCCCGCGCGCACCTGGTCGGGGGCGATCAGCCCGACCCCCTTGGGGAGGCCGGAGAGCCCGTGGGCGTCGGTGTCGTACGGCCAGCGCTGGGTGAGGGCGGCGTACAGGAGCGCGCCGATCGCCTCGGTGTCGGTGCGCTGCGGGCGCTCCGCGCGGATGCCGCGCAGCGCGGCGTTCACGGCGAGGCCGCGGATCCGGTACTGGCCGGTGGAGGTCCGCAGCACGGCGCCGGGCGTCAGCCGCAGATGGGCCAGGCCCTCGCGGTGCGCGGCGGCCATGGCCTGGGAGACCTGGCTGACGAGCTGGTACGCGTCGTGGGCCTCCAGCGGGCCCGAGGCGAGGAGCGTGGTGAGCTCCACGGCATCCGGCAGCCACTCGTGGACGACGTAGACGAGGCTGTCCTCCTCGACGGCGTCGAGGACCTGGACGAAGCGGGGGTCGCCGAGGAGGGCCGCCGAGCGGGCCGCGGCGAGCACGGAGCGGGCACGGGGGTGGTCGGCGGGGAGCAGATGGACCCCGACGGCACGGCGCAGTTTCTCGTCGACCGCACGCCAGCTGCTGAAGCCGTCCAGACGGGTGACGCACTCCTCCAGGCGGTAGCGTCTGGCGAGTCTGTGGCCGCTGTGGACCGGCTCCGGGGTGCCCGGCTCGTCGTCCCGCCGCTCACTGCCCGTGGTCCGGGCGGAGTGCTCCGCCGTGTCCTGGGCTTTCGCCGACCCGTCGGTCGTGGCCTTGTCCGCCTTGGCGGCCGACGGCTTCTCGCCGCCGCTGTCGGCCACGTCGACGGCAGCCGTGCTACGTTCCGCCACCGTCGCTCCTGCCTCCCCATCCATTGCGCCCTGTCCAACAGCCAAGCCAATTGTGCCCACAGCCGGACGCTATGCACGACACGCGGCGGCCCGTGATGGTTGTGCCCGGCCGGGCCATCTCACCGTCCGAGGCGGCCCCTGACCATCCCGACCATGGCGTTCATCTCCTCGATGCGCATCTTCTTCGCCGCGACGAAGAAGAGCCCCAGCAGGACGACGCCGCCGGCGACCAGGGCGAGGACCGAGGCGAGGGCCGTGCTGCCCAGGTTCTCCAGGACGAAGTAGGAGACCGCGCCGGCCGCGAGGGCGCCGGGGACGGACGCCAGGCAGAGCCGGGCGTAGGTCCGCAGCACCCGTCCGCCGTCCAGGTCGCCGCCGAGCCGCTTCTTCAGCCGGCGCCAGGCCACCCCGACACCGACGGCGTAGGCCAGCCCGTAGGCGCCCGCCATGCCGACCACGGCCCAGCGCGCGGGCAGGACGACATAGGCGACGGCGGAGGCCGCCGCGTTCACCGCGGCGACGATGACCGTGTTGTAGAAGGGCGTCCTGGTGTCCTCGTACGCGTAGAAGCCGCGCAGGACGACGTACTGCACGGAGTACGGGATGAGGCCGAGGGCGAACGCCATCAGGATGAAGCCCATGGAGCGGGCGGACTGCACACCGCTGGAGGAGAACATGAGGATGGCGAGCGGGACACCGAGGGCGAGGAACCCGAAGGAGATCGGGACGATCGCGACCGCCGAGTTGCGCAGCCCCTGGGAGATGTCGTCGCGGACCGCGCCGGGGTCGCCGTCGCTGGCGGCGCGGGAGATCCGCGGCAGCAGGGCGGCCATCACGGAGACGGTGATGATGGCCTGCGGCATGCCCCAGATGAGCTGGGCGTTGGTGTAGGCGAGGATGCCCGCGCCGTCCGTGCCGGAGGCCTTGCCCGCGGCGGTGGCGAGCTGGGTGACGACCAGGACACCGGCCTGGTTGGCGAGGACGAACAGGACGGTCCACTTGGCGAGCTTGACCGTCTTGCCGAGGCCGTGGCCCTTCCAGTCGAACCGGGGACGGAACGAGAAGCCGGTCTCGCGGAGGTACGGGATCATCGCGAGCGCCTGGACGATGAGTCCGAGGAGCGTCCCGATGCCCAGCAGCCGCACGCCCTCCGGCGGGATGTTCGTGACGGTCATCCCGGAGTCGGCGGCGGTGCCGTACACCCAGATGAAGAGCCCGAACGTGGTGATCATGACGATGTTGTTGAGGACCGGGGTCCACATCATCGCGCCGAACTTGCCGCGCGCGTTGAGGATCTGGCCCATGACCACGTGCACGCCCATGAAGAAGATCGTGGGCAGGCAGTACCGGGCGAAGGTGACGGCCACGTTGTTGGCGGCCGGGTCGCTGGCGATCGGGTCCGACATCGCCTGGACCAGCCAGGGAGCCGCGAAGACGGCGAGCGCCACGATCGTGCCGAGCGCCACCATGACGAGGGTCAGCAGCCGGTTGGCGTAGGCGATGCCCCCGTCGTCGTCGTTCTTCATCGCCCGCACGAGCTGCGGTACGAAGACGGAGTTCAGGCCGCCGCCGACGGTGAGGATGTAGATCATCGTCGGAAGGGTGTAGGCGACGGTGTACGAGTCACCGAGGATCGCGGCGCCGAGCGCGGCGGTGATCACCAGGCTCCGTACGAAGCCGGTGAGCCGGGAGACCAGGGTGCCCGCGGCCATCAGCGCGCTGGACTTGAGCAGTCCGGCCGCCTTGCCGCCGGACTTCTTGGGGGGCGGCGGGGCGGGGGCCGCCTCGGGCTCCGGGGCGGCCACGGCCTGCGCCGAGGCCTGCTGGTCCTTGTAGAGGTGGGCGAAGGCGTCCGGGGCTCGGTCCTCGTCGCCGGCCCGGGTGACCAGGTCGTCGACGCCGGTGAACTCGGTGGTCCGCGCGTCGTCCCCGTACGAGAGCATCCGGGAGGGGCCGGAGGGCTCGGGCGGCGGGGTGCCGGCCCAGACCCGCGGGTCGGGGGCGGGGCGCTGGGGGCGCGGCGACCGGTAGAGGTCCTGGGCGTCCGGGTAGGTGCCGGGGGGCGGCGGCGGATGCGCGGCACGGTCGTACAGGGCCTCCCCCACCGGGTCCTGCGCGGAGAGGTCCTGGCCCCGGTAGGGGTCCTGTGCGTAGGCGTCCTGGACATACGGGTCCTGGGCGGGTGGCGGAGTCGGCGGGACCTGGCCTGCCGGATCGCCGCCCGTGCCCGGCCCACGGTCACCGTCGTACGGCGCGTTCATGGTTACCCCACCTCATCGTCCCCGGCCGACCGGCCACGACATCGCTCAACGGTCCACTTTCTCACCCGCGCCCGACGCGTCCGTGCTTTCCCGACCGGTGTCCGGTGTCGGGTCACTCGGCTGCCCGGGATCCGTGCCCTCGGCGGCCTCGGGTCCGGCCGTCCGCTCCGTGCCGTGCGTGTCCTGGCCGCCGCCCGTGGCGCCCGCGCCGTCCGGGGCGGGGCCGCCGTTTCCCGGCCCGGTGGCGTCCGTACCGTCCCGGTCGCCGTCACCGTCCCGGGGGCCGCCGTCGCCGTCCACCGGGGTGTCACCGGTGGTGCCGTCGCCGCCGTCCGCGGCAGCGGCGCCGGCCTTGCGGGCCACGGCCCGCTTGCGCTGGCTGTACATCTTCACCCCGGCGAGCACCAGCAGCAGCACACCGCCCGCGATGACGAGCATCACCGTCGGCGTGATCTCCGAGACCTTCACCTGGAAGGTCATCGGGTCGCCGTAGGGCTTGCCGTCCACCGTGTAGAGCTGCGCGGTCACCTGCACCGGACCGTTGGCGTTGCCCGCGCCGGTGAACTTCACCGACTGGCTGTGCCCGCCGTCGATCTTGATCGGCCGCTCGGCGACCGCCAGATCGCCGTCGAGCCGGAGCCGGGTCGGGTTGTCCGACTTCAGCCGCAGCACCAGGTTCTGTACGCCCTGGAGGAGCTGGTTCTGGACGGTCACCGGGATGGTCGCGCTGCGCCCCGAGAGGGTGAGCACGGACTTGGGGATGAGCCGTACCTCGTCGGTGAGGCTCTGGAGATAGGTGTCGACGGTGTCCCGGTACTGCTGGGCTTCGGCCGGCTCGCCGCGCCAGGATGTCGACATCGCCCGGCTGATCGCGTTCCCGAAGGGCGCTGCGACCCGGTCGGGCGCGCTGAGGATGGCCTTGAACTTGTCGAACCGGTCCTGGGTGTTCTTGATGTCGAGGAAGGTCTTGGCCGGCAGTTCCTGGGCGCGCAGCTTCTTCGGGTAGCGGGCGGCGCTCGGCACCTTTGTGGTGGCGTCCGTGTCCGGGCTCACCGCGGCCGCGGCGATCAGGTCCGTCGGCTCCGTCCAGCGTTCGGCGTCCAAGGCGCGCAGCGCGCGCGCCATCGACTGGGCCTGGGCCGCCGTCGGGGTCCGCTGCGGGGCGACCACCACGGTGCGCTGGTTCTCGGGCTCCTGGAGGGTGACGGCGAGCGACTGGGCCAGGAACTTCTGGACGGCGAGCGTGGAGCTGCTCGATGTCGCCATGTCGTCCTGGAAGGCGGTGGAGAGCCGGTAGTCCGCCACGACGGCCGTGGTGCCGCCGCCGATCGGCCGGGCGGCGTTCGGGGTGTACGGCAGGTTGTCCTGGAGGCTGTCGCTGCGGGTGATGACCTTGTGGGCGCCCGCGGAGGTCGCCACGTCGACGATCGACGGGTCGATCGCTCCCTCCACGGGCCAGGCGAAGTCCACGGACGGCTTGACGTGGAGGACGGTCTCCACGGTGTCGTCGGCCACGTCCGTGGCCGGCTGGAGGTTGCTGAGGGCGCCGGAGACGCTCTTGCCGCGGTGGGCGAGCGAGGCGAGGTCCGGGTCGGCGAACGGCAGCGCGACGACCTTGGCGTTCTTGACCGCCTTCTCCAGCGAGTCGAGCCACTTGACGGCCACGGCCTGGTTGCGCCCCGGCACCGTCGTGTCGCCGCTCCTGACCCGGTAGTTTCTGGTCATGGCGTCGGCGGTGGCGATCAGATCGGGGTCGATCACCCAGGTCACGGGGGACTGGGAGCCGAGCGAGACCATCTGCTCAAGACGTCCGCCGGACGCCAGCTCCTCGGCCAGGTCGTCGTTCTCGAAGACCGGGGTCTGCTGATCGTCGCGCCCGGTTTCGGCGGAGAGGTGGGTGGTGGAGATCAGCGGCCACAACATGGTGACCTGGGTGCGCTTGTCCGTCCGGTCCGGCTGCCAGGGGAGGAAGGTCCGCTGGATGCCGAGGATCCGGTCGTACGGGGCGGCCGGGGTCCGACCGGTCACCGAGACGCCGAGCTGGTAGACCCCGTCCTCGTCGAGCCCGAGCTTGCTCACGGGCACGGAGAGGGCGAAGTCCTGGGGGATGCCGGCCGGCAGCTCGGGGATGGTCACCTTGTACGCGCCGCCGAGCGGGGCCACGTCGCCGGAGACGCCGGTACGCGCCGCCGCGTCGTCGATGGCCGTCCGGCCGGCCATCCGGGGGCCGACACGGAGATCCACCTGCGCGTCGGTCACGGCGGTCTTGCCGGTGTTGGTGACCGTTCCCGAGATGGTCAGGGTGTCGCCCTTCACCGGGGCGCTGGGCGCCAGTGTGTCGAGCGCCACACGGACCGTACGGCCCTCGGAGGCCTGAAGGGCTTGCGGGGTCCGGGGGGCTTGGGGGGCCGTCGGGGCGGCGGTGGCCGGCGTACCGGCCAGCAGAGTCGCCAGGAGCGGCACCCCGGCGAGGAGAGGGGCTGTACGCCGCAGCCATCGGCGGGCAGGAGAATGGCCCGTCCCCTGGAAGTCTGCCGCCTCGGCCACGCGCTCGCCCGTCCCTCGTCTGCTGCCGTCGGTGGTTGTCGTTGCTGCGTCCACGCATGGTAACGATGTGCGCTGAGGCGAAGTGCTGGGGACCGCCCCACATGATCGGAAGAATCTCATGGGCGGCGGGAAACCCGTGAATCGACGGGTGGCCCGGAAACCGGGACGACCGGATGGGTCACGGCACGTACCCTTTTCTGCTGTGCCGAAAGCCAATGAAGACAACCCCAGTGCCCTCAGCCAGGTGCAGCGCCGCGCGGTCAGTGAACTGCTGCGGGTCTCCCCCGTCGCCGACGATCTCGCGCGCCGCTTCCAGGAAGCCGGCTTCGGGCTCGCCCTGGTCGGCGGCTCGGTCAGGGACGCCCTGCTGGGCAGGCTCGGCAACGACCTGGACTTCACCACCGATGCCCGCCCCGAGGACGTGCTGAAGATCGTGCGGCCCTGGGCGGACGCGGTGTGGGAGGTCGGGATCGCCTTCGGGACGGTCGGCTGCCAGAAGGACGCCCGGGTCGGGGAGGCCGACCAGCGCTTCCAGATCGAGGTGACCACCTACCGGTCGGAGGCGTACGACCGGACCTCGCGGAAGCCCGAGGTGTCCTACGGCGACTCCATCGAGGAGGATCTCGTCCGCCGGGACTTCACGGTCAACGCGATGGCCGTGGCCCTCCCCCAGAAGGATTTCATCGACCCTCACGGGGGTCTGGAGGACCTGGCGGCCCAGGTGCTGCGCACGCCCGGGACCCCTCAGGAGTCGTTCTCCGACGATCCGCTGCGGATGCTGCGGGCCGCGCGCTTCGCCGCCCAGCTCGGCTTCGAGGTGGCCCCGGACGTGGTTGCCGCCATGAACGACATGTCCGGACGTATCGAGATCGTCTCCGCCGAGCGGGTGCGGGACGAGCTGAACAAGCTGATCCTCGCCCCCCACCCCCGCCAGGGGCTGGCGCTGCTCGTCGAGACCGGGCTCGCCGAGCGGATCCTGCCCGAGCTGCCGGCGCTGCGGCTGGAGAGCGACGAGCACCACCGCCACAAGGATGTCTACGAGCACTCGCTGACCGTCCTGGAGCAGGCCATCGACCTGGAGGAGAGCGGCCCGGACCTGGTTCTGCGGCTGGCCGCCCTGCTGCACGACATCGGCAAGCCCCGGACCCGGAGGTTCGAGAAGGACGGACGGGTCTCTTTCCACCACCACGAGATGGTGGGCGCGAAGATGACCAAGAAGCGGATGACCGCGCTCAAGTACTCCAACGAGATGGTCAAGGACGTCTCGCGCCTGGTCGAGCTGCATCTGCGCTTCCACGGCTACGGGACGGGCGAGTGGACCGACTCGGCGGTCCGCCGCTATGTACGCGACGCGGGCCCGCTGCTGGACCGGCTCCACAAGCTGACCCGCTCGGACTGCACCACCCGCAACAAGCGCAAGGCGACCGCGCTCTCCCAGGCGTACGACGGTCTGGAGGAGCGCATCGCCCACCTCCAGGAGCAGGAGGAGCTCGATGCCATCAGGCCGGACCTGGACGGCAATCAGATCATGGAGATCCTGGATGTCGGCCCCGGTCCGGTGATCGGGAAGGCCTACGGCTTCCTGCTGGAGCTGCGGCTGGAGAACGGCCCGATGGAGAAGGGCGAGGCCGTGGCCGCGCTCAAGAAGTGGTGGGCGACGGCCCAGGGGTGAGAGCGGGCGGGGCATGTTTCACGTGAAACATCGCCTCCCCGCAGCTTCCACGAGGCGGTGTTTCACGTGAAACACCGCCTCCGTCGTGTCAGGGCCGCGGCGGCGCCCGCGTAGAGAAGTGCCACCAGCAGTACCAGCGGCGTGGACCGGCCGTCCGGCGGCAGCATCAGTGCGGCCACTCCGGCGGCGCCCACATAGGCGACATTGAACAGAACGTCGTAGAAGGCGAAGACCCGGCCACGGAACGCGTCGTCCACCGACGTCTGCACCACCGTGTCGGTGGAGATCTTCGCGCCCTGGGTGGTGAGCCCGAGGAAGAACGCGGCGGCCATCATCGGCGCGAGCGCGAACGACAGCCCGAGGACCGGTACGAGCACCGCCGCCGCGGTCGCGCAGAGCGCCATCCAGCGGTGCGGGCCGAGCCGGCCCGCCGCCCACGGGGTGAGAAGCGCCGCCGTGAAGAACCCGGCCCCGGAGATACCGAGGGCGACCCCGAGCAGCGCCAGCCCGTCGGACTCCCGCGCCGTCCAGGCGTACCGGCAGAGCATCAGCACCATCACCGTCAGCGCCCCGTAGCAGAAGCGCATCACCGTCATCGCGGCCAGCGCTTCGGCCGCCGCGCGCCGCTCGCCGAGATGGCGCACGCCCTGGGCGAGCCCCTGCGCGGTGGAGGCGAGTGCGGCGCCCAGCCGGGGGCGCCCGGGTATCCGGTCGGGGCCGAGCAGGCCGCGCGACAGCAGGAGCGAGGTGAGCGCCGAGGCGGCGTAGAGGGCGGTGCCCAGCGCCATCGCCGCCGCGTCAGAGCCGGAGGCGGAGAGCCGTACGGCCAGGGCGAGCCCGCCGCCCGCGGTCGCGGCGAGGGTGCCCGCGGTGGGGGAGAGCGCGTTCGCCAGGACGAGGCGCTCGTCGTCGACGACCCGGGGCAGGGCGGCCGAGAGGCCGGCGAGGACGAACCGATTGACGGCGGTCACCGCGAGCGCCGAGGCGTAGAAGAGCCAGTCGGGCACGGAGGCGAGGATCAGCAGGGCGGTGCACCCGGCCAGCAGGGCGCGCACGAGGTTGCCGTACAGGAAGACCTGGCGGCGCTGCCAGCGGTCCAGGAGGACCCCGGCGAACGGGCCGACCAGCGAGTACGGCAGCAGCAGGACCGCCATCGCGGAGGCGATCGCCCCGGGCGAGGCCTGTCTCTCGGGGGAGAAGACGACGTACGCCGCGAGCGCGACCTGGAAGACGCCGTCGGCCGTCTGGGAGAGCAGCCGGACCGCCAGCAGCCGGCGGAAGTCCTTGAGGCTCAGGAGCAGGCGCAGATCCCGTACGACAGGCATGTGGGCCAGCGTCACATACGCCCCGACGGCGCGGACGAGAGGGGCACCGGACCGACGAGGGGGGCACCGGAGCGACGAGAGGGGCACCGGACCGACCGGCCCGGTGCCCCTTCTCGTACGGCGTCCGCCTCCTGCGACGTCCGCTCCGTACGGCGTCCGCGTGGTGCGGTGTCCGCTGTTAGCGCTCGACCTCGCCCGCGATGAACTTCTCGACGTTCTCACGCGCCTGGTCGTCGAAGTACTGCACGGGCGGCGACTTCATGAAGTAGGACGAGGCGGAGAGGATCGGGCCGCCGATACCGCGGTCCTTGGCGATCTTCGCGGCGCGCAGCGCGTCGATGATCACGCCCGCGGAGTTCGGGGAGTCCCAGACCTCCAGCTTGTACTCCAGGTTCAGCGGGACATCGCCGAACGCACGGCCCTCCAGGCGGACGTAGGCCCACTTGCGGTCGTCGAGCCAGGCGACGTAGTCGGACGGGCCGATGTGGACGTTGTCGGCGCCCAGGTCGCGGTCGGGGATCTGGGAGGTGACGGCCTGCGTCTTGGAGATCTTCTTGGACTCCAGGCGCTCGCGCTCCAGCATGTTCTTGAAGTCCATGTTGCCGCCGACGTTGAGCTGCATCGTGCGGTCCAGGACGACGCCCCGGTCCTCGAAGAGCTTCGCCATCACCCGGTGGGTGATGGTGGCGCCGACCTGCGACTTGATGTCGTCGCCGACGATCGGGACACCGGCCTCGGTGAACTTGTCCGCCCACTCCTTGGTGCCGGCGATGAAGACCGGGAGGGCGTTGACGAAGGCGACCTTGGCGTCGATGGCGCACTGCGCGTAGTACTTCGCGGCGTCGTCGGAGCCCACCGGCAGGTAGCAGACCAGGACGTCGACCTGCTTGTCCCTGAGGGTCTGGACGATGTCGGCGGGCGCCTCCGGGGACTCCTCGATCGTCTGGCGGTAGTACTTGCCCAGACCGTCGAGGGTGTGGCCGCGCTGGACGGTGACGCCCGATGCTGGCACGTCGCAGATCTTGATGGTGTTGTTCTCGCTGGCGCCGATGGCGTCCGAGAGGTCGAGGCCGACCTTCTTCGCGTCCACGTCGAACGCGGCCACGAACTCGATGTCCCGTACGTGGTAGTCGCCGAACTGGACGTGCATCAGCCCCGGTACCTTGCCCGCCGGGTCGGCGTCCTTGTAGTACTCGACACCCTGCACCAGCGAGGCGGCGCAGTTGCCCACGCCGACGATGGCTACGCGAACCGAACCCATTGCGGTTGCTCCCTGTGTGTTCTCAGCTACGTGACGAGGCCCCGCGGAGATGCGGGCCTCAGGTGGTGGGGCCGGCGGACGGATCCGGCGGTCCGGGACGTCCCGGGGGCGTACCCCCGGGAGACGCGTCGTCCCGGTGCCGGGGCAGGCCGTCCGCTGCTCCCGATGTGCCTTCCCGCTCGGCGGGCTCCCGGGGGCCGGACCGCATCTGATCCCGCCCCGCCCGCTCGCTCTCGATCAGCTCGTTCAGCCAGCGCACCTCGCGCTCCACTGACTCCATGCCGTGACGCTGTAGTTCGAGCGTGTAGTCGTCGAGCCGTTCACGGGTACGGGCCAGCGAGGCGCGCATCTTCTCCAGGCGCTCCTCCAGCCTGCTGCGACGGCCCTCCAGCACCCGCATGCGCACCTCGCGCTCCGTCTGCCCGAAGAAGGCGAAGCGAGCCGCGAAGTGCTCGTCCTCCCAGGCGTCGGGGCCGGTGTGCGACAGCAGCTCCTCGAAGTGGTCCTTGCCGTCCGCCGTGAGCCGGTAGACGATCTTCGCCCGGCGCCCCGCGAGGGAGGCGGCGAGCGCCTCCTCCGGGGCGCTGCCCGGCTCCTCGATCAACCAGCCGTTGGCGACCAGCGTCTTCAGGCAGGGATAGAGCGTCCCGTAACTGAAGGCACGGAAGATCCCCAGCGAGGTGTTGAGCCGTTTCCGCAGCTCATAGCCGTGCATGGGGGACTCGCGGAGGAGGCCGAGGACGGCGAACTCAAGGATGCCCGAGCGTCTGCTCACCCTCGCCTCCTCTCCGGTCCCGAAGACCTTTCCGGACACTTATGCCGTACCGATGTATCGGCTCGATACATCCCGACGATAGAGCGAGGCCATGGCAGGGACAAGAGAGGCTTGAGTGAACGGCGTCACATCCCCGATTCTCATGATGCAACTTGCCTGATTTAGGGTGAACTTCAGCTCTCGGTGCGTTTTGACCGTGCGTAGTCTGTGCGGCATGCGGACCACCGGGAACCCCTTGACGCCCCTGCGCGTCGAGACTGTCGGCTCGCCGGATGCATACCGGATGAGCCCTACGCAGGGCCGGTCCGTATTCATTTCGGGGGGACCGGAACTCAACTGCCGCTTCCAGGCGTACATGCCTGCCCGAGGAGTAGTCGTTCGATGAGCGAGCACCGTCGCAAACAGTCGCAGCCACCAGGCGGCGGCCGTGCCGCGTCCAGGCGTGCGGCCCAGCAGCCGTCCGGTCGCCGTGCAGCCCCGCACCAAGAGACCACGGTTTCGCAGAGCGAGCCGTATGGAGAGCAGCCCGCCTACGGGGGCCGCGCCGAGGCCAGACGAGCCGCCCAGCGCGCCGGACGCCGGGGCGGCGGTTCCGGCCATGGCTCGGGCGGCGGCGGCCGTCGCGGTGGCGGCGGTGGCGATTACGGCAGCGACGAGCCGTACAAGAAGCGGCTGATCGACTACCCGCGCCAGAACAAGTACGGCTGGCGGCGCTGGATGCCGTCCTGGAAGCAGACGACCGGGCTCACCATCGCCTTCGTCGGCGGGATCCTGGCCGCCGGTACGGTCGCGTACGCCATGGTCGATGTCCCCGACCCGAACAAGGCGTCCGAGGCCCAGAAGAACGTCTACTACTGGGACGACGGCACGCAGATGGCCTCGGCCGACGGCGCGGTCAACCGGCAGATCATCGAGATCACGCAGATCCCCAAGGCGATGCAGAGCGCGGTCGTCTCCGCCGAGAACAAGACGTTCTACGACGACCCCGGTGTCGACTTCAAGGGGATGGCCCGCGCCGTGGTCAACATGGCCAAGGGCGAGAGCACCCAGGGTGGCTCCACCATCACCCAGCAGTACGTGAAGAACGCGCGGCTGGGCGACCAGAGCCAGACCTTCAGCCGTAAGTTCAAGGAACTCTTCATCGCCATGCGTGTCGGCAACGACATGAGCAAAGACGACATCATGGCGGGGTACCTGAACACGTCGTACTACGGACGCGGTGCCTGGGGCATCCAGGCCGCGGCCCGTACGTACTACGGCAAGGACGCCAAGGACCTCAACCCGAGCGAGTGCGCCTTCCTCGCCGCGCTCCTCAAGGGCGCGACGCTCTACGACCCGGCCGGCGCCACCGAGCTGAACCCCCTGGCCACCGCCGAGGGGAACACCAGGCGCGCCAAGATCCGCTGGAAGTCGACGATGGAGGCGATGGTGGCCGACGACCGGCTCGACGCCTCCGCGCTCACCAAGTACTCCGAGTTCCCGATGCCCGACCCGCCGAAGAAGTCCAACGAACTCGGTGGCCAGGTCGGCTATCTCGTCGACCTCGCCAAGGCGAACTTCATCAACAACAACGACCAGGGCTACACCGCCGACGACCTGAGCGCGGGCGGCTACGAGATCCACACGACCTTCAACAAGAAGAAGGTCGAGGCGCTGGAGAAGGCGGTCAAGAAGGTCTACGACGCCAACATCGACCCGGAGAAGCGTCCCGAGACCGACACCCACGTCCAGTTCGGCGGCGCCTCCGTCGAACCGGCCACCGGCAAGATCGTCGCCATCTACGGCGGCGCCGACGCCACCAAGCACTTCACCAACAACGCCGACCAGACCGGCGCCCAGGTCGGCTCGACCTTCAAGCCGTTCGTCCTGGCCGCTGCCATGGAGCACGGCAAGCGCAACCCGAGCCTCCCCGACGAGCAGACCGACGAGCAGCGCACCCCGGTCTCGCCCGACAAGGCCATCTACAACGGCGACAACAAGCTCAAGATCAGGAGGTACGACGGGTCGATCTGGACCAACGAAGAGGACAAGGAGTGGCTGCAGACCAACGACGGCGGCCATTCCTACGGCGACATCAACCTGCGCGAGGCCATGCGGGAGTCCGCCAACTCGCCCTATGTCCAGCTCGGCATGGACGTCGGGGTCGACAAGGTCCGTGAGGCCGCCATCAACGCGGGTCTGCGCCCCGACTCCCTCACCAAGGCCAACGTGCCGGCCTTCTCGCTCGGCATCTCCGACCCCAGCGCCATCCGGATGGCCGGTGCGTACGCGACCTTCGCCGCCAGCGGCAAGCAGCGCGACCCGTACTCCGTCGACAAGGTGCTGAAGGGCGGCAAGACCATCTACCAGCACAAGACGACCGCGACGAGCGCCTTCCCCGCGCAGATCGCGGACAACGTCACCGATGTGCTGAAGACCGTGGTCGAGAAGGGCACGGGCACCAACGCGCGGATTCCGGGCCGCGAGGTGGCCGGCAAGACCGGTACGACCGACGGCAACAAGTCGGCCTGGTTCGTCGGGTACACGCCGCAGCTCTCCACCGCCGTCGACATGTACCGGATGGACGACGACGCCAACAACACCAACCGCCAGTTCGAGAAGATGTTCGGCACCGGCGGCCAGAAGAAGATCCACGGCGCGTCGTTCCCGTCCGACATCTTCAAGGACTACATGTCGGAGGTCCTCAAGGGGGTGACCCCCGAGAAGTTCCCCAAGCCGGAGCCCATCGGTGAGGCCGTCTACGGAGGCGGCGCCGAGTCCCCGTCCCCGACCCCGTCCGAGACCCCGGAGGAGACGCCGTCGGAGACCCCCTCCGAGACGCCGTCCGAGACCCCGGAGGAGACGCCCTCCGACACGCCCACGCCGACGGACAGCTGCACCAAGCTCTTCGGCTGCGGCAACGACGGCAATACCAACCAGGGCAACAGCAACCAGGGCAACACCAACTCCGGCGCGGGAGGTGCCGAGACCCCGTCGTCCTCACCGAGCGACGACCAGACGGCCAGCGACGGCGGCGGAGGAGGCTTCATCCAAGGCCAGAACGGAGGCTGACGCCGCCACCGGCCGAGCCGACCGAGGCAGCCGAAGCCGCCGAGGCCGAAGCCGCCGAGGACGCCGCGAGCGCGACGTACAGGCCGCCGTTCACCGCGAGGGCCGTCGCACCGGATACGTACACCACGTACGTACGGTGCGGCGGCCCTCGCCGTGTCCACAGCGCCATACGGCAGGATGGGCGCCATGCCGAGCACAGAAGAGCACCCCGTGCACCCCGTGCACCAGGACCGGCCGGACGTGGCGCCCACCCGGCGGGACGAGATCGCCGCGGCCGGCAGCGAGCTGATCGGCGGGCCCCTCGGCCGCTGGGCCTGGCCCGGCGGCGGCCGGCTCTCGCCCGTACGGGTCGTCGCCCTGGTGGCCATCGGCATGTTCGCCCTCGGCATGGTGCAGAAGCTGCCCTGCTACAACTGGGCCTGGTTCCGCGGCGCCAGCTCCCAGTACACCCACGCCTGCTACTCGGACATCCCGCACCTCTTCATCGGACGCGGCTTCGCCGACAACCTCGTGCCGTATTTCGACCGGCTCAGCGGCGATATGCAGTACCTGGAGTACCCCGTCCTCACCGGCCTCTTCATGGAGGTCGCGTCCTGGCTCACCCCCGGCGGCTCCCTCCAGTACCGCGAGCAGATGTACTGGATGGTCAACGCGGGCATGCTGATGATCTGCGCCGTGATCATCGCCGTCTGTGTCGCCCGCACCCACCGCCACCGCCCCTGGGACGCGCTCCTGGTCGCCCTGGCGCCCGCCTTCGCGCTCACCGCCACCATCAACTGGGACCTGCTGGCCGTCGCCCTCACCGCCGCCGCCCTGCTCATGTGGTCCCGGAGCCGCCCGCTGGCCTTCGGCATCCTCATCGGACTCGCCACCGCCGCCAAGCTCTACCCCGCGCTCATCCTGGGGCCGCTGCTCGTCCTGTGCTGGCGCGCGGGCCGCTACCGCGCGTACGGTACGGCGCTGTTCGGCGCGGCGGCGGCGTGGCTGGTGGTCAACCTGCCCGTGATGGTGTTCGCCCCCGAGGGGTGGAAGAAGTTCTACACCTTCAGCCAGGAGCGCCAGGTCGACTTCGGTTCGTTCTGGCTGGTCATCACCCAGCGCACCGGCCAGTCCATCGAGGTCACCACCGTCAACACGTACGCCATGGTGCTCATGGTGCTGGCCTGCGCAGGCATCGGCGCGCTCGCGCTCACCGCGCCCCGCCGGCCGCGCTTCGCCCAGCTCGCCTTCCTCGTCGTGGCCGCGTTCATCCTCACCAACAAGGTCTACTCGCCGCAGTACGTGCTCTGGCTCATCCCGCTCGCCGTGCTGGCCCGTCCCCGCTGGCGCGACTTCCTCGTCTGGCAGGCGTGCGAGGTCCTGTACTTCCTGGGCATCTGGATGTATCTCGCGTACACGACCAGCGGAGACGCCCACAAGGGGCTGCCCGCCGAGGGGTACCAGCTCGCGATCGCCCTGCATCTGCTGGGCACGCTCTACCTGTGCGCGCTGGTCGTACGGGACATCCTGCTGCCCGAGCGGGACGGCGTACGCGCCGACGGCACCGACGACCCCTCCGGCGGCGTGCTGGACGGCGCCGAGGACCGCTTCGTCCTCGGCAGGAGCGCGCCGGAGCCGGCCGGGGCGCCCGTCACCCACTTCGGCGGGGTCAGGCTCGAATGGGGCGTACGGAAGAGCCTGCCGTCCGCGCAGGAACGCTCCCCCGACTTCGGCTGAGCACGCCCTGGCCCGGCTCGGGCCGGTCAAGGCCGGCCCGGCTCCGGGGACGACGGAAGGCTCCCCCCGCGTACGGTCGCGAGGGGAGCCTTCGGACGTTACGGTTCCGCGATTCCGCCTTACGGGGCCGACGCGGCCACGGTGGTACGGGCCGACGCGGCCCGAGAGGGCCACCAGGGGCCCGGCGGGGCGGAACGGGGGCCTTCCGGGGTTCCGGGGGCTCCAGGGCGTTCTGGCGAGCCCCCGGTGGCCTCCGGCGGTCAGTGGTCTCGGCACTCAGTGGCCTCGGCGCTCAGCGGCCTCAGCGGTCCACGAGGCGGTCGAACTGCGTCGTCGTGTGGCGCAGATGCGCCACCAGCTCGTCCCCGACCTTCGGCTCCCGAGCCTCCGCCGGTACGAAGAGGATCGACACCTGCATGTGCGGCGGCTCCGCGAACCAGCGCTGCTTGCCGTCCCAGACGAACGGCGACAGATTCCGGTTCACCGTCGCCAGCCCGGCCCGCGCGACGCCCTTGGCCCGGGGCATCACCCCGTGCAGCGCCTTCGGGGCCTCCAGGCCCACCCCGTGCGACGTACCTCCGGCCACCACCACCAGCCAGCCGTCGGAGGCGGCCTTCTGCTGCCGGTAGCCGAACCGGTCACCCTTGGCGACCCGTGTCACGTCCAGCACCGAGCCCCGGTACTCGGTCGCCTCGTGGTCGCCCAGCCACAGCCGGGTGCCGATCCGGGCCCGGAACCGTGTCTGCGGGAACTGCTGCTGGAGCCGCGCCAGTTCGGACGCCGCGAGATGGCTCACGAACATCGTGTGCAGCGGCAGCCGCGCCGCGCGCAGCCGGTCCATCCACGCGATGACCTCCTCCACCGCGTCCGAACCGTCCGTACGGTCCAGCGGGAGATGCAGGGCGAAGCCCTCCAGCCGTACATCCTCTATGGCGGCGTGGAGCTGCCCCAGCTCCTCCTCCTTGACGCCGTGCCGCTTCATCGAGCTCATGCACTCGATGACCACGCGGGCGCCCACCAGGGCGTACACGCCGTCCACGGAGGAGACCGAGCGCACCACCCGGTCCGGCAGCGGCACCGGTTCCTCGCCCCGCCGGAACGGGGTGAGCACCAGTAGATCGCCGCTGAACCAGTCCTTTATGCGGGCGGCCTCGTAGATCGTGCCCACGGCCAGCATGTCGGAGCCGAAACGCGTCGTCTCGTCCGAGAGCCGTTCGTGACTGAAGCCGTAGCCATTGCCCTTGCAGACCGGGACGAGCCCCGGGAACTGCTCGATGACCGACTTCTGGTGCGCCCGCCAGCGCGCGGTGTCGACGTAGAGGGAGAGCGCCATTGCCGGTCCGGAACCTTTCTCTCGGCCGCGGTGTGTTCGGAGTGCCGCGAAGTATGAAGAACGACTGGTCGTACGGGTGTGTACGGTACGGGTGTGTACGAGTGGGGAGGGGCGACCCCACTGATAAGGATCCGCCCCGGGAGTCCGCCGGAAACCTCCGGGGGCACATCTGCCGTCAGCGGCGGGACATGTACATGTCGAGTGCCTTGTGGAGCAGCTTGTTCAGCGGGAAATCCCACTCGCCGATGTACTCCACGGCCTCGCCGCCCGTTCCCACCTTGAACTGGATCAGACCGAAAAGGTGATCGGTCTCGTCGAGCGAATCGGAGATCCCCCGCAGGTCATAGACGGTCGCACCCATCGCATACGCGTCCCGCAGCATCCGCCACTGCATCGCGTTCGACGGCCGCACCTCACGCTTGTGATTGGCCGAAGCGCCGTACGAATACCAGACATGACCGCCGACGATCAGCATCGTCGCCGCCGCCACGTTCTCCCCCTCGTGACGCGCGAAATACAGACGCATCCGATTCGGGTCCTCGGCGTTCAGAACGCTCCACATACGCTCGAAATACGACTGCGGGCGCGGACGGAAATGATCCCGCTCGGCCGTGATCTCGTACAGCCGCTGCCACTCACCGAGATCCTGGTAACCGCCCTGCACCACATCCACACCGGCCTTCTCGGCCTTCTTGATGTTGCGCCGCCACAGTTGATTGAATCCTTTGAGCACATCATCGAGCGAACGATTCGCCAACGGCACCTGGAAGACATAGCGCGGCTGGACGTCCCCGAATCCCGCGCCGCCGTCCTCCCCCTGCTGCCACCCCATCTTGCGCAGCCGGTCCGAGACCTCGAAGGCGCGCGGCTCGATGTGCGAAGCCTCCACATCACGCAGCCGCTTCACATCCGGATCCTGTATCCCCGACTTGATCGCGGCCGCGTTCCACCGCCGGATCACCACCGGCGGCCCCATCTTCACCGAGAAGGCACCCTGGTGCTTCAGATGCGCCAGCATCGGCTGCATCCACTCCTCCAGGTTCGGCGCGTACCAGTTCAGCACCGGACCCTCGGGGAGATACGCCAGATACCGCTTGATCTTCGGCAGCTGGCGGTACAGCACCAGCCCCGCGCCCACCAGCTCGCCGTGCTTGTCGAACCAGCCCAGGTTCTCCGAGCGCCACTCCGTCTTGACATCAGCCCACGCCGGGACCTGGCAATGACTCGCCGCGGGCAGACTCTGGATGTACGCCAGATGCTGCTCACGGCTGATGGTCCTCAGGGTCAGACTCATACGGGGCGCTCCTCGGCAGGTGTGTCCCCATCGATACAGGGGCTCCGGCTCTCGCGCCGAAGCCTACTGCGCCCAAGGAGCGCCCCGTCTGGCGCTCGGCCGGAGCCGGCCGAGATACCCGGACCGATCCCGGAGCACGGTCCGGCCGGCGCGGCCCTACCCGATCACTCCACCGAACAGGCCGCCGTGCGCCATCCCCAGGAAGAACCCGACGGCCGAGGCACCCAGACCAATGATGATCAGGAAGCGTTCACGCGTCGTCACGGAGATGAACTGCCCGTACGCCCCCGTCAGGATTCCGATCAGCCCCGCCCATGAACTGATCAGATGCAGGTGGTGGAAGAACGCCGTGACGAACGCGAGCAGCCCCAGTGCCAGCGTCACCACCATCAGCGTGTCCTGCACCGGATGAGGCTTCCCGTCCGTCGCGAAAAGGGAGGTCGAGGGGTTCGGTCGCATTGCCTGTGCCATCTGGCACCTCCTGGCCTTGCCGGAGGCGGCGCATCGTAGCGCCGCGCACACCCGATGTGTACAGATTGCGCCCGCGGGCGGCAGGATTTCAACAGGAAGCCGCCCTGCGGGTAGTCTGTACGGTCTGCACCGGTGTCTGCCCAGGTCCGCTCAGGGCCCGTACCACGATCCCTCGCCCGTCGAGCCGGATTGTCAGTGGCGGCCGATACCGTTGCTCACGCATCACGACCCTCCTGCCACGGAACGACCGTGGCCGCTGAGTCCAAAGGAGGTGGGTTCCACATGCGTCACTACGAGGTGATGGTCATCCTCGACCCCGATCTGGAGGAGCGCGCTGTCTCCCCCCTGATCGAGAACTTCCTCTCCGTCGTCCGTGAGGGCAACGGAAAGGTCGAGAAGGTCGACACCTGGGGCCGTCGTCGTCTCTCCTACGAGATCAAGAAGAAGCCCGAGGGCATCTACTCGGTCATCGACCTCCAGGCCGAGCCCGCGGTCGTCAAGGAGCTCGACCGGCAGATGAACCTGAACGAGTCGGTCCTCCGGACCAAGGTCCTCCGCCCCGAGACCCACTGAGCCTCCCGCTCAGCGTCACGGGCTCCGAGTAGCAGCAAGCAGCCAGAAGCAATCCCCGCCGAGAGGTTCACCCATGGCAGGCGAGACCGTCATCACGGTCGTCGGCAATCTCGTCGACGACCCCGAGCTGCGCTTCACCCCGTCCGGTGCGGCGGTCGCGAAGTTCCGCGTCGCGTCCACTCCCCGCATGTTCGACCGGCAGACCAACGAGTGGAAGGACGGCGAGAGCCTGTTCCTCACCTGCTCGGTCTGGCGACAGGCGGCGGAGAACGTCGCCGAGTCGCTCCAGCGCGGCATGCGCGTCGTCGTCCAGGGCCGGCTCAAGCAGCGGTCCTACGACGACCGTGAGGGCGTCAAGCGCACGGTCTTCGAGCTGGACGTCGAAGAAGTCGGCCCCAGCCTGAAGAACGCCACGGCCAAGGTCACCAAGACCACCGGCCGAGGCGGCCAGGGCGGATACGGCGGCGGCCAGCAGGGCGGCGGCGGAAACTGGGGCGGCGGCTCCGGTGGCGGCGGCCAGCAGGGCGGCGGCGGTGCACCCGCCGACGACCCGTGGGCCACCAGCGGCCCGGCCGGCGGCGGTCAGCAGTCGCAAGGCGGAGGCAATGGAGGCGGCTGGGGCGGAAGCTCCGGCGGCGGCTACTCGGACGAGCCGCCCTTCTAGGGCGAGTCGTCCCCCACTTCTTGATCACACAGGAGAAACACCATGGCGAAGCCGCCTGTGCGCAAGCCTAAGAAGAAGGTCTGCGCATTCTGCAAGGACAAGACCCAGTACGTGGACTACAAGGACACGAACATGCTGCGGAAGTTCATTTCCGACCGCGGCAAGATCCGTGCCCGCCGCGTCACCGGCAACTGCACGCAGCACCAGCGTGACGTCGCCACGGCCGTCAAGAACAGCCGTGAGATGGCGCTGCTGCCCTACACGTCCACCGCGCGATAAGGGAAGGGTGACCGACACATGAAGATCATCCTCACCCACGAGGTCTCCGGCCTCGGCGCCGCCGGCGACGTCGTCGACGTCAAGGACGGCTACGCCCGCAACTACCTGGTCCCGCGCGGTTTCGCGATCCGCTGGACCAAGGGCGGCGAGAAGGACGTGGCGCAGATCCGCCGCGCCCGCAAGATCCACGAGATCGCCACGATCGAGCAGGCCAACGAGGTCAAGGCCCGCCTCGAAGCCGTGAAGGTCCGGCTGGCCGTCCGCTCCGGCGACGCCGGCCGTCTCTTCGGCTCCGTCACCCCGGCCGACCTCGCCTCGGCGATCAAGTCCGCCGGTGGCCCCGAGGTCGACAAGCGCCGTATCGAGCTGGGCACCCCCATCAAGACCCTGGGCGCCCACCAGGTCTCGGTACGCCTCCACCCCGAGGTCGCCGCGAAGCTCGGCATCGAGGTCGTCGCCGCCTAAGCGACACGCTCACCAGAGCACCACGAGAGGGCCGTACCCCGTAAGGGATACGGCCCTCTTCTCGTTCCCGGCTTCCTCTTGCCGCTGTTTTCACCGCTGCCCGCTGCCCGCTGCCCGCTGCCCGCTGCCCGCTGTCGGGTGTCGGGTGTCGGGTGTCAGGTTTCACGTGAAACATGGCGTGTGCCCGTTTCACGTGAAACGAGCGCCCGGCTTCCCCTTGTCACCGCGCCGCACCGGTCACCAGCCACCGCCCCGAACGGGTCCGCAGCCAGAGGGTCACCAGACGAACGCCCATCATCAGCCCCATCGCCCACCAGAGAGCCGTCAGGCCCCCGCCCACGACCGGCACGAGCAGGGCGACCGGGGCGAACACCGCCAGCGTCACCAGCATCGCCCCCGCGAGATACGGCCCGTCCCCCGCCCCCATCAGCACCCCGTCCAGTACGAAGACGATCCCCGCCACCGGCTGTGTCACCGCCACCACCAGCAACGCCGGCACCAATGTCCCCCGTACCGAGGGATCCCCGGTGAAGAGCGGAAGGAACAACGGGCGCGCGCCCACCAGCAGCACCCCCAGCACCACCCCCGACACGATCCCCCACAGCACCATGCGACGGCAGACCGCCCGAGCACCCTCCGTGTCCCCCGCACCCAGACAGCGCCCTATGATCGCCTGCCCCGCTATGGCTATCGCGTCCAGCGCGAAGGCCATCAGGCTCCACAGCGAGAGCAGAATCTGATGCGCCGCGATATCGGCATCCCCGAGCCGCGCCGCGACCGCCGTGGCGATCATCAGCACCGCGCGCAGCGAGAGCGTACGGACCAGCAGCGGCACCCCGGCCTGCGCACTGGCCCGTATCCCCGCCGCCTCGGGCCGGAGCGAGGCACCGTGGCGCCGCGCCCCGCGTACGACGACCAGCAGATAGACGGCGGCCATGGCGCACTGGGCGATGACGGTGCCCCAGGCGGAGCCGGCGATGCCCAGCCCGGCTCCGTAGACCAGCACGATATTGAGCACCGCGTTGGCGCCGAACCCGCCGATGGCGACGTACAGCGGTGTACGGGTGTCCTGGAGCCCGCGCAGGACGCCGGTGGCGGCGAGCACCACCAGCATGGCCGGGATGCCGAGGCTGGATATCCGCAGATACGTGAGGGCGTACGGGGCCGCGGTCTCCGAGGCGCCGAAGAGGCCGATGAGCCAGGGGGCGGTGGGCAGTGTGACCGCGATGACGGCGGCGCCGATCATCAGCGCCAGCCAGATCCCGTCCATGCCCTGGCGGATCGCGGCGGGCAGATCGCCCGCGCCGACCCGCCGGGCGACGGCCGCGGTGGTGGCGTAGGCGAGGAAGACGAAGACCGACACGGCGGTCGTCAGCAGGGCCGCCGCGATGCCCAGTCCGGCGAGCTGCGGGGTGCCGAGGTGGCCGACGACGGCGCTGTCGAAGAGCACGAAGAGCGGTTCGGCCACCAGCGCGCCGAAGGCCGGGAGGGCGAGCGCGAGGATCTCCCGGTCGTGCCGCCGCCGTCCGGTCGTGGAGGCTGTGGGGGCCTGTGTCATGCGCTCAACCCAATCTTCCACAGGTAAGTGATGAAAGCCGTTCAGGATCCTTACTCTAACCGTCGGTGAAGGATCGGTTGTGCGTCGGTTCCGCTGATCTTGGCCCAGTCGGGAAAGTTTTTCTCCTGCACAAGCGGTGGACGGAAAAATGCCAGGTCAGCGTAGGTGCGAAAGGGTGGCTATGACTTTGTCCACAGCGCTGTCCCCCGGTCCGTGCACAGGTTCACGCGAGTTCTCCACAGCATCTGGTCTTTCGTCCACACGGCCTGTGGATAACAAGATTGGCTGACGTCGCCGGCGGGCCTACCGTGGACCGGCGTCCGACGCGCCGGAACCGGAGTCAGACCTCTCGTTTTGTCAGTGTCGTGCCGTACAAAGAGTGGCACGGCGAGGTCCGCTGGGCGGACATGAGGAGGTGGCCGGTGAGCATTCCCGAGCCGTTGGACGACCCCTGGACCGAGGCCGGTCCCGGCGACCGTCTGCCCGTCTCCCGGCAGCGTCGTGGGGAGGGCCGGGGCCGCGAGGAGCAGCACGACCGTGGCTCCGAGAGCGGCCCCTGGGACAGCGGCTCCGGGTTCGAGCGGGTACCTCCGCAGGATCTCGACGCGGAACAGTCGGTTCTCGGCGGCATGCTGCTGTCGAAGGACGCGATCGCCGATGTCGTGGAGATCATCAAGGGGCACGACTTCTACCGGCCGGCGCACGAGACGGTCTTCCAGGGGATCCTCGACCTCTATGCGAAGGGCGAGCCGGCCGACCCGATCACGGTCGCGGCCGAGCTGGTCAAGCGCGGTGAGATCGGCAAGGTCGGCGGGGCCTCGTACCTCCACACGCTCGTCCAGTTGGTGCCGACGGCGGCGAACGCGTCGTACTACGCGGAGATCGTGCACGAGCGGGCGGTGCTGCGCCGGCTCGTCGAGGCGGGTACGAAGATCACACAGATGGGGTATGCGGCGGACGGGGACGTCGACGAGATCGTCAACTCCGCCCAGGCCGAGATCTACGCCGTCACGGAGCAGCGGACGAGCGAGGACTATCTGCCGCTGGGCGACATCATGGAGGGGGCGCTCGACGAGATCGAGGCGATCGGTTCGCGCAGCGGTGAGATGACCGGTGTGCCGACCGGTTTCACGGATTTCGACTCGCTCACGAACGGTCTGCACCCGGGCCAGATGATCGTCATCGCGGCGCGTCCCGCGATGGGCAAGTCCACACTGGCCCTGGACTTCGCGAGGGCGGCATCGATCAAGAACAACCTGCCGAGCGTGATCTTCTCCCTGGAGATGGGCCGCAACGAGATCGCGATGCGCCTCCTGTCGGCGGAGGCCAGGGTGGCGCTGCACCATATGCGGTCGGGCACGATGACGGACGAGGACTGGACGCGGCTGGCGCGCCGGATGCCGGATGTGTCACAGGCGCCGCTGTACATCGACGATTCGCCGAACCTGTCGATGATGGAGATCCGGGCGAAGTGCCGTCGTCTGAAGCAGCGCAATGACATCCGCCTGGTGGTCATCGACTATCTCCAGCTCATGCAGTCGGGCGGCTCGAAGCGGGCCGAGAGCCGTCAGCAGGAGGTCTCGGACATGTCGCGAAACCTGAAGCTGCTCGCCAAGGAGCTGGAACTGCCGGTGATCGCCCTGTCACAGCTCAACCGTGGCCCGGAGCAGCGTACGGACAAGAAGCCGATGGTCTCCGACCTGCGTGAGTCGGGCTCGATCGAGCAGGACGCGGACATGGTGATCCTGCTCCACCGCGAGGACGCCTACGAGAAGGAGTCCCCGCGCGCGGGCGAGGCGGACCTGATCGTGGCAAAGCACCGCAACGGCCCGACGGCGACGATCACGGTGGCCTTCCAGGGGCACTACTCCCGTTTCGTGGACATGGCGCAGACCTGATCGGGGTGTGCAGGTTCTCAAATGCCGTGTCATTTTCTCAGCCGCAATGTCATCTGACTGGCCGAACTGACACGGGATTGAGAACCGCTGTTCACCGCCATCACTCGTTTGGTTGACCTGCCCTCGGCCTGGCGTGGGAGCCTCGCGCGGATGCGGACGCAGCGCTCGCGGAGGCTGCCGACGTTCCGGGGTTGACTCATGGCGGCAGAGCTGAGCGCGACAGCGATCACCGTGAGCCTGCGGAGCGCGAGCGGCAGGCTGGTTGAGAACAAAGACCTTGCCGCCCTCTCCTTCGTCGAGGCCAAGGCCAGCGCTGCCCTCCTCGGGCCGCCAGGAGTGGGCAAGACACATATCGCCGTCGCTCTCGCGGTCGCGGTCTGTCTGGCCGGCTATTCGATCTACTTGACCAGCCTCGACGACAGGTCCGCAACGTCAAGACCACCGAGGCCGCCGGACGGCTGACCAGCAAACTCGGCAGCTACCTGCGGCCAGCTGTTCTCGTGGTCGACGAAGTGGGCTACCCGCCCCTCGAACGCGCAGAGGCCAACCTGGTCTTCCAGGTGATCTCAAAGCGCTACGAAAAGGGCTCGATCATCCTGACCTCGAACAAGACCTTCAGTGAATGGGGGCAGGTGTTCGGTGACGAGGTCCTGGCCACCGCCATCCTCGACCGTCTCCTCCACCACTGCGACGTCATCTCCATCAACGGCCCCAGTTGCCGGCTGAAGAATCGGATCGCCGCCATCGAGCGCGACACAGACGCGACCTGAGCCCGTCACGCCACCGGCCCCACTTGTCAGACCCTGCCTTTAGAGTGCGGCCGGATGGGGCCGGTTCCGAGGCCACCAGCACTGGAGAACGGCAGCCTCCCTGGTCTGCACGGGGGTGGTTACGGCCCAACCGGCGTCCAGGCATCGTCGAGGGCCACGAGTGCAGTCTGACAGCCCGGCCCCATCCCGCCCGACCCGTTCACTGCCAACTCACCACGACTGGCGCACGTATCTCCGTACTCCGCGATGCCCTTTCAGAAGTACGCCGACATCCCCTTCACAACTGAGCAGAGCGTTTTCCCGGTGGCTGCGGCTTCGACCTCACCAAGGCCAGAACGCTTCTGCTGCCCGCAGGCCATCCGGCGCTGACCACCCAGGACCGGCTGCTGGAGATCATCGACTCCGGGACAGCCGCCTTCGGTGCCTGCACCGCCAGCCCACCGTCGGCATTCGACGCTCTCGCGGACATCCGAGCAGTCGCGGGGCGAGTGTTGGCAGACCTCTCGGCCGACGTCATCACGAACCTGCTGCCCATCGATCTCGCCGACGAGCACTTCGCGCCCGACGCCGGCTTTCGACTCGCATCCCGAGCCGTGGAGCGGCCCGGCTCCATGGCTCCGCCAACGGCCGCGAGCGCCGCAGTCGCGGAGACCATCGCGCTGCGAATCCTTGAACACCGGGTTCTCCACCTGGCTGGGGAGGTGATGCGCGGACTGCTGGAGGCGATGCGCGAGGAGCTCTGGCAGATCAGTGCCACCAGCATCGACAGCTGGGGCCGTAGCCTGAGCTCCGTCCTCAACGCGGTGCACCTGGCCGCGCTCGCCCCGTCGCGCCGGCCCAGTGACCAGCTTCGCTTCCGCGTGGTTACCGCCATGCCCAGCAGACCGAAACGCCTCGAAGCCATCGGTTCGGACGCTGTAGTAGGCATCGTCCCGTCCGGCCCCAGATCGAAGTTCCGTGCTCGTGCTGGTCACCTCTCGTGCTGGTCACCTGGGGAGGATCCCAGCGCGCGACACCGGGCACAACTGGCTTACAGGCAGCGATCACAGCAGTGACATCCATGCCAGTGAGCAGGTACTTTGCGGGAGGACAGAGAGAAGAGTTCGCATGGACTCCCAGATCGCCCGCATCCGACGCAAGCTGGCCAAGGTGCCCTATGCCGCGATGCGAAGTCATTCCTTCGGCGAAGAGAAGCACGGGTTCCGCCTCGAACCCCCGTTGCCGGACGCGAAGGTCGCCGAGTTCGAGGCCGACCATCACATCGAGCTGCCCGGTCCCTACCGCAGCTTCCTGACCACACAGGGCGGGGGCGGAGCCTCGCCTTTCTACGGCCTGCTGCCGTTGCAGTCATGTCGGCTGTTCACGATGGACCCCTGCGGCGAGCCCGGCCGCCCTCGGGGGTTCACGTTCGCCGGTGGCCCGCCTCACCGAGGTGACCTCTTCCTGCACATCATCGAGGCAGGGTGCACCGACCTGGTGCTTCTCGGCATCACTGGTCCACTGGCCGGCCGCGTCGTCACCGGCAACGCCGACGGCTTCTGGGGCCCCGACGTCTCGTCGGCCACCGACTTCCTGGCCTGGTACGAACGCTGGCTCGACCACATGCTCGACGGCCGGGACAACCGTGATCTGGAACTGACCTCGCCCGCCCTGCGAGCGCCTCTCGACCGTCTGCTGAGGAAGCACCGCAGCCGAGAGGATCTTTCACGCAACTGAGAATCCGGGGCGATGTCATCCGATTGAAAATGGGCCGAAGGTGCAGGTCACCCATTCGGTCGCATGACATCGAGGCTGAGAACCTACAGGGAGCGCGCTGGTGTGCGCGGCCTCGGCCGGTTTCGGCGTCGGCGCGGATGCGACGGGGGCGTGGTGGGCGCCGCGTCACCTTGCTCACTGTCCGTGGAGGCTCGGGGTCATGGGCCGGGTCTGAAGTCGGTTGCCTCCCTAGGATACCTAGGTTAAAACTAGGGACACTAGGTTCTGGGAGGGTGCAATGGCTCGGGCTGGGCTGACGGCGGAGCGGCTGACGGCTGTGGGGGCGGAGTTGGCGGATGAGGTGGGGCTTGAGCAGGTGACCATGGCGCGGGTGGCGCGGCGTCTGGGGGTGAAGGACGCGAGCCTCTATACGCATGTGCGTGGCCTGGAGGATCTTCGGGGGCGGATCGCTTTGCTGGCGGCGGACGAGAAGACCCTCCGGATCGCGGAGGCGACGACCGGGCGGGCCGGGAAGGATGCGTTGGTCGCCTTCGCGGACGCCTGGCGTGGGTACGCGCACCAGCATCCGGGCCGCTACATGGCGACGCAGCTTCCGGTGCGGATCGATCCCGAGCTGGCGGCGGAGGCGCCCGGACCGCGACGGGCGGTCGAGCTGACGTACGGCATGCTGCGTGGGTACGGGCTGGCCGAGCCGGATCTGACCGACGCGGTGCGGTTGTTGCGCAGCACGTTCCACGGGTTTGTCGCCCTGGAGGCGGCGGGCGGCTTCGCGCACGAGCGTTCGCCGCAGCAGTCCTGGATCCGGACCCTCGACGCCCTGCACACCCTCCTGGAGCACTGGCCCGCTTCCGGAGGAGGGGATTTCTGATGGCCGGTCCGACAATCGGCAGTCTGCGGGTGAGCGGGGCGACCCTGCACTACGAGGTGCGGGGCAGGGGTCCGCTTCTGCTGCTGATTCCTGGAGGGACGGGTGGTGCGGCCGCCTTCGACGGCATCGCCGAGGATCTGGCGGGCGCGTACACGGTCGCCGCGTACGACCCGCGCGGTATGTCCCGCAGCCCCTTGGACGACCCCGAAGCCGAGCAGCATGTGGCCGAGCACGCCGAGGACGCGTTCCGGATGGTGGAGCTGCTGTCGCCGGGCGAGCCGGCTCGGGTGTTCGGCGCCAGTTCGGGGGCGATCGCCGCCCTGCATCTGCTCACCGCGCACCCGGACCGTCTCGCACGTGTCGTGGTGCACGAACCACCTGTGGTGGAGGTTCTGCCGGACGCCGCCGAGCACCGTGCGCTGCTCGCGCGCGTGCAGGCCACGTTCCGAACAGAAGGGCTCATGCCGGCGATGGCTGTGTTCGCGGCGGGGGTGAAGGGGGACGGAGCCACCGCAGCGCCGGAGACGGAGCCGAAACTTCCGCCCCAGGCGGCGGCGCGCGCCGAGCAGACGATGGCCGGCCTGCCGTATTTCGTCGGGCGGATCGTCCCCGCGTTCATGTCGTACGCGCCGGATGTCCTGAGGCTGGAGGCATTGGTGGACCGCCTGGTGATCGCCGGTGGTCAGGACTCACGTGGTGAGCTGCCCCACCGCGCGGCCGCCTTTCTGGCCGAGCGTCTTGGCGCGGAATTCCGGTATTTCCCGGGCGGGCACGTCGGGCTGACCACGCACCCTGTCCCGTTCGGGGAACGCCTGCGGGAGGTGATCGGGCCGTGAACGGGGTTGTTCCACCGCCGGGTGCTGGTGCCGGCCTCGCCGGGATGGCCGGAGCGCTGGTCAGGCGGCGCGTTCGGTGGCGCTGCGTTCTACGCAGAACTCGTTGCCTTCGGGGTCTGCCAGGGTGACCCAGCCCGTGCCGTCGGGGCGGCGGTGGTCGGCGACGAGGGTGGCGCCCAGTGCGAGGACGCGGTCGACTTCCTCGTCGCGGGTGTGCTCCTGGGGCTGGAGGTCGAGATGGACCCGGTTCTTGGTGATCTTGTTGTCGGGGACGGCGATGAAGAGCAGGGTGACGCCCCGCGCTTTCAGAAGCGCCTCGGGGTCACCCGGCTTGTCGTCGTCGGCGAGAGAGGCACCGAGGACCTTGGCCCAGAACGTGCCGAGGGCGTAGGTGTCGGCGCAGTCGATGGTGATGTGGCGTACGAGAGAGGTCATGCGGGCCACTGTGAGGAGCGCCGCCGGGCGTGTCCAGCGCATTTTGACGCCATGTCCGGTTACCGGCGGGCGGTCGGCGCACCGGGGAATGGGGTCGACGTGGAGGTCTGTCGGGGGTAGGTGTGGCCCATGAGTACTCCTTCGGAAGAGTTGTTGCCCGGTACGCGTCGGTCCCTGCTGCGCCGTGTCGCCGTCGCGCAGGCGGAGGGACGGGTGCCCTCGGTGGTCGCGGCGGTGGCGCGGGACGGGCGCTTGGTGTGGGCGGGGGCCCGGGGAGCGGTGGACGGGCGGGAGCCGGACACCGGTACGCAGTACCGGATCGGGTCGATCACCAAGACGTTCACCGCCGTGCTGGTGCTGCGCCTGCGGGACGAGGGGCTGATCGCTCTCTCGGACCCGCTGGAGAAGCATCTGCCGGGGACGGGGGTGGGCGAGGTCACCGTCGCTCAGCTCCTGGCGCACAGCGCGGGGCTCGCCGCGGAGGCCCCGGCGCCCTGGTGGGAGCGCACACCGGGAGCGCTCCGTCCGGAGCTGCGGGACGTGCTGGGCGAACGGCCGTCGCTTCACCCCGCGGGGCGGCGGCACCACTACTCCAACCCGGGTTACACGCTGCTGGGTTCGCTCGTCGAGACCGTACGGGGGGAGTCCTGGGAGGAGGTGCTGCGGCGGGAGATCCTGGAGCCGCTGTCCATGGACCGTACGACGGTACGCCCGGTCGCCCCGGCCGCCGATGGCTGGGCCGTGCACCCATGGGCCGATGTGCTGCTCCGGGAGCAGGTCGAGGACCTGGGGGTGATGGCACCGGCGGGGCAGTTGTGGTCGACGGCCGCTGATCTTCTGCGGTTCGCGGGGTTCCTTGCGGAGGGCGACGAACGGGTCCTGGGGGCGGCGTCCGTGGCGGAGCTGAGGACCCCGGCGGTGCCGCCGGAGCCGGGCCAGTGGGACGCCGGTTATGGCCTGGGCGCGCAGCTCCTGCGGCAGGGTTCCCGGACGCTGGTGGGCCATTCGGGCTCGCTGCCCGGCTTCGTCGCCGGCCTCTGGGTGAGCGTGTCCGACGGAGTGGCGGCGGTGACGCTGGCCAACGCCACCTCCGGGCTCGCCGCCGCTTCCGTGGCGGCGGAGCTGGTCGGGATCGTGGCGGACGCGGAGCCGCGCATCCCGGCGCCCTGGCAGCCGCTGCCCGAGGTGGACCAGGCGCTGCTGGCGCTCACCGGGCCCTGGTACTGGGGGACACAGGCCGTCGGGGCTCGGCTCACGGAGAACGGCGGGATGGAACTGCGGCCCCTGCGCGGCGGTGGCCGGGGCTCGGCCTTCATCGCGGCGGGCGACGACTGCTGGACAGGGCTCGACGGCTACTACGCGGGGGAGACCCTACGGGTCGTACGGCGGCCGGATGGTTCGGTGAGCCACCTCGACCTCGGGTCGTTCGTCTTCACCCGGGGACCGTACGAGCCGGACGACGCGGTGCCCGGCGGCGTGGACGAGGCGGGCTGGCGCGGGCTCGGGGGATAGCGGGGAAAGCGGCCGGGAGGGGGTGTTTCACGTGAAACACCCCCGATCCGGGCCCGCTGTTCGAGCGGCCGGGAGGACCGCCCGTGCCGCAGGCGTCAGATACTCAGTTTGAATCCGACGTGGGAGGCGGTGAAGCCGAGCCGTTCGTAGAAGCGGTGCGCGTCGGAGCGGGAGACGTCCGAGGTGAGCTGGACCAGGTGGCAGCCCTCGCTGCGGGAGGCGTCGATGGCCCAGGTGATGAGCCGGGTGCCGAGGCCGCTGCCGCGCTCCTCGGCGTGGACCCGTACGGCTTCGATGACCGAGCGGGTGGCGCCACGGCGGGAGAGCCCGGGGATGACGGTGAGCTGGAGGGTGCCGACGACGCGCTGATCGCGTACGGCCACGACGAGGTGCTGGTTCGGGTCGGCCGCGAGCCGTTCGAAGGCTTCGGTGTACGGGGCGAGGTCGTCCGGGGTCTCGCGCCGCGCGCCGAGCGGATCGTCCGCCAGCAGGGCGACGATCGCGGGGATGTCCTCGGGGGCGGCCGGCCGTATCTCCAGGTCGTTCATGGTCGGCAGCGTACGCCGCCGGGTGCCCCGGGCTCACGGAGAGGGCAGAGCTCTGCCGGGGGCACCGAGGTCACCGGGGTTGCAGAGCCCCGCGTGTTCCCCGGGCTGCCTTGGGCCCCTCGGTCCCCCGGGCCTCGTGAGCCTTCTGGGCTTCCTGGGCCTTGAGGCGGCGGCCGCGACGGGTGAGTCCCCACGGTTTGAGGACGGAGATGGCCGTCATGAAGAGATACGCCGTGGAGGAGACGATGGGGGCCGCGATCAGGCTGGAGTTGGGCTCCCCGAGGGCCGCTGCCTCGTGGACGGACGGCCGCAGCGCGAAGGTGGTCGCCGTGAGAGTGACCAAAGTCAGCCAGAACTTGATCCAGACCCAGTGGCGGCGGGCGAGTCCCCATGGGGTGCCGAGGGAGAGGACGAGACCGCTGATGAAGGTCGTCAGGCCGATGGGGACCATCAGCCAGTCGGTGAAGACCCGCATGGAACGGTAGGCGGCCTGGGTGGTGGTCGGGTCGTGGGCGGTGTAGCCGGCTGTGCCGAGAGCCAGCAGGCCGAGGCTGAGCCCCAGCCAGCTCACGGAGACGGCGACGTGGAGGACGAGGAGGGTCCGGCGCGTGGGCCGTTGGAGAGGTTTCACGTGAAACACGGTGCCTGGTGCGCGGCGTCCCGGCGTCTGCCCACGGGAGTAACCGCTCGTACTAACCTCGGCGTACATGGCGGGTATGACGGATACGGCGCGTGGACGCAGGCTGCACCTCTTCGACCTCGATGGCACGCTCATCCGGGGCTCGGCCGCGGCCGTGGAGATCTCGCGGCAACTGGGCGTGGAGCGGGAGATCGCGGCGCTGGAGCGCGAGTTCCACGCGCTCGGGCTGGCCCCGGACGAGTTCGCGGTGCGGGCACGGGAGCTGTGGTCCGAGCTGACGGTGGATCACGTGGCGGCGGCTTTCGAGGGCGCCCCCTGGCTCGCGGGAATTCGTGACGTGTGGGCGGACATCCGGAAGAGGGGTGATCACTGTGCCGTTATCTCCCTCTCGCCCGATTTCTTTGTGTCGCGGCTGCTGGAGTGGGGCGCCGATGCCGCACAGGGCTCGCGGTGGCCGGCTCCGCCTTTCACGGAGCCGGTGGACCGTGCGGGCATTCTCAATCCGGCGGCGAAGGTGAAGATCGCGAACCGGCTGTGTGCAGAGTTCGGGGTGGGGCTGGACCAGTGTGTTGCCTATGGTGATTCGATGTCCGATACGGAGCTCTTCACCGTGGTGCCCTGTGCGGTGGCCGTGAATGCCGATCATCATCTGGCCGGGCTCGCCACGCATGTGTACTCCGGTGGCGATCTGCGTGAGGTCTATGAACTGGTGAGCCTCCAGCAGTAATACTCTGACCCGGAGGTTGCCGCGGAAACGCGGTGAGGATCGGGCGATTGAGCGCGGGAGCGATGCACCCTAACGGTAAGTCCCTTGAGGATGACCGAATTTCGCGCTCTTTGTCCGACGTGGTGGCGTGGCCTGCCATGCTGCGACGACGGGCGCCGGGTGCTGTGCCGTATTCCTGTGCCTCGAATCCCTGAGAGTCTGTGGCGGGGAGGGGAGCGGGCTGCCGGCAGTCCGCGTCAGAACGGGGAATTGCCTGCGCATCCCGGGCCAGCGGAGCTGCGCAGACCGACCGAAAGATGTTCGAGGCGAGGCACATCATGGACGCTCCGACCACCACGTCGGCTGACAACGGCACTTCCGGGGACGACAGCGGCTCCGGAGAGGGCACGGGCGGCGGTTGGTTCGCGCCTCGGCGGGCGCCGGGTGGCGGGGGCCGCCCGGACCCGACAGGGCCCGGCGGGTCCGGGGAGGCCGCAGGCCGGGACCGAATAGCCGTCCAGGGCCGTACCTTCGCCTCGCTGCGCCCGGTGGGCTCCGGTGCCAACCGCACCGCGATGCCGTCTCGGCAGGGCGCGCAGGAACCGGGCCAGGCGCCCGGCACGGGCCAGGGGGTCCCCGGGCAGGCGCCGGTGGACGACGGCGTTCCCGAGGCGTTCCGGCCACGGGCCAAGGGCGCGCCTGCGGGCGAGGGCCCAGCGGCCCATCCGCAGCTCTCCGAGGGCCTTGGGGCGCCGGTCGCGGGGCCGGTCTCCGCCGCCGCCGCGGAGGCCGCCGTACGGTCGGCGGGCGCCGCCCCCGTTCCCGGGCCGGCGGAGGCGCCCGACGCCGTACGCCACCACCCCGTACCGCAGGAGTACGAGCAGCGGGAACAGGAATACGGGCGCCAGGATTTCGGGTTGCCGGAGTTCGAGCGGCCCGCGGGCGCGGAGGGCGTCGCCGGGGCACCCGCCCCCGTGGAGGGGCAGGGGGACGAGCGGCGGACGGTCTCCGCCGAACTGCCGCCGCAGCGCCCGGTGTCGGCCGTACTGCCGCCCGAAGCGCAGCCGCCCGCCGGGACGGCACCGGCTGCCGAGAGCCTGCCCGCCGAGTCACTGCCCCCCGAGGCCCCGCACCCCGCGGAGCAGCCCCCGCAGCAGCCCCCGCAGGCCGAGCAGACGCCTCAGGGCCCCGGGGCGGCGGCGGCCGGGTCGGTGGCTTCCTCGGCGGCCCCGTCGGGGCAGCCGTCGGTCGTACGGCCCGCGCCCGCGCCCCCGGATCCGAACGCCTCGCCGGACGCGATCCTCGTGCGCCGCACGATGGCCGAGGTCGGCCCGATGGCGGATCAGCTCACGTCGTACTTCTACTCACTGCTCTTCGTGCGCCACCCCGAGCTGCGGGCGCTCTTCCCGGTGGCGATGGACGCCCAGCGCGACCGGCTGCTCAAGGCGCTGCTGACGGCCGCCGAGCACATGGACTCGCCGGCCGTCCTCACCGACTACCTCCGCCAACTCGGGCGCGGCCACCGCAAGTACGGCACCCAGTCCGCGCACTACCCGGCGGTCGGCGAGGCGCTCATGGGCGCGCTGGCGCGTTACGCCTCGGCCTGCTGGGACGAGGAGACGGAGGCCGCCTGGGTGCGGACGTACACGACGATCTCCCAGATCATGATCGACGCGGCGGCCGAGAACGAGCAGTACGCCCCGGCGTGGTGGCAGGCGGAGGTGGTCGCGCACGAGTCGCGGACCTCCGATATCGCCGTGGTCACGGTCCGCCCCGACCAGCCGTATCCGTTCCTGGCGGGGCAGTACACGAGCCTGGAGACGCCATGGTGGCCCCGGGTCTGGCGGCACTACTCCTTCGCGTCGGCGCCCCGTCCGGACGGTCTGCTGTCGTTCCACGTGAAGGCGGTGCCGGCGGGCTGGGTCTCCAACGCGCTGGTGCACCACGCCCGCCCCGGTGATGTGCTGCGGCTCGGGCCGCCGGCCGGTTCGATGACCGTCGACCACACCACCGACAACGGTCTGCTCTGCCTGGGCGGCGGCACCGGAATAGCGCCGATCAAGGCGCTCATCGAGGATGTCGCCGAGCACGGGCACCGCCGTCCGGTGGAGGTCTTCTACGGCGCGCGCAGCGATCAGGACCTCTACGACATCGAGACGATGCTGGAGCTCCAGAGCACCCACCCGTGGCTGTCGGTCCGTCCGGTGGTGGCGGAGGGGCCCACGGCCGGGCTGACCGGGCGGCTTCCCGATGCGGTGCTCGACCACGGCCCCTGGCACGAGTTCGACGCGTATCTGTCGGGTCCGCCCGGGATGATACGGAGCAGCCTGGACGCGCTGCGGGTCTCGGGGATCCCCGCGGAGCGGATACGCCACGACTCGCTGGAGGAGCTGGTCGCCGCGGCCACCTGAGGGGTCACCCCAGGTCGGGGGCGTGCATCGCGCGTACGCCCTCGATGTTGCCGTCCAGGTAGTGGCGCAGGGAGAGCGGCACGAGGTGGACGGCGGCGATGCCGACGCGGCTGAACGGCACCCGGACGATCTCGTACTCCCCGCGCGGTTCGTCGACCTCGGGGCCGTGGCGCAGGGACGGGTCCATCGAGTCGAGGCGGCAGACGAAGAAGTGCTGCACCTTCACGCCCGTGATGCCGCCGCCCTCGCCGATGTGCTCGACGGTGTCGACGAAGCACGGCACCACATCGTTGATCTTGGCGCCGAGTTCCTCGGCCACCTCGCGGTGGAGGGCGTCGACCACGGTGGCGTCCGTTCTCTCGACACCGCCGCCCGGGGTCACCCAGTACGGGTCCACCCCCGGCTTGGTCCGTTTGATCAGAATCAGGTCGTCGCCGTCCAGCAGGATGGCGCGTGCGGTGCGCTTGACCACGGGCCGTTCGGTCATGGGAAGAGGTTCGCCCGTACCGCGGTGTCTGAAACTCCCGGGGGCTCGCTCACCACTCCGCGGCGGCCCTGAGCAGCCACTCGTGCGCCCGCGCGACCGGCGGCAGGGCGAGTGTGCCGGTGCGTACGGCCAGGAAATAGGTGCGCAGCGGGGGGACGGGTGGGTCGAGGAGGGCGACGACCTCGCCGCGCTCCAGGGCCGGCGCGCAGAGGTAGCGGGGCAGGACGGCGAGGCCGGCGCCGGCCGCCGCGCACTCCAGGACGGCCCGCAGGTCGGGGGCGATCACGGTGCCGGCGGCCGCGGGGCCGGTCTCGAACACGGCGGCCCAGTAGCGGGAGACGAACGGGAGGGACTCGTGGACCTCGACCACCGGGAGCTGTTCGAGGACCACGACGCCCTCGCGCAGTACCTGGCGGCCGAGGCGGGCGGCCCAGCGTGGCGCGGCGACCAGGATGTGTTCCTCGTCGCAGAGCGGAGTCGCGGTGAGGAGCTGGCCGCGTGGCCGGGCGGTGGTGATGGCCAGATCGTGGTGTCCGGCGGCCAGGCCCTCCAGGGTTTCCTCGGAGTTTCCGAAGAACGAGGTGCGCAGGGCGAGCCCCTGGGCGGTGAGCGGGGTGAGGGCGGGCAGGGCGCGCAGGGAGGTGAATTCGGGGGGTCCGGCGAGGTGGAGGGTGCGTACGCCGGAGTCCTCGTCGAGTCCGGCCTCGGCGATCTCGACCAGGGCGTCGAGGTGGGGTGCGGCCCGGTGGGCGAGTTCGTCGCCGATGGTGGTGGGGGTGACGCCGCGGGCCTGGCGGAGGAAGAGGGGGCGGCCGAGCTGCCGTTCCAGGGTTCTGATCTGGCCGGTCACGGCGGGCTGGGAGAGGCCGAGGAGGGCCGCGGCGCGGGTGAAGGAGCCGGCGCGGTGCACGGTGACGAAGGTGCGCAGCAGAGCCAGGTCCATGTGCCCGCTCTCCCGTCTCGAACCGCGCCCTCGCCGTGTCCGGACGGGGCCGAAGCATTACTGGCCCCCGTGTCAGCCCCGCGCGTCAACTATAAATAAGTCGATAGCCCCCTGTCGCTACTGTGATTGGACACTGACGCAGAGTCAACTAGCCTTGGTGGAGTGGTTCTCCGCGCGTGGATCCGGGGGGATTTGCGGGGAGCCCAGGACGGTCCGAGCCATGAGGGGGGAGGCTCGGACCGTCGCTTTCGTATACGGCTCGAACGGCCGCCCGGTGGGTCAGCGCACCGTGTCGAGGGCGCGCAGGATGTCCGCGAGGAGGTCCTCGGGGTCCTCGGCGCCGACGGAGAGGCGGATGAAGCCCTCCGGTACGGCGTCGCCGCCCCAGCGGCCGCGGCGCTCCGCCGTGGAGCGTACGCCGCCGAAGCTGGTCGCCTCCTCGACGAGGTGCAGCGCGGCGAGGAATCGTTCCGCCTTGTCGCGGTCGGGGAGGACGAAGGAGACCACGGAGCCGAAGCGGCGCATCTGGCCGGCGGCGACGGTGTGCGAGGGGTCGTCGGGGAGCCCGGGGTGGCGCACTCCGCTGACGTCGTCGCGTGCGGCGAGCGCGTGGGCGATGGTGAGCGCGCCGGCGCACTGCCGTTCGTGGCGGAGGTGGAGGGTGGCGAGCGAGCGGTGGGCGAGCCAGGCCTCCATCGGGCCGGGGATCGCGCCGACGACCTTGCGCCAGCGCCGTACGCCGGCCGCGAGTTCCGGGTCGGCGGTGGTGACATGGCCGAGGAGCAGATCGCCGTGGCCGGTCATGCCCTTGGTGTCGCTGGCCACGGAGAAGTCCGCGCCGAGTTCCAGGGGGCGCTGGCCGAGGGGGGTGGCGAGGGTGTTGTCGACGGCGACGAGGGTGCCGCCGGCGTGCGCCTCACGGACGAGCCGCCGGATGTCGCAGACGTCGAGCCCGGGGTTGGAGGGGCTCTCGATCCAGAGGAGGCGGGCGCCGGCCAGGACACGGAGCTGGGCGTCGCCGCCGGTCGGCGCGGTCCGTACCGTCACCCCGTACGCCTCCAGGCGTTCGCGGAGCAGCGGGAGGGCCTGGTAGCCGTCGTCGGGCAGGACGACCGTGTCGCCGGCGCGGAGCTGGGAGAAGGCCACCGCGGAGATCGCTGCCATGCCGGAGGCGAAGGTGACGGTCTCGACGGGCCTGCCGGGGGCTTCGAGCTCGCTGATGGCCGCTTCGAGCCGGTTCCAGGTGGGGTTCTCGTCGCGGCCGTAGGTGTACGGTCCGGTCGGCTCGCCGGGGAGGTGGAAGTGGGCGGCGAAGACCGGTCCGGGGAGGGTCGGTTCGTTCTTGACGGGTTCGGGGAGTCCGGCCCGTACGGCGCGGGTGCCGTCGCCGATGGCCGCCGCGGCGGTCTCCGCGGGGCCTGTGCCGGTGCTGTCCGGGGGGCCGGTGTGCGGGGAGGGGGGCATGGTGGTCTCAGTCCTTGTCGTCGGGGAGTGCGATGTTCAGGGCCCACGAGACGACGGAGATGACCAGGCCGCCGAGTACGGCGGTCCAGAAGCCCTCGACGTGGAAGCTCAGACTCAGCTTGTCCGCGAGCCAGGAGGTGAGCAACAGCATGAGCGCGTTGACCACCAGGGTGAAGAGCCCGAGGGTGAGGAGGAACAGGGGCAGCGTCACCAGCTTGAGGACGGGCTTGACGAGGAAGTTGACCAGCCCGAAGAGCAGCGCCACCAGGATGAGCGTCAGGACCTTGCGGCCGGTGTTCGCTCCGGTCAGGGTGATGTTGTCGAAGAGCCAGATCGCCACGGCGAGGGCTCCGGCGTTGGCAACCGTCTTGACTAGGAAATTCTTCATGGTCTGATCGTGGCATGAAGGCATTTCGACTTGATGAGCTGGAGGCGGAACGTGCCGCCAACGACGGTGCGTATCTGCAATTCCTGCGGGAGCGGAACATGTCCGTGGGGCTGTACGCGCTGGACGCGGGGGCGGTCGACCCGCAGCAGCCGCACCGGCAGGACGAGGTGTACTTCGTCGTGAGCGGCCGGGCGTCGATCACGGTCGGGACGGAGACGACGCAGGTGGGACGCGGAAGCGTGGTCTATGTGCCGGCCGGGGCCGTGCACAAGTTCCATCACATCACGGAGGATCTGAGGGTGATGGTGGTGTTCTCGCCGCCCGAGGGCTGACCTGTGTCCGAGGGCCGACCTGCGCCCGGGGGGCCGGTCCCGCTGATTCCGGCCCCTCTCCGAGGGCTTGTCCCGGGGGTTCGTCTGGGGGGTGACCCTCAGACGCGTCTCAGGGTCGGATCAGGGGAGAGCGGGGGCCGCGGGGCCACCATGGAGGCTGTCGCGGCCCTAGCATCGAAGGCGTACAGCGGATACGTCAGCGACATGGTGAAGCGAGGTAAGGACGATGGCGGTTCGGGAGATATTCATGGGCATGCCGTGGTGGGTCAAGTGGATCGCGGTGCCCGCGATCGCCGTCGTGGTCTTCGGCGGGTTGATCATGAGCGTGCTCACGTTCGTGATCGGGGTGCTGTTCAAGGTGCTGGTCTTCGTCGCACTGGTCGGTGGACTGATCTACGTCGTACGGAAGTTCACGGCGTCCTCCTCGTCCTCGCGGAGTGACTGGTAGGGCTGTCAGTCCATAGGTCTGTTAGCCCGCCCGGGGGAAAGGTGAAGGGGAAACCAACCCCCGCTCCGGGCTGCCCCTAAAGTGACTCACCTCTGCCGCACCCGGCGGGCCCCCGGCCCGTCCGCACGCCTGGGGGTGATCTTTGGTCACAGCTACATCCGCCGCGGCTCCCACGCTGATCGGTTCGGTGCGGCGGGCGCTGCGGCTGCTGGAGTCGGTGGGTTCGCACCCGGACGGCGCCAGCGCGAAACAGCTCGCACGGGAGGCGGGGCTTCCCCTCCCCACCGCCTACCACCTGTTGCGCACCCTCGCCCACGAGGGCTATCTCCGCCGTGAGCGCCGGGGTGTCTTCGTCCTCGGGGACGCCGCCCGGCGGCTGGCGGACGCCGAGGCCGTCCTGAGCCGCCGCACCGCCCTCGCCGGGCTCATGGGGCGGCTCCGGGACGCGATCGGCGTCCCCGTGTACTTCGCGGTCCACCACGACGGTGAGATGGACCTGGTCTCCGTGGCCGACAGTCCCGCGTGCCCCGCGGTCGACGCACGCGGAGACTTCCATGCGACGGCCCACGCCCATGCGATGGGCCAGTGTCTGCTCAGCCAGCTCGATGACGCGGCGCGCCGCGACCATCTCGACCGCTATCCCGTACGCCCCCTCACGCCCTACTCGGTGCCGGACCGCCGGACCCTGCTGGCGCGCCTCGACGCGCTGGGGCGTACGGAACCGGTCGTGTCCCGGCAGGAGTACCGGCTCGGTACGGTCTGCGCCGCCGTGCCGATCACCGTCGGATCCGTCGCGGCCACCGTGGCCATTTCTTTACCGCTTCGTCAACAGGAGCGACTGCTTCCGTCGGTCGAACGGTTACGCAGAGAGATCGGATCGCTGCTGACCTCGCATATTCTCTCTATCAGTATCTGAAAAATTACTCCTTGTGATCCGCTAGCGCTTACAGCACGATTGCGTCAAGAGGGTCAACGGGGATCATTCCCAGCCACTGTTCCATCTACTCCGGAGTACAACGATGCGCGAGTCGGTTCAGGCCGAGGTCCTGATGAGCTTCCTCGTCTCCGAGGAGCTGTCGTTCCGTATCCCGGTGGAACTCCACTACAAGGTGGCTGATCCCTACGCGGTGCGCATGACATTCCATCTGCCCGGCGATGCGCCTGTGACCTGGACTTTCGGGCGCGAACTGCTCCTCGACGGCATCAACACGCCCAGCGGGGACGGCGATGTGCACATCTCGCCGACCTCGCCCGAGGACCTCTCCGATGTCCATATGCGGCTCCAGGTCGGTGACGACCACGCGCTCTTCCGGGTCTCCGCCGCGCCCCTGGTGGCCTTCCTGGACCGTACGGACCGGCTGGTCCCGCTCGGTCAGGAGCGGGCGCTCAGCGACTTCGAAGGCAGCCTGGAGGAGGAGTTGGGGCGCATCCTCGCCGAGGAGAACGCCGGCTGAGGCTCCGTGGAGGGGGCCGTCCGGGTGATTTCCGGTGTCGAAATGACCCCCGCCGGGTAGGGCCCCGGGCGTTCTCGAACAGCGGCGCCGTCGCTACTTCTTCCGGCGGTGTCCCCGGCCCCCCGGAGCGGGCGGCACGAGCATCCCCTGGGACTCATGAGGCCCCCGGGCGGGACCGGCCGCCGGACCCGCTGCCGGACCCGTCCCCGGGCCGGAGGGACCGGAGGGTGCGGGGGCGGCGGAGGGGGTTGCCGGGTTCTCCGGGGCGGACCGGTCGGCGGAGACCACCAGGGCGGCCAGCGCCGTGGTCACCGGCACCGAGGCCACCAGACCGATCGACCCGACCAGTGTCCGTACGATCTCCTCCGCGACCAGTTCGCTGTTGGCGACGGTCCCCACGCTCGACTGCGCGATCGAGAAGAGCAGCAGGAGCGGCAGGGCGGCCCCCGCATACGCCAGGACGAGGGTGTTGACCACCGAAGCGATATGGTCCCGGCCGATCCGGATCCCGGCCCGGTAGAGCGCGCGCGGCCCCATCGTCGGGTCCGCCTGGCGCAGCTCCCAGACCGCCGAGGTCTGTGTCACCGTCACATCGTCCAGCACCCCGAGCGAGCCGATGATCACACCGGCCAGCAGGAGGCCGCTCATATCGATGTCCGGGTAGAGGCCGTGGATCAGCCCGGTGCTGTCGTCGGTGTTCCCGGTCAGACTCGCCCAGCCGATGAAGAGCGACCCCAGCAGCCCGATCAGCAGCAGCGAGATCAGGGTGCCGAGCACCGCCACCGAGGTCCTGGCCGTCAGACCATGGCAGAGATAGAGCGCGATCAGCATGATCGCGCTCGCCCCGACGACCGCCACCACCAGCGGATTCGAGCCCTGGAGGATCGCCGGCAGGATGAACAGCGTCAGGATCGCGAACGAGACCACGAGCGCGATCAGCGCCATGACCCCCCGCAGCCGCCCCACCACGACCACCGCGAGCGCGAAGATCCCGGCCAGCAGGAGCATCGGGAACTCCCGGTCCACATCGGTGACCGAGTACTGGAGATCCTGGGGAGCGTCCGGCGCGTAGGCGACCACAACGCCCTGTTTCACGTGAAACTGCCGCGGCGCGTCCGGCTGGACGATCTCGATGAAGGTGCGGCCCTTCTCCTTGCCGCTCGTCAGCTCGATCGTGGCCTTCTCACACTGGCCGGTCTCCTCCTGCACCGCCTCGCGGCCCTGCGGAGTCGAGGTGTCACCGGTCGACGGGACCTGCCCGGCGTTCACGTCCTTGCAGGGGATCTTCTCGATCTGGACCACCTGGCCCTCGACCGTCTGCCGGTCGAAGCCCACACCGGTCCGCTCGTGCGCCGGTGCGCCGCCCGGCCAGAGCACGGTGAGCCCGACCACGACGGCCGCCGCGAAGGGGATCAGGACCGCCGCGATCACCTTGCGGAGGTGCCGGGAGACCGGCATGGCGGGGCCATGGCTGTGCGTGTGGCCGTGCGATTCGTGAGTCTGCGTGGGTGGGGTCACCGCCCGATCATCGCAAGAAGGCGGAGGAAGCGGAGGGCCCTCTGGTCAGCGTGCCCGATATGACGCTAGCGTGGAGGCAACCTTTGCACACGCGGGAGCTCGGAGCACCGGGCTGAGAGGGCGCTGACGTGTAGGTCCCGGGACGCTTCCCGGACACCATCGCTGCGCCGACCGCTGAACCTGTTACCGGGTAATGCCGGCGTAGGGAGTAGGTCTCATGACCGATCAGGACACACATCTGTCTGCCTCCGGCCAGGAGGGCACGGACGGCCCGCGCCCCACCGGGGAGGCCGTCGGCTGGCACAAGGGGTATGTCGGGGGATCGCGCCCCGACCTCCGCGTACCGGTCCGCCGGGTCCACCTCACCAATGGCCGGGACGTCACGCTGTACGACACCTCCGGCCCGTACACCGACCCCGCCGTCGACACCGACGTACGCCGCGGTCTCGCGCCGCTGCGGGAGAACTGGATCATCGGCCGGGGCGACACCGAGGAGTACGCGGGCCGGGCGCCCCGTCCCGAGGACGACGGGCTCAAGCACACCACCCCGCGCGGCGGGACCCTCCCGGGCGGCTCCGGGAACCTGCGGGGGCTCGACGCGGTCTTCCCCGGCCGCCCGCGCCAGCCGCGCCGGGGCCGCGCGGGCCGGACGGTGACCCAGCTCGCGTACGCCCGCCAGGGCGAGATCACCCCGGAGATGGAGTACGTCGCGATCCGCGAGAACGTCTCCCCGGAGACCGTCCGCGACGAGATCGCGGCGGGGCGCGCCGTCCTGCCGGCCAACGTCAACCACCCCGAGAGCGAGCCGATGATCATCGGCAAGCGGTTCCTGGTGAAGGTCAACGCGAACATCGGCAACTCCGCCGTCACCTCCTCCATCGAGGAGGAGGTGGAGAAGATGACCTGGGCGACCCGCTGGGGCGCCGACACGGTCATGGACCTCTCCACCGGCCGCAACATCCACACCACCCGCGAGTGGGTGCTGCGCAACTCCCCCGTGCCCATCGGCACCGTGCCGCTCTACCAGGCGCTCGAAAAGGTCGACGGCAAGGCCGAGGAGCTGACCTGGGACATCTACAAGGACACGGTGATCGAACAGGCCGAGCAGGGCGTCGACTACATGACGGTCCACGCCGGGGTCCTGCTCCGCTATGTACCGCTCACCGCGCGCCGCAAGACCGGCATCGTCTCGCGCGGCGGTTCGATCATGGCCGCCTGGTGCCTCGCACACCACAAGGAGTCGTTCCTCTACGAGAACTTCGACGAACTGTGCGAGATCCTCGCCGCGTACGACGTGACGTACTCGCTCGGCGACGGGCTGCGCCCCGGCTCCATCGCGGACGCCAACGACGAGGCGCAGTTCGCCGAGTTGCGCACGCTGGGCGAGTTGAACACGATCGCGAAGAGCCACCAGGTCCAGACGATGATCGAGGGACCCGGCCATGTGCCGATGCACAAGATCAAGGAGAACATCGACCTCCAGCAGGAGATCTGCGAGGAGGCGCCGTTCTACACGCTCGGACCGCTGACCACCGATGTGGCCCCGGCGTACGACCACATCACCTCCGGGATCGGCGCGGCGATGATCGCGTGGTGGGGCACGGCGATGCTCTGCTACGTCACGCCCAAGGAGCATCTGGGGCTGCCGGACCGCGACGACGTCAAGACGGGCGTCATCACGTACAAGATCGCGGCCCATGCGGCGGATCTCGCCAAGGGGCATCCGGGGGCCCAGGAGTGGGACGACGCGCTGTCGGACGCCCGCTTCGAGTTCCGCTGGGAGGACCAGTTCAACCTGGCGCTCGACCCGGACACGGCACGGGAGTTCCATGACGAGACGCTGCCCGCGGAGCCGGCGAAGACGGCGCATTTCTGCTCGATGTGCGGTCCGAAGTTCTGCTCGATGAAGATCTCGCAGGACATCCGGCGCCGGCATGGCGACGACCTGTCCGGCGGCAGCGGCGCCGACGGTACGGAACCGGGTCGTACGGGTGAGGGCGGTACGGGGCCGGGCGGGGCCACGGCGGCCTCGGCGGCCGAGATCGAGGCGGGCATGGCGGAGAAGTCCAAGGAGTTCGCAGCGGCCGGTAACCGGGTCTATCTGCCGCTGGCCGACTGAGCCGCCGGGCGCCGTGGCCCGAGGCCGGGTGAGGGCCGCTCCGTCCCGGGTGACCGGGCGGCCCTCGACGGGGGCCCGGTCACCTCGGAGTCACCCCGAGGGGCACCCCGGAGCCGTTCCGGGGGCGGCCGGGGTCACTCCGGCCGGTGTTCCGGGCCGCCGAAGTCGGGGCTGGTGAAGTCCGGGCCGCTGAAGTCGGGGCTGCTGAAGTTCGGCCGCTTGCCCGCGTCGGAGCCGTCGTCGGGGCTGGAGAAGTCCGGCCTGCTGTAGCCGATCTTCGGGAGCTGGGTCGCCGACCGGGTCGGCGCGGGCGTGGCGGCCGGGGCCGTACCGGCGTCGTCGAGGGCCTTGCGCAGGAAGGGCAGGATGCCGCGCTCCAGCAGGGCGTGGCGCCAGGCCTCGCGCGCGCGGGCGACCTCGTCGGGCGGTTCGCGGCCCGCGGTCTCGTCGGCCGGCAGTTCGGTCGAGCTGTTGCGCATGGCGGTGACCAGCAGCCCCACCGCCGCGCCGAGGATGCCGATCGCGGTGATGGCGGCGAAGAACCAGCCGACCGCGACCAGGCTGCTCGCGAAGGCGGGCGGCGGGTCGAGCGCCTTCAGGAGGTAGCCGACGAGGAGGAAGATCACTGCCGCCACCCCGCCGAGGACCGGCACCAGGACGCTGACGACGGCCGTGAGTCCGGCGCCGGAGCCGGGCGGCTCCTCCGGGGCGGGGTCCCGTACGGAGTCGGGCGTGGTGGCGGCCGGCGCGCGGGACTCCTCGCGGAGCGTGGCGTAATGCTCGTACTCGGCGGCGGCGGCCGTGGCTATCCGGGCCGTCGCGTTGAGGGCCCGGGTGCGCAACTGCTCGGCGGTGAGCCGCTGCCCGACCTTGGCGAGGTCCGGACGTTCGTGCGCATTGCGCAGCACATCGTCGAGGATGCGCTCGAAATCCGCGCGATCCTCGCTCAGCAGGTGCGGAGCGCTATTCATGTGCATCCCCCGATACTCCGTAGGGCCGTCGCGCCCGTGAGGTACGAGCCGCAGTCGGCGGAAACGGAGGAGAGCCTGCTACGGATAAGCAGATGGTAGAGCGGTTTTGGCGTGCCGTGACAGGGGGTTTCCGGAAAACACCTGTCCACATCGAATCAGTTGGCCAGCGGAAGCCGTGCGACCAGCAGCTTTCCCGCCATCGTCACCCCGCCGTCCATCGCGATGGCCAGCCCGTCGGCATATACGTGCGGCCCTTCCACCACCGGCTCGGTGTCGCCTTCGTCGTCGGACGCGTCTTCTGTGCCGACTTCGCCGAGCAGATAGGGAATCGGGCTGTGGCCGTGGACCACTCGCCCTCCGCCGTACCGGGAGAGGAGTTCCCGTACGGCCTCCGGGCCGCCTTCGTCGCGGAAGGCGAAGCGTTTGGTGAGTTTGCGGAAGAGGTCCCAGCATTCGTCGGCGTCATTGCGCGTCAGGATCTGGTAGATGGTGTCGTTGACCTCGTCGATGGACGAGCCGTAGTCGAGATAGGCCGTGGTGTCGGAGTGCATCAGCAGATGCCCGTCCTCCTCGACGACCGCGTCGAGATGGGACATCCACTGGAGATGGACGTCCTGGAGGCGCTCCATGTCGGTGCGCTGGCCGCCGTTGAGGATCCAGGCGGCCTGGAAGGTGGCGGTGCCGGCGCCGGAGTTGACGGGGGTGTCGCCGAACCGCTTCGCGCCGATGAGGAGCAGTTCGTGATTGCCCATCAGGGCCTTGCAGTAGCCGCCGGCCGCCGCGGCCTCGGCGGAGAGCCGCATGACGAGGTCGATGACGCCGATGCCGTCGGGGCCCCGGTCGGTGAAGTCGCCGAGGAACCAGAGGCGGGCGTTGCCGGCGGCCCACCGGCGCTCGGCGTCGATCAGGCCCTGTTCGGTGAGGGCGGCGACGAGTTCGTCGAGATAGCCGTGGACGTCCCCGACGACGAAGAGCGGCCCGGGGCCTTCGATGTCGCTGCTCTCGGCGGCGGCGTCCACCTTGACCAGCACGGTGTCGCCCCGGTTGGCCATGGTGATCACCGGGAGGTCGCGCTCGGTCGGTGTGTACCCCTCCGGCGGCTCGTCCGCGGGGACCGCGTCACCGGGGTGGCCCGTGGGCGCCGGGGGCGGTGCCGACGGCCCGGCGGCGGGGTGCGGGGCGTGCGCGGGGGCCGCCGGTGCCGCTGCCGGGGCGGCCGGGGGCGGCGGCGCGGGTACGGCGGCGGGCGGGCCCGCCGGGCTGGGCGGGCCGGGCGGTGCCGGCTCTCCGGACTCCACGGGAACCTGCGCGTAGGGCGGTACGCGGAAGTCGCGCAACGTCGCCGTCCGCACCACGGGTCCCTGACCGGCCCCCTGTGTCATCGACCCCTCCACCACCGTCGTGCCGCCGTACACCTCTCGGGCCCGCCCGCCCCGCCCGGGTTGTGCCCGGCGGCGGAAAAGGGAAGGTCCGTGGTGTCGTGCGCCCATCATAGGAATGACCTCGGGCCTCTGTGACGCACCAGGGGTGGTGAATCCGATCGTACCGCCGGTTCGGTGGCTGATTTCGCGTCGATCGCCCGAAATGCCGAGGGTCCGGCCGTTCGGCGGGGTGCCGGAATCAGCCGGTCCGGTGGTGTCGTACGGGGGCGTGGTGGTCGCCTCGGGGCCTCGTACGGGCCCGTACGGCGCCGTAGGGGCCGGGGAAACGCGGGGCGGCGGGCGCTCACCTCGCGCTCGCGCCCCGTTCACGTCCCGCTTTCGTCCCGGCTCCGTCCCGGTTCCGTACGGCGTTCCGTGTGGCGTTCCCTGCGCCGGTTCCGTACGCCGGTTCCGTACGGGCCCCTCAGTCGCCCGCGGGGGAGCGGGGGGCGCTGACCGTGGTGCGGGGCGGGCGGCGCTGGGAGGAGGTCCTGACGATCAGTTCGGTCGGTATCACCTGCTCGACCGGCCGGTCGGTCTCGACGCCCTCGATGGCGTCGATGAGGAGCTGGATCACGGCGGTGCCGATGCGGCGGGGCTTCAGGGAGAGCGTGGTGACGGGGGGTTCCGTGGAGGCGTAGACCGTGGACTCGCTGCAGCAGACGATCAGCAGGTCCTCGGGGACCCGTAACCCGTAGCGGCGGGCGGCCGCGAGGAGGTCGGTGCCGTTGGGGTCGAAGAGGCCGTAGACGGCGTCCGGGCGGTCCGGGCGGGCCAGCAGCCGGTCGGCGGCGACGGCCCCGGCACAGGGGTCGTGGGCGGGGTAGGACTCGTAGACCGGGTCCTGGCCGACCCGCTCGCACCAGCGCAGATACGCCGTGGTGGAGAGCCGGGTGTAGGTGTCCGTGGTGGTGCCGGTGAGCAGGCCGATCCGGCGGGCGCCGGCGGCGGCGAGATGGTCGAGCAGGTCGAGGACGGCCGCCTCGTGGTCGTTGTCGACCCAGGCGGTGACCGGGAGGGTGCCGGCGGGGCGGCCGTCGGAGACGACCGGGAGGCCCTGGCGGACGAGTTCGGCGACGACGGGGTCGTGGTCGGAGGGGTCGATGACCACGGTTCCGTCGAGGGCGACATTGGCCCAGACGTCGTGGCGGGAGGTCGCGGGGAGGATGACGAGGGCGTAGCCGCGGGCGAGCGCGGCGGAGGTGGCGGCCCTGGCCATCTCGGCGAAGTAGGCGAACTCGGTGAAGGTGAAAGGTTCATCCCCGTACGTGGTCACGGTCAGGCCGATCAGCCCCGACTTGCCGGTACGGAGGGTGCGGGCGGCGGCGGACGGCCGGTAGCCGAGGCGCTCCGCCACTTCTCGGACATGGCTCCGGGTGGCCTCGGGTAACCGGCCCTTCCCGTTGAGCGCGTCCGAGACAGTCGTGATGGAGACACCGGCGGCGGCGGCGACGTCCCGGATGCCCGCCCGACTCTGCCGGCTTCCCCGGCGGGTTGTGTCCGTCCGGCTCACCTGGTGTTTCCCTGCTGCTGTCATGGCGAGCCGATAGTAGGGCGCTCGCGGGGGGTAGGGCCGGTCGCATATGCACCCGGCAGGAGGCACGTTTCTGCAAGACATATCTGGCTCAACGACCTTGAAAGGCAAGGGAGTTAATCGTTTCTGCCATGGTCTCCTCTGTAAGGGACGGTATGGGCCTGCCGAGGGGCCCATGTTTCGAAGAGGTCTCAACTCACCTCTACGAGGGATGCGCGCCACGGCGCGAGCCACCGGCGCACGCCGGAGGGAGAAGTGCTCCCCCTGTTTTTCCCGCGTTCCTCCGGGTTCCCTCGCCCGGGTTCCCCCGCGATGTCCGCGCCCGGGAGGGGGCCTCCGCGCCCGGCGTCGGGGGCGGAGCTGTGCCCGGCGTTCGTCCTGGCCACCGCTCCTCGTAGGGTGAGCGGCATCGATGGCGCCTGGACCGGGCAGGACGGACCGGGCCGCCGACCGCCGAACGGCCGAGGAGGACCCCGGTGAGCGAGACGAGCCCCAAGCTCCGGACGACCCCCAAGCTCCGTGCCGAACTGGACGGCATCCCCACGTACAAGCCGGGCCGGCCGGCCGCGTCGGGCGGGCCCGTCGCGTACAAGCTCTCCTCCAACGAGAACCCGTACCCGCCGCTGCCCGGGGTGATGGAGCAGGCGGTCGAGGCCGCCGGGGCCTTCAACCGCTACCCCGACATGGCGTGCACCGGGCTGATGAACGAGCTGGCGGACCGGTTCGGGGTGCCGCTCACGCATCTGGCGACCGGCACCGGATCCGTGGGGGTGGCCCAGCAACTGCTTCAGGCCACCTCGGGCCCCGGGGACGAGGTCATCTACGCCTGGCGCTCCTTCGAGGCCTACCCGATCATCACACAGATCTCGGGGGCGACGTCCGTACAGGTGCCGCTGACGCCGGGCGAGGGGCATGACCTGGACGCGATGGCCGACGCGATCACCGACCGGACCCGGCTGATCTTCGTCTGCAACCCCAACAACCCGACCGGCACCGTGGTGCGCAGGGCGGCGCTGGAACGGTTCCTCGACCGGGTGCCGGGCGATGTGCTGGTGGTGCTCGACGAGGCGTACCGCGAGTTCATCCGCGCCGCCGAGGGCGAGGGGGGCGGGGTGCCGGACGGCATCGAGATCTACCGCGACCGCCCGAACGTGGCGGTGCTGCGCACCTTCTCCAAGGCGTACGGGCTGGCCGGGCTGCGGGTCGGGTTCGCCGTGGCGCACGAGCCGGTGGCGGCGGCGCTGCGGAAGACGGCGGTCCCCTTCGGGGTGAGCCAGATCGCCCAGGAGGCGGCGGTCGCCTCGCTGCGCGCGGAGGACGAGCTGCTGGGGCGGGTCGGCGCGCTGGTGGCCGAGCGGGAGCGGGTGTACGCGGGCCTGGTCGGCCAGGGGTGGACGGTGCCGGAGACACAGGCGAACTTCGTCTGGCTGCGGCTCGGGGAGCGCACGGCGGCGTTCGCGGCGGTCTGCGAGGAGGCGGGCGTGGTCGTACGGCCCTTCGCGGGCGAGGGGGTACGGGTCACGGTCGGCGAGCCCGAGGCGAACGACCTCTTCCTCCAGGCGGCAGGGGCGTTCCGCAAGGGGCTGTAGGGGCTGCATACGTACATACGTTTGAGGGGTGGTCCCGGTGGGGGCCACCCCTCAAACGTGAGCGCGCGCGGCGCGTCTGGCTTGAAGTCGACGGAGGGGACCCCCCGCTCGAAGATCCGGAAGGCATGTGCGACATAATGCTTGTGAATGTGAACGCGTTCACAAGCTAGTCCGTTTCCAGACGGTACGCCCCGGTCAAACCGGACGGTACGCCACCGGTCGCACGGGACAGCTTGATGTAAGGAGAGAAGACGTGGATCTCGCTCTGGCGCCGGAGACCCTGGCGCGCTGGCAGTTCGGCATCACGACCGTCTACCACTTCCTCTTCGTCCCCCTGACGATCTCGCTCGCCGCGCTCACCGCCGGGTTGCAGACCGCGTGGGTCCGCACGGAGAACCCGAAGTACCTCAGGGCCACCAAGTTCTGGGGGAAGCTCTTTCTGATCAACATCGCGATGGGCGTGGTCACCGGCATCGTCCAGGAGTTCCAGTTCGGCATGAACTGGTCCGACTACTCGCGCTTCGTCGGGGACATCTTCGGGGCGCCGCTCGCCTTCGAGGCGCTGATCGCCTTCTTCTTCGAGTCCACCTTCATCGGGCTGTGGATCTTCGGCTGGGACAAGCTGCCGAAGCGGATCCACCTCGCCTGCATCTGGATGGTCTCGATCGGCACGGTCCTCTCCGCCTACTTCATCCTGGCGGCCAACTCCTGGATGCAGCACCCGGTCGGCTACCGGATCAACAAGGAGTCGGGCCGGGCCGAACTCACCGACTTCTGGCGTGTGCTCACCCAGGACACCGCCGTCACCCAGTTCTTCCACACCCTGACGGCGGCCTTCCTCGTCGGCGGCGCCTTCATGGTCGGTATCGCCGCCTTCCATCTGATGCGCAAGAAGAACATCCCGGTGATGCGCACCTCGCTCCGGCTCGGTCTGGTCACCGTGATCGTCGCGGGGCTGCTCACCGCCGTCAGCGGCGACACCCTCGGCAAGGTCATGTTCAAGCAGCAGCCGATGAAGATGGCCGCCGCCGAGGCGCTGTGGGACGGCGAGGGGCCGGCGCCGTTCTCCGTCTTCGCCTACGGGGACGTCGACAAGGGCCACAACGATGTCGCCATCGAGATCCCCGGGCTGCTCTCCTTCCTCGCCAACAACGACTTCACCTCGTACGTCCCCGGTATCAACGACGTCAACAAGGCCGAGCAGGAGAAGTTCGGCCCCGGCGACTACCGGCCCAACATCCCCGTCGCCTACTGGGGCTTCCGCTGGATGATCGGGTTCGGCATGGCGTCCTTCGGCCTCGGGCTGCTGGGGCTCTGGCTCACCCGGAAGAAGTTCCTGCTGCCGCCCGCGCTGCGGACCGGCGAGGACGAGGTCCCGAACCTGGTTCTCTTCCGCACCAAGGTGCTCAGCCCCCGGGTCGCCCGCTGGTACTGGCTCACCGCCCTCTGGACGCTGCTCTTCCCGCTGATCGCCAACTCCTGGGGCTGGATCTTCACCGAGACCGGCCGGCAGCCCTGGGTGGTCTACGGGGTGCTGCGCACCGCCGACGCCGTCTCCCCCGGGGTCTCCCAGGGCGAGGTGATCGCCTCCATGGTCGTCTTCACGCTGCTGTACGCGGCCCTCGCGGTCGTCGAGGTCAAGCTGCTCGTGAAGTACGTGAAGGCCGGCCCGCCGGAGCTGACGGAGGACGACCTCAATCCGCCCACCAAGATCGGCGGCGACCACGCGGACGCCGACCGGCCGATGGCCTTCTCGTACTGAGGAGTTGAGGAGCAATGCACCTTCACGACATCTGGTTCGTGCTGATCGCCGTCCTGTGGACCGGCTATTTCTTCCTCGAAGGCTTCGACTTCGGTATCGGGGTCCTGACCAAGCTGCTCGCCCGCGACCGTGCGGAGCGCCGGGTCCTGATCAACACCATCGGGCCGGTCTGGGACGGCAACGAGGTCTGGCTGCTGAGCGCCGCCGGGGCCACCTTCGCGGCCTTCCCCGACTGGTACGCCACCCTCTTCTCCGGCTTCTACCTGCCGTTCCTGCTCGTGCTGGTCTGCCTGATCCTGCGCGGGGTGGCCTTCGAGTACCGCGCCAAGCGGCCCGAGGAGCGGTGGCAGCGCAACTGGGAGCACGCCATCTTCTGGACCTCCCTGATCCCCGCGCTGCTCTGGGGGGTCGTCTTCGGCAACATCGTGCGCGGCGTGCAGATCGACGCGCAGAAGGAGTACGTGGGCTCCCTCGCCGATCTGCTGAACCCGTACGCACTGCTCGGCGGGGTGGTGACGCTGGCCCTCTTCACCTTCCACGGCACGGTGTTCGCCGCGCTCAAGACGGTGGGGGACATCCGGGCCAGGGCCCGGCGTCTCGCGGTCGTGCTGGGGGCCCTCACCGCGGTACCGGTCCTCGGCTTCCTGGCGTGGACGCAGGTGGACGGGGGCGACGGGGCGAGCCTGGTCGCGTCGGTCGTCGCGGTGGCCGCGCTGCTGGCGGCGGTCGGGGCGGTCGGCGCCGGGCGGGAGGGCTGGTCGTTCGTCTTCTCGGGGGTGACGGTGGTCGCGCTGGTCGCGACGTTCTTCCTGGCGCTCTTCCCGAACGTCATGCCGTCCTCGCTCAACGAGGCGTGGAATCTGACGGTGACGAACGCCGCGTCCACCCCGTACACCCTGACGATCATGACCTGGTGTGCCGGGATCGCGACTCCGGTCGTCCTGCTCTACCAGGGGTGGACGTACTGGGTCTTCCGCAAGCGGATCGGCACGCAGCACATCGCGGGCGCGTAGCGGATCCGGCGGCAGCGGCGCCGGTAACGGCGGTAGTGGCGGTAGTGACGGAAAGGCCATGTTTCACGTGAAACATGGCGGGAGGCGGTGTTTCACGTGAAACCAATCGATCCGCGTCTGCTGCGGTACGCCCGCTCCACCCGTCTCTTCCTGGTGGCCGTGGTGGCCCTCGGGGTGGCGGGGGCGGGGCTGGTGATCGCCCAGGCGATGCTGATCGCCGAGGTGGTGGTCGGTGCGTTCCAGCGCGGTTACGACGCCTCCGATCTCCGCACCCCCCTGCTGCTGCTCGTCGCGGTCGCCGCCGGGCGTGGACTGGTTTCCTGGCTGACCGGCCTCGCCGCCCACCGGGCGAGCGCGGCGGTCAAGTCCGAACTGCGGGGGCGTCTGCTGGCGCGGGCGGCCGAGCTGGGGCCCGGCTGGCTGGGCGGCCGGAGCGTCGGCTCGCTGGTGGCGCTCGCCACCCGGGGGGTCGATGCGCTGGACGGCTACTTCGCGCGTTATCTGCCGCAGCTCGGGCTGGCGGTGGTGGTGCCGGTGGCGGTCCTCGCGCGGATCGTTACCGAGGACTGGGTCTCGGCGGCGGTGATCGTGGTGACCCTGCCGCTCATCCCGATGTTCATGGTGCTCATCGGCTGGGCCACGCAGTCCCGGATGGACCGCCAGTGGCGGCTGCTCTCCCGGCTCTCCGGCCACTTCCTGGATGTGGTGGCCGGGCTGCCGACCCTCAAGGTCTTCGGCCGGGCCAAGGCGCAGGCCGAGGCGATCCGTACGATCACCTCCGCGTACCGGCAGGCGACGGTGCGCACCCTGCGGATCGCTTTCCTCTCGTCGTTCGCGCTGGAACTGCTCGCGACGCTGTCGGTGGCGCTGGTCGCCGTCGGGATCGGGATGCGGCTGGTCCACGGTGACCTCGACCTCTACACCGGGCTGGTGATCCTCGTCCTCGCGCCCGAGGCGTATCTGCCGATCCGGCAGGTCGGGGCGGAGTACCACGCGGCGGCCGAGGGGCTCTCCGCCGCCGAGGAGATCTTCGCCGTCCTGGAGACGGAGCCCGCCGGGCGCGGCACGGCCCCGGTGGTCCGTGCGGGCGCGGCGGAGGGGCCGCCCCGGCTGGAGCTGGCGGGGGTGACGGTCCGCCACCAGGGCCGTACGGAGCCGTCGCTGGACGCGGCCACCCTGACGGTCGAGCCGGGGGAGAGCGTGGCCCTGGTCGGCCCGAGCGGCGTCGGCAAGACCACGCTGCTCCATGCGGTGCTCGGGTTCGCCGTACCGGACGAGGGCCGGGTACGGGTGAACGGCCAGGACCTCGCCGATCTCGATCCGGAGCGCTGGCACGAGACCGTCGCCTGGGTGCCCCAGCACCCGTACCTCTTCGCCGGGACGATCGCGGAGAACGTCCTGCTCGCCCGGCCCGACGCGGACGACACGGCGCTGAAGCGCGCACTCCGGGACGCGGGCGCGCTCGATTTCGTGACGGCGCTCCCCCACGGGGTGCGGACCGTGCTCGGCGAGGACGGTGCCGGGCTCTCGGCCGGCCAGCGCCAACGCCTCGCACTGGCCCGCGCCTTCCTCGCCGACCGTCCCCTGCTCCTCCTGGACGAGCCCACGGCGGCGCTCGACGGCGAGACGGAGGCGGGCATCGTCGAGGCGGTACGCCGACTCTCCGCAGGCCGTACGGTCCTCCTGGTCGTCCACCGCCCCGCACTGCTCGCCGTGGCCGACCGGGTGGTCACCCTCGCGGGGCGGCCGGTGGGGACCGTCGGCGCGGAGGCGCGCGTGGGCGTGGTGTCCGGTGGGGAGCCGGGCGGTGCTGAGGTGCGTGCGGGCGTGGGGCGTGGTGGGGAGCCGGGCGGCATGGAGGCGCGCGGTGGCGTGGTGTCCGGTGGGGAGCTGCCCGGCGTGGAGGCGCGTGTGGGGGTGGGGCGGGGGCCGCTCGGGCGGATGCGGGGGGCCGCCGGGGCGTTGCGGGGGCGCTTCGTGCTGGCGCTGGTGCTCGGGGCGTGTGCCCTGGGGTCGGCGGTCGGGCTCATGGCCGTCTCCGGCTGGCTGATCTCGCGCGCCTCGGAGCAGCCGCCCATCCTCTATCTGATGGTCGCCGTCACCGCGACCCGCGCCTTCGGTATCGGGCGGGCGGTGTTCCGTTACGCCGAGCGGCTGGTCTCGCACGACGCCGTGCTGCGGATGCTCGCGGACCTCCGGGTCTCCGTCTACCGGCGGCTGGAGCGCGTCGCGCCCGCCGGGCTCCGCGCGGTGCGGCGCGGGGACCTGCTCTCCCGGCTCGTCGCGGATGTCGACGAACTCCAGGACTACTGGCTCCGCTGGCTGCTCCCGGTCTCCGCCGCCCTGCTCGTCTCGCTGGGCACCGTCGGCTTCACCGCCTGGCTGCTCCCCGAGGCGGGCGCCGCCCTGGCCGCCGGGCTGCTCGCCGCCGGGGCCGGCGTACCGCTGCTGAGCGGGGCCTGCGCGCGCCGCGCCGAGCGGCGGCTCGCCCCGGCGCGCGGGGCGCTCGCCACCCGGGTGGTCGACCTGCTGCGGGGGACGGCGGAGCTGACCGTCGCGGGCGCGCTGCGCGGCCGGCTGCGCCAGGTGCGCGCGGCCGACGCGGAGCTGACCTCGATCGCCTCGCGCAGCGCGGGCGCGCAGGCGCTGGGTGCCGGGCTCACCGCCCTGATCTGCGGCGCGACCGTGGCCGCCGCCGCCTTCCTGGGCGTCCAGGCGGTGCACACGGGGCGCCTGGACGGCGTGGAGCTCGCCGTGGTCGTCCTGACCCCGCTCGCCGCGTTCGAGGCGGTCGCCGGGCTGCCGCTCGCCGTGCTCCACCGGCAGCGGGCCCGCCGGGGCGCCGAGCGGGTGTGCGAGGTGCTGGACGCGCCCGTCCCCGTACAGGAGCCGGAGCGGCCCGCGCCCGCCCCCGGCACGCCGTTCCCGCTGGAGGTGCGGGGGCTGTCGGCGCGGTACGCGGGGCAGCGGCGTGCCGCGCTCACCGGCTTCGATCTGACGCTGACCGCAGGGAAGCGGGTGGCGGTCGTCGGCGCCTCGGGCGCGGGCAAGACCACGCTCGCGCAGGTGTTGCTGCGCTTTCTGGACCCGAGTGAGGGGAGCTGCCGGCTGGGCGGTACGGAGCTGACGGCGCTCGACGGGGACACCGTACGGCGCCTCGTCGGGCTCTGCGCCCAGGACGCCCACCTCTTCGACAGCTCCGTACGGGAGAACCTGCGCCTCGCCCGGCCCGAAGCGGCCGAGGAGGAGTTGCGGGACGCGCTCCGCCGGGCCCGGCTGCTCGACTGGGCCGACGGGCTGCCCGACGGGCTCGACACCCTGGTCGGCGAGCACGGCGCCCGGCTCTCCGGCGGCCAGCGCCAGCGGCTCGCGCTCGCCCGCGCGCTCCTCGCGGACTTCCCGGTGCTGATCCTGGACGAGCCAGCGGAACACCTCGACCTGGCGACGGCCGACGCGCTGACCGCCGATCTGCTGGCGGCGACCGAGGGCCGTACGACGCTGCTGATCACCCACCGGCTGCGGGGGCTCGACGCGGTCGACGAGGTGATCGTGCTCGACGGGGGCCGCACCGTACAGCGCGGCCCGTACGGTGAACTCGCCGCCGCCGAGGGGCCGCTGCGGCGGATGCTGGAGCGGGAGCGCGCGGGTGACCTGCTGGGCGCGCCGGTCGCGGCCGGGCCGGAAGCCGCGCGGATGCCCTCGGCCCGGGGGTCTTCTGGCCGGACGTCTTCCGCCGGCCAGGCGTCTTCCGCCCGGGTGTCCGCTGCTCGGACGTCTTCCTCCGGTTCCTCCGGCCGGACGTCTTCCGCCCGGGGGTCCTCCGGCCGTACGCCTGCTGTCGGTACGCCCGCTCCCGGTACGCCCGTGGCCCGTACGCCCGTTGCTCGTACCTCCGCTCAGGAGCCCGCGCGTACCTCCGCCTCCGGGGCTGCCGCCGCGTCGGCCGGCGAACCCGACCGGGGATCGGCCGGGGGATCGGCCCAAGGGCCCACTCCGCGCTGAATCCGACTTTCGGTGTGAATCACCCGTTACTACCCTCGGTTCCATGGCAGATCCCGACCCCTCCGTCCCCTCCGGCCCCTGGGACCCGCTGGATCCCCTCGATCCGCTCGACCCCCTCGAAGCGGCGATCCGCGCGGCGGGGAGCCTGGAAGGGCTCTCCGCCGAGACGACCGCGCGCGTGCCCCAGCTCCTGGAGGCGATGTGCTCCGTCGGCGCGGGGCTGGGGCTGCACGCCACGCTCGACCGGATCTGCGCGACGGCCGCCGAGCTCGTCGGCGCCCGGTACGCGGCGATCGGCGTCGTGGACGAGGCGGGCCAGGGGCTCGCCGACTTCGTCACGTACGGGGTCGACGCGGCCACCGCCCGGCGGATCGGCCGGTGGCCCGACGGGCACACCGGCCTCCTCGGCGCGCTGACCGGCCACCCCGACCCCATCCGCCTCACCGACCTGGCCGCCGACCCGCGAGCGGCCGGATTCCCGCCGGGGCACCCCCCGATGCGTACCTTCCTCGGCGTCCCGGTCCAGGGCCGGGGCGAGACCGTCGGCAACTTCTATCTGGCCGAGAAGACCGGCGCCGGCGAGGGCGCCGGCTTCACCGACCACGACCTGCACCTGCTGCGCGTGCTCGCCACCGAGGCGGGCATCGCGATCGGCAACGCCCGGCTGTACGAGGCGGCCCGGCAGCGCGAGCGGTGGATCGACGGCTCCGTCGCCGTCACCACCGCGCTGCTCTCCGGCGGCTCGGTCGAGGACGCGCTCAGCATCGTCGCCGAGCAGGCCCGCCGCCTCTCCGACTCGGCCATGGCCTCCGTGCTGCTCCGGACGCCCGGCGGCGGGCTCGAAGTCGTCGCCGTCTCCGCCGAGGACCCCTGTGTCCGGCCCGGCTATCCCATCCCGGCGGAGAGCCGCGCCGCCGCCTCGCTGCTGGCGGGCGAGGCCGTCTTCGTGGAGGACGCGCCCACCGACCCGAGGATGATCACCGATACGGCCTCGCTCTTCGGGCCGATCATGCTGTTGCCGCTGCGGACGGACGGGCGGGTGCTCGGCGCGCTGGTCATGCCGCGCGAGCGGGGCGCACCGTCCTTCGGCGAGCGGGAGCGCACCCTGGCGGGCCAGTTCGCGGCCCAGGCGGCGCTGGCGCTGATGCTGGCCGGGGCGCAGCGCGACCGGGAGCGGCTGGCGGTGCTGGAGGACCGCGACCGGATCGCCCGCGACCTGCACGACCTGGTGATCCAGCGGCTGCACGCCACCGGGATGATGCTGGAGAGCGCGCAGCGCGGCACGGTCGCGCCCGAGGTCCATCAGGGCATCGACCAGGCCGTCGAGGCGCTGGATGTGACGATCCAGGAGATCCGGGCGGCCATCTTCGCCCTCCAGCAGGGCCCGGCGGAGGCGCCCTCGGGGGTACGGACCCGGGTCCTGCGGGAGATCCATATGGCGGCGGTGCCGCTGGGCTTCACGCCCACGTACCGCTTCGTCGGCCCGGTCGACGCGGCGGTGGGCGAGCCGTACGGGAAGAACCTGATCGCCGCGCTCCGGGAGGCGCTCTCCAACGCCTTCCGGCACGCGCGCGCGTCCCGGATCGAGGTGGTGGTCGACGCGACGGTACGGCTCGACGACGGCCGGCGGGCGGTACGGCTGACGGTCGCGGACGACGGGGTGGGCATCCCGCCCGGGGGCCGTCGCAGCGGACTGCGCAACCTCCGGCGACGGGCCGAGTCGCTGGGCGGGTCGAGTTGGTCGGAGCCGGGGCTGGGCGGGGACGCGGGGAGTGCGGGAGGGGAGGGTGGTGGCGGGGGTGGTGCGGGTGGTGCAGTGGGGCGCGGCGCCGCGGTGATCTGGGAGGTGCCGTTGTAGGCCACCCTCCCCCCGTAAGGCGCTCCCCCCTGCGGAGCGCCCCTCTGCGGAGCGCCGCCCCCTGCGGAGCGCCCCCGCGTCCCCGTCCTACCGGCGCGCCAGGATCTGTTCGATGACGATCGCGACGCCGTCCTCGTTGTTGGTGAGGGTACGGCCGGACGCGGCGGCCAGGACGTCGGGGTGCGCGTTGCCCATCGCGTACGACGTGCCCGCCCAGGTCAGCATCTCCAGGTCGTTGGGCATGTCCCCGAAGGCGACGACCTCGTCGGCGGAGATCGAGCGCTCCGCGCAGCAGAGGGCCAGCGTGCTCGCCTTGCTCACGCCGAGGCCGCTGATCTCCAGGAGCGCGGTCGGGCTGGAGCGGGTGATGGTGGCGTGGTCGCCGGCCACCTCGCGGGCCAGGCGGAGGAAGCCGTCCGGGGTGAGTTCGGGGTGGTGGGCGAGGAGCTTCAGCACGGGGGCGGGGGAGGCGCCGTCCGCCGCCGCTCCGGCCCCGGCTCCGGACCCGGCCCGGAGGAGCTTCTCGGCGGTGGCGACGATCCCGCCCGGGTCCTGGGGGAAGCCGGGGTACTCCGGCTCGTAGTTGATGCCGTCGGTGTCCTCGACCGCGAACGTCGTCCCGGGGGCGGCGGCCCGCAGCGCCGCCACGACCTCCAGGGCGGTCTCGCGCTCCAGCGGGCGGGCCTTCAGCAGGCGGCCGCCGGAGTGCAGGTCGACCACCACGGCACCGTTGGCGCAGATGGCCATCCCGTGGCCGTGCACATGGGCGCTGACCACGTCCATCCACCGGGCCGGCCGGCCGGTCACGAAGAAGACCTCGATCCCCGCCTCCTCGGCGGCCTCCAGCGCGGCGACGGTGCGCTCCGAGACCGACTTGTCGTCGTGCAGGAGCGTGCCGTCCAGATCCGTGGCGATCAGCCGGGGCCGGGCCGGGAGCGGAGAGGGGGCGGGTGCGGAAGAGGAGCCAGAGGGGGAGGTCACCGGGCCATTCTCGCGTACGTCCGCGCACGGGCGGGCAGAGGGGCGCACGTATGAGCCGTCACGCCCCCCTACCCGCGCCGCACCCGTCCGCGTCGTCGTACCTGTCCCCCCCCGTCCCTGTCCCCCCGTCGCGCCCGTCCGCCCTCTCCGCCGTGCCCGGTCCTCCTCGGTCCCCCGGGCGGCCCGTACCGGCCGGGGCCCGGGCCCGTATCGTCGCGGGCATGCGTCTGAGTACCGTGATCCTTCCTGTCCGCCGCTGGCACGACGGTGGCCGCGACGAGTGGCTGCGTGCCGAGCGGCTCGGCTTCCATGCCGCGTACACCTATGACCACCTGACCTGGCGGACCTTCCGCGACGGCCCGTGGTTCGGGGCGGTCCCCACGCTGACCGCGGCCGCCGCCGCGACCGCGCGTATCCGCCTCGGCACGCTGGTGACCTCGCCGAACTTCCGGCACCCGGTGACGCTCGCCAAGGATCTGCTCACGCTCGACGATGTGTCGGACGGCCGGATCACGCTGGGGATCGGCGCGGGCGGCATGGGGTGGGACGCCACGGCGCTGGGGCAGCGGGCGTGGTCGCCGAGGGAGCGGGCCGACCGGTTCGCCGAGTTCGTACCGCTGCTGGACCGGCTGCTGACGGAGGCGGACGTGTCGTACGACGGGACGTTCTACTCCGCGGTCGAGGCCCGCTCGATCCCGGGGTGCGTGCAGCGGCCCCGGCTGCCCTTCGCGGTGGCGGCGACGGGGCCGCGCGGGATGCGGCTCGCGGCCCGGCACGGGCAGGCGTGGGTGACCACCGGGGACCCGAAGCTGTTCGAGACGGGCACGCCGGAGGAGTCACGGGCGGCCGTCCGCGGGCAGATCGAGCGGCTCGGCGCGGCATGCGCGGAGATCGGGCGGCCGGTGGCGGAGGTCGAGAAGATCCTGCTGACCGGGTTCACGCCGGACCGGAGCGGGCCGATGGAGTCGCTGGACGCGTTCGTGGACTTCGCCGGCCGCCACTTCGAGCTGGGGATCACGGAGATCGCGGTGCACGCCCCCATTCCGGACTCGGACTTCGCCGCGGACGAGAAGGTCTTCGAGCGGATCGGCACGGAGGCGTTGGCCCAGCTCCGTCCTTGACCGGCCGGACGGATGCCGGGCCTGCCGGAGTTCGAATTGGTGGTGGCTCACAGGTTTGATCCACAGTCAACTTGACTTATCCACAGGCTATTTGATGCTTCTGTGGACAAGGGGTGAGTGATTCATCCCTGTTTCTGGAGAATGCCGCTTTTGTGCCATGAGTGGGGTGGGGACGCCTCAGGGGCCCCATCCCCGTTCTCCTCCTCCTAGGGGAAGGCCCCCTACGGGTCTGTACGCCTGGAGGCTGACCCGGATACAGGCGTCTGGTCTGACGCCCGCTGTGGCCCGCGCCACTACCGTCGAGGGGTGACCACAGTGATCGCGACCGAAAGCCTGAGCATGCGGTACCCCCGGGTGACCGCACTCGACCGGCTCTCCCTGGACATCGGGCCCGGTGTGACCGGCCTCGTGGGTTCCAACGGGGCCGGCAAGTCCACCATGATCAAGATTCTGCTCGGCCTGTCACGGGCCACGGAGGGCCGGGCCACGGTGCTCGGGCTCGACGTCGCCACCAGTGGCAGCGCCATCCGCGAGCGGGTCGGATACATGCCCGAGCACGACTGCCTGCCCCCGGACGTCTCCGCCACCGAGCTGGTCGTCCACATGGCGCGCATGTCGGGGCTGCCGCCGGCCGCCGCCCGCGAGCGGACCGCCGACACCCTGCGCCACGTCGGCCTCTACGAAGAGCGCTACCGCCCCATCGGCGGCTACTCCACCGGCATGAAGCAGCGCGTCAAACTCGCGCAGGCGCTGGTGCACGACCCGAAGCTGGTCCTTCTCGACGAGCCGACCAACGGTCTCGACCCGGTCGGCCGCGACGAGATGCTGGGCCTGATCCGCCGCGTCCACACCGACTTCGGCATCTCCGTCCTCGTCACCTCGCACCTCCTGGGCGAGCTCGAACGCACCTGTGACCATGTCGTCGTCATCGACGGCGGCCGGCTGCTGCGCTCCAGCTCGACCAGGGACTTCACCCAGATGACCACGACCCTCGCGGTCGAGGTCACCGACACCGACACGCACCCCGACGGGACCCGGGCGCTGCGCGACGCGCTCACCGCCGCCGGGATCACGCTCCACGCGGGTACGGAGGAGGGGCTTCCGGGCGCGGGCCACATCCTGCTGATCGAGGCCCAGGGCGAGGAGACGTACGACACCGTCCGCGACACCGTCGCGGGGCTCGGCCTCGGACTCGTACGGATGGAACAGCGCCGCCACCAGATCGCCGAGGTCTTCCGCCCGCAGCAGGCCGCCGCCGCCCACGGCGCGGGCGAGCCCGCCGCCCAGGCGCCCGCCCAGGCCGCAGCCCACGGCACCGACCACGCCGCCGCCCAGGGTGCCGACCCGGCGGCGTACGTATCGCAGCAGAAGGGAGGTTCCCGCGATGAGCGCTGAGACCGACGCCCGTACCGGCACGGCCGCGGGCCTCGCCGCCGGCAGCCCCGCCGTGGCCGGTTCCGGGGACAGCCGGATCCACAACATCGGATACCGCTCGTACGACGGCCCCCGGCTCGGCCGGGCCTACGCCCGCCGCTCGCTCTACACGCAGTCCCTGCGCGGCGCGTACGGACTCGGCCGGTCGGCGAAGTCCAAGGTCCTGCCGATGATCCTCTTCGGTGTCATGTGCCTGCCCGCCGCGATCATCGTCGCGGTCGCCGTCGCGACCAACCTCAAGACGCTGCCCCTCTCCTACACGGGGTACGCGCTCACCACCCAGGCCATCATCGGCCTCTACCTCGCGGCGCAGGCCCCGCAGTCCGTCTCGCGCGACCTGCGTTTCAAGTCGATTCCGCTCTACTTCTCGCGCCCCATCGAGCGCTCCGACTACGTCCTGGCGAAGTTCGCCGCGATGACCTCCGCGCTGCTCATCCTGACCGGCGCGCCGCTCGTCATCCTCTATGTCGGCTCCCTGCTGGCCAAGATGGACTTCGTCGAACAGACCAAGGGCTTCGGCCAGGGGCTGGTCTCGGTGGCGGTGCTCTCCGTCCTCTTCGGCGGGCTCGGCCTCGTCGTGGCCGCGCTCACGCCGCGCCGCGGGTTCGGGGTGGCCGGTGTGATCGCGCTGCTGACCATCTCGTACGGGGCCGTCTCGGTCCTCCAGGTGATCGCCATGACCGCGGACGCGAACAGCGCCGTCAAGTGGATCGGCCTCTTCTCCCCCATCACGCTGGTCGACGGGGTGCAGACCGCGTTCCTCGGCGCCTCGACGTCCTTCCCGGGCGGCTCGGGTCCCTCCACCGCGTTCGGCGTGATCTATCTGCTGGTCGTCGTCGCGCTTGTCCTCGGCTCGTACGCCGTCCTCATGCGCCGTTACCGGAAGGCCGGGCTGTGACCACCATCAACATCGAGCACACGTCCCGCTGGTTCGGGAACGTGGTCGCCGTCAACGACGTGACCATGACCATCGGCCCGGGGGTGACCGGTCTGCTCGGCCCCAACGGCGCCGGCAAGTCCACGCTCATCAACATGATGGCGGGCTTCCTCGCCCCCTCGACCGGCGCCGTCACCCTCGACGGGGCGAAGATCTGGCGGAACGAGTCCGCGTACCGGCAGATCGGGATCGTGCCCGAGCGGGAGGGGATGTACGACTTCCTCACCGGCCTGGAATTCGTCGTCGCCAACGCCGAACTCCACGGTCTCGGCGGCAAGGCGGCGCGGGCCGCGCTCGCCACGGTCGAGATGGAGTACGCGCAGGACCGCAAGATCGCGACGTACAGCAAGGGCATGCGCCAGCGCGTGAAGATGGCGTCGGCCCTGGTCCACAACCCGTCCGTGCTCCTGCTCGACGAGCCGTTCAACGGGATGGACCCGCGCCAGCGCATGCAGCTCATGGAGCTGCTGCGGCGCATGGGGGCTGAGGGGCGTACGGTGCTCTTCTCCTCGCACATCCTGGAGGAGGTCGAACAGCTCGCCTCGCACATCGAGGTGATCGTCGCGGGCCGGCACGCCGCGTCCGGGGACTTCCGCAAGATCCGCAGGCTGATGACCGACCGGCCGCACCGCTATCTCGTACGGTCCAGCGACGACCGCGCGCTCGCCGCCGCCCTGATCGCCGACCCGTCGACCTCCGGGATCGAGGTCGACCTCGGCGAGGGCGCCCTGCGGATCCAGGCCGTCGACTTCGGCCGCTTCACCGAGCTGCTGCCGCGGGTGGCCAGGGAACACTCCATCCGGCTGCTCACGGTCTCGCCCTCGGACGAGTCGCTTGAGTCGGTCTTCTCCTACCTCGTAGCGGCCTGAGCGGCCTGAAAGGAGCTGTGACGTCATGTACAACCCCACAGTCGCCCGGCTCACCTACCGGGCCCTGCTCGGCAGGCGCCGGGCCCTGATCCTCTTCGCGCTGCCCGCGCTGCTGATCCTGATGTCGGTCGTCGTCCGGATGTTCGTCGGCGTGGACGACCGGGTCGCCGCGGAGGTGCTGGGCGGCTTCGCCCTCGCGACGATGGTGCCGCTGATCGGCGTGATCGCCGGTACGGGGGCGATCGGCCCCGAGATCGACGACGGCTCGATCGTCTATCTGCTCTCCAAGCCGGTGAAGCGGTCGGAGATCATCATCACCAAGCTCTTCGTGGCCGTCGCCGTCACCATGGCGTTCTCCGCGATCCCCACCTTTGTCGCGGGGTGGATCCTCAACGGCAACGGCCAGCAGATCGCGATCGCCTACACGGTCGCCGCGCTGGTCGCCTCGATCGCGTACAGCGCGCTCTTCCTGCTGCTCGGCACGGTCAGCCGGCACGCGGTCGTCATCGGCCTCGTCTACGCGCTGGGCTGGGAGGCCCTGTTCGGCAGCCTGGTGGCCGGCGCGCGCACGCTCAGCGTCCAGCAGTGGTCGCTGGCGGTCGCCGAACGGATCGGCACGGGCGACGAGATCACCTCGGACGTGGGGCTGCCGCTGGCGACGACCCTGCTGGTGGCCGTCTCGGTGGCGGCGACCTGGTACGCGAGCCAGAAGCTCCGGACGCTCACGCTGGCCGGCGAGGAGTGAGGGGCGGTGCGGTGATGGTGCTCCTGGGCCGCCGTGGCGCGGAGCCGTGGTGGTTCCGGGCCACGGTGGCGCAGGGACGCCATCACCGCACGGGCGCCGTCGTCGTACGGGCGCCGTCGTCGTACGGGCCGTGCGCGTCGCGTAACGAACGTTCGCGTTTGCCCGTGACGGTACGTTTATCGGCTCGTTGTTCCGTGTGCGTGGAGGCAACTGGAGTTCGTAGCGTCGAGAGTTCGTGAATTCGGGGATTGCCGCCAGCGGTTCGGGAGTGCCCCGCCGCGCCGGTCATTGAGTGAGTAGCCACCGTGAGCCGACCTCCACCCCTGAAGCCCGGGGAGAGGGCCGTCCTTCATCGGTTCACGAACGAAAGGCATGCTCATGCCACCCGAAGCGGCTCTGCTCGAATCGCGCACCATGCGCGACAGCGTGATGACTCGCGTCGAAGTGCTCGACAAGGTGAAGGCCCTCCGGCTGCTGCCGGACGGCGTACACCTCACGACAGACGGTGTCGCCCGCTACTTCGAAGTATCCACAGACGTCATCAGGCAGTTGACCGCACGGCACCGTGCAGAGCTGTCGGAGAACGGTCTGCATGTGCTGCGAGGCTCTGACCTGCGGGAATATCAAAGTGACAACTTGTCACTCTCATCCGGCGAGGGTGGAAGTTATCCACAGAGGCGTTCCAGCCTCACTCTCCACACCCGCCGTGCCGTCCTCAACATCGCCATGCTGCTCCGTGACAGCGACATCGCGCGGTGCGTCCGTACGTATCTCCTCGACGCCGAGGAGGGGTGGCGCGAGGGGTACGCCTCGCTCGACCGGCGCGTGACGGACGTCGAGTCGTGCCTCGGCAGGGTCGGTGTCGCGCTCCAGGAGCTGGGGCCGGTGCTGAACCGGATGTCGTACCGGCTCGACAGCCTCGACCGGCGGCTCGACGCCACCAACCAGGTGGTCGCCGCGATGAGCAACCGGCTCTGCGAGATGTCCGACCGGATCGACCGGGTGGACGCCAAGGTGGATCGCGTCGCTCAGCAGGTGGGGGAGTTGCGGCGAGGCCGTAAGCGCCGCTGATCCCGGACCGGCCGGCCGAGTGGCCCGGGTCCGTCCCGCCGTTGCGCGGCGGGCGGGCCCGGGTCTGTAGGGACAAGCGGCGAGCGGGCCCGGTTCTGTACGGACCACCCGTACGGGACCGGGCCTGTGCGGGCAACCGGGATACCCGTACGGATAACCGGGATACCCGTACGGATAACCGGGATACCCGTACGGATAATCAGTGGCGGACCGGGGCGCATCGGGGCACAGTAGGTGGAGCCGCGGCAAGGCGATGCGCCGGGGCGCACCACAGACCGGGAGCGGAGCGCGACGACGACCGGCTGACCAGTCCGCTGGGTCGGCCGGGTCCTTCGTGCTCCGCAGAGGGCGGCACCGCGCAGGCACCGGAGTAGCCATCACCACTCCGCGCAGCCGCGTGCGTTCCGCCCGGGGGCGGCCGCTTCGAGCGCGCATCCGCGCGGGCCGCCCCTCCCGTACGTTCGTACACCCGTACGCCTGTATGAAGGCGCGGCTCAGCCGAGCAGCAGCCTCTCCAGGACCACCGCGATGCCGTCGTGCATGTTGGACTCCGTGATCTCGTCCGCGACGGCCTTCAGCTCCTGGTGCGCGTTGGCCATCGCCACGCCGTGCCGCGCCCAGCCGAACATCGGAATGTCGTTGGGCATGTCGCCGAACGCGATGGTGTCCGCCGCCGTCACGCCGAGCCGGCGCGCGGCCAGCGAGAGGCCGGTGGCCTTCGTCAGGCCCAGGGGAAGGATCTCCACTATCCCCTCGCCCGCCATCACCACGTCGACCAGGCCGCCGACGGTCGCCCGCGCGGCCTCGGCCAGCGCGTCGTCGTCCAGCTCAGGGTGCTGGATGTAGACCTTGTTGAGCGGCGCCGTCCACAGTTCGGCCGTGTCCTCGACGAGGGTCGCCCGCAGCGGGCCGTCCTGGAGCCGGAAGCCGGGGCCGACCACGACCTCGCCGTCCAGCCCGTCCCGGCTCACGGCCAGCGCGAGCGGGCCGATCCCGCCCTCGATCTTGGCGAGCGCCAGACCGGCGAGCTGCCGGTCCAGCGTCAGCGAGGTCAGCAGCCGGTGCTCACCGGCGTGGTACACCTGCGCCCCCTGCCCGCACACCGCCAGGCCCTCGTACCCGAGGTCGTCCAGGACATGGCGCGTCCAGGGGACGGCACGTCCGGTGACGATGATGTGCGCAGCGCCCGCCGCCGTCACCGCGGCGAGCGCCTCGCGGGTACGCGCCGAGACCGTGCCGTCCTCACGCAGCAGAGTGCCGTCGAGATCGGTCGCGACCAGTCGGTACGGGAACGACGCCCCGCCCGACGGCGCGGACGGCGCGGACGGCGCGGTTCCGGGGGGTACGGCGGCGGCCGGGTCGGGGGTGGTGGTCACTTGGGGGTCGGCTCCAGGAGCGTGCGGCCGCCCAGGTACGGACGGAGCACCTCGGGCACCCGGACCGAGCCGTCGGCCTGCTGGTGGTTCTCCAGGATCGCCACGATCGTGCGCGGCACCGCGCACAGCGTGCCGTTCAGTGTGGCGAGCGGCTTGACCTGCTTGCCCTCGCGCATCCGGACGGAGAGCCTGCGGGCCTGGAAGCCGTCGCAGTTGGACGCCGAGGTCAGCTCGCGGTACTTGCCCTGGGTCGGGATCCACGCCTCGCAGTCGAACTTGCGCGAGGCCGAGGCCCCCAGGTCGCCCGTCGCCACGTCGATCACCTGGAAGGGCAGCTCAAGGCCGGTCAGCCACTGCTTCTCCCACTCCAGCAGCCGCCGGTGCTCGGCCTCGGCGTCCGCCGGGTCGACGTACGAGAACATCTCGACCTTGTCGAACTGGTGGACCCGGAAGATGCCCCGGGTGTCCTTGCCGTACGTACCGGCCTCGCGGCGGAAGCACGGCGAGAAGCCCGCGTACCGCAGCGGCAGCTTGTCGGCCTCGATGATCTCGTCCATGTGGTACGCGGCGAGCGGCACCTCGGACGTGCCCACCAGGTAGTAGTCGTCCTTCTCCAGGTGGTACACGTTCTCGGCGGCCTGGCCGAGGAAGCCCGTGCCCTCCATGGCGCGGGGGCGGACCAGCGCCGGGGTGAGCATCGGGGTGAAGCCGGCCTCGGTGGCCTGCGCGATCGCCGCGTTGACCAGCGCCAGCTCCAGCAGCGCGCCGACCCCGGTCAGGTAGTAGAAGCGCGAGCCCGACACCTTGGCGCCGCGCTCGACGTCGATGGCGCCCAGCGCCTCGCCCAGCTCCAGGTGGTCCTTGGGGGCGAAGCCCTCCGCCTCGAAGTCGCGGATCGCGCCGTGCGTCTCCAGGACGGTGAAGTCCTCCTCGCCGCCCACCGGGACGTCGGGGTGGACCACATTGCCGAGCCGGAGGAGGAGCCGCTTGGCCTCCTCGTCCGCCTCGTGCTGCTCCGCGTCGGCGGCCTTCACGTCCGCCTTGAGCTGCTCCGCCTTCTGGAGCAGCTCGGCGCGCTCCTCGGGGGACGCCTTGGGGATCAGCTTGCCGAGCGACTTCTGCTCGGAGCGCAGCTCGTCGAAGCGCACGCCGGACGACCTGCGCCGCTCGTCGGCGGAGAGCAGGGCGTCGACCAGGTCGACGTCCTCTCCACGGGCGCGCTGGGAGGCGCGAACACGGTCGGGGTCCTCACGAAGCAGGCGAAGGTCAATCACCCCACCAGGCTACCGGTGCGCGCCGACAACACCCCACTCGTTTGCCGGGCCGCCCCGCCCCGTGCCCGTAATGCCGGATTTGTTAAAACTGTCGAGACTGTCGGGAAATCCCTTACGGGTCTTCTGTTGTTCGTCAATAAAAGGGATTGAATTCCTCAGAACGAGGCATTCGGTGGGGCCGCATTGACTCTTGTCGGCTCTCGCTCGCCTTGTGGGCGGAGGGACTTGGGAGCGGCGTGAGGGCCTGGTGGCGGGGGTCGGGCCGGGTGTTGTCCACAGAAAAGCGGCCGTCCCGAAAGTTATCCACAGGCTGTGCGGGAGTTCTGTGGATCCAGGAATGGGCTTCTCCGAAAGCCGGGCGGGGAGTGCGGAAAACGCCTCTTAAACCCACTTCACACACTCATTCGGGTGGGAATTGCTCGCTCTAACGAGTTGATCACGGGAATGAAGGTGACATCCGGGGGTGGCGGGCCTGTGGACGAAAGGAGGGCGACTGCGGAGATATATCGACAGCGCCCGGTCCCCGTTGTCGACTTGTCCCCAGGGCTCACCCCTCGCCTGTGGATAACTCGGCTACTTGTCCACAGGTGAGGCTGTGCACGTACGGATACGGCTGTCCACAGGGAGCGGGCCCGGCCCTCCCCGTATGTCTCAGGCCCGGCCGTCCTGGCTGCGGGCCAGCCAGTCCGCCGCCGCGATGAACGCGGCGTCCGACGTACCGGGGCGTGGCGGCCGTACATCCGCCGGCGACACCCCCGCACGCGGGTACGAGCCGAGGAACCGTACCTTCGGGGACATCCGCTTCAGCCCCATCAGGGCCTCCCCCACCCGGCGGTCCGCGATATGCCCCTCGGCGTCGACGGCGAAGCAGTAGTTGCCGATGCCCGCGCCGGTCGGCCGCGACTGGATCAGCATCAGGTTGACCCCGTGCACCGCGAACTCCTGGAGCAGCTCCAGCAGCGCCCCCGGGTGGTCCTCGCCCAGCCAGATGACCACCGAGGTCTTGTCCGCGCCCGTCGGCGCCGCCGGGCGCGCGGGCCGGCCCACCAGGACGAAGCGGGTCTCCGCGTTCTGCGCGTCGTGGATCTCGCCGACCAGCGGTTCGAGGCCGTACGTCGCCGCCGCGAACTCACCCGCGAAGGCCCCGTCGAACCGGCCCTCCTGCACCAGCCGCGCCCCGTCCGCGTTCGACGCGGCCGACTCCCACACCGCGTCCGGCAGGTGGGCCCGCAGCCAGTTGCGCACCTGCGGCTGGGCCACCGGGTGCCCGGTCACCGTCTTGACGTCGGAGAGCTTCGTCCCCGGCCGGACGAGCAGTGCGAAGGCGATCGGCAGCAGCACCTCGCGGTAGATCATCAGCGGCTCGCCGGTGGCCAGTTCGTCGAGGGTCGCGGTGACCCCGCCCTCCACCGAGTTCTCGATCGGTACGAGGGCCGCGGCGGCCTCTCCGCTCCGTACGGCGTCGAGCGCCGCCGGGACCGACACCATCGGGATCAGTTCCCGGGTGGCGGCTTCGGGGAGGGTACGGAGGGCCGCTTCCGTGAAGGTGCCCTCGGGGCCGAGATACGTATAGCGCGTGGCCGACATATGGTCACCCTAGTGGCCCGGTCGGCCCCCTGCGTCCGTCCCCGGACAATTCATCCCCCCGTACCCGGATATCCGGCCGCGCATGTGGGTAGGAGGGCACCTCAGGATTCCAGGAGGCGCTGCCCCACGTACTCGCCCTTCCGCGCGCCGCCCGGGACCGCGAAGAGACCGCTCGACTCGTGCCGGATGAAGGCCGACAGCGCGTCCCCCCGGTCGAGCTTGCGCTGCACCGGAACGAACCCCTTGAGCGGGTCGGCCTGCCAGCAGATGAAGAGCAGCCCGGCGTCCGGGGTGCCGTCGGAGTCGATGCCGTCGTGGAAGGAGAAGGGGCGGCGCAGCATGGCCGCCCCGCCGTTGGTATCCGGCCGGGTGATCCGGGCATGCGCGTTGACGGGGATCACCGGCTTGCCGTCGGGTCCCAGCTTGTCGAGGTCGGGCTCGGTGGTCTCCGTACCGCCGGAGAGGGGGGCTCCGTCGGACTTGCGGCGCCCGATGACCTGCTCCTGCCGGGCGACAGAGAGCCGCTCCCAGTCGTCCAGGAGCATCCGGATCCGCCGTACGACGGCGTAGGAGCCGTCGGCCATCCACTCCGGAGTACCGGCCGGCACCTTCGCCGGTACGAAGATCCGCTGATCGAAGTCGGGGTCGGCGGGCTTGGGGTTACGGGTGCCGTCGACCTGGCCCATGAGGTTGCGGGCGGTCATGGGCTGGTCGGTGGCGCCGGGGGAGCGGTTGAACCCGTTCATCTGCCAGCGCACCCGGGCCGCCGCTCCCGCCTCCTTCTGGAGCGTACGGAGGGCGTGGAAGGCGACCAGCGCGTCGTCGGCGCCGATCTGGATCCACAGGTCGCCCTCGCCGCGCGCGGCGTCGAGGCGGTCGGACGAGAAAGCGGGGAGCGGGTCGAGGGCGGCGGGGCGGTGCGCGGTGAGCTTCGTACGGTCGAAGAAGCTGTGGCCGAATCCGAAGGTCACGGTGAGCGAGGAAGGGCCGGCGTCCAGGGAGATCCCGGTGTCGTGGCCGCCGGTGGCCGGGGTTCCGGTACCGCCCTCCGCCCCGGTACGGGCGTTCACGGGCTCCCCGGCCATCAGCGCCTCCGCCGCGGCCGACCAGCGGCGCAGCAGCGCGGCTGCCTCGGTACGGCCCGCCCCGGGGACGAGGTCGAAGGCGACCAGATGGCCCCGGGCGTGCGCCGGGGTGGTGATACCGGGCTGGCGCGCCCCGTGGAAGGGGACGGCGTCGGTGCCGACGGTGGTGAGCGCGGTGACCGGGGCCGGGCGGCGTGCGGTGGTGTACGCGGCGGCTCCGGCGGCGCCGAGCGCGAGCCCGGCGGCCCCGGCGGCGCCCGCCGTGGAGAGCAGCCGCCTCCTGGTGACGGTGGCGGCCGCCGGTCCTTCCGGTTCCGCCGTGGTGACGGTGGCGGCGGGGCGGTCCGGCGGGGGCGGAGTGCCGGGGGCGGTCGGGTTCTGCCGGGTATCACTCACGGTGGGTCAGCCGATCTTCACGTTCTTGTCGACGGTGATCTGGTCGATGTCCGAGGTCCGCACGGTGACCTCCAGCTTCCAGTCGCCGGGCATGGGGAGCAGGACGGGGTCCGCGGTCCATTTTCCGTCGCCCGCGCGCTCCGGGACGACCGGCAGCGGGCCGATCTTCTTGGCGGTGAGGGTGAAGGCGAACTTCAGCTCGGCCACGTTCATGGCCCTGCCCTCGGAGTCGTCGACGTAGATGTCGGCGACATTGGGGCCGGGGCCCGCCGGGTCGAGGCTGAACCTGATGGTGCCCCGGCCGTCCTTGCCGCCGGTGTCGAAGGGCAGGGTGACCATGGCGGGACCGGCCGGCTCGGCGGTGGCCGCCGAGCCGGCCCGCTCGGCCTCCTGCTCGGCGGTACGGCCGGGCTCGGTGGAGGTCAGCACGGTCGTGACGGCGAGGAGTACGACGGCCACGCCCGCCTCGGCGAGAACGGAGCGGCGTAGTCCGGTCCGCTGCGGGTCACCGTCACGGATGAGTTTCTGGCGTGTGCTCGCCATTGCGGCTTCCTGGCGCTTGAGCTGGGTAGCTCTCTCCGCGTCACCGACGACGGTGGTCACCGCGGCGGACTCGGGCTCACTCCCGGTCCCCGGCTCCGCCGCGGCTTCGGCCTTCGCCGCCGCCTTCGCCGCCGCCTTCGGTGTTGCCGTTGCCGTTGCCGTTGCCGTTGCCGTTGCTGTTGCCGCTGTCTCTGTCTCTGTCTCTGTCTCTGCGTCAGCTCCCTTTTCCTCCTCCGCGCGGGCCACGGTCCGCTCCGCGAGCCGCCCGGTCCAGCGGCGGGAGAACCAGGCGAGGACGACCATGACGGCCACCAGCCCGACCTTGACCAGAAGGAGTCGCCCGTATGACGTTCCCCCGAGCGCCGACCACGTGCCCACCTGCCGCCACGACTGGTACAGCCCGGTCACGGTGACGAGGACGACGCTGCCGAAGGCGATGCGCGAGAAGCGCCGGATCGCCGCGGTCTCCATGAGGGGCGCCTTGTAGAGAGCGACGAGCAGCGCCGCCAGCCCGCCGAGCCATACGGCCACGCCCAGCAGGTGCAGGACGTCCACGGGCATGGCGATGCCGGGCTGGATCCCGGTCGAGGCGTGCTCGGCGAGCGCCCAGGTAGCGGCGATTCCGGCGGCGATGACGATGCCGCCTATCCCGAGTCCGAACGCGAGGTCGTTCTTGGCGGGCGTCTCGGGAGCCTCGGGAGGCGTGGATGCCGCGGGCTTCTCGCCGCCCTCGGTCTCCTCGGCCTGGTCCGTTCCCTCGGCACCCTCCGCCCGCTCCGTCTTCTCCGGCTGCTCGCGTTGGGCGTACGCGCCGAAGAGCACGGCGATGAAGAGAGCGGCGGCGCCGAGCAGCAGGAGGCGGGAGACCAGGGCCGCGCCGGTCTTGGTGGTCAGGACGTCCTGGAGCCCGGCGAGGTCGAACGCGTCGGTCAGCGGGCCCGCCGCGGTGTACGGGGTGCGCAGGAGCAGCATGGCGAGCGTGGCGGCGGTGAGGGTGAGCCAGCTCCGGACGATCAGCCGCTGGAGGGAGCGTACGGAGGCGCCGCGCTGCCAGCAGATGAGGATGAAGGCCGTGCCGCCCACGAGCAGGATGAACCCGGCGTACGAGAGGTAGCGGGTGATGTCGTAGAGGGCGCCCACGAGCCCGCCGCCGGCCTTCTGTTCGGGGACGGTGGCGGTGGTCGGGGAGGGCGCTCCGATGGAGAAGGTGAAGGCGCCGGAGATGGGGTGGCTGTCGGCGGAGACCACGCGCCAGGCGACGGTGTAGGTGCCGTCGGCCAGGCCGGGCTTGAGCCCGACGGCGTACTTCACGGTGGAGCCGGTGCTCAGGTTGTCGATCTTGCCGGCGTCGACGCGCTTGCTGTCCGGATCGAGTACGCGGATCGAGTCGTTCCCCAGGGCGACCTGTTCCGAGAAGGTGAGGGCGATGTTCGGAGGGGCGGTGGCGACCACCGACCCGTCCTCGGGGCTGCTCCCGGTGAGTGCTGCGTGCGCCGATGCCGTGCCGGAGAACACGGTGAGTACGGTGCCGAAGAGCACCGTGGTGACGAGAAGCAGCCGCACCAGGGATACGGCTCCGAAGCGCGGGGCGATGGCTGTCATAGGTCTCTCAGTCCCTCGGTCTGGGGTCCCGGCCGGCGGGGGCGCGTCCCCGGAGGTGGCGGGCGCGGCCCCGCCGGCCGGCGGCGGAGGAGCGTGCTCAGTGGTGGGCGGGGTTGTAGTTGGTCTCCTTCACGGGAAGCTCGGCCTTGATCGGGTCGGCCTTCTCGAAGTGCAGTTCGATGGAGATCTTCTGGCCCTGCTCGGGGCGGGACTTGAGGTTCATGAACATCAGATGGTTTCCGCCCCGGCCGAGGTCGAGTTCGCCGCCGGCCGGGATGTCGAGGGACTTCACCTCCCGCATCGTCTGCCGGTCGGTCCGGTGGATGGTGATGTCGTCGGAGATGTCACTGGTGACGGAGGTGAGCTTGTCGTCGGTGTCACCGCTGTTGGTGACGGTCAGGAAGCCCGCGCCGAGATCGTTGACGGGGCGGGGCATATAGCCGCCGCTGACGGTGAGTTCGGGGGCGTCGGGGGAGGAGGAACAGGCGGTCAGTGCGGTCAGTGTCAGAGCGAGGGTGATTCCGGCGGTGAGTACGGGGGAGATGGCGCGCCGGTTCACGGGGTCTCGCCCTTGACGATCTTGGGGAGGTCCTTGGCGTAATCGTCCGAGGTGGCGTCCTCGCCGTACAGCACGTATCCGGCATCCGTCTTCGGGGAGAAGGCGATGACCTGGGTGCCGTGCATGGAGACGGTGGTGCCGTCCTTCTCCTTCTTCGGGGCGTCGATACCGATACCGAGCTGCCGCGCGCCCGCCTGGATGGTCGGGAAGTCGCCGGTCAGCCCGGTGAAGGACGGGTCGCCCGCGCTGGGCAGCCACTTGGCCAGCTCGGCGGAGGTGTCCCGCTCGGGGTCGGTGGTGACGAAGACGACCTGGAGCTTCTCCCGGTCCGCCGCGCTGAGCGACTTCCTGGCGATGGCGATGTTGCTCATCGTCAGCGGGCAGGCGTCCGGGCAGTTGGTGTAGCCGAAGTAGATCAGCGTCGGCTTGCCCTTGGTCTCCTCGCGGAGGTCGTACTCCTTGCCGTGGGTGTCCTTGAGGACGAGGTCCGGCTTCTTGAAGGGCTGGTCGAGTACGGTCGCGGCCTTGGTCTTCGCCTGGGTCGAGACATCGGCGACCGGCTTCGCCGAGTCGTCGCCGCTGCCGCAGGCGGTGAGGGTGAGGGCGGCCACGGCCGCGAGGGCCGCCGTGGTGGTCACGGTCTTGAGGGTCTTCGGGGTGCGGTTGCGCATGGGGCTGGTTCCTGGTGGTGAGTGGGGTGGCGGCCCCGGACGGGCGGGACGGGACCGGGAAGTCCCAGCCTCGCCCGCCGTGGCCGCGTCGTGCGGGGTGCGAGGGGTACGGCGTGTCCGGCCGGCGCCGTACCCCGGGGCGGCGGCCGGTCAGCCGGTGGTACGGCGCCGGCCGGCCAGGACGCCGAAGGCCACCCCGGCGCCGCCGACGAGGATCCCGACGACGCCGAGGACGCGGGCGGTGGTGTCGCTGCCGCCGGCCGAGGCGGTCTCGGTGGCGGTGTCGTGGGCCGAGGACGTGGTGCTGGTCTTCGCGGCGTCGGCGCCGTCACCGCCACCGCCGTGTCCGTCCCCGGTGGCCGCGGTGAGCTTCAGCACGGGTGCGGGGGACTCGGGCTCCTCCTCGCCGTCCTTGGGCACCTCGATCCACCGGACGACCTCCTTGTCGTCGTACGTCTGGAGGGCCTTGAAGACGAGCTGGTCGGTGTCCTCGGGGAGCTGCCCGACGGAGAGCGGGAACTGCTGGAACTGACCGGGGCCGATCTTGCCGTCCTCGGCGGTCCAGGTGACCTTGGAGACGGCCTCGTTGACGGTGTTGCCGTGCATGGTCAGCGGCTTGGCCAGCTTCTCCTTCGTGACGTCGACCTTCCAGCCGGGCACGGGCTGCGGCATCACCGAGGCCAGCGGGTGGTCGGTGGGGAAGTTCACCTCGACCTTGACGGTGGAGGCGTTGTCCTTCTCGTTGGGCACCTTGAAGTTGATGACGGCGTAGCCGCCCTTGGCGGCCTCCCCCTGCGGCTGCACGCTGACATGCGCGGAAGCGGGCCCGGCCACCAGGAGGAGCGCGGAGGCGGCGACCCCGCCCACGACGGCGAGCCGGGCGGCGGCGGAGGCGCCGGAAGTGCCGGAGCCACGCCTGGGGCGCGAGGGAAGTGAGGGGAACGAGGGGAGCGAAGAGAAAGAGGGGAACACGGAGTACTCCAGGGAAGAAGGAAGAGGCGATCGGTCGATGGGCCTGCCGACGGCTCACCCGGCCAGGACCGGCCACGGCGCGTACCCGCGCCGCGTACCCGGGGATACGTACGTACGGGCTCCGTCCGGTACTACGGCGCCACGGCCACGGGGCCACAGGGCTGGGAGGTTCCGTACGTACGGGAGGTACGCGAGCGGGACGGCGCGCGGCGGCACTCCCCCGGCGGGTCCCGGTGCGGAGGTGTGTCCTCCGGTACGGCGGCGGGTCCCCGGCAGGGCGGCGGGTCCCCCGGCTACGGAGGAAGCCGCCGTGCCGGGCAGGTCCGCCGTGCCGGGAAGGCGCGCGGGGCCGGGGAGGCCCCTGGGCGGGTCCGGGGAGGCCGGTCAGGCCGCGAGAGCGCAGTCGGCCGGCGGGCCGCGCCTGATCACCGTGTGCTGGAGCGCTTCCCCGCCCGGCACCGGGGGGACGCCGTACGAGGCGGCGTACGCGGCGCGCGGCCCGGGCCCCGGCACGCCGGGGAGACCGGCGCACAGGGCCCGTACCAGCGCGAAGGCGGCGCGCAGGGCGCGCAGCGGCGCGCTCTCCGTGACCTCGCCGATGCCCTCCGCCGAGAGTCTGCCGAGCCGCAGCAGCGCCAGGTCGCCACGGCGCAGCAGCCAGCCGGCGGCGAGGGCGGCCAGCAGGTGCGCGAGCATCATCGGTACGGAGGGCAGCAGCCCTTCGCCCGTACCGGCGCCCGATGCGGAGAGCGCGTCGGTGGCGGCGGTGCCGACCGCCGCCATGTGGTGATGGGCGGCGCCTGCCACGGCGTCCGCCGAGCCCACGGCTCCCACGGCCCCCGAGGACCCCGGTGCGGAGACGCCCGCCTCGGCGAGTATCCGCTGTGCGTCGACCGGGCTCAGCGAGGCGGCGCCCGCCCCGCAGACGAAGCGCGCGGCCATCCGGATCAGCAGGTCCTCGTGGCCGGCCGGGACCGCGATCCGGTGCTGGCCGATCCCGAACACCGTGTGCAGCCCGAGCTGGCCGCCGGTCAGCGCGATGACGATGGAGGGGGTGGAACGGACGCGTCCGGCCAGCGGCGCGGCGGCCGCGAAGACCCCCAGGAACCCGACGAGCAGCGTCCACCAGGGGACCGGCGCGCAGGCCGCCATGGCGTGTCCCGTCGCCGACAGCACGACGCAGACCGCGGTGAAGACCGCGGCCCTCAGCAGCCGGGGCGCGGCTCCGGCTCGGATGCGGACGGGGCGACAGGACATGGCCGGGTCATCATCGCACTGCGGTACGGGGCTCCGTAGGGCAGGTCCGGAAGGTCAGCCTCTGTCCCGGCTCCGCCCTCTTCGCGCTCTATACACGGAGCGAGTCGCCCTCGCATCCGCCGAACGAGGGCCAACACGTCAAACGTGTGCTTACGGAGGGGCGGCCGGGGCAATACGTATCGGTATGTCGAGCCGCGGGAGCCGCAGATGCGGCCGTGGCCGGAAACGAGCGGCAGCCTGAACAGCCGCGGCCAGGAGGCTGACGCATGAGCATCTGGTGGTCCCTCCACTTGCGGCGCGACGCCGCGAGTGTTCCGCTCGCCCGGCGCCTGCTGCTCGACGCCATGCGCACCGAGGGCGTCGATCCGGACATTTCCTTCGATCTGTCGGTCGCCCTCACGGAGGCGTGCGCCAACGCCGTCGAGCATGGCGGGGCCGTACGCGGCCCGGGGGAGGCGCCCGGGGCGTACCGGGTGACCGCGTATCTCGACGGCGCGCGCTGCCGTATCGAAGTGGCCGATTCCGGCCCCGGGTTCCCGGCCCGGCGGCTGCTGCGGCGGCGGGCCACGGCGGCGGCCGCGACCGCCGCCGCGACCGCCGAGAGCGGGCGCGGGCTCCGCATGATCGAGCAGCTCGCGGACCATGTGCATGTCCGCAGCCGGCCGGGGCGGGGCGCCGTCGTCAGCTTCGACAAGATCCTGAAGCGGCGCGAGGACGCCCTGCTGAGCTTGGGCTGAGGCCGGAAGGGAAGCCGAGCCGGATCCGGAACCGGAACCGGAACCGGAGCGGTCAGGCCTGCTTGAGCGCCGCCATCCACGCCTCGACCTCGTCGGCCCGGCGCGGCAGCGCCGCCGAGAGGTTCCGGTTGCCGTCCGCGGTGACGAGGATGTCGTCCTCGATCCGGACACCGATCCCCCGGTACTCCTCCGGCACGGTCAGGTCGTCGGTCTGGAAGTAGAGCCCCGGCTCGACGGTCAGGCACATCCCCGGCTCCAGCGTCCCGTCCACGTACGCCTCCCGCCGCGCCGCGGCGCAGTCGTGGACGTCGAGGCCGAGCATGTGGCCGGTGCCGTGCAGGGTCCAGCGGCGCTGGAGCCCCAGTTCGAGAACGCGCTCGACCGGGCCCTCCAGCAGCCCCCACGCGACCAGCCGCTCGGCGAGCACACGCTGCGCCGCGTCGTGGAAGTCGCGGTACTTCGCGCCCGGGCGGACCGCGGCGATGCCGGCCTCCTGGGCGTCGTACACCGCGTCGTAGATCTTCCGCTGGAGCTCGCTGTAGCGCCCGTTGACCGGCAACGTACGGGTGACGTCGGCGGTGTACAGGGTGTGCGTCTCCACCCCGGCGTCGAGGAGCAGCAGGTCACCGGAGCGTACGTCGCCGTCGTTGCGCACCCAGTGCAGGGTGGTGGCGTGCGGGCCCGCCGCGCAGATCGAGCCGTAGCCGATGTCGTTGCCCTCGACACGGGCGCGCAGGAAGAAGGTGCCTTCGATGTAGCGCTCGCTGGTGGCCTCGGCCTTGTCGAGGACCCGCACGACGTCCTCGAAGCCCCGCACGGTCGAGTCGACGGCCTTCTGCAACTCGCCGATCTCGAAGTCGTCCTTCACGGCGCGCGCCTCGGAGAGGTACACGCGCAGCTCCTCGTCGCGCTCGGCCGTCACCTTGTCGGCCAGGGCCGCCTCGACACCGGCGTCGTGGCCCCGTACGGCGCGGACGGGGCCGGTGGCCTCCGCGAGCGCCTTGGGCAGCTCCCGCACGTCCGACGCGGGCAGGCCGAGGAGCTGTCGCGCCTCGTCGAGGGAGTGCCGGCGGCCGACCCACAGCTCGCCCTGGCCGTCCAGCCAGAACTCGCCGTTCTCGCGGTTGGAGCGCGGCAGCAGGTGGATGGTGGCCCGGTGCCCCTCGGCGGTGGGCTCCAGCACGAGCACGCCGTCCTGGGTCTGGTCACCGGTGAGGTACGTGTACTCCGTGGACGCCCGGAACGGGTACTCGGTGTCGTTGGAGCGGGTCTTCAGGTTCCCGGCGGGGACCACCAGGCGCTCGCCGGGGAAGCGCGCGGAGAGCGCGGCGCGGCGGGCGGCGGTCTCGGCGGCCTGGGGGATGGGGGCCAGACCGTGCAGGGCGGTGTCGGCCCAGCCGGTCTTCATGTTCTCGGTGAGTTCGTCGGACACGGCCGCGTACAGTCCGTTCTTCCGCTGCTTGATCGGTTCTTCCGCCGTCTCCGGGGTCTCCGGGGTCGCCGGTTCCGGTTCGGGGGTCTCCGGGGTCGCCGGGGTTTCCGGGATGCGCTCCTCGGCCACGTCATCTCCTTGTGCGAAAGACCGTTTTTTCCATCGTATGCGCGGAGGGAAGAGGGGCCGGAGGTCCGGCGGCCGGCGGCCCGGCGCCGTCCGTCGGCCGAGCCCGGCGCTCCCTGTCAGTCGAAGCGGGCGGCGAGCAGCACGATGTCCCCGTCCCCCGGTGTGCCCCCCGGTCCGTCACTCGGTCCGTCCTCCTCCGGGCAGAGGGTGCGCAGCACATGGTCCGCGATCCTGCCGGGGTCATGGCGCGCGGCGGCCGGGACGCTCGCGGCCGCCGTATGGAGGCGAGCGAAGGCGCGGTCCATAGGGGCGCCGGTACGGTGCAGCAGCCCATCTGTGTAGAACAGCAACGTTTCGCCCGGCGCGAGCCACAGATCCACGCTCGGCGCCTGCCAGCAGGAGAGCATTCCGAGCGGCGCCGAGACGGCCGTCTCGGCGAATTCGGTGCGCCGCGCCCCGACGATCAGCGGGGGCGCGTGGCCCGCCCCGGCGAGCACGATCTTGCGCGGGCCCGGCTCGGCGTACGCGAAGAGCGCGGTGGAGGTACGGGCCGGTTCGGTGATCCGGAGCAGCAGTTCCAGGTCGGAGAGGACGGCGACGGGGTCCTCGCCCTCCATCACGGCGTACGCGCGCAGGGCGGCGCGGAGCCGGGCCGCGGCGGCGAGCGCGCCGGGCCCCGAGCCGCTGACGGAGCCGACGGCGAGGCTCAGGGCGCCGTCGGGGAGCGGCAGGGCGTCGTACCAGCCGTCGCCGCCGCGCAGCTCCGCGTACGCGTCCGGGGCGCCGGTGTCCTCGGGCGGGCCGGGGTACGGGGCGCGGGCGGCGCGTGGGGCGGGGCGGTGGCGCGCGGCCAGCCGTACGCCGGGGAGCCGGGGGAGCCGGGCTGGCCGCAGCTCCTCGGCGAGGGCGGCGGCGCGGGCCCGGGTCCGCGCCTGCTCCAGCAGCCGGTCCAGATGGGCGGCGGCATGGCGGGCGTAGAGGCCGACGAGATGGCGCCGCCGCTCGGCGGGCTCCCCGGGCTCGTCGTAGAGCCAGACCGCCACCCCGAGTTGCCGCCGTCCCGGCCCGGCGGCCGCTTCCGTACGCAGGGGTACGGCGTAACTCGCCCCGCACCCCAGCCGGGCTGCGACCTCCCGGTGGCGCGGGTCGACGGCGGGGTCGCCGAAGAGATCGGGCTCCGCGACCCCGTCGCCGGAAGCGGAACTGGAGCCGGAAGTGGAACCCGTCCCCGTCCCCGCATCCGCACCCGCACCCGCACCCGTATCCGCATCCGTACCCGCATCCGTACCCGAAGCGCCGCCGAGCAGCAGCCGGCCGTACGCGCTCGCGTGGCGCGGCACCGTTTCGAGGTGGCCGATATCCGCACGGGAGAGGCCGAGTCCGACCGTGGTGGCGGGGCCGGGCCCGTCGGCCGGTTCCAGGATCACCACCCCGCGCGGCGCGCCGGTCAGGGCGGCTCCGGCGCGCAGGAGTTCATCGAGCGCGGCGTCCGGGGTACGGGTTCTCGACAGGCGTTCCACCAGCTCGTGGAGGGTGGTCAGATCCGAGACCCAGGCGGCCAGCCGGTCCTGGATCAGCGCGCCAGGGGGCGCCGGGATGACCTCACGCGGCGCGGGAGTCTGCGGGGGAGCGGTCACCGCTGAATCGATTCCAGCCACTTTCGGCGAGTTAGGGGCGGTCATCGCGGTCGCTTCCCAGTGGGTGCGTATCGCTCCATACCATCGCAAACCCCCATGTCATTCCGCGCGGCTGGCAATGCATCCACATGTACACGCACAGCAGATGCAATGTCCAGCATTGTCCTGGTGCACCGGTGGATTTCTGTGGGATCCTGAACTTGGCCGAAAAACGACCCCCGTGACCATGTTTTGCGGTCGACTGAGTGCGTTCAACAGGGGATCTGCCAGGGCTGGTTTCCATAACAACCCTGGTGGAGCGTCATAGAGCGTCATTCCGAACGCGAGCGTCATTCCGTATCTGATGGGTACGTAAACGGTGACGGACAGGGGCAGTTGGGACCGCCCCGGAACCTGGCGGGCGGCCATGGCGTCTTAACCGCCACAAGCCACACCCCATCCCCCGGAGTGGCGAGAAAAGCACAGCGGGACAGCGGGAAATCAAGCGCGACACCACGTCGCGGCACGCGACAGCGACAAGCGACAGCGGAACAGCAAGCGCCACGCGCACGCCACCCTCGCCACACACGTTCCACCCTGTTCCACCCGTTCCACAGACCCGGCGCGGCGACGACGGACCGACTGTCCACGCCTCGGGCAGCCCGGGCAGGGGGCGGCCGAGCGCTGGAAGTACGCACGGTGAAGTGATGCACGCACATGCACACGCAGGGTGTCAGTGTCATGTGGACCCTCGGCGTTCAACGGAAAGGAACGAGCGCTCATGCGCGAGATCCTCGGAAGGCGACGCAGGCTCCGGCTCCGGCGCAAGGGGAGCAAGAAGAGTCCTGCCCAGCTCGACGCGGCGCTCATCTGCGCCTCGGAATGGGGGTGGCCCGTGCTCCCCGGAGTCGGCCTCAAGTCGGCCGGCGGACGGGGGACCCGTGGCCGGGGCTGTGCCTGCCCGGACCCCGAATGCGTCGTACCCGGCGCTCACCCCTTCGACCCCGGGCTGCTCGCGGCCACCACGGACGAGCGCATGGTGCGCTGGTGGTGGGGGAACCGCCCGGCGGCCCCGATCGTGCTGGCCACCGGCGGCGCCGCGCCCTGCGCGGTGAGCCTGCCGGCCGTCGCGGCGGCGCGGGCGCTGGTGGAGCTGGACCGGATGGGCATGCGGCTCGGCCCGGTCGTGGCGACGCCCACGCGCTGGTCGCTGCTGGTGGCCCCGTACACCCTCGAACAACTCGGTGAGCTGCTGTACGCGAAGGACTGGGTGCCCAGCTCGCTCCGGTTCCACGGGGAGGGCGGCTACCTGGTGCTGCCGCCCTCGGAGGCGGCCGGCGGGCAGGTCCGCTGGGAGCGGGCGCCGCTGCCGGGCTCGGCGGCGCCGTGGCTGCCGGATGTGGAGGCGGTCGTGGACGCCCTGGTCGAGGCGAGCACGAGCGCGCCGGACGGCGGCAGCAGGCTCGCGTACTGAGCCTTCGCTGATGCGCGCGGGGCGGCGGCCCGGACCCTCACACGGTCCGGGCCGCCGCCCTGTGGCGTCACTCGTACGGCGTCACTCGTACGGGTGTGAGCCGGGCGTAGTTGTCCGGAAAGCGGCCCCGCGCGGGCTCCGGGCGGCCCGTACCGCCGTTATCTTCGGCCCACCATGAACTTCCGCATGCTCGGCCTCACGGCCGCCGTGATGGGGGCCGCGCTGCTGCCGCTGGTCGCCTCGGCGGGCCCGCTGGGCCCCTCCCCGGCCTCTCGGCCCGTCTCCGGTCCGCCGGGTGCCGCGAACTCCCCCGAGGCCGCCACGATGCCCGTACGGGCCGCTGTACGGGCATCCGTACGGGCCGCCGGGCCGACCGCCGAGGCTGTCCCCGAGCCGGCCGCACCCGAGCGGTGCGGGCCGGAGGTCGGCTCGCCGGAGGGGGTCGAGGCACAGACCTGTGTGGTGTCCGGTGAGGGCTCGGGCGACGCCTCCGGTGGCTCCGGGCCGGGCTCCGGCGCGGGCGGCGACACGTGGGGGCGTACTTACTATCGCAACGCCTCGGGTGCCGAACTGCTCCTCCTACTGAGCCTGATGGGCCCGCGGGGCCGGACCGTGCAGACCCATTGCGAGGTCCCGGAGGGCAGCCGGGAGGGCACCTGCGAAACGCCCCATGAGGCAACCCGGGGAAAGCGGTCCGACTATCTGGCGATCGCGGAGTTCGCGGCGCGGGGAGCGGACGGGGGCGCCCCGGGTGACGGGCCCCTGGTGCTGCGCTCGGGAAGCAACTCCCCCGGCCCTGAGGCTGGTTGAGCCTTCGGCCCGGTGGGACGGGCGGGGCGGGGAACGCGAAGGCCCGGTCGCTGGCGACGGGGGATGCACCAGCGACCGGGCTCCTTAGAACGGTAACAAGAGATCGGCCGTTAGCAAATTCGATCCGGCGTATTCAGACAGCGAATTACTTGCCGGTACGGCGGTGTGTGACTGGGATCACCGGACTCCTGTGAACTTCTGTGGACTTCCGTGGAACCCTTTGGGATTGCAACTCCTCAGGCACATGTCACCCCGTGGCGTGCTCTCCGCCTCACGTCTCCCTCCGGACGCGGCGGCCGATCCCGGGCGCCGGGGCCCGCGGTCGATCCCGGCGGTCGGACCCGGCCGCCGAGGCCGGCCGCCGAGGCCAGCCGTCGGGGTCGGCCGCCGAGGCCGGCCGTCGGGGCCCGGCTCAGCTCAGCTCAGTGTCACCTGGCGGTTGGTGAGCCCGCCGCGCGCCCGGCGCTCGTCGCCCGTCAGCGGCGCGTCGTCGGCGAGCGCCGCCGCCAGCCGCTCCGCGAACTCCGCGGCGGGCTTCTCGCACTCCTCCGCGCCCATCGCGCTGGGCAGGTCCCACACCGGGACGGTCAGGCCGTGCGCCCGGAAGGAGCCGACCAGCCGGGTCCCCTCGCCGAGGCTCGACACGCCGGCCGCGTGCAGCCGCGCGAGCGCGTCCAGCAGCTTCTCCTCGGGGTGCGGCATGACCCAGCGCAGGTGGTTCTTCTCCGGCGTCTCGCACCAGTACGCGGCGTCCGTGCCGGTGAGCCGGGCGGTCGGGATCGCGGCGGCGTTGGCGCGCTCCAGGGAGGCGGTCACCTCGGCCGAGCTGTGCTCGGCGTCCGGCACCCAGAACTCGAAGCCGGAGTGCACCACCGGGGTGAACGGCGCCGCCGGGTCCAGCAGGTCCTGGAGGCGCGGCCCGTCGGCGGGCACCCGGTGCGCGGCCACCGGCTGCCCCGGCTCGGCGGTGAGGGCGCGGCGCAGGGTGTCGGCGAGGTCGCGGCTGAGGTCGCCGGAGGAGGTGTCGTTCTGGAGGGCGAGCAGGACGGAGCCGTCGTCCCTGCGGAGCGCGGGCCAGGCCATCGGCAGCACCGTGGCGAGCGTCACGGAGGGCACGCCCTCGGGCAGCCCGTCCTTGAGGGCGAGCTCGACGGTGGCCGCAGGCACCAGCTCGCGCAGCGCGACCCAGTCGCCCTCCCCGGTCAGCCCCTCGAAGGGGCGCTGGACCAGCTCGGTGACGGCCTGCGCGGCGGCGCGGCCGTGACACGCCTTGTAGCGGCGCCCCGAGTCGCACGGGCAGGGCTCACGGGCCCCCACCACCGGGACGGGGCCGTCCTTGAGCTGAGCCTTCGCGGCCTTCGTCTGGGGGCGCTTCTTGGCCATGGTGGCTTTCTCCCGGGAACGGCGATGCGGTAGCGGTATCGGCGCGAGCCTAGCGCCCCGCTCGGACAACGCCCCGCTCCCGGACAACGCCCCGCTCCCGGACAACGCCCCGCTCCCCGACAACGCCCGGGCCGTACGGCGGCACGGCGTGCCTGCGGTGGTACGGGTCCCGGTGTGGCCGCTGCGGTACGGGTCCCGGTGTGCCTGCGGCGTAGGGCCCCAGTGTGGTCGCTGGCCGCCGCGGTACGGGTCCCCGCTCAGGGCCCCTCGTGTCCGTACCCGGCGGTCCGGATCACTCCGTATCGTCGCGTGAGTCCACGTAACCCGCTCGCGGTCTGCCCTGGCCCGGTCTGCCCGGGGCCGGTACGCCCGGCGCCGTTCTCCTCGGCCCCGTGCCGGGACCCTGGCCTGGTCCTGGTCCTGGTCCGTGGCCCGGTCCCGTACCGGGGGCGCCTGGCGCCGCTCTGGGGCCGCCGAGCCGGTGGAGGCCGGCGGGGCCGGCGAGACCGCTGAGGCCGTCGAGTCCGTTCAGCCCCTCCAGGCTGTCGACCCGCTCCAGACCGTCCAGGTCGTCGGGGGTGTCCAGGCCGTCGAGGGCGTCCAGGGCGTCCAGCCCCTGGGGGGCGCCGAGCCCGCCCGCGCCCGTCAGCTCGTCCAGTTCGCCGTCCAGGCCTTCCAGTCCGCCGAGTCCGCCCAGTTCGCCGCCGAGTTCGCCGAGGTCGTCCAGTTCGTCGAGGTCGGTCAGGCCGTCGAGCCCCGTCAGTGCCGGGCCCGTGACGCGGGTGGCGAAGTCCTCGCGGCGGTGTCCTTCGGTGACGATCACCCAGACGGTGACCTCGCCGGTCGCGCTGTCCCGTACGCCCCACTCCTGCGCCAGCGCGGCGATGATGTTGAGCCCCCGGCCGCCACGGGCCGTGACCGACGGGGTGGCCGGAATGGGGCGGGTCGGGCCGCCACCGTCCGTCACCTCGACCGTCAGCCGTCCGGCCTTGTCGACGCGCCACTCCGCGCGGATGTCGCCGTCGCCCCGGTCCGACGGCTTCAGCGGTCTGCCGTGCCGACAGGCGTTGCTGACGAGTTCGGAAAGGATCAGTACGGCATCGTCCACGACCGATTCCGACACCCCGCTGCGGCTCAGCTGTTCCCGCATCCGATGCCGCGCCTGGCCCACGCCCGCAGGGCCATGGGGCACGGCCATGCACGACGACGTGGGTACTTCCTGTGTCACCACAAACGCCACCCCCGAGACCTCCTCTGCCCCACGCCACCGTGTGAATGCCCCGGTGGCCTGAGCCGGAAACCGGCCGGGCGAGGGCCTTTGGCGCACTTGTCACACTCGAACACATGCCGAACGCGCCGGTGCACTCCCCGTGACCGAGCGTATACACCAGGTGTCCTCGGAGGGGTGGGGGTGCGGGTGTCTACGGGGTGTCTCGGACGGGCCGACCGAGCTGGGCGAGCACCTGGCGGGGACGGTTGGTGATGATCGCGTCGACTCCGAGGCGTACACAGAGGTCGACGTCCTCGGGTTCGTTCACCGTCCAGACGTGGACCCGATGGCCGGCCCGGTGCAGCTTGGCGATGTATCCGGGGTGGTTGCGGACGATACGCATCCCGGGGCCCGCGATCCGCGCGCCCGCGGGCAGCCGCCCGTCGCGGAGCCGGGGCGAGAGGAACTGCATCAGGTAGACGGTCGGGATCCGGGGCGCGGCGTCGGCGATCCGGTGCAGGGAGCGCGCCGAGAAGCTCATGATGCGCACGCCGGAGCCCTGGGGCCCGGATGCGCCGCCGGAGTCGCCGGCCTCACCGGAGCCGCCGGCCCCGCCGGGGACGCCTCCGGGGTTACCGGCTCCGCCGGGGTTGTCCAGGCCGAAGCGGCGGAGCAGGTGCAGCAGCCGGTCCTCCACCTGGCCAGCCCAGCGGGTGGGGTGTTTCGTCTCGATGGCGAGCTGGAGAGGGCGGCCCGCGTCGGCGACGAGCTCCAGGAGCCGCTCCAGCGTCAACACGGAGGTGAACTCGGGGTCCCGCCAGTCGGGGCTCTCCTCGCTGTCCTTCCAGGAGCCGAAGTCGAGGGCGGCGAGTTCGGCCAGCTCCAGGGCGGAGACGGCGCCGCGTCCGTTGGAGGTGCGGTTGACGCGTCGGTCATGGACACAGACCAGATGACCGTCGGCGGTGAGGCGTACGTCGCACTCCAGGGCGTCCGCACCGTCCTCGATGGCTTTCATATAGGCGGCCAGGGTGTGCTCGGGGGCGTCCTCCGAGGCTCCGCGGTGGGCGACGACCTGGATGGTGTGCTGACGTGGCAGTGGTGCTTGGGTCACCGCGTCATGGTGTCATCGTGAGGGGGCAGACGTGTGTTCGGATGGTCGTACGCGGTCGTGCGGGGGCGCCGTGTGACCCTGGACGGGGCCGTTGTGACCCTGTACGGGGTCGTTGTGACCCTGTGTGGGGCCATCCCGGGGATCACCTGCGGGACTGTCCGTAATGTCCGGAGTAAAGATGGACGGGCGGATGCACAGGTCCTGCTTACAGTGGTCTGACGTGCTGTGGGAAAAGCTGACCGCAGACACTTGCACAGCGGACTCTTGCCGAAGACCGAGTGGAACCGAGGAGAAAGAGCTGTGAGCACCGAGAACGAGGGCACCACGGGCCCCGCCGTCCCGTCCGTACCTCCCGTGCCGGATGCCGCTCCCGAGGGCACACCCGCGTCCGCGTCGCGAGAGACCGCCGGGGAGGCCACACCGGGGTCCGCGGGCTCGGAGCCACGACAGGCTCCCGCGACCCCCTCCGCTCCCCAGGACAGGACGCCCGGTCCGTACCCCGCCGACCGGCCGGCCGACGCCGTATCTTCCGGACAGCACTCTTCCGGACAGCACTCTGCCGACCGGCTGGCCGACGCCGTACCCTCCGGGCAGCACCCTGCCGGGCCGCCGCCCCACACGCCGCAGCACCCTCCGTACGCCCCGCCCGCCCCGCCTGTCCCGCCGGCCGCGCCGTCGGCTCCGGCCTCCGGGTATGCCGCACCGGAGTACCCGGCTCCGGGGTACTCCGCCGCCGCCCATCCGCAGGGCCCGGTCCCGGTCGGCGCCTCCGTGGGCGAGCCCACCGCGGCACGGGCCGCGGACGCCGACTGGCCGCCGCCCCCGCCCGTGCAGCCCGCGTACGGAGCAGGCGGTGACGCGCCCGTCTGGGGCGCGCCGATGCCCGGCAACGAGCCGAAGCCGCCGCGTCGGGGCGGGGGCGGACTGATCGCAGCCGTCCTCGTCGCTGCGCTCGTCGCGGGCGGGGTCGGCGGCGGGGTCGGCTACTGGGCGGCGGAGAACAACGACGGCGGCCTGGGGTCCACGACCGTCTCGGCGGAGGACGCCCCCAAGGAGGTCAAGCGCGACGCGGGTACGGTCGCCTCGGTGGCCGCCAAGTCGCTGCCGAGCGTCGTCACGATCGAGGCGAAGGGCGGCAACGGCGAGGGCGGTACGGGCACCGGCTTCATCTACGACAAGGAAGGCCACATCCTCACCAACAACCATGTGGTCGCCTCCGCGGCCGACGGTGGTGAGCTGACCGCGACGTTCTCCAACGGCAAGAAGTACGCGGCCGAGGTGGTCGGCCGGGCGCAGGGCTACGACGTCGCGGTGGTGAAGCTGAAGAACGCCCCCTCGGGGCTCGCCCCGCTGCCGCTCGCCAACTCGGAGGAGGTGGCGGTGGGCGACACGACGATCGCGATCGGCGCGCCCTTCGGCCTCTCCAACACGGTGACCACGGGCATCATCAGCGCCAAGAACCGCCCGGTCGCCTCCGGTGACGGCTCGGGCTCCGGCAACTCGTACATGAGCGCCCTCCAGACCGACGCGTCGATCAACCCCGGCAACTCGGGCGGCCCGCTGCTGGACGCGCGGGGCGCGGTCATCGGCATCAACTCGGCGATCCAGTCGGCGGGCAGCGGCGGCCTGGGCCAGTCCCAGGCGGGTTCGATCGGGCTCGGCTTCGCCATTCCGATCAACCAGGCGAAGAACGTCGCGGAGCAGCTCATCAAGACGGGCAAGCCGGTCTATCCGGTGATCGGCGCGACGGTCTCCATGAGCGAGTCGAGCGAGGGCGCGACGATCGCCACCGACACGGACGGCGGCACCCCCTCGGTCACCCCGAACGGCCCGGCGGCCACGGCGGGCCTGAAGGCGGGCGACGTCATCACGAAGTTCAACGGCACCCCGATCGACAGCGGCCCGACTCTGATCGGCCAGATCTGGACCCACAAGCCGGGCGACAAGGTGACGATCACCTACCTGCGTGACGGCAAGGAGTCCACGACGCAGGTGACGCTGGGCAAGCGCGAGGGCGAGAGCTGACGGAGGGCTGAGGAGCGGCCGTAAGCCGCGAAGAAGCGAACAAGAAGCAAGACGGAGCGGGGCCCCGACCGAACCCGGGCGCCCCGCTCCGCCGTCACCCGGTCACCCCGTCACCTCTCTTCGCCCCTCCGCCCCTCCGCCCCTCCGCCCCTCCGCCCTTCCGCCCTTCCGCCTCTTCGCCCCTCCGCCCTCCGCCCCTCCGCCCTCCGCCCCTCCGCCCTCCGCCCCGTCACCCCTTCGGCCCGGGGAGTGAGCGCACCGCCTGGACGAGGGGCTCGACGCGCGTGTCCTGGGCCGCCTCGGCGAGGGCCGCGCGCAGGGCGGTGTCGTAGACGGGACGGGCGGCCTCCAGCAGCTCCCTGCCGGTGTCGCTGACGTCGGTGTAGATCCCCCGGCGGTCGGTGGGGCACAAGTAACGGGAGAGCAGCCCGCGGTTCTCCAGCCGGGTGACCAGGCGGGTGGTGGCGCTCTGGCTGAGCACGACGGCGTCGGCGACCTGCTTCATCTGCAGGTGCCCGCCGTCCCCGTCGTGCTGCCGGCTGAGCACGTCGAGGAGCGAGTACTCGCGGGCGCTCAGACCGTGCTCGGCCTCCAGCACCCGTTCGAGATGGGCCTCGATCTTGCTGTGCAGCAGGGAGAGGGCGCACCAGCCCTGTGCCAGATCGGAAAGGGCCGGGTCTGGGTCGGTGGCGGTCACAGGAGCCTCCTTCGTCGGCGCGGGCCTCCCCCCGCCCTGTCAATGCTTGCACGAGACGGCACATGCGGACCACATCATCCCGCGCTTGCGCATAGCCCGCGTGTGCAACTATTGTGGACGAGGATAATCTCATGCTGCAATCAAAGTGACCGTAGTGCGGCACTCGGCATCCACGGGAAGGCCCCTCTCCATGCCTCTAGCGCTCCTGGCCCTGGCCATCGGGGCCTTCGGGATCGGCACCACCGAGTTCGTGATCATGGGTGTGCTGCCCCAGGTCGCCGACAGCTTCGACGTCAGCATCCCGACCGCCGGCTGGCTGGTGTCCGGCTACGCCCTCGGCGTCGTCGTCGGCGCCCCGCTGCTCACCGTGCTCGGCACCAAGGTGTCCCGCAGGAAGATGCTCATGTTCCTCATGGGCCTGTTCGTCGTGGGCAACGCCCTCTCGGCCGTGGCGCCCGGCTTCGGCGTGATGCTGATCGGCCGGATCGTCGCCTCACTCGCCCATGGCGCGTTCTTCGGTATCGGCTCGGTGGTCGCCGCCGACCTGGTGGCGCCGGAGAAGAAGGCATCCGCCATCTCCCTGATGTTCATGGGCCTGACCGTGGCCAACATCGTCGGTGTCCCCGGCGGTACGTACGTCGGGCAGGCGGCCGGCTGGCGCGTCACCTTCACCGTCGTCGCCGCGCTGGGAGTCATCGGCCTCCTCGGCGTCGCCCGGCTCGTTCCGGAGCAGGGCAGACCCGGGGCCGCCGACATCCGCGCGGAGTTCGCCGCCTTCAAGAACGCGCAGGTCTGGCTCGCCATGGCGATGACCGTCCTCGGGTACGGCGGTGTCTTCGCGGCGATCACCTACATCACCCCGATGATGACCCGGGTGGCCGGCTACTCCGAGACCTCCGTGACCTGGCTGCTCGTCCTGTTCGGCATCGGCATGTTCCTCGGCAACCTGCTCGGCGGCAGGTTCGCCGACCGCGCCCTGATGCCCATGCTCCTCACCACCCTGGCGGCCCTGGCCGCGGTACTGCTCCTGTTCACCGTGACCGCCCACCACCAGGCCCTCGCCGCGATCACCCTCACCCTGATCGGCGCCCTGGGCTTCGCCACGGTGCCCCCGTTGCAGAAGCGAGTCCTGGACCAGGCCGCGGCAGCCCCCACCCTGGCCTCCGCCGCCAACATAGGCGCCTTCAACCTGGGCAACGCCCTGGCCGCCTGGCTGGGCGGCGCAGCCATCTCGGCCAACCTCGGCTACACCGCCCCGAACTGGGTAGGCGCCCTCCTCACCACCACCGCCCTCCTCCTGGCCCTCCTCGCCACGGCCCTCCCCCACCACCCCACCCCTCCCCCGTCCCCCACCCCGACAACCGACCCCCACAACCGACGCCCCTCCCGAACCCTCGACCCGGCGTCAAAATAGGCACGTAGGACGGGGAGTCTTCTGCATCATTGGTCTCTCTGCCCGGCGAAAACGCCGTAACGACGACAGTGAGGTGGGGGATGCCCGGTGGGCAGCTATTTGCGTGTCGGTGAGGTGCTGAGATCTTCACGGGCCAGAGAACCGTCCGTCGAGACAGTGGACGGCTATCCGAACATCCACCACCGCACGGCTTCACGGATCCTCGCTCCGATACAGCTGAGCAAGGGGATCAACCCCATCGCCGAGGTCAAGGTCGCGAACGTTGCACGGCGACCGGCGGTCCTCATCCGTTCGAGCCCGTGGAAGGCCGGCTCCGTCGAGACGCCCTGGCACGATGAATTCGACCTGGACAACGGACGAGTCGTCTACTTCGGAGATCACCGCGTCGATCACACCGTTCCCGTGGGTGAGACACAGGGCAACAAGGTGCTGCGGAGGGCTTGGGCGAGCCATTGCGCCCTGTCCGTGCAGGAGCGGACCTTGGCGGCACCGCTACTCGTCTTCGCGACGGTGACACGCAACAAGACTCCCAAGGGGTACGTAAAGTTCTGCGGCTTGGCGGTCATCGGGAACGTCGAGGAGATGGAGCAGACCGACAGGGGACGGCCATTCCCCAACTTCCGCTACGAATTGGCTCTTCTCGATCTGAGCGCAGAAGACGACCGACTGAACTGGGCCTGGATCGAAGCCCGCGGCAATCAGAGTCTGTCGACGGACGAGGCACTGGAACGCGCTCCGCGCTCCTGGCAGCGGTGGGTGGAAGGTGGCTCTGGCGTCCTGCCACAGGTACGTCAACGTCCACTTCAGCTCGGGGAGCCCCGAGCAAGCCCTCGATCCGCCGACGCCCCCGCGGATGAGGGCATGCTGTTCCCCACTCCTCCTCAGCCGCGGAGCCGACCCGTACCCATCGTCGTCGGCGACGACCGGCAGCCTGAACTCACGGCGGCCCGGCTCATGGCGAAGCTGAGGAACCTCAGGGCGCATCAGCAGAACGGACGCACGAGCCCCCACAAACCCCTGACCCTGATGTGGGCCATCGCGAGGAACGCCCGAGGCGAGCCCCGGCTCTCACCCTGGCCGACGTTCCGTGACGAGGTGGGCGGCCTGCTGGTCGAGTTCGGCCACTCCCGCTCCACCCCGACGCCGGAGTACCCGTTCTGGCATCTGCGGACCAGCGGTCTGTGGGACGTTGATGGCCTCTCCGCCGAGCAGGCAAGCAAAATCAGTGCCTCGCTGCTCAACAGATCTGAGCCGCAAGCAGGCCTCACACGGCAGGCCGACCGTCTGTTGAGCGATCCCTTCGTACGGTCTCAGGCAATCGCCGTCCTGCGAGAAACCTACTTCGACGATCCCGCTCAACACAGGCTGATGGAGCAACTCGGCCTGTCCGGCTACGAGAACGCGAGCGGCACCGAGGCCCCGGCAGAAGAGCAGGGGCAACAAGGCCCTGCCGCTCGTCGTGCCACGCACACGTTCCGCGTGGTGCGCGACGTCGGGCTGGCCAACAAGGTCAAAGATCTGCACGCGGACCACTGTCAGGTCTGTGGCAAGCAACTGGCGACAAGATTCGGTACCTACAGCGAGGCGGCCCACATCCGCGGCCTCGGACAGCCGCACAACGGGCCCGATGAACTCGCCAACCTTCTTGTGCTGTGCCCCAACCATCACGTGCAGTTCGACACTCTGGCGATCTACGTCGATCCGAAAGGGATCATCCGCTCCACCACGGGCGACCGTCGTGGAGGAGAACTACGACGCCACCCCGATCATCGCATCAGCGAAGCCCACCTGCGATACCACCGGGCGCTGTGCGGACGAGACATACGCCCCGAGCCGGACGATCGAACAAGAAGCCGACCAACGGAACGCCCGAGCCCCGACCGGGAGGCGTAGACAGGCCTGCGGCCCCCTTCTGGCCAGCCACGAGCGCCCGCCCGCGCCAGCCGGTAGGCTGTAGCCGCTCCGTCGCAGGTGGGCGGGGCGTGGGTGGGTTGCCCGAGCGGCCTAAGGGAACGGTCTTGAAAACCGTCGTGGCGCGAGTCACCGTGGGTTCAAATCCCACACCCACCGCAGCAGGCCAGCGTTAAGGCTGGTCAGAGGGCGTGATCTCGAATCGGGATTACGCCCTCTGTCTTTATCCTGTCTCATCCCGACTTGGGGATGTATCGCCTCTGAGCAGTGCACGTGGGCCATGCGCGGGCCAGGATCAGGCTCCGTCCGTCTCTTCCGACCCCTGGATCAGATGGTTGGCGTGGGAGCGGTAGAGCGCTGCGATCCTGTGGCCGGCGCGGTACGCGACTTCCACGGGGGTGGGACTGCTTGGCCGCCGGCTGAGTTCCGCTCGAAGACTCAGGGGCGGGCGCGTATGGCCTCTTCCACTTTTGCGATCTGGGCGGCGATCAGGACATCGTCCGGCTCGGGGATGAAGCGGTCCGCCTGACCGGGCTTTGTGAATTCGCCCAGCATCACGTCCGTTCTGAACCGTGTCACGACGTTTCCGGTGCGTACCACAGTGGTCAGGTGGTAGATCTTCCCCTTGTTCACTGTTGCGGTCCTCACCTGCCCAGTTGTCAGGAAGCGGATTGCCTCATCGCCGAGTTCCGGCGTGTTCAACTTCTCGGTTTTGTTGGACGACTGCCCGTACTCGTTCTCGGTCTCGAATTTCTCGCAGGTGGCCAGGGAATTACGGAGTGTCGACATTCGTGCCTGTGCCGCGTCCGCGGGGTAGGAGGAAAGCAGTGTCGCGCGCGTGTCGATGCTGGTTGAAGCAGGGTAGAGGATCGAATGGGCGGCAGCCGTCTCCCCGAACCCCTTGTTTTCGGAGTTCCACAGGACCTTGCACACCGCAGGCTTGACCGTGGTGGGGTCCTCCCACTTGCCGCCGGCTCCTTCGACCGTCTCGGTGAGCGTGATATCGAAGCCTGTCGCCTCTTCCTCCGTCAGCAAGGCAGCCTTCAACTCCGTTGCTGTGAGCGGATGCCCCTGTGCCGGTGTGGTGGAGGATTTCGGGCTGTCGGCCGATGCGGGCTCGCTGGCCCCGGATCCGGAACAGGCGGCGGACAGAGATAGGAGCGTCAGCGAGGCAGCAGCGGCACACAGAGATCTCAGACGAACAGAGCGCATGGATATCCCCCCAGGGAAACAGGCATGGACAGCTTTTGAGGATCACGTGGCTGGAAACCTTAGCCTCCAAGATCATGGATTGAGGCGAGCGGGTTCAGCCATGTAGGGAACTCGGCGGTGGCGTGTCCGGGCTCGGGCTGTTCCGCGCACCCGGCATCCGCTCCTGCCCGGCGATGCGTTGCCGGGGGCACGGCGCCTTGCTGGAGGTCTGCTGATGTCCGTACGAGGTCGCGAGGCTCGGTGTTCCGGCCGGGGGGTGGTCGGGGCGTCCAAGGTTGGTGGGATGGGCGCCATGGACTTTGGCTGAGCCTTACCACCGCAGTAGGTCGGCGTATGCGCAGGTCGGAAGGGGTGCTCCGCTGGGTGGGGCACCCCTTCCGGGGGTGGGGAGTTAGGGGGTCAGGTCAGGGAGCGCTGGTACTTTTCTGTGACCTTGCCGTCTACTACGTAGAAGCGTGCGTTCGGCGGGAAGAGGCCTGTTGTGGCGGTGCAGTAGTACGTCAGGCGGTGGTTGGTCGTCGCGGGCCAGTCGGTGTAGCGCTCCTGGGACACCACGCAGGAGTCCGGGGAGACGGTCGACCAGAGTTGGTTCGCGGTCATGCCTATGCTGACCGCGTTGTATTGGTTCAGGGTTGTCGACGGGGTCTTCGGCTTGAACAGGAACTCCTGTCGCTTGTCGATCAGTTCACCGTTCGCGTTGAACGCGAAGCCGCCGTACGGGGCGTAGTCGTTCGACTCGGTGAAGCAGAGGAGGGAGACCCCGCCCTCGCACCAGCCCTCGCGGGAGCCGGGCTTGGTCAGGCCTACGCCGAGGAACTCCTCGACCTCGGCCTTCGAGGTGCCGAACTGGACCGCGGTGTACTTCTCCGGGGTGAAGCTGAACTCCTCGGCATTCTCGGCCGCCTGCGCGGCGCTCGTCGTGCCGAGCGTCGCCGCGGCCGCTGCCGCCAGCGCGATCACGGAACGCCATGCCTTTGTCATGTGGGCCATTGCCATGTGGGGCGTCCTTCTTTCTTTTCTTTCTTCTTTGTCTTCTGTGGACGCGACCATGGTCATCGGTGGTGCTCTTCGGGGGCTCTCGGGCGGCTCTGCGCGCGGGGTGGGGCGGGGTGGGGGCTGTGTGGGGCCGGTGTGGGGCAGTTCGGTGCGGGGGTCAGTTCGGTGCGGTGGTCAGGGGGATGGGGCGGAGAGGGGTGGGGGAGAGGACGCGGGAGGCGGGGGTGGCGGCCTGGGAGAGTTTCTCGGCGGCCGAGGGGGCGGCCGAGGCGGCCAGGCGGGCGGGGGGTGCGTGGAGGGGGGTGGCCATGTCGTCGTGGTGGGTGGGGATGAGCAGGGGCGGGTTGCCCACCGCGGTCAGCAGCCGCTCGACATAGCGGTGCACCGCCCCGTGCGAACTCATCGGTACGAGGGCGACATCCGGCCGGATCCCGGACAGTTCGCGTTCCACGAAGTTGCTCGCGCCCATCAGCAGGATGGACGGGCCGCCCTCGACGGAGACCTGGTAGGCGAGGGTGTCGCCCTCGACGAGGTCGGCGAGGACGGTGGGCCGCTCCGGCACCGAGAATCTCCGGCCCGGCGCGAAGCAGCCGTGGTCGGCCAGTTGGCTGTGCAGGCTGCGGAAGACCTCCACGGTGTAGCCGTCGAACTGAAGGTATTCGCCGCCCTTGACCTGGATGACGTCGTCGAGGCGGGAGCGCGGTGTTCCCATGGCCGCGAGCAGATGGCGCACCGTCTCGTCGCAGATGGTGCGGATCCGGTCACCGCGCCAGCCGGGACGGGCCATGAGCTGCGGTACGTCGGCCACGTGGTCGAAGTGGCCGTGGCTGAGCAGGACGAGTTCGGGGGCGTCGGGGAGTTGCTCTCCGGCCACGCGCTCCACCAGCTCCTGGTCGGTCCGCAGGGGGAGGCCCGGGTCGAGCCGGCCCGTCGCGTCCAGGCACGGGATGCGGCTCAGATACGGGTCGAAGAGGATGGTGCGGCCCCCGTCGATGGTGATCTCCCACCCCGCTACGCCGAGCCAGCGCAGCCGTACGGGGGTGGTGTACGGGCCGCCCCGCCCGGCGATCGGTCTCGCGGCGAGGCTCCCCGGTACGACCGCGGCGCCCGATGCCGCCAGGACTCCTCTGAGGACCGTTCGTCGCCCGGTCAATGTTCCACCCGCTCACTCGTGCCGTGACTACCTTGAGCGAGGGGAGACTACGGTAGGCGACCGGATGCGGGGTGCTTTTGAGTCACGGGGAGGGGGGAGGGTGGAGGGAGGAGGGGGGACGTTGGGGGGAGGGTGAGAGGGGAGGGGGCTGCGGGGCGGCGGCGTTGGGGGACTTGGGGTCTGGGCCTCGGTTCTGGGGTCTGGGGACTCTGGGGTTTGTATGTGGTGCTCGGTGTCCGGTTTCTTGTGGTTGCTGGTTGCCCTTCGGCGGCCGCCCCGTCGCCTGGTCAGTGCATCTCGTGGTTGCTTATCTGGAACAACTGTTCGTCCTGGCGCAGGATGGCCTCCATCACCGTCACCATCCGGGTGCCCGGGTTGATGCCGATCTGTTCCCGCAGGATCTTCTTCGCCTGGTGGTAGACGCGGATCGCGTCGGCCTGGCGTCCCTCTGCGTAATAGGCCCGCATGAGGCTGGCGTAGAGGTCCTCGCGGAAGGGGTCGTGGCCGACGAGTTCGGAGAGCCGGCTGATCGCCTCGGTGTAGTGGCCGAGCCCGATGTCGATCAGCGCGCGTAGTTCGAAGGCGGCCTTCCGCTCCTGTTCCAGTGCCTCCGCCCGCCGGCGGAGCCGGCTGGAGGTGACGTCGGGGAAGGCCGGTCCCGTCCACCGGGTCAGTGCGGTGTTGAGCAGGTCGGACGCGTCCCGGTGGAGCCCCAGCGCGTACTTGTCCCTGGCCTGCCGTACGGCGTCCCGGAAGACGAACAGGTCGACGGCTTCGGGAGGTACGCGCAGTTCGTAGCCGTGATCGTACGAGCCGAGGGTGGAGCGGGAGAGCCCTGCCTGTTCCAGGACCCTGCGGATCATCCAGGCCGAGGTCTGCAACTGGCCCGCGACGGTGAGCGGTGGCTCGCCGTCCCAGGAGTCCTCGCTGATCGTCTCCTTGGAGACGACATGTCCGGCGCGCAGGGCCAGTGAGGTGAAGAAGCGTCTCTGTCTCTGCCCGGGCACCGGTATCACGTCGGTGCCCCTCACCAGGGCCGGCGGGCCGAGAAGCCGGACCGTCACATTGTTCCAGGTGCTCATGGTGGAACCCCCCTTGTCCTCGTCGAACCCTGCCCCGGCCGCGGGAACGGGCGGCCCCGGGCATGGTTCTGATGGCAACTGATGGTGCACGGTGGCGCCTGTCACTTCATGCCGGAAGCCCAGGAGAGGGTGCGGACCCGTCGGGGAACTCCGAAGGGGGCACCGGTGGCTCTGCTTTCGGGCAAGGGGGAATGCCGCCGCGGAAAGGTGACCGTGAGTCGCTGCGTGCGGACCGTCGTGGAGGGCCGGTGGGCGTGACGCGCCCGCCGGTTCTCCTCGGACGTCCTCGCCGCGTCAACTCCCCCGTAACGCGGATCAGTCCGGGCTCTGTGCGTTGGTCAGGTCTCTCCTCCTCTCTGCTCGTCAGGGGCTTGGAAGGGTGGCGGTGGAAGCGTGGAGGTCGGAAGTCTGTGGGGGGGCGGGAGGGCGGAGGGTGGTGGGTGGAGGGTGGCAGTGGGAGGGGCGGACGTGGGGGGCGCGGACGTGGGCGTGGGCGGGCGTGGGCGGGCGGACGTGGGCGGGGGCGGGATTGCCGGGGCGTTCCCGGGGCTCGGGAAGCTCAGGAACTTCCCAGGTTTTGCAGGAACTTCGCGGCCACGGGGCCGGCGTCCTTGCCGCCCGAGCCGCCGTCCTCCAGCAGGACCGACCAGGCGAGTTCGCGGTTCTGCTGGTAGCCGATCATCCAGGCGTGGGTACGCGGCGGGGTCTCGGTGCCGAACTCGGCGGTGCCCGTCTTGGCGTGCGGCTCGCCGGGGAGGTCCTTGAGGGCCCGGCCGGCGCCGTCGGTGACGGTCGCGCGCATCATCTCGCGCAGTGAATCCCAGACCTTCGGGTCGAGCTTCGCGGTCGCCTCGTACCGCTTCTTCACCGCGTCCGGCACCAGCACCGGCTGCTTGAAGGAGCCGGACTTCACGGAGGCCGCCAGCGAGGCCATCACCAGGGGGGACGCCTCCACCCTGGCCTGTCCGATGGTCGAGGCGGCCTTGTCGTTGTCGTCGGTGGCGACCGGGACACTGCCGTCGTATGTCACCGCGCCCACGTCCCACTCACCGCCGATGCCGAAGGCCGCCGCGGTGTCCCGCAGGGTCGAGTTCTCCAGCTTGCCGCGGGAGTTGACGAAGAAGGTGTTGCAGGAGTGGGCGAAGTTGTCCCGGAAGGTGGATCCCGGCGGGAGGACGAACTGGTCCTGGTTCTCGAAGCTCTGGCCGTTCACCTCGGCGAACTTCGGGCACTGCGCGGGGTCCGACGGGGACATCCCCTGCTTCAGCAGGGCCGCCGCGGTCACCACCTTGAAGGTCGAGCCGGGCGGGTAGCGGCCCTCCAGGGCGCGGTTCATGCCCGAGGGTCTGTTCGCGGCGGCCAGGACATGTCCGGTGGAGGGGTCGACGGCGACGATCGCCGCGTTCTTCTCGATGCCCTCCAGCGCCTCGGCGGCGGCCTGCTGGATCACCGGGTCGATGGTCGTCTTCACCGGCTTTCCCTGGTCGGGGCCGGTGCCGGTGAGCTTCTTCACCACCTCACCGGAGTTCCGGTCCACGATCACGACGGACTTCGCGGCGCCGGTGCCCCCGGTGAGCCGCTTGTCGTAGCGCGCCTGGAGGCCCGACGTGCCCTTTCCGGTCTTCTCGTCCACCGTGCCCACGAGGGAGGCCGACTGGAGTTCGTCGCCGTTCGCGTCGAGGATCGCCGCCCGTTCCCGGGATTCGAGGGCGAGCGTCTGGCCCGGAACCATCGACGGGTGAATCATCTCGGTGCGGAATTCGACCTTCCACTTTCCCGACCCCTCAAGGACCTTCGCCTTCGACTTCCAGGAGTAGTCGCCCGCGCCCGGGAGGGCCATCGTCACGGTAAAGGGAATTTCTACTTCCCCTTCCGTCTTCCGGCTTCCCTCGCCGGCCTTGATCTCGGTCGTGGTGGGCTTCAGATTCGTCATCACGGACGTGATCAGCGACTCGGCGTTGTCCGGGGTGTCCGTGAGCCCGCCGGCCCGCTTCGCGTCCTTGGCCCGCCAGGCCGTGAAGAACTCCTCCAGCTCCTCGGTCGCCGCCACCACCTGGGGGTCCTCGGCTTCCGGCCGGTCGGACAGGCTGGTGTAACCCCAGTACCCCCCTCCCGCGGCCACCGCCAGGACGGCGCATGCCGCCGCGACGGTCCGGCCTCGGGAGCGGCGGCGGCCGGGACGCTGAGGCCCGCCAGGGCCGGTGGAGTATGTCATGGGCACCAGGCTATGAGGGTGTTCCCTTGCGTCACTCGACCAACGCGAGATTCAGGACATGTTCCCGCCGCGATGAAAAAAACTGGCGGATAAGCGGAACGAATCACCCCGATCATAGGGTAAAGCGCGGGCAAAGTACGGAAAGTGCGACTATGCCACGGGAAGCGCCCGGTGTCGGGCTCTCGGGATCGTGACCATGCGTGAACATATTGGTCTGGACCAATGAAGGCGGTCTTTCCCGGTCGCCCTGTTCTTCCGAATTATCTGGCTCGATTCCGCCGTTTCGGCGGTTCCGGAAATGGCGTGGAAAGCGCGTTCGGTGCGGTGGTTTCTCTCCGTCCGCTCTCCGTCCGCTCCCCCGATATCCCCGGGAGAGGGCGCGAAGAGCGCACGCGGTCACTGTGACCGGGAAACGTCCCTCGCCGCCGTCCGAGTCGTCCGAGTCGTCCGAGTCGTCCGAGTCGTCCGAGCCGGCCGAGTCGTCCGACCGGCCGGGTCGTCCGAGCCATCCCGAGTCATCCGAGTCAGGAGACATCCATGTCCCGTGTATCGACCGGTCCCAGCACCGGACCCACCGCCGCGCACGCGCTGCTCTCCCGGCTGCGCGACCACGGTGTGGAGAAGGTCTTCGGCGTGGTCGGCCGCGAAGCCGCTTCGATCCTCTTCGACGAGGTCGACGGGGTCGAGTTCGTCCTCACCCGGCACGAGTTCACCGCCGGTGTCGCCGCCGACGTGCTCGCCCGTATCACCGGCCGCCCGCAGGCCTGCTGGGCCACCCTCGGCCCCGGCATGACCAACCTCGCCACCGGGATCGCCACCTCGGTCCTCGACCGCTCCCCGGTCATCGCGCTCGCCGCGCAGTCCGAGTCGCACGACATCTTCCCCAACGACACCCACCAGTGCCTGGACTCGGTGGCGGTCATCGCGCCGATGTCCAAGTACGCGGTGGAGCTCCAGCGCCCCCACGAGATCACCGACCTCGTCGACTCCGCCGTGAGCGCGGCCATGACGGAGCCGGTCGGCCCCTCCTTCATCTCCCTCCCGGTCGACCTGCTCGGCTCCTCCGAAGGCATCGACGCCTCGGCGCCGAACCCTCCGGCCCAGACGCCGGCGAAGCCGATCGGGGCCGTCGCCGAGGGGTGGCGGAGCGCCGCGGACCAGGCCGCCGAGCTGCTGGCCGGGGCCCGGCACCCGGTTCTGGTGGTCGGCGCCGCCACGATCCGCTCGGGTGCGGTGCCGGCCGTCCGCGCGCTGGCCGAGCGGCTGAACATCCCGGTCATCACGACGTACATCGCCAAGGGCGTACTGCCGCACGGCCACGAGCTCAACTACGGCGCCGTCACCGGCTACATGGACGGCATCCTCAACTTCCCCGCGCTCGACACCCTGTTCGCCCCGGTGGACCTGGTGCTCACCCTCGGCTACGACTACGCCGAGGACCTGCGTCCTTCCATGTGGCAGAAGGGCGCGGAGAAGCGGACCGTCCGTGTCTCGCCGACCCCGAACCCGATCCCGCGGGTGTACCGGCCCACCGTCGACGTCGTCACCGACGTACTCGCCTTCGTCGAGCACCTCGACACGGCGACGGCCTCGCTCGCGGCGAAGGAGCGGCACGACATCGCCCCGCTGCGCGCGCGGATCGCGGAGTTCCTCGCCGACCCGGAGAGCTACGACGACGGGATGCGGGTCCACCAGGTCATCGACTCGATGAACACCGTCATGGCGGAGACCGCGGGGCCCGGGGAGGGCACGATCGTCTCCGACATCGGCTTCTTCCGGCACTACGGTGTGCTGTTCGCCCGCGCCGACCAGCCCTTCGGCTTCCTCACCTCGGCCGGCTGCTCCAGCTTCGGCTACGGCATCCCGGCCGCGATGGGGGCCCAGCTCGCCCGGCCCGGCCAGCCGACCTTCCTCATCGCGGGCGACGGCGGCTTCCACTCCAACAGCGCCGACCTGGAGACCATCGCCCGGCTGGGCCTGCCGATCGTCACCGTCGTCGTCAACAACGACACCAACGGGCTGATCGAGCTGTACCAGAACATCGGCCACCACCGCAGCCACGACCCCGCGGTGAAGTTCACCGGCGTCGACTTCGTCGCCCTCGCCGAGGCCAACGGGGTCGACGCGACCCGGGCGACCGACCGGCAGGAGCTGCTGGCGGCGCTGCGCAAGGGGGCGGAGCTCGGCCGGCCCTTCCTGATCGAGGTGCCCGTCCAGTACGACTTCCAGCCGGGCGGCTTCGGCGCCCTGAGCATCTGATCATGGAGAACGCCGACTTCCCGACCGGCTTCTCGACCGGCTTCCCGGCCGCCTTCGGGTTCCTGGCCTCCGTCCGTACGCACGGCGGTACGGACGGAGGTGCGGACAGTACGGGTGGTACGGGCGGTACGGACAGGGGCGCGGGCTCCGGTCCGGCCTTCGCCGCGCGCGGTGACCGTACCGGTGTCGAGGCCGCCCTGCGGGGACAGCACCTGGCCGCCACCCTCGTCCATGCCCCCGGGGCCGCCCCCGACGGCGCGTGGGCGCGGGACGGGGAGACCGTGGTGCTCCTCGCCGGCGAGTTCTACAACCGCGCCGAGCTCCGCTCCGTACTGCCCCCGGCGGCGGCCGAGAGCGACGCCGAGCTGCTGCTGCGGCTGCTCGAACGCTCGGGGCCGCATGCCTTCCGGCTGGTCAACGGGCGTTTCGCGGCGGTGGTCAGGACCGGGGCCCGGGTACTGCTCGCCACCGACCACGCGGGATCGGTGCCGCTGTACGTACGGATGGCACCCGGCGAGGTCAGGGCGGCCACCGAGGCCAAGACGCTCGCCGGCGAACCGGCCCCCCGGGGCTTCCCGCTCGCGGGCGCCCGGCGGGTGCCGGGCCTCGCCGGGGTGCACCAGGTCCCGGCGGGCGCGGTGCTGGACATCGGGGTGGAGTCCGGTACGGCGGAGGTCCACCGCACCTGGACGCCGCCGCTGGCCCGGCGGATCCTGCCGGAGGACGAGGCGGTGGCGGCCGTCCGCACCGCCCTGGAGCGGGCCGTCGCGGCCCGGGTGACACCGGGCGCGACGCCGCTGGTGGTGCTGTCGGGCGGCATCGACTCCTCCGCCGTCGCGGCCTGCGCGTACCGGGCCTCCGGCGGGCTGGACTCGGTCTCCATGGGCACGGATGTCTCCGACGAGTTCCCCCAGGCCCGGGTGGTCGCCGGCCATCTGGGCAGCGGGCACCGGGAGATCACCGTGGCCTCCGCCGACCTGCTGGCCCAACTGCCGTACGCCATCTGGGCGTCGGAGTCGGTGGACCCGGACATCGTCGAGTACCTGCTGCCGCTCGTGGCGCTCTACCGCGCGCTCGGCGGGCCGCCGCGCCGGATTCTCACCGGGTACGGCGCGGACATCCCGCTCGCTGGCATGCACCGCGAGGACCGGCTGCCGGCGCTGGACTCCGCCGTCGCCCATGACATGGCGACGTACGACGGCCTCAACGAGATGACCCCGGTGCTCTCCACGCTCGCCGGGCACTGGACGACCCACCCCTACTGGGACCGGGACGTGCTCGACCTGCTGGTCGCGCTGGAGGCCGGGCTCAAGCGCCGGTACGGCAGGGACAAGTGGGTGCTCCGCGCCGCGCTGGCCGACGCGCTGCCCGAGGAGACCGTGCTCCGGCCCAAGCTCGGCGTCCACGAGGGCTCCGGCACCACTTCGTCCTTCTCCCGGCTCCTCACCGGCCACGGAATCGCCGAGCACGCGGTCGGCAGGGCCAAGCGGCAGGTGGTACGCGAGGTGTTCGCCCTCACCGTGGCGGGCGGCCGGGATCCGGCGGGGGTGGACGTCACGGAGGTGGTGCGCTCGGTGGCCGACCGGTTCGCCCGGGGCGCCGCGTGACCGCGCACGCGGCGTACGCCGCGCACACCCGACGGGGCCGTCTCGGCCATGCCGGTCGCGTTGGCCGCGTCGGCCGCGTTGGTCACGCCGGCCGCGCCGACCGTGCCGGCCGGGCCGCCCGCGCGGCTTGTGCCGCCCGACCCGGCCGTACCGGCCGTGTTGTCCGTACCGGCCCTGCCGCCTGCGGCGACCGTGCCGGCCGCGTCGGCCACGCCGCCCACACGGCCCGCACCGCCCATACGGTCCGTACCGCCCCTACGGCCCGCGTCGCCCACGACGCCCCTACCGCCCACACGGCCCGCGCCGCCCGTGCCGATCTCCAGGAGGGGAGCTGAGACCGTGGAGCGTATCGACTCGCACGTTTCGCCCCGTTATGCACAGATTCCCACGTTCATGCGGCTGCCCCACGACCGGGATCCCAGCGGCTACGACGTCGTGGTCATCGGGGCCCCGTACGACGGTGGCACCAGTTACCGGCCCGGCGCGCGGTTCGGGCCGCGTTCCATCCGGAATGAGTCGGGGCTGATCCACGGGGTCGGTATCGACCGGGGTCCCGGCGCCTTCGACCTGATCAACTGCGTCGACGCCGGGGACATCGATCTCACCCCGTTCGACATGAACATCGCGATCGAGACGGCCCAGCGCCATCTGGCCGGGCTGCTCAAGGCCAACGCCGCCTTTCTGATGCTCGGCGGCGACCACTCGCTGACCGTGGCGGCCCTGCGGGCCGTCGCCGAGCAGCACGGGCCGGTCGCCGTGGTGCACCTGGACGCGCACTCGGACACCAACCCGGCTTTCTACGGGGGCCGTTACCACCACGGCACGCCCTTCCGGCACGGGATCGACGAGAAGCTGGTCGACCCCGCCGCCATGGTCCAGATCGGGATCCGGGGCCACAACCCGAAGCCCGACTCGCTCGACTACGCGCGCGGCCACGGCGTCCGGGTGGTCACCGCCGACGAGTTCGGGGAGCTGGGCGTCGGCGGTACGGCCGACCTCGTCAGGGAGCGGGTCGGGGGGCGCCCTGTGTACGTGTCCGTCGACATCGACGTGGTCGACCCGGCCTTCGCCCCCGGTACCGGCACACCCGCCCCGGGCGGGCTCAGCTCGCGCGAGCTCCTCGCTCTGCTGCGCTGTGTCGGTGACCTCAAGCCGGTCGGCTTCGACGTGATGGAGGTGTCGCCCCTCTACGACCACGGCGGGATCACCTCGGTCCTGGCCACCGAGATCGGAGCCGAACTGCTCTACCAGTACGCCCGCGCCCACCACCCTCAGATGTGAAGGAGACCTCACGCCATGGCTTCACCGATAGTTGACTGCACCCCGTACCGCGAGGAGCTGCTCGCACTCGCCGCCGAACTGCCGGACGTGCCCCGCACGGACCTGCACGGCTTCCTCCAGCGGGCGAAGGAACTCTCCGAGCGGCTGCCGGAGCCGCTGGCCGCCGCCCTCGACACCTTCGACGCCGAGAGCAACGAGGACGGCTATCTGCTGCTGCGCGGGCTCCCCGTCGACGAGGACGAACTGCCCGAGACCCCCACGTCCACGCCGGCCCCGGTGGAGCGCCGGCGGCTGGTGATGGAGGCGATGCTGGCGCTGGCCGGGCGGCGGCTCGGCCTCCACACGGGATACCAGGAGCTGCGCTCGGGCACCGTCTACCACGACGTCTACCCCTCGCCGGGCGCGCACTACCTCTCCTCGGAGACCTCCGAGACCCTGCTGGAGTTCCACACGGAGATGGCGTACCACGTCCGCCAGCCGAACTACGTCATGCTCGCCTGCTCCCGCGCGGACCACGAGCGCCGGGCGGAGACGCTGGTCGGGTCGGTCCGCAAGGCGCTGCCGCTGCTCGACGAGCGGACCCGGGCGCGGCTCTTCGACCGGAAGCTGCCCTGCTGCGTGGACGTGGCCTTCCGGGGCGGGGTCGAGGACCCGGGCGCCATCGCCGACATCAAGCCGCTGTACGGGGACGCGGAGGACCCGTACCTGGGGTACGACCGGGAACTGCTGGTGCCCGAGGAGCCGGCCGACAAGGAGGCTGTCGCCGCGCTCTCCCGGGCGCTGGACGATGTGACGGAGAGCGTCAAGCTCACCCCGGGCGATGTGCTCATCATCGACAACTTCCGCACCACGCACGCCCGTACGCCGTTCAGCCCGCGCTGGGACGGCAAGGACCGGTGGCTGCACCGGGTGTACATCCGTACCGACCGCAACGGCCAGCTCTCGGGCGGGGAGCGGGCGGGGGACGTGGTGACGTTCTCGCCTCGGCGGTAATCGCCACGGCTGACGCCGCGCCCTGGTCCCACGGCCGTCGTTCTCCGACCGTCCCGGTCGGGGGACGGCGGCCGTCATGCATGAATATGCTGGAGGACTGGAAAAGATGCGGCAGGGGAATTCCTCGTGACAGGAGACGCTGACATGTCCGACACCGCACCGCAGGCCCCGGGGGATCCGCAGGGCTTCGTCGTGCACACGGCACCGGTGGGCATGGCCGACGACGGCCGCGACGACTTCACCGTGCTCGCCTCCACGGTCCCGGCGGTGGTGAGCGCCGTCTACACCCGCTCCCGGTTCGCCGGGCCGAGCGTACGGCTCTGCCGGGAGGCGAGCGCCGACGGGCGGGCCCGTGGCGTGGTGGTCGTGGCCCGTAACGCCAATGTCGCCACCGGGCGGGAGGGCGAGGAGAACGCGCGCGAGATCCGGGGGTCCGTCGCCCGTACCCTCGGCGTGCCCGAGGACGAACTCCTCATCGCCTCCACCGGGGTGATCGGCCGCCAGTACCCGATGGGGAAGATCAGGGACCACCTCAAGACGCTCGCGCCGCCCTTCCCCGAGGGCGGTTTCGACCGGGCGGCCCGCGCCATCATGACCACCGACACCCGGCCGAAGGAGGTCCGGGTGAGCGTGGGCGCCGCGACCCTCGTGGGCATCGCCAAGGGGGTCGGCATGCTGGAGCCGGACATGGCGACCCTGCTGACGTTCTTCGCCACCGACGCCGGGCTCGACCCCGCCGAGCAGGACCGGATCTTCCGCCGGGTCATGGACCGTACCTTCAACGCGGTGAGCATCGACACCGACACCTCCACCAGCGACACGGCGGCGCTCTTCGCCAACGGGCTCGCCGGGGAGGTGGATCCGGAGGAGTTCGAGCGGGCCCTGCACACCGTCGCGCTGGCCCTGGTCAAGAACATCGCCGGGGACGGCGAGGGGGCGAGCAAGGTCATCGAGGTACGGGTCACCGGCGCCCGCGACGACGCCCAGGCCAAGCGGGTCGGCAAGACCGTCGTGAACTCCCCGCTGGTGAAGACCGCGGTGCACGGCAGCGACCCCAACTGGGGGCGGGTCGTCATGGCGATCGGCAAGTGCTCCGACGACACCGACATCGACCAGGAGAAGGTCGCCGTCCGCTTCGGCGAGGTCGAGGTCTACCCGCCGGGCCCCGGCGACGACCACGACGAGGACGCCCTGCGCGAGGCCGTCGCCGGGCACCTGCGCGGCGACGAGGTCGTCATCGGCATCGACCTGGGCATCGCCGAGGGGGCCTTCACGGTGTACGGCTGCGACCTGACCGAGGGGTATGTGCGGCTCAACTCGGAGTACACGACCTGACACCTGCCGGCCACGCTCGGCCGGTCCGTACACCGGTGTACCGCCCGGTGTGCGGACCGGCCGTACCGTCCCGTGTACGGACCGGCTATACCGACCGCCCCCCGGCTATGCGTGCGCCCCGCCCCCGCCCCCGTTCGGTGCTTCGGGACCGCACGATGTGGGGGAAGGCGACGCTACGAGGGGTGGAGGGACATGGAGACCACGCGGTCGACGACCACGGACGAGGACTTCGACGGCGCCGTGCGCGGGGTGGTCCGCGCCACCGGGGGCGAGGGCGGCGGGGGCGGTACGCTCCGGCTCGTCCGTACGGACGACTTCGACTCGCTCGACCCCGGTAACACCTACTACGCCTACACCTGGAACTTCCTCAGGCTCGTCGGCCGCACCCTGGTCACCTTCGACACCGCCCCGGGCCGGGCGGGGCAGCGGCTCGTGCCCGATCTGGCGGAGTCGCTGGGCGAGTCCTCCGAGGGCGGCCGGGTGTGGACGTACCGGCTGCGCGAGGGGCTGCGGTACGAGGACGGCTCGCCCGTCACCTCCGGGGACGTCAAGTACGCGATCGCCCGCAGCAATTACGGTACGGACGTGCTGGGCGCGGGGCCGACCTACTTCCGGCACCTCCTCGGCACGGAGTACGGCGGGCCGTGGCGGGAGCCGGACACCGACGGGCCGGTCACGCTGGAGACGCCCGACGACCGCACCCTGGTCTTCCGGCTCCGCGAGCCCTTCGCCGGCCTCGATCTGCTGGCCACGATGCCGAGTACGACTCCGGTGCCGCGCCGGCTCGACACCGGGGCGCGGTACCGGCTGAGGCCGGTGGCGACCGGGCCTTACCGGGTCGCCTCGTACACCCGTGGCGAACTGGCCGTCCTGGAGCCCAACCCGCACTGGGACCAGGACACCGACCCGGTACGGGTCCGGCGGGCCGGGCGGATCGAGGTCCATCTGGGCAAGGAGCCGCACGAGGTGGACCGGCTGCTGCTCTCCGGCGAGGCCCATATCGACCTGGCCGGCTTCGGGGTGCAGCCCTCGACGCAGGAGCGGATCCTCGCCGATCCGGCGCTCCGGGCGAACGCCGACAACCCGCTGACCGGGTTCACCTGGATCTACTGCCTCTCCAGCCGGATCCCGCCGTTCGACAACGTGCACTGCCGGCGCGCCGTGCAGTTCGCCACCGACAAGGCGGCCATGCAGGAGGCGTACGGCGGCCCCGTCGGCGGTGACATCGCCACCACCATCCTGCCGCCGACGCTCGACGGACACCGGGCCTTCGACCGCTACCCGGTCGGCCCGCACGGCACCGGGGACCTGGCGGCGGCCCGCGCCGAGCTGAAGGCGGCCGGGATGCCGGACGGCTTCCGTACGAAGATCGCCGCCCGCAAGGACCGGCTCAAGGAGTACCGGGCCGCCGAGGCGCTCTCGGCCGGCCTCGCCCGGGTCGGTATCGAGGCGGAGGTCCTGGACTTTCCCTCCGGGGACTACTTCGACCGGTACGGCGGGAGCCCCGCGTATCTGCGGGAGCACGGGATCGGGATCATCATGTTCGGCTGGGGCGCCGACTTCCCGGACGGCTACGGCTTCCTCCAGCAGATCACCGACGGGCGGGCGATCAAGGAGCGCGGCAACCAGAACATGGGCGAGCTGGACGACCCCGAGATCAACGCCCTCCTCGACGAGGGCGCCGCCTGTGCCGACCCGGCGCGGCGCGCGGAGATCTGGCACCGTATCGACCGGCTCACCATGGACCACGCGGTGATCGTGCCGTACCTCTACCCGCGCTCCCTGCTCTACCGCCACCCGGACGCCCGGAACGTCTATGTCACCGGTTCGTTCGGGATGTACGACTACGTGGCGCTCGGCGCGGAGTGACCTGCCGGACCGGCCGCCCGCTCTCGTCGTCCCGGCCCGGGGCGGCGAGAGCGGGCGTTCAGGCCCGGGGCGGCGCGAGCGGGCGTTCAGGCTCCGGCCCGTCCCGCCGCGGTGGGCGGCCGGGCCGGCCAGGGGTCGCGCGGCGGCGGCGGCCCGACGGTCCGGCAGGACGCCGCGGCGACCCGGAACTCCGCCTCGTAGCGGGCGAGACCGCGCAGGAAACGCCGGGTGGAGGTGGTCAGTTCGGTGCCCCGGGGGCTGCGCAGCAGCAGCGGGGCGCCGAGGGAGCGCTCCAGGCGGTGGATGCGCCGGGTGAGCGCCGACTGGCTGATGCTGAGCACGGCCGCCGCCCGGTTGATACTGCCGTGCGCGGCGACCGCCCGCAGCAGACGGAGATCGGCCAGGTCCAGCTTGCGGGCCTCGGCGGGCGCCGGTGCGGGACCCGGGTCCGGGGCGCCGCCGGTGAGCCGCCCGCTCCGCTCCTCGTACCAGCGGGCCCACCACTCCTCGTCCAGCAGGTCCTGGTGGTGCTCGGCGAAGCGCCGTAACTGCCGGTCGGCGATGAGCCCGGCCAGCCGGCGGGCCACCGTCCCGGGCATGACCGTGGGGTCGACGAGCAGCCGTGTGGTGCGGTACGGGCGCTCCGCGAGCGAGCGGCGTACCAGCGAGGGGTCGAGAACGGCCGGCTGGGCGGGGGAGCCGAGACCTATCGCGTCCCCGCGCCGCAGCACGCCCCGGGCGACCGAGGCGTCGGTGACCCGGAGCCGGGCGGGCGCGGGCAGGCCCGCCGACTGGAAGACCCGGGCCACCAGGATCTCGCAGGCCGGCCCGGTCTCCGACACCCAGGTCTCGTCCCGCAGTTCGGCCAGCGAGACCGTCTCCCGGACCGCGAGCGGATGGTCGCGCGGGAGGATCACCCAGAGCGGGTCGTCGAGGACGTCGTGGGCGCGGAGCGTCCGGTCCCAGGAGGGGGGCTGGGGGTCCAGGCCCCAGGTGTAGACCGCGTCCACGTGGTAGCCGGTCAGTTGTCCCGCGACCCGGTGCGGCGCCTCGTACCGGACCGAGAGCAGCAGGCCCAGCAGGGCCGCCGCGTCCTCCACGACCTCCTCCAGCAGCGGTTCGCCGGACGCGATGGAGAGGACTTCCGGGGCGTCGACGGCCTCGGTGCCGTGCCCGAGGAGGTGGACCCGGGCGGCGAGGTCGATCTGGTGGAAGAACCGGCGCCCGGCGACGAGCAGCCGCTGCCCGGCCGAGGTCAGCCGGGCGGTGTGGTGGCTGCGCAGGGTGAGCGGGACCCCCACGGCCCGGTCGAGACGGTCCAGTTGGCGCTGGACGGCGGCGTGCCGGGTGCCGGTCCTGCGGGCGACCTCACCGAGATCGCCCGACTGTCCCACCGCGTCCAGCAGGGAGAGGTCGTCGCGGCCGAAAGGGGAGAGCGATTCCGGCCGCTCGGCCACCGGGGTCGGTTCCGGCGCGAGAGACAATGTCGGTTTCCTTTTCCGTGAAGATCGGTACCGCTGAATTGTCCGCAGTTGCTCCGGGCGCTTCCGGTGCGTCGATTGCGTTCTGTTTCGGTCGCATTCGTTGCTCCGGTCGCTTCCGGCGCTCTTCATCCGGTTCGGAATCGATCGTAGGCAGGGCCGCTCTCCGGGCTCTCCCCGTGCGCACTCCCCGGTGCCGGGGGCTGGCCCTCGGGCGTGGGCCGGCCCCCGGGCGCGGGCCGGCCCCAGGGCGCGAGCCGGCCCTCCCGGGGCTCAGGCCTGGTCGGTGGGGCGTATGAAGATCTCGCCGACCATGACATGCGGCGGGGCGGTCACCGCGTACCGCACCGCCTCGGCGATGTCCGTGCTCCGCAGTTGGCGGATCTTGGCGACGCGCTCCTCGATGGCGGCCTTCGAGGGGGCGTGGGTGATGTGCTCGCGCAGCTCGGTCTCGACCGTGCCCGGCTCGACGACCACCACGCGCACCCCCCGCTCGGTGACCTCCTGGCGCAGCGACTCGCTGAACGCGTTCACGGCGAACTTGGTGGCGTTGTAGACGGCGGCCCCGCGCACCGCGACCCGCCCCGCGACCGAGGAGATCTGCACCACGGTGCCCTGGCCGCGCAGGAGATGCGGGAGCGCCGCGTGGGTCAGGTGGAGCACGCCCGTCAGGTTGGTGCCGATCATCCGGCTCCAGTCGGTGGTGTCGGCGTCCTCCACGGGGCCGAGCAGCATCAGCCCGGCGTTGTTGACCAGGATGTCGAGGCCGCCGAGCGTCTCGACGGTGCTCGCGACGGCGCTCCGTACGGCCTCCTCGTCGGTGACGTCCAGGGCGATGACGTGCACCCGGGCGCCGGCGGCGGTCAGTTCGTCGCCGAGCGCCCGCAGCCGGTCGGCCCGGCGGGCCGCGATCGCCACGGCGGCGCCCTCGGCGGCCAGCATGCGCGCCGTCGCCTCGCCGATTCCCGAACTCGCGCCCGTGACGAGCGCGACCTTTCCCTCCAGCTTTCCCTCCGGCGCGGATGACATGAATTCTCCCCACTCGATACGGCGGTCACCGTGCTGTTTTCGGGAAAGCTAGCAGTCGGCGCATTGTCCGGTGAATTCCTTTCGGCGCCCCTGGTTATGCCCGTTCCCGCCGGGTTATGCGGGCCGTCCCCGCGCCCCGTCCGGGCCCGGCCGGAGTGCGGCAGATTGGCTCTCCGCAGAGCGTGATCCGGGTACGGCGACGGGCGGTGGACGATGAACGATGCGACGTCTCAGGAGCGGCGGACGGCACCGGCGTATCCGATGACCCGGGTCTCACCGGTGGATCCACCGCCGGGGCTCGCGGAGTTGCGCGAGGGCGGGGCGGCGAGCCGGGTGACGCTGTGGGACGGGTCGCAGGTGTGGCTGGTGACCTCGCACGCCGGGGTCCGGGCCGTCCTGGGCGACCGCCGTTTCACCGCGGTCACCAGCGCGCCCGGCTTCCCGATGCTGACCCGCACCTCCCCGCTGGTGCGCGCCAACCCCCAGTCGGCGTCCTTCATCCGTATGGACGACCCGGACCACGCGCGGCTCCGGTCGATGCTCACCCGGGACTTCCTGGCCCGCCGCGCCGAGGAGCTGCGGCCGGCGGTACGGGGGGTGCTGGACGAGCTGCTGGGGAAGCTGGTGGCCGGGGAGCGGCCGGCCGACCTGGTCGCCGGGGTGACCATCCCGGTGCCGTCCCGGGTCATCACGCTGCTGTTCGGGGCCGGCGACGACCGCAGGGAGTTCATCGAGAGCCGCAGCGCCGTCCTCATCGACCGGGGCTACACCCCCGGCCAGGTCGCGGTGGCCCGGGACGAACTCGACGGCTATCTGCGCGAGCTGGTCGAGGAGCGGCTGGCGGATCCCGGCACCGACCTGATCAGCAGGCTCGTGCTCGACCGGGTGCGGCCGGGTGAGCTGACCGTCGAGGAACTGGTCCCGATGTGCCGGCTGCTGCTGGTCGCCGGTCACGGCACCACCACCAGCCAGGCCAGTCTCAGTCTGCTGAGCCTGCTCACCGACCCCGGTCTGGCCACCGCGCTCACCGAGGACCCGGGGCTGCTGCCGCAGGCGGTCGAGGAGCTGCTGCGCTTCCACTCCATCGTGCAGAACGGCCTGGCCCGGGCCGCCGTCGAGGACGTGCTCCTCGGGGATGTGCTCATCCGGGCGGGCGAGGGCGTGGTGCTCTCGCTCTCGGCGGGCAACCGCGACGCGGGGGTCTTCGCCGACCCGGACCGGCTGGACCCGCACCGCGACGCCCGCCGGCATCTCGCCTTCGGCCACGGCATGCACCAGTGCCTCGGCCAGTGGCTCGCCCGGGTCGAGCTGGAGGAGATCCTCGCCGCCGTGCTGCGCTGGCTGCCCGGCGCCCGGCTCGCCGTCCCCTTCGAGGAGCTGGACTTCCGCCACGAGGTGTCCAGTTACGGCCTCGGGGCGCTCCCGGTGATCTGGTGAGCGCGGCGCCCCGGTTCACCGTCGTGGTCGATCCGGCCGCCTGCTGCGCCATGGGCCGCTGCGCGGCGACGGCCCCGGAGATCTTCGCCCAGGACCCCGGGACGGGCACCGTGACGCTGCTCGACGCCACGCCCCCGCCCGCCGCGCACGAGGCGGCCCGGCTCTGCGCGGAGCTCTGCCCGTGCGGGGCCATCACGGTCGACGAGGACGAGAAGCAGGAGCGATGATGACCGAAGCCGCCGGCCCCGCCGGTTCCGTACCGTCCGCCGCGTCGCCGTCCGCCGCGTCGCCGTCCGCCGCGCAGCCGTCCGCTGCGTCGCCGTCGGCCGCGTCGCCGTCCGCCGCGCAGCCGTCCGCCGCGTCGCCGTCCGCCACGCAGCCGTCCGCCGCGTCGCACGCCGCCGCGCTCGCGGCCCTGGCCGCCGACGACTCGCCCCGTGGCGAGGCGGCCCGGTGGGCCGTGGGCCTGCTCACCGGGGCCGGGCCCGCCCCGGACGCCGATGCCGCGCCGGGGTTCGCCGCGCGGCTGGCCGGGTGGCGGGAGCGGGGGCCGTTCACGGTCGTCGCGTACCAGGCCGTCGCCCACAAGGTGTGGATCACGCTGGACGGGCCCGGGGGGCGCCGGACCCTGTCGCTGACCCTCGGCTCCGACGGGGCGGTCCGTACGCTCACCCTCGCTCCCGAGACGGTGACGCCCGAAGTGCCCACCTGGGAGCGGCTGGAGGAGGCGCTGCGCACCCCGGGCGTCGAACACTCCGTCCTCGCCGTACGGCTGACCCCCGGCGGATACGACGTCCTGCACTCCTCGGCCGCCGGCCTCCCGATGCCGGCCGGCTCCACCAACAAGCTGTACGTGCTGCGCGCCCTCGTCCACGCGATCGAGGAAGGCGAGCTGACCTGGGACGACGAGGTGACCGTACGGCCGTCCCTGCGCAGTCTGCCCACCGGGGAGATGCACGAACTCCCCGACGGCACCCGGGCGTCGCTGTACGAGACGGCGTACAAAATGATCGTCCTGAGCGACAACACCGCCGCCGACCTCGTCCTCGACCGGCTGGGCCGCGCCGCGGTGGAGCGGGCGGTGGCCGGATCCGGGCACCACGACCCCGCTCTGCTGCGGCCGTTCCCCAGCAGCCGGGAGATCTTCGAACTCGGCTGGGGCGACCCGGAGCTGAGGAAGCGCTGGGCCGCCGGGGACGAGCACGCGCGGCGGGCGCTGCTCGACGGGATCGGCGGGAGGCTGACCGTACGCCTCTCCGATCTCGGTGAGGCGGCCCACCGGTGGGGTGTCGACTGGTTCCTGAACGCGCACGACGTGGTGCACGTCCTGCGCCGGACGGCGGCCGACAGCGACCGGGACGCCACCGGCGCGGTCGAGAAGATCATGACCGCCTATCCCGGGCTGGCCGTCGACCACGACCGCTGGCGGCGGGTCTACTTCAAGGCCGGTTCCGCGCCGGGCGTGATGATGTTCTGCTGGCTGCTGACGGACCACGCCGGTGACACCTATGTCCTGGTGCTGCGTCAACGCGCCGACGAGCAGCGGGCCGTGGGCGACGGCCTGTTCCTGCGCGGGCTCGGCGCCCGGGTCATCGCGTCCGGGCTGCTGGCCCGGTGAGCGTCCGGGACCGGTTCCTCGCCGCCTTCGTCGCCCTGCTGTGGGGGCTGAACTTCCTCGCCGTGCGCATCGGGCTCGACCACTATCCGCCGCTCTTCCTCTCCGCGCTGCGCTTCCTGGTGCTCGCCGTGCCGGTGGTGCTCTTCGTCCCCCGGCCGAAGGCGCCGGTGCGCTGGCTCGTGCTGTACGGCATGGGGTTCGGGGTGCTCCAGTTCGGGCTGCTGTTCATCGCCATCGACCGGGGCATGCCGTCCGGGCTGGCGTCGGTGGTGGTGCAGGCGGCGGCGCCGTTCACCATGGTGCTGGGCGCCGCGCTCTTCGGCGAGCGGGTCTCGCGGTGGCAGGTGGCCGGGATCGCCCTGGCGGTGCTCGGCATGACCGTGATCGCCCTCGACCGCTCCCGTACCGCCGCCCTGCTGCCGCTGCTGCTGACCGTGCTGGCGGCGTTCGGCTGGGCCCTGGGCAATATCGCGGGACGCCAGGCCCGCCCCGACCATCCGCTGCGCTTCGCCCTGTGGATGGCGGTGGTGCCGCCGGTGCCGCTGCTGGTCCTGTCGGCCGTCATGGAGGGCCCCGGCACGGGGTGGCGGGCGCTCGGGGCCTCCTTCGGGGGCGACGGCTGGCCCGCGCTGGTGGCGCTGGCGTACACGGCGCTCGCCGGTTCCGTGGTCGGCTCCGGTATCTGGACGGGGCTGCTGAAGCGGAACGAGGCGGCCACGGTGGCGCCGTTCTCGATGCTGGTACCGGTCGTCGGTGTCGCGGTCGCCTGGCTCTTCCTGGGCGAACGCCTCACCGGCTGGGCGGCGGTGGGCAGTGCGGCGGTCGTCGGCGGGGTGCTGCTCGGTTCGGCGAGGGTACGGGTACGGCGTGCGGCCCCCGCGGACCGGACGCCACCGGCACGCGGGGGCCGCACCGGGCCCTCCGCTCAGCCCTCGCCCGGGCCGGCCTCCCGTGTCCAGGACACCAACCGCTCATAGGGTTCGAAGCCCATCGCCTCGTTCACGGCGATCATCGGCCGGTTGGTCTCGTCGTTCGCCGTCTCCACCCGCCGTACCCGGGGCCACCGGTCCAGCGCGTACCGCAGGTTGGCGAGCTTGAGCAGCAGCCCCAGGCGGTGGCCCCGGTGGGCGCGGTGGACCACGGTCATGCCCTGGAGCAGGTACTCGGGGTTGCCGGCGGTCTTGGAGACGCTGGTGTAGCCGGCCAGTTCGCCGGTCGCGTCGTGCACCACCCCGGTGTGGTGGGCCCGCCGCCCCCGGCCCACCCGCATCGTCTCGAACCGCCGGGCGTAGCTGGAGCGGATCTCCTGCTGGGCGGCGTCCACGGGGGCGTCGCCCAGGGAGAGTTCGAGGGCGGAGACCCGCAGCGCGTAGGTGTCGGGGGTGATGGTGCCCCAGGTGACGAGGGAGTAGCCGGCCGGCACCACGGGGACGCCCTCCGCCAGCGGGTTGTACCGGGCGAGGTCGAGCCACTGGTGCAGCCCCGCCGGGACATCCGCGCGCGCGGCGCCCATGGCGGTGGCGAAGGCGGCAGGACCCGGGTCCGGCGGCGGTCCGTCGGGCACCCCGTCGGTGAGCGTCGCGGTGAGGGCGGACCTGCCGTGTTTACCGGCCACTTCGAGCGCGTGGCGGAAGAGCGCGCCGCCGATGCCGCGCCGGCGCGCTCCGCTCCGTACGAGCAGTTGGTCGGCGTGGGCCACCGGCGCCCCCTCGGGGAGCACCAGGCGCAGCGCGCCCGCCACCCGGCCGCCGGTCACCGCCACCCAGTCGTCGAGGACGGCGCCGGGCGGGGCGTGGCGCAGCGAGCCGAGCAGGTCGGTCCGGCACGGCGGCGCCGCGTGCGGACGGTCGCCGGCCGTCTCGTCCAGCAGGTCCAGCCACTGGCCCGCGATGTCGTCGTCGTCCGCGGTGAGCGGGACGAACTCCAGGTCGGTCATGCGAGTTCCTTACGCGTCGGAGCCGGAGCCGGAGCCGGGGGCGGGGGCGGGAGCGGGGCCGGGATCGGAGCCGGAGGCGGGATCGTGGTCGGGGTCGGCGGCCAGGCCCATCGCCTGGACGTCGTAGAGCCCGAAGGCCGGGTGGACATAGACATTGGTGACCCAGGGGTTGCGGAAGTGCAGGGTCTTGTCGTGGACGAGGGGCAGCAGTACGGCGTGGTCCATCACCCGCCGCTCCACCTCCCGCCAGCGGCGCGCCCGCCCCTCCGGGTCCGTGGTGTGCAGGGTCTCGTCGATCAGGCCGTTGACCACCGGGTCGTCGAGTTCGGGCAGGTTCCAGTTGCCGCCGTTGCGTTTGATCTGGCGGCCGTCGACCAGCGGCGCGAGAAAGCCGTACTCCGTGGGGAAGTCGGCGCCCCAGTCGGTGACGATCAGCCCGAGCCCGTGTTCCCGTACCGTGCCCGGATGCCCGGCGCCCCGGCTGAAGTACGTCGCCACGTCGAGTTCCTTGACGGTCAGCCGGATGCCGACCCGGGCCACCGAGGCCGCCAGCGCGTCGGCCACCAGCCGGAACTTGCCGCGCTGGGTGCCGATCACCGCGTCGAAACCGTCCGGGAGCCCCGCCGCCCTCAGCTCGGCCCGCGCCGCTTCGAGGTCGCCGGTGCGCTCCGGGCCGCTCGGGTAGGGGTCCAGCTCCTGGTGGGCCGGGAGCCCCGGCGGGAAGAGCGCCGTGGTCAGGTCGCCGCCGGTGACGGGGCCGCCGCGGGCCTCCTGGAGGAGCAGCCGGTCGGCGGCGTAGTGCACCGCCCGGCGCGCGTGGATGTCGCCGAACGGCGGGATGTGCGGCTGTACGGCGACGAAGTGCAGGAAGCTGGTCCGCGGGTTGTCGGTGCCCGAGCGCAGCGCCTCGTCCGCCGCGAGCCGGGCCTGGGCCGCGTGCTGGAGCCCCCGCCCCTCCAGGTTGATGTCGAACTCCCCGGCGATCAGCCGCGCGTCGAGGTCGTCGGCGTCCAGCCCGATGGTCACCTCCACCCGGTCCGGCAGCGCGGGGCGGACCGGGTCGGTGGCCGGGTCCCAGTACGGGTTGCGCTCCAGGTGGAGGCGGACGCCCGGGGTGTGCAGGGCCACCCGGTAGGGGCCGCTGGAGCGCGGGGCCCCGCCGTAGCCCGCGCCGGTGTCGGCGTGCCGGGGCACCGGCGCCGCGCAGGGCTGGGCCATCAGATGGTCGAAGTCGGAGAAGGGCCGGGTCAGATGGAAGACGACGGTGTGCTCGTCCGGGGTGCGCACGGAGGCCAGGGGCTCGTCGGTCCGGTACGGGCCGGGGTACGGCCGGGCCGGATCGTCCAGCAGCGGTACGAGATAGGTGGGCCCCCCGGGGAGCACGTCCTGCGCGAACACCCGCTGTACGGCGTGGCGGATCCCGGCCGAGGTGATCGGCGTACCGTCGTCGTACCGCAGGCCGGGCCGGAGCCGGTAGGTCCAGGTGCGCCCGCCGTCGCTCACCCGGCCGGGGCCCTCGGCGAGGTCGGGGACCGGGACGAGACCGGCCGGTCCCGGGTCGGCCGGATAGGCCATGAGGGTGCGGTTGAGCATCCGCTGGAGCAGCCACACCCAGACGTAGTAGGTGCGCGCCGGGTCGAGCGAGTCCACGTCGGCGGTGGAGACCAGGCGCAGGGTCCCGCCGCGCCGGGCGGAGTGGTTGACCAGCGCGCCCACACCGGCGCCCCAGCCGGGCCCGCCGGACGCGGGGCCGACGGGCGTCGGGCCGCCGGACGCCGGGCCGCCCGGTGCCTGGCCGTCGGGCGTCGGCCCGCCGGGCGCCTGGGCGGGGCCTCGTACCGTACCGGAGCGTCGTGCCGTACGGGAACGTCGTGCCGGGGCGGTCATCGCCGGCCCCCTTCGAGTCGGAGGAGGAAGGAGTGTTCCCGGGCGGCGAGGCACCCCCGGGCGAGTTTCGCCTCGACGCTGCCGATCCCGGCGTGCAGGACACCGACGCCCTGTTCGGCCGCCGCCTCCAGGACGCGGTAGTAGAGGACGTCGTAGTAGAGCGGCAGCTTCCCCTGGGCCTCGTAGTCGAAGCCCGCGCGGTGGCCGAACCACTCCTCCCGGCCCCGGGAGCGGGAGCGCAGCACCATCCCGAAGCCGATCGGGACGCCGTCCTTGCGGGCGACGGAGACCATCACGTCGTCCCCCATGACCTCGCCGATCCAGCCGATCAGGCCGGCCGAGTGCTCGGGGCTGGCCGGGTTGCCGTACTTGCGCAGCAGGTTGCAGTCGAGTTCGCCGAGGCGGGGCACCAGCTCCGGGGTGAGCGGCTCCACCCGTACGTCGATCTTCGCCTCGTCCAGCGCCCGGCGCTCCAGGCGGACCCGGCGGCGCCGGTGCTTGCTCATCTCGGCGAGGAACTGCTCCCGCCCGCCGGCCGGAATGGGCAGCCAGGCATAGTGCGCCGACGGGTGGGAGACATAGCCGCGCCCCCGCAGCAGGGCGATGAGGCCGGTGTCGCGCTCGTCCACGTGCGGGAAGCACACGGAGGCCGCGCCCCGTTCGGCGGCGAGCCCCTCGGCGTGCGCCACCAGGGCCGCCACATCCGAGGGCAGGGCGTCCGGCCCGGCCAGCGGCCGGGTCCGGCCCAGGTGGCGTCCGCCGCACACCAGGGAGGGCAGCAGCGACGCCGGGTCCCCGTGGGCGGTGTCGGCGAGCCGGGCCAGCGCCTCCGGCTCCTCGTCCCGTACGCCCTGGGCGAGCATCGCGTCGGGACGGGCGAGCAGCCAGGGCACCGCGTCATGGGCCCAGGCGGTCACCAGGGCGGCGACCGGGGCGCCCGCCCGGCGGCGTACCAGGAAGTCCATGGTGGTGCCGGAGTTGCGTTCCTGGACACCCAGCCAGCGGGGCGTCTGGAAGAAGTCCTCGGGTCCGGTCAGCTCCGACCAGCCTGCCTCCTCCAGCGCCGCCGCGCCGGGGACCGCCACCACCTCGCCGTGGCCGCTCACGAGCGCCCGTCCCGCCCGGCCCCCTCGGCTTCGCCGCCCGATGCGTCCGGCTCGTCCTCCACGGCTCCGTCCTCCACGGCTCCGTCCTCCTCGACCACGAAGTCGAGGAAACCGGCCGCCCGGTCGGCGAGCTCCCGGGCCGCCAGCCGGTCGGGACCGCTGCAATAGGTGAAGCCCACGCACGCGGAGTTGTCCATCCGCTGGAGCAGCTTGTCGCCCTTCTCCGCGTGCAGCAGCACCTGGACGCCCGGCACGGCGGAAGCGGCCTCGATGCCGTCGATCCGCTTCAGGGTGCCGCGCCGCTCCGGGTAGATCATGCGGACGGCCGCGCCGCCCCGGTGGACGACGGGCTCGATGGGCGGGGTCTCGCCGATGGCCAGCAGCCACGCGTCGAGGATGGGGCTGCGCCCGGTGACATCGGTGACCAGCATGGTCATACAGCTCGACGGGGTGCGCGGGTTGGCCTCGATGACCCGCCACCCGGTCTTGGTGCGGCGCACCTCGGTGTGGCAGGGGCCGTGCCGGTAGCCGATCGCCGCCAGGGTCGCGCGGACCACGGAGTACAGCGCGTCGCGCTCCTCGTCCGGGAGCGGTACGGGGAAGGTGTGCCCGCACTCGATATAGGCGGGGTCGCCGAACAGGTCCTTGGAGGTGACGCCGAAGACATGGGTGCGGCCGTCCACCGTCATCGTCTCGACGCTGACCTCCTCGCCCTCGACGTATGTCTCCAGCAGCACGTCACCGGAGCGCGGCTGGCCCCGCAGGCTCTGCCGCACCTGCGACAGCTCCTGGAACGCCTCGGTCAGCTCGGCCAGGGTGTCGACGCGCCGGACGCCGTAACTGATGGCCTCGGCGGGCGGTTTGGCGATCATCGGGAAGCCCAGCTCGCGGGCGGCCTCCGCCAACTCGTCGGCCCGGCTCACCCGCCGGTGGGGGATGTTGTACGGCACGTCCCCGAGCGCCACCCGCAGCCGGTCCTTGACGTTCGCGGTCTCCACGGCGGCCGGGTCGGGCCCGGGCAGCCCGAGCCGCCGCGCCGCCTGCGCTGCGAGCACGGTGTGGTAGTCGGAGAACGAGGTCAACCCGTCCACCAGCGGCCGGCCGCCCGGTCCCGTCACAGTCGCCAGGACCGCCTCCACGTCGGTGGTGTCCACGTCGATCACCCGGTCGACGGCGGCGGCGAGCGGATGGGTGTCCCAGTCGTGGCCGTGGGTGTACCAGGAGCGGTCACCGGTCAGCAGCCAGATCTCCAGCCCGTGCTCGCGCGCCTGGCGCAGCCCCAGGACGAAGGGGTGGTTCTGCATGTGCTCGACGATCGCGATGCGTCTGCCCGCGAACATGGCATAGTCGGCCAGGGGTGTGGTCATCGAACCGCCTCCGTCGCTCCGCACTCCGTGTGCACCACGGGACCCGGGTACCGCACCAGTGGAGCGCGCCGACCGGGCGCGGGGCACGGATCGCGCGGCGGTGTGCATAGGAGACGGGCGAGGCGCATAGGGGCGGGGCGCACAGAGAGGCGCCCGGACCGCCGCCTGGTTCTTCCGGTTCGTCTAGCCCTTGTCCAGCTCTGATGCGGCGGCGGCGTTCCGCGCTTCGGCGGCGAGGGCGCGGACGCGGTGCGGTGGGAGCGCGGCGGGATACGGTACGGGTGCGGGAGTGCCCCGGCAGGCGCGGCACTCCCCGTCGACCAGGGCCTCCGGTCGTCCCGGTGCGCGGCAGTTGGCGCACTCCACCAGGGGGCCTGCTGTCGGGCCCGGGGTGGCCGCTACGTCAACGGGTTCGGGCGGCAGCTTGGCGGTGAGCCGGGTGCGTACGAGCCCGGCGGGATGGTGTACGGGTACGGGCAGCCCGTGGGTGAGGGCGTGCAGCACATCCTCCTCCCCGGCCCCGCGTACGAACCACTCGGCGGCCAGGGGCTCCAGGGCCGCGCAGTCGGCGGCGGAGAGCGACAGCGCGGGGCAACGGCGCCCGAGGGCGGCGAGCAGGAGATACCCCCGGGACCGGGGTGGCCGCGTACCGGCCGCCAGGGCGGGGGAGGGAGCCGGGGCCGGGGCCGGGGCGGCGCTGGTCATCGGCGGTGCGGCCGGGGCGGCGGCCACGATTGCAACCGGTGCGCACCAACCGGCAGTTGAGGGGTCCAGGAAGTCCGGGCGCTCCGTCTCGCCCCCCGTCTCCCAGGCGTCACCCTCACGTGCCGTACGGGAGAACCACGTACGAGTGACCCACCGCCCACCGCTCGCACCGGCGAGGAATTCGCGTCGCCGCAGCAGATGCCCGGCCCGTTCAAGGAAGTTCAGGGCGGTGCGTAAGGCGCACTGCCCGTACTCCATCACCTTGGCCAGGGCTTTCACGCAGATGTCGGCCCCGTCGGGCAGCCGGTCGATGAACCCGGCGATGGCGGCTTCCCGCCCGGGCAGGAGGGCGAAGTCGTCTGCGGAGGGGGCCGGTTGACCGGAAACCGAACGCTTCCCGTACCCCGGATTGGCCATCGGATGGGAAGCGCCGTGCGCACACGCCGACGCAACACTAAACTGCGAAACAGCCACAAAGATCACTCGCTTTGATCGAGCTGGTGAGGTCTCCGTCAGGTGTTGGCGCACCCGGCGGGGACCGTTTTACGTTTCAGGGGCAAGGTAGACGCTCCTCACCCTGCGTCGCAACCCGATCGCGAAAAGTCAACACCCGGGCCAGGGCGGACGGTAGGGAGGGTGGGTGGGAAACAGGAAACCAACCAGTCCTCAGAAGCAGAGCTCGACCCCCGAAGCTCAAGCCCCGGGCCACCCCGCCGCCCCTGTTCCCCAGCTCAGCACCGCGCGAACCCTCGCCCCGCCCCCCGAAGCTCAAGCCCCGGGCCGCCTGCGGTTACGCGTTCATGCGCTGGACGATCAGGCGGGAGTCGCCACGTTCGCGATCGCGTCGAGCGCCTTGGCCCAGGGGTACGGTTCCTTCTCGCCCGGCTGATTGGGCATGAACCCGCCCTCGCCGTAGAGCACTGTCACCCCCATTTCCCGCAGCTCGGCAATGCTCTTGTGCAGCCGCCGGTGCTGGGCATAGGCGGCGTTCACGCACGGCATCGTCACGATGGGGATGCCCTTGCCGATTCCCTCGGCAACCACGCCGACGACGAACTTCGACGTCAATCCGAGCGCCCACTCATTCAGGGTGTTGAAGGTGGCCGGCGCCAGCAGGATGACGTCCGCCTTGGGCCAGACGTCCGGCTCGCCCGGCAGTTTGTACTCGGACCGTACGGGGCTGCCGGTCAGCCGCTCCAGCTCAGCTCTTCGCGGCTCCAGCCAGCGCGCGGCCGTCGGCGTCAACCCGAGACACACATTCCACCCGCGGGACTGCACCTCGCCGATGACCCCGACAATGTCGAAAGCGGGTGGGGCTGCGCTGGCGAACAGGTAGAGAGTCGATGTCATCGGCCCAGTCGACCACATGCAACCGCCCCAAGCCGAGCTCGATTCAGGGGCGCCGCGCGTACCGTTCTGAGTGACTAGGTCAGAACGGAGCCCAGTATGCCCGAGCCCGCCGACGTCCACATCGGAGCCCGCATCGCGTCCCGGCGAAAACTGGCCGGATACACGCAGCGGCAACTCGCAGAGCATTCCCACCTTTCCCTCGGCGCCATCCGCAAGGTCGAACGCGGGGAGCGTCAGCCCACACCGAGCCTCCTGACCGGGGTCGCGCGCGTCCTCCACGTCACCGTCGAGGACCTCACCGGCCAGCCCTACCGGGACCTCCCGCAGGACGAACAGGTCCACGCCCCCATCACCGAAGTACGGGCGGCGCTGCGGCACTGGGACCTGCCCGGCGACTGGTTCGACACGCCGCGCTCCCTGCCCGAGCTACGGGTCGACCTCAAGGCCGCGACCGAACACCGCGTCCACGGCCGGCTCACCCGGCTCGGTGAAGCCCTGCCCCCGCTGCTCGAAGAACTGACCGCATCCGTACACCTCCGCGCGGGCAAGGAGCAGCGGCAGGCCGCCCGGCTGCTGTCCCTGGCCTACGACCTGGCGCACACCCTCACGTACCGGCTCGGGTATCCGGACCTGCGCGGGCAGGTGGAGGACCGTCTGCGATGGGCGGCCGGGCTCACTGCGGACCCTGTGCTTGTCGCGCTCGCCGAGTACAAGCGGGTCGAGACGTTCAAGTCGGCGCACGAGTACGGTGCCGGGCTGCGCGTTCTGCAAGCCGCCCGGGAGCAGTTGGCCGACGAGGGCCGCGGGCTGGGCGCGGAGTGTCTGACGGTCCTCGGCGGGATGCGGCTGCGGGAAGTCACCCTCGCGTCCAGGCGCCGCGACACAGCGGCCACGAACCACCACCTCGAAGAGGCCCGAACCCTCCTGCGGCGGCTACCGCGCGCCTCGGACCAGCGACATCACAGTGTCGTGTTCGGCATGGGCAACCTCGCCATCCACGAGATCCAGGCCCGGCTGGAGCTACAGCAGGTGTCGGAGGCCGACAAGGTCATCGCCAAGAACAAGATGCTTCCCGGGACTGTTCCGCCCACCCGGATGAGTGCGTACCACATCAACGTCGCTCGGGCCCACATCGCGGCCGACCGGCGTGAAGCGGCGTTGGCGAACCTTCAGCAGGCGCGGCAGGTTGCCCCGCAGGTGACGCGCTACAAGCCGATGGCGCGGGATGCGGCGCTGCTGCTGACGATGAAGTACCGGCGGACGACCGAGGAGTTGCGGTCGCTGAGTAGCTGGTTCGGGCTGGAATAGCGAGACTGACGCACCGACAGAAGTACCCCAGCTTGGGGTACTTCCGCTGTTGCATGCTCGGGACGATGTGACGAGGAACTTACTCACCGTCACATGGAGCCGATCATGACGCAGCATCATCCGCTGACCATCACCCCCGTCGAGCGCTGGCTGGCGAGATCGATTCCCGATCCGGAGTCGGCGTTCCGGGACTGGCGGGACGGGCGTCCCGCCGTGCTCGCCCTGGGCGCGATGTTCGACGCGGTGAAACTCCCGCAGCGCCTTGTCCACGCGGCGGCCAGCACCCCCGAGCGGTCCGCCGTAACCGCTGTGCTGGCCCCGCTGGGCGGTCCGGTGATCTGGTCGCCGCCCGGCTGGTACCTGGCCCTCGTCCCCGCCGGAACGGCGGCGGTCTGGGACCCCCGGTACGCCGCCGCGCTCGGTCCGGACACCTACCTCACCGTGCCCCGCCCCGACCGTAGGGGCCCCGCCGGAATCCACTGGGCCGTCCCGCCCGCCCACGCCCGTACCCTCTGCTCCCCGGCCGCCGTCGCCCGGCTCCTGGCCGACGGCCACCAGCGCCAGGGTGGTATCCGGTGACGGGGCCCGGTACGACGCCGGCCATGCCGGGGACCGGTATTGAGGACGCCCTCGCGAAGGCCGCCGCCCTGGGGACCGCACGGGCGGGCGAGGCTGAACTGGCCCACGCCGCCACACTCCTGCGTACCCATATCGCGGCCCTGCTGCCCGCCGCCGAGGCGCACGTCGACGGGCTCTGGCCGGGCGGGCCCGAGTGGTACCCCCGGCGTTCACGCCTGGACAGCATCCGGCACAACCTCGCCGAACAGGCCCCGGCCCTGACACCGCTCTCCGCCCAGGTACGCCTGGCCCTCCTCCACCGGGACTGCGCCTATCTCCTGGAGCACTACG